>NZ_JBFAIF010000001.1:515947-1437217 GCF_040654555.1 Nonomuraea sp. NPDC050680 | reverse complement strand
TCAGCCACGCCCCCAGCCCGGCTGATAACGCCCTGACCAGCCCGCCTTCCCCAAGGCAAAGGACAAAAGGGGCATCAACTCGCGCAATGCCCTCTCAGAGCAAAGGCGGGCGCCAAAGCAAAGGCGCCCGCCCAGGCGAAGGGCGCTCGCCCCCCTCCCGGCGAGCGCCCCTTGTCTGGGCGGGCGCCTCCGGCGCGGGCTCAGCAGGTCATCGGCTCAGCATGTAAGACGGCTCAGCATGTAAGACGGCTCAGCGCGTACAGGGCGCAGCACGTCGGTGGATCGACACGTCGGTGGATCGACACGTCAGTGGCTCGACACGTCGGTGGATCGACACGTCAGTGGCTCGGCACGTCAGTGGCTCGGCACGTCAGTGGCTCGGCACGTCAGTGGCTCGGCACGTCACAGGGACTGCCGGTACGTGAGCCACGTCCTCCCCGCGTCCGCCGTCCTGGCCCGGAACTCGCGCCTCTCCTCTGGCCCGTACCGGGCCTTGTAGGTGCGGAATCGCGTCCACAGGGCGGCCAGCCCGATCACCGCGTCGGGCGGCGCGGACGACCACGACGGTACGCGGGACAGCAGTTCGTCCACCTCCGCTGGGGTGTGCCCGGCTTCGACGAGGTGGGGGGCGAGCATGGCCGCGTCGATCCAGGCCGCGCCCCGAGCGGAGAACGACCAGTCGATCGCGTACACGCGCCCCTGCGAAATGAGCATGTTGTTCGAGCAGAGGTCGTAGTGGAGCAGCGTGTTGCCGCGGAGGTCGCGTGGTTCGAAGCGTTCGATCGCGGTGTCGTACAGGTCGCGGTCCGCCGGGACGCCCTTGTCGCGCAGGTGGGAGTGCTTGGCCAGGAGCGGCAGGATGTTGTCGATGACCGGCGCCGCTCCCCTGGGACAGGGCGTGAGCAGGGCGCCGAGCAGGGAGACCGTGTCCAGGACGGCGGGCAGGTCGGGGGAGCCGGGTGTCAGGTCGACGTGGCGGCTGTTGTCGTTGATGTACTCGAACACGGTCACCAGCCACCCGTCCTGCTGCCCTCGCCACAGCAGGTGGGGTGCGGGAGTCTCCTCAGGCAGCACGTTCGCCGTCCAGGACTCCGTACGGTGCGCCTTGGCAGCGGGTCCGGAGGCCTCGACGGCCTTGATGAACACGCTGTGGTTCTCGGTCTGGAGCCGGGCCGAGAGTCCGGGCATAGTGCCTTCGCCGGCGGGCTCCGCCTTGATGACTGGGCCGCCGCACTCGAGTTCTACCGTTTCGCGCACGCTTGCCGGGAGGTCTTCCCATTGCTGCCGGGTCATCGTAATCCTCCATTTCCGGAGTCGTCGGCGCAGCCCGAATCCCACTGACCGCGTCTGCCGTCTGAGATCCGCAGTTCGGCGTCGAGCGGGAGAGCGTCGAGCGGGAGAGCGTCGAGCGGGGGAGCGGGGGTGCGCGGGGTTTGTGCGCTGGCGCCGACCGGCTCGGCCACGGGGCGGAGCGCCTCCCCGGCCAGGTCGTCGGTGCCGTGGGCGCGTGCGAATCGCTCGACCGACTGATCGAGCAGGCCCTGATTGATGAGGTCGCACGGGTGGGTCAGGGCCGACGGGTCCAGCAGGGGGATCATTGCCGTGCTCCAGCTGTGGGCGGACGCGCGGAAGTGTCCGCGGATAAGTGCGGATGGGCGTGCGGTGGTGTCCGCGGGTAATACGGATGGGTGTGCGGTGGTGTCCGCGGGTAATACGGATGGGTGTGCGGTGGTGTCCGCGAATAGGGCGGATGGGTGTGCGGTGGTGTCCGCGAGTAGTGCGATCGGACGTGCGGAGATGTTCACAGGTAACGCGGGCCGGTGTGCGGAGGTGCCCGCAGGTAAGGCGGTGGGGGACACAGCGACTTCCTCACGGAGGTGGTGCTTGCTTGCGGCGGCCGGGGTTTTGGAAGTCCGTGAGCCTTCCGGCCGCCGCGAAGTGGTCCGACTCGAAGGTACGAATCAGCGTTGTGGCCGCTCAAGTAAGTTTCGAAAAGTTTCTTAAAGATCTGGGCGAGCCGCGTCGATACACGACAGCGCGAGTGGCCCGTAAACGGCCACTTCAGCCAGTGCGGTAAACGCTTTCTCGTAGACGGCGACATCGTCCGGTTTCTTGATCCGGAACTGCGCGGCCACACCGTCCACCCGGACCTCGGTGGCGTCGTACAGCCAGAAGTTCTCCGGCGGCATGACGGGTGGTTTGCGGCTGTACGGCAGGATGCCGAGGCTGACGTAGGGATTGTCCCGGGTATAGGTGGCCAGCCTGTCGAGCTGGGCGTTCATTCCTGTGGGGTTCACCATGGGGGTGCGCAGCGTCTGCTCGCCGAGGACGAACACGAAGCGCCGTACGCCGCCGAGCGACTGCTGCTGCGCCATGCGCGCCGCCACGGCTCGGTCCAGGTCATCGGTTATGCCGCGGAAGGCGATGATCGTGGACAGATGGGCGCGGGCATACGCCTCGGTCTGCAGCAGGCCGGGGACCGTGGAGTGCTGCCACACGCGTAATCGGGTCGTGCGCTCGTACAGCGGGATGAACGTCTCCTGGACCTGGCCCAGTCCGTTCCGCTCCAGGCGGCGCCATTCGGTGTAGAGCGTGTCGATATGGCGGGCGGCGGCGAGCAGGTCGGGTATTTCGTGTTCGGCTCCGCAGGCGGTGGCCCAGGCGCGAATGTCGTCGTCGCTCGGGACCTGCTGGCCGTTCTCGATTTTGGAGATGCGGGACTTGCGCCCGCGCCACCCCATGGCCTCGGCCAGGCGTTCGCCGGTCATTCGCCGGCCGCCATCGGTGTGGGTGGTGCGCAAATCCTTGAGCCTGACGGCGAGCGACATTCGCGCTTCCATTATTGTGCTGTGACTTGTCATGGGCCACCTCGGCTCGGGCGATGAAGTTGATTCGAAGCTACGCCCGAGTTCGGCCTCACGTCTGTAGGGTTTCTTGAAAATCATGGAGAAACCATTGAGTACGGTTAATCCGGATGTGACCGTTGCTTGCTTCAGATGCTCCGCTGTCACTACGGGCGACCGGACGGCCCGGTGAGCGGTAGACGGCGTGATCGTCGGCGTAGGCTGGGGGGTGCGCGCTCAGGGCGCCACCGGTCCGCGGACAGGGCTAAGCCCACCTGATGCTCTTCGAACGACCCGGCCCGACCTCTTTTCCGGCCTGATCATGCGGACGCCAGGCCAGACGGAAAGGAGGCCCTCGTGCCCATCCATCGCCTGCCCGACAATCCCAGCCTTGAACGGCTCCGCAAGCAGGGCAAGACGCTCCTTCAGCGGGTGAAGGCGGGAGTTCCCGAGGCGCTCGGGCTCGTCGCCGAGTTCCATCCCCGGCCGCCCGAGACGCTCAGGCTGGCCGACGCGCAGCTCGTCACCGCCCGCATGTACGGCTTCGCGAGCTGGCCAAGGCTGAAAGAACACCTCGGCACCGTCGAGCGCTACTCCCGCTCACCGCACCGGGTCCCACCGAGCCAGGAGTTGCCGGCGGAGTTCCTGCGGCTCGCCTGCCTCACCTACGGCACGGACCACCCGGGCCGGACCGCGGACGCCGACCTGCTGCTGGCCCGGCATCCGCGGTTGCCCACCGCGAACGTCTTCACCATGGCGGTCACCGGCTCGGCCGATGCGCTGGCCGACGTGCTGGCCGAAGATCCGCGGCTCGCCCGGACGCAGGGCGGCCCCTTCGGGTGGGAGCCGCTGCTGTACCTGGTCTACGCGCGGCTCAACGCTCCCGGCCGGTACGTGGCAGCGGCCGGGCTCCTCCTCGACCATGGCGCCGATCCGAACGCCGGATTCCTGTGGGACGGGCTGACCTCGCCGTTCACCGTGCTCACGGGCGCATTCGGTGGAGGAGAGGGCCACGAGCCACCGCATCCACAGGGCTTGGCGCTGGCCAGACTGCTGCTGGAGGCCGGGGCGGACCCCAACGACAGCCAGACGCTCTACAACCTCGGGCTCGGCGGTGCCTGCTCCGACGACACCGCCCACCTTCAGCTGCTGCTGGAGTTCGGCTTGGGCCGGGGCGAGGGCGGCCCGTGGCATGCCCGGCTGGGGCCGACGCTGCAGTCCCCGCAGCAGATGCTGCGCGACGAACTGGCCACCGCCGCGCTGCGGGGCGGCCCGCGGCGAGCCCGGCTGCTCCTGGCACACGGCGCGGAGGTGAACGGCGTGGGCGGGCATCCGGCGTACGGCGGACGCACGCCCTACGAGCTCGCCCTGCTGAACGGGCACACCGAGGTCGCGGAACTGCTCGCCGCGGCAGGCGCTTCGGCGGTGCTGGACGAGATGGAGGCGTTCACCGCCGCCTGCATGCGCGCCGACGCCGACGCGGTGGCCGGATTCGGCCCGGAACCGCTCGCGCGGGCGCTCGCCCGATTCCCCGGGCTGATCGTCAGCGCGGCCGAGCAGCGCAAGCCCGCGGCGGTACGGCTGCTCGCCGGTCTCGGCTTCGACGTGAACCACCTGCGTCGATCCACCCCGCTGCACGCGGCGGCCTGGAACGACGACGTCGAGACGGCCGAGACACTGATCGAGCTCGGCGCCGACCCGGCGATCAAGGACATCGCCTACGACGCGACCCCGCTGGGCTGGGCCGAGCATGGCGGCAACCACCGCGTGGCGGCCTACCTGCGAAGTCTGGGGCGAGGGTCCAGTACGACGTGATCGGAAGCGTCGTCGTCGAGTACCGGCTTGTCGGTGTCGCATGGCATGCTGCACGACATGGCGGCAACAGACCCAGCACTCGTGACCTTGGTCGTCGGCGACGAGGAGCTGCTGGCCGAGCGGGCGGTCAGTGGAGTGATCGCCACGGCGCGGGCGGCCGAGGGCGGTGCGGAGGTGCACGATCTGATCGGCGGGAAGGTGGCGCTGGGGGAGCTGACCCAGCTGACCTCGCCGTCGCTCTTCGGCGATCGTTCCGTGGTGGTGATCCGGTCCGCGCAGGATCTCGTCAAGGACGTCATCGCCGAGGTCGTGAAGTACGCGGCGCATCCCTCTGACGACACCGTGCTCATCCTGGTCCATCCGGGCGGGGTGAAGGGCAAGGCGCTGGTCGACGGGGTCAAGAAGGCGGGGGCGCAAGTCGTCACCGTCACCAAGGTCACCAAGGCCGGGGAGCGGCTCGACTTCGTCAAGGGCGAGATCAAGCGGGCGGGGCGCGGCATTTCGAGCGACGCCGCGCAGGCACTGCTCGAGGCGGTGGGCAACGATCTGCGGGAGCTGGCCGCGGCCTGCAACCAGCTGGTGTTCGACACGGAAGACAAGACGATCAACGCGGCGGCCGTGGCCCGCTATCACAAGGGGCGGGCGGAGGTCACCGGGTTCAACGTGGCCGACTCGGCGCTCGAAGGGCGGCTGGCCGAGGCGCTGGAGCAGCTGCGCTGGGCGCTCGGCACCGGGGTGGCCCCCGTGCTGCTGGTGAGCGCGCTGGCGGGTGGGCTGAGGGGCCTGGCCAAGGTCGGCGGAGCGCCGCGCAACCTCAGGGGCGGGCAGCTGGCGAGCCACCTGGGCATGCCGCCGTGGAAGATCGACCGCGTCAAGCGGCAGCTGAACGGCTGGGGTCCGGAGGGCCTGTCCCGCGCCATCCAGGCGGTGGCCGACGCGGACGAGCAGGTCAAGGGCGGCGGCGCCGACCCGGCGTACGCGCTCGAACATACGGTGCAGGTGATCGTCGCCAACCGTACGGGCCGGTAGCCGACACCCCGGAACCGGACGGGCCGGTAGCCGACACCGACCCCGGTATCCGTACGAGCCGGTAGCCGACGCCCCGGAATCGTACGGGCCGGTAGCTGACAACCCGCCCCAATAACCGATGGGCCAGCAGTCGGCGCCCCGGTAAGGTCGCGAAGCGTCGGAGGGCGATGGGCGCCTCCTGTCGGTTGGTGGAGGATATGTGAGCTGGTCGCCGTTTCGTATTGAGGTGCCGGACGACGTGCTGGACGACCTGCGGAGCCGGCTGCGTAACACGCGGTTCGGCGACCCCACGCGGCCCGGGGACCCAGGAGGGGAGCGGACGTGGCACGGCGGCGCGGATCCCGGCTACCTACGTGAACTGGTCGGCTACTGGGCCGAGGGCTTCGACTTCCGGGCACGTGAGGCCGAGCTGAACTCCCTGCCGCACGGCATGGCGCACATCGACGGCACGCGCACGCACTTCCTGAAGATCCCCGGCAACGGGCCCGCGCCCATGCCGTTGCTGCTGAGCCACGGGTGGCCGAGCAGCTTCGTGGAGATGCTGCCGCTGGCGGCCAGGCTGGCCGATCCGGGACGGTTCGGGGGCGATCCGGATGACGCGTTCGACGTGGTGATCCCGTCCATGCCCGGTTTCCTCTATTCCGAGCTGCCCGCTGAGCCGCTGACCAGGGCGGCGATGGCGCGGACGTTGCACGCGCTGATGACCGAGGTGCTGGGCTACGAGCGTTACGGCGCGTTCGGCGGTGACATCGGCGGCGCGGCGACCGGGTGGCTGGGGGCGCTCTATCCGGAGCAGGTGATCGGGATTCACCTGATCCATCCGCCGTTCCCGGCGTCGCTGGAGGTTCCGCCGCTGTCGGCGGAGGAGCAGGCGTTCCTCGACGCGGAAGCCGTCTATGACGAGGGTGACGCCGGCTACAGCGCCATCATGGGCACGCGGCCTGACACCATCGCCGCCGCGCTGCTGGACTCGCCGGTCGGGCTGGCCGCCTGGATCGTGGACAAGTACCGGGACTGGAGCGACTGTCACGGCGAGGTGGAGACGCGCTTCGACCGGGACACCCTGCTGACGATCCTCACCCTCTACTGGGCGACGGGCTCGATCGGCACCTCGTTCAGGCAATACTTCGACTTCGAGCACAACTCCGCGCGGCCGCCCATCACCGTGCCCGCGGCGGTCACGCTGAGCCACGAGCCGGTGATGGCCGGCTTTCCGCGGACGATCGCCGAGCGGGCCCTCACGGACATCCGGCACTGGAGCGAGCCCGGCAGAGGCGGCCACTTCCTGCCCCTGGAGGAGCCGGCCCTTCTCCAGGACGAGCTGACGAGCTTCTTCCGCGAACTCCGCCGCACCTGACCGGCTGCAGTTCCGCGAACTCCGCCGCACCTGACCGGCTGCGGTTCCGCGAAACCCCGGCGCACCTGACCAGGGTCAGCGGGTGGATTCCACGTTCACCAGGAGGCGTTTGAGCAGGCCGTCCAGGGTCGCCTGCTCCGCCGGATCCAGCGCGTAGACCATCGCGGCCTCCACCTCCCCCCGGATCCGCATGGCCTCCGTCCACAGCTCGTGCCCCCGGTCCGTCAGCTCCACGTCGACCCGGCGGCGGTCGTCCGTGCTGCGCAGGCGGCGCACCAGGCCTGACTTCTCCAGCGTGTCGAGGCGGCCGGTCATCCCGGCGGGCGACAGCATCAGCTCCGCGGCCAGTTCCGAAGGCGTCGCGGAGCCCGAGCTGGCCACCAGCCGATGCAGCGTCTCGAACTCGAAGTCCTGCATCCCCACCTCCGCCAGCGCCGCCTCCTTCGTCTGCCGCAGGTGCTTGACGAGGAACTGCATCCGCGTCACGACCCCCTCCACCCGCTCGTCGTACGGCGCCTTGCCCCGCCACCGCGCCAGATGCCGATCAACAGAGTCTCCGGAGCCGGAGCCGGAGCCGGAGTCCGCCGAGTCGCCCGCGTTCATCGAGTCCACCCACCAATCCTAAGCCAGCAAGTATTTAGTTGACGAAACATTAGCCAGCGAATTAATCTCCCCTCCCATGAGACTTCTGCTCGGGCGAGCCATCTCCGCCTTGGCCACCGCCTTGATCCCCACCACCCTCACCCTTGCCGTCCTGCGCACCACAGGCTCGGCCGAGGCCCTCGGCGTCGTACTGGCCTGCGAGTTGATCCCCCTCCTCTTGCTCCTCCCGGTCGGCGGGGTGCTGGCCGACCGGTTCCGGCCCGAGCGGGTGGCGCTGGTGGCCGACCTGGTCCGCGGCCTCTCCCAGGTCGCCATCGGGATCGAGCTGCTGATGGGCGTCGGCCGCGTGCTCGACCTGGCCATCTTGTCCGCGGTGGCGGGGGTGGCGATCGCGTTCGGCATGCCGGCCGTACCGAGGCTGGTCGCGGCCGTGGTGCCGGGCCCGGAGCGGCTACGCGTGAACGCCCGCATCGGCGTGGCCACCAGCACGTCCAGCGTGCTCGCGCCCGCCCTGTCGGGTGGCGTGGTGCTGGTGGCGGGCCCGGGGTGGGCGGCGCTGCTCACCGCCGCGCTGTTCGCCTGCTCGGCGCTCACCCTCGGCGGAGTTCGTACGGCCAAGCAGCCCGAGAGAGCCCGGAACACCTTCGCCAAGGACCTGGCCGAGGGGTGGCGCGAGGTCAAGACGCGGCCGTGGTTCCTCAAGTCGGTGCTCGGCCACGGCGTATGGCACTTCATGGCCGGGTTGTTCCTCACCCTCGGCCCGCTGACCGCGGTCAAGCACCTCGGCGGCGAGGCCAGCTGGGTGCTCATCGTGCAGTGCGGCACGGTCGGCCTGGTCGCGGGGGTGTTCCTGGTGCCGAGGCTGCCCGTCCGCCGGCCGCTGGTCGTCGTCCAGGTGGCCGCCGCGCTGTACCTGCTGCCGTTGGTGGCGCTGGCGGTGTCGGCGAACGTGGTGCTGATCGCGGCGGCGTACTTCGTGGCGATGTTCGGGCTCGGGCTGCTCAGCCCGTTGTGGGAGACCGTCGTCGCCGAGGAGATCCCCGAGGGCGCGCTGGGCCGGGTGCGGGCCTTCGATCAGCTCATCTCGTTCGCGTCGCGGCCGTTCGGGCTGGCCGTGGCGGCGCCGCTCGCGGGCCTCGTGGGCATGACCGGGCTGCTGCTGACGGGAGCGGTCGCCGTGGCCGTGGCGAACCTGGCCGCGATCTCGTCCGTCAAGCCTCCAGCGACCGGCTCCCCAGGGGCGCGGCCCCCCGCAGGGCTCAGTCGCTGATCTCCAGGGGCGCGGCCTCCCGCAGGACTCCGTCGCTGATCTCCAGCACCCGGTCGGCCAGCGTGATGAGGCTCGGGTCGTGGGTGGCGACGAGCGCGGTGACGCCCTCACTGCGGACCAGGGCGCGCAGCAGCTCCATGATCTGCCGCCCGGTCTGCGAGTCGAGTTGTCCGGTGGGCTCGTCGGCGACCAGCAGCCGGGGCCGGTTGGCCAGCGACCTGGCGATCGCCACCCGCTGCCGCTGGCCGCCCGACAGCTCGTACGGCCGCTGGTTGACGTGCTGCTCCAGCCCGACGAGGGAGAGCAGCACGCGCACGCGGGCGTCCCGCTCCGCGACCGGGGTGCGGGCCAGCCGCATCGGCACGCCGACGTTCTCGGCCGCCGACAGCACCGGGATCAGCCCGAACGACTGGAACACGAACCCCACCACGTCGCGGCGCAGCGCCAGCAGGTCGTCCTCGGACATGGAGGTCACCTCGGCCCCCGCCACGACGACGCGCCCGGCGTCGGGCCGGTCGAGTCCGCCGATCTGGTTCAGCAGGGTCGTCTTGCCGGACCCCGACCGGCCGCGGATGGCGATCAGCTCGCCGGGGTACGCCGAGAACGACACCTCCCGCAGCGCCACGACCTCCTTCGGCCCGGTGCGATAAACCTTGCGCACCCCTTCGACGACGACCAGGGGCTCACTGCTCATTGGAGGGCTCCTCTCGGGCCGGCCACACGCCGATGTGGTCCGATTCGAGCTCGAGGCGCACCCGGCGCTCCATGTCCAGGGCGTTCATGAAGTCGCGGGGCAGCTGCAGCCGTCCCACGCGGTCGAGCACGGCGTACTCCTCGGCGACGCCCTCGCGGCGGAGCGTCTCGCTGCTGGTACGCCCGTCGCGGATGCCGATCGTACGATCGACGCGCTCCGACACCAGCGGGTCGTGGGTCACGATGACCACGGTCACGCCCAGTTCGCCGTTGGCCTTGCGCAGCGCCCCGAACACCTCCTCCGAGGTCTCGCTGTCCAGCTCACCGGTGGGTTCGTCGGCCAGGACGAGCTGCGGGGTGTTGGCCAGGGCGACGGCGATGGCGACCCGCTGCTGCTCGCCGCCGGACATCTCGGGCACTTTGCGGTTCGCGCAGGAGGCGACGCCCATCAGGTCCAGCAGTTCGGCGGCGCGGCTCCGGCGTGCCCTCCCCGCCAGCTTCATCGGCAGCTCGACATTTTCGTGCGCGGTGAGGTACGGGAGCAGGTTGCGCGCCGTCTGCTGCCAGACGAACCCGACGATGTCGCGCCGGTACCGCAGCCGGTCCTTCGCGGTCATCGACAGCAGGTCCGTGCCCGCCACCCTGGCCACGCCCGCCGTGGGCACGTCCAGGCCGGACAGCACGTTCAGGAGCGTCGACTTGCCCGACCCGGAGGCGCCGACGACGGCGACCAGTTCGCCCTCCTGGATGAGCAGGTCAAGGCCCTGCAGAGCGACCACCTCGACGCCCTCGGTCTTGTAGATGCGCACCAGGTTGTCGCACACGATGTGCGCGTCCCCGCCGAACGCGGCCTTCTTCTCGGCGGCCTTGGCTTCCAGCTCGGACAACGTTGGACTCATGCGAGGTCACCCACTCGGAGTACGGCGCCGAGGCTGCGGCGGCGGCTGATGGCGGTGTGCGCGTAGGTGCCGAGCACGGCCACGGCGGCCAGCCCGGCCGCCAGGACGACCGGCATGACCGGATCGGCGGAGTAGTCGCCGACCGGCAGGTCGCCGGTGTAGGCGGACAGGTCGATGCCGGGCCCGAGCGCCGCGGGCAGGCCGAGGCCGAGCGCGAGCCCGGCGAGCGAGGTGATGAGGATCAGCGGGAGGATCTCCAGCACGGTCAGACTCCGCGCCTGCCGGTCCGACAGCCCCAGCGTGCGCAGGAACGACAGCGCCCTGGCCCGGTCGGCCGCGCCGATCACCAGCGTCACCAGCACGGCGATGAGCGCGTAGACCGCCAGGGCGACGGCGGTGATGAGCAGGATGTTCTGGACGGTGCCGGTCATCGGGTCGTCCTCGATCGCGGCGCGGGCCTGTTCCTGCGAGATCAGCTCGGCCTTGGGCTGTCCGGTGGCCGCCAGCAGCGCCGCGTGATCCGCCTCGCCCTTGATCAGCAGGGTGTTGACGCCGGGCCGCTTGTTCGTCGCGAAGGGCAGCACGATGAACTTGCCGCGCGGGTAGAAGCCGGGCAGTGAGGCGATCTCGCCGGCCGTGGTGACCTTCATCCGCTCGTACCAGGCGATCTCGAACGTGCCGCGTCCGCGCAGCTCCTGGGAGACCAGCACCGGGATCCCTGAGACTCCCGAGGCGGTGAGGGGCACGCTGATCGGCGCGCCGTCCAGCAGCCGCCGCCATTGGGCCACGTCGACGGCGATGACCTCGGCCCGCTCGCCGCCGTAGCCGATCTGCGCGGTGGCGGTCTGCGCGGGCACGAGCAGGCGTACGCCGGGCACCTTCCGCACCCGCTCGATGGCGTCTGGCGGCAGCTCCACGGGCGAGGTCAGCTTGATCGGCGCGCCGACACTCTGCCAGGACGCCAGGCGCTGCGTGGTGGACAGCTCACCGGAGATCACCGACCCGAACACCGACACGGCCAGCGCGGGCAGCAGGATCAGCACCGGCAGCACGCTGGCTGATCTGGCCCGGGCCGCCCTGGTCAGGCCCAGGAAGGGCACGGCGAGGCGGCCGCGTGCGGCCAGGCGTACGAGCAGCTTGAGGGGGAGGGGATAGCAGCGGATGGTGATCAGTGCGGCGGCGACCGTCAGCGCTACTGGCACGAGCAGCAGGAACGGGTCCTGGCCGCCGGTGGTCAGACCGCGGGTGCGCAGCAGGTACGCGCCGGCCAGCGCCAGGCCGACGACCAGCACCTCCAGGGTGATCCGCCGGGCCGACGGGCGGGCGGCGGCCACGTCGTCGCGGCGCTCGTGCAGAGGCGTGCGGTGCGTCACGGCCAGCCGCGCGGCCGCGTAGCCGACGGCGGTGAGAGGCACGAGGACGGGCCCCACATGGGCGATCCACGGCACCGGCCCCGGCACGAGAAAGGCCAGCCCCCACCCGGCCAGCGCGGCGGGCACCACCGCGATCGCCACGAGCGCCGCACCGGCACCCGCCACCTGCCGCAGCGATCCGCCGCGCGCCCGCGCCAGCGCGAGCGGGTGATCGATCCGCTCGGCCAGCAGTTGTACGGCCAGCACGAGCACCCCCAGGGCCACGACCAGCAGGCCGCCGAGCACCAGGAACATCACGGTCTGCGCGGTGCCCAGTGCGGTCCCGAACCTGTCCAGCAGCCCCGGCAGCTCCGTCTCCAGCCGGTACTGGCTGTCGGCGCCCGCCGGTTGCAGGGTGACCACGTGCCCGTAGTCCTCGATGGCGGCACGCAGCTCGGGCAGGTCGAGAGAGGCGGCCGCGGTGGGATCGACCGGCAGGACCCAGCTGTAGATCAGGTTGCGGTCGGCGCCGCTCAGGGCGGCCAGGCCGGCGGCCGGGATCAGCGCGGTCGTGCGCCTCTCCAGCTCCAGCTTGCCGGGCGGCTGGACCTGCGTGACGTGCAGGACGTCGGTGTCGTGGCTCCAGTAGCGGGCGCCGGGGTCCTTCGCCCTGAACACGCCCACGATCTTGACGGCGGCGTAGTCGCTCTCACCGAGGATCCGCACGTCGCCGATCTTCAGCGGCATCGTGGTGCGGGCCTCCTCCACGATGCCGACCTCGAACAGCGGGATCTCCGTCCCGCTCCAGCGCAGGGTCCCCGGCTTGCCCGGCGCCCGGCCGTCGACCCACTCGATCCGCCGCTCGCTGTCCGACAGCCAGGCGAGGTTGATGTAGGTTTGCCCGCCCGACAGGTGGACCGGCGTGTCGTACGTCTTCGCGCTCATCTGGCCGGGGGCCGAGACGAGCGGCCGCAGCTGTGGTGGCACGAGCGAGCGGAGCCGGGCGTCCCTGGAGGCGAACTGGCCGGGCTCGTGCAGGTCGTTCTCCGATCCGCGCGACCTCGTCTGTACGGTCAGGTCGGCCTGCTGCGCGGACGCGTCCTGGAGGGCCCGGTGGAGCGCTTCGTCGTAGGAGCCCTGCAACACTCGCGGCAGCCCCGCCACGAGCAGGCAGGCGCTCAACGTCAGCAGGGACAGCATGGCCATCGCGCCCAGATACACCTGGGCCAGGCGCGGGATCCTCACAGGTCCTCCTGACGCTGGCCGCGCAGGCCGCGGGCCAGTGCGGCGACGATGCCGAGCAGGACCGCGGCCACCAGCGCCAGCATGGCCGCGGTCGCCGCCCACGGGATGTCGAGCAGCACGTCCGGCGTGACGGCCGCGGCCTGCCCGGTGAGCACGATGTGCGGCACGACCAGGACGCCCACGACGACCGCCAGCGCAGTGCCCGCCACCAGCGACAGCCCGATGACGAACGCCTGTTCGACCGCCAGCAGCCCGAACACCTGGCGGTGGCTCACCCCGAGCGCCCGCAGGATCGTGAACTCGGCCATCCGTTCCCGCGCCGCGACGGTGGCGTTCACCACGAAGCCGAGCGCCGCGAACGCCAGCGCCGCCGCGAAGCCCAGGATCAGCGCCCCCTGCAGCCCGCTGGCCAGCGGGTCGTCCCGCAGCCGCTCGGCGAGCTCGCGCTGGTCGACCGCGGTGACGTCCCACTCCGGCCGCTTCTGCAGCGCCGCGAGCGCGGGTCCGGTGTCGCCGTCGTGGGCGGCGAGCCACCATTCGGTGGCCGGTCTGGGGATCTCTCCCGCCGCCAGCCCGTACGCCTGCAAGGTGGCCCAGTCGGCCAGTACGGCGGGCTGGTCCGCGGCGGTCGTCGGCATCCGGTCGACCAGGCCCGCGACCTTGACCTCGACGATCCGCCGATCCAGGTTGACCCGGCCCACCTGGCCCGCCGAGAGCTTGAGCGAGGCGGCCAGGTCGGTGGTGAGCACCACCGGCAGCGGGCCGGACAACTCGCCGAAGGAGACCGCGACCGGCTGTGATCCGGTCGCCTTAAGCGAGATCGTGCGATTCGCGCTCAGACCGGTCACCGTGACCTGCGCGCTGCCGCTCTCGGGCGGATTGGCGACCAGGCCGCGGACCGACAGCGGGTAGGCGATCTTCCCGGTCCGCCCGGCCGCCTCCGTGAGGTCGAGGTCGATCTGGTTGTCGCCCGGATGGAGCAGGCCCAGGGACAGCTCGCGCCAAACGCCGAGCGCGTCCGAGACCATGATCCGCACCGCCACCGCGGCGTCGGTGCGGGCCCCCAAGGTGAGCGTCGTGGGCCGGCCCGGCAGCTCCAGCGGGGCGCCTCGCGGCCGGCCCGAGCCGAGCACCCGCGCCATCTCCGCGACCGATCGCGCCGACAGGTCGGGCCGCAGCTGGAAGATCCGGTCGAGCTTGCCGGCGTCGAGGCCGAGCAGGACCGCGCCCTCGCCGCTGAGCTGGACCGGGCCACGGAAGGCAGGTGAGGCCGTCGTGACGCCCGGCAGCGCGCCGAACGCGGTGCCGCGCCCGAACGTGCCCAGCTCGGGACCGTCAGGCGGCCCGGAGAGCCGCAGGTCGGCCCCGGCCTGATGGCGGGCCTGGTCCTGCTGGGAGCCGCGCCAGGTGGCGGCCGTGGCCATGGACACGATGCCGATCGCGATGGCCATGGTCAGCAGCAGCGCGGGCCCCGCGTACTTGAGGGGTCGCCGGCTGACCTGCCAGACGCCGAGCGCCGGAGCGAGCGTGGGCCGCCTGGTGGTGATCCGCTCGGCCAGCTTCGAGACGCGCGGTACCAGGCGCAGGCCCAGCATGCCGCCGGTGAGCAGCGCCAGGGCCGGGCCCGAGACGATGAGCGGGTCGATGCCGAGGTCGCCGGCGGCGGTCGCGGTGACGGGCGCGCCGTAGCGCCGCAGTTGCCAGATGGCCAGCCCCGCGACCACCAGCAGCGCCAGGTCCGCCCCGGCCCGCTCGATCAGCCCTCGCCCGCTGCTCCGGCCGCGCGTCGACTGCTCCTCCACGTAGGTACGCCGGGCGCCCGCGAGGGCCGGGAGCATGAGGAGTACGGCCGAGGCCAGGGCCACGCCGATCGAGACCGCGAAGGTGCCCAGGTCGGGCGAGGGCGCCAGCCGTACACCGGAGGCCCTGATCCAGGGCAGCGCGTTGACCAGGGCCAGCAGCGGCGGGCCGAGGAAGGGCGCGACGATCGCGCACGGGACGGCCACCAGCAGCGCCTCGCCGCCCGCCAGCGCGGCCAGCCGCAGCGTGCCGGCGCCGCGCGAGCGCAGCAGCGCCACCTCCATGCGGCGGTGGTCGGCGAGCAGGCGGGCGGTGAGCATGAGCGCGTACGCGGCCAGCAGCAGCAACTGCAGGACCGGGATCAGCATGGTGGAGCGGGCGACCAGGGCGGCGGTGCCGAGCTGGGCGAGCATCTCCGGCAGGCGGCTGGTGGCGGTGCAGCTCGGGCAGCCGTTCGCGCGGAGCCGGTCGCGCAGCTCGGTCACCCGGCCGGCGAACGGCCGCAGCTGCTCCGGCGACAGCGTGCGCAGGTCGGGGACGGCGGTCCAGGTGGCGTTGACGTTCGTGGCGAAGCGGCTCAGGAACGTC
The DNA here is from genome assembly GCF_040654555.1 of Nonomuraea sp. NPDC050680. Classification (NCBI taxonomy): domain Bacteria; kingdom Bacillati; phylum Actinomycetota; class Actinomycetes; order Streptosporangiales; family Streptosporangiaceae; genus Nonomuraea; species Nonomuraea sp. NPDC050680. The sequence goes on along the minus strand of NZ_JBFAIF010000001.1, from coordinate 1,421,723 downwards.
TCGCGGGAGACCATCAGCGGGCCGTAGGTGGTGAACTCGCCGGTCTCGACACCCCTGGTGAGCAGCTGCTCGCCGGTCCAGCGGTCGCCGAAGGGGTCGTTGAGCTGGAAGATGCCGGTGATGCGGACGCTGACCGCCTTGTGGTCGAGGCGGCCTTCGGTGGTGATCTCCTGACCCGCCTTGACGCCGGTCGCCGTGGCCGCCGACAGGGAGATCGCGGCCTCGACCTTCTTGGCTTCGGTGGCGCTCGGCCAGGTGCCGGAGATCAGCCTGGCGTGGGTGTCGAGGCCGTCATAGCTGCCGAACCTGAGCAGTTCGGGCCTCTTGCGGCTCTCCTGGCCCGGCCGGACGTAGGAGTCGGAGCGGAAGACGGTCGTGATGGCGGCGGGCGCGCCCGCGTAGGCCCTGGCGAGTTCGGCGCGGATCGCCCGGTCCAGCGCCGGGAAGGTCTCGCCGGTGACGGGCGCGGCGATGGTCGCGGCCACCTGGCCCAGTGGCGCGGTCTCCATCGTGCGGCGCACGCCCACCTCGGCGATGGTGGAGGCGTACATGGTCAGCGCGACCAGGGTCGTGGTGGCCAGCAGGATCGACCCGAACGCGGCCAGCAACAGCAGCGGCTCGCTGAACGCCCGTTTGACGACCAACGGCCCCCGCATGTGCCCCCCTTGCCCCGTTTAGTGAACCTTTGGGCATTCAGCTGGGGGAGGGCAAGGTGATCTTCGCAACGGTGACAGACCTGAGACGGCGGTGTGATATCGAAATCGTGACACAAAAAACGCCGCACCCCTTGACGGCGGTGCGGCGCTCTGGTGCCCTGCTCTTCAGTCGAGCCTGGCTTGGCCTTGCGGGGCCTTACTTGGCTGCCAGGGTGGCGGCCTGCTTGGCGATCGCCGACTTGCGGTTGGCGGCCTGGTTCTTGTGGATGACGCCCTTGCTGACGGCCTTGTCGAGCTGACGGGCGGCGGCCCGCTGCAGCTCGGCGGCCTGCTGGGCGTCGCCCTGCTCGGCGGCCTCGCGGAACTTGCGCACGGCCGTCTTCAGCGAAGACTTGACCGCCTTGTTGCGCAGGCGAGCCTTCTCGTTCTGCTTGTTGCGCTTGATCTGGGACTTGATGTTCGCCACGAAGAAGCCTCGGTAAAGTCTGAGTGATGGATGGGGCGCGCGGGCTCGTGAGAGGGGCGCGCCACACGCAGTTGAACAGGTTACCAATAACCCAGAGGGCAGCTCAAATCAACACCCTGGGAATTGGAGTCTCAGACCAGTGTACGGCCTCAGGAGAGCCACTCGGTGGTGTATTCGCGCCAATCCTCCTCCGTCGCGGCGAAATCGACGTACAGGGCCAGGCCGAACCGCTCCCGCCTGCCGTGCTCCGACAGGGCCAGCTTGGCGCCCTGGGCAGCCATGGCGACGCTCTCGGCGGCGTCGCTCCACCCGATGCCGTGGTCGTGGTAGGCGGGGGCGCCCATGAGGACCAGGGTCGTGTCCGGGACCAGATCGAGGGCGAGAGTAGCCTGCCGTACGACATAGCCCCCGTAAAGCGACTGCAGGGGAGTGAAGGAGTCGTACGTCATGATGGCCACCTGGTCGACGCGGCCGGCGGCCTGCCTGAAGTAGCCGCTCGACCAGTACTTGTCGTGGCCGATGACCGCGCGGGCGGGCAGGCGGATCAGGGGGTACGGCTCGATCTGGGGCGTCGAGATCGACAGCAGCTTGGTGTACTGGCGGGTTCTGTCGAGGAGGTCGAGGAACTCGCGGTCACCGTCACCGATCGGCTCGAAGTTGTAGTGGATGCCGTCGAAGCCGGTCTTCATGATGGCGGCGACTCCGGCAAGCACGTTCTCACGGGACCTGGCGTCGTCGAGGTCGAGGAAGCCGTCGACCTTCTGGCCGAGCCAGGCGGAGATGCGGACGCCGGGGAGGTACTGCCGCCCCCATTGAACGAAATTTCTTGCGCTGGGGTATTTATCGGGATTTAGGTGGCCATCCTTGTCGAACGGGCCCGCGTGGACGTACAGGTCCTTGATGCCCGTGGCGCGCAGGCGTACCGCCAGCCGCTCCACATCCTTCTCCGTACGACGGCCGTCGACCCAGGCGTGGCCGAGCCAGAGAGCGTCGTTACCCGTGCTCTTCGCCCAGGCCGCCGGGGCACCGGTAAACTGGAGGCGGAGCGCGCCGGCGAGGAGGCCGATCAGCGCGACGACGATGGCCAGGGCCAGCGCGACAAGGCGCAGGCCACGGCGAATGGCGGTTCGGGCAATCACCCGGGCATGTCACCATGAAAGACGCTTGACCTCAACCCTGTCGAAACGGACTTCGGTGCGCACTCAGCCTGGCCAGACCGACCCCGCGTTGATCCGCAACTTCTGCATCATCGCGCATATCGACCATGGCAAGTCGACCCTTGCCGATCGGATGCTGCAGATCACCGGCGTGGTCGACGACCGCTCCATGCGTGCCCAATACCTCGACAGGATGGACATCGAGCGGGAGCGCGGCATCACGATCAAGTCGCAGGCCGTGCGGCTGCCCTGGGACGGCCACGTCCTCAACATGATCGACACCCCGGGCCACGTCGACTTCACCTACGAGGTGTCCCGGTCGCTGCAGGCATGCGAGGGCGCGGTCCTCCTGGTCGACGCAGCTCAGGGCATCGAGGCCCAGACGCTGGCCAACCTCTACCTGGCCATGAACAACGACCTGCACATCATCCCGGTGCTCAACAAGATCGACCTGCCCGCCGCGCAGCCGGAGAAGTTCGCCGAGGAGCTCGCTGGCCTGATCGGCTGCGATCCGTCCGACGTGCTCAGGGTCTCGGGCAAGACCGGCGTGGGTGTGAGCGAGCTGCTCGACCACGTGGTGCAGACCATCCCCGCGCCCGTGGGCAAGGCCGACGAGGCCGCCCGCGCGCTGATCTTCGACTCGGTCTACGACACCTACCGGGGCGTCGTCACCTATGTCCGGGTCTTCGACGGCCACCTGGGCAAGCGCGAGCGCATCCTGATGATGTCGACCCAAGCCGCCCACGAGACACTGGAGATCGGCGTCATCTCGCCCGAGCCCAAGGTGTCGGAGCTGGGACTGGGCGTCGGCGAGGTGGGCTACCTGATCACCGGCGTCAAGGACGTGCGCCAGTCGCGCGTCGGTGACACCGTCACCTCGGTCGCCAAGGGCGCCACCGAGATGCTGGCAGGCTACGAGCACCCCAAGCCGATGGTGTTCTCCGGCCTCTATCCCATCGACGGCGACCAATATCCCGAGCTGCGCGAGGCCCTCGACAAGCTCCAGCTCAACGACGCCGCGCTGATCTACGAGCCGGAGACCTCGGCCGCGCTCGGCTTCGGCTTCCGCGTCGGCTTCCTCGGCCTGCTCCACATGGAGATCGTCCGCGAACGGCTGGAGCGCGAGTTCGGCCTGTCGCTGATCTCCACCGCGCCCAACGTCGTCTACCGGGTGGTCATGGAGGACGGCTCCGAGCTGACCGTCACCAACCCGTCGGAGTTCCCCACCGGCGGCAAGATCTCGCAGGTCTTCGAGCCGGTGACCAAGTCGACCATCCTGGCCCCGGCCGAGTTCATCGGCGTGATCATGGAGATCTGCCAGGGGCGGCGCGGTCAGCTCCGCGGCATGGACTACCTGTCGGAAGACCGGGTCGAGATCCGCTACACGCTGCCACTCGGCGAGATCATCTTCGACTTCTTCGACCAGCTCAAGTCGCGCACCCGCGGCTACGCCTCGCTCGACTACGAGCCCGACGGGGAGCTGGAGTCGGAGCTGGTCAAGGTCGACATCCTGCTCCAGGGCGAGGCCGTCGACGCCTTCAGCGCCATCGTCCACAAGGACAAGGCCTATGCCTACGGCGTCGACATGGCCAAGAAGCTGCGTGAGCTGATCCCCAGGCAGCAGTTCGAGGTGCCGATCCAGGCGGCCATCGGCGCCCGCGTCATCGCCCGCGAGAACATCCGCGCCATCCGCAAGGACGTCCTGGCCAAGTGCTACGGCGGCGACATCACGCGTAAGCGCAAGCTGCTGGAGAAGCAGAAGGAAGGCAAGAAGCGGATGAAGATGGTCGGGCGGGTCGAGGTGCCGCAGGAGGCGTTCGTCGCGGCGCTGTCGACCGACTCGAGCGCCGACAAGGCCAAGAAGTAGCTTTTCGGAAGCCCCGCACCCGTTTGTAGGTGCGGGGCTTTCGCATGTCCGCTTGCCTGCTGGCTGAACAGCTGTTTATAGTACTAAACATGTGTTCAGCATCTTCTGATCTGACCGCCCAGGCGAAGATCCGCAATGCGGCCATCACCCACTTCGCCCGCGACGGCTTCCGGAAGACCAACCTGCGGGCCGTCGCCGCCACGGCGGGGGTGAGCGCCGGTCTGGTCATCCACCACTTCGGCAGCAAGGACAAGCTCCGTGCCGTCTGCGACGAGCACGTCCTGCGGACGCTGGCCCGCAAGGGACGCGCCGGCCTGCAGAATTTGGCGCACGAATACCTGGCGGACCCGGCGGAGTACCACCTGTATGTGCGGTACATGGGCCGCGCCATCGAGGACGACTCGCCCGCCGGCGCCACGTTCGTGACCACGATGGTGGAGGAGACGGAGGCGACTCTGCGGTCCGGGATCGCCGACGGCTCCATGCGCCCCTCGTCCGACGTGCGGGCGCTGGCCGTGTTCAGCGTGCTGACCAGCCTCGCCACGCTCACCATGGCGCCGTCACTGGCGCGCGCCCTCGGCTACGAGACCTTCGGCCCGGAGGCCCTGCGGCGGCTCGCGCTGCCGACGCTCGAGGTCTACACGCACGGCTTGTACGCCGACGATTCCCTGCTCAAGGCGGCCCGTGACGCACTGACCGACCCGCGATGGGAAGACGCGCCGACCGACAGCCGACGGGAAAACTCGCCGACTGCCACCCGATGGGAAGAGGACTGACCCATGCCCCCAGAGACCCTTCCGGCGCTCACGCCGCTCCAGGAGACCCTGTGGCTGACGCTGTGCGGCCGGGCCCTCGACAACCGCTTGCCCCGCCCCATCCTCGGCGACAAGATGGCCGACGAGATCGTGCGCGAGGTCGGCTATGACTACAAGAAGTTCGGCCTCATCCCGAGCGCCGCGATCAACATCGCGCACCGGGCCAAGAAGCTGGACGAGGTGGCACAGCGGTTCTTCGCCCGCCACCCCGACGGGGTCGGCCTCGACCTCGGAGCCGGCCTGGACAGCCGGGTGCTGCGCATCTCCCCACCACCCACGGCCGACTGGTACGACATCGACTTCCCCGAGGTCATCGCCGCCCGGCGGCAACTGCTGCCTGCCCGCGCCACACCCCATGGCATCTCCGCCGACCTGACCGACCCCACGTGGCTGGACGCCCTGCCCGCCGACCGGCCCGCGGTGATCGTCGCCGACGGACTGATCGCGTTCCTCTCCCTGGAGGAGATGATCGCCTTGGTGGGCCGCCTCATCGGCCACTTCCCAAGCGGGGAGATAGCCTTCAACGGCTACCGCAGGTTCCACGTCTGGGCCCAGCAGCACCTTCCCATGGGCGCCACCAAAGCCGTCAGGGACATCACCAAGTTCTCCGGCCTCGACGATCCCCGGGACGCCGAACGCTGGCACCCCAAGCTGAAGCTGGTCAGGGAGATCCTGTGCACCAGGGAGCCCGAGGTCGCCCGGTTCCCGCCGGTCCTTCGCTGGTGGACCCGGCTGTGCGCGCCGAGCGCGGCCCTTTCCCGCCGGGGCAACGTCGTACTCCACTACCGTTTTTAGAGACCTTGAGCGTCAACAGCCCCGCGCACATCCCCTGTCCGCGCCCTCTACAGCCCTCGCGTCCTCTACCCATATCGAACACATCCTCTACAGACCGAGCACATCCGGGGTGCCGGCCAGGGCGCGCCAGCGGGCCGCCGGGTCATCCACCAGGCGGCGGGCCGCCAGATCGAGCAGCCCGCCCACGCTGGTCATCTCGGCCGCCAGCCGCCCGTCGGCATGCCTGAACTCCTGCGCGATCCTGAACGTCTTCCCCTCACCCCACAGAAACGCGCACGTCACCTCCACCTCGTCGCCGCCGCGCAGCTCACCGAGGTAGCGGATGGTGTTCTCCAGGGTCACCGGGCCCACGCCCGAACCCAGCATGTCGTCGACCGAGATGCCCGCCGCGCGCAGGCACTCCCAGCGGGCGTGGTCGCCGTACTGGTGATAAACGGCGCTGTTGACATGGCCCTGCGAGTCAAGCTCATAGCCGCGTACGGCGATGCGCACGGAAAAGGTCATGCCCGATCCTCCAGCCAGGTGTGCGACTTCGCGGTGAGGTAACGCAGACCGTCGTCGCGGATCTCGACCCAGTCGCCCCGCGCCCACCCGCCGGTCGTCTGGGGGGCGAACCCATGCCGCTGGAACAGCGCCGACGCCTCCTTCTGCGTCAACCCTCGCCGCCCCCACTCCTCGATGACCCGAGCCGTCCGCTCGTCCTCCCCGGCCTCCTCCTGCGCCTCGCCGAGGGCGGCGGCGAGCTCCTCGAACCCACGAGCGATCAGCCGGAGCGCGGCCTGCGTACGTGCGACATCCATCTCACATCGCCTACCAATCGATTGCGATTGCTAGCCGATCCTATCCGCAAGCTCCGCCGAGCGCCCCCCCACAAGGGGCCTCCGCTTCGCTCCGGGCGTTCTTCTCCCCGCCCGTTACCCGATTCGGTGGTTGGCCGTCTGATGCCCGCCCGCCCCCAACGGCCCTCCGCTACGCTACGGACGTCCTCCCAGCCGGGCTTACGCCCGACCCCTGAAGGGCCTCGCTGCGCTCGGACCGCCTTCCCAGGAACGCTTCGCCGGGTCGGCTGAATGGACTGACCTTGGCGGCAACATCATCGGGACTGGCACCGACTCCTACCGCCTGGCCAAGGCCCGCGCACCGTGTTTGGTCCAACCGAAACCATGTGGCTCTCTTCGCCCGGGCTGCCGCTTCCAGCGCTGCCCCGCAGGCTTTTCCGCACCCCGCCTGAGATTCGTGCTGCCGTTACGGCACATCAGGCCCGTCGGCGTGCTCGTACATGGGCATGAGCTGCCAAATTCGCTTACCCGACCAGAGGTGTGGTTGCGAACTACCTTCGGGGGAATCAGGTGAGCGCTCAGTTCCAGTGCGGCGGGCGGTGGTAGACGGCATCTCCCAGGCCGCTCACCACATCGGGGAACTGGGAGCGCCGCACAATGGCCCCCCCGATGGGGAACCACGCGTCGCTGCACCTGCGCAGGCCGTCCGCGCTTTTGCCAGGCGGGAATACGGCGACGACCCTCGTCTTGGTGCCACGGAACCCGTCGATCTCCCGGATCTTTTCGACCGCCCCGCAGAGATCCGAATCGGCCGACACGAGCATGACGACATCTACCTGCTTGAGGGCGACGTCAGCGACCATGGCGCTCGCGATGGCGACGTCGGTCTTCTTCTCCTCGTAGGACCGCCAGGTGGCGCCGCACTTCCGGCATTTCCTCAGCTGCTCCTGGAACCGGCCGAGCACCACATCGGTCCCGTGAGCCTTCAGCGCGGCCAGGTAGGCTCGCTGTCGTTCGACGGCGGGCGGGTCGGCGCGGACCAGCGTGGTGAAATACATGACCCGCTCCAGCCGTTGCCCGGACCTCAGCAGGTCCTGGGCCATCTTCACCAGGTCGAGCCATAGGTCCCGGCGCCCGCTCAGGGACTTGAGACCGTAATAGAGGTTGAAGCCGTCGACATACACCCCGACGCGCGCTGTTTCGCTGTTTGACTTGTCACCCACGGTAACCTTCCCTAACATGAAGTCATGCAACGCCTGGGGCTACGTTCCCGGGCTCTACGGCCCCCGGCGACGGGGGTCGTTTCTTTTTCGCTCTCATGTTCGAGAATAGTAAACGGTAAGTAACATGGCGATGGCTTTCCGTGACTTCAATGCATTCGGATCGAGAGCCCCTTCCCCGTCGCCCCCTGCCCCGCCTGGATCTTGCACGTCTTGCGGAGCTCCACCTCCCCGTCCGCCGAGGCGAGCTCCTCAGTGACCAGGTGTTTGGCCATGCCGCCCGTCTCCGTAACCCCGCAGTACTTCAGCGGGTCACACAGCGCGATGAAGTCGGAGCGCAGTTCGAAGTCCACGACCGCTCGCCGTCGATGCCCCGCATGCGCGGCACATGCAGGGCAAGTGTCAGGTTGGGGCGGCGCCGGGGCATTCCAGTCAGTCGAACAAGTGGATGTAGAACTGGTCGCTACGGACCACGCGATTGTTCTGCCCCATTGAGTTGGGTTGGCTTCGACGTTAATGCGATGTGCGGACATAGGGATCTATGGGTCATATTTCATCTGACGTGACCGAAAAGCAGGGCGACCCACACGTCATTTGCTGCATGGAGGGACCAGCGATCACTCTCGTGAATGACGGTCTGCCCGGCCCAGAGAGCCGTCCGACGAATGAACCGCAACCCGCCGAGCGTGATCATTTCGTAAACGACCTCGTCGCACTCGCAGGTCCACCGCACAACCCGGCCGCCCGGCTCGCCCCGGCGTGGAGAGTGCCACGTCAGCTGGTCGTAGTGCGGCCGCACGGTTGGCACGTGCGGTGCCGTGCAATGAGAGGGACACCGCCAGTGGCCCACCACCCAGCTCACCTCTTCACCTCCCATCCTCTGGACGCGACCCCGCCACCATGCCTTCTCCGAAGAAGACAGACACGGCCGCACCGGTGAACGCTTCCGCCCAGACCGCGCGCTGCCCCGCACCCAGCAGGCGCACGCCCCACGTGAGCGAGATCTGCTTGACCAGCCACAGACCGCGCCCGTGACAGTCGTCATTGCCGGACACACGCGAGTGGGGAACTGTGTTCGCCCCGTCATCGGTCACCTCAACGCGAACGATCTCGGCATCAACGGCGATGACCTCCACTGTGACCACCCCGCCATGCAGCCCGGAGGCAGTGTGGACCAGCGCGTTGGTGGCCAACTCGCTGACGATCAGCAGCGCATTCTCCACGTCCCGGTGCCCTGCCGCCGCCAGCATCTCCCCGACGCAGTGACGAGCCACCGCCACCGAATGCGCCACCCCCGGCAACACGACTTCGCCCAGAAACCGCTCGTTCACCGCGTCTCCTCCCGGACCTGTGTAACCGCATCCTCGTCGTACGCAGCCACCCACTGACCACGACCATGACCCCATGTGAAGACCCAGCCGTCGCCCCTCGGCGCGGCACACACCCGAAAAGCCCTCCGCGCCCGAGGAAGAGAAATGAACGGCTGGTCCCTTCGAGGCCACCGCACCGCCGGCGCCACCCTGAGCTGAGACAGATTCCACGCCAATCGCATTAAGTGCGCGAATAGCTCCTTATTGTTATCGGAAAATGGCATGTATGGACCTCCCTCACATATCGGGCAGGAGACTCTCCTCGGGATCTCATTCGATTGCCTGTCCCTGATACCTCAACCAGAACGGGCGAGAAGCGGCCTGTGATCACCTGAGGAGGTATCTTCAACAAGCTACAGCCATGATGCATCCAGCCGTATGCAAGTGGCAATATCCAAAATGGATGCAGCAATTTGCTCGTTCATCGCGGGTGCGCAACCCTCAGAGGACTTGCGACCTTGAGGCCGACATCTCTACAGCTTGAGGTGGACAAATGACAGGTGACAGCGGAAGCAGCCCCACGGTGAGGCGGCGCCGATTGGCGGCCGAACTGAGGCGGCTACGCAAGGAATCCGGCCTCACTACCGAGCAGGTTGCTAAACGACTTGAAGTCGCACAGTCATCGGTCAGTCGCATCGAAAGCGGTCGGCGAGGCATAAAAGCGTCCGATCTCCGGCTACTTCTGGAGATCTATGGTGTTGACGGCGAAAAGGTAGAGGAACTGCTCACTCTCGCGCGCCAGTCCCGCCAGCGGGGATGGTGGCACACCTACGGAGACGTTGTTCCAGAGTGGTTTCAAGTCTTGATCGGCCTGGAGGCCGAGGCGGAAGAGCGGCGATCTTACGACGTGGAGCTAATCCCCGGGCTACTTCAGACGGCCGACTACTTCCGCGCATACCTCGCGACCCTGCCAACCAGTTTCGGCAGTGACGATATTGATCGAAAAATCGCCTTTCGGATGGCCCGACAAGAGCGGATGCTGCAAGACGATGCCCGAAAGCTCTCCTTCGTCCTCAACGAGGCAAGTCTGCGGCGGGTCGCTGCTGCCAACATGGGTCCGCAGGCCCAGTTCGCGCGTCTGACTGAGCTATCACAGCTTCCCCACGTGACCTTGCAGGTTCTCCCGTTCAGTGCCGCCATGCATGCGGGAATGGGTGGCGGATTCGTCCTCCTGAGCTTCACGTCCCCTGATCCTGATGTGGTCTACATCGAGAACGAAGTCAGTGGTCTCTACCTTGAAGAACGGGCCGATGTGGACAGGTATAACCTGGTCTATGAACATTTGATGGCAAAGGCCCTCAATCCGGGACAGAGCCGGAGCTTCATCGCGAAGCTAGGTAAGGAAGCCTAATGAGCGAAACCCCCATCACCAGCAATGACGACGCAGCCCTCGTCTGGCGCAAGTCGAGGTTTAGCAACGCCAGCGGCGATTGCGTAGAAGTCGCCGCTTTACCCAGAGGTGGAGCTGCTGTGCGTGACAGCAAGGATCCCCACGGACTACAGCTCCGGTTCAGCGCGTCCGAGTGGGTCGCGTTCATCGATGGGGCCAAGGCAGGTGAATTCGACTTGCCGTCGGCCTGAACAAAGGCGACAGCCGAAGAAGAACGCCCTGGTCACCTGCGTGGCGATCGGGCGCACTTCATGTGCGTGCAGGGGACTCCGCAGAGATTTGATCATGCTTCCGGTGGGGGACGCCGCTCCGGAACGATGGCCTCACACCCCGGGCAGTGCCACAACCGGTGCTGTGGCGGCTCGCCTTGAGGAGTCCTACGGCAATGCGCTGTCAGGGCTCGTGGTGACGATCGACGACGGGTCCGTGCCGGAGGAGTACGTGGCGCTCGTCGACTCGGTCGGGCTCGCGCTCCTCGTCGTCCTAGGCTCGCTCGGGCCGAGCGAGCGGCTGGCCTTCGTCCTGCACGACATGTTCGCGGTGCCGGGCCACGAGGTCGGCCAGATCCTCGCAAGTCCGCCAACGGCCCCAAGATGATCGCCAGCCGCGCCTGCAGGAAGGTGCAGACGACCGAGCGGCCGGCGGACATCGGACACAGGGCAGATGTTCGCCGGCTCGGTCGCGCGTCATCAAGCCGCCCATCTCCGAGCGCGGACTCGCATGCGGGCGGTGAACTATCGCGTACACAACGTGTCTGGCGCTACTACCGTTTCAGATGACGGATCACCCGCCACCGATGGAGCCCCCGCTGTGTGGACCAAACACGCTGCCGTCATCGCCGCAGCCTTCACTCTGACCACCACCCCAGCAGACTGCGGCAACCACAGCACCACCAACCCCGAAGGCCGCCACGGCTGCGAGAACTCCTGGGGGCCACTCACCGCCGTCCAATTCGCATCAGCCGCGCCCCGAGTCAGAGTCAGCCTGCGCGTCACATGTGACCAGGAAGTCCTCACCACGTTCCACGCCCGGATCGCCATCGACCACAAGGACGGCCTATTCGCCGACTGGTACGAGGTGGATCACGACTACTACGAACAGCTACCTGGCCTGGCCAAGTCCTACACCCTCGTGTCCCCATGCCGGGATGGCGGCAGCTACCGCGCGCGTGCCTCCATCGTCGGCACGTTCACCAACGGCGAGCCTTACAAGGTGCAGGACGAGAGTTCCAGCAGCCACGTAGACTGCGACCACCCCGAACCGATCACCTGAGGGCCTGCCGGCGGCCGCTCACCACTCCCCACGGCGGGCACTCGATCACCGTACGGCCGAGCGGCGGCACCACCTCAAACGCCCAATGGGCCGCAACCTCAGGTTTGGCGTGCGGGATGTCCTCAGTGCTGTAGACGGGCATCGTCGTGACGTCCGGCTTCCGGCCGGGCCACACGCCCCAGCCCTCACCCCACCAGGCAACCCGCCAGACGTGCCGCCTCTCATCCAACTCGGCTACGTCAGCGTGGTCCGCAGGCGTGACTCGGCGGCGAGACCACCAGCGCCGCCGCACGAACGCGTGACCGTGCTGCGGGGCGCTCTTGCGGCCAGGAAGGTGCATGCGTTCAGCGTCGCACATGGTGTCACGCTTGTCGCCGCTACCAGCACGTTCGCCCCGTCCGCTGTCACCCTTAAGCGGCAGCCGCCAGTTTTTGGAACCCGCGCGCTTGCGGTTGGTCGGGTCCCCGACGCGGCTGCCCGGATACTTCTTTGGGCGCACGGTCTTTTCGCCAGCCTTCAGCGGAGCTGCTGCGCCAGTCCGACGATGATGCCCTCAGGGCCGCGGACGTAACAGAGCCGATAGGTGTCCTCGTACTGCTCCAGCGCGCCGACGAGTTCGGCGCCGTGGGCGCGCAGGCGGGCAATGACGTCCTCGATGTCGTCGACGGCGAACATGATGCGGCGAATGCCCAGCGTGTTCGCCGGCGCGTCTTTCGGTTCGGGGGTGATGGCCTTCGGCCGGTGGAACTTCGCCAGCTCTACTCGGCCGTGTCCGTCCGGAATCCGCAGCATGGCGATGTCCTGTCGGACATCGTCGAGCCCGATGACGCGCTCCGCCTGCTCCGCCCAACGTCCCTCAAGTGGCCCCCTGCCCTCCAGTTCCATGCCAAGTTCGACGAAGAACGCAATAACGGCATCCAGGTCGTCGACAACGATGAGGACGTTGTCCATCCGCTGAATCGCCATGCTGGGTCTCCTTTGGTGTGGTGTGGCCGCATGTGGCCCTGAGACGGAGCCGACAAGCCATTATCGACACTTCAACGGCTACGGCAGCTTCCATGTCTCGGCCCAGCAGCACGTTCCCATGGCCGCCACCCAAGCCGTCAGGGGAGTCACCAAGTTCCCCGGCCTCGACGATCCCCGGGACGCCGAACGCTGGCACCCCAAGCTGAAGCTGGTCAGGGAGATCCTGTGCACCCGGGAGCCCGAGGTCGCCCGGTTCCCGCCGGTCCTTTGCTGGTGGACCCGCCTGGGCGCGCTGAGCGCGGTCCGATGCCCGCGCCCAGCATGTTGTCGACCGAGATGCCCGCCGCGCGCAGGCACTCCCAGCGGGCGTGGTCGCCGTACTGGTGATAGACGGCGCTGTTGATACGGCCCTGCGAGTCAAGCTCATAGCCGCGTACGGCGATGCGCACGGAAAAGGTCACCAGGACACCATCCTTCTGGCGGGCATCGTCACGGTGCTTGGTGTCATGCCCGACCCTCCAGCCAGGTGTGCGACTTCGCGGTGAGGTAACGCAGACCGTCGTCGCGGATTTCGACCCAGTCGCCCCGCGCCCACCCGCCGGTCGTCTGGGGGGCGAACCCATGCCGCTGGAACAGCGCCGACGCCTCCTTCTGCGTCAACCCCCGCCGCCCCCACTCCTCGATGACCCGGGCCGTCCGCTCGTCCTCCCCGGCCTCCTCCTGCGCCTCGCCGAGGGCGGCGGCGAGCTCCTCGAACCCACGAGCGATCAGCCGGAGCGCGGCCTGTGTGCGAGCGACATCCATCCCTGCGAAGGAGTATGAAACGTTCATCGATCAGTGGAGCCCGCTGGTGCCCCGGATAGCTGCCGGCGCTGTGACCGCTGCCGCGGCGGTACGGGCCCGAACCGAGGTCATGGACCTCTACCGCCGCTTCCCGGTGCTGCCTGTTGTCCTTCTGCCGCCAGAGTGGCCGCGCAGAGGTGCCCGGGGCCTATTTGTCCAGGTCCACGACGGTCTCCTGCGGCCTGGGCAGGACCACGTCCGTGCCGTGGTGGCCAGCGTCGCGGACGGACATTGCCCCGCAATCGAGGCGCCCACGGTCGCGGATATGGCCGCCGGGATTCCTCACGCCGCGGACTGATCCCTCCGCACCACGTCATCTATGCCGGCCGCCGTCGGTTTCCATCGACGTTGACACTTAATCGCACCGCAGTAACACTTCACCCGCCTCAGCCTCACATCCGGTGCACACCGGAGCGCCGGATGTGACAGGCAAGTCACCCTCCACCTGTGGTATCTGAGGAGGCACATCACATGGCAGACGAGGCTCCCCAGCACAGTTCCTCTCCGTCAGATGGCCGTCCTGGGCGACGCGAGCGCGCCTGGCGCGACCACCCCGTGCTGGTGACCCCGGCGGCCGCCCTCATATCAGCTGCCCCGTCGGCGCGTTCTTCGCAGACGACCACACACTTCGAGGCGGCCGGGGCCCGGCAGATCGCCGGCCTGGTCACCACGGCGGTACGCGATCAGCAACTCTCCCTCACCGCTTACCTGCGGCCTTGATCGACTCGCCTCCCAAGGGCGACGTCACACGGCGCGGGATGTTGAGGTCAACATCCCCCTTCAGCCCGTCGGCAACACGCACCGCGAGATTGGGGCAACACCGTGACAAACCATCCGCGTCCCCTCCGCCTAATCCTGCTCAGCGTTCTGAGTGCGCTGGCCCTGGTACCAGTAGCAGCCCTCGCGAGCGCCCAACCGGCCAGCGCCGACACCAGCCAGTTCAGGGGGGTGAACTGGGCTGTACCCGGCGACAACTTCGTCAGAGGCCCGCTCGTCCTCGATGGGCTGACCCAATCCGACAGCTACGCGACCGTCCAGGCCAAGGCGGACGCCATCTACAACGGGTTTGAGAGCCAGCTCGGCGTCAACACCGTGCGGTTACCGGTCAACACCCACACCGTCGGTTCGTCGTGGTGGAACGCCTACCGCGGAACTATCGACGCCGCTACCGCCAGGGGGCTCAAAGTTATCCTCGCCTACTGGGAGGACGCCGCGGCCTCAGGCGGCCGGATAACCGACACGGCCGCCTTCAACGCGATGTGGAACACCGTGACCGCCCAGTACGGCTCCAACGACCTGGTCTACTTCGAGCCGATGAACGAACCCCACGGCTACAGCGCCTCCGAGTGGACCAACTTCGCCGCCTCGTGGATCAACGCCCGCTCGTCCATACCGAAGGGCCGGATCCTCGTGGGCGGCACCGGTTACAGCCAGGACCTCAGGCCGGTCTGTGCCGACAACCGCCTCAGCGGAACGCTGCTGTCCTATCACCACTACGCCTTCTTCTACGGCGAGAAGGACTATGCCGGCTGGGTCCAGAGCTTCCGCGAGCGGCTGGGCACCTGCGCCTCCCGCGCGGTCACGACCGAGTTCGGCGCTCAGATGGACCTCGGCCTCAATTACAACGACGCGGGCAGCACCAACAACTTCGTCCGCTACTTCCGCGCGGACACCGATTCCATGCGGGACCTGCACATGGGTTCTGTCTACTGGCCGGCGCTCGGGGGAAAGAACAGCGGGAACGGCTACGACCATTACTCCATGTTCGCGCTCCAAGGCAGCGGCACCAACCTGACCTTGAGCATCCGCAACGCCACCGGCGCCGCGCGCCTCAGGTACGGCTGGGGCGACGGTGGGACTGGCACTCCCGGAATGGTCACCCTCACGGCATCGAACTCGGGCAAGTGCGTCGACGTCGTCAGCGCGTCCACGGCGGACGGGGCCGAGATCGCCCAATACGGCTGCAGCGGCGGCGGCAACCAACGGTGGGAGTTCCGCGACCTTGGCACCGGCTACTACCAGATCGTCGCCGGGCACTCCGGCAAATGCCTCGATGTGGATGCGGCCTCGACCGCCAACAACGCCAGGATCATCCAGTGGACCTGCGGCAGCGGGCAGAACCAGCAATGGCAGGTACAGGACGCCGGCAGCGGCCGGGTGCGACTGATCGCACGCCACTCCGGCAAATGCCTTGACGTCCCGAGCAACTCCACCGCCGACGGCACCCGCCTGATCCAGTACACCTGCGGCAGCGGGCAGAACCAGCAGTTCACACGGAATGCTGCATAAGCTCAATAACGCCCAGCGGCGCGCCGCTGGGCGTCGGACGGGGGCGAGGCCGTTTCGGCCTCCGCAAACGACCAGCCGTAGAACCGCAGGTAACCTGACGTCTCCTCGCCAGGCGCCGCCTTCAACAGCTCGTTGGCCCGCTCCATGTCGGCGTCCGGCCGACCGCCCGCGAGTCCACAGCCCTGGTTCCCCGTGTACGCCGGGGATTCTGTCGGTGGCGCCCGCTACCTTGCTGTCCGAACACCTGTGCGATAGGAGGATGGCATGATTGCCGCTGAGCAATTCGAGCGTGCCGCTGTTCTGGGGGTCGCCGTGGCGGAGGAGATGCGGCGGTTGCTGAGGCTCCACGCGGTGCCGACCGGGGCGGCGGGTGATGGCACCGTCCTGGTCGACGTGCCCTATCCCGATGCGGCCGTGGTGGTGGCCGTGCTCGATGTGGCCGCCGACTGTTTCGGCGAACGCGGCGGCTCGGTCGAGGAGACCCGCCAGGCCGCGCTGGAGACGGTCTTACAACTGGCAGGCTTTGATGACGAGTCCCAGCTCAACCACATGGGGGTCACGGGTCCGGGTGGACGAGACCGCGGCGGTACGCGTACGTGACGGCCTGCGCGCGGTCTCTCAGACGGGCCTTGGCGAAGAGGTTGTTGATGTGGGTCTTGACGGTGGCCTCGCTGATGAAGAGGCGGGTGGCGATCTCGCTGTTCGACAAGCCGTCGGCGATGAGCCGCAGCACGTCGACCTCGCGTGGCGTCAGGCCGTCGCGTGCGCCGGCGAGCGCTTCCTCGCCGGCGCTCGTAGCCGTGTCTGCGCTGCCGGCAGCGCGCCGTTCGATTGTCGCGTCCGGCCTGCCGGGGGCCGGCAGGGGAGGCTGCCGGAGAGCGGTGGGACCATCGGCGAGGTCAGGCTGTGCGTCCGGGTCGGGATCAGGTCGCACATCAGGGAGTTGGCCTCCATCGGGAGCGGTCCGGTGCGGCTGTTCGTCGCCCCAGGGCCGGCCGTCGCCGGGAGCCGTCATGGCGTCGAGGAGACGGCGTTGGACGGCGGGGTCGAGCTGGGCGTTACCGCATACGACGGTGGCGATGGCCTTGGCGATCTCGTCCGAGTCCGCGCTCTTGGTCAGAAAGCCGCGTGCCCCAGCCCTCAGCGCGGCGAACACCGACTCGTCGTCCGAATACGTGGTGAGCACCACAACCTGGGTGTCCGGGTGCTCGGCGCGGATGCGGCGGGTGGCCTCGACGCCGTCCATGCGCGGCATCCGGAGGTCCATCAGCGCCACGTCGGGTCGCCGCTCCGCGACCAGGCGGAGTGCGGCCTCGCCGTCCCCGGCCGAACCGACCACCTCGATCCCCGGCAGCAGCCCGAGCAGCAGGACCAGCCCCTCGCGGACGACAGCCTGGTCATCGACGACCACGACCGTGATGCTCATGATCCGGTCACCGTAGCCCACCGGTCGAGACCGGCGGGGCTGTCGGACGTGCGGGAAGTCCAGTGGGGACCATGCGGGCGCCAGCCTAGGAGACCGCCGGGGCGGTCGGACGTGCGGAGGCCCTGCGGGCGGCAGCCTAGAAGGCCGGCAGGTGGGCGCGAGTCGCCGTTCATCTCACTCGTCGCAAGGTTCACGCCGGGACCCACAAATGGACGTGGAAACCGTCGGTCGTCTCGCCCGCTGACAGGGTGCCGCCGAGAAGCTCGGCTCGTTCGCGCATGCCCACGAGGCCATATCCTCCCCCAGGTGTGCCTCGCTCGGCTCCGGCGGGGTTGGTGATGCGGAGATCGCATGAGCCGGGCTCGTACACCAGTCTGATCGTGGCCGGAGAGCCGGGAGCGTGGCGCCGTACGTTCGTCAGCGCCTCCTGGGCGGTGCGCAGCAGGGCGAGCTCCGTCTCCGGGGGCAGGCGGTGCTCCGTACCTGAGATCTGCAGCGTGCACGCCCGGTCGGTGGTCGCCTGGAACTCCTCCGCCAGCGTCCGAAGCGCCTGCGGAAGGGCGGGCGCGTCTTCGCGCAGGGCCGACACCGCGCGCCGGGCTTCCTCGAGTCCGGCTTTGGCCAGGTCGCGCGCGCGGACGACGCGGTCGAGCGCTTCGTCGGTCTTGTCCGCGCGGAGCAGGAGCTTGGCGCCCTCCAGGTGTACGAGCTGCGCTGACAGCGAGTGGGCGAGGATGTCATGGATCTCTCTGGCGATCCGCGCCCTTTCGGCGAGTACGGCCTCGCGGGCCTCGGCGGCTCTGGCGGCCCGGCGTTCCTTGACCGAGTACGCCACCAGGAACACCAGGCAGGCGCTGAGGATGAGGCTGAGATCGCGACCCAGCCGCCCGTAGATCGCCCCCTCCACGAGCAGCCCGCCGATGGCCAGCCCGCCGATGGGCACCGAGTGGCGCAGCGGCAGCCTGACCGCCGCTATCCCGAGGCAGTAGAGCAGTACGGCGAGTGCCGGGCCGCCGTCGACCACCGCGTCGAGGATGATCGCGAGAACGACCGACAAGCCGAGCGCGATCGCCATGACAGGCGCCCGGGACGTGATCGCCGCGATGGGAGGTCGGGCCGCGATCGCTCTGACGGACAGGCGGGCCGCGATCGTGATGCGGAGCACGCGGGAGGCGATCGCTCTGACCAGAACACCGAAGGCGACTCCCTTTCGCGACCCACCGACGGGCTCGGACGGGCGTGACGCCATGTGGTCCAGCGGTGGTTGGGGCATCACTTGGTCCTGAGGTGGTCGGGACGGTGCTCGGTCTGACTGGGGTCGAGGCGGCGGTGGGGATGAGGGATGCGGGGCCTTCTGGCCCTGTCGGAGTGTGGACCTCTTGCGGGTCAGGGGGAGTTGGACGACGAGCAGCAGGATCACTATGGCCGCGGTAAGTGTGGTGACCGTCAGGCTGGCGCCGGTCAAACCAAGCGTGGGTTTGGTCCGTATCTGTGCCCATACGAACACCACGATCGCCCCCAACCGCAGGACGAAGGGGACGATCTTTGACGGGCCTGGCATCACTCCACGAAGTTATCCGCCCGCACGGTCGTACCGGAAAGGGCGCGGCCGCGACGGGCGACGAGCAGGGCCTGGGCGCCGATGGTCAGGCCGATGAAGAACAGGATGCCGGAGGTTGAGACGGTCAGGCCCAGGGCGGTACCGGCGAAGTACAGGCCCACGCGGCTCGCGACCGAGGCCAGCCAGGCCAGAAGGGTTAGGGGAGTGGCCTTCGACCAGGTCACCCCGGCCTCGTCCATCCAGACGCGTACGGTCGCGGCGCGGACGGCGCCGAAGACCACGGCGGCGATGGCCTCCACAGCCACGAGGGCCAGACTGAGGGCCAGATGGCCACCGTCGACGAGGCCACCGGTGAGCAGGCCCAGCGCGACGAGGGCGGCCGAGACATAGACGATGCCGTTTCTGGCCGTGGGGCGGGTCATCATCTGCCGGTAGACGACGAAGACGACGACGGCGGGGATGAGCAGTGCGCTCAGCAGGGGATCCATGGGTCTGACGGTAGGGAATGGCGGTGCGGCCGCGGATCGGACCGGGGGTTGAGTCCTGGATCTCCACCCTGGGGTGGAGACCGCGGAGGTGCGGACGCGGCAGGAAGCGCCCAGGACCGCGGACGGTGCGGACGCGGCAGGAAGCGCCCAGGACCGCGGACGGTGCGGACGCGGCAGAAAGCGCCCAGGACCGTGGCGCCGCTGGATCGGGCAGTCAGTGGCAGCGGGCAGACTGGAGGCGTGCCATCCACCCTGCCCGACGGCGACGCCGCGCCCTCTTCCGGCGACCTGCCCGAGAGTGCGCTGCGCGGTCTCGGCGAGCGTCCGTTCGGCTTCTACGTGCATGTCCCGTTCTGCGTGACGCGCTGCGGCTACTGCGACTTCAACACCTACACCGCCGCCGAGCTGGGCCCCGGTGCCTCGCACCGCGACTACGCCGACACGGCCATCGAGGAGGTACGGCTGGCCCGACGTGTCCTCGGTGACGTGGAGCTCCCGGTCGAGACCGTGTTCTTCGGTGGCGGCACGCCCACCCTGCTGCCCGCGGAAGACCTGGGCCGGATCCTCGGCGCGATCGACGCGGAGTTCGGACTCAAGGCGGGCGCTGAGGTGACCACCGAGGCCAATCCCGAGT
The DNA here is from genome assembly GCF_040654555.1 of Nonomuraea sp. NPDC050680. Taxonomy (NCBI): domain Bacteria; kingdom Bacillati; phylum Actinomycetota; class Actinomycetes; order Streptosporangiales; family Streptosporangiaceae; genus Nonomuraea; species Nonomuraea sp. NPDC050680. The sequence continues at coordinate 1,401,729 of NZ_JBFAIF010000001.1, read as the reverse complement.
CGGTCGACCCGGCCTACCTCGGCAGGCTGCTGGACGGCGGCTTCAACCGGGTCAGCTTCGGCATGCAGAGCGCCAGGGAGCACGTGCTCAAGGTGCTCGACCGGCAGCACACGCCCGGCCGGGCGGCGCAGGCCGTACAAGAAGCCAAGAAGGCGGGTTTCGAGCACGTCAACCTGGACCTGATCTACAGCACGCCCGGCGAGTCCGACGACGACTGGCGGGCGTCGCTGGAGGCGGCGATCGCCGCCGAGCCCGACCACGTCTCCGCCTACTCGCTGATCGTGGAGGAGGGCACGCGGCTGGCCGCCAGGATCAGGCGCGGCGAGCTCCCGATGCCCGACGACGACGTGGCCGCCGACCGCTACCAGATCGCCGACACGCTGCTGGCGGAGGCGGGCTTCCGCTGGTACGAGGTGTCCAACTGGGCCACGGATGACGAGGCGCGGTGCCGGCACAACCTGCTCTACTGGACCGGCGGCGACTGGTGGGCCGCCGGCCCCGGCGCGCACAGCCACGTGGGCGGCACCCGCTGGTGGAACGTCAAGCACCCGGCCGCCTACGCCCAGCGCCTGGCCGCGGGCACTTCACCCGCGCACGCGCGCGAAGTGCTCGCCGACGACGACCGCGACGCTGAACGCCTGATGCTGGAGCTCCGGCTGGCCTCCGGCTATCCGGTCGCCGACGTCGCTCCGGGCGCGCGTACGGCCGTCGCGGTGGCGCTGGGCGACGGCCTGCTGGAGCCGGAGCCGTTCAAGACGGGCCGGCTGGTCCTCACCCAGCGCGGCCGGCTCATGGCCGATGCCCTGGTGCGGGATCTGCTCGGCTGACCATGCGATTGCCTTGGTACGGGATCTGCTCGCCTGACCGTTGCCCCAGCTGATACGCGATCTGCTCAGCTGACCATGCGGATGGCGATCGGGTAGCGGTAGTTCTCGCCCTTGTTGGCGGCGATGGCGGCCTGGATGTGAAAGATCAGCGACACGATCCAGATGATGGGGAACAGGATGATCCCGATCAGGACGACCGTCAGCAGGCCCGCGACGACGTAGCCGATGAACATCGTGATCTGGAAGTTCAGCGCCTCGGCCGACTGGTCGCGGACATAGGGTGACTCGTCCCGCTTCATCAGGTAGATGATCAGGGGGCCGATCCAGGAGACGAGCAGGCCGAGCAGGTGGGCCAGCATGGCCATCGTGGTGTCGTCGCTGCCCGGCCGCGGGCCGTAGACGCCGGGGACGTGCGGCGGACGCTGCTGCGGGGCCGCGTAGCCGTAGCCGGGCTGCTCGTAGCCGGGCGGCGGCGTGGGCGACTGGCCGTAACCGTAACCAGGCGGCTGTCCGTAACCGGAACTGGGCTGCCCGTAACCGTAACCGGCCTGCGGCCCCGACCCAGGACCGCCCTGAGGCCCGGAACCATACCCGGGCGTCGGACCGGGGCCAGGCTGGCCGCCATACCCAGGCTCGGAACCATAGCCGGGCTGGCCGTCGGATCCGGTCGCGGGACCGGATCCGGGTTGGCCGCCATATCCCGGCGCGGGACCCGATCCAGGCTGGCCGCCATACTCGGGCGCGGGATCGGAGCCGGGCTGGCCGCCGTACTCGGGCGCGGGACCGGAGCCGGGCTGGCCGCCGTACTCCGGTTGCCGAGGAGGTTCGGGGTTGATGTCCGACTGCGAGATGCGCCGCGTCGCATCATCGTCCGGCGGCGGCTGCGGGGGATCCTGGCTCATGGTGCCTCCGTAACGAAGTCGATCAGTTCCTCGACCCGGCCGAGCAGCTCGGGCTCCAGGTCTGTGAATGCCGAGACGGCGCCGAGGATGCGCCGCCACGCGTCGGCCGGCTCCATCCGCCAGCCCAGGGCGGCGATCACGCCCTCCTTCCACGGCACCCCGCGCGGCACGTCCGGCCAGGCCGGGATCCGCAGCACGGAGGGCTTGACCGCCTGCCAGATGTCCACGTAGGGATGGCCCACGACGAGCACGTGGGGCGAGGTCACCTGAGCGGCGATCCGGCTCTCCTTGGAGCCCGGCACGAGATGGTCGACCAGCACGCCCAGCCTACGCTCCGGCGACGGCCCGAACTCGGCGACGATCGCGGGCAGGTCGTCCACGCCCTCCAGGTACTCGACCACGACGCCCTCCACCCGGAGGTCGTGGCCCCAGATCTTCTCCACGAGGGCGGCGTCGTGCACGCCTTCCACGTAGATACGGCTCTCCTTGGCAACCTTGGCCCGCAGGCCCTCCACGGCTATCGAGCCGGACGCGCTCCGCCTGGGGTTCGACACCGCCGGGGCGGCCGGCCGTACGAGCGTCACGACCTTGCCGTCCAGCAGGAACGCGGCGGGCGCGAACGGGAACAGGCGGCGCTTGCCGAAGCGGTCCTCCAGCGTGACGGCCTCCTTGCCGCAGGCCACCACGGCGCCGCAGAAGCCGCTCTCGGCGTCCTCCACAACCAGATCGAGTTCGGCGGGCACCTGTGGGATCTTGCCCTTGCCCGGCCGCCGCCAATTCCCCGCTAGAACATCGCCCTCGTACACACGGGGACCGTAGCAAATCACCCGCCCGCCGCAAGGCGCTTGCGATGAGAGCTGCGCCGGGTCATCACCATGATGGTCACGATGACGGCGGCCAGCACGCCCAGACCCGGGATCACCAGCAGTGCCGCCACGCCGCCCACCAGGCCGCCCGCGGCGGAGGCGAAGTCGCGGCCGACGCCGAAGCGCACGTTCGTCGGCTCCTGGGTCGTGCAGGTGAACTGGTAGTCGCCCTTGGCCGGCGCGTTGACCACGAGGATGAGCTGCCACTGCGTGCCGTTGATGGTGACCCGCTCGGTGCCGGACGTCCTGGCGAGCCTGGCCTGACCGGGACCGCCGTCGATCCGGCACATGTAGTGGACCTGGCTCTCGCTGGCGAGGTACACCACCGGCTTGTCCGCCGGGTCCAGTGGCACGGTAACGCTCTGGCCCGCCGCGAACGTCTTGGACGGGGCCACCGCGCCCACCGTGTTCAGGATGCCGCTCACGAACACTCCCACCCCGACCAGGCCGGCGAGCAGGGCCAGTCCCCAGGCGACCGCGATCCACCGCAACCGCGGTCTGATCAACTTCGGGTCAACCTGAGGGCCGAACCGCTGCGGCGTGCCGTAAGGTCCGGGCTGGTACGGCTGCTGCTGCCCGTAGGGGCCGGACTGGTATGGCTGCTGGCCGTATTGCGGCGGACCATATTGGGGCGGCGGCGGCCCGAACTGGGGAGGTTGCCCCTGGTACGGACCCTGTCCCGGCGGTGGACCGTAGGAGGGGGGCTGGGAGTCATCGGTCATATCGGCCAGTGTGCGCCCTATGGGCAGCCACTCGCTAGCTCCGGTGTTATCGCACCTTGTGGGCGGGAGCCGTACACTTGGCACTCGGGAACACAGAGTGCTAGACCTGTCGTTTCCTGAAAGGCAGAGGTAGGAGGTGAGCGCGTGCTCGACGATAGGAAGCTGGCGGTGCTCCGCGCCATTGTCGAAGACTACGTGTCCACCAACGAGCCGGTGGGCTCCAGGGCGCTCGCCGAACGCCACAACCTGAAGGTCTCCCCAGCGACGGTCAGGAACGACATGGCCGCTCTGGAGGAGGAGGGCTACATCACCCAGCCGCACACCAGCGCGGGCCGCGTGCCGACGGACAAGGGCTATCGCCTGTTCGTCGACCGGCTCTCGCAGGTCAAGCCGCTCTCCGGGGCGGAGCGCCGGGCGATCGAGACGTTCCTCGCCGGCGCGGTCGACCTCGACGACGTGGTCACCCGCACGGTACGGCTGCTCGCGCAGCTCACCCGGCAGGTGGCGGTCGTGCAATACCCGACGCTGACCCGCTCGACGGTCAGGCACGTCGAGCTCGTACCGCTGCATGATCGGCGGGTCATGCTCGTGCTGATCACCAACACGGGCCGCGTCGAGCAGCGGGTGGTCGAGCTGCCCGAAGTGGTGGAGGACACCCGCATCGCGCACCTGCGCGCGGTGCTCAACGCCTCCCTCGACGGCTGTGGCCTGCTCAACGTCCCCGATCAGGTCGCCGACCTGCCGGAGCGGCTGCCCGTCGAAGACCGTCCCGTGGTGGCCACTATCCTGTCGGTGCTCCTCGAGACGCTGGTCGAGCGCCATGATGAGAAGATCGTGTTCGCCGGTGCGGCCAACCTCGCCGGGGCCGACTTCTCGACCGGGCTGCGCGACGTGCTCGAAGCACTGGAAGAGCAGGTCGTGCTCATGCGGCTGCTCGGCGAGACTTCCACAGACACCCCGTCCACGCTCACCGTGCGCATCGGCTCGGAGAACCCGTTCCTCCGTGGCACGTCGATCGTCGCAACCGGGTACGGTTCTGGCGACAACGAACTGGCCCGGCTAGGCGTGCTAGGCCCCACGAGGATGGACTATCCCGTGACGATGGGCGCCGTGCGCGCGGTGGCACGCTACGTCAGCCAGATCCTGGCTGCATCATAAGAGGTCGATAAGTGGCAAACAGCGACTACTACGCCACCCTCGGGGTGCGCCGTGACGCCAGTCAGGAAGAGATCAAGAAGGCCTACCGCAGGCTTGCCCGCGAACTCCATCCCGACGTCAATCCGGACCCCGCGACCCAGGAGCGGTTCAAGGAGATCACGCAGGCCTACGAGGTGCTGTCCGACGCCAACAAGCGTCAGATGTACGACCTGGGCGGCGACCCCTTCGGCGGCGCGGGCGCGGGGCAGGGAGCGGCCGGCTTCGGCGCGGGCTTCCCGTTCAGCGACATCATGGACGCCTTCTTCGGCACGGCCGGCGGCGCGCGCGGACCCCGCTCGCGGGCCAGGAGAGGGCGCAACGCGACCATCCGCGTCGAGCTCGACCTGAGCGAGACCGCCTTCGGCACCACCCGCGAGCTGGTCGTCGACACGGCCGTGCTCTGCGAGGTCTGCCAGGGCGCGGGCGCCGCGTCCGGCACCCACCCCGACACCTGTGACATGTGCAACGGGCGCGGCGAGATCTCCCAGGTCACCCGGTCGTTCCTGGGCCAGGTCATGACCTCCAGGCCGTGCCCCCAGTGCGGCGGCTTCGGGACGATCATCCGCCACCCGTGCCAGGAGTGCTCGGGTGACGGCCGCGTACGCACCCGCCGTACGATCAAGGTCCGCATCCCCGCGGGCGTCGAGGACGGCACGCACATCCAGCTCGCCGGCGAGGGCGAGATCGGCCCCGGCGGCGGCCCGCCTGGAGACCTGTTCCTGGAGATCGTCGAGCGTCCGCACGAGATCTTCGAGCGGCGCGGCGACGATCTGCACTGCACGGTCCAGATCCCGATGACGGCCGCCGCGCTCGGCACCAACCTCGCCGTGGAGACGCTCGACGGCTCCGAGGAGATCGACGTGCGGCCGGGCACGCAGTCGGGCCAGGTCATCACGATGTACGGCAGGGGCGTGCAGCGGCTCAACGAGACGGGCCGCGGCGACCTGCTCATCCACGTCAACGTGGAGACCCCGCTGCGGCTCGACCCGGCGCAGGAGGAACTGCTGCGCGAGCTGGCCAAGCAGCGTGGCGAGGAGCGGCCGCCCGGGAAGTTCGCCCCCGGGCAGCAGGGGTTCTTCTCACGGCTGCGGGACGCGTTCAACGGCCGTTGAGCAAACGGCCGTTGAGCAGGAGGCGGTCAATGGCCGTTGACTCGTGACGGCACCAGCAACTCGCCCGGGAGGGCCACCCGGGCGGTGATGCCGTGTGGCGGCGACTCATCCAGCCACACGCGCACGCCGAGCCGCTCGGCCAGCCTGCCCACCACGTAGTGGCCGAGGTAGCGGGTGGGGGCGGCGAAGAAGCGCCGTTCGCCGCGGAGCCGGGCGTTGGCGGCCGCGCGCTCTCCCTCGGTCATCCCCACGCCCTGGTCGACGATCGCGATGTGGCACTCGCCCTCGCGGGTGCTGGCCCGGATCTCCACCTCGGTGTCGGGGGGCGAGCAGGTCAGCGCGTTGTCGACCAGTTCGGTCACCAGGTGCGCGATCTCGGCGACGGCCGTGCCCCTGAGCAGGGCGTCGTCCACTTCGCCCAGCACCGCGCGGCCCGACCCGGCCGCGCTCAGGGCCGAGCGGAGCACGTCGCGTACGGCGACGGGATCGGGCGGCCGGCGCGGCCGGCCGGTGGGCCGGTGGGGCTCCTCAGTCGCGGGCTCCGTCGTGTCCGGGGCCTTCCCGGCGAGCCGGCGCGGCGCCGCGCGGGCGATCGTGGCAGGGACGGTGAGCAGGACGGTCAGCCGGGTCTTCAGCGCGCACGGCCAGCGCCGCGCGCGACGGGTGTTCCTGGACATGAACGTCATCAGAATCACCCGTGGATACCCCGGCGTTCACGCCGGGGAGGGAGCGGGAGTGGGAAGGTCCTTGAGGGCTTGAGTGTGCCCTGAGGTTCACCGTTCAGTGGTGTTCTCCTGCCTTGTGGTGTAGCTGTAGCCGTCGGCTCTTTGGAGTAGGCGGATGTGCTTGTGGTTGATGCCTTGGCGGATGCCGGTCGCGGTGGTGATGTTGAAGGAGCCTGTGGTGCGGACGGCGACACGTCCGGTGTGGATTCCGGCGTGCTTGCCTGTGGTGAGGGTGGCGCGAACGAGGTCGCCGGTGGCGAAGCCGTGGACGTGCTTGATGCGGGGAAGTCGCAGGCGGGGGAACCCGTACCGGTCGGTGCGGGTTCGGCGGTAGAGGCCGCGGCCGGTGGCCCGGACCACCAGGACGCGGCCCGGCCACCCGGTCACCTGCCCGAGTTCGCCGACGTGCAGGGCGTCCAGGGTGTGGGACTTCGGCGCGTTCGTGCGGGAGCGGTTCCACTTGGTGCGCCCACCCGAACCGGTGGCCACGGGCAGAGTGGTCGCGGTCAGCGCTCGCCACAGCGCCCAGCGGGTGGCGTTGACCGCCGCGGCATCCCGGAGCGGGGCCTTGGCCTGCTGGAGGATGCGCGCCAGCCGTGCGGGCTTGCTGCGCAGGAACTGCTGCTGGTAGTCGATGCCTTCCAGCGGCTTGCCCGCCGATATGGCGTGGGTGTCGAAGGTGACGCGTTCGACGTGGATGGCGCGCACGGGCGCCCAGCGCCTCTGCCGGGCCACCCACGACATGGTGGTGTCCACGCGGTGCCGCAGGGACGGCGCGAGCCAGCCTTTGGGTTTGGTGCGGTTGAGGAATCGAGGAGCGCGGTAGCGCAGCTTGCGCGACCTTCTGCCGCGCCGGTAGTTGGAGCGGGCGGTGAGCTTGTCGCGGATCACCGTGCCCCGGTAGTCGAGTTGAATACTGTATTTTCCGGTGCGGCTGCCGCCCCGTTCGGTGAAGACGGCGATGCCGGTGTGCCTGGAGCCGGGGTCGAGGCCGACCTCAACCCCGGCGACCGTGGAGTCGGCCACCGTGCGGCCGGTCAGGCGGATGACGAACGGGGTGTGCCGGACCACCACCGCCCGGCCCGCTTTGAGGAACTGCCGGGCCCGGCCGGGCCGGCAGGGCTGCAACGGTTTCCCGTCGCGATCGAGCACGAAAACGTACGGGTCTGTAAGGACCCTTCCGCCCTTCCCGGACTGCTCCGGGTCGGGGTGACGCCCGCCGACTGGTGCGCTACGGCGGATCTCCCCTCGCCCAGCTTCCACATCGGGTGCGCGGCCTGCCGCGCGTCCGTGAGCCGTTTCGTGCCCACCCTCGGGCGTGTCTGCTCCCACGGATTCCAGAGCAGCGAACTGAGGAAGCATTCGCTGGTGGGTCTGCGGTCCTGCGTGAAAGGTAGCCATCTGGATTTGCACCTCCAACGGCGATGACTAGGGCTGGTCAACGCGGGGCTTCAAAGCACCTGGCGGCACCTCAAGCCTTCTCCTTCAGGAGGGGGTCGTTGACCGCTCTAACCCCTCGTAGAGTGACCTCAGGAAGGTGCGATCTCGGCCAACCTTAATCGTTTCGTGATCCTATGGCTACTGAACGTGAAAATCTTTGGGGTGATCGCCGGTGACCGTGCCGGTATTCCTGGCCGACGGCCTCGCCGACCGCACCGGGCCCGAGCTGGTCCTCGACGGTCCTGAAGGGCGCCACGCGGCCTCGGTCCGGCGCCTGCGCGCCGGTGAGCGGATCGACCTGACGGACGGGGCCGGCGCGGTCGCCGAGTGCGTGGTACGTGAGGCGCTGAAGGACGCGCTCAGACTCGACGTGCTGGGCCGCTACGAGGTGCCGCCGCCCGAGCCCAGGCTGATCGTCGTCCAGGGGCTGCCGAAGGGCGACAGGGGCGAGCTGGCCGTCGAGATGATGACCGAGGCGGGCGTCGACGTGATCCTGCCCTGGGCGGCGGCCCGCAGCGTCACCCAGTGGAAGGGCGACAGGGCGGCCAAGTCGCTGGCCAAATGGCGTTCGACGGCCCGGGAGGCGGGCAAGCAGGCCCGCAGGTTCCACCTGCCGGAGGTGGCCGCGCCGGTGTCCACGACCGGGGTCGAGGCGCTGCTCGGCGGCGCGGCGCTCGGTCTGGTGCTGCATGAGGAGGCCGCCGAGCCGCTGTCGGGCGTGACGCTGCCCGCCGGGGGCGACATCGTCGTCGTGGTGGGGCCCGAAGGGGGTGTCTCGGACGCGGAGCTGGCCGGGTTCAGGGCGGCGAAGGCGGTGCCGGTGCTGCTCGGCCCCACGGTGCTGCGTACCTCGACGGCGGGGGTGGCGGCGGCGGCCGTACTCATGGCGCGAACCGGACGCTGGTGAGTAGTGGCGCGAACCGGACGCTGGTGAGCTCTCAGCCGCGAACCGGATGCTGGTGAGCTCTCAGTCGCGAACGGTGCTCACGGTGTGGCGAGGGGGGTGCCGCCGAGGGGGCTGGCGAAGGTGTTGGCCGTTGTGTCGATGTCGGTCGGCGGGCACTCCTCGACCGGGCAGGGCCCACCGGGCATGCTCGTGTCCGACGGCGTGGGGGTGGGCGTAGGCGTCGGAGTGGGCGTCTCCTCGTCCGTGGGGCAGTCCTTCGGCGGCTGCTCCTCGGTGGGGGTCGGTCCGGTGGGGGTCGGTCCGGTGGGGGTCGGGCACGTGGGGGTCGGTGTCGCCTTGGGCGTCGGCTTGCTGGTGGACCTGGCGGTCTCCGAGGCGGGCAGCGGCGCGGAGGTGATCGGGGCGGGCACCACGGCGGGCGGATCGTCCGGCGGCGGGCTCGGCTTCGGAGAGGCGGGCCGGCTGGTCGAGGAGTTGGCCGGCGGCTTGGACCTGGTGTCTCTGACCTGCTCGACGGTCTCCTGCTGGATGACCTTGTGGCGCAGCTCGGGGACGACCATCACGATCGTGCCCGCCACCAGCAGCGCGCTGGCAGCGGCGGCGCCCGCTCGCCACCAGAACAGGTTGCGCACCCCGCGCCGCTCGATGCGAGCGCGGATGATCTCCAGTCCTTCCGGCGAGGGCACGACCGTGTCCGCCTCCGCGCGGAGCACACGGCGCAGGACGTCGCCGTACTCGTCGGGGGACTGGGTCATGACATTTTCTCCAGGACGGATCGCAAGGCGGCCATGCCACGAGCTGTGTGGCTCTTGACCGCACCCTTGCTGATGCCCATGGCGTGGGCGATCTCAGCCTCGGACAGATCACCGTAGTAGCGAAGGACGAGTGCCTCTCTCTGACGTGTTGGCAGGGACCTTAGCGCTTCGATGACAGCGGTGCGTTCGAGCTCGCCGATCGCGCCGTTCTCGGCGCTCGGAGCATCGGGCAGGCCCTTGGGCGCGTACTTCTCGACGACCGCGCGGTGACGCAGCACGGAACGGGACCGGTTGACGACGGATTGCCGCAGGTAGGCAAGTGCTTTGTCGGGATCGCGCAGTCTGCGCCAAGCGCCGTGGATGGCGACGAACGTGTCCTGCACGACTTCTTCCGCGGTTGCCATGTCTCGCACCAGCAACACGGCGAGACGCACTAATGACCGAAAGTGCGCACTGTAAAGCGCGGTCACGGCCATGTCGGCGTCCCACCCGACCGGCACCGCCCCCAGCGACCTGTCGGCCAAGAGGGTTTCGGTGGTCACATCATTGGGACGCGCGGCCTTCCCGGAGGGTTTACGCTCTTGCGGTTCCTTAGAGGGCATTAGCCAGTCGTGTCCTCGCCAGGTGGCTTCGCCCGACCCTGAATCGTCTTATTTTTCGGCAGTCTCGCACACTAACCCTAACCGCGAGGATCTTCGGACGCACGGCACAGCGGATTACCGATTCGCAACGGAGACAGCAGATTCCGTCCGATCTAGGATCGAGGGAGAATGCACCCCCAGGCACCCCGCAGAGCCGCCCCGGCCGCTCGGAGCGAGCGGTTGAAGGACGTGGCTGCCATCGTGACGCCGCTTTGGGCCTTCCTGGGGGCCGTGGCGGCGCCACTGCTGGGTGGCGGCGCGGTCGGGCGCGTGGTGTTCATCGTGGCCGCCGTGGTGATCCTGGTCCTGACCGTTCTCGTGGTGGCGGTTCTGCTCGGCCTCCGGCTCGGCCCGGTCGGGACGGCCGTCGCGTGGCTCGGCACTCTGCTGAGGGCGTTCTTCGGCAGGGTATGGCGGCTGATCGTGTTCGTCGCCCTGCTGGTCAGGGCCGCCGTCGAGTGGGTGAGCCGGCGTACCGGGCCCTTGACGGCCGGGGCGCTCGGGTTCGTCGCCGGGGTGCTCGCGGTGGTGCTCGTGCTGGTGGGCGGGCCGCTGGTGCGGATCGGACTGGGCTGGGTACTCTCCACCCCCTGTGACCAGCCGCTGGAGCTGCGGGTGCTCACCTCCGCCGAGAACGTGGCCGCCCTCCAGGCGGCCGGCCGCCGCTACGCCGACGAGAGCGCCGACCTGCGCGGCTGCCCGCGCGTGCGGTTCTCCGTGACGCCCCAGCCGCCGCTCGCCACCATGTCCCAGGCCGCCAACAAGGAGTGGAACGACCCCGCCTCCTGGAACAGCAGCACCTATCGCGCGCTGATCGCGGTCCACCCCGACATCTGGATCCCCTCCAGCGCGGCCACCGAGGAGTATCTCCGCCAGGCGTTCGCCAACCTGGGCCAGGTCACGTTCGACCGGATGTCCCCGGTGGCCACCTCCGCGCTGCTGGTCGCGTTCACACCCGCGCTGGAGGCGCGGCTGGGCACGCAGTCCCCGCCCACGGACCTGCCCGGGATGCGGGCCTGGCTGGAGAGCGTCGGAGCGCCCCTGGCCAGGCCGCGCGCCGATCTGTCGGAGATCGGGCTCATCGCCAGCGCCGGGCTCTACGGCGCCGACACCTCCAAGGACATCTCCGACGAGATCGCCTACACCCCGCCGAACCTCCCGCTCTCCGACGCCGCCGGCCTCCTCTGCTACGCCCGCGACCGCTTCGACACCGCCAAGGAATCGCTCGCCATGATCGTGCCGGAGCACCTCGTCTACGCGGTCAACAAGCACCAGGACCTGGGCGCGTGCGGTGCGGGGCGACAGACGGCCGGCCTGTCCTGGCACCGGCTCGACGGACTGCCCACCCTCAGCTACCGCTACGTCCGGTTGAGGTGGGCCGACCAGTGGAACGACGCGCGTGAGCGGGCGGCGATCGACTTCCACGACTGGCTCGCCCAGGACAAGCTCGCCCCCTACGGTTACCGCGACTCGGCGGGCGTGTCCGACCGTAAGGAGCCCATGCCCCTTGGCAGGGAGCTCGACTCGGGGCAGGCCGACAGCGTCGAACCGGCCACCGTCGAACCGGCCCGGCTGATCGACCGTCTCGGCAAGGCGCATCCCGAGACGTCGTTCCTGCTGCTGGTCGACGCGTCGGGCTCGATGGGCAATCCGATCACGGGCGGCACCGCGCTGCAGAGGGCCAGCTCAGGGGCCAGCACCTTGCTCAGGCGGCTGCGCGAGGGCCGCGACACGGTCCGGCTGGCCACCTTCTCCGACTCCGGCGGGATCGGCGAGACTCTGGTGACGGGCCCGGCTCAGGTGGCCGGACGGCTGGGGACGCTGGCCGTACACGGGCGCGACGCTCCGCTCGGGGACGTGCTGGCGCAGGGGGCGCCTCTGCTCGCGGACACCCCCAACCCGGTCGTGGTCATGCTGACCGACGGCGGTCACCAGGCGGGCGACCTCGGCCGTACGGTGGCCGCCCTGCGGAAGGTGAAGGGGCTCAGGGTGCGGCTGCTGCTCACCGGGGAACAGCGGTGCGACGCGGACCACATCGAGCGGTTGGTCAAGGCCGTCGGCGAGGTGGTCAAGTGCGCGGCCATCAGCCGGGCCGAGGCCGCGACGCCGTACCAGGACCAGGTCGACGAGGTCGACAAGGAGCTGACGGAGCTGTGGCGGGAGAGCAAGTGACCGTACGGCGATGGCGGGCCGCGGCCGTGGGCGCGGCGGCGGGGGTGCTGCTCACGCTCGGCGTGGCCGGCGTCAAGGAGCGGCCGGCGCCCGCGGAGCAGTGCGTGGACGACGACGTGATCAGGGTCGCCACCGGCGACGACGTGAGCGTCGGCGGCGCGCGCAGGGAGCTGATCCGCCGCTGGAAGGGCCCGCTCGTCCAGATGATCGAGATCTCCAGGGTGGCCGACCTCAAGCGCGACGAGATGCTGGCCGCCGCCCAGGCCGACCCGTGCCAGGCCTACGACCTGCTGATCATCGACATGGCCTCGACGGCCGAGTTCGCCGCCGCCGGCCTGCTCAGCGAGATCCGGCCCGAGGACGTCCCCTCGGGTCTGGTACGCCAGGCGCGCGAGAGCGGTCAGTGGGACGGCAAGCAGTACGCGCTGCCGTTCGCGGTGGACGTGGGGCTGCTGTACCGCAGGGCCGACCTGCCGGAGCCGACGAGCTGGGACCAGCTCTGGCATGCGGCGCGCCAGGCCGGGGCCAGTTATGGCCGCGGCGGATATCTGGCCCAACTCGCCGACTTCGAGGGCAGGACCGTGGGGCTGCTCGAACTGCTCCGCGCCTACGGCGCCACCGTGGTGGACGACGACGGCGAGATCGTGCTCGACCAGAAGCCCAACAGCCAGAAGGCGCTCGACGCGCTGCGATGGATGCGGCAGTGGCAGAGTGACCAGACGCTCGGGGACTCCTGGAAGGACAAGGAGGCCGAAAGCCTGGCCGCCTTCGCCGACGGGGGTGCCGGATACCTTCGGCACTGGCCGTACGCGGATCTGCAGCTGATCACCGACGGCAGGACGCCCTTCAAGCTGTCGAAGCTGCCCGGCCCGGCGACGCTCGGCGGCTCGAACCTCGCCATCACCGCCAGATCCACCAAGTACGACAGCGTCCTCAAGTTCGTGAAATACCTCCTCCAGCCGGACAGCCAGCGGCAGCTGTTCGCCTGCGGCGGCTACGCCCCGGTCGTCGAGGCCGCCTACGAGGACGTGGCCGCCTGCCCCGAGGCCGACGCGCGCGAGACGGGCACCCCGCCGACGCGCGACGACCTCCAGCGACTGGCCTCCGCGATCAAGGAGTCACTGCCGACGGCCACGCGGCCCAAGCTGGAGCACTACACCCGGTTCAGCGAGGTGTTCAGGGCGTGCGTGACGAAGTACCTCTTCGCCGCGGAGGAGCCGACCCTTCACGACATCGGGATCATCGCCGACGAGCTGGAGGCGGCGAAGCTGGGAAGGACCGAGGAGGGCGAGCCCTGTGGGTAGGGTGCTGCCTGTGACCGACTGCCTCTTCTGCAAGATCGTGGCCAAGGAGATCCCGGCCGAGATCGTCCTCGAGAACGACCGGGCGCTGGCCTTCCGCGACATCAACCCGCAGGCGCCCACGCACGTGCTGGTCATCCCCAGGGAGCACCACGCCGACGCGGCCGCCCTGGCCCGGGCCGACGACGGCCTGGCCGACGACGTGCTCAAGACCGCGCACGCCGTGGCCGTGCAGGAGGGCGTGGCCGAGCGCGGCTACCGGGTGGTCTTCAACACCGGGCCGGGCGCCGGGCAGACGGTTTTCCACGTGCACGCCCACGTGCTCGGCGGGCGCGATCTGCGGTGGCCGCCCGGCTGATCTGGCGCGGTGATATTGGCGCGAGCAATCAGCGTCTTCGGTCCCCTGTGTTTACCTAGGTAAAGCGGACATCGGCGTAGTCTCGTCGCGCCCGACCGGGGCCGGGTAGTGATTCGGTGGAAGCCGGAGCCGCGTCCGTCCGGCAAGCCGGGCGGACCGTGGTTTGAGAACCGCGTTGTCGGGGCCTGACTGCGCGCTCCTGGAGGGAGCGCGCCTCTTGGGCAACCGCCCCGCCGGACGCTTTCCCGTTGATGCGGACACCAGCGGGGGCGGGGACCGAGCGCCAGTCAGGCACCCGGCTGTGACAGAAAATTACCGCACGATTACCATCCGTCGCAACAAGCGAGCCGAAGCAATCCAACACCAGTTCTACCGGAAACACCGACTCGCATAGCGAACGCCAGCAAAAGTTCGTACCCTGGTCCCGGCTACGATGGGCGGAGAAGTACACCCGAACAGACCGGGAGGCATCAGGCCGCTGGCCTGCCCATGTCCGAACTACATGAATCCCGAAGAACGGCACCTCCCTCGCGCACTCAAGCCAAGGTGCTGATACCGGACGAATACCCAATGGTCAGCCTCCTGGGCTCCCGTGACGAGCTGCTGCGCGTCATCGAGGGTGCGTTCAGGGCCGACATCCACGTGCGTGGCAACGAGATCACCGTCACCGGCAGCCCCGACGAGAGCGGCGCCGTGGTGCGCCTGTTCGAGGAGCTGGTCGAGGTGCTGCGCAACGGCGGCGAGCTGACCGCCGACGCGGTCGAGCGGAGCATCGCCATGCTGCGCATGACGTCCGACCGCCCGGCCGAGGTGCTGTCGCTCGACATCCTGTCCTCACGTGGCCGGACGATCCGGCCCAAGACCGTCAACCAGAAGCGCTACGTCGACGCCATCGACCAGTACACGGTCGTGTTCGGCATCGGCCCCGCGGGCACCGGCAAGACCTACCTCGCGATGGCCAAGGCCGTACGCGCGCTGCAGGAGAAGCGGGTCAACCGCATCATCCTGACGCGGCCCGCCGTCGAGGCGGGGGAGCGGCTCGGCTTCCTGCCGGGCACGCTCTACGAGAAGATCGACCCCTACCTGCGCCCCCTGTACGACGCGCTGCACGACATGCTGGACCCCGACTCGATCCCCAAGCTGATGGCGGCGGGCACGATCGAGGTGGCACCACTCGCATATATGCGCGGACGCACGCTTAATGACGCTTTCATCATCCTCGACGAGGCGCAGAACTCCTCGGCCGAGCAGATGAAGATGTTCCTGACCAGGCTCGGCTTCAACTCCAAGATCGTGGTGACCGGTGACGTCACGCAGGTCGACCTGCCCTCGGGCACGGTCAGCGGCCTGCGGGTGGTCCAGGAGATCCTCGACGGCATCAACGACATCCACTTCTCACGGCTGACCAGCGCCGACGTGGTCCGCCACAAGCTGGTGAGCGAGATCGTCGACGCCTACGGCCGCTACGACGCGCTTCAGGAGCCGAAGCAGATCCAGCAGCATCGGGGGAAGCGACGTTGAGGAAGAGACGTCGAGGATGAGACGTTGAGGATGAGATCTTGAGGACAAGACGATGAGCATCGAGATCAACAACGAGTCGGGCGCCGAGGTCGGCGAGCAGGGCCTGGTCGAGCTGGCCACGCACGTGCTCGGTGAGATGGGCATCAACCCGCTCGCCGAGCTGTCGATCGTGGTGGTCGACGAGCGCACGATGGCCGAGCTGCACGAGAAGTGGATGGGCGAGCCGGGTCCGACCGACGTGCTCGCCTTTCCCATGGACGAGCTGCGACCGGGGGGCGGGGCGCGCGGCGACGCCGAGACCGCCGCCGACCCGGCGCTGCTCGGCGACGTGGTGCTCTGCCCGCCGGTGGCCGCCCGTCAGGCGGAGGAGGCCGGTCACAGCGTGCGGGAGGAGTTGGAGCTGCTGTGCACGCACGGCATCCTCCACCTGCTCGGCTACGACCACGCCGAGCCTGAGGAGCACAAGGAGATGTTCGGCCTGCAGGCCCGGCTCCTCGAGTCGTGGCGGGAGGTGCGCAGCCCGCGGTGAACGCCTGGTTGCCTCTGGCCATCGCCCTCGTGGTGATCGGTGGCCTGATCGCCAGTGCGGAAACGGCACTGACGCGCATCTCCAGGGTGCGCGCGGAGGAGTTCGTGCGCGAGGGGCGGCGTGGCGCCCCGCGGCTGCGGGCCATCGTCAACGATCCGCCGCGCTATCTCAACCTGCTGCTCCTGCTCCGGCTGAGCTGCGAGCTGATCGCCACGGTGATCGCGACGCTGCTGTTCATCGACCTGATGCACGACCAGGGCTGGGCGTACGTGTGCGCGGCCGCCGTCATGATCGTGATCAGCTACGTGATCGTCGGCGTCTCGCCGCGCACCCTGGGCCGCCAGCACGCCGAGCCGATCGCGCTGGCCAGCGCCCCCATCGTCTATGGCCTGACCCGGATCTTCGGCCCCCTGCCCAAGCTGCTCATCCTGCTCGGCAACGCGCTGACTCCTGGCAAGGGGTTCCGCGACGGTCCGTTCACCTCCGAGGCGGAGCTGCGCGACCTGGTCGACCTGGCCGAGGAACGACGGATGATCGAGCCCGACGAGCGGGAGATGATCCACTCGGTCTTCGAGCTGGGTGACACGCTCGTGCGCGAGGTCATGGTGCCGCGCACCGACATGGTCTTCATCGAGCGGGGCAAGACGCTCAGCCAGGCGCTCTCGCTGGCGCTGCGCAGCGGCTTCTCTCGCATCCCCGTCGTGGGCGAGAACGAGGACGACGTCATCGGCATCGCCTACCTCAAGGACGTCACCCGCAGGGTGCACGAGTCGGACTCGGGGGAGGACGGCGGCGAGGAGAAGGTCGAGTCGATCATGCGCCTGGCCACCTACGTCCCCGAGAGCAAGCCGATCGACCAGCTCCTGCGCGAGATGCAGGCCAGGCAGATCCACCTGGCCATCGTCATCGACGAGTACGGCGGGACGGCCGGCCTGGTCACGATCGAGGACGTGCTCGAAGAGATCGTGGGCGAGATCGCCGACGAGTACGACCGGGAGGCGCCCCGCGTCGAGACCATGCCCGACGGCGGGCTCCGGGTGACGGCCCGGATGCCGGTCGACGAGCTCGCCGAGTTGTTCCACACCGAGATCGAGGTCGACGACGTCGAGACCGTCGGCGGGCTGCTCGCCCACGCGCTGGGCCGGGTGCCGATCGCGGGCTCCGAGGCGGAGATGGCCGGGCTCCGGCTGACGGCCGAGAGCCTCGCCGGGCGCCGTAACCGGATCAGCACCGTGGTCGTCCGCAGGGTGGTTCCGCATGAGGGTGACGTCGTACCCGCCGCCGCTGAGCACGACTGACAGCGCGCTGACCGTTTTGCGATGGATGCGGCAAGTGTTCTACAAGTCGGTTGCAAGCGGCGTACGACAGCCTTAATCCCGACACCCCAGTGCGGTGGGTGTCACTGGGGAAGCATCCGAACGCCGGGTGGGGTTCGCGGCGGGAGGATGCCCCTGGGGGGACGACAGCGTCTCGGTCTGCTAGCCGATCGTGACGTTGCTCGGCGTAAAGGGGGTTCTCGTCCGGTAAGCCGGACGAGAACCCCCTTTTAGCGTTTGGGGCTTTGTTGGTGACTCCGGTGGATTGCCGTATTCGTCGCCTGGGGACATTGCGAACCGGGGGGAATCATGGAACGCGGGATCATCGTCCTGGCCATCATGGGCGGGCTGCTCGCCGGATGCGGCGGCGGGCCGGTCGAGAGTTACGTCGACGCTCAAGCCATGGCCCGGCTGCGCGAGGCACTGAACAAGGATCCGCAGTTGCCCGACGGCTTCTCCGCCCGGTCCGAGGAGCCGTGGCGGGTGCCGTTCGGCCAGGCGGACCACAACTGCCGGGCCGCGCTGGATCCGGCGACGGGGCGGGCGCCGGCGCGGGCGCTGACGGCGCAGGCGGCGGCCAGCTTCGAGGGGGATGAGCTGGGCGAGGTGGCCGGGGTCGGCCTGGCGCGCTACGCGGGCTCGGAGGCGGAGGGGCGCATCGAGGAGCTGACCGAGGCGCTGGAGGCGTGCCGGGCGGTGCGTGCGGGCGACGGCACCCGGTTGCGGCTGACGATGCTGCCGGTCGAGGACGTGGGCGACGAGGCGGTGGGCGCGGAGTTGCGCGGGCGGCTGAACGGCTACCCGTACGCGCTGGACGTGATGCTCGCCCGCTCGGGCGACACGCTGGTGTCCGTCGTGCACACGGGCATCGCCAAGGTGGACCCGGAGCGTACCCGGCAGGTGCTCAGCGCCGCCGTCGGGATGGTCAGCGCCTAACCTAGTGCTTGTGACTCTCGATCCAGAAGACAGCAAGATCATTACGCTCGCGCGGGCGGCCAGGGCGCGCAACGGCTCGGCCGAAGGCGCCGCCGTACGCGACGAGACCGGGCGCACCTACTCGGCCACGAACGTCGCGCTCTCCGCCCTCACGCTCTCCGCCGTGCAGGTGGCGGTCGCCACGGCCATCTCCAGCGGCGCTCAGGCGCTGGAGGCGGCGGCGCTGGTCACGGCGGGCGACGGGCCGAGCGCCGAGGACGAGGCGGTGGCGGCCGAGCTGGGCGTCAAGACGCTGCTGGTGGCCGGGCCCGACGGCACGCTGAAGGGCTCCGGGCCCGACGGCGCGTTGAAGGGCTCCGGGCCCGACGGCGCGTTGAAGGGCTCCGGGCCCGACGGCGCGTTGAGGGGCTGACGTGGCGATTTCCCCCCATCTGGCCGGGGTGCGGGCCAAGGTGGGCTCCGATCTGCTGATGCTTCCGTCGGTCTGCGGCTTCGTGTTCGACGCCACGGGCCGGGCGCTCATGGCGCGTCACGGCGACGTGGGCCTCTGGGCCGCGCCCGGCGGCGGCGTCGACCCCGACGAACGCCCCGAAGACGCCCTGGTCAGAGAGCTCCAGGAAGAACTCCGCATAGACGTCGCGCCGCGCGGCCTGATCGGGGTGTACGGCGGGCCCGAGTTCCGCACCGTCTACCCGAACGGGCACCAGTGCGCGTACGTCATCGCCGTGTACGCCTGCGTCATCGAGTCGGGCACGCCCACCCCCGACGGCGACGAGATCACCGACGCCCGATGGGCGACCGAGCCGGAGATCGCCGGCCTGACCACGACCGCCTGGATGCCGTTGGTGCTGCCCGACGCGTTTGCCTGGTGGCGTCAACAGGGCGTTTGATAGGCCACAATGCACTATGTGACTTCGCCAGACAGCCATCGCGCCGGATTCGCCTGCTTCGTTGGGAGGCCCAACGTCGGCAAGTCCACGCTGATGAACGCCCTGGTCGGCACGAAAGTGGCGATCACCTCATCCAAGCCGCAGACGACCCGGCGCGTCATCCGGGGCATCGTGCACCGGCCCGAGGCCCAGATCGTCATCGTCGACACGCCCGGCCTGCACCGCCCCCGCACCCTGCTCGGCGAGCGGCTCGACAGCCTCGTGCTGTCCACGCTGACCGAGGTGGACGTGATCGGCTTCTGCGTCCCCGCCAACGAGCCCATCGGCAAGGGTGACCGCTTCATCGCCGACAAGCTCTCGGCCGTGAAGAAGACGCCGGTCGTCGCCGTGCTCACGAAGTGCGACCTGGCCTCCAAGGAGCAGATCGCGCAGCAGCTCCTGGCGCTGTCGCAGGTGGCGGAGTTCGCGGCGATCGTCCCGGTGTCGGCGAAGTCGGGCGACCAGCTCGACGTGCTGGCCGAGGTGCTGACCGAGCACCTGCCGGAGTCGCCGCCGCTCTATCCGGGCGGGCAGCTCACCGACGAGCCCGAGCAGGTGCTGGTGGGGGAGCTGATCAGGGAGGCGGCGCTGGAAGGGGTCCGCGACGAGCTGCCGCACTCGATCGCCGTGGTGGTCGACGAGATGATGCCGCGCGAAGGGCGGGATGATCTGCTCGACATCTACGCGCACATGTTCGTCGAACGGCCGTCGCAGAAGGCGATCGTGATCGGGCACAAGGGCGAACGTCTGCGCGACGTCGGGACACGGGCGCGCGCGCAGATCGAGGCGCTGCTGGGCACCCGGGTCTATCTCGACCTGCGGATCAGCGTGGCCAAGGACTGGCAGCGCGACCCCAAGCAGCTGCGCCGCCTGGGCTTCTACGACTGACGGACCCTTTCACGACCCACGGACCCTTTCACGACCCACGGACCCTTTCACGACTTACGGCCGCGGACCAGTGACAGGACGGCGAGGGTGACTGCGGCGAGGGCGCAGGCCAACGCGGCGAACCAGCCGTAACGGATCCCCGGCTCGATCGACAGGAATCCGAGGTCGACGGAGACCCCGTTGCCGACACCAGGCGGATCGACCACGAATCTCACCAGCACGATCGTCGCCAGCGCTCCCGGGATGACGGCGAGCGCGGCCACCCTGGGCCGCCCGAACAGGCCCGCGACCCCGAGCACCAGCGTGGCGAGCCCGGCGATGAGAGCGTAGACGCCGAGGCTGTCGTCGATGCCCCGGATGTCGTTGGACACGCCGCCGATGGCACCGATCCTGGCCTCGATCCCCGTCCACGGCAGGAACGCGCAGAACACCAGCAGCGCTCCGGCGAGCGCGATGACGAACGCGTAGCCGCGCCGCGCCTTGGGCTTCGCGGGGCTCGGTGAGAGAGAGTCGGCCACCCGATCACCTTAGGTCGGGCGCGCGGCTCCTGCCAGGCTCCCGAGGGCCACACCCTCGCCCCACTCCAGACGCCGGCGCAACGCGACGGCGTCGGCGGCCAGCGCGGACACCAGCACACCCGGTCCGGCCAGCGGCAAGACAGCCACTCCTTCCGCGACCACGGCCCCTGAGGCGGCTTCCGACGAGGTGGCGAGGGACGGGGTGGCCGGGGGCGGGCTGATCAAGGTGGTGCCGATGCAGCGGGCGTCGCCGTAGACGGCAGGGGAGGCGTCGATGGCGGGGTCGCCGACCGTGTACTCCTGCCTGAGCAGCGGGCGGCCGTCGTAGGTGGCGTCGAAGCGGGCGTGGCAGCGGCCCGGCGCCTCGCCGTAGCGGCCGAAGACGATCTCCTCGCGCCAGAACACGTGCGCGCCCGCCGCCAGCGTCAGCCGAACCACCAGGCGATGCGCGCAGCCGGCGGCGAGCACTGTCGGCTGTGGCGCGAAGCGGAGCGCGGCGCCCGCCCCGACGCGTGCGGAGATCACCATGACGGACTCGCCGTCGCCGGGCAGCACCAGCGTGGCGGCCACCGAGCCGACCTCGAGGCTGGTGCCGGGTGCCACGTCGAGGTCTAGTTCGAGCCGGTCGCCGCCGAGCGGGCCGGCCGCCGTGGAGACCAGGTGCACGGTCCGCGGACCCGTCTGCCGCAAGGTGAGAGGCGGCATGGAGCTCAGTCTGCTGATGACCGTCCGGCCACCGGCCAAGGAGGTCGCGACGGCCGCCCGAGCCCGCATCCCCCGCCCGACGCTCGTCTGGGCCCGCATCCCCCGCCCGACGCTCGTCTGGGCCCGCATCGCCCCCCCGGCGTCCGGCCGAGCCCGCGTCGCCTGCTGCCCGACGGCCGCGACGGTGCTCGCCGATATGCCCTCCTGGGCGTCTGACGAGGTCTCTGCCGCTGTCTCCGGCGAGCCCGTGTCAGTCCATAGGGCGACGTCCTTCATGCCGCTGAGACGGGCTCGTGGGGCCAGGAAAGGGCCTGTTCGGAGACCCAGGCCGCTACGGCCGACGCCGAGGGGTCCTGGCGGATCGAGGTGAACAGCACCGGTTTGTCGCCGCGTACCGCCGCCGCGTCGCGGGCCATCACGTCCAGGTCGGCGTCCACCAGCGGCGCCAGGTCGGTTTTGTTGATCACCAGCAGGTCGGCGGAGGTCACCCCCGGCCCGCCCTTGCGGGGCACCTTGTCGCCGCCGGACACGTCGAGGACGAAGATCTGCCGGTCGGCCAGGCCGCGGCTGAACGTCGCCGTCAGGTTGTCCCCGCCACTCTCCACGATCACCAGGTCCAGCGGGCCGAACCGGTCCTCCAGGGTCTCCGCGGCGTCGAGGTTCGCGGCGATGTCGTCGCGGATGGCGGTGTGGGGGCAGCAGCCGGTCTCGACGGCGAGGATGCGTTCCTGGTCGAGTACCCCGGCCCGGCGCAGGAAGTCGGCGTCCTCCGTCGTGTAGATGTCGTTGGTCACCACGCCCAGCCGCAGGGAGCCGCCGAGCGCGCGGCACAGGGCGGCGACCAGGGCCGTCTTGCCGCTGCCCACCGGCCCGCCCACCCCGAGGCGGAGCGCTCTGCCGTGGGTGGCGGGCGCATGGTGATGATCGTCGTGGTTGGCGCCCATGGCGTGGTCCTTCCTAGGAGACGAACAGTCTGACCGCGGCCCCCGCGTGCCGTTCGGCCAGCAGGTCCAGCGCGGGGGCGGACCGGGCGGGCAGCTCGGCCCAGAGCCGGCCGTACGGCGGGGCGTCAGAGGCTGTGGCGGTGAGGTCGGATGGGGTGGTGTCAGAGGCTGTGGCGGTGAGGTCGGGGGCCAGGTCGGCGAGCAGGCCGTGGACCGCTACCGGGTCCAGGCCGAGCAGGCGGACCGCCGCCGTGGCCGGGCCGGTGATCGCGTGGTAGGCCGCCGCCAGGGCGGCGTCCTCGGGCGAGGCTCCCGCCGCGTGCGCCGCCGCGCCGAGCGCGATGGGGTGATGGGGATTCGGTACGGCCAGCGCCAGGTCGTCGAGCGCGAGGGAGCGGCGAAGATTCGATCCGGCCGCCAGGTCATCGGGCGTGGGCGACGGCCACAGGCGGCGGGCCACCCGCAGGAGCAGCCTGCCCTGGGTCCTGGAGGCGGCCCTCTGGGCGGGGGAGGCGGTCCTGGCGTCGGCCTCCGCGTCCAGTAGATCCCACGAGGTGTCGGGGAAGCGGGTGGCGCTCATGGCGCAGGCGGCGGCGGCGAGGGCGGCGGCGATGTGCCCGGAGGTGTGCAGGCGGCCTCTCAGGAAGGCGGCCAGGGACGCCACGTCGTGGACCGCGCCCGTGGCGATCGCCGCTTCGGTGCCGCCCGAGTGGGCGTGGCCCCCGGCCGGGAGCCGGGAGTCGGTGAGGAGCAGGAGCGCGGGGTTCATGGTCATCAGAACAGGAAGTAGCGCTGGGTCATCGGGAGAGTCTCGGCGGGCGCGGGTTCGATCAGGTCGCCGTCCACGCGTACCTCGAACGTGTCCGGGGCCACCTCGATCCGGGGCAGCGCGTCGTTGAGCGGCATCGCGTCCTTGCCCCGCCCCCGTACGTCCGCCACGGGGACCAGGCGGCGGCGGACCGCGAGGCGGTCGGCGAGGCCCGCGTCGAGGGAGAGGGGTGAGACGAAGTGCAGCGAGGTGGCGGCGGCCGTGGCCGGGGCGGCGCCGAACATCGGGCGGGGCAGCACCGGCTGCGGTGTGGGGATGGAGGCGTTCGCGTCGCCCATCTGGGCCCAGGCCACCACGCCGCCCTTGAGCACCAGCGTGGGCTTGACGCCGAAGAACGCCGGGTCCCAGAGGACGAGGTCGGCGAGCTTGCCGCGTTCGACGGAGCCGAGTTCGGCGTCGAGGCCGTGAGCGATGGCCGGGCAGATCGTATATTTCGCGATATACCGGCGGGCGCGGAGGTTGTCCGCGGGGCCGGTCAGGGCGCCGCGGCGGCGCTTCATGACGTGCGCCGTCTGCCAGGTACGGATGATCGTCTCGCCGACGCGGCCCATCGCCTGCGAATCGGAGCCGATCATCGAGATCGCCCCAAGATCGTGCAGGACGTCTTCGGCGGCCATCGTGGTGGGCCGGATGCGGGACTCGGCGAAGGCCAGGTCCTCGGGGATCGAGGGGTTCAGGTGGTGGCAGACCATCAGCATGTCGAGGTGTTCGTCGAGCGTGTTGACGGTGTGGGGCCTGGTGGGGTTCGTGGAGGAGGGCAGGACGTTGGCGAACGACGCCATCCTGATGATGTCGGGCGCGTGCCCGCCCCCCGCCCCTTCTGTGTGGTAGGCGTGGATCGTCCGGTCGCCGATGGCGGCCAGCGTCGACTCGACGAACCCGGCCTCGTTGAGCGTGTCGGTGTGGATCGTCACCTGTACGCCGTTCGCGTCGGCCACGGTCAGGCAGGCGTCGATCGCGGCCGGCGTGGAGCCCCAGTCCTCGTGCAGCTTGAACCCCGAGGCGCCCGCTTCGAGCTGTTCGAGCAGGCCCTCGGCGCTGACCGTGTTGCCCTTGCCGAGCAGCGCGAAGTTGAGCGGGTAGGAGTCGAGCGACTCCAGCATCCTGGAGAGGTACCAGGTGCCGGTCACCGTGGTGGCCTTGGTGCCCTCGACCGGCCCGGTGCCGCCGCCGACGATCGTGGTGACGCCCGCGCCGATCGCCTCCTCGAGGATCTGCGGGCAGATGAGGTGTACGTGGGAGTCGACGGCGCCCGCCGTGAGGATCTTGCCGTTGCCGCTGAGGATCTCGGTGGACGGGCCGATGACGATGTCGACCCCGTCCATGGTGTCCGGATTGCCGGCCTTGCCGATGGCGGAGATCCGGCCGTCGGTGACGCCGACGTCGGCCTTGACCACGCCCCAGTGGTCGAGGATCACCGCGCCCGTGATGACCAGGTCGGGCGCGCCCTCGGCCCGGGTCGTCCTGGCCTGGCCCATCGACTCGCGGATCACCTTCCCGCCGCCGAACACCGCCTCGTCCCCGGCCCCCGCCGGCCCCACGGACAGGTCCTCGGTGACCTCGACGAACAGGTCGGTGTCGGCGAGCCTGATGCGGTCGCCCGTGGTGGGGCCGTACAGGGCGGCGTAGCGAGCGCGGGAGATGTCAGCCATCGAGGGGGCCCGCCCATTCCGGTCGCAGGCCGGGCACCACGCGGCGCCCGGCGATCGGCACCAGGGTCACATCGCGCTCGACGCCCGGCTCGAACCTGATCGCGGTGCCCGCGGGCACGTCGAGCCGCATCCCCCAGGCGGCGTCGCGGTCGAAGGCCAGCCCGGGGTTGGCGGCGGCGAAGTGGTAGTGCGACCCGACCTGGACCGGCCGGTCGGCGGTGTTGACGACCCGGACCGTCACCCTCGGCCGTCCCGGATTGAGCGGGATGGCGTCGGCGGGGTGCCGATATTCGCCCGGGACCATCGGCCCGTCCTGCGCGCGGCGATCAGCCTCGTCAGCGGTCACGGGATCAGCGTCGTCAGCGGTCACGGGATCGGCCTCGTCGGTGGTCACGGGATCGGCCGATGTACGGTGACCAGCTTGGTGCCGTCGGGGAAGGTCGCCTCGATCTGGACGGAGTCCAGCATCTCGGGCACCCCCTCCATGACGTCGTCCCGCCCGAGCACCGAGCGTCCGGCCTCCATCAGATCGGCCACGGTCCGGCCATCCCTGGCCCCCTCCATCAGGAACGACGCGATGACCGCCGTAGCCTCTGGGTGGTTGAGACGCAGGCCCCTGGCCTGACGCTGCCGCGCCACCCCGGCGGCGACGTGGATGAGCAGGCGCTCCTGCTCGTGTGGGGTAAGCCGCATGGCCCGGACCTTAAGAACCGGCCGTTTCCGCGACGTTGCCGGGCGATGTCGAGTCGGTTTCCGGTCGGACCACCCGTCTCATGCCACCCGCTCATCCCACCATGGGAAGCGCCTGGGACCGGCCCAGATCGTCCTCCAGCGCCTCGAACACCACCAGCGCCGACCCCGCCAGCTCCCTGGCCCGCTCCGCCGCGCCCTCCGCCTGGTTCACCCGGGCCAGGGCCAGCAGGGCGTAGGCGTCGAGCAGCTGGTCGCCGAGCCGTACGGCGATCCCTCTGGCCGTCTCGGCGGCCGTTCTGGCCTCGGGGACCGCGTGCTGCGCCAGGCGTACCGAGGACAGATCCAGGAGCGTGTCGGCCTGCCGGTAGCGGTCGCCGAGCGCGGTGAGGTGGGCGGCGGCGCTCTGGAGGCGGTCCGCGGCCTCGTCGAGGCGGCCCGCGCGGTGCAGGACCACGCCCAGCACGCGCAGCGCTTCGGCGGCGTCGCGATCGTTCTCCGCCGCCTTCAGGCAGCCGAGCAGGGCGCGCTCGGCCTCGGGCAGCCGGTCGCGTTCGAGGTGGACGCGGCCGAGGCGCCGCCTGGTCTGGTTGACGTCGCGGGTGCGCCCCTCGCGCAGGAACATGCCGAGCGCCAGCCTGAGCCGGTCGTGCGCCAGGTCCCACTCTCGCTCGGCCAGGTGCAGGTCGCCCAGGTCGCGCAGGATCAGCGCCTCGCCCATGGCATCGCCCGCGCGCCGCGCCGACTCCAGCGCCGCCGCCGTGACGTGGCGCCAGTCGTCGAGGAAGCGGTGGCGTTCGAGGTACGGTCCGAGCAGGTGGGCGAGCCGCTGGCAGCCGTCGTCGAGGCCGGCCTGATGGAGGTCGGAGACCAGGCTGACCAGGAAGGCCCGCTCGGCGGCGAGCCACTCGACCGACTCCCTGATGTCCCGGGTCGCCACGAGGGTGCCCGGATCGCCGGAGACCAGCGAGAAACGCGAGAACCGTACCCTGGCCAGGACCACGTCCATCATCCGTACGAGCGCGCCGGGGGCGACCTGACCCGCCTGCTCGCGGGCGAACAGGCGGGTCAGGTCGTGCAGCCGGTAGCGCACCTGCCCGGCCACGTCGACCACGTGCGTCTGCAGCAGCCCGGCGTCGACCAGCGCCTCGGCCTGCCCGCCGAACAGCTCCGCCACCCAGTCCGCGAAGTCGGGCGCCGACAGCTCGCCGAGCCCGCGCAGCGTGGCCTTGGCGGGCTCGGGCAGGCCGTCGTAGCCGATGGCGAGCACGCTGCGCACGGCCTGGTCGCCGGAGCGCAGCCCGTCGAGCCGCTCGTGCTCGTCCTCCAGCAGGCCGACCAGGTAGTCGACGGTCCAGCCCGGCCGGGCGGCCAGCCGGGACCCGGCGATGCGCAACGCGAGCGGCAGCCCGCCGCAGAACCTGGCCAGCCTGCCCAGCGCCTCGTCGGCCACCCGGCCGGAGGTGCGGACGAGCAGGTCGAGCGCGTCGTCCTCGCCGAGCACGCCCACGGACACGCGGGTCGCGCCGGACAGCCCGCCGAGGGAGGAGCGGCTGGTGACGATCGTGGGGCAGGACGTCAGCAGCGGCCGCACCTGGCTCTCGGCCGACGCGTTGTCGAGCAGCACCAGCAGCCGGCGGTTGGCCGCGTACGTACGGAAAAGTCGCTCCCGTCCGTCGAGCGAGGCGGGGACGGCCTGGGCCGGGCAGCCCAGCCAGCGCAGGAAGTCCTCGAGCACCGCCGCGGGCGCCGTCGTCTCGCGCAGGTCGGCGTAGAGGATCCCGTCGGGGAAGCGCTCGCGCTCCCGCCAGGCGGCGTGCACGGCCAGCGCCGACTTGCCCGCGCCCGCCTGCCCGTGGACGACGACCTGCCCGCCCGCCATCGGCTCGACCGCCACCAGATCGAGGAGGTCGGCGCGGCCGGTGAAGCCGGTCACGTCGTGCGGCAGCAGCACCGGCGGCCCCGCCGAGACGTGCAGTGACACGTCGTCGTGCAGCATGCGGTGATAGAGCAGCTGCAGATCGGAGTCGGGCTCGATCGCGTGGCCGTCGTCGAGCGCCTCACGTAACGCCGCGTACGCGTCCAGGGCCTCCGCCCGCCGCCCGCTCCGGTAGAGCGCGAGCATGTACTGGCCTCGGAAGCGCTGCCAGAGCGGATGCTGCCCGGCCAGCCGCCGCAGCTCCGACAGCAGTTCCCGGTGTCGGCCGGCGTCGAGGTCGAGCTGCACCCGGCGTTCCAGGGCGAACAGCCGCAGCTCCTCCAGCTCCTCGCGCAGCCGCCGCGTCTCCGCCCAGCGCTCCCCGTCGGGGTCGAGGTCCTCGAGCACCGGTCCGCGCCACAGAGCCAGTGCCTCCTGGTACGAGCCCCGCTCCACCAGCGACCTGAAGCGGTCGACGTCGAGCTGCTCCTCACTGATGGCCAGCGTGTACGTGCCGGACACCGTGGTGATCACGTCTTTGCCGATGAGCTGGCGCAACTGCCCGACATAGCCCCGGACCAGGGAGTCGGACCGGTCGCCGCCCTCGCGCGGCCACAGCAGCCCGCGCAGCCGCCCCAGGGTGAGCGGGCGGCGCGCGTTGAGCACGAACATCGCCAGCAGGTCGCGATGCTTGGGCGCGGTCGGCGTACGGTCGTCGTCGCCGTCGCGCACTTCCAGCGGACCCATGATGCGAAATTCCACGCGGCCTTCCTCAGCAGAACGACATCGACCACAATTACACACTTGATGATCCCTTTGACTCCCTCCGATCCGCACCGGTTGGGCCGCTACTGGCTCGCCGGGCGGTTGGGCGCCGGTGGCCAGGGCGTCGTCTATGAGGCGTACGGCGAGGAGGGGGAGCGCGTCGCCGTCAAGGTGCCCAGGTTCGACGATCCCGAGTCGCGGGCCAGGCTGGCCAGGGAGGCGGCGGCGGCAGCGCGGGTGGCTTCGTTCTGCACGGCCAGAATCATCGAGGTGGCCGAGCCGTACATCGTCAGCGAGTTCGTGCCCGGCCCCAACCTGCGGCAGGTGATCGCCGAGCACGGCCCCTACGAGGGCGACTCGCTGCGGCGCCTGGCGATCGGCGTGGCGACCGCGCTGACCGCCATCCACCAGGCCGGCGTCGTACACCGTGACCTCAAGCCCGACAACATCATCCTCGGGCCCGACGGTCCCCGGGTGATCGACTTCGGCGTGGCGCGCGAGGCCGGGCCGACGACCACCGGCCCTGCCATGGGCACGCCCAACTACATGGCGCCGGAGGTCCTGGCCGGGCGGGGCGCGACGGCCGCGGCGGACCTGTGGGCGTGGGGGCTGGTGGTGCTGTTCGCCGCCCGGGGCGAGGACGCGATCGAGGTACGCGAGCCGGTCGCGGTCATCGGCGAGGTCATGGACTTCCGCCCCGACACGACCGGCCTGGCCGACCCGCTCGGGCGGCTCGTGGCGAGCGCGCTCACGAAGGATCCGGCCGCGCGGCCCTCGGCGCACGCGGCCCTGCTGGACCTGATCGGCGTCGGCGGCGACCCGCTTTCTCGTGGCGGGGCGCTGGCCGGCCCGCTCAGGAGCCCGGCCGAGCCCGACCTGGGCGCGATCGCCGAGGAGCTGTACGAGGAGCTGTCCGAGGCCGAGCGGGCGGCCGTCCCCGAGGTGCTGCTGCGCATGCTCGACGGCGACGGCTCGCTCAGGCCGGTGACCCGCGAGGAGCTGCCCGAGAGCGAGGCCGTGTCCGCCCTGCTCGCCTTCTTCGAGGCGGCGGGCCTGGTGACGAGCACCGGCGAGTCCTACGAGCTGGCCAAGCCCGCCCTGATCCAGGCGTGGCCCCGGCTGCGGACCTGGGTGGCCGACAACCGCGAGGGGCTGCCGGTGCACCGGCGCCTGGTGGAGGCGGCCGGTCTCTGGGACGGCCACGGCCGTAAACCGGGCGACCTGCTGCACGGCTCCAGCCTCGACCGGACACTCCAGTGGGCCGCCGCCGAGCGCAAGGACCTCACACTGGCCAGGAGGGAACGCGAGTTCCTCGACGCGGCGGCCAAGCAGACCAGAAGCCGGTCCAGGAGGCGCGGGCTGCTCACGGCGGCGCTGGCCGTGCTGCTGGTGGCGGCCCTGGGCGGCCTGGGGACGGCCGAGTACCTGCGCAGGAAGTCCGGCAGACAGCGTGACGACGCGCTGGCCAAGTCGCTCGCGTTGCAGGCCGCTGACCTACGGGAGAGCGACCCGCAGCTGGCGCGGCTGCTGACCGTCGCGGGCTGGCGGCTGAGCCCTGACCTGGCCGAGACGCGCGGCGCGCTGTACGAATCGCTGTCCAGGCCGGCGAGCGACGTCTTCACCGACCCGTACGCCAGTCCGAGCAGTGTCTACGGGCTGAACGACAGCGGACGCACGCTGGCGGCCGTCCAGGAGGGCCGGGTGCGGCTCTGGGACGTACGCACGCACGGTCTTGTCCGCGAGTTCTCCGGCGTAGGCGCGGCTGTGCGTCAGATCGCGCTCAGTCCCGACGGGCGGACGCTCGCCGTGCTGGAGGGCAAGGGTGTGCGCCTCTGGGACGTGACGGCGGGCACGGCGATCGGCGCCACGTTCGGCGGTGGGTTCGTGACGCCCCTGGCACAGGGCCGACTTGCCTTCGACCGCGCCGGTCGTACCCTGCTGGTGCCCGAGGGCACCGGCGGCGCCGAACGCGCCTGGGACGTGGCCACCCGGAAGCGGCTGACCGCCGGATCGGGGGCGGGCCTCGACACGGTGGACCCGGCGCGCCGCGTCGGCGTGGTGTCCACGGGCGGGCACGGCAAGGTCGAGCTCTGGAACTTGCGCACCGGCAAGCGGCTGCCCGCGCCGTGGCTGCCCGCCAAGACTGAGGTCACGAACGTGAGTCTGAGTGATGACGGGCGGGCGCTCATGGTCAGCGAGAATGCGCCACGGCCGGCCGAGCGACGGATGCGCGTCTGGACCGTCCCGGGCGGAGGCGTGATCGGGGGACGTTACGGCGGCGAAGCGGACCGGAATGCTGTCTTCGGCTTCGGCGACCGCTACATCGCGAGCTGGACCTATCCAGGGGAGCTCATAGTATGGCGGTGCGCCGGATGGCCGGTCGTCCTGGAGCGCGACCTGCCCGGGCACGTCAACGACGTCCACTTCGACGAGGCCGACCGTGTGCTGCGCTACCTGTCCGACAATGGCGAGATCGACACCGTGGACGTATCCATGCTGTTCGACCAGCCGCTGGCCATGGGAATCCCTGAAGGGCAGGCGCTGCTAGGGCCGGGCGCGCACACAGTGGTCATCACAGGGCCCGGGGAGATCCGGCTGTGGGACGTAGCGGCCAAGCGCCCGCTCGGGTCGCCGATCGACGTCGTCGGCCGCGAGCCCGCGCTGGCCTTCAGCCGGGACGGCGGGCGGCTGGCCGTCGGCGACAAGTCGGGCACCCGGATCATGGATGCGCACACGGGCCGCGTGCTCGACACGATAAAGGTCGCGGATGTGGGCGACGTGGCCTTCAGCCCCGACGGCCGAACGCTGGCCGTCTTCCCCAACAGGCCCGACGGCACCGGCGCTCCCCTCGAGCTGTGGAACCTGGCGAAGGGCACCGTCACCCGCGCCGCCGTCCCCGGCCCCGGCACGCTCGCCTTCCGCCCTGACGGCAGGTTGCTGGTGGCCGGAGTGGAGCCCCAACCCATCGACCCGGCGACCGGCACCCGGTTGCCGATCGCCGATGGGCTCGGCCGGTTGAACGGCACTCACGCCTTCAGCCCCGACGGCCGGCTCGTCGCCTTCTCGGGGCCCGACCGGATGACGTTGTGGGACGCGGACCTGAAGGCGCCCGTCGGCGCGTTCCCCGCCGTGCCGGGCAGCGCGATCCAGGAGATCGCCTGGTCGCCTGACGGCCGTACCATCGCCACGTACGAGGAAGGTGACCGGGTCAGGCTTTGGGACGTGCCCAGCAGGCAGCCTCTCGGTCTGGTCTTCGACGGCCAGAAGAAGATCCCGCTGGGCGAGGGGTCACTGGCCTTCAGCGCCGACGGCGGCACCCTCTACAGCGCCATGCCCGACGGCGTCGTACGGACGTTCCCGCTCGACGGCGGCAAGACGGCGGCCGCTGTCTGCCGCCGCGCCGGGCGGTCGCTGACCGGGCGGGAGTGGCAGCGCTACCTGCCTGAGGCCGACAGGTTCGACCCTTGTGTCAGCCCATAGCCGCCCACTGCCGGGCAGACTGGATGATCTCCTCCAGGTGGCCGCTGTGGGCGCCGTGCCAGTACACGTGCCCGCACTCCTGGCACCGCCCGTACGCGTCGTAGGCGTGCCGGGTGCCCGCCTCCAGCATGGGCAGCACCTCGCGCTTCTCCACCGGGACCAGCTCCCCATTGCAGGCCGTGCATCTCGTCCACGGGTGCAGCGGTGGTGTGAAGCGTTCGAGCAGGTCGCGTAGTTGGTCCTGGGGGCGCGAGCCGCGCACGTACGCGCCGAGCCACAGCGCGCGACGGCGCAGCAGGCCGCGGTCCTGGGTGAGCAGCACCCGGCGCTCCTCGTTGGCCTGCACCACCAGGGCCGGGTCGTCCATGTCGTTGTGGTAGGCCGTGTCGAGGCCGAGCAGCCGCAGTCGTCGCGCGAGCGTGCCCAGGTGCACGTCCAGCAGGAAGCGGGGCTCGCGGGGCAGCGGCTGGGGTCTGGGTATCGGCCGTACCTCGATGAGGTCGCCGGCCGCGGGCTGGTACGAGGGGCCGACGCCGCGGCCGTCGACGGTCATCGGCCCGACCTCCGTCAGCGGGATGCCGGCCGACTCCACGTGGTGGCCCAGGGTCGAGCTGCCGCCGATGGCGATCCGGTGGCGCTCGCGGCGCCGGCTCACGGGCAGGAACATCATCAGCTCTGCGGAGATTCGAAGGTGCGCGTCCCGTTCGGTCACATTGTCCATTCTGCTTGATTCGATAACGTGAGCTTGTGCCGATGTCCCGCCGTGTCTTTCTCGCGCTCGCCGCGATGGGTGCTGCCGGGTGCTCGGGCACCGGAACGGAGCTGCCCGCACTGCGGCTCGCGACCGGGTTGTCGGGCGGGCCGTACGAGATCCTCGGCGACAGGTTCGCGGCCGAGTTACGGCGCGACGGGTTCACCGTGGAGGTGATCGAGACCGCGGCCAGCGTGCAGAATCTCACCATGCTCACCGACGGCCGGGCGGATCTCGGGTTCTCGCTGGCCGACAGCGCCGACGACGCCGTACGCGTGCGCCACCAGCCCGTCGCCGCGCTGGCCAGGATGTACATGAACTACATCCATCTGGTGGTACGCGCCGACTCGGACATCTTCGCCCCCAAGGACCTGGCCTGGCGGCAGGTCTCCATCGGCGCTGACGGATCGGGCACCGCCGTGACCGCCGAACGGGTGCTCGACGCCGCCGGGATACGTAACCACATCACCGCCAGGCTTGGCCTCGACGGGTCGATCAAGGCGCTCGTCGACGGCGTGATCGACGCGTTCTTCTGGTCGGGCGGCGTGCCCACCCCCGCGCTCGCCTCACTCGGCGGCGTCAGGATCGTCCCGTTGGAGCCGTTCGTGCCGACGCTGCGCCGCATCTATGGCCCGGTCTACGAGCACGCCACCATCCCAGCGGGCGTGTACGGCAGCTCGAAACCGATCCCCACCGTCGGCACGCCCAGCTACCTGGTCTGCCGTCAGGCCCTGCCCGACGAGGTCGCCTTCGAGGTTACCGACACGCTCTTCAGCGCCCGCGACCGCCTCCAGGCCCCCTCCGCGCCGGGCGGGCGCCTCGACAAGCGCTACGCCATCGGCACCGGCATCGTCCCCCTGCACCCCGGTGCCGCCCGCTACTACAGGTCCGTCTACGCCTGAGCGGGCGCTACAGGTCCGTGTACGGCTGAGCCAGCCGCAACTCCACGACCAGCCCATGGGGTACGGCGGGCAGCAGGCTCAACGTCGCCCCGCACGACTTGGCCAGCTCGGTGGCGATGGCCAGCCCCAGTCCGCTGCCCGGCACGTTCGCGTGCGCGCCAGAGCGCCAGAACCGGCCCAGCGCGTCACCTCGCTCCTCCTCGGCCAGCCCGGGCCCGTCGTCGGCGACCCGCAGGACGCCGTCGGAGAGCGTGACCGTCACCGTGCCGCCCGCGGGTACGAACTTCTGGGCGTTGTCGAGCGCGATGTCCGCCACCCTCGCCGCCGCCTCCGGCACCAGCGACATCTCCGGCACCTCCACCCGCAGGGTGAGGTCCTTGGCCGGGTAGACCTCCCGCCACACCGCCAGCCGGGGCCGCAGCTCGATCTCCTTGGCCTCGGTGCCCGCGCCCGCCTCCACCCTGGCCAGCGCCAGCAGGTCCTCCACCAGCAGGGCCAGCCGGTCGAGCTCGGCCATGGCCTCCTCGAACTCGATGGTGCCGTCCGAGCGCAGGTGCGGCTCCAGGTTCTCCAGCCGCAGCCCGAGCACGGTCAGCGGGGTGCGCAGCTCGTGCGAGGCGTCGGCCACGAACGCCCGCTGCCGCTCCATGGCGCCCGACACCGCGTCGGCCATCGCGTTGAACCGCTCCTCCAGCCGCTGCAGCTCCGAGGGCCCCCCGCCGGGGTTGGCCCGCGCGTCGAGGTGGCCTTCCGCGATGGCCCGGGTGGTGCGGTCGAGCTCGGTCACCGGACGCAGGATCCAGCGGGCCAGCTGCCTGGCCGCCAGCACCGAGTAGCCCAGCGCGATCAGCGCGCCCAGCGCCAGCGCGCCCCAGACGAGCGAGACGTCCAGGCGCGACTGGTCGGTGCGGGCCTGGAGCAGCACCACGCCGGACAGCTGTGCGTCCCGGCCGGCCGGCTCGGCCAGCAGGACCTTCGCCGGGCCGAAGGGGCTGATCGTGGGCAGGTCCTCGGTCGTGCGGCCGCTCATGGCCAGCCGGGTCTCCGCCTGGTCGTCGCCGTCGAAGCGGCCGGCCGTGACCACGATCATGCCGTCCCTGTCGCGGACACGGATGGCCGCGCCGTACAGGTCGGCGTACCGGACGACCTCGGCCGTCAGCGCCGTGCGGTCGTCGTCGCGCGCCGCCTGGTCGGCCAGTTCCGCGAAGCGGGTGGCGTCGGCGCGGCGGTCGAGCAGCAGGCGGTTCGTACGGTGGGAGGCGTAGGCGAAGCCGAGCGGCACCGCCAGCGCCGCGATGAGGAACACGATCAGCGTGGTGAACGTGACCACCAGGCGGGAGTTCACGCCGTGGAACCCAGGCGGTAGCCGGTGCCGCGCAGCGTCTCGACCAGGTGCGGGCGGCCGGTCTTCGACCGCAGCCCGGCCACGTGCACGTCGAGCGAACGGGAGGCCGACAGCAGCGGGTCGCCCCAGACCTCGTCCAGGATCTCCTCGCGGCTGCGCACCACGCCCGGCTCGCGGGCCAGCAGCGCCAGCACGTCGAACTCGCGCCTGGTCAGCGTCACCTGCTCACCCGACACGGTGACCTGCCTGGCTTCCAGGTCGATGCGCACATCGCCGACGTTCACCACGTGGTCCCGCGTCGGCATCGGGCGGGTGCCCCTGCGCATCACGGCCTCCATGCGCGCCATCAACTCGACCGTACGGAACGGCTTGACCAGGTAGTCGTCGGCCCCGGAGCGCAGGCCGCGGAGCACCTCGCGTTCCTCCGTGCGGGCGGTCACCACGATGACCGGCACGGCCGACACCCGGCGCAGGCGGCGCAGCACCTCAAGGCCATCCATGTCGGGCAGGCCCAGGTCCAGCAGGACGAAGTCGACGCCCCCCGCCAGGCGGAGGGCGTCGACCGCCAGCCCCGCGCGCGCGACCTGGTGGCCGTGGCGCGCGAGGGCCGTGGTGAGCGCGGAGGCGAGTCGATCGTCGTCTTCGACCAGGAGAACTCGCATCAGGCCAGATTAGGCCCGGACGGAGACAGACTCCGCCGCTCCTTCTCGCTCCGAGCGGGAGAGCGCCGCGTCTCGCGTCTCGCGCATGGTCAGGTAGACCACGAGCGACACGGCGGCGCAGGCCGAGACGTACCAGTAGAAGCCTGACTCGACGCCCGCCGACTTGAACCACAGCGCGACGTACTCCGCCGTGCCGCCGAACAGGGCGTTCGCGATGGCGTACGGCAGGGCCACGCCGAGCGCCCGGATGTGCGTCGGGAACAGCTCCGCCTTGACCACCGCGTTGATCGAGGTGTAGCCGGTGATGATGATCAGGCCGACGAGCGACAGGATGAACGCGCCGACGAAGCCGGAGACGCTGGACAGCGCGGTCATGAGCGGTACGGTGCCGAGCATCGACCCGATGCCGAACGTGATCAGCAGCGGCCGGCGCCCGATCCTGTCGGACAGCCCGCCGGCGAGCGGCTGGATCAACATGAAGATGAACAGCGCGGAGAAGCTGACCAGCGACGCGGTTTCCTTCGGCAGGTTCGCGGTGTTGACCAGGTACTTGGTGAGGTAGGTCGTGTAGGTGTAGTACGCGACCGTGCCGCCCATGGTCAGGGCGATGACGAGCAGCGCTTCCTTCTTGTGGGCCATCAGCGCCTTGATGGTGCCGCGCTCGCTCTTCTCACCCTCCTTGCCCTGCTCCTCCTCGTCGTATGCCTCGGTCTCCAGGAGGTTGCGCCGCAGGTAGAACACGACCGCCGCGCCGAGGGCGCCGATGATGAAGGGGATGCGCCAGCCGTAGGAGTTGAGCGCCTCCTTGGTCATCGTGTTCTGCAGGATGATCTGCAGGCCCAGGCCGACGAGCTGACCGGCGGTCATCGACACGTACTGGAAGCTAGAGGCGAATCCGCGCTTGCCGGCCGGGGTGGCCTCGGTCAGGTACGTGGCGCTGGCCGCGTACTCACCGCCCACGGAGAGGCCCTGCAGGAGGCGGGCGATCAGCAGGACCACGGCGCCGAAGTAGCCGACCGAATCGTACGTCGGGGCGATGGCGATCAGCAGCGCGCTCAGCGACATCAGCGTGACCGTCATGGTCAGCGCCGCCTTGCGGCCCTTGGTGTCGGCGTAGCGGCCGAGCAGCCAGCCGCCGATCGGGCGCATGAAGAAGCCCACGGCGAAGATGCCCGCGGTGTTGAGCAACTGTGCGGTGGAGTTGCCATTGGGGAAGAAGGAGGCGGCGAAATAGACGGCGAAACTGCTGTAGACAAACCAGTCGTACCACTCGACCAGATTGCCGACGGAACCGCCGATCACTGCTTTCCACGGCACGCGGGGTTGGCTCACTGGATTACCTCCTGTGCGGGGCCTGGGGGGAGTAGGTGCAGGCCAGAGCCTCTCCGCAGAAGGTTCTTCCGACAAGGGGAGACGGGCTAGATCTAACGTCCGCTTAACATCAAGGAAACGGAGGAGTGAGATCAGGCCCGTTTTCCCGTCATTGCCGGTAGTTCTCCACCTCGCCGGCCGGCCGGGCCTTGGCGCTGTCCGGGTTCTCGCCCACGTCCCTCCTCGCCCTGCGCTGCCTGAGCAGGTCCCAGCACTGGTCGAGAGCCGTCTCCAGCTCCCTGACCCGCGCGTGTTCCTCCTCCGAGCTGACCTCGCCCGCCGACAGCCTGCCTCGCAGCTCGTGCTCTTCGGTGACCAGGTCACTGATCTTGGTGAGAATCTCGTTGTCCCGCATGCCCAAGACTGTAGTTACTACGTGATAGAACACGGCCTAT
This sequence comes from Nonomuraea sp. NPDC050680, assembly GCF_040654555.1. Lineage (NCBI taxonomy): Bacteria > Bacillati > Actinomycetota > Actinomycetes > Streptosporangiales > Streptosporangiaceae > Nonomuraea > Nonomuraea sp. NPDC050680. The sequence goes on along the minus strand of NZ_JBFAIF010000001.1, from coordinate 1,364,758 downwards.
GCCTGGTATTGCGCTGGTAAGAAAGCCCGGCCCACGGATCTCCGAGGGCCTCGTCACGCATGTGAAGCGCGAACCGGTCGACCACGAACGGGCCCTTGACCAGCACGGACGCTACGTCGCCGCGCTGGAGGGGGCCGGCTGGCAGGTACACCACGTGGAGGCGGCCGACGACCTGCCCGATGGGCCCTTCGTCGAGGACATGGTCGTGGTCTGCGACCGGCTGGCCGTACTGACCAGACCGGGGGCGATCGAGCGGCGGCCCGAGGTGGACACCGTGGCGGCCCTCGTACGGGAGCTCGGGGTCAAGTCCGTCAGGATCGCGCGACCCGGCACGCTCGACGGCGGCGACGTCCTGCAGGTCGGCAGGACCGTGTACGTCGGCAGGTCGGGCAGGACCAACGACGAGGGGATCACCCAGCTCACCGCGTTGCTGCCGGAGCGGCAGGTGGTGCCCGTGGACCTGAACGGCGTACTGCACCTGAAGTCGGCCGTCACGGCGCTGCCGGACGGCACGCTCATCGGCGACCCCGGCCGCGCGGACCTGCCGGGACTGCTCGTGCCCGCCGAGGAGTCGGGGGCGCACGTGGTGCTGCTGGGCGGCGACCACGTGCTGATGGCCGCCTCCGCGCCGCGGACCTGCGCGATGCTCCAGGAACGCGGGCTGGACGTGACGCTGGTGGACATCTCGGAGTTCGAGAAGCTGGAAGGCTGCGTCACCTGCCTGTCGGTTCTCATCATGTGAGATCAGGGACAGTTCACGGCGAGACCTCTGGTAGCGTGCAAGGCATGCTGCGTGGCCTCCTTCTTAGCTGCCGCGGCGGGGGCCACTAAGGCCGGCTCCCTCGCCGCGGAGCGAGCCATGCGCGTCGGCCGCTTTTCTTTCGACCGACGAGGAGCTCCCGACATGACCGCTCAGCAGCCCAGCCCGATGCCTTTCCAGCGTTATCAGCCGTTCGAGCCGATCCGGCTGACCGATCGCACCTGGCCTGATCGGGTCATCACCGAGGCGCCGCGATGGTGCGCGGTGGACCTGCGTGACGGCAACCAGGCATTGATCGACCCGATGGACGCCCATCGCAAGCTGCAGATGTTCGAGCTGCTGGTGAAGATGGGCTACAAGGAGATCGAGGTCGGCTTCCCCGCGGCCAGCCAGACCGACTTCGACTTCATCCGGCAGATCATCGAAGAGGACCGGATCCCCGGCGACGTGGTGATCCAGGTGCTGACCCAGGCCAGGCCCGAGCTGATCGAGCGCACCTTCGAGTCGATCGAGGGCGCCAAGCAGGCCATCGTGCACCTCTACAACTCCACCTCCACGCTGCAGCGCCGGGTGGTGTTCGGACAGGACCGCGACGGCATCACCGCCATCGCCGTCGAGGGCGCCAAGCTGGTCAAGAAGCTCGCCGACGCGACCGACGTGGACGTACGTTTCCAATACTCGCCCGAGTCCTTCACCGGCACCGAGCTGGACTACGCCGTCGAGGTCTGCGACGCGGTCAACGACGTGTGGCAGCCCACGCCCGAGCGCAAGGTCATCGTCAACCTGCCGGCCACGGTCGAGATGGCCACGCCCAACATCTACGCCGACCAGATCGAGTGGATGCACCGCCACCTGAAGTACCGCGACTCGATCGTCCTGTCGCTGCACCCGCACAACGACCGCGGCAGCGCCGTGGCCGCCGCCGAGCTGGGCTACCTGGCCGGGGCCGACCGCATCGAGGGCTGCCTGTTCGGCAACGGCGAGCGCACCGGCAACGTCTGCCTGGTCACCCTGGGCATGAACCTGTTCTCCCAGGGCATCGACCCGCAGATCGACTTCGGCGACATCGACGAGATCCGTCGCATCGTCGAATACTGCAACCAGCTGCCCGTCCACCCGCGCCACCCGTGGGGCGGCGAGCTCGTCTACACCGCCTTCTCCGGCTCCCACCAGGACGCCATCAAGAAGGGCTTCGACCACCTGGAGGCCGACGCGGCCGCGGCCGGGGTGCCGGTCGACCAGTTCACCTGGGCCGTCCCCTACCTGCCGATCGACCCCAAGGACATCGGCCGCACCTATGAGGCGGTCATCCGGGTCAACAGCCAGTCGGGCAAGGGCGGCGTCTCCTACATCATGAAGGCCGACCACCAGCTGGACCTGCCGCGACGGCTGCAGATCGAGTTCTCCAAGGTCGTCCAGGCGCGCACCGACGCCGAGGGCGGCGAGATCGGCTCGGCCGCCATGTACTCCATCTTCCAGGACGAATACCTGCCCAACCCGGCCAACCGCTGGGGCCGCCTCAGCCTGATGGCCCACCGCCACGAGTCGGCGGGCGACGACAAGGACCGCATCGGCGCCGACGTACGGCTCGACGGCGAGATCCGCGAGATCGAAGGCGTCGGCAACGGCCCGATCTCGGCCTTCATCGACGCGATCGCCAAGGTCGGCATCCGGGTGCGGGTGCTCGACTACGTGGAGCACGCGATGAGCGCGGGCAGCGACGCCAAGGCCGCGTCCTACCTGGAGTGCGACGTCGACGGCCGGGTGCTGTGGGGGGTGGGGGTCGACGCCAACACCACGACGGCCTCGCTCAAGGCGATCATCTCGGCGGTCAACCGCGCCACCCGCTGACCATTCTCAGTCGGCCGCGCCCCCTGATCCGCCCCCTGATCAAGGTGCGGCGTGGCCGACCTACTGGTCCATTTCCCGCAGGATCTGGTCGAGCCGGGTCTCTCGGTTGTTCATGGCGCGGTTGAAGGTGTGCATGACCTCCTCGAACTGCGCCATGGCCGCGTCAGGGGACGGTGGCGTCCGGCCGACGGCGTCGTGCAGGAGTTCCTCGTGGCGCCTCTGGCAGTCGTCCTGTGCGCGCATGACCGCGAGGGTGACCTCTTCGCCGAGGTCCTGGCTGCTCAGTTTCATCGCGCGTGGGTCGAGGCGCACCTCGGTGATGCGGCCGCTGGAGTCGGTGCGGGCCTTGATCTTGCCGTCGGCGCTCTCGCCGGCACCGTAGACGTCCTTGAAGCCGCCACCGGCCTTCTTCAGGCGGCTGTGTGCCTGCTCGGCTTGTTCTGAGATTCGGTGGAGTTCGTCCCGGTAGATGTTTTTGGGGTCGTCGGAACTCATGTTCTCCCTTGGGGATTTATCTGACCGGGTTGGTCCGGTCGTAGTTCTTTTTGGTCTGGTCAAGGGTCAGGCCCGCGTTGTTCAGGTTCCACATCAGCGCGTCCACCCAGTCGATGGTGTTGGTGTAGAACTTCAGATAGTCGTCGGCCAGTTCCTTGGAGCCCTCGGGGAGCAGGCCGAAGCAGGTGGACGTCGGCCTGGCCGCCTCGGCGAAAGCGTTTCGGGGAGTGGACAGCAGGCTCATCGAGTCGTCGGTGGCCTTCCCGCTTTTCTTCAGGTCGTCCGCGGAATATCCGACTTCCTGGCTTTTCTCGGTCATCGCATTCTCCAGTCGGTCACTTCAGATTCGGAAGTTTCAGTGTCGTGCCTGGTTTCAGGGCCCCGGGGTCTGAACCGATGACGTCGCGGTTGGCGTTGTAGATCTGGGGCCAATAGCTTTCGCTGCCGTAGACCCGCTTTGCGATGGATGACAGCGTCTCCTGCCCTCCGACCTGGTGTGACGATGCCTGGGGGGCGGTGGTGGTGGTCTCCGGGATGCGGTCCATCGATGGGGGAGTATCAGGCTCCGGGTACTTCTTATGGTCGATGTGCACCGGGGGCACCACCTGCTTGAAGGGGACGCCGATGGGTGGGGGAAGGTTACGCAGGGCGGTGCCGGGGATGATCGCGCCGGTGGAGTTGAAGAGCTGGACCTTGAAGTCGCCGGTGACGCCGAACTTGCCGAGGGCGGCACCGTTGAGGGCGCCCCAGCCGCCGTTCAGCACCGCCACCTTCCCGATGTCCTTGACCATTTGCCCCAGAGTCTTGCCTTCGAGCCTGTCGTTGACGATCGTGTAGCCCGTTCCCGTCATGGCTCCTGCCGCGAAGAGGGCCTTGGCACCGTACGCCTTTTTCGCCTTGTCCCAGCCGACGCGGCCCCAGGGGAAGGCCGACGATATCGCTGCGGAATTCACCATCTGCGCGTACTGGAGGCCGAAAGGCGCGAAGAACGACTGGCCCTTGAGCTCCCGGCCTATACCCACGAACATGAACTGGCCGGCGCCCATCTGGAGGCCGAACATCTTGGCGTAGCTCTTGAAGGACGTCAGGGCCGTCTTGCCGAAACTCATGCCCTGCGTGCCGTTCAGCACCCAGTTCTGCGACTTGAAGAGCGTCAGGCCCTTCCTGAGCGCCTTGCTCCTCTTCATCAGCTCGGCCAGCTTGCGCAGGGGCACGGCGATTTTCTGGAGCAACCAGATCAGCCGCGCCAAGATGGTGGCCGCGAGGCCGGCGCCCTGAGCGGCGATCTTGGCCCTGGCCATCCACGCGGCCCACCTGCCCATCACGCCCGTGAACATGGACAGGGCCACGCTGATCGCCACCGCCTGGAGGATGGATTTCAGCAGCTCCCGGAACGCCCGTTTGGTCTCGTGGGTGGCCTCCTTGGCCATGAGGAGCACTTCCGAGACATGGCCGAGGCTCTTGACCAGCGCCTGCCGTTCGGCCGGGTCGAAGTAGGTGTCGACCATCTCCTGGTGGTGCTTGGCCGCGTCACCGGTCCACTGCTTGCGGCCCTTCTGCACGGCCGGGTCGATGTAGGTGTCGCCCACGGACTCCAGGCTGCCGGCCAGCTGCTTGCACGCCTCGGACATCTGCGCCAGCTGGCGTTCGTCGTTGTCGTTGCCCGCGGCCTTCATGGCGTTCATGATCGTCGAGATCAGCTGCGACAACGCGTCGACCTCGCCGCGCGGGTCAAAGTTAACCATGTGCTCCCCCCAAGCGTCGCCCTGTGCTCACTCCGCCAATGCTCGATCCGCAAGCGCAGGGAGGTGCCCGAGGCCCACCCTCCCAAGCCGCGCCCTGTGGGGCAGGCGGCATCGGGTCATGTGGTCATGATCGCTGCGGTGCCCCGCATTGTGGCACGCAGAGGGATGTTCTGCTAGAGATTGGAAAATCAAGGACGTTCGGCGGCAAGTATGGCCCCACTCTTCACGTCCGAACCTTAAGTGTTTGTTAGATCGGCGATGTGGATCTTGACGTTGTCGATCAAGGATGCATACGTTCGGTCACGCTTCGCAACTGTTCGCAGCGCCAAGACCATCGACGCCGGACGGGCGAGGCGAACCCCCCACAGCCGAGACACCGTCCACAGACGGGAGAACGGATCATGGAACCCACCTACCTCATCTGCCTGCCCTTCGCCGGGGCCGGCGCCTCCTTCTTCAAGGGATGGCAGCGTTACCTGGCCGAGGGCCTGAGCGTCCTGCCGGTGCAACTGCCCGGCCGTGAGGAGCGCTTCGTCGAGCCTCCCCACACCGATGCCGCCCGCGCCGCGGACGAGGCGTGCTCGCAGGTGCTGCAGCGAATCGGCCCCGGTTCCCGGGTGGCCCTGTTCGGGCACAGCCTCGGGGCCGTGCTGGCGTACGAGCTGGCCCACCGGCTCAGCGGCGTGACCGGATTGCGGCTCGCCCGCCTGTACGTCAGCGGTTCCCCCGGGCCGTGGAGCGGGCGGGAGAGCCGCGCCACCGGCTTGGCCGACGCGGAGTTCCTGGCACGGATCCGTTCCTTCGCCGGTTACTCGCACCCGGCCCTGGAGGACCCGGAGATGCGGGCGCTGCTGTTGCCCATGCTGCGCGCCGACGTCGAACTGCATGAGAGCTATCGTCCCCAGTCCGACAAGCCGCTCTCCACACCGATCACCGCCCTGCACGGCCTCGACGACGAGCTGGTGGACATGGCGATGATCGCCCAGTGGGAGCGGGCCACCAGCGCCGGGTTCAACACCGTGGAGCTCGACGGGGGCCACATGTACCTGGCCGATGATCCCGCTCCCCTGCTGCGCCTGATCGGCGCCGAGCTCGCGATGCCGGAAGAACGATGACGATGCGCCTGTCCGGGAAGACGGCCGTCATCACCGGCGCGGCCCGCGGACTGGGCCGGGCCAGTGCCCGGATGTTCGCCCGGGAGGGCGCCGACCTGGTGCTGCTCGACGTCGCGCGCGACCTGCCAGGGGTGCCCTACGCGCTCGGCTCGGCCAGTCAGCTCGAATACACGGCCGAACTCTGCCGGGAGCTCGGCGTCTCCGTCATGACCAGGCAGGCCGACGTACGGGAGACGCACGAGGTCGAGGCCGCGGTGTCCATGGCGGTCGGGCGCTTCGGCCGCATCGACGTCCTCGTCAACAACGCGGGCATCGCCGCCCCTTCCGGCAAGGTGGCGCACGAGATCGACGAGCACGAGTGGCAGTTGATGATCGACGTCGATCTCTCCGGCGCGTGGCGCGCCATCCGCGCGGTCGGCAAACTGATGGTCGAGCAGCGCTCCGGCAGCATCGTCAACATCGCCTCGACCGCCGGACTGGTCGGATATCGGCACTTCGCCGGATATGTGGCCGCCAAGCATGGTCTCATCGGCCTGACCAAGGCCGTCGCGCTCGACTACGCCCCGCGCAAGGTCCGGGTCAACGCCCTGTGCCCTGGTTCCGTCCGCGATGACTCGCAGGTCGAGGGCCGGATGCTGGCGGAGATCGCCCGTTCGCTCGACGTGCCGGTGGACGAGCACGAGGAGGCCTTCGTGCAGGCGCAACCCATGAACACCCTCATCGAGCCTGACGACGTCGCCTCGGCCGCCGTATGGCTGGCCTCCGACGAATCCCGGCAGGTCACCGGCAGCGTACTCACCGTCGACGGCGGCTTCACCGCACGCTGACCCCCGATTCACCACGACCACGCTCTGGAGATCACCGCGTGCCCCGAACCGATCTCATCCCCCCAGACCGCTCGCCCTCCGCACACTGCCATGCCTGGCGCGTCAGGCTGGCCGAGGGTGCTGATGCCACGTGGCTGGCCGGGCTACTCGTACGCGCGGCCCGTGCCTGGTGGGGGGACGCGCCTGACCGGCTGCCCCGGCTCTGGTGCGAGCGGGTTCCAGCCGCCTGCGACTCCGCGGTGGCGGGCCGCCGCGTCGAGGCCGAACTGCACCGTCCGCTGGGCGCGGAGGGCGCCTTGCTGCGCGCGGTGCTGCTGCAATACGCGGACGGGCCCGCCGACCTCGTGCTCGTCGCCCATCGCGCCAATCTCGACGCGCCGTCGCTGCGTGCCGTGGCCGAGGTGCTCACCGGCCAGGCCCGCTATGAGGACATCACGGACGTAAAGGCAGATCACACCGCCGCGGACGCCGAAACGCTCAAAAGGCTGCGGGAAGCCGATTTTTCCGGACATGTTGAGTGGGCCACTGGCGACGACGCGGCGGGTGACCGTACCGGCCTGGTCACCGTGGCGATACGCGAGACCGGGGCGGACGTGGCGGCCACGATGGCGGCGGCGGTCGGGCTGGTGCTCGGGCGGTACGAGAACCAGGACAACCCGGTCGTCGGCGTGCTCGGCCCCGTGCCCGAGCGGCCGGAAGGAGCGCTGGGAGCGTTCGACGCCGGGCTCCTGCTGGCACTGGACCTCTCGGGCGCGCGCACCGCGGGAGAGCTGGTGGCCGAGACCGCCCAAGCCCTGGCCGGGGACGGCGGGCGGTGCGACGGGCGGCAGTACGCCGAACTCCTCGCGGAGACCGGCGGCCGGATCGTGGCCGGTCTGCTCACCGACGGGCCGGCGGAGAGCGGCCGGCATGGGCTGTCCGGTACGCACGTTCCCTGCCAGACAGCCCCGTTCCCGCTCACGATCGTGCCCGGCCACACCCCGGACGGCGGCCTTCAGCTGGAGATACACCACCGGCTGGAAGACGTCGACGCCGATTCGGCACGGCGCTTCGCCCGCCATGTCGTCCGCGCCTACGAGCAGCTGGCCGACGCGCCCGCCGGCCTGGTCCCCGCCGACGTCGAGCTGCTGGACGAGGCGGAGGCACGGCAGATGATCGCCCTCGGCCGTCCGGCCCGGCGGCTGGACTGGCAGCCGGAGCGGATCGACGAGGTGTTCGCCTCCTGCGTGGCCGAGCGTCCCGACGCGGTGGCGCTCACCTGCGAGGGCCGCTCCCTGACCTACGCGGAACTGGACGCGCGGGCCGGCCGCTTCGCCGCCGCCCTCCTCGACCGGGGCGTGCGTCCCGGGGAGCGCGTCGGCATCTGTCTCGGACGCACGCCCGATCTCGTGGTCGCCATGCTGGCCGTGCTCAAGGCGGACGCGGTGTACGTGCCCATGGACCCGGCCTACCCGGCCGATCGGCTGGTGTTCACGGCTCAGGACGCGGCCCTGCGCATCGTCATCGCGGACGAGGACTTTCCCGGCGGCGGACCGGTGAGCGTGGTCAGGCCCGAGGAGCTGGAAACTCACGGGCGCGAGGCAGGCCGTGCGGGTCAAGGGCGGCGGGGGCCGGGTGAGGCCGCGTACGTCATCTACACCTCGGGCTCGACCGGGCGCCCGAAAGGTGTCGTGGTGCCGCATCGCAACGTCGTCGCCCTGCTGTCGGCCACCCGTGGCGATTTCGGGCTCGGTCCCGGTGACACCTGGACGCTCTTCCACTCCAGCGCGTTCGACTTCTCCGTCTGGGAGATCTGGGGAGCGCTGCTCACCGGCGCCCGGCTGGTCGTGGTGCCGTACTGGGTCTCTCGCTCGCCCGAGGAGTTCCACGAGCTGCTGGCGCGCGAGCGCGTCACCGTGCTGAACCAGACGCCGTCGGCGTTCGCCCAGCTCATGGAGGCCGACCGGCGGCGGGACGAGCGGCTGGCGGTCCGGCTGGTGGTCTTCGGCGGTGAGCCGCTGGACGCCCGGCCCCTGCGGGCCTGGTTCGACCGGTATCCGGAGGATCGGTGCCGGCTGGTCAACATGTACGGCATCACGGAGACGACAGTGCACGTGACGGCGCAGAACGTGACCCGCCGTGAGGCGATGACCGGGTCGCGGTCCGTGGGGCACGCCCTGCCCGGCTGGCACCTGTACGTCCTCGACGAGCGCGGCCGCCCCGTGCCGTGCGGTGTCCCCGGCGAGATCCACGTCGGGGGAGACGGGGTCGCCCTGGAATACCTGGATCGTCCCGAGCTGACCGCGCAGCGCTTCCTGCCCGATCCCTTCACCATGGGCCGCGTCTATCGCAGCGGCGACCGGGGCAGGCTGCTGCCCGATGGCCGGCTGGAGCACCTCGGCCGTCTCGATTCCCAGGTCAAGCTGCGCGGATTCCGCGTCGAGCTGGACGAGATCCGCAACGTCCTGCTGGACGACCCCTCCGTCACGGCGGCCGCCGTGGTGCTGAACGGCGATCGGGACGCCGCGGGAGCGCGCATCGACGCGTACGTGGTGCCGGCCGGCGGCGATCCGGCGGCGATGCGGCAACGGGCCGCCAAGGTGTTGCCGGAGCACATGCTGCCCGCCACCATCACGCCTCTCGACACGCTCCCACTCACCGCCAACGGCAAACTCGACGTTCGCGGGCTTCCCTCGCCCGTGGCCGCGCCCGCCTCGCCCGCCGCGCCCGCCGCGCCGGTCCGGGCTCCCGCGGGTGAGCAGGCGGGCGCGATCGCCGCGGTGTGGGAGGCGGTGCTCGGCGTGCCCGTCGGCCCCGACGACAACTTCTTCGAGCTCGGCGGCAACTCCCTCTATGCCATGCGGGTGGCGGCGGCCATGCGCGACCGCGGCCTGCCCGCTTTTCCGATGCGCGAGCTGTACCTTCACCCGACGGTGAGCGGCCTCGCGTACGTGCTGGACGGGGTGACGTCCCATGAGTGATCGGCTGCTGGACGGCTGCGACGACACGGCCACGGACTATCCCCGAGACAGCCGCGTCGAGCGGCTCTTCGCCGAGCAGGCCGAGGCGGCGCCCGGCCACCCGGCCGTGGTGCATGGAGATACCACGCTCACCTATGCCGAGCTGCACCGCCGCAGCACTCTGCTGGCCCAGAGGTTACGCCGCGATGGGCTGCGTCCCGCGGAACCGGTGGCGCTGCTGCTGCCGCGTACCCCCGACCTGATCGTCGCGGAGCTCGCCGTGCTGAAGGCCGGCGGGTTCTACGTGCCGATGGACCCCGCCCATCCGGCGGATCGGATCTCCCAGCTGATCCAGGACAGTGGCGCCGGCCTCCTGCTGACCACGCGAGAGCTGGCCCGCGGGCAGGCCATCGCGGTGGACGCCCAGGACTGGTCGGCCGAACCCGAGGCCGACGTCCCCGAGGCCGACTTCCCCGCGCCGGGCGACGCGTCGGACGTCGCGTACCTGATGTACACCTCGGGGACCACCGGACGGCCCAAGGGCGTCCTGGTCCCGCATCGCGGCATCGTCCGTCTGGTGCGGGGCGTCGGCTATGTACGGCTCGACTCCACGGCCAGGGTGGCGCAGATCGGGGCGACCGGTTTCGACGCCTCCGTCTGGGAGACCTGGGCCGCCCTGCTCTGCGGTGGGACCGTGCACATCCTCGATCGGGAGACGTTCCTCGACGGCGCGGAGCTGCGGCGGGCGCTGGCGGACGGGGGTATCACCACGGCGCTCTTCACCTCCGCGCTGTTCGGTCAGCTCGCCGGTGAGGACCCGAGCGTGTTCGGGCCGCTGCGGGACCTGCTGGTCGGAGGCGACGTGCTCTCGGCCAAGCACGCCAGGTCCGTGCTGCGGGCCAATTCGGGTCTGCGGCTCGTCAACGCGTACGGGCCGACCGAGAACGCGGTCATCTCCACCTGCCACGAGGTTCGTGAGCCGATCGGCGCCCGCGTGCCCATCGGCCGCCCGGTGCCCAATACCACCGCGTACGTGCTCGACCAGGACAGACAACCGCTTCCCGTGGGCGTCGCCGGCGAGCTGTACGTCGGCGGCGACGGGCTGGCGCTCGGCTACCACGGGCGCCCCGACCTGACCGAGCGCGCCTTCGTCCCCCATCCTTTCCGGCCAGGAGAGGTCCTCTACCGGACGGGCGACCGGGCGCGCAGGCTGCCCGACGGTTCGATCGACTTCCTCGGCAGGACGGATCACCAGGTCAAGGTGCGCGGTCTGCGCGTCGAGCCGGGCGAGGTCGAGGCCGCGCTGCTGGCCCGCCCCGGAGTGCGCGAGGCGGTGGTCGTGGAGCGGCGCGCTCCGGATTCGTCCGACGGTCACTTGCGCGCGTACGTCTCGGGTGAGCGGTCCCTGGAACCGGAGCGGCTGCGGGCCGAGATCGGGCGCGTGCTGCCTGCTCACATGGTGCCCGCCCAGATCGTGGTGCTGCCCGCGCTGCCGCTGAACGTCAACGGGAAGGTGGACCGAGCCGCGCTGCCCGAGCCGATCCCCGCGGGCGGCCGGACGGCCGGCGACGAGCTCGAGCGAGAGCTCGTCGCGCTGTGGGAGGACGTCCTCGGCGTGCGCGGGATCGGCGTCGACGACCCGCTCGACCGGCTGGGCGGCAGCTCGCTCACCGCGACCCGGCTGGCCGCCAGGGTGCGGAAGAGGTTCGGGGTGGCTTGCCCGGTCTCGGCCGTGCTGGCGGTCCGTACGGTGTCAGCGCTGGCCGACCTGGTCCGTGCCGCGGACGGCGCCGACGTGGCGGGCCCGCGTCGGTGCCAGGCCACCGAGCGGACCCCGCTGTCACCCCAGCAGAAGGGCGTCTATGTCGAGCAGATCAAGGACCTGTCCAGCACTCAGTACAACCTGCCGATCGTCGTCGACCTCCCTGGCCGGATGGACGCCGGACGGGTGCGTGCCGCTCTCGCGACGCTCGTCGAGCGGCACGAGATCCTGCGCACCGACGTGGCCGTGGGCGACGACGGGCAGCCCTACCAGCGCGTTCACGAGACGCTCCGTACGACGCTGGATGAGGTCGGCCTGTTTCGCGGCGCGGATCTCGACGGCTGGACCGAGAGGTGGATCCGCGCCTTCGACGTCCATCAGGCTCCCCTGTGGCGGGCTGTCCTGGCGCGGCACGACTGTGGGACCCGGCTGGTGCTGGATATTCACCACCTCCTCACCGACGGCCACTCGCTCGCCCTCCTGATGGCCGAGTGGGCGGCGCTGCTCAGGGGCGAGCCGCTCCCCGAGGCGGAGCTGCGTTATCGGGACTTCGCGCAGTGGGCGAACGGGCCGGAGCGGCGCGCGCTGTCCGAGACCCAGCGTGGCTTCTGGGCCGAGACGTTCGCGCGGCCGGTCAAACCTCTCGATCTGCCCCTCGACCTGCCCCGGCCGGCGGTCCGCCGGACGGAGGGGGACCACCTGCCGTTCGCGTTCGGCGCTGAGCGCAGCCACGCGGTCCGGGAGCTGGCCCGCGCCGAGGGGGTGACGGCGTTCCAGGTGATCCTGGCCGTGTACACCGTCTTCCTCGGGCAGGTGAGCGGGGGCGACGACGTGACGGTCGGGACGCCCTTTTCCGGACGGCACCTGCCGGGGGTGGACCGGGTCCAGGGGATGTTCGTGAACACCCTGTGCCTGCGGACCTACCCGGCCCCCGAGCTGCCGTTCCGCGCGTATCTGCGAGCCGTGGCCCGGCACGCGCTGGCTGCCGGCGACCACCAGGATCACGCGTTCGACGCTCTGGTGGCGATGCGGGGGGAGCATGACTTCAGCCGCCACCCGCTCTTCGACGCGTTCTTCGCGATGCAGGACACGGGGCTGCACCAGGTGGACTTCCTCGGCGGCCGGCCACGGTGGCGCCCGGAGGCCACCCGGCGCACGCTCTTCGACCTGGACCTCCAGGTCGAGGACTCGCCCGAGGGGTACGACGCCCGGCTGGCGTACGCCACGAACCTCTTCCTGCGCCCCACGGTGGAGACGTTCCGGGACGAGTTCCTGTCCCTGCTCGACGCGGCACTCGCCGGGCCGGACACGCTGCTCGGCGAGCTCGGCCGGGCGCCATCGGCCCGGCCCGGGGTGCCCGCGCTCGCGTTCGACTTCGACTTCTGAACTGGAGGGGCCATGCAGTCCATCGAGACCCTGGGCAGGCTCAAGGTCGCGGCCGCGAAGCGTCGCCGCGAGGGGGCGTTCTGGCGCGCCCAGCTCGCGGCGCTGCCCGAGCGCACTGGCTTCCCGTCCGACGTCCAACCCGACGTTCAGCCCGGCTTCCCGTCCGATGTACAGCCCGACGTTCAGCCCGGCTTCCCGTCCGATGTACAGCCCGACGTTCAGCCCGGCTTCCCGTCCGATGTACAGCCCGACGCTCAGCCCGGCTTCCCGTCCGACACGCACGGTGGCTCGGCAGGGGAGGCGGCGCGCGCGGTGACCGCGCTCGACCTCGGTCCCGAGCTGACCGCCAGACTCGGCAAGCTGGCCCGAGGCCAGGACATCGCCCTGCGTTCCGTGCTGATCGCCGTGCTGGGCGCGTTGCTCCAGCGTTACGGCGGCGGCGCGGAATCCGTGCTGGCCACTCCTCCCGCCCCCGTGCCCGGCGGACCCACGCCGCTGGCCTCCTCACTGGTGCTGCGGCTGCCGGTCACCCGCGACAGCACGCTGCGCGGGCTGCTGGGCGAGGTCGGGGACCGGCTGCGGGCCGCGATCGAACACCAGGACTACCCGATCGAGCTGCTCGCCGACGAGTTCGGGACCGCGGCAGGGGAGGGAGACGACCCTTTCGCCGACGTGCTCGCGGACGCGGTACGCGACGAGGCGGCTCCCGCCGGGCGGCCCGGCTTCCCGCTCGCCTTCGCCTTCGTCCGCAGTCAGGCCGGGCTGGCCCTGGAACTGCGGTACCGGACCGGTACGCACGGCCCCGGCGCCGCCCGGCGGCTTCTCACGCACTGCGTGATGCTGCTCGACCAGGCCACCGCCTCGCCCGACACGGCGATGGCCGCCTTCGACCTGCGATCCGACGCCGATCTGGCGCTGATCGACGAGGCGAACGACACGGACGCCGCCTTCGAGGACACGGTGCGGCTCGACGAACTGTTCAGCCGCCAGGTCGCCGCGACCCCTGACGCCATGGCCGTGGTGGGCGACGGCTTCCTGCTCACGTACGCCGAGCTGAACGCGCGTGCCAATCGCCTGGCGCACACGCTGCGCGCCCGCGGCGTGGGCCGCGACGACCTCGTGGCCGTGCTGGCGGATCGCTCGCCGGAGATGCTCGTCGCCGTCTACGCCGTGCTGAAGGCGGGAGGCGCGTACCTGCCGATCGACCCGGGCAACCCGCGCGACCGCATCGCCTACATCCTCGGCGACAGCGGCGCCGGCCTCGTTCTCACCCAGCCCCGCCACCTGGAGCTGGTCGGCGACGGCGTCGCCGTCCTGGACCTCATGGACGAGGGGGCCTACGCGCAGGAGGTGAGCACGCCGCCGGTCGAGGGCGGCGCCCGCGACCTCGCGTACGTCATCTACACCTCGGGTTCGACCGGTGCTCCCAAGGGCGTGCAGATCGAGCACCGGTCGGTCGTCAACCGCATCGGCTGGATGCAGAAGGCGTACCCGATCAGCTCCGCGGACGTCATCATGCAGAAGACGCCCACGTCGTTCGACGTCTCGGTGTGGGAGCTCTTCTGGTGGACGTTCGCCGGGGCGTCGGTGTGCCTGCCCGAGCCCGGCGCGGAGCGGGACCCGGAGGCGCTGACCGCCGCAGTCGAGCGGCACGGCGTCACCACGATGCACTTCGTGCCGTCCATGCTGGGGGCCTTCCTCGACTTCCTCTCGGGAACGGGCGAGCAGTGGAGGCTCGGCACCTTGCGGCAGGTGTTCGCCAGCGGCGAGGCGCTGCCGGTGCACCACGTGCGACGCTTCCACGAGGTGGTCACGGGTGGCCGGCTGATCAACCTGTACGGGCCCACCGAGGCGGCCGTCGACGTCACCCACTACGCCTGCCGCGGCGGCGAGAACATGGTGCCGATCGGGCGGCCGGTCGACAACACGCGCGTCCACGTGCTCGACGCGGACCTGCGACCCCAGCCCGTCGGCGTCCCGGGGGAGCTGTGCGTCGCCGGTGTCCAGCTGGCCCGCGGGTACCTGCGTCGCCCCGAACTGACGGCCGAACGCTTCGTCGCCGCGCCCCACGCGGGCGAGGAGCGCGTCTACCGTACGGGGGATCTGGCCCGCAGGCTGGCCGACGGCGGCATCGAGTACCTGGGCCGCATCGACCACCAGGTCAAGCTGCGGGGATACCGCATCGAACCGGGTGAGATCGAGGAGCGGCTGCGGCAGCACGCCGCCGTGAGGGACGCCGTCGTCATCCCCCGCGGGCAGGATCATCTGTGCGGTTACGTCGTGGCAGCCGAGCCGCTGCCCGAGGATGAGCTCAAGGAGCACCTGAGGCGCACGCTGCCGGAGTACATGGTCCCCGCGCGCCTCGTCACGCTCGCCTCGTTCCCGCTCAGTCCCAGTGGCAAGCTGGACCGCCGCGCGCTGCCCGACCCCGGCGAACCGGCCCGCGCGGTGGAGCACGTCGCCCCGCGCACGCCGCAGGAGGCGGACCTGGCCCGCGTCTGGGCCGAGGTGCTCGGCGTCGAACAGGTCGGTGTGCACGACAACTTCTTCGCGCTCGGCGGCAACTCGATCCACTTCGTCACGGTGCTGGCCAGGGCACGCGCGCGCGGCCTCGACTTCACCTTCCAGCAGCTCTTCGAGAACCCGACCATCGCGAGACTGGTCGCTCTCTCGCGGGACGCGGATCCGGCGACGCGCCCACTCCGGCCGTTCGAGCTGCTGACGCCTGATGACCGGGCGAAGATCCCGTCCGGGGTGGTCGACGCCTACCCGATGACGCAGCTCCAGGCGGGACTGGTCTTTCAGAGCGAACTGTCACACAACACAGTCGAATATCACGACATCATCAGCTACACGATCCAGAGCTCGTTCGACGCCGGATGCTTCGAGCGGGCGGTCCGGCACATCGTCGCCGCGAACCCGATCTTCCGTACCAGCTACCACCTCACCGGCTACGGCGAGTACCTGCAACTCGTCCACGAGGACGCGCCGTCACCGCTGTACGTCGCCGATCTGCGCGGCATGAACGAGGCCGAACAGGACGCCTGGTACCACGTATGGGCGGAGCGGGAGAAGGCTCATCGTTTCACCTGGACCGAGCCCGGCCTCGTCCGGCTGCACGTGCACGTGCTCGGCGACGACCTGTTCCGCTACACGCTCAGCCAGCACAACTCCGCGCTGGACGGCTGGAGCATCACCCTGGTGCACACCACGCTGTTCGACACCTACTACCGGCTGCTCGACGGACGGCCGCTGCCGGACGCGGAGCCGGACGGGTACGCGCGCGACTACGTCTCACTGGAGCGCCGGTCCCTTGCCGACGAGGGCCACCGTTCCTACTGGGCGGGCGTGCTCGAAGGCAGCACCTTCACCGAGGTGCCCCGCACGAGGGAATCGGCGTCGCCGGACGTCTTCCCCGTCGTGTTCCACGAGGTGGAGTTCCCGCGCGGCCTGTCCGACCGGATCGTGGCGCTGGCCGGCGCGCTGTCCGTGCCGGTCAAGAACGTCGCGATGGCCGCGCACGTCAAGGTCCTCTCCCTGATCGCCGGCGAGCGCGACGTCATGACCGGGTACGAGCACAGCGGCCGGCCCGAGGCGGAGGGCGCCACCCGTTCGATCGGCCTGTTCCTCAACACGGTGCCCTTCCGGGTGCGCACGGGCGAGGGCTCCTGGGAGAGCCTCGTGCGCGACGTCTACCGGGCCGAGGTCGAACTGCTCCCCGCGCGGCGATACCCGATGGCGCGGATGAAGCACGACCTGGGGACACAACGGGCGCTGTTCGAGACGGCCTTCAACTTCACGCACTTCTATCTACTCAGGCAACTGGAGGAACTCGACGGCTTCTCCCTGCTCGACGTGCGGGCCAACTCGGAGACGGAGTTCGTGCTGCGCGCCGAGTTCTCCCGGCACTTCATCACCGACGAGGTACGGCTGAGCCTGCACTACCACGCCCACCTCTTCGAGCCCTGGCAGGTGGCGCGGATGGGGGCGTACTACATCGCCGCGTTCGAGCAGATGACAGCCGATCCGGCCGCTCTCCATCACCTCGCCGATCTGCTGCCCGGCGAGGAGAGCGCGGCGCTGATCGCGATGGAGCAGAGCGAGAGCGTCCTGCCGAAGCTGGCGGAACACTATCGGGCGCGGGTCGTCGACGAACACGGCCTGCGGGTGCCCTTCGCCACGCCGGGGCGGATCGTGCTGATCGCCAACGGGGTAACGATCCCCACCACAGGTGTGTACGGACGCCGCATGCCGGGCGGCCTTGAGTTGTTCCAGGAACCCCGACGCGTGACGTTTCACCGTTCCGGAGAGCAGAGTGCCGCGGGGGAGACAGGCCGTCGCCCCACCGGAGCGGTGGGATCGCGCATCGCGGAGGCGTGGTCCAGGGTGCTCGACGTGCCGCTGGAGCAGATCACCCTCGACGGCAACTTCTTCGAGCTCGGCGGCAGCTCGCTCTCGGCCATGCGGGTGGTCATGGAGTTGGACGGGCTCGTGTCGCTCACCGACCTGATGCGCAACTCCACCCTGGGACCGCTGTGTGAAGTGGCCGAGGCTCAGCTGAACGAGGGCGCGCCCGGCTCGCTGCGGGCCGCCCCCGACCTGGGTCTGCTTCGCTCGCTGTCGGCCGACCCCGGTCGAGCCCGGGCCGCCCTCGTGTGCTTTCCCTACGCGGCCGGCAACGCCGTCAACTTCGAGCCGCTGGCCACCGCCCTCGACAAGGCGGGCGCCGACGTGGCCGTCTACGGCGTGGAGCTGCCGGGCCATGATCCCGGCCGGCCGGACGAGCCCTTCCTGTCCATCGAGGAGGCGGCGCGGCGGGTGGCGGAGGAGGTCCGCGCTCTCGCCGGGCGGCCCGTACTGCTCTGGGGCCACTGCGTCGGCTCGGCTCTGGCCATCGAGACCGCACGCCTGATGGAGGCGGGCGAAAACGCGCCGCTCCACGTCTTCGTGGCCGGAAAGCTGCTGCACGACGCCCGGACCACTCGCGAGTCCATGGAGCGGGTGGACGCGATGACGGATGAGGACATCGTGCGCTGGCTCGTCGAGGCGACCGGATACTCCGGGCTCGACGTGCTCTCACCCGAGCAGGCGGCCTTCGTCACCAGGACGTTCCGGCACGACTCCGGCTCGGCCAACGGCTATCTGCTGGCGGCGGCCGAGCGGGGGCCCGTGGCCAGGCTGCGCGCGCCGCTCACGGTCGTCCATGCCTCCGACGATCCGCTGACCCCTGACCACCGGCGGAGGTATGAGGACTGGTCGCTGTTCGCCGATCGGCCGCAGCTGGCGGAGCTCGGGCCCTTCGGCCACTACTTCTGCCGGACGGCCCCGGACGCCGTGGCCACACTGCTGCACGGGTTGGTGCCGCGTCCGGAAGACCCTACGAAAGATCGATGGAGCGAAGCGCACTGACATGACCACCACGAACACCCCCCAGGCGGTCACACCGCTGACACCCGGCCAGCAGTACCTCGCCGGAGCGAGGAGCATGGTGCCGTTCCTCGCCTCGGCCATACCCATGGGCATCGCCGGAGGCGTCCTCGGACTGTCGAGCGGGCTCTCCGGCTGGGCGACCTTGGGCCTGGCGATGGCCGTGAACTCCGGCACCGCCCAGTTCGTCGGCTTCGCCCTCATCGCCGGCGGCACGGGCTGGGCCGCGATCATCCTCACCACGCTCATCCTGGGGCTCCGGATGCTCCTCTACTCCACCATCCTGATCCCGTACATCAAGGAAGTGCCCCAGCGCTGGCGGGTGCTGCTCGGGTTCGGGCTGATCGACGAGGTCTTCTTCGTGGCGATCGAACGGCTGAGGAAGGGCGAACTCACCCACAACAAGCACATGTTCTTCCTCGGGGCGTCCTCACTGCTGTACGTCACCTGGATGCTGTGCACGGCGGTCGGCATGTCCCTCGGCTCGGCCGTCCCGGACGTGCGGGGGCTCGGACTGGACTTCCCGGTGACCGCCATGTTCATCGCCATGCTCGCGATCGGGCTGGCGAACTGGCGCGTGGCCGCGGCCATCTGCGCCGCGGGGGTGACCGTGATGCTGGCGCGGGACCTGCCGTACAACCTCGGCGTCGTGCTGGCCGCGGTAGTGGGAGCGGTGGTGGGGGCCGCGTGCGAGTACGCGGCGAAGACGAGGACGAAGGAGATCGCCCGATGAGTATGGCGCTGCTGATCCTCGGCATGGGGTTGTGCAGTTTCCTGCCGCGCTACCTGCCGCTGGCCCTCTTCGCCGACAGGGAGATGCCGCCGCTGGCCGAGACGCTGCTCAGGTACACGCCGCCGGCCGTGCTGGCCGCACTGGTGTTCCCGGCCGTCCTCGCGCCCTCGGGAGACGGCGTCGAGCTGACCCTGACGAACCCTTATCTGATAGGCGGCGTGGTCACCTTCGCCGTGGGTCTGGTGTCGAAGAGGTTCCTGCTCGTGACAGCAGTCGGAATTGTCGCCTTCTATCTCAGTCGCTGGCTTGTCGGCTGAATGTTATAGGCGTCTTAAGTTTGTCGAAATTCATTTGACACCCGACCTCGTTCGGGCGATTCAGCATGCCTGCATACCGGCTCTCAACTGGTGAGACATCCTTGACAAATAGCTATTGCGAGATGATCCTGCCGCCGTTAAAGTATGGCCCGCAGGTGCGGACTCGCAATAAAGAGACGGGGCATCTTTCGCGTTCGGTCTGTGCCTCTGGCGAAACGACCAAGAAAGGATGACCGGGTCTCCATGACGACCGTGTCCGCTGAGAAAGAATCACGTGCTTTAAACGTGACCATGCGCGTGCTGAACAGCGTCGAACGCGCCGGTAACAAGTTGCCTCATCCGTTCTGGCTCTTCATCATCCTGAGCGTCGTGCTCATGGCGCTGAGCTGGATCCTGTCGGCGGCCGGAGTGTCGGCGGTCAACCCCGCCGACAAGACGACCGTCGCGGTGAAGAACCTGTTGTCGAGCGAGGGCGTCACGCTGATGCTCGGCGACGCCATCAAGAGCTTCACCACCTTCCCCCCGCTGGGCACGATCCTGGTGGTCATGCTCGGCGTCGCGGTGGCCGACAGAGCGGGGCTGCTCTCGGCGGTCCTGCGCCGGGGCGTCTCCCGCGTGCCGGCCCGGTGGGTCACGTTCGCGCTCGCCTTCACCGGCATGGTCTCCCACGTGGCCGCCGACTCGGCGTACATCGTGCTGATCCCGCTGGGCGGGCTGGCCTTCTACGCGGTCGGCCGCAGCCCGATCGTCGGCGTCGTGGTCGCGTTCGTCTCGGTCGCGGCCGGCTTCGACGCCAGCCCGGTGGTCACCCCGCTCGACGTCATCCTGGGCGGCATCACCACCGACGCCGCGCACACCATCGACCCGAGCTACACCGTCACACCGCTCGCGAACTACTTCTTCTCCATCGGCTCGTCGGTCGTGCTGTCCATCGTCATCACCGTGGTGACGGAGACGATCCTCACCAAGCGGGCGGCGAGCATGCCGATCGACGAGGACGCCGAAGTGGGCGACCTCGGCGCGCTGGAGCTGTCCGACAAGGAGCGGCGCGGGCTGCGCTGGTCCGGCGTCGCGCTGCTGGCGATCGCCGCGCTGATCGCGCTGTCCATCATCCCGGCGGACTCCCCGCTACGCGGCGAGGGCGGCAGCCTGGTCACCGGCCCGCTGCTGAACGCGATCTCCGTCATGCTCGGCATCGCCTTCTTCCTGGTCGGAATCGTGTACGGCCGCGTCGCCGGCACCATCAAGAGCGGCAACGACGTCCCCGCGTTCATGGCCGAGGGCATGCGCGAGATGGCGCCGGTCCTCGTGCTGTTCTTCGCCATCTCCCAGTTCCTGGCCTACTTCAAGTGGACCGGCATCGGCACGATCGTCGCGATCAACGGCGCGGACCTGCTGAAGTCCGCCGGGATCAACGGTCCGATGATCTTCATCGGCATCCTGATCCTCGTCACCTTCATCAACCTGCTGATCACCAGCGGCTCCGCCCAGTGGGCGCTGGTCGGCCCGGTCTTCGTGCCGATGCTGATGCTGCTGAAGATCTCGCCGGAGGCCACCCAGGCGGTCTACCGCATCGCCGACTCCTGCACCAACGCACTCAGCCCGATGAGCCCCTACTTCGTGCTGGTCCTCGGCTTCATCCAGCGCTACCGCAAATCGGCCGGCATCGGCACGCTGATCGCCCTCACCATGCCTCTGTGCCTGATCATGCTCGTGGTCTGGACGCTGTTCTTCCTGGCGTGGTGGGCACTCGGCATCCCGCTGGGCCCCGGCGTTCCCTCCTAACTCCCGTCCAAAGCGAAAGGATCCTTTAGTGACACCGGCTCCCGTGTGGACCCGTCAGGCGCTCCCCTCCATGCTCGACGACCTGCGTATGCTCGTCGAGCTGGAAAGCCCGAGCAACGACAAGCAGCTCCTGGACGGGGCACTCGACGCGATCTTCCGCTGGGCGGTGGACCGCGCCGGGGAGCCGGACGAGTTCACCCGTCACGACGGCGGCCGGCACGGCGACGTGCTGGAGCTGACCTACCAGGGCACCGCCCCCGGATTCGTCCTGCTGGTCGGCCACTACGACACCGTGTGGCCGGTCGGCACCCTCGCCGACTGGCCATGGCAGGTGACCGACGGCGTCATCAGCGCACCTGGCGTTTTCGACATGAAGACAGGCCTCGTCCAGGCGGTCTGGGCGGTACGCGGGCTACGCGAGCTGGGCCTGCCGCATCCCACGGTCCGCCTGCTGTTCAACGGCGACGAGGAGATCGGCAGCCCGGCCTCCCGCGCCCGCATCGAGGCGGCCAGCGCCGGGGCGCTGGCCAGCCTGGTCTTCGAGGGTGCCATAGACGGCGCGGTCAAAACCTCCCGCAAGGGCGTCGGCATCTTCCAGTTGTCCGTCACCGGGATCGAGGCCCATGCCGGCCTCGACCCCACCGCCGGCGCCAGCGCCATCCACGCCATGGCCGACCTGATCACCCAGATCGCCGCCCTGGGCGCCCCCTCGCTCGGCACGACGGTCAACGTCGGCCTGGTCAGCGGCGGCACCGGCACCAACGTCACCGCAGGCCAGGCCACCTGCGGCATCGACGTACGCGTGTCCGACCCGGCCGAGATGGCCCGGGTGAACGCCGCACTCACCTCGCTGCGCGCCCCCGACCCCCGGGTCTCCGTAGCGCTCTCCGGGGAGTGGAACCGGCCACCCATGACACCCAACCCCGCCTCCCAGGACCTGTACGCCAGGACGTACAAGGTGGCGATCGAGCATGGCTGGGACCTCCGCGAGGCGGGCGTCGGCGGGGCCAGCGACGCCAACTTCATCTCAGCCCTGGGCCGTCCCGTCCTCGACGGACTGGGTCCCGTCGGAGCGGGATCCCACTCCCGGGGCGAACACGCCATCGTCGAATACATCCCCGAGCGCACCGCCCTCACTATCGGGCTCATCGCGGGCTTCGCCAGCTAGTCGCCTCGTCACGCGACCTTGGCCGGGCAACCGGGCCGGCTTGCGTTATGAGGCGGCGGCGTGGACGCCGTGAAAAGGGTGTTGAGGTCCGTCATCACATCGGTCCTCAACACCCTTCATCATTCCCGCGCTCCGGACCTGTTCGTCGCTAGGCGCCGTCCTTGTCCAGCAGCCGATCGAGTGTGAGTCCCACGTCCGTCATCGTCCGCTGCAGGGAGTCGAGTTTGCCCAGCATCAGGGACTGAGGGGAGGTGAGCTGCTCGTGGGTGTGCCGGCGAAGGCCGGCGATCTCGTCGCCGAGAGCTGCGACGTCCTGGGACATCTCCGCCTTGATGCTGGCGATTTCAACTTTTATCTGGGCAACGGCGACCGCTGTTGAGGCGATGGCGGCGTGCATGCCTTCCGCGCATGGGCAGCCGTCTGTCGGGAGGCTCGCATGTTGGCGCCGCCCGCGGGAGCCGCTAGAGGCCCCCTTACGGGGACGCGCTGTCGCTTCGACGGCTGCCGCGCGGCGTTTCGCGTCGCGACTCTCCGCCTCTTCGTTCATGTGACCCTACCTTTTCGGTAGCTAAAAGGATCCCAGCCCTGGCGGCCGAAACCACTGTGTGAGCACATGGTCGCAAAGAGTTGTCGTCGATGACGGTGGGTGGTCAGAATCGGGTGTGGTTTTATCCCTCGCGGTGTGGCGGAGATCCACCTGTGTCCGATGGCGGGGGCGAGCGAGTGCGCCCCCGGGTGGGACATTTCGGAACGGTACGGGCTGGCTGGGCGCTGGCGGCGGGGCGGCTTGCTAGGCGCCGGTAGTGCAGCTGTAGAGGTGGCCGTAGCGTTTTTGGGCGATGCGCATGAGCTCGGTCATGTCTTTGATCGCGTCCCTGCCTTTAGCGACCTGGGCAAGGTAGATAGTGATCAGATGCTCTTTTCTGTCGCAGCGAAACTTCGCGACAACTCGGTACGGCTGGTCAGCGAACGGTGCATTCGGCAGGTATGCGGCCAGGCCGTCACCAAGATCGGTAGGGAGCTTGACTCCGCCGTGCCTGCTGTAGACCTGCTGCCTGTCGTTTAGCACAAAGTCCAGCTGCTCTCGAGGCATCCCGTCGCCCTCCTGCATCCACCTCACCTCCAGCGGCCGAGGAGTTGTATCCGGCGCCCAGCAATCGCTGTCCCTCTGACCGCCGTCAGTCTTCTCCGCTAGGGGGCCGGTCACGCCGCTGACTAGGCGAAATGCCTGCTCAGGGATGATCTTGCAGAGGTATGGCGCGGAATCTGCGACCGGCTGGGGGGCTGGGACCGGTGCGGAGACGATGTCATTTTCCGGGGTGCAGGCTGCGGTGAGCAATGCGAAGGCAATCAGAGCGACGGGCAGGCGAGAACACCTCATTTGCCACCTCCGGAAGAGGCCGGGATCTCAAGATCGAGATAGTCGTCCACCTCAGTGGTGGTGCGAAAGGTGTTGTGGAAGCGATCGAGGAGGTCGTTGCTTCCTCCGCTTTCGCGAGTCCACGCGAGGAATTGGCTGTATTCCTGCGGTGTCATCTCGGCGAAGGGCTTGATCGTGCGCGGTGTTCCAGCCGTGAATGAGTGCTTTTCCAGGACAAGTCTCTCGAGCAAACCCTTGTCTAGCATGGCTGTGGCGACCATCTGCTCCGCTAGTCTCTCCACCGCCAGCCGATTGTCCGCCACCGTGCGGTAGGTGTCGTCCAATCCTCGCCGGTGTTCGGACATCTGCTGGGCGACTTGGCTGGCGATCTCGTCATACGCGGCTCCGGCGAACTTGTCGTATGTGGTGCTGACCAGCTTGCCGAAGGCGCCGGTGGCCAGCTCGCACGCCTGTTTGGCTCCCGGCACCGGGAGCAGCCCAATCGCGTCGCCCACCATGGTCTTCAGCGCTTCGTCCGCCTTCTTGTCGTCCAACCCCTGGGCGATCAGCACCTGGCGGCGGATCTCTACGATGAACGTGAAGGGACGTGCCGCCGCCACGGTCCGGTTAACCAGAAAGTGCGTGATGTCCGCCGTGTCGACCCGTCCATCCTTGTCGAAGTCGAACTTCTTGACATCGGCCTTCGTGAAACCGAGCCGCTCGGCGTTGGAAGCGTTTAGACCGACCGGAGGCACGGTGCCCAGCGCCGCTCGCATATGTTCAGTCTGTGCTCTAACCAGGGCCTCGAACCCGGCGTCGTGTGAGGCGGCCAGCACCAGCGCATAGGACATGTCCGTGGCCGCAACCTTGCCGAAAGTCGCATGGTTAAGGATTAGGTTGGAGAGCTGGCCGATGTTGGCCGCGATCGCGCGGGCCAGGGGGTAGCTCAGGGGTGCGAAACGATCGAACGTGCCCCTGTCCGTTATCTCCAGATTGCCGCTCTCCCCTTTGCCGAAGGCAGGGCGGACCTCGTCGGCGACGGTTTTCATCATCTCGGCAGCCAGCTTCCGGGAAGTCGCATCCCGGCCAGTCGTCGAAGTAACCAGCAGGTTATTGAACGGCGCGTAGTCGCCCAGATGACGAGAGGCACCCCACCGGGTCGTCAGCAGATAGTCCAGCACGGATTCCTGCCACCCAGCCGGAGTGTGGTCCAGCAGGGCGTGGGACGCCTCTCGGCTGGACTTCGCCGCGTGGAAGAGGTCGTCCACCAGTGATGACATGGCCTTCGCGCCGGGATTGCCCGCATGTGTTCCCGGTCTCAGCATGGTGCCAAGGCCGAGCGCGCCGGCCAGGTCGACTATGGGAACCTGGGCTCCCGCGAACATCCGGCCCAGCAGATCCTTGCTGGCCGCCCACTCGTCCTTACGCTGCTCGTACTCGTAGACGATCACGTCGCGCCCGACGACCTCCATGAACTCCTTCGAGTACGGTGGCTTCCCGTCGTGGGCACGCCAGATGAGCGCCTGGGCCTGGTAGCCCGTGTACTTCGTGTCGCCGGCTTTCTGCTCGGCTCGGCCCTCCCTCACCAGGTCCTTGAGGAAACCGGCGCCCACGTACGCGGGATTTTTCGGATCGGTCCCCTTGGCCAGAGCCGTGCTCAGCATGCGCAGAGCCCCCTTGCCCTGGCCGGAGAGCTCGGCCAGGCGATCGGAGTCGCCGTGGGTCCTGGCGTCGCGCAGCCGCGCGGCGAGCGAGCCGGGCAGCCGCGTCACACCTTGGGCGCCCAGCGTGCCCAGGAACGCCTTGACGAACTCCGCATCCCCGGTCCGCGACGCGTATTTCTGCAGCTCGGCCAGTGCCTTGGCGTCCCCGTCCGCAGCGGTCAGCGCGGCGCGACCAGCCAGGGTTCCGTCCAGTAGCCCCTTGGCGGCCTCCAGACCATCGGGCATCTCGAGGAAGCTCCCGGCGGCCGTGCTCATGCCGAAGGTGACCTTCTGCCGCTGCAACTCGTGAACCAGTTTCTGCCGCCGCCGCAGGTCCTCGGCCTGCGTGGTGACCCGTCCGGCCAACTGCCGCAGCCGCGCCGCCGGAGAAGTGTCGAGCCCGGCGCTCTGCAGTTCGCTGTGCAGGGCGTGCGCCAGCTCCTCCAGCTGCCTGGCGGTCTCGGTGTGCTTGCTCGCCATCGTGTCGAATTCGGCCGGCTTGACGCCGGTGAACTCCGTCATGGAGCGTCCTGAAGCGAGGCCAGCTTCTGGTTCGCACTGTGTACGGCCTGCGTGAGCATGTCCCGTAGCTCCCGCTGATCGGCGTGGACCTGAGCGTCGAACCGAACGCCCGTCGGCCCTACCCATGCGGCGTTCTCCATCAGGCGGCAGGACGGGTCGAGCGTCCACCAGTGCGCGTCGGACAGTCGCTGGATCCGCTCCGCAACGGCCCGCATCGCCTGGCGATCGAGGTCGGCCAAGATGATCCCCTTGTACGGCTCGCAGTACCAGAACAGATCGGGAGGCGGCGTCCTACGGTAATCAACATCGCATCAACAAAACAAGCTTAACCTCGGTGAAAGGCTTGGCTCTTCCGCGTTTTGTTGTGGAATGAGATGTTTTTCCTGATCAGGGCATACTTAACGCTGAGAATGAAATCCGACGGATGCTCGTTGAACATCCCAGCTAAAACGGTCGGGTGGAACCGCGATTGGATGGTTGACGAGTACACCGTCGTTGACGGGAAGATCATGTCCGCCGGACCAATGCCGTTTAGATAGATCATTTGGGCCTGGTGGCTCGGGTGGTGGACAGGAGTTGGACGGTGGGTGGCCCAGCATGGCGGATGCCTTTGTCGCTCGGGCGTCGTTCGCGGTAGCTGCTGCGTCGGGTGCGTTTGACAGAGCGAGGGTAAGTGCGGTGGCGGCGTTCGGGGTTGCGGTTGCGGGGCCGGCCAACCTGGTGGACGGTTCTGGCCCAGAGCTCATCCCAGAGGCCATCTTGGGGTTCAGGGGGCAAAGGCCGCTCGGTCGGTGACCGAGCGGCGCACGATCCGGAGGGTGGCCAGGAATTTGATCCGGTCGGGATCGACTCCGGCCGCGGTGGCGGCGGTGCAGATCAGGGTGGCCAGGGCCCAGTGGGTGAGGAGGTAGGCCCAGATCTCCTGCCGGACCAGGTCCGGGGTCCGGGACCGCAGGATCCTGCCGGGACCACGTAGGTGGATCTTCAGCTGAGCGAACCCGGTCTCGGCTTCCCAGCGCTCGTGGTAACAGGCGGCGAGTTGCTGCGCGGTCGCCTCCTCGGGATCGAGGATGGTCGTGATGAGGCGGATGTGGTCGCCCTTGCGATCGGGCACTGTGTAGTCGACCACACGGACGATCACCGCCTGATCAGGGTTGAGGTCGCGGCCGAGGCGGGCGTCCTCACGCAGCCGGTCCTTCTGGCCGCTGCGCAGCTTGGTGGGCTTGGTGATGACCGCGAGCCAGGACCCGTCCTCCAAGTCCTTCAGCCAGTACGGGTGGAGCCCGGCCTGGACCCGCCACAGGAGCTGCGCCCCGGTCGAGGACGCGTACTGCCATGCGTAGAAGCTGTAGAAGCCGCGATCGGCGGTCAGCAACATCTCGGGCGTCAACCGCCCGTACAACGAGTAGGCGAGGGTCTGCTCGCTGTCCCAGCAGCCCGACACATCCGCCGCGACGATCGCGTGCGAGACGCACTCACTGATCGCCACGACCCGGGCCTGCGGGTACACGGTCTCGTACCCGCCCGCGCTGTCATTGGGGAACTCGGCCAGATTCGCCGCCGAGTCCGGCAGATCAAGGGTGAACCCGTCGATCGCCATTAACCGCCAGCGTCCCAGCCACGCTCCCGCGGTTACCGGTGTCGCAGCCGGGCGCGCAACCCGCTCGAACACCTCCCGGACGACCTCGGCCCCCAGGCGCTGCCGGGCCTGGGTGATCGCTCCGCGCGTCGGTGGCTCCCACTGGGATCCCGGCATGGCAGCGAGCAGACCGGTCAGTTTCTCCGCGACCTCCTCATAGTCATCGTCCGCGAACAGGCACAGCGCCATCAGCAGGTAGACGACCACGTGAGCCGGGAGCTTCCGCACCCGCTCCTCGCGGCATCCGTGCAGCTCGATTGCCTCGTCCAGGACCTGCCGTGGCACCAGCGACGTCAACGCCCCCAGCCCAACCAGATCCGTCAGCCAGCCCGACCCACCGACCTTGATCCACTCCACCATCCGGCGGACACTACCAGCGCAAACCCTTATCTAAACGGCATTGGCGCGCCTGGGAAACCCGAAAGAAGACGCTAGACGGCCTCTTGGTCGAGCGCCTGCCCGCAGTCTCAAGGCGGGTGCCACTGCCGGTGAGCCGGAGCGGTCTGCGCGGATGGGCGTTCACGCTGTGGGCAGTTGCTGTGCGAGCGCCATGGACAAGGCTCGCACAGCAACTATTGGCTATTTCGTTCTGAAAACATCCTGGTGAGTCGCCTGGTCAACGAGGCGGCGGCCCGCCAGCGGCTCCTTCAGCAGAAACCGCTGTTCTCTTGGGTATGCCACGGCTGACGTGATCCGTCCTTTCTCCCAGGGGAACAGCGGTTCGCAGTCGTTTCTGACCTCGATTCCTATGGTCACCTGAGTGGGGCTTTCCGCTAGGGCTGTGTTCGTGACCTTGGTGCAGAACACACCCTTGGAGTCGGGCGGGCTGGTCATGAATGTGGCCGTTATCGTGTGCCCATCCTCCGATACCTTCGCGAATTCGATGCCGAACCAATGCGCTTGCTGGCCGCATGCGCTCAGCAGGAGGACGAACGTCATCGCGAGGGTTGTGCTCGTTGCCATGTTGCGCACACGGGGCATCTTGGTCGTTCCCGGTTCAGGAGAGCTTGCGCTTCTTGACATCGCCGCCGAACGCCTTGGCCGCCAGCCTGATGTCTGTGAAGAATTGGTTGCAGCCGAAGGGCGCCGGAACGCTTTCGGCGTCGCTCCCCCCACTGACGATTCCCTTTGCGATGACCTTGCCGGCGCCGGGCTTTCCGTTCTCGATGATGGTGTAGACAGGTCCACCCGAGTCGCCGGGCCAGGTGCATTTGCCGCTGCGGCTTCCTTCGGCGACGGGCCAGGTGAGCTGGTCTTCCTCGTACTCAGCCACGGCGTCGGGGTCATCGATGACCCAGCCGCACTGTTCGCCGGTCTTATACCCACCGGTACAGTATCGGTCACCCTTCCTTGGGCTGCGGGTCCACTTGCCCACGACTTCGCGCTTGGTGTACCCGGAGAGGGCGGGCCCAGCGAAGATGGACGCAGTGTGCTGCCGGGTTGTCAGCTTGATGCGGGCGAGGTCGCCGGCGAAGCCGACGTTGGGAAGTGTGACGGTGCCTCCATTGGCCCCGTCTTTCCAGGTTGATCCTGCAGATTCGCCCAGTTTGTTCGTCCGGTCGGTGAGTAGGACCTTACTTCCGGCCGGCAGGCCATAAGGAATGCAGTGCCCGGCAGTGATGTAGTAATTGTCGCTCTGGTTGCCCCAGGCGAAGCCTGTTGAGCAACCTCCGCCGGATGGCGTCACGAAGCGACTTCCGCCGTTGATGTAGAGGTCGAGGTCGGCGATCGTCTTGCCGGTGATGCCGTCCTTGAGTCGGCAGTCACGCTCCTTGCCGCTCTCGTTCAGCGGGCACTTCCACGTGGAGACGTCTGGATCCTTCGGTGGATCCCAGGTGGGAACGGGTCGTGTCACACCCGGCCGAAGCCAGATGGAGACCGTCGTCGCGCCATACCGCTGGGCCAGCCCCAGCCGCAGTTCGGGCGTCACTTCGCTGGCCTGGACCATGACCTGGTTACGCTCTTCCCAGATCGAGGCTGCGATGAGCTTGTCGGCTCCCGGGATCTCCGGGTCGAGGCGAAGGATCTCGGTGGAAATGCTGTTGAGCCTGGCCGCGCTGTTGGTCACCATCGGGACACGCGGATTAAAGGTGAAGGGTTCGCCGACGGCAGGCACGCCATCGCCGTCCTCATCGGATTCCAGCGCTCCCTCGAACTCGCCCTCTCCGCTCCATTCGGCGCCGCCGTTGTTGAGATAGGCGGTTCCAGCCAGCGCGGGTGTCGCGACGCCCGTGCCTTCGGCGGTGGTCGCCGGCGTGATGACCTCGCCTGTCACCATGTCGACCAGTGGCGGCGCCAGCGCCGAGGAGTACGACGCCACGCGGGTGTCGGCGACGTCGAGGGCGTGTGCCTGGGCTTCGGCCATAGGGAGGCTGCGGCGCCAGAGGGCGGGTGCGGTGAACACCTCGACGCCGTCGCTGCCCGCCGGGTGCACGATCGTGCGTTCCCCGAAGCTCTCGAATGTGGCCGTGAGCTTTGGAGTCTCGTCTGGCCCTCCGTACTCCGCGGAGGCCAGCATCCGCCAGTTGTCATCGCCGCTCGCCTCGTCGGCGGCCCGGAGTTCCAGGCCGAAGTTGCCGCTTCCGGCGGCCCAGCTGCTCGCGAGGTCGGTGATGGGCCATTCGATGCGGCCCGGATCGCATTCCGGCCCGAAGGCCTTGGTGACCGTCTGCGCCCCCTCATCCGTGGAGGAGGGCTTGGTGGCCCATGTGAGGTCGTCCCCGTTCCACCTGCTCGTCACCCGGCGCACCTGGATGCCGTCGCCGACTATGTCGCCGCACCCGGGGGCGTCGACGTTCAGGAGGGAGAGTTTGGCGTCGACGATGTTGTTGCCGATGAACGCGTTCGTGTCGAATCGCAGGTAGGCCCTGTTCGGGATGCCGAAGATAGTGCCTGCGGTGAGGACCGCGCGGGTCGGGTCGCCCGCGTAGCCGTCATCGGCGACGTCCACGTCCACGCCTAACGTGGTGAGGGCGGAGCCGATGGTGACCGGATACTTCACCGAGGGGTCATCGAATAGGGAGGCGTCGGGTGCGATCACCAGGGACTGCTGATCCTTACCCGTGGTCAGCGTGGTCTTGACGCGCCTGGACTCGCGCAGTTTGGCGGCGGCCTGCTTGCCCCGACTCGGAATCGCTGAGAAGGTGGGGTGGAAAACCTGTGTGACCGTTGCCCCCGATGTGTCGGCCAGCTCGATCCGCCCGTCCTTGCGGGTTCGAAGCTTGAGGCCGTCGGCTTTCACCGAGAGCTTGACATTGAGCGGCTTGGCGGGCTTGGCTCGCAGGATGATCTCCTGGCGAAAACCTGTGGGCAGCACAGTGAGTACGAGGTCAGTGCCTAGTCCGGCAGCATCAGCGTACGTTGCTTTGTTGCCCTGGATCGTGGGCCGCGGGAGCGGTGTGGGCCAGCCGAGACTGACCGACTGCGAGTCCCTGGGGTGGAACGTCACCAGAGGCCTGTCCGCACCGCCGCCGGACAGCTCTGTGGCGGTCTTGGCGGCCTTCGGCCGGATAACGCCGTTCTGCTCGGTCAGCGTGGTATCGATCCAGGCCCAGGCTCCGGTGGGCTGCTTGACGCGTACCGGCTGAGACCAGGTCTCGACGGTGACGCGGCCACCGGGGTGACGGGTGGCGCGCATGGTCTCGGTGGCGGCTCCCAAGAGCTCCACCGGTTTCTTGGAGTCTTCCTCGACGAGGGGCGAGGCGGCGGGTGGTGCTGCGGCGGCGGGGGATTGGAGGGCAACCAGAGTGCTTAGCACCATGGCACATCCGGTTGCGATCGGTAACCATCGGTTGCGTGAGACTAAGGGTCTGCGCATCACTCGGCCGTCCTTTCGAAGATCAACATGGACGACGTTATGTTACAAGTGTGATTACGGAGGAGCAATGGTTGTGTAAAGGGCGGATGTGCTGTATGTGAGTAGCTATCTGGCTTGAGGGGCTAGTCGAACTCGCCGTTCTTCACTCCGTCGAGGAACGCGTCCCATTCTCCTGGGGTGAAGACCGGCGCCAGGCCGGTGGGTTCTTGCTGTCGCGGACGCCTCGGTGCCCGCCGGGTAGTTCGGCGATTTCAAGGCAGTTGCCGCCGTTGCTTCCCGATCGGCTGGATTTGCGCCATGTGGCTGTTTCTAGCTTTGTGTCAGCTGGTCCATTGTTGTAGCGTCTCCTTGATCGGCTCCAGGGGTTGTGCTTCGAAGCGAATTCCCTCATATCTGTATATTAATATTAAGATGACGTCCAGGAGTGCACTGTCCGAGTACTGGGCGGGGTCGCAAACGGTCTCGTGAAATCGATCCTGGCAGATAACAGGGCCGCTGTGTTGAGGGCATTGTTGCTGAACGAGGCGTTCGACGGTCAGGCCTGAAGTTTTGAACCTGCGGTTAGCGCGCTGATGGTTTAGGCGCTATTTATGTGGCCTGCGAGGGAGACTTAGTACCCTGCCCCGCAGGCTGATTGTAACGTCGTCTGAGTATTGGACGCAGTCACGAGCAGTCTCACGAAAGCAGCCACGGCGGGCGATAGAGCCGCCGTGGCTGAGAAACTTGGGGTATTCGGTTGGTGTGATGTTGCTCTCGTGTTGTTATGTGGCCTGCGGGGAAGGATTGGAGCCTTGCCCCGCAGGATGAGTGGGGAGGGCTAGTCGAACTCGCCGTTCTTCACGCCGCTGATGAACGCGTCCCATTCACCTGTGTTGAAGACCAGCGCCGGCCCGGTTGAGTTTTTGCTGTCGCGGACGCCTCGGCGTCCCCTGGGGAGTTCGGCGACCTCAACGCAGTTGCCTCCGTTGCTGCCCGAGTAGGAGGACTTGGTCCATGTGGCCGCACGCAGTTCTTCGGTCAGTTCGTCCATTGCTGCATCGTCTCCTCGATCAATTTCATGGATTCGCGCTGAGAGAGCGCTTCGGCGCGGATTCCCTCATACCTGAATGCTAGGGTTCTCACGCTCTCTGTCCAGTCGGTTACCTGGGCGTTGGAAGCGGCTTCGACGTATGCCGTGTCAGGGGTTCCGTGTGCTTGACTGATGGCGAAGCCGCCGAGAAGGCCGGTTGTGGAATAGGCGCTACGAGGCAAAACCTGGATGGTGGTCCGGGGTGTCTGGCCGACCTCGAGAAGGCGCGCGAGTTGTGCGGCCATCACTGCGTGACTGCCTATCGGGCGGTGTAGAACTCCCTCGTCGAGGACCACCCAGAGCATGGGCGGCTTGGGCCGCCGCAGGATTGACTGGCGTTCCATGCGCGCGATGACGTACTCCTCGATCTCCTCCGACGTCACGCCGGGCTCACCGCTCAGCATCGCTCGGGCGTAGTCCTCGGTCTGGAGTAGGCCGGGCACGGTCAGCGGTTCCCAGGTTCGGATCGCCTCCGCCGTCGCCTCCACGTCGAGCCAGGGCCGGAACCATGGAGGAGCCGATGCGTGGCTGACCATCGGCCAGAGTCGCATCAGCGCCCCCTCCGCCTCCAGTGCCTCGTCGCAGTGGCGGGCGAACTCCTCCGTCGGTGACCGCTTGGCTGTTTCAATCATGCTGATCGTCCCGACGGAGTAGGACACCGCTTTTGACAGGCGGATCTGGGACCAACCCCGGGCCTTCCGGTGTCGCCGCAGTTCGAAGCCGAAGAGCGCGGTCGGTGAGTCAGCGGGACATAGTTCACTTTCCTTCGGCACCTGACCTCCTGGATGATCCTCACCGTTTCAACGAGGCTTTCAGTGAAACGGTTGATGGCTTATCGAAGTCAACTGACTACCGACTGTAGCTAAAGCGAGGGATGGTTGGAAGGCCGATCGAGGCCGACTTCTTCGAGTGGGTGAAGCCATGAAAGCAGTGAGCGCGGAGCCGAGGGTCATCGGTTCGATCCAGCTGGCCGGCATTCGCGAATCCGTCTCGCAAACCCGCTCTGAAGTGCGCGGCTGGCTCGGGGACGATCATCCGGCGGTGGACGACGTCGTACTGGCGGTGTCCGAGCTCGTGACGAACGCTCTCCGTCACTCCGACGCCAAGCCGTACGACTTCATCGGAGTCACCCTCACCGCCACGGAGGAGATGGTCTACCTGGAGGTGCGCGATCCCGGTTCCATGTTCTCCGGGCCGCACGTCCGGCAGGAGCCGGAGGCTGAGGATGGCCGTGGCCTGCTGATCGTCCGCGAGATCTCCCAGGACTGGGGGATCCGCGAACACGGTCGCGGGCTGGGCCGTTCCGTCTGGTGCGCCATTCGATCGGTTCCTCGCTCCCCTTTCCCGTCCGCTCCCGAACCGGTCTCCGGATCGGTCTCCGAACTGGTCTCCGGATCGGTCTCCGAGCCGGTCCAAGGACAGGGTCATGGCTGATCGCACAGCCAGCCCAGATCAGGCGGCTCTGCTTCTCGGGAAGGGGGAGCGGCGGAGCCGCCGCAGAACGTCCGGCAGGGATCTTCCCCCGTAGCTCCAGGCCGGGCCGGCCCCCGATGAGCGCACCCCGTTCGGCCCTCATCGGGGGCAATCCGCAAAGTTCAAGGAGGTTCTGTGAGCGGGGCACAGTGAGTGGCAGACGATCCGGCATCGCCGCCTCGCCGGTGAGGTGACCGACTCCGAGTACGCACGGTTTTGTGAAGGGGTAGAGGTCGAGCAGCGACTCGGCCGGCTTGTCTACGACCGGCGCGTCGCTCTTGGTCTGTCGCGGACGGAGCTGGCTGAGCGTGCGGGGATGACCCGATCGGAGGTATCCCTGTTGGACACGGGTGGTGGCAACATCACCGTGGCATCCCTGGGGCGGTTGGCCGCCGCGCTGGACGCGGACCTGACCATCGGCTTCCTTCCTCGCCGGGCCGCATGATCTGGACCCGACGGCATCGAACGCGCCTGCCGCTAGGGAAGAAGCACCTGGTCGAGGACGTGTTCGCCAATGGCCGCCATGCTGGGATCATCGGCCGAGTGGGCGGCCAGAGCAGTGCCTATGGCAAGGGCCCAGCCCCTTGCGCGCTCCCAGGTCATCTCGTCGGCGTCCAAGCGTGATCGGAAGACCTCGCGCGCGTTCTCGTCGAACACCAGCCACGCGGCGGCCAGGTCAGTGGCGGGATCACCGCTGGTGAGATCGCCGAAGTCCAGGACGGCCGCCAGCCCTTCCCCGTTGAGCAGGAGGTTCCCTGGGTGTGGGTCGCCGTGGAGCCAGAGCGCGGGGCCCTGCCAGGGCGGGAGGGCGGCCAGCTGCTCCCAGAGGGGGAGAAGATCGGCCGCTCGGGGAATGGACCGCAGGCGGTGCCGTACCGCTTCGTCGCGGTGGGCGAGCGGGACGCCGCGGACAGGGTTGTGTGGTGCGTCAGGCGGTGCGGGCCGGTGGAGGCCGGTCATGAAGTCGGCCAGTGGGACGGCGATGCCGGAGCGGCCGGACGGTGGCACGTGGGCAACCGTTTGGCCCTCGAACCAGGGTGCGATCGTCCACGGCCACGGGTAGCCCTCGCCGGGCACGCCGACCCTGACGGGTATGGGCAGCGCGACTTCGACGTGCTCGGCCAAGTCCGGCAGCCAGCGTTGTTCGTTGACGATGAGGTCGACGGCGACCTGGCGGCGCGGCAGGCGTACGGACAGGTCCGTCCCCAGGCGATAGATGACGTTGTCCCAGCCGTTGGCGACGAGGGTCAGCGGGCCCGCCAGATCCGGGTGCTGCGTGCGGATCAGGCGGTCGACAACGTCGTCGTCGATGTCGGCTTCCGCCGCCGGGGTGGTCACGCCGTAACGATAGCGCCGGTGCCAGACCCAAGGGTGTGGCGATAGCGCCGGCGCCAGACCCCAAGGGTGTGGCGAGCCCGCCGCGCCTCTTGGTGGGCATTAGTGAACGTTGCGTTTCTATAGGCCGAACTCTATGCTTCTTAGAGAACGTCAAGTTCTCTAAGGGGGTTGGCATATGCGGTTCGTGCTGCCGGGTCTCCTGCTGGCGATGCTGCTCGGTGCCCTGGATCAGACGATCATGGCTCCCGCCTTGCCGTCCGTGGCGGGCAGTCTCAGTGGGCTGGACCAGATGCCCGCGGTGATCAGCGCCTACCTGGTCGCCGCCACCGTGGTGATGCCCCTGTACGGCAAGCTCGGCGACCGGTACGGGCGCAAGCCGATGATGCAGGCGGCGATCGTCATCTTCGTCACCGGCGCCGTGCTGTGCTCAGTGGCCGCCTCGATGCCGCAGTTCATCGTGTTCCGTGCGGTGCAGGGTGTTGGCGGCGGCGGGCTGATGATCGGGGCGCAGGCGATCATCGGTGAGGTCGTCAGCCCGCGCGAGCGCGGCCGCTACCTGGGGCTGATCGGCGCCGCTTACGTGGTCGCCGCGGTTGGCGGCCCGCTGCTGGGCGGGCTCTTCATCGACCGGCTCAGCTGGCGGTGGATCTTCGCGATCTACCCGCCGCTCGGGCTGCTCGCCCTGGTCGTGCTGACGGCGACCCTGCGGCTGCCCAAGCCCAAGCCGGACAACCGCGCGCCGATCGACTTCGCGGGCGCGGTCACGCTGGCGGTGGCCGTGGTCGGCGTGGTCATGCTGGGGCAGACCAGGCACCTCGCCTTCCTCGCCCTATCCCTCGCGGGGGTGGCGGCGTGGTCCATGAGCGCGCGGTATGCCGCCGATCCGATCCTGCCGCCGCGCCTCTTCCGCGACCGCGCCTTCGCCATACCCGTGGCGATCAGCCTGCTCGTCGGGTTCGCACTGTTCGGGACGATCGCGTACATGCCCGCCTACCTGCAGATCGCGCTGCGCTCCACCGCCACCCACGCGGGCCTGCTGGTGACCGCGCTCATGGCGGGCGTGCTGACCACCACCATCATCTCCGGCAGGCTCATCACCAGGACGGGACGCTACAAGCCCTACCCGGTGGCCGGTACGGCCGTGGCGGCGGCCGGGCTGGCGCTGCTCGGGATCGTGGGCGACCGCGGCGGGGCGGTGGCGATCGCCGCCGTGATGCTGCTCGTCGGGCTCGGCGTCGGGCTGGTCATGCAGGTCATGGTGCTGGCCACGCAGAACGCCGTCGACTACGCCGATCTGGGCACCGCGACCTCGGCAGTGACGTTCATGCGGCAGATCGGCGCCTCGGCCGGGGTCGCGGTGGTCGGGGCGCTGATCACCTTGAGGTCCGGCATCGCCGCCACCGAGGCGTCCGACCTGCCGGACAGCGTCCGGACGGCCTTCGCCGAGGCCGTGCCATCGGTCTTCGCAGCCATGGCGCCGCTGCTGGCCGTGGCCTTCTTTCTCGCGCTGGCGATCCCGGCGCGTCCGCTCCGCACCACCGCGTACGCCGAGGAGAGATCATGAAACCTGTCGCACCTCTGAAAGCCTTCGGGCGGGAAGACCTGTCGCTCGCCGGTGGCAAGGGGGCCAACCTGGGAGAGCTCATCGGCAACGGCTTCCCCGTCCCCGACGGCTTCGTCGTGACCACCGCCGCCTACGGGCTGGTCGCCGACGGGCATGACACGCGTACGTACTTCGAACACGTGGACATCCCCTCGGACCTGCGCGAGGCGATCGCCGAAGCCTACGCCGAGCTCGGCGGCGGGCCCGTGGCGGTCCGCTCCAGCGCCACCGCGGAGGATCTGCCGGGGGCCGCGTTCGCCGGGCAGCAGGACACCTACCTCAACATCGTGGGCGAGGAGGCGCTGGTCGACGCGGTCCGCCGGTGCTGGGGCTCACTCTGGACCGAGCGGGCCGTCGCCTACCGCGACAAGCTGGCCATCGACCCGGCCGAGGTCCGCATCGCGGTGGTCGTACAGAACATGGTCCAGTCGGAGGCGGCCGGCGTCCTGTTCACCGCGAACCCGGTCACCGGCGACCGCGCGCAGATCGTCGTCGACGCGAGCACCGGGCTCGGCGAGGCCGTCGTCTCGGGGCTCGTCACCCCTGATCATTATGTGCTCGACGCCTCGGGGCGGGTCACCGCGTTCACACCGGGCCGCCGCGAGGTGGTCATTCGCGGTACGGCCGGCGGCGGCGTCGTCCACGAGACCGGGAACCGAACCAAGGGCGAGGCGCTGCCTCGCGAGGCGCTGGGCGAGCTGGCCCGCCTGGCCGGGGAGGTCGCGGCGCACTTCGGCCGCCCGCAGGACATCGAGTGGGCCTACGCGGGCGGCCGGGTGAGCCTGGTCCAGGCCCGCCCCATGACCGCGCTCCCGCCTCCACCGGTCGGGCGGCTCAATCCCTTCCAACGCAAGCTGGGCACCATCCTGCTCGAATACCTGCCCGTACGCCCCTACCCGATCGACATGACGACCTGGCTGCCGTACGGTCCGGCGGGCATGATGGCCCAGGTCACGGCGGCCTTCGGCATCCGGGGCGTGTTCGAGGGCTTCCTCCATGAGCAGGACGGTGTCGTCTACCGGTTCGTGCCGCCCTCGCCGCGGTTCACGGCCGGCTTGCCGGCCACCCCGTTCCGCCTCGTCAGGCGGGCCAGGCGCCACGACCCCGCACGGTGGACCGAGGATCGGCGCTTCCAGGCGTTCCTGGCCGCGAACCTGGAGCTGGCCGCCCGCGACCTGACGTCGATGCCCTGGCCGGAGCTGATCCGCGTGCCCCGGCAGGCGCTCGACTTGGTTCAGCCGGTGACCGACCTGCGCATCGACTACCTGCCCGCCTCCGGGCTGGCGCTGCTACGGCTGCTGCTGGTGGTCAAGGCACTGCGCCGCGGCGCGCTCTTCGGCGAGCTGATCACCGGCGCGCGCACCCGCACGTCCGACGCCAACCAGGCGCTGGAGGACCTGGCTGAGGAGGCGCGGGCGACGGGAGCGCTCGACGCGGACCCGATGCCCGCGGGCTTCGCCGCGAAGCTGCGGGACTTCCTCGCCGAGTACGGGCACCGCGAGACGGCGAGCCCGATCCTGGTCACACCGCCCACTTGGGGGGAAGCACCGGAGACCGTTCTCGGCATGCTCAGGGCGCTCGCGGGCGGGTCACCTTCGCCCGCCCCTGCCGACCGGGCGCGCGACCGGCTGCTGCGCCACCCGCTGCTGCGTGGCGCGCGCCGCCGGGCCGCGATCGCGCGCTGGGTCGAGGCGGCGCGCGCGGGTGTCGCGTTCCGCGAGGACAGCCACTTCTACTTCACGCTGCCGCTGCCCGTCCTGCGAAGATCGCTGCTGGAGATCGGCGCCCGGCTGCGCGACGCGGGCGTGCTCCAGCGGCCCGAGGACGTCTTTCACCTGCGGCTGGAGGAGCTGGAGTCGGTCAAGGACCTGCCCGCGTCTGACCTGCCCGCGTCAGGCCTGCCCGCGTCAGGCCTGCCCGCGTCGGGCCTGCCCGCCCCCAGCCTGGCCGCGTCCGATCCGCGCCTCGACGGGCTGCGTGTGGTCGTGCAGCAGCGGGCG
Organism: Nonomuraea sp. NPDC050680; assembly: GCF_040654555.1. NCBI lineage: Bacteria > Bacillati > Actinomycetota > Actinomycetes > Streptosporangiales > Streptosporangiaceae > Nonomuraea > Nonomuraea sp. NPDC050680. The sequence continues at coordinate 1,325,924 of NZ_JBFAIF010000001.1, read as the reverse complement.
GCCAAGCGGGAGGAACTGTCGGGCGTACGGCTCATCGACCCGCGCGCGATCTTCCCGGCCCGCCACGTGGGCGACGCGATCGTGACCGGGACGCCCGCCGGCGGTGGCACCGCCACCGGGCCGGTCAAGGTCATCCGGGACCCGGCCGAGTTCGGCAGGCTGGCGAGCGGAGACGTGCTCGTCTGCCCCTACACCAACCCCTCGTGGACGCCGCTGTTCCAGCGGGCGGCGGCCGTCGTCGTCGACACCGGCGGCAGCGCCTCGCACGCCGCGATCGTCGCCAGGGAGTACGGCATCCCGGCCGTCATGGGCACGGCCGGAGGCACGTCCACACTGACCGACGGGCAGGTGGTGACCGTCGACGGGGACGCGGGCACCGTCACCGCGGCTTCAGCGGGCACCGTCACGGCGGCCTCATAGGATGCCTGTCATGGTCACCGACCACCGTAAGCTGCCGCGGCGGCGCGGCGAGGCGCTCAACGTCGCCATCTATCAGGCGACCCTCGACGAACTCGCCGAGGTCGGCTATGCCCGGCTGACCATGGAGCGTGTCGCCGAGCGGGCCAGGGCCAGCAAGGCCTCGCTCTACCGGCGCTGGCCCACCCGCATCGAGCTGGTCATGGACGCCGTCTATCACGTGCTGCCCGACGCGCTGTCCGTCCCCGACACGGGCAGCCTGCGCGGCGACGTACTGGCGGCGTTGCGGCGGACGGCCGAGGCGCTGGCCGGTCCCGCGGGTGAGGCGATGCGCGGGCTGCTCAGCGAGGCACTGGGCGACGAGTCGCGGGCCGCCACGTTCCGGGAGAACTCGCAGGGCACCGGCAGGCGGCTGATGCGGGAGATCGTCCGCCGCGCGGTCGAGCGCGGTGAGGTCGCCCCCGAGGCCGTGACCCCGCGCCGGCTCGACGCCGGTCAGGCGCTGCTCCGGCAGCACTTCCTCTTTCAGGGCCTGCCCATCCCGGACGAGCTCCTCGTGCAGATCGCCGACGAGGTCATGGTCCCGCTGTTCACCCGGGCCTGAGCCGGCGGACAAGCAGAGCGTTCACTCGGGCTTGAGGCCCAGCAGCGCGCCCAACGTGCGTGCCGACTGCTCGAAGCTCCCACGCCTGTCTTGGATCGTGTTCTCGAACTGGCCGAACACCTCGAAGTTGACCCAGCCGTACAGGCCGGTCCACGTGGTGAGGCCACGGAAGATCAGGTCGTCGGGGACACCGGGCATGATCTCGCGTAGGTTGGCCGCGTCCGCCGACAGTGCGGCGGGGGCGGGCGGGGCGAGGTCGGGCGGGGCCAGTGCGCCCGCCTCGTACGCCTGCGCGAGGATCCGGCCGAACACCGCCACATCCCGCACCCTGGCCGCGATCGTGTCCTCCGGCGCCTGGTAGCCGGGCACGGGGGAGCCGTACAGCAGCGTGTACTCGTGCGGATGGGCCAGCGCCCAGTCGCGTACGGCATGGCAGACGGCCAGCCAGCGCCCCGCGAAGTCGCCGGGCGGGCTGCCCTCGTCGGCGCGTTCCACCGCTGTCCCGAGCGCGTTGTAACCGTCGATGATCAGGGCGGTCAGCAGGTCATCGCGGCTGGGGAAATAGCGGTAGATGGCCGACGAGACCATGCCCATCTCGCGGGCCACCGCGCGCAGGGACAGGCCGCCCGCGCCCTCGGTGGCCAGCTGGCGGCGGGCGATGTCGGTGATCTCCTTGGTCAGCTCGGCCCTGACACGTTCTCTCGCGGTACGGCTCGCAGTCATGTTCCGACCATATCAGAGCACTGAGAAAAAACGAGAGCACTGCTCTTGACGATTGCCGCTCTAATGGGAGAGCATTGCTCTTGTAAGCGAACGGCAGTCACACGGAGGTTGAGATGCTGAGCATCGCCAAGGGAGCCAACATGGCTCTGATGTTCTTCCTGGAGCTTGGGGTTCTGGTCTCCGTGGCGTATTGGGGCTTCACGGTCAGCCCCAACTGGGCGATCAAGCTGCTCGCCGGGCTCGGCGGGGTGGCGCTGTTCATCGGCGCCTGGGCCCTGTTCGGTGCGGGCGGTGGCGCCAATGCCACGTTCCCGCTGACCGGCCTGGCCAGGGTCGCCCTGGAGATCCTCTGGTTCGGCGGCGGCGCCCTGGCGCTCTACGCCGCGGGCCGGGTCGCACCGGCAGCCGTCTTCGCGGCGCTCTTCGTCCTCAACGCGGTCCTCCGCATCGTCTGGAAGCAGGTCTGATCATGGGTAAGCACATCGTCGTGGGTTCCGGTCAGGTCGGTACGCATCTGGCCACCAAGCTCCTGGCCCAGGGGCACGAGGTCACCGTGGTGACCCGCTCGGGCAGCGGCCCCGCCGGGGTCCACAAGGTGGCGGCCGACGTCGCCGACGTGGCGCGGCTGACGGAGGTCGCCAAGGGCGCCGACGTCCTCTACAACTGCGTCAACCCGCAATATCACCGCTGGCTGACCGACTGGCCGCCGATGGCCGAATCGTTCCTCGGCGCGGCGGAGGCCACGGGCGCGGTGCTGGTCATCCTGGGCAACCTCTATCCCTACGGCCCAGTCAAGGGCCCGATGACCGAGGACCTGCCGCTCGCCTCGGCCACTCCGAAGGCTCAGGTGCGGGCGAAGATCTGGAACGACGCGCTGGCCGCGCACAAGGCGGGCCGGATCCGGACGACCGAGGTGCGCGGCTCCGACTACTTCGGCCCCGGCGCCACCGACCAGTCACATCTGGGCGGGCGGTTCCTCGTGCCGTTCAGGGCGGGCAAGACCATCCAGCTGGTGTTCCCGGCCGACATCCCGCACAGCTGGACCTACCTGCCCGACGTGGCCGACGCGCTGATCGTCGCGGGCACCGACGAGCGGGCCTGGGGGCGGCCGTGGCACGTGCCCACCAGCGACCCGCTCAGCTTCCGCCAGATCGGTGAGCGGATGGCGGCCATCGAGGGGCGGCCCGCGCCCAAGCTGGCCACGCTGCCGTGGCCGCTGGTCCAGGCGATGGGTCTGTTCTCGCCGATGGTCAGGGAACTGAAGCACGTTCGCTACCAGTTCACCGCGCCGTACGAGCTCGACTCCTCGGCCTTCCAGCGGACGTTCGGTGTCGCGCCCACGCCGATCGACGAGGCGCTCGCGGCTACGCTCGAGGCGTGAAGACAGCCATGATCGGCCTGGGCGACATCGCGGAGAAGGCGTACCTGCCCGTACTCGCCGCCCAGCCGGGCCTCGACCTGCACCTCTGCACGCGCAACAGCAAGATCCTGGACCGGCTCGGCGACACCTACCGGATCGCCGCCCGGTCCAGCTCGGTGGACGACGTGATCAAGAGCGGGGTCGAGGTCGCGTTCGTGCACGCCGCCACCGGGGCCCATCGCGAGATCGTCGAGCCGCTGCTCGACGCCGGGATACACGTCTATGTGGACAAGCCGATCGCCGACAACCTGGCCGACTGCGAGGCTCTCGTACGGCTGGCGAAGGCGAAGAAGCGCTCGCTGATGGTCGGCTTCAACCGCCGGTACGCCCCCGGCTACACCGAACTTCTCGCCCTTCCTCGGCACCTCGTGCTGATGGCGAAGAACCGCGAAAAATACCCTGATGTGCCTCGACGGGCGATATTTGATGACTTCATTCATGTGGTCGACACGCTCCGCTTCCTCGCGCCCGGCGAGGTCACCGGCACCCGGATCAGGACCCGCGTCCAGGACGGACTGGTCGAGCACATCGTGCTGGAGCTGTCCGGCGACGGTTTCACCGCCATCGGCCTCATGAACCGCGTCAGCGGGGCCACAGAGGAGACCTGCGAGGTCATGGGCGACGGCGTCAAGCGCCGGGTGGTCAACCTGGGCGACGTGATCGACTACGCGGGCGGCGAGACGCTCACCAGGCGGCCCGACTGGGTCCCGGTCGCCCGGCAGCGCGGCATCGAGCGCATCTGCCTGGAGTTCCTCGCCGCGGTCCGCGACGGCCGCACGATCAGCGCGGACGACGCGCTGATCAGCCACGCGATCTGCGAGGACATCGTGGCGAACGCCTCGTGACCACCCCGCCGCCGTGATGAGCGCGGCCTGCGCCGGGCCGCCGTTATGAGCGCTGTCTGCGGCGCATCCAGGTGTCGGCGCCGGCCAGCAACCGGCTGAACGGCCGGCCACCGAGCCGGGCCAGCACCGTGAACCCGGCCGCGTCGCTCATCGGGCTGGAGGACGACACGACACCCGCCACCTCCTCCCCGTACACGGCCGGACCGCCGCTGCCACCGGACGGGGCGTGGCAGTTCTGGGTCACCAGCACGCCCGGCCCCTGGGTGGTGGCCTCTTTGGCGTCCCCCACGCAGTGGTACATCCGGGTGCCGGGATAGCGCCGCCCCGCCGGGTAGCCGAGCAGGTCGAGCCCGCGCAGCGACGTACCCCTGCGGGTGGCCAGCGGGCGCAGGCCGGGCCCGGTCGCGTCCTCCAGCGTGCCGCCGCGCCGCATCACCCCCACCAGCCCGACGTCGTACGGCAGCAGTTCGGCGGAGTACGGCCGGCCCCGCCACTGATCGGGCACCCAGGTCCGCACGGCCGGCCAGACGCCGAACGGCGGCCGGCCCTGGTCGAAGCCCGGCAGGAAGACGACCTGCCGCAGCGGCCGGCCGTCGTGGTACAGGCAGTGCGCGGCCGTCAGGACCAGGCTGCGGCTGCGCGACCTGATCACCGCGCCCCCGCACAGCACGGTCGTCCCGCTGACCGGATCACGCCCGAGCAGCACCCCGATGAGCCGCTGCGCGCCGGTGTAAGGACGGGCGACCGGCGCGTACCCCAGGCGGTCGCCGTCCGGTGTCAGCACCCTGCGCGGAGGTATCGATCGCTGGGGGACCTCCGCGAGGCCGGTCGGGTCGAGCAGGGTCAAAGACAGCACCATCCTGAGCACCCATCCACTCTAAGCCGTCGATGATCAATGCCCTGACCTGCGCCATCAAGGTTTACCTAAGGTTCGCAGAAGGCGCCAGGAGCGGAGCGACGACGAACCTGATCGTGGCCCACGCGACGTACAACAGGGGTGAGCACAGCACCAGGAGGCCGATCAACGGCTTGACCAGGATGACGGCCACGGCCAGGACGAGCACGGCGAGGCTGATGGCGGCCAGGTACCAGCGCCTGGCCACCAGGTAGAGGCTGGGACGCACGAGATCCCGCAGCCGAGGGGGCTCGCGCCGCGGCTCGGCCAGCAGCACGAGCGAGGCCACGACCACGGCCACCACCAGCGCCGCCGCCGTGGCGAAGAACGGCGCGAACGCCGGTCCCCAGGCGGTGCGCGCGACCACGACGGCGTCCAGAGCCAGGATGCTCACGGCCACGGCGCCGGCCGCCCAGACGACGAGCGCACGGACGCCGCCGCGGCGGTAGCCGTCCCAGAACGTACGGAAGACGGCGTTCGAGCCATCGCCCAGCGCGGCGAAGCAGCTGAACGCCCCGGCCAGCGCGGGCGCGCACAGCGACGACAGCGCGGCGAAGAACGGCCACGACGCCAGCGGGTCCCGGACGATCGCGAGCGCCAGCAGGAGGGGCGCGCAGGCGGCGGCGAGCAGGAGGTTCGTCATGAGAGCGACGTACACGGTGCCGAAGGCCTTCTCATAGGTCGCCTGTCCGGCCGGGCGAAGCAGGCTCCGCATCGCCGCGCCGGGCCCGTGCCCGCTCATCACTTCAGCCCGCTCGTCGCGATGCCGCGGATGAAGTAGCGCTGCCCCAGCAGGAAGATGACCAGGATCGGCAGCACCGACAGCACCGCGCCGGTCATCATCATCGCGTACTCGGCGTCGTACTGCCCGACGAAGGAACGCAGGCCGAGCTGTACGGTCCACAGCTCGTTGCTCGTCAGGTAGATGAACGGCCCCATGTAGTCGTTCCAGGTGTTGACGAAGGTGAGCAGGGCCAGGCTGGCGAGCGCCGGTTTGGACAGCGGCAGGATGACCCTCCAATAGATGCCGTACTCACTCAGCCCGTCGATCCGGGCCGCTTCGCACAGATCGTCCGGGATGGACATGTAGTACTGGCGCATGAGGAACACCCCGAACGCGCTGAACGCCTGCAGCAGGATGATCGCCCAATAGGTGTTCGTCAGGTCTGCTTTCTGCATCATGATGTACTGCGGCACCATGTACGCCTGCCATGGCACGGCGATGGTGGCGATGTAGGCGACGAACAACGCGTCCCGGCCCGGAAAGCGCACCTTGGCGAACCCGTAGGCCGCGAAGCTCCCGGTGAGCAGTTGCAGCAGCGTGATCGTCACGGACAGGAACGCCGAGTTGCCCAGATAGGTCAGCAGCGGGATGCGTTCCCAGATCTCCACGAAGTTCGACCAGCGCAGTTCCCGGGGGATCCACTGGATGGGCACCGCGAAGACCTCGTTGTCGCGTTTCAGCGCGGACGACACCATCCAGGCGAACGGCACGAGCACCAGCACGGCGAGCACGGCGAGCGTGAGGTAGGCCAGCGCCCTGCGGACCGGGCTCCCGCCGGAACGGTCCCCTTCCTGGGTTGCCGCCGGCGGGCGCCGCTGGGTGGCGGCCGGCGGAGCATCGTGCAGTGCGGTCATCGGGCGCTCCTCCGCTCGTTGATACGGAACTGGACGACGGTGACCGTCAGGACGATGACGAACAGCACCAGGGCGATCGCCGAGGAGTAGCCGAACTTGCCCTCGGTGATGCCTTCCCGGTAGATGAGCTGGGCCAGCACCAGCGTGCTGCGGCCCGGGCCGCCGTCGGTCATGACCACGATGAGGTCGAGGACCTTGAAGCTCTGGATCGTCAGCATGACGAGGACGAAGAACGTCGTGGGCCGCAGGCACGGCAGGGTGATGCGCCAGAACCGCTGCCAGGCGTTGGCGCCGTCCACCCGCGCGGCCTCGTAGTACTCCTTGGGGATCGTCTGCAGGCCGGCGAGGTAGAGCACCATGTAGTAGCCCATGTCCCGCCACACGCTGGTGACGATCACGGCCGGCATCGCCCAGTCCGTGCTGGCCACCCACCTGGGCGGGTGCGTGACGCCGATCGCTTCGAGGACCTGGTTGATCGGTCCCGCCGTCGGGTTGAAGAGCATGTTCCACACAATGGCCACGGCGACCAGCGAGGTGATGTAGGGGAAGAACGCCGCGGTGCGGAAGAAGGCCACCCCGCGCAGCTTCCGGTTGAGCGCGATGGCCAGGCCGAGCGCGGCGACCAGCGTCAGCGGAATGTGGCCGAGCGCGTAATAGAGGGTGTTACGCAGGGCGACGTGGAAGTTCTCGTCGGACAACAGCCGCTGGAAGTTGTCCAGCCCCACCCATTCCGGGGTGCTGTAGGAGTCCCAGTCCAGGAACGCCAGGGCGAACGCCGCGACCATCGGGACGAGCGTGAACAGGGCGAAGCCGACGAAGTTCGGGAGGATGAAGCTCCACCCGATGAGGATGCCGCGCCAGGCCCGTCGCCGGTGAGGCGGGGCGGTGGGCGCGGTGGGCGCCGGTTGTGTTGCAACGTGAGCCATGGCCGTCCTTCGTGGCTTCCTTCTCGACTCCTCCGGATTTTGCAGGGGACGCCGCGGGCCCGGACGCACCTGGGCCCGCGGTCAGGTCCCTAGTTGAGCACTTCGCTCTTGACCCGCTCGTTCATCGAGCGGATGCCGTCGGCGGCCGATTTGTCGCCGACCATGATGAGCTCGTGCTCCTCCCTGAGGATCGTGTCGATGTCGGAGGAGTGCTCGCTGACCGGCATCTCCAGCACCACCTTGTCCGGCGAGAACGCCTTCTTGGACACCTCGTCGGTGGGCATGCCCTTGATCGAGAAGTAGGTGTCGGTGATCTCCGGGCTCTTCAGCGCCGGCACCACGCCCACCTTGGTGATGGCTTCGGCGCCCGCCTTGCCGGCGGCGAACTGCACGAACTTCTTGGCCGCGTCGGCGTGCTCGGCCTTCTTGTTGACGGCGAAAGCGGTCGGTGAGCCGAAGGTCGTCACGCCCGAGCCGCCGGGACGCTGCGGCATCGGGGCCAGCGCCCAGTCGACGTCGGTCTTGCCGTTGGCCTTGGCCTCCAGGATGCCGGAGATGTACCACGTGCCCATGGGCATCATGGCCGTCGCTCCGGTCTCGAACATGGTCCGGTAGTCCGACTTCTGCGCGGTCGCGGTGCCGAAGTCGAGGGCCGCGCCGGTCTTCTGCAGCCCGAGCGCTGTCGCGTACTGGTCGGCGAAGAAGGAGTAGTCGCCACTGAGCTGGTCGCCGCCCGTCTGGGCCGCCGAGATGGCCTGCACCACGGACCGCCAGGTGTGCTGGTAGGTGCCGTAGACCTTCTTGCCGCCCACGGTCTTCGTGAGCCGCTGCGCGAGCTTGGCGTATTCGTCCCAGGTGAGGGTGGCCGGAGCCTTGACGCCTGCCTTGTCGAAGTACGTCTTGTTGTAGTAGAGCAGCCAGAAGTCCTGCCGGTAGGGCAGCGCGAAGTACTTGTCGCTGACCTTGAAGGCGTCCAGGCCCGCCAGCTTCGCGCTGTCGGGCGACTTGGCCAGGTCGGTGATGTCGACGAGCTGCCCCCGGCTGGAGTAGCGCGAGTAGTCCGTGACGTTCTTCATCGTGATCACGTCGGTGTCGTCGCCACCGGCGAGCATCGTGGTGACCTTGTCGGCGTAGTCGTCGGCGAGGATGTCCACCGGCTGGATGTCGATGGTGGGATTCGCCTGCTCGAAGGCGTCGAAGAGCGCCTTGAACTCGGGGGTCTTGGCGAGGTTCCACACCGTGACGGTCAGCGTGACCTTCCCGCCGCCGCTGCCCGCGGGCTCGGCGGAGCCGCCGCAGGCGGCGACGGCGAGCGAGAGCGCTGCCGCGACCCCCAGGGTCTTCATAAGACGGCCTCGCACTCCGGCCCTTCCTGGCGTGTTCGAAGCGATCATTGGTCCGGTCTCCTTTTTTCTCGCGAGCCGGTCTCAGGGCTCAGGCGCTCACCATGAACTCGTCGGAGGTCACGGCCGCACGGGGCGGTTGACCGGACAGGTAGCGTTCGAGCTCGTCGAGCGCGCTCTCACTCATCCGCCGGGTCTCCGATCCCAGAGATCCGGCGATGTGGGGGGTGATCATGACGTTGGGCAGGTCGTACAGCGGTGAAGTGCTCGGCAACGGCTCCGGGTCGGTGACGTCGAGGATCGCGTCGAGCCGGCCCTGGGCGCACTCCCGCTCCAGGGCGGTGGTGTCCAGGACAGAGCCACGCGCGGTGTTGATGAGAGTCGTCCCGTCACGCAGGAGGGCGAGTTCGGCCGCTCCGATGAGGTGATGGGTGGACGGCAGTTCCGGGACGTGCAGGGTGAGCACGTCACAGCGCGGCAGCAGCTCCGGCAACGGGAGCAGCCGGGCGCCCGCCGCGCTCACCTCGGCCGGATCGGCATAGGGATCGGCGACGAGGACGTCCACCTCCAGAGCGCGGAGGTGTTCGACCACCCGGCGCCCCACGCGCGAGAAGCCGATGACGCCGATCGTGCGCCCGCGGTTGGTCAGCTCGCCCCGGCTGGTGGCGAAGGACCAGTCAGCGCGGTTCGTACGCGCGTCGTGGGCGAGGAACGGCGCCTTCTTCCCGGCGAAGATGACCGCGGCCAGAGTGAACTCGGCCACCGGGATCGCGTTCTCGTCGGCGGCGTTCGTGACGAGGATTCCGCGTCGCCAGACCTCGTCGGTGACGAACGTGCGCACCGTCCCCGCGCAGTGGAAGACGGCCCGTAGCCGCGGTGCGTCGGCCAGCCTCTCGGTCGTCAGCGGTGGACAGCCCCAGGAGGTCACCAGCACCTCGACGTCGCGCAGCCGGCGGCGCACGGAGGGCGCGTCGAGGTCGGCGGTCACGATCGGCTCTCCCAGCTCGACCAGATCGTGCAACCGGCGAAGCTGCGCCTCCTGAAACTGCACGCTGAACTTCGCTGGGTCCATGACCAGCAGGGCAGGGGGTCTTCTCACCAGGATCCCTTCGGCGGCAAGCGCTTACCAGTGCCGCCGAGCATGTCCGATCATTTCAATCACGTCAATACCTTGTTAATCGGATCGATCACGTTATGTGATCGATATTGATCGCTATCGGATGAAGGCGAGTGGTGCGCCTTGACGCGGGACGAAACCTTGGCGTTAACTCCGGGGCACACTCACGCCATCACGACCAGGGGGATCCATGCTCATGCTGCGGGAGTTCGACGACCTGCGGCTCTCGCCCCACACCGGATGGACCCGGAACCACTGGGCGGCACTCGCCGACCATCTCCTCCTGTCCGCCAGGCGGTACGCGTCGGCCTCGCACGCGCGCGTCTCCTTCCCCGGCCCGCCGGGCGGTTACGGGCCCGACGTCGACGCGCTGGAAGGGTTCGCGCGCACGTTCCTGGCCGCCGGATTCCGGGTGGCGGGGGAGGACGGGCGCGATCCGCTGGGCCTGATGGAGTGGTACGCGCAGGGCCTGGCCACCGGCACGGATCCCCGCTCACCCGAACGCTGGGTGCGCCTCGACGAGCATGACCAGGCGAAGGTCGAGGCCGCGTCCATCGCGCTGGTGCTGCATCTGACGAGGCCGTGGCTGTGGGACCGGCTCGACCCGGTCGTGCGCGAGCAGGTCGTGGACTACCTCGCGCCCGCGATCGGCTCGAACTACCCGCCGATCAACTGGATCTGGTTCCAGATCATGGTCGAGCAGTTCCTCGCCTCCGTCGGCGGTCCCTTCGAGCGCAAGGACATCGAGGAGGGGCTCTCCTTCACCGACGGCTTCGCCAGGGAGAACGGCTGGTACGCCGATGGCGCCGAACGAGCCTACGACCACTACGCGGGATGGGCGCTGCAGTTCTACCCGCTGATGTGGAGCGAGATGGCCGCCGGGGATCCGGCGGCGGACTCGCGGCGACCGCTCTACCTGGAGCGGCTCGAACGTTATCTGGGCGACGCCGTCCACCTCGTCGGCGCCGACGGATCCCCACTCCTCCAGGGACGCAGCCTGATCTACCGGTTCGCCGCCGCCACCCAGTTCTGGGCCGGCGCCCGCGCCGGGACGGCGACGCCCGCCCCGGGGTTGCTGCGCCGTGCGGCCTCCGGCATCGCCCGCCACTTCACCGAACGCGGGGCACCGGACGAGGACGGAGTCCTGACCCGGGGCTGGTACGGAGCCTGGTCGCCGCTCGCCCAGTCCTACTCCGGGCCCGGCTCGCCGTACTGGGCGGCCAAGGGCTTCTTCGGCCTGTCCCTGCCCGCCGACCACCCGGTGTGGACGGCCGTCGAGGAGCCGCTGCCGGTCGAGTCCGGCGACTACCACCGCGTCGTCCGCGCGCCCGGCTGGCTGGTCAGCGGCACCCGTGCCGACGGCGTCGTGCGGGTGATCAACCACGGCACCGACCACGCCCATCCCGGGGCGCACCTGACCGACTCACCCCTGTACGCGCGTCTGGGCTACTCGAGCGCCACCTCGCCCGTGCTCGCCGGTGAGTACGCCGCCGACCCCCTCGACCAGTCGGTCGTGCTCCTCGACGAGGGCGGACGGCCCAGCCATCGCACGGGATTCGACACGCTCCTGCTCGATCGCCTTCCCTCCGGAACGATGATCGGGGCCTCGCGCTGGCAGGCCCACTGGGTCACCCCTGAGCACGAGCGTCCGGACCACGGGTACGGGCGGGCCGGGACGGTACGCCTCGGGCCGTGGATCGAGCTGATCTCCGCCGTGCGCGGTCCCTGGGAGGTGCGCCTGGTCCGGCTGCCCGCCACGGAGGTGGAGGGTGGTCCGCTGCGCGTCGGCGGATGGCCGCTGCCGGCTTCCGAACCCGTCCAGGACGCTACGGCCGCCGTGTCGAACGGCACCATGCACTCCCGCGTCATCGCGGGTCCGGGGCTGGACCTGCGCGGTGTGCTCGCCGCCGAGAACTCCTCGCCGCTGGCCCCTTGGACGCTGGTCCCCTGGTGCGCCACCACCACGCCGGCGCTGCTGGAGACGTGGTACGACGTGGCGGTGTTCCTCGGCGGGCAGGAGCCGGACCGGGCGCCGGTCCTGTCCTGGGACGGCCCGGCGCTCGCCCGCGTGGCCTGGCCGGACGGGACGGACGACCTTCTGGACACGGCCGTCGCGCTCAGCGGGCCGGGCACGCCGCCACTATGACGCCGTTCGGCGGCGGCGGTCCACTATGACGTCGTTCGGCGGCGGGTCACTCTGACGTCGTTCGGCGGTGGGTCACTATGACGCCAGTTCGGCGGTGGGTCACTGCGGCACCGAGGAGGAGCGCACGATCAGGGTGGGCTCGACGACGACGCGGTGGGTGGGCCGCTCCGGATCCGGGTCGGCCAGTCGCGCCGCGAGCAGTCCGAAGGCCGCCCGCCCGATGGCCATCTTGGGTGGCCGGACAGCGGTCAGCGGCGGGTCGCACAGCTCGGCCACCTCGTCGTCGTAGGCCACGATGGCGAGATCGCCGGGCACCCGGATGCCGCGCTCCTGACAGCGCTCGACCAGGTTGATCGCCTCCGGGTCGGAGTGGACGAGCAGCGCCGTCGTCCCGGAGGCGACGCACTGGTCGATCACGCTCTCGAGCGCCTTGGGCCACTCGTGATCCAACTGATCGACCGTGCTGACGTCCAGCAGGCCCTCCAGCGGCAGGGCGAACTCCTCGCACGCCTGCCGCCAGCCGTGCCGCACGTGCGGGCTCGTCGGGCTCTGCGTGGTGGTCATCAGTCCGATCCGCCGATGACCGAGCTCGACCATGTGCCGTACGGCCATGCCGGCCCCCAGCGCGTGATCGCTGACCACCGACTCCATCGCCTCGTGGTAGGGACCGGAGGCGGCCGTGCGCTCGATGAGCACCATGGGCATGTCGGCCTCCTGCAGCCATCGCACCAGCTCCTGCCCGTCGTCGCCGGTGGTGGTGGGCGCGACCAGGAGGCCGTCCAGGCCCGCCGATTCGATCAGCCGGGACAGATGGCGGCGCTCGTCGGCGGCCCGGTAGGTGGCGCCGCGCAGGACGACGCGCGCGCCGGACGCCGCGGCGGCCTCGCGAACGCCGCGGATCACGTCGGGCCAGTAGTAGTTCAGCGACGGCACCACCATGCCGATCGTGACCTGCGACCGCTCGGCCTCGGCCGCGTCGGGTCCCGGCCGTGATCCCGGCTGCGGGCCCGGCCGGTCCTCGTTTTCCCCGCCGGCGAGCGTGTCGGCCACCGGCCCGCCGTGGAGCACGGCTCCGCCGCGAACCCGGCGGATCAGGCCCTGGGACGACAGCAGCGCGATGTCGCGCCGGATAGTGATGACCGAGACGTCCAGCTCGGCCGCCAGGTCGCCGACGCGCACGACGCCGCGCCGGCGCAGCAGCTCCACCACCTGGGCGCGGCGCTCGTCCGGCAGCGGACCCGGCGAATCGGACACGCTCACTCCCACACCTCCATGCGAACCTCGAAAGCACCCCGCGCCGTACCGGGCAGAGGCAGCTCCAGCCTGGTCAGGCGGTCGCCCCACACTGCGGAGAGCATGGGGTCCGCCAGCGTGCGGACGGTGAAAGCGGCCATGGCGAGCCCGGGGTCCCACGCGAGGAGCACGGCCCGCGCGCCGCCCAGTGGCCGGATGACGGCCTGCCCGGCGGACGGCTGCTCCACCTGCCCGTTCAGCAGGAAGTGCAGCACACTCGGGTCGCCGTCGCCGGTGAAGCTCCAGGCCTCCCCGATCGTCACGCTTGAATCGCGCCGGTCGAGCGCCGCCGTCCGCCACCATCGCTCCAGCTCGGGCACGGGATAGGCGGCGGCCAGGTCCAGCCGCGCCTCGAAGCGGCCGGGCTCGTCCACCACCTCGACGTCACGGGCGCGGAACCGGCGCCCCTGCCCCTGCGGCGCACCCCGTATCTCGGGGACGTTGTGCCAGCTGCTCTGCATCGTCCAGATCGCATAGCGGTCCGGCCCGAACGTCTGCGCCGTGTACGTCGGCCGCCCCGCGTCGACCAGTACGGGAACCCCGTCCACGGCGACGACGACGGACCCGACGTCGTTGTGGTTGTGATGCTCCCCGTTGTGCCCGCCCTTGATCGCGAGCGTGAGACCGCGCGCCGTCCCGCCGGCCGCCCGCGCGAGGCCGATCTGCGTCCCCGGCAACCAGACCCCGGCGACCAGGGGCGGCTTGCCGGGCCCGGCGCTCTGCCACTCCACGTCGACCAGCTCGCAGAGCGCCCGCCCGAGTTCGGCGTCGGTGGGAATCGCGGCCGCACGCTGCGACCGCGCGTGCCGGCGGGCGTCGGACACGCTGAGCCGGCGAGCCCAGCGGTACAACACCTGCCACGGATGGTCGGCCGGCGGCCGAGCCCGCGCGTCGGCGAGATTGAGATACCACGGCCCGCCCAGATGCATGCGGTGGGGGAACCTGACCGTCTCCCGCACGACCCGGATCTCCGATGCGTCGAGCCGTCCCGACGTGGCATGCTGCAGAAGGTCGAGCGCCTCGAGCGCGCGGCATGCCCCGTTCCACCAGTATTCATAGCCCTCGTCGACGGAGCCGTCATCCGGCAGTGCCGCCAGGTAATGATCGATGCCCGCCACGGCCAGGGCGACCTGGCGCGCCCGCTCCTGCCCCGGCTCGGCCAGGCGCAGCGCGGCGACGAGCACGTTGCCGCAGATCCACGGGCACCAGTTGCTCGGATCGCCGTCCAGCCCCAGCCAGTGCCAGTCGCGCCGCTGGAGGAACGGGTCGAGCACCCGCGCGCGCACCTCCGCCCGCACGCGTTGCGGCAACCCCGGGAAGCGTTCGGCCAGCCGGTCCCCGAGCACCTGGTCGGCCCAGGCCAGCTGGGCGGCGACATCGGCGGCGCCGAGGTCGAGGCAGGGCGTGGCCACATCGGGCAGGACCGTCCCGCGGGGCCGGCACGTGTCCTCGTGCGCCGGCCAGCACCACGAACTCTGCTCGCACAGCTGGACGATCCCGTCGGCGGCCTCGTCCAGCCACTCGTCCGCGCCGCTCGCCAGTGCCATGAGCACCGTCCGGGTCAGGCGGTCCTGGCGTTCGAACACCTGGCTCTCGTAGCCCGTGCGGTTGCCGTCCCGGAAGTAGCGCGCGTACTGCGATGCCAGCGGCTGCGGCCAGGGCGTGCCCAGCTCCGCCTCCGCCCGCTCACGGACGGCGAGCAGGGCGCCGGACTCCGCGCTCCGATCCCAGACACCGTCCCCGGCGGCCGGGATCGGCAGCGCCTTTTCGGGTGGTAGCAGGCCGCCGACCAGGGCATCCGGCGACATGGCGGCCCCCCAAACGGTGCGCAGGGGACCGGTCGTCAGGCCCATCGGGCCATTCTCCGTCCGTCCGCCCGCAGGCCCGGTCGCAGCGTTCGTCATGATCCTCCTCGCCGACACCCCTCATAGTAGCGATCGAAAGTGATCGAAGTTGAATCAAATGGGCATTCGTCGAGGAACTGATCGAAAGCACGGCTCTGACCTGGGCTAGCGCGTGATCGCGCGGGCGAACAGGGCGGCGTGCGCCGTCATCCGCCGCCGCGCCAGCTCGCGCTGCTCCGGCGTGGCCCCGTCGTGCAGCCACAGCACGCGGGCGTGCGCTATCGGACCCAGCAGCGAGTACGCGAGATCGTCCGGCGATCCCAGATCGTCGCGTACCCGCCCCTCGGCCAGCCAGCGGGCGAACACCCCCGCCAGGCCCGCCAGCGCCCGCTCGATGCCCAGGCCCAGCATCTCGTCGTGGATCAGCCCGTCGCGGGTGACCAGGCTGATGCTCTGCCTGGCCTGAGGCGTGTCCCAGGCGGCCAGCACGCGCTCGGCGAACGCGCGGACGAACTCCGCCGGGTCGTCGCGGGAGCCCTGGTCGCCCTCGCCGCCCAGGGCGAGCAGCGCCACCTGCGGCCCGGCCAGGGACATCGCCGCTTCGTAGATCGCCTGCTTGCCGGGAAAGTGCGCGTACAGGACGCTCTCGCTCAGCCCTACCTCGCGGGCGATCGCCCTGATCGAGGTGCCCGCGTAGCCGTGCCGCGCGAACAGCCGCAACGCGGCGTCGAGCAGCGCCGTCTTGGTGTCTCCCGCCTCGGCCTTGGGCGGGCGGCCCGGGCCGCGCCGGCCTGTCGTCGTGTCCACAAGAGCCATCCAATCACTTGCAAAATAATCGAGTGTTCTATTATTTTAGCAAGCAGGCGAGAGGAGCAGAGGATGTCCAAGTCCAGAATCCCGGCACGTGAGATCGCCGAGCGGCCCGAGGGATACGGCGGGCCCAACCTGTCGCCGGTCGGCCTGGAGCTGGCCCCGCACGCCTTCGCCGACGGTGTGTACGCGCTGATGGCCGGCATCCCGCCCAAGGACAACAACGGCCTCATCGCCGGCCGCGACGCCGCGCTGGTGGTCGACGCGGGCATCACGCCCGAGATCTCCCACCAGATCCAGCGCCTCGCCGCCGAGCTGACATACAGGCCCGTGCGCTACCTGGTCAACACGACCTATCACGGCGACCACACGTTCGGGAACGCGGCGTTCCCCGCCGAGGTGGTCATCGTCTCGTCGCGGCGGAACAAGAGCGAGATGTCCGACCTCGCGTACGAGAAGGAGGTCAGGTCCGCCAACATGTACGGCGACGGCGGGCTCCTCGACGAGGTGAGCCGGTGGCGCACCCCGGATGTGGTGTTCGACTCCTATGCGGAGATCGACCTGGGCGGTCGGCTGGTCCAGCTCCACCACTTCGGCCCGGGCAACGGCCCCGGCGACACCGTCGTGTACGTCCCCGACACCCGTACCGCGTGGACCGGCAACTTCCTCTGCCACGCGGGCACCGCGCACATGCTGTTGCAGGGCGGACCCGAGCCCTACCTGGCCTCGCTGCGCCGGATGCGCGAGGCGCTGCCCGAGCTGGACACGATCGTGCCGGGTCATGGGCCCATGGGTGACGGGCACGCGGCCATCGACGCGCTCGTCGGTTACCTGGAGGTGCTCCATGATGAGGTCGCCGCGAGCGTGGCGGCCGGGCGGAGCCTGGAGGAGACGTTCGCCACCTGCTCGAATCCATGGGCGGAGCGGCTGGACCCGACGCTGTCGGCGGCGCTCACGACCTACGCGGTGCCAGGGGGACCGGCTCAGGCCGGGATGCTCCAGCTCTGCCGCGACCTGCACCGGCTGAACATCCTGGCCACCTACCGCCTCTATGAGGGTCGCTAGGTCTTCTCGCGGCCCTGGTCGCTCCAGATGAGCAGGGCGACGCCGGCTGCCGCGATCGCGAGGTAGAGGGGCGTCGGGATGTCGAACCACCTGCGCAGCAGGCCCCATTCGGTGTCGAAGAAGACCCGCGCCACGAATCCGCCCAACCCCTGGATGACCGCGACCACTCCCAGAAAACCCCTCATGCCTCCACCATGGCGAGTCGGTGGAGGCACGGGCATCGAACCTAGGGATACCTCAGGGCCTACTAAAGTTCAGGCCGTCTCAGGGATCAAGACCGTCTCAGGGATCAAGCTGTCACGGGTAGAGGCCGCGCATCTGGTGCGCCTCAGCCACCCGGCCGACGCCGATGACGTGCGCCGCCTGCCGCAGGGTGAGGTCGCGGGCCGTGGCCAGCGAGCGTACCTCGGCGTAGGCGCCCTCCATCAGGTCGCGCAGCTTCAGTTCCACCTCGCCGCCGCTCCAGGAGTAGGCCTGCATGTTCTGCACCCACTCCAGGTACGACACGATCACGCCGCCCGCGTTGGCCAGGATGTCGGGCACCACGATCGTGCCGCCCGCGGCCAGGATCTCGTCCGCCTCCGGCGTGGTGGGCCCGTTGGCGCCCTCCACGATCAGGCGGGCGCGGACCCGCGGCGCGTTCTCGGCGGTGATCGCCCCCTCCAGGGCCGCGGGCACCAGCACGTCCACGTCCAGCTCGAACAGCTCGGCGTGGTCCAGGGCGTCCGCGTGGCGGTAGCCGGACACGCCGCCCGACTCGGCGGCCCAGGCGCGCAGGCCGGCGATGTCGAGCCCGCCGGGGGCGTACACCGCGCCCGTCGCGTCGGACACGGCGACCACCGTGCAGCCGGCGTCGGAGAGGTACTGCGCGGCCGGGGCGCCCACCTTGCCGAAGCCCTGTACGGCCACCGTCACGCCTTCGGGCGAGCGGCCGAGCGCGCACATGGCGGCGATCTGGACGCCGCGCGAGGTCGAGCCGGACCGGCCGAGTGAGCCGCCCAGCGCCAGCGGCTTGCCGGTGACCACGCCGGGCACCGAGTAGCCGGTGTTGACACTGTAGGTGTCCATGATCCAGGCCATGGTCTGCTCGTCGGTGCCGACGTCGGGGGCCGGGATGTCCTTCTCCGGGCCGATCATCGGCAGGATCTCGTTGACGTAGCGGCGGGTCACGCGCTCCAGCTCGCGCTGGGTGAGCTCGGTCGGGTCCACGGCCACGCCGCCCTTGGCGCCGCCGTACGGGATGCCGACCAGCGCGCACTTCCACGTCATCCACATCGCCAGCGCGGTGACCTCGTGGATGTCGGTGCTCGGGTGGAAGCGGAGGCCGCCCTTGGCGGGCCCGCGTGAGACGTTGTGCTGGACCCGGAAGCCCTGGACGACCTCCATGTGGCCGTCCTCGCGGCGCACGGGGACCGATACGGTCAGCGAGCGGCGCGGCGTGGCGAGCATCGTGCGGAGCCCGGCGTCGAGCCGGAGATGTTCGGCGGCTTGGTCCAGCTGGTGGAGAGCCGAGTCGAGAGCCTGGCGGCCAGGTGTGATCAGGGCCGGCGTCCTTGACGGCACCATGACGGTCATGGAAGGGAGTCCTCCTGTTGTCTACGCCCGGTACGTTGGGCAGGCGCCATTGCCTGCCTTGTTTGGGCGTTCGTGTCACGATCATCCTAGAGCGCGGCGTTTATCGCTGCCTACGGTTTTCGGATTGCCGTATCTAGGCCGATCTGCTGTCATCAATTACATGCGCTGAGCGGGATGCTGCAAACGCGCCACTCTGGCAGGCTTGCCCCGGCAAGTGTGCCGAACTGTCGAATCTGGGGGACTGATGCCCGCACTGGTCGTCGGGCCCATGCTGCGTTACGTCGATTCAGCCAGCGCCTCCATCTGGGTGGAGATCGGCGAACCCGGCGTGGTCACCGTGGAGGCCGCGGGCCGGGCCTTCACCTCGTCCACGTTCACCGTCCACGGACACCACTACGCGATCGTCGATCTGCTCGGCCTGACCGAGAGCGTCGACTCGTACGTGGTCAAGATAGGGGAAGAGCAGGTGTGGCCGCTGGAAGGCTGGCCACCCAGCCGGATCAGGTTGTTCCCGGCGCAGGGGCCGAGCAGGGTGACCTTCGGCTCCTGCCGTACGAGCGTGCCTCATGAGGGCACGTACGTGCTGACCCACGGCGAGGACGTGCTGCGCTCCTACGGCGCGCACCTCAAGGACGCCGACACCGAGGAGTGGCCGGACCTGCTGCTGCTCCTCGGCGACCAGGTCTACGCCGACAGCCCGTCGCCCGAGATGCTGGAGTTCATCGCCGCGCGCAGGGACAGCGAGCCGAAGAAGGAGATCGCCGACTTCGAGGAGTACGCCGAGCTCTATCGCCGGGCGTGGACCGAGCCGGAGATCCGGTGGGTGCTCTCCACCGTGCCCACCGCGATGATCTTCGATGACCACGACCTGCGCGACGACTGGAACACCTCCCAGACGTGGCGCGAGCAGATGGCCGCGACCTCCTGGTGGAAGCGCCGGGTGATCGCCGGGCTCGGCGCCTACTGGGTCTACCAGCACCTCGGCAACCTGTCGCCGGCCGAGCGGGCGGACGACGCGCTGCTGGCCGGCCTGCTGAAGGGCGAGGGCGGCGACGCGCTCGACGCCTTCGCCGAGCGGGCCGACGCCGACCCGAGCAGCAACCGGTGGAGCTACTCCCGCGAACTCGGCGACACCCGCCTGATCATGGTCGACACCCGGTGCGCCAGGCAGCTCACCCCGGGCGACCGGCGGATGCTCGACCCGGTCGAGTGGGCCTGGTTGCAGGAGGAGGTCGCCAAGCCGGCCGAGCGGCTGGTCATCGGCTCGTCGATCCCGTTCCTGCTGCCCGAGGGCGTGCACTTCGTCCAGAACTGGAACGAGGCGCTCTGCGACGGCAAATGGGGCCGCTTAGTCGCGCGGCTCTCAGAGCGGTTCCGGCAGGCGATCGACCTGGAGCACTGGGCGGCCTTCCGCCGCTCGTTCGAGGACCTGGCCCGGCTGCTGGTCGAGGTCGACAAGCCGGTGCTGGTCCTGTCCGGGGACGTGCACTACTCCTACCTGGCCAAGGTCAACGGCCGGCCGATCTACCAGGTCGTCTGCTCGCCGATCCGCAACCCGCTCAGCCCCGTGCTGCGCTGGGCCAACGTGTTCAGCCAGTTCGGCCTGGCCACGCTGGTCGGCGGGCTGCTGGCGCGGCTGGCCCGCATCCCGCGTCCGCCGTTCCGCTGGGAGGTCGTCGCCGGGCCGTGGTTCCAGAACGCCGTGGCCACGCTGACCCTGCCCGGCGAACTGGACTGGTACGAATCATCCGGTGACACGGTCAAGCACATCGATTCTGTACGGATTCCATGAAAACGGTTATCGTTGGCTTTTGTGTACCATGACCAGTACTCAGTCGCCGTGCCGTTCTACGACCTGTGGCACGAGGATGGGCACGTCCCGGAGATACGCCGGCTCCTTCCGCCGCTGATCAGTGGCCTCGGTCGGAGCATCATGGAGATCGGGGCCGGCACCGGCCTGATCACCGAGCTGATCGCGTGGGAGACGCCGGCGGAGATCTATGCCGTCGAACCGTCGCTCGGCATGCGCTCGGTCCTGCTCTCCCGCCTGGCCGAGCGCGCCGACCTGCTGTCCCGCGTGACCGTCCTGCCGTGCGGCGCGCTCGACGTGGAAGTCGACGAGCCGGTCGAGGCCATCGTGATGATCTCGGTACTGCACGGCTTCGACGCCGCCGAGCGGGAGCGGCTCTGGGAGGTCCTGGCCAGGCAGCTCGAACCCGGCGGGCTGCTGGTGTTCAACCACCGCGAACCACCTCCTTCCGTCCCGGGGGAGCTCGAGCGCATGGGGTCGTACCAGGTCGGCAGGCACACCTACGAGATCTGGGGACAGGTGCTGGAGGCGGCGGGCGAGACCGTCAGGTGGCGCTTCCTCTACCAGATCAGGCAGCGTGGGGTGCTGATCAGCGAGGAAGAGGTGGTGAGTGTCAGCCACCGGCCCGGCAGAGGGCGGCTCGACGCCGAGCTTGAGGCGGCGGGCTTCACTGCCCAGCGGGCTTCGGAGGGCCTGCTGGCGTGGCGGCTCAGTGGCGGCTCATCGAAATAGCGTGACAGAAATAGCGTGAAAAGAAATAGCGTGAAATAGGTGGAACCGAGGTCCCGCGTGCGGTCAACAACAGGGTGACCGCATGAGAGAGGACCGGCACGTGGTGGGTGTTCAGGAGAAACCTGAAACGCTGGACGACTCGGCGCTGATCGCGCAGTCGGTGATTGACCCGGAACGTTTCGCGGTGCAGTTCGACCGGCATGCCGACGAGATCCACCGGTACGCGGCCAGGCGGCTCGGTCCCGAGCCGGCCGAAGACGTGACGGGCGAGGTGTTCCTGGTCGCCTTCCGCGTCCGGGCGCGCTATGACCGCACGTGGCCGGACGCCAGGCCCTGGCTGTACGGCATCGCCACCAAGGTCGTCGCCCAGCATCGCAGGGCGGAGCGGCGGCGCATTCACGCGATGTCGAAGGTGAGCGCGGAGCGGCCGGGCTCCTTCGACGACCGCAGCGCGGACCGGGTCACCGCCGAGCAGCTCCAGCCCCGGCTGGCGCGGGCGCTGACCAGGCTCAGCGCGGCCGAGCGCGACCTGCTGCTGCTGGTGGCGTGGGCGGACCTGACGTACGAGGACGCGGCGCTCGCGCTGGGCGTGCCGGTGGGCACGGTCCGGTCCAGGCTGCACCGGCTCCGCGTCAAGGTACGCAGAGCTCTCGGCGGCATCGACCCCTTCGCAGAGGAGCCCCAGCATGGATGACGAGATCCGGACGTTCGCGGACGGGCGGCCGGCCGCTCCGCCGTACCCGGAGGAGGCCCGCGCGAAGGCGCGTGAACGGTTGCTGCGCGAGGCCCGCGAGGGGCGCGGGTTTCGCTTTCCGAAGCTGGGCTGGCAGGCCGCGGCCGCGTTCGGGGTGACGGTCGCTCTCGTCGGGGGCGTGGCCGTGGCCCTGTCGGCGCAGCAGCCGAAGCTGGGGGTGGCCACGTCGGCCGGCACCCAGTCGGCGGCCGTCTCGGAGGGTGAGCTCCAGCCCAGACCGGGCCAGTTCATCATGGTCGCGTCCGACACGATGTACAGCTCGTTCACGCAGCAGACCGGCGGCAAGATGACCCGCTATCTCTACCGGACGCACCGCGAGATCTGGCAGTCGGCTGATGCCAGCGCGGACGGCGCGCTGCTCATCGCGGGGCTCTCGCCCAAGCCGTGGCCGGGCGAGCCACTGCCCGTGGAGGCGAAGAAGTGGAAGGGGGAGAGCTGGATGCAACTCGCCTCCTGCCCGGACCGGCTCGCGGCCTTCCGTACCGACTACGCCTACCTGAGCACGCTGCCGGACGACCCGGCGGCGATGCGGGCATACCTCTACAAGCGGCAGCCCGGCGAGTCCGGTGATAAGGGGGAGGCCGACCGGGAGGCGTTCGTCTCAGTGGGCGACCTGGTCAGGGAGTCCTACCCGCCCAGGGCGCAGCGTGACGCGCTGTTCGAGGCGGCCAAGGCGATCCCGGGGGTGCAGGTGGCCGAGGGGGTCGAGGACTCCGCCGGGCGCCAGGGGGTGGCACTGGGCAGGGAGTCGCGGGGGGTCCTGGAGCAGCTGATCTTCGATCGGGACACGCACGTGCTGCTGGGGGAGCGGCACACGGTCGTGGACGCCAAGGCCGCCGGCGCGCCGGTGGACAGCGTGCTCGCCCTGACGGCCCAGCTGAAGGTGAGTGTCGTGGACCGGCTGCCGGAGCAAGCGAGTAAGGCGGAGAAGGACTCCTCCTGCATGCCTCAACCCGGCGCGACGGCGGATTCCACCGGACAGCCGACCGCCCCGCCCACTGCCGAGGTGACCGTGACCGTCACCGCTAAGCCTCCTGCCGAGACGACCGACTCGGCCACCGCTGAGACGACCGACTCGGCCACCGCTGAGCCGTCGAACGACTCGGCGACCGTTGAGCCGTCGAACGACTCGGCGAGCGTTGAGACGACGGTCCCTGTCCCTACGAAGACCGGCTGAACCAGTAGGGCCCGCGCCCCGGAGTGGATGCGCGGGCCGTACCTGTTTCCAGATGTGGTCTCTAGCTCTGGCGGAAGGAAGCCAGGGCGTCGGCGAGCTGGTCGACCGCCCAGACGAGGTCCTCCTCCGAGATCACGATCGGCGGCGCCAGCCGGATCGTGGAGCCGTGCGTGTCCTTGGCCAGCACGCCGCGCGCCATCAGCGCCTTGGACAGCTCGCGCCCACTGGCCAGCGACGGGTCGATGTCGACGCCCGCCCACAGCCCGCGCCCGCGCACCGTCACCACGCCATTGCCGATCAGCTCGCGCAGCCGCGCGTGCAGCACCTCGCCGAGCTCGGCCGCCCTGGTCTGGAACTCGCCGGTGTTCAGGATCTCGATCACCGCGTTGCCGACCGCGCAGGCCAGCGGGTTGCCGCCGAAGGTGGAGCCGTGCTGGCCCGGCTTGATCACGCCGAGGATGTCCTGGTTCGCGGCGATCGCCGAGACCGGTACGACGCCGCCGCCGAGGGCCTTGCCCAGGACGTACATGTCGGGCACGACGCCCTCGTGGTCACAGGCGAACGTCTTGCCGGTGCGGCCGAGACCCGACTGGATCTCGTCGGCGATCATCAGGATGCCCTCGGTGGTGCACAGCTCCCGCACCTGTGTGAGGTAGCCGTCCGGCGGCACCAGCACCCCGGCCTCGCCCTGGATGGGCTCCAGCAGCACCGCCACCGTGTCGGCGTCGATGGCCTCCCTGATCGCCTCGACCGAGCCGTACTTCACGATCCGGAAGCCCGGGGTGTAGGGACCGAAATTGTCGCGGGCGCCGGGGTCGGTGGAGAAGCTGACGATCGTGGTCGTCCGGCCGTGGAAGTTGTCCTCCATCACGATGATGTTGGCCTGCTCCGGCCGGACGCCCTTGACCTCGTAGCCCCACTTGCGGGCGACCTTGACGGCGGTCTCGACGGCCTCGGCGCCGGTGTTCATCGGCAGGATCATGTCCTTGCCGGTGAGGTCGCCGAGCCCGGCACAGAACGTGGCGAACTGGTCGTGGTAGAACGCGCGGCTGGTCAGCGTCAGGTTCTTCAGCTGCTCCTGGGCCGCCTGGATGATCTTCGGGTTGCTGTGCCCGAAGTTGAGCGAGGAGTAGCCGGACAGGCAGTCCAGATAGCGCTTGCCCTCGACGTCGGTCACCCACGCGCCGTGCGCCTCGTGGATGACCACGGGCAGCGGGTGGTAGTTGTGCGCGCTACGGCGCTCGCTTACGTCGATCAGCTCTTGGGTGGTGCTCATCTCAGTTCTCCCCCCGGATCTCGAGTGTGCAGCACTTGGGACCGCCGCCTGCCTTGCGCAGCTCCGACAGGTCGACGGGGATCGGCTCGTAGCCGCGCCGCTTGAGCTCCAACTGGAGGTCGCCCGCCTCGGCGTTGATCACCACGTGGGTGCCGTCGCTGACCGCGTTCAGCCCGAGGACCTCGGCGTCGGTGTCGGTCGCGAGCACCGCGTCCGGGAACAGCCGGGCCAGCACCGCGCGGCTGCCCTCGGAGAAGGCGGCGGGGTAGTAGGCGACGTTGCGGCCGTCGATCGGGAACAGCGCCGTGTCGAGGTGGTAGAAACGCGGGTCCACCAGCGTCAGCGAGATCACCGGACGGCCGGTGAACTCCTGCGCCTCCTGGTGCGCCGCCAGGTTCGTACGGAAGCCGGTGCCGGCCAGGATGACGTCGTCGAGCGTGAGGAAGTCGCCCTCACCCTCGTTGACGTGGACCGGCTCCTTGACCGGGAAACCGTTCTCGGCGAACCAGCGCAGGTAGGCCGGACCCTCGGCGGCCCGCTCCGGGAAGGCGAACCTGGCGCCGTAGACGCGCCCGCCGACGACCAGGGCGCCGTTCGCGGCGAACACCATGTCGGGCAGCCCCTCGACGGGATCGATGAGGCTGACCTGGTGCCCGAGGCTCTCGTAAGCCGATTTGAGGCCCTCCCACTGCCGGATCGCGAGATCGCGGTCGGTGTCGGCCTCGGGATGCATCCACGGGTTGATCGCGTACTCGACCGTGAAGTATTCCGGGCGGCACATGAGGAAGTGCTTGGGCATGCAGGTCTCCGTCGGGGTCGTCGGGAAGTGTCCCCGGAGGGGACGAAGACAGCCTAGAAATTTATGTTTGCGCAGGCCAAGGGGTTGACATTGCGTGTACGCGCGGGTCTGTTGCGAGTCTCAACCACCGACCTGCGTTCTGTTGCGCTCATCCGGTGCGGCACCCCCGAACGCGTCCGATTCCGGCAGAGCACCGCTGGTCGGAGGCACCTCGGGGATGGCCCCCGGAGGCAGGTCGACGAGCCGCGACAGCACGATCGAGCTCTTGGTCCGCACCACGAACGCCTCGGCGGCCAGCCGCTCGATCACCCGCTCCACGTGCCGCACGTCCGTGGCCCGGATGTGCACCAGGGCGTCGGCCTCCCCGGTGATCGTGGCCGCCGCGACGACCTCCGGGCACTTGGCCACGGCCAGCGCGATGTCGGACGGCTTGGTCTTGCCCTGGCAGAACAGCTCGACGTACGCCTCGGTGGTCCAGCCGAGCGCCTGCGGCGCCACCCTGGCGCTGAACCCGGTGATCGCCCCGGCATCGCGCAGCCGGTCGACCCGGCGCTTCACGGCCGACGCGCTCAGGGCGACCCGCTGCCCGATCTCCGCATAGGTCTGGCGGGCGTCGTCGACGAGCGCCGCGATGATGTCACGATCCAGCCGGTCCAGTTCCACGCGCCCTGTATACAGCCTGGCCCGGCTGGCGCGCGACGAGCGCGCCGGGGGAGACTGGGCGCTCGATCTTTCACCGGAGGATGCTGGACAAGTGAGCAGAGCGGCTTTTCCCGAGAATTTCGTCTGGGGCGTCTCGACGTCCGCCTATCAAATTGAGGGCGCCAATGTCGCCGATGGCCGGGGCCCGTCCATCTGGGACACCTTTTCCGATTCGCAGGCCGCCTGCGACCATTACCACAGATATGTCGAGGACATTGGCCTGCTGAAAGACCTGGGCGTGACCGCCTACCGCTTCTCGGTGAGCTGGCCGCGGGTGGTCCCCGGTGGGTCGGGGCGGACCAACGCCGCCGGGTTGGATTTCTACGAGAAAGTGGTCGACGAATTGCTCGGCGCGGGCATAACGCCGTACGCGACGCTCTACCACTGGGATCTGCCGCAGGCGTTGGAGGACGAAGGCGGCTGGGCCGTTCGCGACACGGCCGCTCATTTCGCCGACTACGCGCGAGTCGTGCACGACCGGCTGGGCGACCGTGTCGACACCTGGTTCACGCTCAACGAACCGTGGGTGGCGGCCTTTCTCGGGTACGGCTCCGGCATTCACGCGCCGGGCCGTACCTCGGCGGGCGACGCCTTCAGGAGCGCGCACCACATGCTGCTGGCGCACGGGCTCGCGACCCAGGCGCTGCGCCCGTCCAAGGTGGGGCTGGCACTGAACTTCGGCCCCGTCATGACGCCGGGCCAGGTCGGTGACCTGGCCATGGAGCTGCCGGAGGAGGACGCGGAGGCGGTGGCCAGGATCGACACGCTGCTGCACCGGCAGTTCCTGGAGCCGGTGCTGCGCGGCGCCTATCCCGCCGAGCTGCTGCCGGTCATCGAGCGGGCCGCAGGCCTCGACCACATCCAGGACGGCGACCTGGCCGTCATCTCCCAGCCGATCGACCTGCTCGGCGTCAATTACTACGCGCCGACCGTCGTACAGGCCCAGCCGAGCCAGCCCGCCGACCCCGCCTATCCGGGAAGCGCGGGAATTCTCTTCTGCACGGTGCCCACGGCGGTGACCGCGATGGGCTGGCCGATCATCCCGAACGCACTCCAGCTGCTGCTCCGCCGCCTTTCCCGGGAATATCCCGACACCCAGTTGATGGTCACCGAGAATGGCGCCGATTTCGTGGACGTGATATCGGGCGACGGCATCCACGACGTCGACAGGATCAATTTCGTCGAGGAGCATCTGCGGGCACTCCGGGTGTCGATCGAGGAGGGCGCGCGGGTCAGCGGATATCTGCTCTGGTCGTTGCTGGACTGCCTGGAATGGGCCGACGGGTACC
Source organism: Nonomuraea sp. NPDC050680 (assembly GCF_040654555.1). NCBI lineage: Bacteria > Bacillati > Actinomycetota > Actinomycetes > Streptosporangiales > Streptosporangiaceae > Nonomuraea > Nonomuraea sp. NPDC050680. The sequence goes on along the minus strand of NZ_JBFAIF010000001.1, from coordinate 1,298,724 downwards.
AGCGCAAGTTCGGCGTCTACCATGTCGACTTCGCCACCCAGCGGCGGCGGCCGAAGGACAGCGCCCACTGGTACCGCGACGTCATCAAGCGCAACGGCCTGGGCGAGAGCCGTCCGAGACGGCCCACGCTGGAGACCGTCGCCGCCCGCGCCTCGGTCTCCAGGGCCACGGCGTCACGCGTCATGAACGGCGAGGTGTCGGTCAGCTCCGAGGCCCGCGCCAGCGTGCTGCGCGCCGTACAGGAGCTGGGCTACGTCCCCAACGCCGCGGCCCGCAGCCTGGTCACGCGCCGCACCGACTCGATCGCGCTGGTCCTGTCCGCGCCCAGGCCCGGCGGCGAGGCGCTGACCGCGGCCGTCGCCCAGTACGTCACGAGCATCCTGGAAGGGGCGGGCAAGCGGATCACGCTCATGCTCGCCGACACGGCGGAGAGCCATCGGCGCATCGTGCAGCACGTCGAGGCCCGGCTGGTGGACGGTGTCGTCCTCGCCATGCCGGACCGGACCGGCCCGCTGACCGAGCGCCTGACCCGCACGGGCCTGCCGCTGGTGCTGCTCGGCAAGCCTCCGGTCGCCTCCCTGGTCCCTTACGTGGACGTGGACAACATCGGCGGCGCGGCGGCGGCGACGAACCACCTCCTGGCCGCCGGCCGCCGCCAGCTGGGCATCATCTGCGGCCCTCTGGATCTCGTCTCGGTCCAGGACCGCCTGAGCGGCCATCGGAACGCGCTCGAACGGGTCGGCGCGCACCCCTTGATCGCCACCGCCGACCCCACCCTGGAGTCGGGCGCGGAGGCGGCGCGGCGCCTGCTCGCGGACAATCCCCGGCTGGACGCCGTCTTCGCCACCTCCGACCACCTGGCGATCGGCGCGCTGCGCGCGGCCCGGCAGGCGGGCCGCCGGGTGCCCGACGACCTGGCGATCGCGGGCTTCGACGACATAGACGCGGCCTCCTGCACCACGCCGTCCCTCACCACGGTCCAGGCCCCGGTCGCGGAGCAGGCCATGGCGCTGGCCAGGCTCCTGCTGTCGAGACTGGAAGGCAGGCACACCACGTCGGTCATCGTCCCGACCCGCCTCGTGGTACGGGAATCCACTTAATGGGTGTGCCGCCGGACCCTTTTCCGATGGGCCCGGCGGCGGGCCCTCATGCGACGGAGACGCTACCGTCCGCGATGCCCGCCTACCGAAGTGGCGGCCGGGCCGACGGGACTACTACCCCCACTGGCAGGGACCCCGCCTGGCGGAGAGTGCGTCGAAGCCGAAGTCCGCCACGGTCTCGTTGCGCGCGACCTCCCGGCGCTCGTCGCCGTGGTAGCCCGGCGCGTTGTAGAAACACCAGGGTTCCGGGGTCTGATTCTGTGCACTGCGCACGGGCGGGACGATGTAGGGCGTATCGTCCCACAGCAGCCTTAGATCGCCCTGGCCGCCCGGCTCGGTCCAGACGCAGACCCCTACGACCCGGGGACACGGGTAGGACCCGGCCGCGTGCGCGGTGGTGGTCGGTAGCGCGAGCCCGGTGGCGGCCGCCAGGGCGGCCACGACCACTGCCGCGTGGCGGGAGAGGTGCTTCATGACTACTCCTTGCTCTCGAGGAGTCTGCGGATGGCAGACACTCAGTAGCTAACAGTGAGTAGTCGATTTGTGACAGAGAGTAAACAAGCTTGTAGCTTCCCAGACACTGCGCATTCCTGAACGCTCCTCCCGCTGACCGGACACGCGAAAACCTGGCCACCGCGCCGGGGTTTTCGCGTATTACTTCGCAAGCGCCTCGGCGAGATGGGGAAAGACCTTGGACACTTTCGCGAGGAGATAGTCCCCATAAGTGCCGCTGAACGCCCGCAAATCCTGCCCGTCCCAGCGCGCGCGGCCGCCAGGTGTGTACGGAAGCGGCGGCACCTCGCAGTCCCACCCGGGATCGAAGAAGAACGGATAGCTGAGGCGCTCGTTGCCGCTCAGGTTGCGCACCCGGTGCGGTGTGGATCGATAGAGACCCCCGGTCAGCTTGTCCAGCATGTCGCCGATGTTGCACACGAACGTGCCCGGCAGCGGCGGCGCGTCGATCCAGCCGCGTGTCGTGTGGACCTGGAGGCCGCCGTTGTCGTCCTGGAGGAGGAGGGTGAGCAGGCCGTAGTCGGTGTGCTCCCCGACGCCCCACGCGTCGGTCTCGTCCGGCTCCGCGGGCGGGTAGTGAAATATCCGGAAAAGAATGGTCGGATCGGCGGTGTAGCCGGCGCGGAAATAGTCCTCGCGCAAACCCAGACTGAGGGCTATCCCCGACATCACCGCCTGGGCGACGCCGGTCATCGTGCCGAGATACTCCAGTACGGCCGCGCGCAGCTCCAGCACCTGCTCGGGGAACAGGTTCGGGCCGCGCAGTGGGAGGTCGCCCTGCGGCTCCTCGGCGCCGATGTAGACGCCTTCCTTCTGGTCCGGCCGGCCCGAGGTCAGCTCGCCGCCGACCGGGAAAAAGCCGCGCCAGGCCCGGCCGCCGCGCTCCATCGAGATCTCGTTCTTCACCTCGACCGGCAGCTCGAAGAACCTCCTGGCCGCCGCGTCGAGGCGGGCGACGAGATCGGGGGAGACTCCGTGGCCCGAGACGTAGAAGAAACCGCTGTCCCGGCAGGCGGCGCCGATCCGCTCCGCCACGGCGTCCCTCTCCCGAAAGTCCGCATTCCCGGTGGAGAGGAGCGGTGAGATGTCGATCACCGGCAATTCGCTCACGACGCCATTGTTCCGCATTCCCGGCGATTAGTATCGAAAGACAGGACCGCGTTGGAGGCCGCATGCGCTTCACTCGCCGGAACGAGCAAGAGCACGGGGACGAATCCGATGAGCCACGACAAGTCGCCCGCATCGCCCCCCCTACGATGGAGACCTCTACCACCTGCCCGACTGGGCGCAGCGCCACCGCGCTGATCGCCGCCGACCTGGGGCGCAGGATGCACAACCCCAACGACCGCCGCCTGCGCGAGCTACGCGCCAAACGCGAGCGCATCGTGGTCAGACGCCGCAGCGCCAACACCCCAGGAGCGTCGCCCGGCCTTTGATCAGCCGGCGCGCTCGGCCTCGCCGCGCTCGACGCAGAACTCGTTGCCCTCAGGGTCGTGCAGCGTCACCCAGCCGCGCCCGTCAGCGGTCCGGTGGTCCTCGTACACCTTCGCCCCAAGGGAGATGATGCGCTCCACCTCCTCGTCGCGGGTCCGGTGGCCGGTCGGTATCCAGTCGAAGTGGATCCGGTTCTTCACCGTCTTGCCCTCCGGCACCCGGATGAACAGCAGGCCGGGCACGGGCGAGGGCGCCACGACGAGCACCTCGGGGTCGCCCGGCTCGTCCTCGTCGGACACCGGCCACCCGGTCACCTGGCTCCAGAAGGTCCCCAGCTCGTACGGTTCGGCACAGTCGATCGTCACATGGCGAAGAATCATGGCGTCAACCCTAGCCAGGTGATCAGAGCGGTCCCGCCTTATCCTCCGAGAGGCGGTCCGTCAGGTGGTGGAGAAGGTGAACCAATTGACGTTGACGAAGTCGGCCGGCTGCCCGCTGCTGAATGTCAGGTAGACCGTGTGCGTACCGGTCACTCCCGAGATGTTCGCCGGTACCGTCCGCCAGTTTTGCCAGCCGCCCGTGTTGGCCAGCGCGAAGTCGCCGATCGGCGTGGCCGTGGGGCTGTCGAGCCGTACCTGCACGAGCCCGCTCACACCCGCCGCCGCCCCCGACGCCACCCTGGCCTTGAACTGCCCGGCGGCCGTGGAGCCGAAGTTCACCCCGTCGAAGCGGAGCCAGTCACCGTTGGCGATGGCGCCGACGTTCTGGCCGCCGCCCGTGTCCGTGGTGGCCTCGACGATGGTGCCCGACTGGGCCTGGTAGCTCTCGGCCTGGATGGTCGATCGGGCGTCCACCCCGCCTGGCGGGTTGGTCGGCCCGGAGCTGCCGCTCTGCCATACCGCCACGTAGTCGACGACCATCGGCCGCCCCGGCACGGTGGCCGCAACCGGCGTCCCGCTGCCGGCCAGCGCGTTCGGGAACGCCCCGCCCATGGCCACGTTGAGCAGCAGGAAGTAGCCGGCGTGACCGGTCATGTCGGCCCAGCTCGTGGCGTCCATCTGCGACTGGCTCACGCTGTGGAACTGCTGGCCGTCCACGTACCAGCGCAACTGATTGGGACTCACGCTGCGGTCCCACTCGAAGCGGTAGGTGTGGAAGGCCTCCTGGCACGTCGAGCCGGGGCAGGCGCGGTTGGCGCCCAGGCCGGTGGTCTCGTTGCACGGCCCGCCGGGGCTCACGCCGCAGTGCAGGACGCCCCAGACGGAGTTGATGCCGTTGACGTTCTCCATGATGTCGAACTCGCCGATGCCCGGCCAGTTCCAGTAGTTACCCCGGTACGGCGATCCGAGCGCCCAGAACGCCGGCCAGTAGCCGAGGGCGGCCTGACCGGTCACGTTCGGCATCTGGATGCGGCCCTCGATACGCAGCACCCGCCCGTCGGCCGGCTTGAAGTCGGCCCGCGTCGTCTCGATGCGCGCCGACGTCCATTCGCCGGAGCTACTGCGCTGGGGCGTTATGCGCAGGTTCCCGGCGCCGTCGAGGCCGAGGTTCGAGGAGGAGCCGGTGTAGTTCTGGATCTCGCCGGTGCCCCAGTTGCCCGGTCCGCCCGGGTACGCGTGCCCGGTGTCCACGATCCAGTTGGCCGACGAGGGCGGCGCGCCCGCAGTGCCGTTGAAGTCGTCCGACCAGACCAGCGACCAGCCGGAAGGGGTCGGGGGCACGGCCGCGGACGCGCTCACGGCCACGTGCACGAGGAGGGCGGCGAGCGCCGCCAGCGCCACGGCCACCGACGCCAAGCGCCTGCGGCTCGGTGATTGTGCTGCCATTCCTTGCTCCTGGGGGGATGCGGAGGCTTGAGCAGAGGTTGGTTGCTAGAGAGCGCTCTCTCACGAGACGTAAACACAGGCGTAAAGCCGTGTCAACACAGCCTTGACGACTCGGAGAAAGACCAGTCGCCGCCTACAGAGAGCGCTCTCGAACACCCTCCGCTACAAGGGGCGGGTCGACAGAACTCTCTCCGCTACAGCAGGTCGACCGGGCTCGCTCCCGCCGCCTCGAACGTCTCCTTCCAGAAGTCCTCCAGCAGCGGAAAGCGGTCAGGGCTCGCCGTCTTCTCCCGCAGGAATCCATGCACGACCACCCCGTAACCCGCCAGATCAGGCGTCAACTGCGACTCCCGCAACTGCTTGGCTTTCTGCTTTCTGGCGGCCTCGCTGAGACAATGCGGAGTTCCTGGACAAGGTGCGCACGCCGACCGGCAAGCTCAAGCAGCTGATGACCGCGCTCGACTCCACCTGCGCCTGGAAGCTGGACGTCCCGCTACGCCTCCACCACGCCAAGGGTGACTCCGACCGTCGCGTACGACAACGCCCTGTACTGCCAGAGCGACCTGCGCTCCCGTGGCGCGACGCAGACCCTCACCGACGCGGGCGACGTGGACCACAACCAGACCGTTCGCAAGGCGCTGTCCTTGGTGATCGCCGGTTTCACTCAGTGATGTTGTCAGGGGGATTTCAGGGATCACCTGGAGGCCAGGTACGGGGCGCGTCCCGCAGAATTGAGCACCATGAAGATGGAGAGAACGGCGGTGATCGCGGGCCTGCTCGGGCTCGCGGCGGTGTTGACCGGATGCGGCGCCGGTATTACGTCCGAGGCGGACACCAGGTCGTACGACCTCACCGACAAGGTGGCAGCGCTGCACATCGAAGCCGACGCCGGCACTGTGGACGTGGTCGAGTCGGATCGGCAGGGCATCCGTGTGGTCGAGCGCCTCAACTGGCGCAAGAACAAGCCGACGACCCGCCGCGAGGTACGGGGTGACACGCTGGAGTTGGCGTTCGATTGTCCGACCTCTTGGGGGTTGGGCGCCTGGGGCGTGACCTGCGACGTGAGCTACCAGGTCGAGGTGCCCAAGGGCCTGCGCGTCAAGGTCCGCTCCGACTCGGGGGACCTGACGCTGAAGGGGCTGTCGGGCGCGCTGGAGGCCACGAGCGACTCCGGGGCCGTCGAGGCCAGCGGCCTGACGGGCAAGTACGTCGTCGCGAAGACCGACTCGGGGGACATGACCCTGACCTTCACCGGGCCGCCGGACAAGGTCACGACCGTCACCGACTCGGGCAAGACCGTGATCCACGTGCCGCAGAGGCCGTACCGGATCGACGCCAGAACCGACTCCGGGAACAAGGTCATCAGGACCGCCAGTGACACCTCGGCCCAGCGTTCGATCGCGCTGTCCAGCGACTCCGGGGACATGGAGGTCGCGACTCCTTGAAGCCCTCCAGGCGAGCCGTCACTGGGGTGGCGTGGCGAGAAATTCAGCCGTGGCGCATGGCTGGTGGCGCTCGACCGCAACGCCATGGTCCTGAGCGGCGACCGGCACGACGCAGAGGACTTGGTGCTATCTAGTGCCTAGAGGCTCCTAATCTCGCCGGGCTCCTTCGGGCCAGATCACTCGGACGGACATCTCCCGCCGCCGGGCCTCGGCCACCACGTCAGCGGTGCCGCCATAGCCTCGGGCGGGCTGTCCGTCCCAGACGGCGAACAACACATCGGCGTCGTCAAGCATGCGTGCGCTGGCCGTCATGTGTGACTCCGAGGTGGACTCCACGAAGTCCAGCCGCTGGGCCCGGACCGCCCGGCCCAGCAACTCGTCGTAGGCCGCATGGCACTCGCCCGGCAGCCCGTCTCGGTACTCCGTGGCCGGAATCACCGCCTCCAGTACTCCACCAAGGTCGAGCACTCCGCGAGCGAAGACCTGATCGGCTCCATCCGCCAAGCAGGACAACCGTACTGCTCGGCCAGGCCTTCGCTGAACCTGTCGATGCGGGAGAAGACGTCCCGGAGTTCGGTGAGGGGCATCGAGTTTCGCGGCGCAGAGAGTGTGCGAGCGGGAGCTGCTAGCTCGTATAGAAAAGAAAACACCACCCCCGCATGACACACGGGGGTGGTGCAAGGAGAGGGAGGGACGTCAGCCCTTCTCGGCCTCTCCCGTGGCCTGTTCCATGGCGTCCTCCGGAGATGCCTCCAGGTCCTGTTCGGCGTCGGCGCCGGCCTGGGCGGACGCCTTGTCGAGGCGGACCCAGCTGGTCACGCTCTCCACCGCGAACAGTACGAACAGGTACGCCGTCAGCACCGCCAGCACCGCAGGCAGCACGCCCAACGCTGCGGCGACGCCGATGATCAGCAGGCGCAGTTCCCAGCCGAGCCCCGCGTGGAAGACCCAGGCGGGCGGCCAGATGCTCTGCCGTGTCCGGTAGACGGTGTCATACGTGTGATAGCCCACGACGTACACGAGCACGAACAGCAGCCACTTCGGTACGTCGGCCGCCAGCCCCACCGCGATGATCGTGAGGAACTCGGCGCCGCGCAGCAGCGGCGGGGTGAGCCAGTCGAGGCGGCCCAGGTGGTTGCGGGGCGCGGTCGGGAGCACCAGCAGGAGCACGATCAGCGGCGGCAGGAGCAGGATCGGGCCCGACTTCAGTACGCCGGTGACCGTCACGGCCACCACCGCCAGCAGGGCGACGAGCGTGGCCGGGACCGGCGGGATGCCCTTGCCGATGCGACCCGCCAGCGCGTGTACGAGAGGGCCGTCGTCGCGGTAGGCGAGGAGGCGGGCGGTCTGGATGCGGCGGCGTTCCTCGTCGGGATCCGGCGTGGGAGTAGCTGCGGCCAGTGGTGCGGTGATCATGCGAGCGACCTCATGAGGCGTCCGGTGAGGGTGTAGGCGGCGGCGACGGAGCCCCAGATCACCAGTGTGAGGAAGGTGATGCGGGCGTCGAAGAGGGCGGCGGTGATCGCGATGGCCGCGAACCGCTCGCCGATGGGGAACACGATCATCTTGCGGGCCCAGTGCACGGCGCGGAAGCGGCCGGCGCGGGTCCACATCTTGAGCACGCCGCGGATGCCCTGACTGCGCTCCACCTTACGACGCTCCAGCGCCTTGCGCAGGGCGCGGTCGTCGGGGGCGTCCAGGGGCAGCGTGGGCAGCTGGGCGGGCGGTTTGCGGCGGTTGGAGACGCCGAAGGAGAAGTCGAGCAGGTGGCGGGTGGACTGCAGGCCCAGCGCAGCCAGCGCGAGAATCCAGATGTCGTCGCCGTTGCCCGACACGACCCAGCCGATGGCCAGGCCGGCGAAGACGACGTACTCCTTGAAGCGGTCGAAGGTGGCGTCGAGCCACGCGCCGAGCACGCCGAACTTGCGGGCGTAGCGGGCGACCTGGCCGTCGACGCAGTCGAAGACGAAGGCGAAGTAGATCAGCACGCCGCCCGCCACCATCCACGGCCGGGCGCCGGTGGCGAAGCAGGCCGCGGCCAGCACGCCGAGCATGATCGAAATCAGCGTCACCTGGTTGGGCGTCAGGCCGCGACGGGCGGCCCAGCGCGCGATGTAGCGGGAGTAGGTGGAGACGAAATAGGTGGTGAAGAAGCCGTCCGCGCCCTTGACCGCGTTGTCGAGTCTGGCCCGGTCCTCGTTGATGCCGGACATCTCGGTGCCGGCCTCGTTGACCTCCTCCTGGGTGGTGACCCGGCGGTAGAAGAGGTCGCGGCGGCCGCGGATGCCGACGGACACGCCCTTGCGGACCAGACCGAAGACGATCAGCTGGATCAGGTCGTCGTCGGCGCCGAACGAGCCGGCCATGTCGGCGAGCTCGCGGCAGGTCTCGGCCAGCATGGGAGCGTTGCGCGCGCTCACGTGCAGGGGGCCGAGTAGCACCGTGTTGGGCCTGGTCACGGCGTGGTTGGCGGTGCCGACGGAGATGATGCGGGACTTGCCGGCGCGGGCGCGGACGGGCAGCCCTTCGAGCTTGTTGAGCCCGATCTCGGGCTCCGCCTCGTCGATCGGGACGATGTCCTCTTGCGCCTGGTCGACCACGTCCGGGCGCGGCTCCTTGGCGACGAGGGCCAGCGCGCCGCGCTTGGCCTTGGTGATCTGGTAGATCAGCTCGTCGTGGACGATCGAGTTGTCCGGGATCAGGAACAGGTTCTCCGTTGCGGACTCGGCTACGTCGGCCAGCGCGCGCAGAGCGGAGGCCACGTCGCCGGGCTCGATCGTGGCCGGCTGCGGATCCAGGGAGAGGATCTGGCTGCGCAGCCGTTCGGCCACGGTGGGATTGCCAGGCAGCGCGGCCAGCCTCAGGCCGGTCGGAGCGGTGTCGGGGCCGGGCGAAGAGCCCAGCAGGACCACGCGGGTCATGACTCCCTTTCGAGGCGGTTGCGGGGGGTTGAACAACGGGTAGAGCGGGGACGGACGTCAAAGTCTAGTGAGAGTTGCGCAAAGTCGCTCCATCCAAGCTCTGCGCAGCCGTTCCACTCGAGCTTCGCGAATCACCTCGAGCTTCGCGAATCCACCCAAACTTCGCGCAGCCGCTCCACTCAACCTTCGCGCAGCCGCTCCCCCCAAACTTCGCGAAGCGTCCCATCCGAGCTCCGTAAAGCCGCTCAACCCGAGCATGGCCCTTGCGCCCAAGAGGAGCCCAATAGGATGGGTGAGTGAGTCTCTATCGTGACGAAGGCGTGGTTCTGCGCACGCAGAAGCTCGGTGAGGCCGACCGCATCGTCACCATCCTGGCCAAGCGCACCGGTAAGGTCCGCGCCGTGGCCAAGGGCGTGCGCCGCACCACCTCGCGCTTCGGGGCCAGGCTGGAGCCGTTCACCCACGTCGACCTGCAGCTGCACACCGGGCGCACGCTCGACGTCGTCACGCAGGCGGAGACCATCAGGCCCTACGGCGAGGCGCTGGCGATCGACTATCCCCGCTACACCGCGGGCACGGCGATGCTGGAGACCGCCGACCGGCTCACGCAGGGCGAGAAGGAGCCGGCGCTGCGGCAGTTCCTGCTGCTGGTGGGCGGGCTGCGCACACTGGCCGACGGCGAGCACGAGGCCAGGCTGGTGCTCGACGCCTACTTCCTGCGCTCCCTGGCGGTCGCCGGCTACGCCCCCGCGCTGGACGCGTGCGCCCGGTGCCAGGCCACGACGACCAGGGCGTTCGCCATCGTGGCCGGCGGTGTGGTGTGCGGGGCGTGCAAACCGTCCGGATCGGTGGTGCCCGCGGGGGAGACGATCGGGCTCATGACCGCGCTGCTGCGCGGCGACTGGGCCACGGCCGACGCGTCACAGTCACGGCATCGCGGCGAGTGCAGCGGCCTCGTCGCCGCATATCTCCAATGGCACCTCGAACACGGAATACGCTCTCTGCGACACGTCGAAAGGGAGCCTGTGTGAACGTCCGACCCCCGACCCCGCATCCGTCCGGCGCGGTTCCGCCGCCGATCCCGCGTGACCTGGTGCCCAAGCATGTGGCGATCATCATGGACGGCAACGGTCGCTGGGCCAAGGCCCGCGGGTTGCCGCGCACCGAAGGACACAAGGCAGGCGAGGCGTCGCTGTTCGACGTCATCGAGGGCGCGCTGGAGCTGGGCATCCCCTACCTGTCCGCGTACGCCTTCTCCACGGAGAACTGGAAGCGCTCGCCCGACGAGGTCCGCTTCCTCATGGGCTTCAACCGCGACGTCATCCGCCGCCGCCGCGACGAGTTGCACGCGATGGGCGTACGGGTGCGCTGGGCGGGCAAGCCGGGCCGCCTGTGGAAGAGCGTGATCTCCGAGCTGCAGACCGCCGAGGAGCTGACCAAGGACAACCGCAAGCTGACGTTGCAGTTCTGCGTCAACTACGGCGGACAGGCCGAGATCGTCGAGGCGGCGCTACGGCTGGCGAACGACATCGCGGCGGGCCGGGTCAAGCCATCGAAGGTCAACGAGAAGGTGTTCGCCCGCTATCTGGACGAGCCGGAGATCCCGGAGGTCGACCTGTTCGTACGGTCGTCGGGGGAGCAGCGCTTCTCCAACTTCCTGCTGTGGCAGTCGGCCTACGCCGAGATGGTGTTCCTCGACCGGCTCTGGCCGGACTTCGACCGCCGCGATCTCTGGGAGGCGTGCGAGACCTTCGCCAAGCGCGACAGGCGCTATGGCGGGGCGATCCCCAACCAGGTGGTCTAGGGCCCTCTCCAGTTACCAGATCACATTTCATGACAAGTCATGTCTTGTTATGGTCGAGCCCTTGCAAAGCTGACACGTTCTCTTCACTCTTCTCCCCATAGGCGTAAAGATCAGCTCTACTCCATGGCGTGAAGGAGAGCGTGTGCCGTCCACCCCCCATTGGCGTGCGATCTTGATCGCGGTCGCCGCCGCTGTCACCCTCATCCTCCCCCAGGGCGTGGCCCAAGCCGCGCCCGACCCGGGAAAGATCAATCAATCCGTCCAGGCCGACCTGGCAGCGGACGGTAAGGCCACCTTCTGGGTACGCCTGAAGGGCACCGCGGACCTCAGCGGTGCCCGCCGGGCCAAGACCAAGGACGACAAGGCCGAGCAGGTCTTCGAGGCCAAGACCGCCAAGGCCGGCAGCTCGCAGGCGGCCCTGCGCAAGCTTCTGGACTCCCACGAGGCCGACTACACCCCGTACTGGATCGTCAACGCCGTCAGAGTGACCGCCGACCCCAAGCTGGCGGCCGAGATCGCCACCCTGCCGGAAGTGGACCGCATCGACCCCGTACGGACCGTGTCGCTGCCGAAGCCGGTGCCCGGCAAGGCCGAGGCGAAGGTCAACGCCGTCGAGTGGAACATCGACCGCATCAACGCCCCGCGCGTCTGGAACGAGCTCGGCGACCGCGGCGAAGGCATCGTGGTCGGCACCATCGACTCCGGCGCCCAGTTCGACCACCCCGAGCTGGCCGCCGCCTACCGCGGCAGGAGCCCTGACGGCTCCGTCGACCACAACTACAACTGGTTCGACCCGGCGCGCATCTGCCCGAGCGCGGCGCCCTGCGACAACCTCGGGCACGGCACGCACGTCATGGGCACCATGGTCGGGGCCAACGGCATCGGGGTGGCGCCCGGCGCCAAGTGGATCGCCGCCAAGGGCTGTGAGGTCAACACCTGCACGGACGCCTCGCTGCTCGCCGCCGGCCAGTGGATGCTCGCGCCCACCGACCTGAACGGCGCCAACCCGCGCCCCGACCTGGCCCCCGACATCATCAACAACTCCTGGGGCGGCGTGGGCTTCGACCCCTGGTACAAGGAGATCGTCGACGCGTGGGTCGCCGCCGGCATCTTCCCGGCCTTCGCCAACGGCAACGAGGGGCCCGCCTGCCGTACCAGCGGCTCGCCCGGCCAGTACGTGAACAGCTACAGCGCGGGCGGCTTCGACGTCAACAACGTCCTGTACGCCCGCTCCAGCAAGGGCGAGGGCGAGAACGGCGAGATCAAGCCGAACCTCGCCGCCCCCGCCGTGGACGTCCGCTCCTCGGTGCCCGGCAACGGCTACGACAGCTACACGGGCACGTCGATGGCCTCGCCGCACCTGGCCGCGACGGTGGCGCTGATCTGGTCGGCGTCGCCGGGGCTCCAGGGTGATGTGGCCGCCACCCGGCCGCTGCTCGACAGCACCGCGATCGACGTCAACGACACCAGCTGCGGCGGCACCGCCGCCGACAACAATGTCTGGGGCGAGGGCCGCCTGGACGCCTTCGCGGCGGTGTCCGCCGCGCCGCGCGAGGGTCTCGGCGACCTCAAGGGCACGGTCACCGCCGCGGGCAGCCCGGTGTCCGGTGCCACGGTCACCCTGTCCGGGCCGCTGAGCCGTACGGTGATCACCGGGGCGGACGGGACGTACGCCGTCCCGCGCCTGCTGCCGGGCGACTATCAGATCGCCGCGGAGAAGTTCGGCTACGACAAGGGCAGCGCGACAGCGACGATCGCGGCCGACCAGAGCACCACCACCGACGTGGTGATGACCCAGAAGGCCACGGGCGTGGTCACCGGTACGGTCACCACGGCAGGCACGCCGGAGCCGGGCGCCACGGTCGAGGCGGTCGGCACGCCTGTCAGCGCGGTCACCGACGCCGCGGGCCGCTACCGGATGTCGCTGCCGAACGGCACCTACGACCTCACGATCACTCCGGTCTCCCGCTGCGCCAGCGGCGCCACGGCGTCCGTCACGGTGGCCGGGGACGTGACCAAGGATGTCGAGCTGCCGTTGCGCGGCGACGACTTCGGCTACACCTGCCGCAGCGCCGCCGCGCCGTACGTCGCGGGCACCGACAAGCTCGCGCTCACGGGCGACGACGAGGCGCAGCAGGTGACGCTGCCGTTCCCGGTCCCGTTCTACGGGGTGGGGAAGAGCAAGGCGTGGATCAGCACCAACGGGTTCGCCACCTTCGCCACCGACAAGGTCGTCACCGGCAGCAACGGCAAGCTGCCCAGCGCCGGTACGCCCAACAACGCCGTCTACCCGTACTGGGATGACCTGGTGCTGGACGCCGACAGCGGCGTCTACACCGGCGTCACGGGGACGGCGCCGCACCGCCAGTTCGTGGTCGAGTGGCGCAACATGAAGTTCTACTCGGCCGCCGATCAGCGCGTCTCGTTCGCCGCCCTGCTGGGCGAGGACGGCACGATGAGCTACCGCTACAAGGACATCGAGAGCGAGCGCGAGAAGGGCACCAGCGCCACGATCGGCATCGAGAACGCGACGGGCACCGACGCGCTCCAGTACGCCAACGAGGAGGCCGCGCTGTCCAACGGGCAGAGCCTGACGTTCATCGCGAGCAGGCACGGCCTGGTGACCGGCACCGTCACCGACGCCAACGACGGCAAGCCGCTCGCGGGCGCGACGGTCAAGGTGGGCGACGTGGCCACCTACACCACGGGCGAGGACGGCGCCTTCTATGGGCAGGTCCTGGCCGGCGACTATGAGGTGGTGGTGTCGAAGGACAACTACGGCACGTTCACCAAGACCGTGACGATCGCGCCGACGACGGTCACCAGGATCGACACCGCGCTGGTCACCGGCCGGGTCAGCCCCTCGGTCAGCGAGCTGACCGTGGTGCTGCCCGCGAACGCCGCCAGGACCCGCACGATGGAGCTGACCAACCTCGGCTCGCCCACGGCCTACACCGTCACCACCGACCCGGCGCAGAGCTGGATCGGCGTCACACCGACGGCGGGCAACCTGGCCAAGGGGCAGGCGGTCACGCTGAAGGTCAGCGTGTCCAGCACCGGCGTCCAGCCGGGCACATACCGCTCGGGCAAGCTGATCGTGAAGTCGGCCAGCGGGCGGCAGCCGATCATCGAGGTCACGGTGACGGTCGTGGTGCCCAAGCTCCAGGTGGCCGTGGAGGTCGGCGGCACCAAGGCCGTGACCGACACCACCGGCGACGCGTGGACAGCCGACAAGAAGTACAGCACGGGCGGTTACGGGTATATCGCCACCTCGACCCGTACGACCACCTCGTCCAAGGCCATCAAGGGCACCGACGACCAGGCGCTGTTCAAGACGGCTCGCGAAGGGATGCTGGAATACCGCTTCGACAACGTGCCGGCCGGGACGTACACCGTCGAGCTGGACTTCGCCGACGTCAAGTCGACGCAGATCGGCCGCCGGGTCTTCGACGTGCTCGTCGAGGGCCAGCTCGCGATCCCGGCGCTGGACCTGGCGCTGGAGGCGGGCACGTACACGGCCGTCAGCAGGCAGTACACGGTGAAGGTCACCGACGGCCAGCTCAACGTCCGCTTCGCCACGCGGCAGGGCATGACGATCGTCAACGCCATCCGCATCTCGGAGCGGCCCGACAAGGCCTCGTGAAACAGCCAGAATGACCCGGGCCCGCCTCTAAGGCGGGCCCGGGAGGCTTTTCAGCGGGCGCTGGGGAGTGTGTAGTATCGCAGGTTCGCCATCATCGTGAACAAGTTCTTGGTCATCGGATCACGAAGGGCGATTGTTTATGGCGGGGGAGGCCAGGGGCAGGGTGACCGCCACCTCGAATCCGCCTGACGGCTTCGGCCCGGCCGTGACCGTTCCTCCGTAGAGCTTGACGCGTTCGCATGCCGATCAGGCCGTGACCGTCTCCGTCCGGGGTGCGCGCCGGCCAGGACGGACAGCAGCCGTCTCATCTAGCTTCCATCCCTGATCGGGCATCGGATAGCCGTCGGGAGTGACCCGGCACCAGAAATCGGCCGCCTCGATCGCCGCGGCGTTCAGCCCAGGAACGTCAGCCCAGGAACTTCGCGGTCGTCGCCACGAACCGGTCAGCGTCGTCGACCCACGGAAAGTGGCCCGCTCGCGGTTGAACCACGAACTCGGCATCGGGGAACAGCTCGGCGTACTCGGCCACGACGCTCGGGGGCGTGTTCAGATCGACCTCTCCGGCCAGCAGCAGCACCGGCGTGTCGAACGCGGCCAGTGCCGCGCGGGTGGCAGCCGGGTCGTAGACGCCCTCGGCGCCGAAGGCCGCGGCGGCTTCGTCGTTGCGATGACCCTGCTGGACGGCGTGGTGGGCCTGTGCGGCCGCATCCCACCGGCCGTAGAAGAAGGGGTCGATGGCCGTCCAGCTGTCGCCGGTGGCTTTGCCGCCCACGATCGCCTCAAGGGCCGCGAAGGCGGCCGCGAACCAGGGCTCGTCCTTGCGCAGCCGCGCGACCTCCATCCGGTCCTCACCGGTGGCCGCGAGGCCGACGGCGAAGGGGCTCGGCGTGATCAGCGCGAGCTTGCCGACGCGTCGCGGATGCCGGGCCGTGTACAGGGCCGCGAGGTTCGCGCCGGCGCAGTGCGCGAGCAGGTCGAACCGGTCAAGGCCAAGATGCTCGCGCAGTGCCTCGACGTCGTCGACCAGCCGGTCACAGCGGTAGGAGGCGGCATCCTCCGGTGTCGCGGAGCGGCCGGTGCCCCGAGGGTCCAGCATGATCAACTGCCGGTGCGCCGACAGGCCGCCGAGTTCGCCGAGGTAGTCGGAGTCCTGCATCGGGCCGCCCGGCAGGCAGATCAGCGGGGTGCCCGCTCCGAACCCGTGGTAGGCCAGGGTGGTTCCGTCATGTGCGGAGAAGGCAGACATGGCGTGGATCCTGTCAGCGGCGTTCCGGCCGGGGCAACCGATTATCCCGAGCCCCGGCCGGCGTCCCTGGCCTGGTCAGCGGCCCGGAGGCCGGTGTTGTCAGCCGAGACGCTTCCTGGAGAGCGCAGGCGGGTGGGTCAGGTGGTGACGATCGCCGCGTTCTCCCCCAGAAGCGCGAGAACGACCGCCGTGTCGAGCAGCAGTGAGGGGATCAGGCGGAGCCGGAACACCGCGAGAACGGCCGCGACCTCGTCCGCGTGAGCCGTGTCGATCACCGGGACGGGCAGGCGGGCGGCAGCGGCGGCGGCGTCGGCCAGCACCTGCTCGCGCGCCGCGGCGTACTCCGCGCTGCGGGCGATCGGTTCCAGCCGCTGCCACACCTGCGGCATGAGGCCGGGCCGGCCGCCGATGGCGCGGTAGTAGCTCAGCACCCGAGGATGACCGTGTACGGCGCGGATCTCCTCGTACACCCGCGCCAGTTCCTCGTCGGGCGGAGTCCCGTCCGGCACGATGTTGACCGCTTCCGGAGCGACGCCACGCGGGCCCGGATCGGCCGGCGCGGGGGAGGTGCCGTCGAGCGCGAGGGCCGCGGGGGCGCCCACGGTCAGCCCTCGGTACCAGCACGAGGCCAGCAGGAGGATCTCGGGCAGCAGCCGGTGGAACGTGATCGTGTAACGGCGGATGTCACCGGCTGCCGACGACTCCTCCGGTGCGGGCAGCAGCCCGGCCGGCACGCCCAGCCCCGCCGCGGCCTGCTTGAACTCGGGTGACCCGATGACCGGCTTGAACCGGTTCCAGGCCGGGGCGAGGTAGTCCGGGTAGTTCGCGAGCGCCTGGAAGATCGGGCTGACGAACGGTACGCCCAGGTAGCCCGGTATCTCCTCGATCACCTGGGCGGTTTCGGGGGTCAGTTCGGGCTTGCCGGGCAGCGACGGCAGGAGCACCGCGCCACGGGCGGCATCGTCGGGCTCCGTCGTGACGATCGCCTCAGTACGCGGGCCGACCGACGAGAAGCTCTTCGAAGATTGCATGCAATGTAGAGTACAAATTTGGATCCAAGTGCTCAAGAGGGTGTTTCATCACCGTTTCGCATCCGTCGCCGATGGCAGTCGAGGGCCCACGAACACGCTCCCGACCTGTGCGGGAGCGTGTGGGGTCAACCGGCGGCTATGGGCGTCGGGCCGCCCAGGCGGTCCTCGTGGTGCGGACGTGGAGGTCGTCCCGCCGCAGGATGCCGTCGGGCCTTTCGTCGTCGAGAAGGGCGTCGAGCGTGGCCAGGTCGTCGGCGCTCAGCCGTCCACCCAGCCCGGTTCGTACGCGTCGCAGGCTCAGCTGGGCGTAGCGGCCGGCGGCGGCGGGCAGAGGGGGCGTCAGGTCGACGGTGAAGACCCGTTCGGTCTCGACGGTGAACCCGGCCCGGGTCAGGAGTGGGCCCCAGTCGGCGCCCATGTGCGGGAGTCGGGCGTTGCGCTCCTCGGCCAGAGCGGCTTGGCAGCGCGCTTCGAGCCCGGGGCGGCCGATGCCGAGGTCGTCGGGCAGAAAGCGCGGGAAGGAGTCGAGCTCGACCGCCACCAGCAGCCCGCCGGGGCGGAGCGCCGTGAGGGCGCCGGTGAGCGTGCGGACGGGGTCCGCCATGTGGTGCAAGGACGAGGCCGCCCACACCAGGTCGACGGGGGCGAGGTCGGGCCATGCCGCGTCCAGATCGGCCTGAACGGTGCGGACACGGTGAGCCACGCCCCGTTCATGGGCCTTGTTCCGGAGGTGATGCAGATAGGGCGCGGACATGTCCAGCGCCGTCACCTCGGCCTTCTCGAAGCGCTCCAGCAGGGCGAACGTGCCGGTGCCGGTCCCGCTGCCGAGGTCGAGGAGGTGGCCGGGGGGCGGGTCGCCGGCGAGCTGGTGGACCCAGGCGGTCACCTCGGACAGGTACGCGTGCAGCACCTCCGCGTCCAGATCCAGGAGTTCGGTCATCCCAGCGTCGGCTCCGGCCGCGGAGTGGTCATGGTGGGTTGTCATGCTTGGAGACTATGTCCGCCTTGCCCCTCTGGCATAAGCTCTTGCGTATGAAGCAAGATGGAGATCTCGACGGCTTGGTCCGCAAGCGGATCAGGGGACTGCGTACGGCCCGTGGCTGGTCACTCGACGATCTGGCGGCCCGCTGCTACCTCAGCCCGTCCACCCTGAGCCGGATCGAGACGGGCCACCGGCGCATCAGTCTCGACCAGCTGACCGCGATCGCCCGCGCTCTGGAGACCACCCTCGACCACCTCGTGGAGTCGGTCACCGACGACGATGTGGTGATCAGGCCCCAGCGCAACGAGGCACGGGGGATGACCATCTGGACGCTGAGCCGGGAACCAGGGCCGCAAGGCATGACCGTGGCCAAGATGCGCCTCACCAAGCCGCCCCCGAAGGACCCCGCCGAGCTGAAGGTCCACCCGGGAAGGGACTGGTTCACCGTTCTGTCGGGAGCCGTCGTACTCCTGCTGGGAGAGCGGACCATCGTGGTCGAGGCCGGTCAGGCGGCGGAGTTCTCGACCATGATCCCCCACGCCTTCGGCGCCCAGGACGGCCCGGCCGAGATCCTGACCATCCTCGAGCACGACGGACAGCGCACCCATCTCCGCACTCCATCGTGACCAGGGCCTATCCCCTCAGGTCAGGTACAGCCCGGCGGACGTCCGCAGGGCGTCGAGCCGGCGGCCGGCCGCGGCCTGGACGTCCTCGACATGGATCCGCGCCTGCCGCTCCGCGCCCTCACGGTCGCGGTTCGTCAGCGCTTCGACGATGCGCTGATGGCCCGCCACGCAGGTGATCACCTCGTCCGGGGTGAACAGGACGGCCATGTTGTAGGTGATGCCGAAGTCGCGGTTGCGCAGCCATTCGTCCAGCAGCCGGCCGTTGCCCGAGGCCCGCACGATGGCCTCGTGGAAATCGCGGTTCATCCGCCCCAGCTCGGCCCGTGGGCGCTGGACGAAGTCCGCCATCGGCCCGTCGTAGAACGCGGCGATCCTGTCCAGTTGCTCCTCGGACGCGCGTACGGCGGCCAGTCCGGTGGCCATCGACTCAAGGGCGCACCGCACCTCGTAGATCTCGCGGATCTCCTCCGGCGTGTGCTCGCGCACCACCCAGCCCTGCCGCTCCCGGACGACCAGCCCCTGATCGACCAGCCGCATCAGCGCGACGCGTACGGGAGTGCGGCTGCTGTTGAGCCGCGCCGCCACCTCGTCTTCCGGAAGCCGCTGGTTGGGCCGGTATCTGCCCTGGAGGATCGCGGCGCGTATGTGCTCGTACGCCTGGTCGCCGAGCGACTCCCCGCTACCCGCACGGGGCCTCCTGCGTTTGACCGCAGGCTCCTCCGCACGCGCGCTGCCGGGTCGTTCGGCCATCAGTCCTCCGGTCCGTCGCCTGTCGGGGAGATTCTTCCAGTATGCGATCAGATCCAGAAGTCCCGGCATGCGTGCCGGATGACGCCGGTCGAACACCCACCGCATGCGCCGTGGCCGGCGACGGCGAGCTCATGACGACGCCGGAGGAGTGGGCGGCGAAGGGGATGACCCGAGTTTGATCCGCTCTTAAGCACCCGGCAGGATATCCGGACATCCTTTACCCTCAATTTACGGATCACATGTCATACCGAAAGCTTCTGCCAGCGATCATCCTCGCGGCCGCGGTCACCACCACCGCCGCGTCTCCGGCCAGCGCCAACGGCTTCGGCAACGCCAACGGCTGCTGCCCCTTCGCCGACAACGGCAAGCACTGGTACAACTACGCGTCCCTGGAGACCCGTACCAGGACCGCCGTGAAAGCCGCTCTGCTCAACCTGGACTCCCAGACCGACATGACCGTGGCCGCCGACACCACCGCGGACCCGAGCACCGACGTCGAGTCCTTCGACCAGTACTACGTCGACCACTGGGACCTCGACTGGGACGGCTCCAGCACGGGCTACAACCTGTTCGCGTACTCGAAGTGCGTCAAGGCCAACGCCCCGGCCAGCAGCGGCCAGCCGTGGACCTGCGACCAGTACGAGGTCCGCTACGATCTGGCCGACATCGACTGGATGACCGCGACCCAGCGGCAGGCCCTGGCGTGTCACGAGGTCGGGCACACGGTCGGGCTGGACCACTCCACCGAGTCGACGTCGTGCCTGAAGACCGGCGCACACAAGATCATCAAATACAGCGCGCACGATGTCGCCCACATCAACGGCCGCTACTAGGAGACCGGCGATGCGAAACCTCAAACTCGTCACGGCCGTCGCCGCCTGCGCCACCGCCGTACTCACCGGATGCGCCCCGCAGGCTGCCCAGCAGGCCGCCCCGCAGGCCGGTCAGCAGCCGCAGCGCTCGTTCTGGTCCCAGCTCCACACGGACGCGGGTGGGACGGGCCAGTACCTCTTCGACTCCCTGGAGGACATCACCCCCGGCGCCCGGCCGTCCGGCGCGTTCCGCCCGGCCGCCGCGCTGGTCGAGGGCACGGTCGTCGGCGTAGAGCCGGGCATCGCGTACGCCTCGGACGACGACTCGCCGAGGCCGCGGGTCGTTCCCTACGAGAGCGAGGAGGCCGCGATCCGCTGGGCCAGCGTCGTGGTCAAGGTGGACAAGGTCCTCGCCGGCAAGCTCGGCCGCGGGTACACCGGGGGACAGATCCGGCTCCGGGTCGAGCAGCCCGCCGGCACGACGCTCGACGGCCTGCGCCAGTCGATCGGCACGGCGGGCCGCGGCCTGTTCTACGTGGACAACGCCCTGGACCGGGTCAAGCGGCGGGCCGTGTCGCCGCAGGCGCAGGCGTACCAGGCGTCCGTGCACCTGCCCATCGGCCAGGGGGTGTTCGTCGAGGAGAAGCCGGGGGCGGCGCTCGTCGCCCCCCTCACGGACGAGGACCGCGCCGCCCAGCTCCTGGGGGCCGACGGCCGGCAGGCACAGCTCAGGTCCGCCGGGGAATCCCCGCTGGCGCAGCTGCGCGGCCGGGCCCAGGAGTCGGCCTGCGAGAAGGGCACGGCGACAGACCGGTCCGCCTGCTGACGGACACCACGGCTGAGGGGCCCCGACGGGACCCTCGGCCGTGCTCTCACCGCGGCGCCCGCTCACCTGGCCAGGTCGCGGACCAGCGACGGGTAGTCCTTGAGGGTGATGTTCTCGGCGAAGTCGTCCGTCATCTTCATCATGAGCTTGAGCGTGAAGCTCGCCTTGAACATCCAGTTGCGCATCCTGATCCGCCCCTTCGACGGAGGCGCCAGCCACGGACCGGCGTTGCCCTTCTCCGAGACCTTGGCGTACTCGCGGAAGCCCTCCTCATAGCGCCGGAACGCCACCCGGTGGTCGCCGTTGGCCACCGCCAGCTCACCCGCCAGCACGTACGCCCCCACCAGCGCAAGCCCTGACCCGAACCCGCCCAGCGTGTTGGCGTAGGCCGCGTCGCCCAGCAGCGCCACCCGCCCCTGGGAGTACCGATCGATCTTCACCCGGCTGATCGAGTCGAGGTAGAAGTCGCCGGTACGGCGCACCGCGTCGAGGACCTCGGGTGTCCGCCACCCCATCCCGGCGTAGGCGTCGAGGACGACCCGCTTCATCGCCTCGGTGTCGTAGCGGTCGTAGTCGAGGCGCGGGGAGGCGAAGACGAAGAAGGCCGACGCCTTGGGCCCGCCGGCGGCGACCATCCTGCCCGGCTCGTTGTAGATCTGCGCGTTCGCGCCGAACCGCTCGGGCACCTCGGCCAGGGCGTAGTAGTGGCCGAGGAACTCGACGTAGTCCGACTCGGGGCCGAAGACCAGGCGCCGGACGTTCGAGTGGATGCCGTCGGCCCCGATCACCAGATCGAACGTGCGGGGCGCGGAGCGCTCGAAGGTGACGTGCACCCCGCCGGGGGTCTCGGTGAGCGAGGTGATCGAGTCACCGAAGACGTACTCGCAGCCGGCCTCGACACTACTGTCGTAGACCAGGCGAGCCAGGTCGCCGCGGGCGATCTCCAGCTCGCCGCCGCTGAACTCGCCGGGCATCACCGCGAGCGCCCGGCCGCGCTTGTCGACGAAGGCCTGGTCGATGCCGCCGGTCTGCAGGCGGCGCACGTCGTCCAGGATGCCCATGCGGCGCAGGACCGTCAGGTGGACATCGCCCTTGAAGTCGACGGCCTGGCCGCCGGGGCGCAGGCCGGGGGCCTTCTCGACGATCGTGACGCGGAAGCCGTAGCGGGCGAGCCAGTAGCCGAGGGCGGGGCCGCCGACGCTGGCACCGGAGATGAGGACGTTGGTGTTCTGCATGTCCACGACTCTCGCGGAGCGCGCTGACACCCTGAGGACAATCGGCTGACAGTACGCCCCGTCAGCCGACGAGGACTGACAGCGCCGCCTCGCCGCTCAGCGCGGCCCCCTTGGCGAAGTGGGCGGCGAACACGTCCGCGCCCAGCCGCTCGGTCGCCCCCGCGGCGACCATGGCGACGTCCCGATCACCCGCGACGGTCGTACCGCGCAGCGCCACCCCCACACCCAGCAGGTACGCCGCCCGCTCAGCCGCCCCTTCGAGCAGCGCCAGCCCCGCCTGGCCCTCGGCGATCTCGGCCGCGTCCGTCGGCACCACCGTGCGCGCCAGCTCCAGCGCCGCACCGTGCCTGCGCCTGGCCTCGGCGAGGTCTCCCTCGGCCGCGGCCAGCCGGCCGAGCGCGGTGTAGGCGAACGGCCTGATGCCCTCGGTCGCGTACGAGCCGGGAACGGCGGCCTCCAGCACCGCGGTGTAGCGGGCCCGCGCCTCGTCGTACTGACCCGACAATCGCGCCAGGTCGCCCCACACCATGTTCAGCAGCGGCAGCCCGCGCGCCATGCCCGTCCGGCGGGCCAGCTCGGTGGCGCGTTCGAGATCGGCGCGGGCTCCGTCCAGGTCGCCTTCCCGCATCAGCCCCGCAGCCCTGCGGCACAGCACGTCCACCAGTTCGTCCGCCGCGCCGAGCTGCTCGTTCAGGTCCACGGCCTGGTCCCAGAGCCGCCTGGCGGCCGCCCAGTCGCCACGCCGGCTCGCGATCATCGCCAGCCATTCGAGGCTCTGCGCCATCCCCCAGCGCTCGCCGACGGCGCGGAAGTGGGTCAGCGTCTCCTCCAGTCGCTGCTCACCCTCGGCCACCCGGCCGCCGAGCAGGTGGATGTGGATCAGCGCTTCTCCCAGCATTGACACGGCCCGGCTCCACGGATCGGAGCCGAGCAGCCGCCCGCGGCGCCGGGTGGCCACCGTGTCGGCCGGGCCCGCCGTCATGCCCCACAGCACGGCCAGGAACGGGTGACGCAGCTCGCCGTCCAGCGTCGTCATGATGTCCACGGCCCGCGCCCACAGCTCGGGGGACACCTCCGGTACGGCCTGCAGCACGCACATGACGTACTCCTCTTCCAGCCCCGCGACCGGCTCGCCGCCGGTCAGATGGAGCAGCCGCAGCGCGGACGAGGCGATCTGTTCACGCCGCCCGCTCAGCCACGAGTACGCCGCCAGGGCCGCGACCAGCCGCGAGGCCGTCTGCGGATCGTCCTCGACGGTGTGCCGGAGCGCCGCCCTCAGGTTGTCGTACTCCGCGGAGAGCCTGGCCAGCCAGTCGAGCTGTTCGGCCCGCCGCAGCCACGGGTCGGCCCGCCGGGCCAGGTCGAGGAACCAGGCGGCGTGCGCGTCGCGGGTCCGCCGCTGCTCTCCCGCCTCGGCCAGCCGCTCGGCGCAGAACAGGCGGATCGTGTCCAGCATCCTGTAGCGCCCGCCGTCGGCCTCGATGAGCGACTTGTCGACCAGGTCGGCCAGCACGTCGCCGTCACCGCAGACGGCCTCGGCCGCCTCCAGCGAGGCGCCCCCCGCGAACACCGAGAACCGCCTGGCCACCTCCTGCTCCTCCGGGGTGAGCAGGCTCCAGCTCCACTCGACCACCGCGTGGAGGGTGCGGTGCCTGGCCGCCGCCGTACGGTCGCCGCGGGAGAGCAGCTTGAAGCGGCCGTGCTCGTTCAGCCGGTCGGCGATCTCCGCCGGGGTGAACGTACGCAGCCGCGCCGTCGCCAGTTCGATGGCCAGCGGCAGGCCGTCCAGCGTGGCGCAGATCCCGGCGCAGACCTCCATGACCTCGGACATGGCCTCCGGATGGGCCGCGAACCCGGGCCGGACGGCGGCGGCCCGCTCGACGAACAGCCGTACGGCAGGGTAGGCGAGGACGTCGGCGGGATCGGTGCCCGGCGGTGGCACGGCGAGCGGCGCGAGGGGGACCAGCATCTCGCCGGTGAGCCCGAGCGGCTCCCGGCTGGTCGCCATGATCACGACGCCGGGGCAGGCGTCCAGCAGCCGCCGGACCAGCTCGGCGGCGGCGGCCACCACGTGCTCGCAGTTGTCGAGCACGAGCAGCGACGGCTGGTCGGCGAGGGCGGCGACGAGGCGGTCGACCGGGTCGGGACGGTCCAGCGCGGCCACCTGCAACCCGGCCTCACGCAGTCCGAGCGCGCCCAGCACGGCCGGGGCCACCTGAAGCCCGTCGTCGACCGACGACAGATCGGCGAACCCCGCCTCCCGGCCCGGCCCCGCCCGGTGGACGGCCTCGACGGCGAGCCGCGTCTTGCCCGTGCCCCCGGGGCCGACGATGGTGATCAGCCGGGCGTCACCGAGCGCGGCGATCCTGGCCAGCTCCTCCTCCCGGCCGATGAGCCGGTTGAGCGGGACGGGCACCCGCCGCCGCGGAGCCTGCTCCCGCCGCTCCTCGCCACGCAGGATCGCCAGATGCAGGCTCGCCAGCTCCGGAGCCGGATCGGCCCCCAGTTCGTCGGCCAGCAACCGCCGCACCTCGTCATAGACCGCCAACGCGGCGGCCTGCTGCCCGGAGGCGTGCAGCGCCCGCATGAGCTGACCGCGCGGCCGCTCGCGCAGCGGATGGGCCGCCACCAGCTCACGCAGCTCGGCGATCGAGGTCCCGCCGGGCAGGGCCAGCTCGGCCTCCGCCAGATCCTCCCTTGCCGCGAGCCGCGCCTCCTCCAGCCGCACCGCCTGCGGCGCGGCGAACGGCGCGTCGGCCACGTCGGCCAGCGCGGGCCCACGCCACAGGGCCAGCGCCTCCCTCAGCACCCGGGCGGCCGGTTCGTGCTGCCCCGCGGCCAGCAGCCGCCGCCCGTCCCGGGCCAGCCGCTCGAACCGGTGCGCGTCGATGTCCTCCGGCTCCACCGCCAACCGGTAACCGGCGCCATGGAACTCCACCAGCCCGGCCGGCAGGTTCCGGCGCAGCCGGGAGACGTGAGCCTGGATGGCGTTGGCCGCCCCGGCGGGCGGGTCGTCGCCGTACTGACCGTCGATGAGCCGCTCCACGCTGACCAGCCGCCCGGCGTCGAGCAGCAGCAACACGAGTAGCGCCCGAGGGCGCGGCCCACCCACGGCGACCGCCTCACCGGCGGCCGTCCGCACCTCAAGCGACCCAAGGATCCCGAACTGCACGGCACCGATTCTGTCCCATTCGCCGGACATGTTCTCACGGAGATCCATGTCGCGGCCCCCATAGGCACCGGATTCGCCGCGGCTCCCTCACGATTGCCAGGCATGCCCGAACGTGCCTGGCCTACGGCGAGTGGCTGCGCAGGCGACGCTGTGTCGGATCACATGCTCCCGGAAACGCTTGCATCAGGAGTGTTTCCGGTGCCGCAGGGGGAGCCACAGGCCCAGCCCGTACATGGTCAGGCCGAGCAGCGCCATGAACACGATCGTCGGCCATTGCAGCCATGGGGGCAGGTAGAGGGCCAGGAACCAGCCGCGTGACTCGACCCCGGTCATCTTGAAGATCCCCGGCACCACCCCCTGCGGGATCAGCGGGATCGCGCCGAAGCCCCAGCAGATGGCGGTGATGATCTGCTCCCGTTTCGGGAGGGTCGTTTTCACGGTCGTGGTCCTGCGTCCGGTCCGCATGACGTTCAGGAGCTCGGGGCCCTGGGCGGTCAGCCGTCGCTGGGCCAGGAGGCCGAAGCCCCAGGCGTACAGGATGCCCGTGACCACGCCCACCGCCACGCCCGGCCAGCCCGCGAACCAGGCCACGAGCCCGGCGGGGACGGCGGTGAGCGTGCACAGGGCCAGCATGGCGTAGACGAGGCCGCTGGCCGCTCCCTCGTCCTCGGTGGAGCGCAACGGGTTGCCCGCCCTGCGGTGCGGGTCGGTGCCGGGGACCAGCGAGTACACCGACACCAGCGGCACCAGCCCGGCGCCGCCGCCCAGCAGGGCCGCCAGGAGGGCGAGCATGAGCGGCCACTCACCCTGCGCCACCGCGGTGAAGGCCAGGGTCAGGGCGATCGCGGGCGGGCCGACGGTCAGCAGCCAGGCGAGCTGCCTGCCGCGTACGTCTCTGGCACCCGGGGTCATGATCGTGAGCCAGAGGGCGGTGCCGTCGCTGCCGTACAGGTTGGCGGACATGCCCGCGGCCATGACGATGAAGATCGGACCGGCCCAGGGAAGCATGCCCGGCCAGCCGAGGATGAGCGGGGCCGCCGCGAACGCCAGCCCGTAGGTCAGGGCCAAGGTGATCTGATGGGTGCGTACGAGGTCGCGCGACCAGGTCTTGAGCTCCTTGCGCACGACCGGCCAGCGGGTGATCCGCCCCCGGTGGGTGCGGCGAGCGGACGGAGTTCTGTTCGCACTCATACGCCTGGTCAGCAGCGCGGCCCACGCGGCCAGCAGCAGTGCGACCAGCAACGCCAGCGCGGCCAGCGCCACGACCGCCCGCACCCAGTCGCCCTGGACCGCCAGCACGCCCCACCCTGACGGCAGGTACCGGACGAACTCCGGCACTCCGCCGTCCACGCCGAACGCCACAGCGAACACCCAGCCCTGCCCGAGCGCCGCCAGGACCGCACCGTTGATCACCCCGGCCAGCACCGCCCCGGCCCGCGACCGCAGCACCAGCCCCAGCATCGCCACGGTCACCTTCGACAGCAGCACGAACGCGGCCAGCTGCAACACCATCGCCGGCACGGCCACCAGCGCCGCTCCCGCGCCGTGCCGTCCTCCCTCGACCACCAGCCCGCCCAGCGCCAGCAGGCTCACCGCAGGCGTCACCCCGACGAACGCCGACGCCAGCAGCCCCTCGGCCAGTCGCCGCGGCGGCAGCCCCAGCAGCGTGAAGTACTCCGGACGCAGCGTCTCGTCCCCACCGCCCGCGAACATCGGCCCCAGCGTCCAGCCGAGCATCCACACGGCGTACGCGGCCGGGAGCAGGGACGGCGCGGAGAGCGCCAGCACGATCGTGCCGCCCGCCAGGGCGACGCCCAGCACGCCGCCCGTCACCACGAGCCCGGCCCGCTGCCCGGTCATCGAGTGACGCAGCACGGCCGCTTTCATCCGCACCATGGTCATCGGGACAGCCATGACAACCCCTTCACGCCACCGTCATTGGTGGCGACGAGCTCCACGAACGTGTCCTCCAGCGACTCGCCATCGCCCCTGACCTCGTTGAGCGTCCCGGCGGCCACGGCCTTGCCCTTGTCGATGATCCCCACGTGGTCGCAGAGCTGTTCGACCAGCGCCATCACGTGACTGGAGAGCACCACGGACCCGCCGCCGGCCACAAACCCCCGGAGAATCTCCTTGATCGTCGCTGCCGACACCGGGTCCACCGCCTCGAACGGCTCATCCAGCACCAGCAGCCTGGGCGCGTGCAGCAGCGCCGTGGCCAGCCCGATCTTCTTGCGCATGCCGGTCGAGTACTCGATCAC
Source organism: Nonomuraea sp. NPDC050680 (assembly GCF_040654555.1). NCBI lineage: Bacteria > Bacillati > Actinomycetota > Actinomycetes > Streptosporangiales > Streptosporangiaceae > Nonomuraea > Nonomuraea sp. NPDC050680. The sequence continues at coordinate 1,271,097 of NZ_JBFAIF010000001.1, read as the reverse complement.
CAGCGTGGTCTCGGCCTGGTCCAGCTCCAGTACGCTCAGGAGCTCCCCGGCCCGTTCGGCCACCACCCGCTCCGGCAGTCCTCTGAGCAGTCCCAGGTACGTCAGCACCTCCCGGCCGGTCAGCCGCTCCGGCATCGCCATGCCGTCGGGCAGCACGCCGACCAGCTCCTTCGCCTTGTGCGGATCCTGCCAGACGTCCGCGCCGAAGATCCGCGCGCGGCCGCTGTCGGGGCGTAACAGGCCGACGGCCATGGACAGCGCCGTGGTCTTACCCGCGCCGTTCTGCCCGACCAGACCGTAGAACGAGCCCTGGGGAATGGTGAGGCAGAGGTGATCGACGGCGACGTTCGCCCCGTACACCTTGGTGAGCCCGGTGAGCTCCAGCGCCGCCGCCGTCATGGCTGCCTCCGTGTGGCGATCGTGAACAGGGTGGTCAGCTCGGTGGCCAGCAGGCCGAGGTCGAGATCGGGGTTCATGAACAGCTGTGCCGGCACGGCGTCCACCGCACCCCGGATCGCGATCGCCATCGACCGCAGATCGAACTCTCGGAACTCCCCCGTCTTCTGCCCCCAAACCAGCACCTTCTCTATGTCCTTGAGCGCGATCTCGTGCTGCGCCGTATAGGGGCTGGACGTGTCGGTGCCGCCGCGCGCGTGCGTGATGATCTCCACCAGCGCCAGCAGCGGCTTGCGGTGCAGGCGCATGAACGCGAGGTTCGTCTCCAGGTAGACGCGCAGGGCGTCGGTGGCCGTGCTCTGCGCCACAATGGCCGGCTCCATCATCTCGGTGGCCAGCTTGGCCACCTCGGTGACAACGGCCTGGATCAGCTCGTCCTTGCTGCCGAAGTGGTACGAGATCGAGCCGGGGGCAATGCCCGCCCGCTTGGCGATCTGGGCCATCGACGTCTGGGCGTAGCCGAGGGTGGCTATGGCGTCTATGGCGCAGTCGATCATCTGGGCCCTTCGCGCCTCTTCGATGAACGTCCGTGAGGTTGATGGCACGTCAGGATTTTAAACGGACATTCAAAGATTTGGCAATGCACTCAAAGATGACGGTGCCGAGAAGACGTAGGTACGACCAGGCTCGGGAGGGGCGACCGGTCAGGTCAGGTCAGCGAACTCGCCCGGTGAGTCGGCCGCGGAACGGTGGGAGACAGTAGGCTGAATCCGGCGGGAGCGGGCCCGTCGCACAGCATCCGGGAGGTGCGTGATGACCGCCAAGATGGTGGCTCCTTCGTGGATGCATGAGCAGATCACGGCGGAGGAGTACGACTCCTGGTCCGAGGAGCAGTGCTCTGGGATCGAGATCGTGGACGGGATGGTCGTCGTGAGTCCGAGCGCGTCCAAACGGCACCACCGGCTGGCCCGGATTCTGGCAAATGCCCTGGATGGCGCCGCAGGTGCCGACTGGAACGCCGACACGGACTTCGATGTCCGTCTCCAAGACGTGCCGCTCACGAACCGGCGCCCCGATGTCGTCGTCTATCGCGCGGACACGATCGACGTCACGCCCACTCGTCCCGAGCACGTACTGCTGGTCGCGGAGGTGGTCTCGCCGGGTTCGGAGACCACCGACCGGATCGTCAAGGTCGACCAGTACGCCAAGGCCGGCATCGGCTTCTACTGGCGGATCGAGCAGGCCGCGACGGGCGTTCCCCTCGTGTACACCTACATTCTCGATCCTGCGACGAAGACCTACCGGGAGGGCGACATGTTCACCGGTGTGGTCAAGGCTGTGGCTCCCTTCTCAGTGGAGATCGACCTCGGCCAGATCTGATCGCCGTAGCCGCCCAACGCCCCGGCACCCGAATGGGAAGCAGGCGGATGCCCTCGGGGGCGGGCCAAGCTCCATGACAATGGCTCAGGGCCGGGGCCCGGGGCGGCCTGATCCACGGAGCCGTGGACCTGACCGCGGGCGAGAACACGCCCCATGGCTGCCTGTGCGTCAACAGCGTGCACGCCCGCGGACCCGACGCGCACACCGTACGCCAGGACGCCATCGCGGTGCGCAAAGCCGGTGAGGCAGCACTGCGCAGGCGGCTGGAGCAGGCCGCCGATCTGCCCTCCCGCTACGAACCGGCCGCCCTGGCCGCACTCGTCCACACGATCTCCGACGGCATCGCCGTCCAAGCGGCAGCCGGCCGCAGCCACGATGAGCTGCGGCAGGTCGTCGACTTGGCGCTCCGCGCCCTGCTGGACTGAAAGCCCGCAGAGGGCCGTGCGGCGCCAACCGCTCGGCCCCGAGCCCGGCGAACATCGCCGTCGTCTCCCGCTGATGCCTGCCTTCCGGTGAGTGAATTCGAACGGCATCCGGCGCGAGCCGCGTTCGGCAGGGGGCAGAGCGGCGGCTCGCTGATCAGCGGGTACCTCGTTAACGCCGGATTCCGGTCCAGTACCCCGACACCACCGACCCGCCACCCCGACGATTGCCCGACGCGATGCTCGCCATCGTCACGTCCGGAGCACACCCTCATCACCGTGCCCCACGGTGGCCGTGGATCGGATCGCTCAGGTCAGAGGCACGACTGTCCCTTTCTCCCGTACTTGGTCTGCCCCCTACAGAGCGAGTTGGAGTGTCACCTTCTGATGGGTCGGCAGGTAGCCGAGCGTGTCATTGATGGCGCGCATCGGGCGGTTGCTGTCGGCCGTGTCGGTCAGCAGGCCATCGAGGTACGGGTAGCGCTCGCGGGCCTGCCGGATGGCCTCGGCCTTCATCCAGCGGGCCAGGCCGTGCCCGCGATGTTCCGGCAGCACACCGGTGCCGTAGTGCTGGGCATCGCCCTTGCCGTCCCCCGGGACGACCAATTCGGTGAAGCCGACGATGGAACCGTCCGACTCGGCGATGGCAGCCACGGTGTGGAGCAGGTCGCCTCGGCTCTCGACCGTCCGCACCGCCTCCCGTACGCGGTCGACGTCCCAATGCACGCTGCCGTAGTCGGTGTGGTCCATCGGCATGTCGTCCAGGGCGCGGTGGGCCACGGCGAACGTCTCGGCCAGTTCATCGGGCACCATCCCGTCCCACGCGACCAGCCGGTACCCGAGATGCGTGCTGCTGACGATCTCCCGAAGACCGGCGAGGTCGGTCTGCCCCAGTGGCAGCCGCGTGTAGGTCAGGGTCAGCACTGTGCGGAAGCCGTGTACTGACAGGAAGGCCTCTCCCGGCGAGCCGGGCTCCGCTTCAGCGATGACGGAGCGTCGGCCCTCATCGCGGGCCGCGGCCAGCACGGCCGTCAGCAGGAGAGAACCAACGCCGGCGCGCTGTTCGGCCGGGTGGACGTGGAGATCGAGCTCGGCCAGATGCTCCTGGCCCGCCCTGGTGAACAGGCGAAGAAAAGCCGACCCGACGGGAGTGCCGGTGGACCGGGTGGCCAGCCAGGCGAGGCGCCGGCTGGATGAGGTGAGCTTGGGGTCAATCAGAGGGGTGATGCGAATCGACACGATGTCTCCGGCTTGAGGGGAGGTGGCTGATAGCAGAGCTGCGGCCTGGCCCCTGAACGGTCCTGCGCATCTGCTGCACACCTCCTTCAAGTACGGCCTCGACATCCGACGCGATCGGCAAACTATAGCGGGCGCGATCATCGCGCAGTAGACGTCGGCCGGATCGTGTTACTTCGGCTCACGTCCGGGGGCGCGGGAGCCGGCAGGCCACCGCCCGGGGTTCGGGGCGGAGCCCGATGGGCGCAGCCCGAGCGACAGCGAGGACCATGCCTTTAGGGGGTCGAAGGGGGCGGAGCCCCCTGGGAAGCACGCCTGAGCGCCATTCGCGCGTAGCGCGCCCCGATCGCGATGACCGAGCTTTGTCAGGCCCGTCGCCGAGCCCGATAGGCGGCCACATGCATCCGGTTTCCGCACGTACGGCTGTCGCAGTAGACCCGGGACCGGTTGCGCGACTCGTCCACGAACACCCGGTCGCAGTCAGGGGCTGAGCAAGTCCGCAGCCGCTCCCACTCCCCTTCCACCAGCAGATGCGCCAGCGCCACCCCGCAGTCCGCCGCCAGGTGCTCGGAAAGCGTCGCGTCCGGCGCGAAGTAGTGCATGTGCAGCGGATGCCCGTCGTGCTCCGTCAGCCGGGGCGTGATGCGGGTCTCCGACAGGAGCGCGTTGAGCAGCCGTACGGCCGTCGGCTGGTCCGGCGCGATGAAGACGCGGTGGAACGCCTCCCGCACCAGTCGCACCTGCCCCAGGTCGCGGGCCGTGAGCGCGCCGATGCCGCTGACCTCTCGCGACTCGACGAACGCGTGCAGGTCGGCCGGCTCGGCCAGACCGTCGTCTCCGCCGGTCGACGGGGACGTGTTGACCAGCTCTACAACCGTGGCCAGCGAATGCACCATGTCATGGCCAAACGGCATGTTGACTCCTGTCGACGACCGGCTCTAGCGTGGACGCAGCGTATCTCGCTCCAAGGGCCTCGGGGGTTTCTGTGGGTGCACATCGTCGTATCGTGCTGATCGCGATCGCGGGTGCGCTGATCATCTCCACCTCCGCGCCGCTGGTCCGGTTGTCGGGGGTCTCGCCGGCGACTTCGGCGTTCTTCCGGTGCGCGTACGCGCTGCCGCCGATGCTGGTGCTGGCCTGGCTCGAACGGCGGAGGCTGGGGCCCCTGCCGGCCCGCAGCCGCAACCTGGCGTGGCTGGCGGGCGTGCTGTTCGCGTTCGACCTGCTGTTCTGGCACCAGGCTATCAAGTACGTGGGCGCGGGACTGGCGACCGTACTGGGCAATCTGCAGGTCTTCATCGTGGCGTTCGCGGCATGGGCGCTGTTCCGTGAGCGGCCGTCGAACCGGCTGATGTCGGCCACCCCGGTGGTGTTCGCCGGGGTGGTGCTGATCTCGGGGGTGTTCGACAGCGCGGCCTATGGGGCGAATCCGGTGCTCGGGGTCGTGACGGGTGTGGCCACCTCGATCTCGTACGCGGCGTTCCTGCTGGTGCTGAAGGGCGGCTCGGGGCGGACGGTCGGGCCGTTGACGCACGCCACCGCCGTGGCCACGGTCGCGATGGCCGCGCTGAGCCCGGTGTTCGGGGGCGCCGACTTCGTCCCGAGCTGGCCGGCGCACGGCTGGCTGCTGCTGCTCGCGCTCGGGCCGCAGGTGGTCGGCTGGACGCTGATCGCGTACTCGCTGCCCAGGCAGCCCGCCGCGCTGACCGCGCTGCTCCTGCTCGTCCAGCCGATGACGACGGTCGCGCTGTCGGCCGTGCTGCTCGGCGAGCACCCGTCGCCGCTCCAGCTCGCCGGGTGCGGAGTGATCGTCTTGGGCGTACTGTACGGCTCGCGGCGCGCTCAGCCCGCCCGCACCGAGGCCGAGCAGCCGGAGCAGGTGCCGAACACCTCGACCGTGTGAGTGATCTCGGTGAAGCCGTGCTCGGAGCCGACCGTCTCCGCCCAGCGTTCGACGGCGGGGCCGGCCACCTCGACGGTCCGGCCGCAGCGGCGGCACACCAGGTGGTGATGGTGGTCGCCGCTGGCGCACGCGCGGTAGACGGACTCGCCGTCGTCGGTGCGCAGCACGTCGACGAGACCGCCGTCGGCCAGCGCCTGCAGCGCCCGGTAGACCGTGGTCAGGCCGATCTTGGCGCCGTGGGCGCGCATCTCGGCGTAGACGTCCTGGGCGCTGCGGAAGCCCTCGCTCTGACGGAGGGTGTCGTGCACGGCGTCACGTCTCGTGGACATCATGTGACCTCCTCGACGCGCATGCCGGATCGCTCGCTCACTGTGGACTCCTGGGGTCTGCCTCGCCGTACGAACTTACCGACACCGAGGGCCAGGACGAAGCCGCAGAGGGCGAGAAGCACGATCGCGGCGCCCGGCGGCACCCTGGCGGACAGCGTCGAGGCGAGCAGCCCGCCCACCGCCGCGACGACGCCGAACAGCATGGCCAGCGTCATCGTCGAGCGGAACCCCCTGGTCAGCTGTTGACCGGTCGCTACCGGGATCACCATCAGCGCGCTGACCAGCAGCAATCCGACCACGCGCATGGCGATGACGACGGTCAGCGCGGCCGTGACGGCGATCAGCAGGCTGAGGAAGCGTACCGGCAGGCCGCTGGCCCTGGCCATCTCCTCGTCCTGGCAGAGCACGAACAGCTCCCTGCCGAAGATCACGACCACCGCTATCACCGCGACGGCCAGCCCGCCGATGATCCAGATGTCCTCGGTGGTGACGCTGGCGATGGCACCGAACAGGTACGAGTTCAGCTTGGCGTTGCTGCCACCCGGCGCGATGCCCATGAGCATGACGCCGCCCGCGATGCCGCCGTAGAACAGCAGCGCCAGCGCCACGTCGCCACTGGTGCGCCCGCGCGCCCTGACCAGCTCGATGGCCACGGCGCCGATGACGGCCACGGCCACGGCGGTGAGCACGGGCGCGGTGCCCGTCAGGAAGCCCAGCGCGACGCCGGTCAGCGCCACGTGCCCGATGCCGTCGCCGAGCAGCGCGAGCCTGCGCTGGACGATGAAGGTGCCGACGGCGGGCGCGCAGAGTCCCACCAGCAGCGCCGCGATCAGCGCCAGCTGGAAGAACTGCTTGCCCAACAGCTCGATCATGGCTCTCCCCGCCATCCGGAAAGGGGTCCCGCGCTCGCCTCGGCGGCGTGCGGGTGCACGTGCTCGTGTCCCGGCCGCGCGCAGTCGCCCTCGGGCCGTGGTGGTCTGCCGTCGTGCGCGATCCGGCCCTCGCGGATCACCACGCCGCGGGTGATGAGCGGCTCGAGCGGGCCGAGCTCGTGGGCGACGAGCACGATGGTCTTGCCGTTCAGCACCAGCGTGGCCAGCGTATCGGCGAGCAACTGCTGAGTGTCGGCATCGACACCCGCGGTGGGCTCGTCCATGACGTACGTGTCGGGTTCGCCGGCCAGCGCGCGGGCGATGAGCACCCGCTGCTGCTGGCCGCCGGACAGCGACTGCACCGGGTCACCCGCCCGGTCCGCCAGCCCGACGGCCTCGAGCGCGCTCGCCGCCGCCGCCTTGTCCGCGGGGCTGGTACGGCGCAGCCGGCTCTGCCTGGCGACGCGCCCGGAGGTCACGACCTCGCGGACCGTGGCGGGCACCCCGCCGCCGACGGCCAGGCGCTGCGGTACGTAGCCGATGCGCCACCACTCGCGGAATTTCGCGGGCGGTGAGCCGTACACCAGGGTCTGGCCGCCCGAGAGCGGAGTGAGGCCCAGCAGGGCGCGTACCAGCGTGGACTTGCCGGAGCCGTTGGCGCCCATGAGGGCGACGACCTCGCCGGGGCAGACCGTGAGGTCGATGCCGCGCAGGATGTCGCGCCGGTCCAGGCTCACCCGGCCACCGGTCATGGCGAAGGCGGTCTCAGCCTTGCCGCTCATGCTGTACACCCCGATGCGCCGGTCATGCCGTACACCCCAATGCGGTCTGCAAGGTCTTCAGGTTGCCCCGCATTCCCGACAGGTAGTCGCCCGACGGCTTGCTCTCCAGCGGGTCGAGCACCGCCGTCCGCGCGCCGACCTCCTTGGCGAGCACCTCGGAGACCTTGGGGCTGACCAGGGCCTCGGTGAAGATCGTGGTCACCTTCTCGTCCTTGGCCAGCTTGGCGACCTCGGCGATGCGGGCGGGGGAGGGCTCGGTCTCCGGGTCCAGGGTGATGCCGATCTGCTTGAGGTGATAGCGGTCGGCCAGGTAGCCGAACGCCTCATGGGCGGTGACCAGCGTCTTGCTCGCGCAGGTGGTCAGGCCCTTGGCGTACTCCTGGTCGAGGGTCCCCAGGGCGCCGGCCGTCTTGACCGCGCGGTCCCGGTAGCCCTGTGCGTGCGCGGGGTCGGCGGCGGCCAGGCGCTCGCCGAGCTTGGCGGCGACGGTGGCCAGGCGGGACGGGTCCAGCCAGAGGTGCGGGTCGTAGCCGATGTCGTGGCCCTCCGCGTGCTCGCCGGCGGGCAGCGTCTTGACGGCGGTCGCCGCGTCGAAGCTCTTGTCCTCGGCGACCGCGTCGTCCACGGCGGGCTGGACGCCCTTGATGTAGACGGTCAGGGTCGCGTCCTCGAGCTGGGCCACCTGGTGCGCGCCCAGCTCCAGGTCATGCGGTTCGACGCCGGGGGCGGTCAGGACCGACACGCTCACGTCGGGGCCGCCGACCTGCTCGGTGAGCCACTGGAGTGGGTAGAAGGCGGCGATCACAGCGGGTTTGCCGGGCGTCGCCGTCTCCGCGGCGCCGGAGTTGGAGCACGCGGCGGCCGTCAGGGCGGTCGCGAGGATGGCAGCACCGATTCGGGGCGTTCGGGACATCACGCCCTCGATTATGGGGAAAATGAAAATGATTGTCAAAATCTACGGCTAAAACACTCCGAAGCGGTCGGCCGCGAGGACCAGCAGGAAGGCCAGCATCACGACCCGCAGCAGCCGCCCGCCGAGCCCCAGCGACGGCCAGGACAGGTACGCCAGCCAGCCCACGAACCCCAGCACCGGCAGCACCGCCACGCCGCCCAGCCAGCTGTCCACGGCGAACCCGGTCAGCAGCAGCACCACCAGCACGGCGGGCGCCGCCCACTTGGGCACCTGCGTGAACAGGAACGTCATCGGGGTCGCGCTGCGCTCCTCGACGGCCTTGCGCAGGCCGGTCGCGCCGGGGGTGAAGAACCGCTCGCCGGCGGGAAGCGGCCGCCGGGGATTCCCGCGGCGGTTGTCGTTGGTGGCCACGGCCCGAGCCTAGCCCCGTACCCATCCGGCGGCAGGTAGGGCGGTCGGAGCGGCCGAATCGGACACCGGGTGCGGGCAGGTCAGGGGCTGGAATCGCCCAGCGGTACGTAATCGTCTGACATCCTGGTGTGCGTGCTCGCCGTCATCCGTTACACCGTCCCAGAGTCCCAGTCCCAAGACTTCGTCAAGCAAGGCCATGTCATCCTCCAGACGCTGGCCGACCAGCCCGGATTCCTGCGCGGCCGGTTGGCCCGCTCGGTCGATGAGCCCAACCTGTGGGCGCTGGTCAGTGAGTGGGAGGGCGCCGGCTTCTACCGCAGGGCCCTGTCCGCGGCGCGGATGGCGATGTATCCCCTGATGATCCTCATGGTCAACGAACCAAGCGCGTTCGAGGACGTCTACCTTCAAGACGGCGAGTAGAAATACTCGCGCGCGAGGGCTCTTGAGCGTCCCCTAAGCTGGGAGCTCACCCATTCCCTTCGCCGACCTCCAGCCGGAAAGAGACGCAACCAAAATGGCACGACGCACAGACGTCATGGACACGATCGTCAGCCTCGCCAAGCGCCGCGGGCTCGTTTACCCGTCGAGCGAGATCTACGGCGGACTGCGCGCGTCGTGGGACTACGGTCCCCTGGGCGTCGAGCTGAAGAACAACGTCAAGCGGCAGTGGTGGCTGTCGATGGTCCAGTCGCGCGACGACGTGGTGGGTCTCGACTCCTGCGTCATCCTGGCCCGCGAGGTCTGGCAGGCCAGCGGTCACGTGGAGACCTTCACCGACCCGCTGACCGAGTGCCAGTCGTGCCACAAGCGCTACCGCGCCGACCACCTCCTCGAAGCGTACGAGGAGAAGAACGGCAAGGCGCCCGAGAACGGCCTGGCCGACATCACCTGCCCCAACTGCGGCAACAAGGGCGCCTTCACCGACCCGAGGCAGTTCAGCGGCCTGCTCAAGACCTACCTCGGCCCGGTCGAGGACGAGTCGGGTCTGGCCTACCTGCGCCCGGAGACCGCGCAGGGCATCTTCATCAACTACCTCAACGTGCAGCAGTCGGCGCGTAAGAAGATCCCGTTCGGCATCGGCCAGGTCGGCAAGTCCTTCCGCAACGAGATCACCCCGGGCAACTTCATCTTCCGCACCCGCGAGTTCGAGCAGATGGAGATGGAGTTCTTCGTCAAGCCGGGCAGCGACGAGGAGTGGCACCAATACTGGATCGACGAGCGCTTCCGCTGGTACTCCGACCTGGGCATCAACAAGGACAACCTCCGGCTCTACGAGCACCCCAAGGAGAAGCTGTCCCACTACAGCAAGCGCACGGTCGACGTCGAATACCGCTTCAACTTCGCGGGCGGTGAGTGGGGCGAGCTCGAGGGCATCGCCAACCGCACCGACTTCGACCTGACCGCCCACTCCAAGGCGTCGGGCGTCGACCTGAGCTTCTTCGAGCAGGACACGGGCGAGCGCTACGTGCCCTACGTCATCGAGCCGGCGGCGGGTGTCGACCGGGCCACGCTGACGTTCCTGCTCGACGCCTACAGCGAGGACGAGGCGCCCAACGCCAAGGGGGTCATGGAGAAGCGCACGGTCATGCGGCTCGACCACCGGCTCGCCCCGGTCAAGGCCGCGGTGCTGCCGCTGTCGCGCAACGCCGACCTGTCGCCGAAGGCCCGCGACCTGGCCGCGCAGCTGCGCCGTCGGTGGAACGTCGAGTTCGACGACGCGGGCGCGATCGGCCGGCGTTACCGGCGCCAGGATGAGATCGGCACGCCGTTCTGCATCACGGTCGACTTCGACACCCTTGAGGACCAGGCGGTCACGATCCGCGAGCGCGACTCGATGGCGCAGCAGCGCATCTCGCTCGACGCCGTCGACTCCTACCTCCGCCAGCACCTGAACGACTGATTTTTTGTTACGGCCGGCAGTGGCCAGCCCCACCCTTGCGCGGGGCCGGCGTCTGTCCAGGGACACGCTCCTGCGGTTTACGGGGCTGGCCGCCGTGACGTGCGCATTGTTGACCCCGTTCGCGGTCTTTCGAGACCGTGGGCGGGGTCGACGTCGTTGGGGCAGGTGGGCAAAGAAGCAACAGTCGGCAAGAGAGTCAGCAGCGTGCGGGAGCATCAGCGGCGGGCGCGGCTCCGGCATACCGCCAGGGTGATGGCGTACGCGATCGGAGGCAGGACGAAGAGCGCGGCGCGCAGGCCGTACACGATCCAGAGGTAGGTCTCGTGCGGTGCCGTGAGAAGCGGCATCGGCGCCCTCGGGTCCGGTGGGAGCTCCGAGACCCACGTCCCGGCCCACAGCACCGTGAAGAACGTGATCACCGCCACGCCGAGCGCGGTGCGGACGGGCGCGTGCGAGGGGCGGTCCAGGAGGTTGTGCACGCGGCGGTCCCCGGTGAAGCGGCGCTCCAGGAACGGATAGAAGAGCAAGATCATCGCCGCCCAGTGGTGCATCTGGCGCACCAGCAGGCCGCCCCTGATGTCCAGGCTGAGCTCGCGTACCGAGGCGAAGGCCACGTCGGGGTTGGGCTTGTAGAAGAAGACCAGGAACGTGCCCGTCAGCACGAGCAGGACGAACGAGTACAGGGCGAACTCGCCGAGCAGGAACGACCAGTGGCTCGGGAAGAGCTTGCGCAGGTTCGGGCCGAGCCAGCCGGCCAGCCCGAGGCGCTCGTCCAGGTAGCGCGCGGAGCCCTGCGCGGCCTTGGCCGATCCGGCGACCAGGCGGGCCGAACGCTGGGGCTTGGTAGGAGTGGCCATCGGGCGCCTCCTGCTAGGGGGTGCTCCGATTGTGCATCTAACATCTGGATCTTTCAAGAAATTGGTTTATACCAATTGGTATAAACCAATTCTTGGTCAAACAGAACATTAATTGGATTAGACCGGTTATAGCCCCTTCACCAGCTGAAACGTTGACTTAACCGGTGAGTGCAGTTTCATCATGATTATCGCCGGTAGAGTCCGAACCAGAGGCGTTGATTGGAGCTGTGGTGGCCAAGTATGTTTACGACTTCACCGAGGGCAACAAGGATCTCAAGGATCTTCTCGGCGGCAAGGGAGCAAACCTCGCCGAAATGACCAATCTCGGGCTGCCCGTCCCTCCCGGGTTCACGATCACCTCCGAGGCCTGCCGCCACTACCTGGCCGAGGGCTCGGTCCCCGACGGCCTGGAGCGGGAGGTGGCCGAGCACCTGAGCGCGATGGAGAAGCGGATGGGCAAGACGCTCGGCCAGGCCGACGACCCGCTGCTCGTCAGCGTCCGCTCCGGCGCGAAGTTCTCGATGCCCGGCATGATGGAGACCGTCCTCAACATCGGGCTGAACGACGAGTCCGTGCACGGCCTGGCCAAGCAGGCAGGCGGCAACGACCGCTTCGCCTGGGACTCCTACCGCAGGCTCATCCAGATGTTCGGCAAGACCGTGCTCGACATCGACGGCGAGCTGTTCGAGCAGGCGCTCGAATCGCTGAAGGGTGACCGGCAGGACACCGACCTCGGGGCGGCCGAGCTGCAGGGCCTGGTCGAGACGTTCAAGGGCATCGTGCGCGATCAGACGGGCAAGGACTTCCCCGCCGACCCGCGCGAGCAGATGCGCCTGGCCGTCATGGCCGTCTTCGACTCCTGGAACGCCCCGCGCGCCATCCTCTACCGCCGCCAGGAACGCATCCCCGCCGACCTCGGCACCGCGGTCAACATCGTGGCCATGGTCTTCGGCAACGTCGGCAACGACTCGGGCACCGGCGTCGCCTTCACCCGCGACCCCGGCTCCGGCCAGCAGGGCATCTACGGCGACTATCTGCAGAACGCCCAGGGCGAGGACGTCGTCGCCGGCATCCGCAACACGATCCCGCTCCAGGAGCTGGAACGCCTCGACAAGAGCGCGTACGACGAGCTTCTGCAGATCATGGAGACGCTGGAGAACCACTACCGCGACCTGTGCGACATCGAGTTCACGATCGAGCGCGGCAAGCTCTGGATGCTGCAGACCAGGGTCGGCAAGCGCACCGCGGCCGCCGCGTTCTGCATCGCCACCCAGCTCGTGGACCAGGGCCTCATCACGCTCGACGAGGCCGTCACGCGGGTGACGGGCGACCAGCTGGCCCAGCTGATGTTCCCGCGCTTCGACTCGGGCGCCGAGAAGAAGAAGATCGCCAAGGGCATGAACGCCTCGCCGGGCGCCGCCGTCGGCAAGGCCGTGTTCTCCTCCGAGCGCGCCGTCGAGCTGGCCGGCCAGGGCGAGGACGTCATCCTGGTGCGCCGCGAGACCAACCCCGACGACCTGTCCGGGATGATCGCCGCGCGCGGCATCCTGACCAGCCGCGGCGGCAAGACCTCACACGCCGCCGTGGTCGCCCGCGGCATGGGCAAGACCTGCGTCTGCGGCGCCGAGGAGCTGGAGGTGTCGATCGGCGAGGGCAGGTTCACCGCGCCGGGCGACGTCGTGGTGAACGAGGGCGACCTCATCTCCATCGACGGCACGACCGGTGAGATCTTCCTCGGCGAGGTGCCCGTGGTGGACTCGGCCGTGGTCGAGTACTTCGAGGGCGGGGAACCCGACGACGACCTGGTCCGGGCCGTGGACCGGATCATGCGGCGGGCCGACGAGGTACGCCGGCTGGGCGTGCGGGCCAACGCCGACACCCCGGACGACGCGGCCAGGGCGCGCCGCTTCGGCGGCGAGGGGATCGGGTTGTGCCGTACGGAGCACATGTTCCTGGGCGAGCGCAGGCAGCTCGTCGAGGACCTGGTGCTGGCCTCGGGCGACAAGGAGCGCCAGGCGGCGCTGGACGCGCTGGAGCCCCTCCAGAAAGCCGACTTCATCGGGATATTTCGGGCTATGGAGGGGCAGCCGGTCACGGTCCGGCTCATCGACCCGCCGTTGCACGAATTCCTGCCGGACCTCACCGACCTGTCGGTCAAGGTGGCCATCGGGGACGCCACGGACAAGGACCGCAAGCTGCTGTGTGCCGTCAAGAGGCTGCACGAGCAGAACCCCATGCTCGGGCTGCGCGGTGTGCGGCTCGGCCTGGTCATCCCCGGCCTGTTCGCCATGCAGGTACGCGCCATCGCCCAGGCGGCCAAGGAGGTGCCGGGAGCCGAACCGGAGATCATGATTCCGCTCGTGGCCGCCGTACAGGAGCTGGAGGCCGTCCGCGAGGAGGCCGCCGGGATCCTCGCGGACCTCGGCGTCGAGGCCCTGATCGGCACCATGATCGAGACGCCCAGGGCGGCGCTCACCGCGGGCCAGGTCGCCGAGGCCGCCCAGTTCTTCTCCTTCGGCACCAACGACCTGACCCAGATGACCTGGGGCTTCTCGCGGGACGACGTCGAGGCCGCGTTCTTCTCCCGCTACCTGGAGCTCGGCATGTTCGGGGTCTCCCCGTTCGAGACCCTCGACCGCGACGGCGTCGGCCGCCTGGTCACGATCGCCGTCGAGGAGGGCCGCGCGGCCCGCCCCGACCTCAAGCTCGGCATCTGCGGCGAGCACGGGGGCGATCCCGACTCGGTGCACTTCTGCCACCAGGCCGGGCTCGACTACGTCTCCTGTTCACCGTTCCGCATCCCGGTCGCCCGCCTGGAGGCCGGCCGCGCGGCCCTCGCCGAATGCGACTCCGACACCCGGTAGACACCCGGCCCCACGCCGGGCATCCGTCCTTCCGAAGGGAGTTCACACGACCGCCTCGATCGCTGTGACGGCCCGTCGTGGTGGGGGTCCCTTTGGGGGGATACCCCCTTCGGGGAGGGGATGGAGACCGTCCGTCGTGGCTGGTGTCCCTGTGGGGGGCCGTCCCGGGGACCATTGCGGTCACCAGGCTAGACGGTCGCCTTCGCCTGCTCCAGCGTGGCGGGCACGTAGTCGTGACGCATGCCCAGGTCGCCCAGCCACTTCCGGAGCCCCGGAACGGCGGACGGGTTGGCCGCGACCTGGGCCGCGTACTCCGACAGCGCCACCTCCTCGCCGTCGTCGAACAGCAGCCGCGCCGGGCCCGCCCACGACAGCGTCCACCGCGCCTGGCCGTGCTGGATCAGCACCGCCTCCAGCGCCTGCCCGAGCACCCCGGCCAGCAGCGTCTCCGACGGGTTCCAGCCCAGCTCGCGCAGCTTCTCCTCCAGCTCCGGCCGCCGCCCCCTGGCGATCACCTCGAAGGCCGCGTCGAGGTAGGGCCGGGTGGCGCCCAGCACCCGCTGCCCGGCCAGCGCCAGGTCGTTGAGCGCCTCGGCGTTGCGGGCCGCGTACATGCCCTGGGACACCAGCTCCTCCCACGACACCGCCCGCAGCCCTGTGAGCGCCTCAGGCGTCCACATCGACTGCTCGACCGCCTGCACCGCCACGTTCGCATCACGCAGCAGCGTGAGGGCCGAGCGCGGGTCGGGTACGTGCTCCGGCTCGGGCAGCAGCTCGATGGCGGCCAGTCGCTCGGCCAGGCTCGGGTGGGAGTCGTAGAGGGAGGTCTCCCGCGGCTCCTCGCCGAGCTTGGCCACCTCGGCCTGCCTGGCCGGGTCGCTCATCAGCGCGTGGAATCCGCCGAACACCGCCGCGGGCCGGTTGCCGCCCGCACCGGTCATCGACAGGTAGTACTCGGCGTAGATGTCCCAGGCCGTCGCCGTGCCGTGGATCTTGCGCAGCGCCTCCGACATCGCCTGGCGACCGCCGATGGCCACCGCGAACCGGTCGGCCTCCAGCTCCTGCCCGCGCGACACGCTCTGGGAGACGAGCATGTAGAGCTTGGCGTAGTACGTGAACAGCCGCTGGATGAACGGGTGGTTGCCGAGCCCCTGGACGGTCGCGATCAGCGCCACCCGGCCCCGGTAGACCGGCGCGCCCAGGCGGGTGTGGGCGCCGCTGTAGTGGCCCAGCTCGTGGCCGAGCACCGCGCGCATCTCGTCGACCGTGAGGGTCTGCAGCAGCGGCAGGCCGATGTACATGCGCCGCCTGGTGGCCTTCATGCCGAGGAAGCGGGTGTCCTCCGACACGGCCGCGTTGACCTCGGGCACCAGGCGGATCTCGTCGGGCGGTGCCGTACGGACGCGCTGGGACAGGTCGTCGACCACCTGCCAGAGCGCGGGCTCGTGCTCGCGGGCGACCAGCACGCCCGGCTGCTCGCCGTCCTTGCGGCGGCTGACCATGATCAGGGCGCGCAGGAGCGCGGCCCCCGCCAGGGTCAGGATGACCGCGAACTTGAGGCCGTTGACGTGGAAGTCGACCAGCAGCAGCACATCGAAGAAGACGGCCGCGACCAGAATGAGGCCGACCAGCACGTAGAAGCCGGCAAGCAGGGCGAAGGCCAGCACGGCCCGGAACGCTGTGGTCATGGAGGAGGGGCTCCCGGGGAATGGGGTTCTCGCGAGGGTTGACACTAGCGGAGACCGGAAACTGGATAAAATCACAGCTCTTATGGCCCGTTATGACGAGCACGACCAGGCGCGGTGGGTGCCGGAACCTCCCGGCAACCCGGAGCGCAGCGCGTTCGAACGCGACCGCGCCAGGGTCCTGCACAGCTCCGCGCTGCGCAGGCTGGCCGCGAAGACGCAGGTCGTGGGGCCCGGCGAGACCCTGGGCGGCGGCCAGCACATCCCGCGCACCCGGCTCACCCACTCGCTCGAATGCGCCCAGGTCGGCCGGGAGATGGGCGCGACGCTCGGCGTCGACCCCGACCTGGTGGAGACCGCCTGCCTGGCACACGACCTGGGCCATCCGCCCTTCGGTCACAACGGCGAGGTGGCGCTCAACCAGCTGTCCACCTCGTGCGGCGGCTTCGAGGGCAACGCGCAGAGCCTGCGCCTGCTCACCAGACTGGAGGCCAAGGTCCTCACCGAGGACGGCCGCAGCGCCGGGCTCAACCTCACCAGGGCCGCGCTCGACGCCTCCATCAAATATCCGTGGACCTGCGACACATCACCGAAGTTCGGGGTATACGACGACGACCTGCCGGTCTTCGAGTGGATCAGGGACGGCGCGCCCGACGGCCAGGTGAGCTTCGAGGCGCAGATCATGGACTGGGCCGACGACGTCGCCTACTCCGTCCACGACCTGGAGGACGCGCTGCACTCCGGCCACGTCACGCCCGAGGCGCTCCTGTCGGCCGCCGAGCGCCGCGCGGTGTGTGAGACCGCCCGCACCTGGTACGCGCCCAGCGCCGACCTCGGCGAGCTCGAGGCCGTCTTCGCCGCACTGATCGCCACCCCGCTCTGGCCGCGCCGCTTCGAGGCCACCTTCGCCGACCTGGCCGGGCTCAAGGCGCTGACGAGCGGTCTCATCGGCCGCTTCTGCCGCTCCGCCCAGACCGCCACCAAGGACGCGTACGCCTCGCGGCACCGCGCGGAGCTCGTCGTCCCCCCGGCCACGCTGCTGGAGTGCGCGCTCCTCAAGGGCGTCACCGCCCACTACGTGATGACCACCGAGGACCACCACGCCAACCAGGCCAGGCAGCGCGACCTCATCACCGAGCTGGCCTCTTTGATCACGCTCGGCGCGCCCGCGACCCTGGAGCCCGCCTTCCGGCCCACCTACCTCGGCGCGCCCGACGACGCAGCCCGCGTCCGGGTGGTCATCGACCAGATCGCCTCTCTCACCGACACATCCGCCATCGCTTGGCACAAGCGTCTTTCCCGATGACCCTCGGCGGGCGGATACTGCGCCCATGGCTACATATGTGATCGTCGGCGCGGGACTGGCGGGGGCCAAGGCGGCGCAGACGTTGCGGGAAGAGGGCTCCGGCGACGAGATCGTGCTGATCGGCGCGGAGTCCGAACGCCCCTACGAGAGACCGCCCTTGTCGAAGGAATACCTGCAGGGCAAGAGCGACCGGGAGAAGATCTTCGTCCACGGCGCCGGCTGGTACGCCGACAACGGCGTGGACCTCAGGACCGGCCTGCGGGTCACGCGCCTCGAGCTCGACCAGCACGCGGTCAGGCTCTCCGACGGCTCGCGCCAGCCGTACCACAAGCTGCTGATCGCGACGGGAGCCAGGCCGCGGCGCCTGCCAGGACCCGCTCTCTACCTGCGTACGGTCGAGGACAGCGAGGCGCTCAAGGCGCGCTTCTCCGACGCCGAGCGGGTGATCGTGGTCGGCGCGGGCTGGATCGGGCTGGAGACCGCCGCGGCCGCCCGCAAGGCCGGCTGTGAGGTCACGATCGTCGAACCCGACCCCACGCCGCTGTACCGGCCGCTCGGGCCCGAACTCGGCGAGGTCTTCGCCGGGCTGCACCGGCGCAACGGCGTCGACCTGCGCACCGGCACCGGCGCCGCGGAGATCACCGAGACCGGCGTACGGCTCAGCTCCGGCGAGCGCCTGACCGCCGACCTCGTCATCGTCGGCATCGGCGCGGAGCCCGAGGTCGGGCTGGCCCGGGACGCCGGACTGGAGGTCGGCAGCGGCATCCTCACGGACGCCGCCCTGCGCACCTCGCACCCCGACGTGTTCGCCGCGGGCGACGTCGCCGAGGCCTTCCACCCCCTGTACGGCCGGCGCCTCCGGGTCGAGCACTGGGCCAACGCGCTCAACGGCGGCCCCGCCGCGGCCAGGTCCATGCTGGGCCAGGAGGTCTCCTACGACCGCGTACCGTACTTCTATACCGATCAGTACGACCTGGGCATGGAGTTCTCCGGCGACATCCAGGGCTACGACGAGGTCGTCTACCGGGGCTCGGTCCCCGACCAGGAGTTCGTCGCCTACTGGCTGCGGGAGGGCAAGGTCGTGGCCGGCATGAACGTCAACGTCTGGGACGTCGTCAGCAAGATCCAGCAGCTCATCCGCTCCGGTGTGACCGTGGACCCGAAGGAGCTCACAGCGGATCGATGATGAGACTCACGTCGGGTCGACGATGATCGGAGTAGGTGTCGGCTTGACGCGGGTCTTCTTCTTCTTGGGCTCCGTCACCGTCTTCGACGCGCACTGAACGGCGCAGCGCGGCGTCTCGCCCAGCCGGCTGCGCATCTTCAGCGTCTCCTCCTTCGGAGACAGCGTCTTGTTGCCGGACTGCCAGGCGTCGAGGTAGTCCCAGGGGTTCACCATGCCTCGGCGCACCCACCAGTAGGCGGGGCCGGTCTTCCAGGAGATCGCGAAGTACAGGTTGGTGCCGGTGTCGCGGGCGTTGCCGGAGTTGCCGACCCGGCCGAGCATCTGCCCGGCCTTCACCCGTACGCCCGGCTTGAGGCCGTCGGCGACGGCGTCGAGATGGCCACCCAGGTAGCGGACGCCGTCGTCGCCGATGATCGTGACGAAGCGGCCCTCGCGGTAGGCGCCCACGTCGGTGGTGGGCGTCCACTTGTTCAGGGTGTTGACCTCGTCGACCACGCCGTCCACCGGCGCCACGAAGGCACAGCCCTTGCCCGCCCAGATCGTCGTCTTCGGCAGCACGAGCAGCTGGCGCTGGTAGGTCGTCCGGCAGCCCTGGACGGGGAAGGCGTAGGTGTACTTCGACAGCTTCGGCGGCGGGATCTTGACCGGGTCCTCACCCTTGGGCGGCGTCTCGGCCGACTGGGGATCGGCGGTCGGTGTCTGCGAGGGGAGCGTCTGTGAGGGGAGCGTCTGTGAGGGGGGTGTCTGTGATGGGATGGTGGCGGTGACGGACGGGCTGGCGCTCGCCGTGGGCGTGGCCGGTGACTGCGCGCTGACGCCCGCCACTCCGGTGGCCTGCGAGCAGGCGCTCGCCAGCAGCGCGACGCCCGCTAAAGCCGCCCAACGTCCGAGATGCCCCGCTCGCATGATCTCCACCCGTGTCGACGTGTCCACCGCAAACATTTACCTTTGTAGCCGACCGGGGAAGTGCTCCCGACAGATTTCCCCCTTTCGCGACGCGACGGTGACATCCTCTTACCGCCAGGTCACCGTCACCTCACGGAGGGCAGTCATGAGCCCCGGGTGGGGCCGGTTGTCGTAGCTCAGGAATAGACTCACCGGCGTGGCTGGCAGGATCCGTGACGTCGATATCGCGCTCGTTCGTGAGCGATCGCCCATCGCCGATGTGATCGGCGAGCACATCCAGTTGCGCAACGCGGGCGGCGGCAACCTCAAGGGGTTGTGCCCGTTCCATGACGAGAAGAGCCCGTCCTTCAACGTCACGCCCGAGCGCGGCATGTATTTCTGCTTCGGCTGCACCGAGGGCGGCGACGTCATCACGTTCGTCGAGAAGATCGAGCACCTGACGTTCGGCGAGGCGGTCGAGCGGCTGGCCCAGCGCGCCGGGATCCAGCTCCAGTACGACCAGGGCGGCTACGTGCCGCGGCGCGACCACGGCGAGCGGGCCCGGCTGATCGAGGCGCACAAGGCCGCGGCCGAGTTCTACGCCGACAAGCTGCTCGGCCCGGACGCCGCGCCCGGCCGGCGGTTCCTGTCGGAGCGGGGGTTCGAGCGGGCCGACGCCGAGCTGTTCGGCGTGGGTTACGCGCCCAACGAGTGGGAGGCGCTGACGCGGCATCTCCTGGGGCGCGGCTTCACCGCCGACGAGATCGTCAAGGGCGGGCTGGCCAAGGAGGGTCGGCGCGGGCCGATGGACCGCTTCCGCGGGCGGCTGATCTGGCCGATCCGCGACGCGACGGGCGACGTGATCGGGTTCGGGGCCCGCAAGCTGCTCGACTCCGACGAGGGGCCGAAATACCTCAACACCCCCGACTCCCCGCTCTACAAGAAGAGCCAGGTGCTCTACGGCATCGACCTGGCCAAGCGGGAGATCTCCAAGCGGTCCCAGGCGGTCATCGTCGAGGGCTACACCGACGTCATGTCCTGCCACCTGGCGGGGGTGCCGACGGCGGTCGCCACCTGCGGCACGTCGTTCGGCGAGGAGCACATCAAGATCCTGCGGCGCTTCCTGCTCGACCAGGCGGAGTTTCGCGGCGAGGTGATCTTCACCTTCGACGGCGACGCGGCCGGGCAGAAAGCGGCGCTCCGGGCGTTCGCCGACGAGCAGAAGTTCGTCACCCAGACCTACGTGGCGATCCAGCCCGACGGGCTCGACCCGTGCGACCTGCGCGTCAAGCAGGGCGACGCGGCCGTGCGCGATCTGATCGCCAGCCGTGAGCCGCTGTTCCAGTTCGCCATCCGCAGCACGATCTCCCGCTACGACCTGCGCAGCAACGAAGGCAAGATCGCCGCGCTCGACGCGGCGGCGCCGATCGTGGCCGGGATCAAGGACGTCGGCCTGCGCAAGCGCTACGCGATCGACCTCGACCGGTGGCTCGGCTTCATGGACGAGCGGTTCGTCATGCAGCGCATCGCCGAGGTCGGCGGCGCGCAGCAGGGTCGCCCCCGGCGGGCGCCGAAGACCGCGCCCGTCGATCCCAACGTGCGGGTCGAGGGCGAGCTGCTCAAACTGGCCATCCAGCGGCCCGCGCTGCTCGGTCCCCGCTTCGACGCGCTCGACCCGCGGGCGTTCACCGCGCCCGACCACGTGCTGGTGCACCAGGTGATCACCGCGGCGGGCGGCGCCGCGTCGGCGGGCCACGGCGGCCGCGAGTGGGTGGACCGGCTGCTGGAGCAGTGCCACGACGACGTGACGCGGGCGCTGGTGACCCGGTTCGCGGTCGAGGCGATCCGGGCCGACTCCCACACCGAGGAGCGCTACGGTGCGGCCATGCTGGCGGCGATCGAGGCCATCGCGGTCGACCGGGCGATCGCTCAGGTCAAGTCGCGCATCCAGCGGCTCAACCCGGTGGACGAGCAGCAGGACTACAACCGGCTGTTCGGCGAGCTGGTGGCGCTGGAGCAGCAGCGCAGAGTGCTCCGGGACCGGGCCGCGGGCAGCTGAGGGGTTTCGGCGGGCCTGTGCGCAACCGCTTTGACACAGCCCACCGGCGGATGACGAGCCGCGAATGGCCCCTGTAACGGCTCGTTCGAGAGTTGCCGAGCAGAAGATGTCGGGAACTTGTTGAATCCAGATGGCTGTGGCGAAACCCTTCACCGGCCGCGCCGGACAGCGGTGTCAGAAGGCATCCGGGCAGGCTACGCCTGGTGTCCGGCGACAACCCCGGCCCGGACACTCCTTACTCGACCGCGTAATTGACTTTACTTTCCTGATCAAACTCCCGCTAAACCTTTAAGCGATCTCGTTTTGGTAAGGGCCGCGGCCTTACCTTCGGTTACAAAAATGGGTCTGCCATTTTACGGAACCAATACTGCAGACTGTGTCCCGTGGGTGCATCGGTACTGCCAAGTGGACCGCCATCCGTAGATCAAGTGGCGGACCTCGTCGCAAAGGGAAGAGAGCGCGGAAGCGTAACCGTCGATGACGTCGCAGCCGCGCTTGACCGCTCAGAGTTGCCGTCCGACGCGTTGGAACGCGTCGTGCGGATGCTCGCGGAGAACGGCGTGGAGGTTCTCGAACCCCAGGGAGAGGAAGAGACGCCCCGCGCCGACGAGGAAGACGTAGGCAAGCGGGCGCCGACCAGCGATCTTGTCCGTATCTACCTGCGGGAGATCGGCCGGGTGCCGCTGCTGACAGCCGAAGAGGAGGTGGAGCTCGCCAAGTCGATCGAAGCCGGTCTGTTCGCCGAGGACAAGCTGGCCAGCGGTGTCTCGCGTCTGGCCTTTCCCGAGTTCAGGGAGCTCGTCTGGCAGGGCACTCGGGCGAAACAGCGCCTCATCGAGGCGAATCTCAGGCTCGTCGTCTCGATCGCCAAACGTTATGTGGGCCGTGGAATGCTCTTCCTCGATCTCATCCAGGAAGGCAACCTCGGGCTCATCCGCGCGGTCGAGAAGTTCGACTACACCAAGGGATACAAGTTCTCCACTTATGCCACGTGGTGGATCCGGCAGGCGATCACCCGTGCGATAGCCGACCAGGCGCGCACCATTCGCATTCCGGTACACATGGTGGAGACGATCAACAAGCTCGTCAGAGTACAGCGGCAGCTCCACCAGGACCTCGGCCGTGAGCCCGCGCCCGAGGAGATCGCCAAGGAGATGGACCTCCCGGTCGATCGTGTGGTGGAGATCCAGCGCATCGCCCAGGAGCCGGTGTCCCTGCAGTCGCCGATCGGTGAGGAAGACTCCGACCTCGGCGATTTCATCGAGGACGCCGACGCGGTCGTGCCCATGGAGGCGGCGGCCTTCATCATGCTGCAGGACCAGCTCGACGACATCCTGGCGACGCTGTCGGATCGTGAGCAGCGCATCATCCAGCTCCGCTTCGGCCTGGCCGACGGGCATCCGCGCACGCTGGAGGAGGTGGGCAGGGAATTCGGCGTCACCAGGGAGCGCATCCGGCAGATCGAGTCGAAGACGCTGGCCAAGCTCCGCCACCCCACCAGGGCGCAGATGCTGCGTGACTATCTGGATTGAGCTGTTCAACCGATCGAGCTGGTGACCTGCCGATTCGGTAGGTCACCAGCTCGCTTTTCAGCCCCGCTCGACATCGTCGGAAGCGTCCACTCGCCCTTCTGGGATCCCTGTATCAAGCGGGAAACCCCCAGCAATATGCCGCTGGCCTGCGACAACTGGTGGCGCGCCTGCTGGCCGACGAAGCTCAGGGTGATGTCTCAGGCTCAGGGCCCTGGTCGCGCGGACAAGAGCGGGGGGACGGTGGGAAGCGTAGTACCCAGCGGCGTTGCCACGGGGTCTCGATGGCCCGGTGGTGGTGGTGCTCGCGCGTCCAGGCGACGGCTTCGGCCGGGTCGAGGCCGGCCAGGACGGCGAGGCAGGCGACGACCGTGCCGGTGCGCCCGACGCCGCCCCCGCAGGCGACCTCCACCGCGGCACCCGCCCGCGCCCGCTCATGCAGCGCGCGGATGTGCCGCACGGCCAGATCGTGGTCGCGAGGCAGCAGGAAGTCGGGCCACTGGATCCACGCGTGGGGCCACCGCAACTCGCTCTCGTGGCGACGGCGGAGCCGGTCGGACCCGAGGTACAGGCCGAAGTCGGGCACCGGCCCCTCTGGCAGTGGATGGCGCAGGCCGCGGCCGCGGATCCAAGTGCCGTCCGGGAGTTGTAGGGCGGCTGCGAGCGGTGGCTCACCGACCGGGCCGGCTGCTGCGCTGTCCCTAGGGTGTTGCATGGACTTCTCCTTATGTCGTCAGAGTGTCTCTCTCCCGGCAGCGCTGCCCAGCCGGTGCCGTGCGCGGTGATTGGCGACATTGAGCCGGTTGCCGCACAAGTCAGGCATGCAGTAAATGCGGCGCCCCCCACGGCTGGTGTCGACGAACACACCGCGGCAGCCCGGAGCGACGCAGGCGCGGAACCGGCCGTGGCCCAGGGCACGGACGGCTCCGAGCAGCCCGACACCGATGAGCGTGGCCAACTCCTCGGCCGGCGAGGCACCTGATGCGGTCGGGACATGCCACTGCCACCGCCCGCTGGGATCGCGGTCCAGCACCGGGCTGAGACCGGCCCGCCTGGCCAGCACGGCAGCGCCGGCGACGGCCTGGTCCTCCGTCTCGGTCTCCACGACGCCACGCGCTTCCCGGCGCAGCAGGTGAACCTCACGGACGTCGTCAGCGGTCGGCGGCCGCCCATCCGCCAGGGCGTCGAGTCGAAGCCCGTGCCCCGCGAGGAACCGCGTCAACGCTTCAGGGGTCGGCAAGGCCTCCCCGGCCGTGGTCTGCACGGTGGGTGAGGTATTGGCCAGATCGCCGGCCACAGCCGCCCCCAGGGCATAGTCGGTGATGGAGATCCGCATGCCTCACCCACTTCCTAGTAACCGATAAAACTGTACTATAACCCTTACGCCATGGAGAGGGTGGCCGGTCTTGATGAGGTCCTCAGCCGCGGCCCCGCAGAACTCAGCCCGCGGTCCCGCAGAACACCTTGACGGCGATGCCCATGACCTCCTGCGTGGACGGGTTTCGGGTAGAGGGGTTGAGTGACATGGTCAGCGACTTGCCCGAATCGGAGCGGAACGCGAATGTCAGGTATCCGATCAGCTCGCCGCTATGACCCCACACCGTGCCGCATGGCAGCGTGTACGCCTGCAGGCCGAGCCCATAGGCGAATCCGACCTTCGTGTCGACGGTCGTACGCATGGCCCGCAGCGACTCGGCGCTGGTCAGTTTGCCGCCCAGCAGGGCGGACATGAACCGCTCCAGGTCCGCCATGGTCGAAATCATCTCGCCCGCCGCCCAGTCGAGTGAGGGGTTCATCCGCGTCGCATCCACGAGTTCGGGCAGCGGTTCGTACCCCTTGGCGTGCGGCGATGGCACTCCCGCCCGGTCGCCCGGCACCACCGTGTGGCGCAGTCCCAGCGGCCGCAGGATGCGGCGCCTGACCTCCTCGCCGTAGGTCCTTCCGGTCAGCTTCTCCACCAGGAGCCCGAGTACCACGTAGTTGGTGTTGGAGTAGTGCCACTTCCCGTCATCGGGCAGTTTCTTGGCGAAAGCTACCTTCAGCAGCTCTCGCGGCTGGTAGGAGCGGAACCGCGCGTCGCCGCGCCATCGGTTGGTCGAGTATCCCGGCTCGCTCATGTAGTCGGACACATGGCTGGTGTGGTTGAGGAGCTGACGGACTGTGATGCGTTCTCCGCCCGGCACCAGGCCCGGCAAGTACTGATCAATGGGATCGTCGAGCCGCAGCTCGCCCTCGTCCACGAGCTGGAGCACCACGGTCGCGACGAACGTCTTGGTGACGCTGCCGATCCGGAAGTACCCGCTGGGCGAGGGCTGCCCGCCGCGCTTGATGTCGCGCATCCCTACGGCGCCGGACCAGGTCCGATCTCCGTCGGAGACCCGTGCCAAAGCGGCAGTGGCCCCCTTGCTGTCCACGATCTTCTCCAGCTCGGAACGTATCCCGGCGCCCTGACCACCCGTCGCGACGGTCACCGCCACCAGCACGTTCATCATCGTCTGCATCATGGGGCCCAACGCTATGGAAGGCCGACCCGCGGCAGAATGAGGTGCACCGCCTCCTTCTCCTGCGGAAAACCACAGCAAGAGGTTGCCGGCGCACGCGGTGAGCGCATCCGTGACAGGGTCGGCGGCCTCGGCGGCCTCGACCGGAGCGGTGTAGCACGGCGGGCCCCGGGATGCACCCGGGGCCCGCCGTGTTCATGAACGGCGGTCGGTCATGAGCAGCCCTCGAACTGCGGGACCGCGATGGTGCTGAGGTTCAGGCCGGCCTTGCCGAACCATTTGTGGAGCAGTTTCGAGGCCGTTCCGTCCTGGTACATCGTGGTGATCGCCCGGTTGACCGCCTCGCACCCCGCGACGTCGCCCTTGTGCATGCCGACCCCGGTCCGCTGCTCGTTGAACTGGGCGTTGACCAGGCGCAGCCCGCTGCCGTCCTCGACGGCCAGGCCGGCCAGGATGACGTCGTTGGTGGTGATCGCGTCCAACCGGCGGTCCTTGAGCGCCGCCAGGCAGGCCGCGTAGTCGTCCACCGGCACCACCTCCGCGGCCACCTTGCGCTCCTCCAGAACCCGCTGCGTCGCGTTCGAGCCCTTCACCTGGCAGATCTTGCGGCCCTTGAGGTCGCGGACGTTCTTGATCGACGGCTCGTCCGGCCGTACCAGGATGTCCTGGTAGGAGATGTGGTACGGCCCGGCGAACAGGACCTTCGCCTTGCGGTCCTGGCTGATCGTGTACGTCGCCAGCACGAGGTCGGCCTTGCCGTTGAGCAGGACCGTCTCCCGGTCGGACGCCAGCACCGGGATGAAGGTGTAGTCCTTGCCGAGCTTCTGGGCGATGTAGCGGGCCACGTCCACGTCGAAGCCCTCGAAGGTGCCGTTGGACTTGCGCACGCCGACCGACGGCAGGTCGGGACGGACCCCGATGACGATCGCGTCCTTGTCCACGATCGACTCCGGGCCGCCCATGCCACACGCCCCGGCCAGCAGCGCGGTCAGGACCAGCACCGCCGGTAGCAGCCGCTTCATCGGTACTCCTTGAGCCGTGGCCACACCCCGGCGATGACCAGCAGGCCGAGGCCGCCGATCGCGAACGGGAGCAGCCGCCACAGGTTGTCGAGCGCGCTCTCGCCGGCGTCCGTGGCCCGCTTGAACACGGCCTCATGCTGCTCGGCGAGCTTGAGCAGCGCTTGGTCGTAGGCGTCGAAGGACTCGCGCACCGTCCCCAGCCTGGCCGCCACGGCCTGGCTGGCCTGGCCGCCGGCCGCCAGCGAGCGGAGCTTGGCGTCGGCGTCCTGGAAGCGCGTGTACGCCTCCAGCGCCCGCTCGCCGTCGCTCCCGCCGAGCTCGGTGCCCAGCAGGCCGAGGAAGTGCTTGTCGCCCTGCGCCACCTTGGCCTGGTAGGTGCCGAGGTTCCCGGCCTCCAGGTAGATCACCGACTGGGACTTGTCGAGGAAGGTGTGCTCGTAGGTGTCGGCCCGCCCCTTGTCGAGCAGGAACCGGCTCTGGTCGCCGTGCAGGCTGTTGCTGATCGCGCGGGCCCTGGCCAGGGTGAGCACCGAGTCGAAGCCGTCGGCCTTGGCGGTGCGCAACTCCCGCATGTCCCGGCCGAGTACGTTCACCCCGGCGAGCAGCGCGACGACGGTCACGACCGTCGCGGCCAGCAGCGCCGGCCCGAACACCCGGCGGAAGCGCCGCGCCAGGAAGACCTGCAGCCAGATCAGGCAGCCCAGGGCCAGCAGCCCGGCCACGATCACCGCGAACCGTACGATAGGCACCATGACGCTCTTCTCGTCATAGGTGCTCCGCACGATCGTGCCGCTCTCCAGCGTCAGGTTGTACGCCTGGGGGAGCAGGACCAGCCGCATCAGGTCGGTGGCCTGCCGGTACACCTCGACCACCTTCTGCGGCGGCGGACCGGCCGCGTGGCCGGCCTGGGCGTCCAGCAGCAGCGCCTGCCCGGCCAGCCGCTCGTAACGGCCGAGGCCGTCGAGCACGGACTGGACGGTCTGCCGCTCGGCGGGGTTGTCGCCGGACAGCTCGAACGCCTTCAGCAGCGCCTGGTTGGCCTCGGAGCGCCGCCGCTCGTACTGGGCGATGGCGGCCTGGCGCTGCGGGGCGTACTCCTTGCCCATCAGGAGCGCGTCGGCGACCTGCGCGTCCATATCGCTCAGCCCGAGATACAGGCCGGCGGTGGCGACGACCTGGGGGCCCGCGTCGCGGCCGATCACCGTCAGCCCGTCGCGCGCGCTCACGCTCCCGGCCGCCAGCGCGGCGAAGAGCAGCGCCAGGGAGGCCACGGTGATGCCGGAGATGACCCGGATCCTCCCCGGCACGCTCCGGCGCGCCGGAGCCCCCGGCCCGGCCGGCCCGACCTGGCCGGGCGGCCTGGCCTGGACAATCGTCATGGTGCCCCCTCGCAGATCATGACAGCGCTCATGACGGCCCCCTCACCGGTCATGGCGTGCCTTCGCGGATCGTGATGACGGTCCACGCGCCGAGGTGGATGCGGTCGCCCGCGCCCACCCGGACCGGCACGTTGACCGCGACCGGCCTGCCGTTGACCTGGGTGCCGTTGGCGGAGCCCGGGTCGACGAGCGTCCACGAGCCGTCGTGCGCGGCGAGCAGCACGGCGTGCAGATGGGACACGCCGGGGTCCTCGGGCGGCCCGGTCAGGTCGATCTCCGGCCGCAGGTCGCGGCCCCGGCTGCGGCGGCCGATGCGTACCTGCTCGCCGGACAGCGCGAAGGACCGTTCGGGGCAGTACGGCGGGAAGGCGACGGCGTCGGCATCCGGGCCGCCCTCCGCGATCACCTTCTCGTAGTAGGCGCGGTCGGCGGCGGTGACCGCCTCCCAGCGCGCTCCGGACACCGGCGGCGCCATGGTGGGCGCGGCGCCGGAGTAGTCGTGGCCGCACACCTCGCAGAACTGCCCGGCACGCGGCGTCTGGCAGACGGGACAGCTCTCCACCGCGGCTCCGGCCCCGACGCCGGCGGGCGCGGCCGGTGCGGCGGACGACGTGACCGGTGGCGGGGAGGCGGCCAGCTGAAGGCCGCAGACGTCGCAGTATTCGTCGTCACCCGACGTGTGGCCCTGGGGGCAGGTCGCCATCAGCTGCCCTCCCCGTTCTTGCGCAGCTTGCTGGTACGCACCGAGCCGGTGTCGAGCTCGATCGCGTCGGCCTTGTCGACGTTCCTGCGCAGCCGGGCGGTGCCGGAGGCCGGATCCACCTCGACGACCTTGTCGAGCAGCCGGGCCGTGTCCTCGCGTCCCGAGTCGACGGCGATCTGTTTGGCCTTGGCCAGGCGGGCCGTCGCGGTGTCGACGTCACCGGCCGCGCGGGCGCTCAGCCCGTCCTGGATCAGCTCGTGCAGCTCGGCCTGGCCGGTGTAGTGGGCGACCTTCCCGTTGATCCGGGTGGACTGGGCCAGGTCGTCGGTCCACTGGGCGAGCACGTTGCCGCTGGCGAAGACCTCCTGGGTGTCGGGACGGAGCAGTTTCACCCATCCCGCGCGGATCTCGCTGCCCATCTGGCCGGGGGGCACCTCGACGCACAGGTGGTACTCGCGGTTCTCGGCGCCCCACGAGCCGGTCGGGTAGTCGCCGGTCAGCGGGTTGACGTCAGTGCGCTTGCCGGTCAGGTCGAGCAGCGTGGGGGAGACCTGCTTGACCCACTTGAGCGTCGCCGTCTGCGGCACCCACACCCGCATCACCAGCTCGGCCACGGTCTTGCTCATCGAGGTCTGGGTGAGATTGCGGAAGAAGTCGGCCAGGTCACCCTGGTTCCGGACGAAGTCAAACGTACCCAGCAGTGCCTCGGCGACCTTGCGCAGCTCGGCGGGCACCCAGTCGTCGCCGACGCCGAGGCTGTCACAGACGAACGCGCCCTCGCAGCGGGCCAGCGCGCCGGCGAACACGTCGGCGCGCTCGTTGTTCTGGCCGTCGGTCATCAAGATGGCGTGCCTGATCGCGTTCGGGTGGGCCGACAGCATCTGGGCCGCCAGTTGCAGCCACTGGCCGATCGAGGTGCCGCCGCCGGCGGAGAGCCGGCCGATGGCCCGCTGCGCCTCGGCCCGGGTGGCCGCACTGGCCCTGACCAGCTGGGGGCCGTTCGGGTAGACGACACGGGCCCGGTCGGTCCCGGCGATGACCGCGAAGTGCACACCGTCGCGCAGGGTCTGTACGGCCGTCGCGGCGGCGGCCCGGGCCTCCCTGATCTTGCCGCCGCTCATCGACCCGGACGTGTCGATGATGATCACTTCGGCGGCCTCGGCCGGGGTGGCGGACTCGGTGGTCACCGTGCCGGTCGAGTTGATGGTGAGGATGGCGTGCACCTCACGCCCGTCGATCGGGAGGTACTTGTTCTGGTCGATGTGCAGGGTGAAAGTGGGCTGGTCACCCATGTGCGTCTCCTAGAGGGATCAGGACGATGGTCACGTTGTCTTGCCCGCCGGAGTCGAGCGCGTGTCGCAGCATCGCGCGGGCCATGTCCAGAGGGCTGCCGGTGGAAGGGAAGGTGTAGCCGTCGAGGTAGCGCCACAGGCCGTCGCTGCACACGAGCAGCAGGCCCGGGGTCTCCGGCTCCAGTACGCGGACGTGCGGGCGCACGTCGCCGTAGTCGGCGCCGAGCCAGGCGGTGATCTCACCCGTCGGCGCGGCGTCGTCCTCGGTCAGCTGGGTGCCGACGACCTGACCGGTCACGGCGAGCCGGAGACCGGCGGCCGGAAGGACCCCGACCGGCCGGGTGTCGACGCGCGCCTCGGCCTCGCCCGGTCGGGCATCAGCGGGAAGACCGGCCTCGCCCGGTCGGGCATCGGCGGGAAGGCCGGTATCGACCGGTCGGGCATCCCTGGGAAGGCCGGTATCGACCGGTCGGGTGTCGGTGGGAAGGCCGGTATCGACCGGTCGGGTGTCGGTGGAAGGGTCGGTCGCGACTGGTTGGGTGTCGGCGGACGGGTTGGTCCTGGTGGGCCGGGTGCCGGTGGACAGCCAGTACGCGCGGGAGTCTCCCGCCCAGGCGAGCGTGATCCGGCCGCCTTCGACCACCGCCGAGACATAGGTGCAGGCGGGGGCGTCGTCCACCGAAGTGGCCAGCTTGCCCACGGCCCGGCTGGCCAGGCCGAACGCCTCCTCGGTGGAGACACCCCTGGCCAGGGCGGCCGAGGCCGTCTCCACCGCGGCCGCCGACGCCTCGTCCGCGCGCGGCGAGCTGCCCACGCCGTCGCAGACGACGACCACCGTCCGCGTGCCCGTGGACAGCAGCGCCATGGCGTCCTCGTTGCGGCTGCGGCGCAGGCCCCTGTCGGTCACGCCCGCCGTGCCGCCGTCGAGTTCGAGCTCCGCGTGGTCGCGGCTGGTGGGCTGGCGCAGGCCGCACCGCTCGCAGTAGCCGTCCGCGTCCACGGCGGGGGCGCCGCAGGACGTACAGGTGGGCGCTCCGAGTGGATGTCCGCACGCCTCGCAGAAGGAGTCGCCGGCGAGCACGGGGGCCTCGCAGACCGGGCACCGGACCTCGGCCCTCGGGGCGGCGGTGTCGTCCATCACACCCACGTCCGGGGCCGGACGGCGTTGGCCTGGTCGACGAGGGCCTGGCGCTCCTGGCGGGAGCTCGCGGCCACGGCCAGGCGGCGGAAGATGCCTTCCAGCCGCTTGCGTACGCCGGGCTCGGTGAACTCGGCTCCCGCCAGCTTCAGGCCGCCCGGTGGTTTGCCGGCGTCGAGCCAGGTCAGCGCGCTCTCCAGGAGCTCGGCGATGAGCAGCTCGCGGCGGCGCGGGTCGAGGTCGGTGAGGTCGTCGAGGCGGTCGGCCGCGGCCGAGAGCTCGTTCGGCTTCCCCGGATCGGCCGCCCCGGCCGCTCTGGCCACCGCGGCCACGACCGCGAGCTGCGCGGCCACCCGGTGGCTCGACGTGGTCGGCACCTCGTCGAGCACCGCGATCCGGCCCGCCCTGGCCAGCCCGAACGCGGCGCTCACGTAGGAGTGGTCGGTCCGCCACACGCTCTCGTACCAGCGGACGGGGTCGCCGTTCATGCACTCCAGCGCGAACGCCAGCCCCAGCTTGGGCGCGCACTCGCCGGGAAGCATCGAGAAGCACTCGTCGAAGATCTGCGCCGCCCGGTCGGCCTGCCCCGAGGCCAGCAGGTGGACCGCCCGGTACCAGGTCACCCGCCAGTCGCCGGGCAGCGTCCGCCCCGCCTCGTCCAGAGCGGGCGGCGCCTGGTCCGAGCCCTGCTCGGCGAGCAGCCGGGCCTTGGTCAGCAGCGTCTCGGGCGTCCGCGCCATGCCCTCGACCTGGCTGACCAGCACGTCCGGATCGCGGCCCACCAGACCGGCCAGCGCGCCCGCCGCCGGGTCGGCGGGGTCGGCCAGCGGCACCGGCAGCGCGGCCGCCGCCTCCAGCGGGTCGAGCCCGGCGAACACCCGCCCGCGGTCGGCGGCCAGCGCCGCCCCCGCCGCGAGCCGCTCGGGCCCGAACATCGCGGACTGCGCCGGGTACGGCCCCCCCTCAGCCAGCGCGCTGATCTCGCGCAGCACGCCGACGAGCTGTTCCTCCATCTCCTCCGCGCTCTGGAACCTGGCGGCGGGATCAGGCGCGGTCGCCCGGCGCAGCAGCCGCGCGAACGACTCGTTGCCGCAGTCCGCCGGCAGCGGGTTCTCCACGCCGCCCTTGGCCGGGCTGAACGATGGGATGGTCAGCACCGCCAGCGTCCTGGCCACCGTGTAGAGGTCGGAGGCGACGGAGGAGGGCTGGGTCTCCAGCTCGGGCGCGTGGTAGCCGACCGTGGCCCAGGACGTGCCCGGCGGCGAGCCGACGCGCTGGACCGCGCCCAGGTCGATGAGC
The DNA here is from genome assembly GCF_040654555.1 of Nonomuraea sp. NPDC050680. NCBI lineage: Bacteria > Bacillati > Actinomycetota > Actinomycetes > Streptosporangiales > Streptosporangiaceae > Nonomuraea > Nonomuraea sp. NPDC050680. The sequence continues at coordinate 1,238,848 of NZ_JBFAIF010000001.1, read as the reverse complement.
TTGAGCCGCTTGCCGACCCTGATCACGTTGGCCGGCTTGAGGTCGCAGTAGACCAGGCCGTGCTCGTGCAGGTAGCTGAACGCGCGCAGGATCTCCCGCCCGTACATGAGCGTCTCGCGCAGCGGCAGCGGCCCCTGGCGGCGCAGCTCGTGCAGGGATTGGCCGCCGACGTACTCCATGACGATGTAGCCGAGGCCGGCGGAGCGCTGGAAGTTGATGATCTTGACGATGTTCGGGTGGTCGACCGTGGTGAGGAACTTCCGCTCGGCCTCCGCCGCCGCCAGCGCCTCGGCGTCGGCGGTGTTCAGCAGGCCCTTGAGCACCACCCAACGGCCGTCGAGGTTCTCGTCGGCGGCCAGGTAGATCCAGCCGAGGCCGCCGTGCGCCAGGCAGCCCAGCACCCGGTACTGGTTGGCCACCAGGTCGTCCTTGGCCAGCTTCGGAGTGAAGGAGAACGAGGTACGGCAGTGCGGGCAGAACCCGTCGGGCAGCCCGGCGCGCCCCTGCCTGGAGCGGCCGACCGGCTCGCCGCACGCCGGATTGGCGCAGAACCGCTTCTCCTCGGGCACCATGGGATTGGCCATGATCGCGCTGGCCGGGTCCCGGTAGGGCACCGACGGCAGGTCGGCGATCTCGCCCAGCACGCCCGCCCGCGACCGGCCACTGCTCAGCGGGCTGGTCATCGACCTGCTCACCGGCTGGGTCTCAGGGGAAGCCGAGGGACTCGACCCCGCCGGAGCCGAGGCGGGCGGTGCGGACGTCGCCGGGGCCGAGACGGGCGCGGCGGCCGTGGCCGCGTGCCCGCACAGGTCGCAGTAGCCATCTTCGATCGTGCCCGTACAGCCTGGCTGGGCGCATCGGGTCATCGGCCACCTCCGTGGATCGCACGCTGATACAGGTCGACGGCTTGTGCCGCCTTCGTCAGATCGCAGGGAGCGCTCCACAGCAGCAGCCGCGCCCGCTCGTACAGCTCAGTGATGGCCGGGTCCTCCGCCAGACCCTTGCGCACCGTCATCGCCTGGCACGCGCCGAGCAGCCCGCGTAGCTCGTCACGCCTGCCGATCAGCCCCAGCAGCGCCTTCGCCGTGGCCTGTGCCTGCTGGGCGGCCTGCTGGGCGCCCTGCTCCAGGGCCGTCAGCCGCCCGGCCCGGTCGAGCCAGGTGCCGGGTGCGGCGTCGAGCGCGTCCAGCTCATCGGCCAGCGCGTCCACCTTGCTCCGCGGCTGTGCCTGCGGCGGCAGGGCTATCTTCACCACGACCCTGCCGTGGGCCACCCTGGCCTCGCTCTCGGCCGCGCGTACCCGATCCAGCGCGGCCACCAGCTCCTCGCGTCGCCTGCCGTACTCCTGGCTGACCCGCAGCGCGCGTTCCAGGTCCGCGCGGGTGCTCGCCAGGAGGCGGGTGACGCGCTCCAGCTCATGGTCCGGCGGCGCCGAGCCGAGCGGGTCTTCGAGTACGGCGGCCCGCATCCGCTTGAGATCGGTCTCCGTCCGGGTCAGGTCAAGGGTCTCGCCGAGCTGCCTCCGCAGGTCGCCGACCGCGCGCAGTTCGGCGTCGGCGGCGTCGAGGCGGGGTAACGCCGCGGACCAGATCGTGTCGATCTCGGTCAGTACGTCCGTGGCCTGCTGGAAGGCCGCGTCCATCCGGGCGACGGTCTCGTCCAGGGTGAGCCGCTCGTCCGCCTGGGGGAGGAGAGACCGTTCCTCGACGGGCTTGGCGGCGGCCTTCAGCACCACCGAGCGGCCCGACAGCAGCTCCGTCAGAGTGGCGAGCTGCTCCGCGCCGAGGCGGCCGCGGGCACCCTTGACCTGCTCGGCCGCGTGTAACACCCCCCGGTAGGTGTCGTACAGCGCCCACAGCGCGGCGAGCGCTCCCTGCGCGGCGGCCCAGCGCGTCTGGGTCGGACCGCTCAAGGAGGCGCCCTTGAGTAACTGGTAGGTGGTGTGGGCTTCGAGATCGAGCAGGTCGCCGGAGATGCGGTCGCGCTCGTCGGCTCGGGCACGCAGCGCGTACTCCGCGCCCTCCCTGCTCATGGGTGGTCCGAGACTCATCACGCTCCCCGTGATACGGGCCCCCGCGCCCCGTTGTCTACCGGCTTAACGGCAAAACCGACCGGTTGGTTCCGGTGGTAGACCGGTTGGTTCCGAGAGTAGGGGAGACCCTGACTTGTCCCTGATTCAACCCTGTCTTACCTGCAATCCGCTTAAACGATCTCGTAACGTCAGAGGCATGGGACGCATACTTCTCGCAATCCTGGCGATCATCGCCGTGTTCATCCTCATCGGCCCCCTCGTGGGCTTCTTCTTCACGCTGCTCAAGTGGGGACTCATCATCGGAGCCGTGGCCTTCGGCGTCATGCTCGTCTCCAAGTGGGCCCGGACGTAGCTTCCTTCGCCATAGCTTCCTTCTGAATAGCGGCGCATAGTGGGTTGATGGAGGCGCGGCCCGCGGTCGACGACGCCGCGCTCGGGCGCGAGGCACTGTCCGTGCTCGAGGCGAACTGGACGGGAACCGCCACCGTTCCCGCTCCAGGTCTCTACCCGCACCAGTGGAGCTGGGACTCGGCGTTCGTGATGATCGGCCTGGCCAGGCACCTGCCTGACCGGGCTCGTGCCGAGCTGCTCAGCCTGCTGGCCGGGCAGTGGGCGACCGGCATGGTGCCGCACATCGTCTTCCACACTCCCGAGGCGTACTTTCCGGGCCCTTCGGTCTGGCGCTCGCAGGACCACGACGCCGCGCCGCGCGTGCTCACCTCGGGCCTCACCTCGCCGCCGCTGCACGCACTGGCCCTGTGGTGGCTCTACCGGCACACCGGCGACGCCGACTTCGTCAGGCGGGTGTTTCCGGCGCTGGCCGCCCAGCACGCCTACCTGGCCGCCGCGCGCGACCTCGGCGGCTCGGGGCTCGCCGCGATCGTGCACCCCTGGGAGTCGGGCATGGACGACAGCCCGGCCTGGGACCAGCCACTCGCCGCGCTGCCCGAGATCAGGTACGGCTACCGCACCGTCGAACTCGACGAGCGCCACCCCGACAGCGACCACGACCGCTACGTCTGGCTGGCGCTTCGTTACCGCAACGCCGGCTACCGCGCCGAATACCTGCGCGACGAGCACCCGTTCGCCATCGAGGACCCGATGTTCAACGGGATCTGGCTCGCCTCCTGCCAGGCCATGGCCGAGCTGGCGCCGCTGGCCCGCGCCGACCCGGTGCCCCACGCCGAACAGGCCCAGCGCATCAGGCAGGCGCTCCTCGAGCGCCTGTGGGACGGCTGCTTCTACGCCCGCGACCTACGGGCCGACCGGTTGATCCGGGTCTGTACGGTCGGCGGCTTCGGCCCGCTGCTGGACCCCGAGCTGCCCAGCGACCGCGTCTACGCGGCCATCGAGATGCTCGAATCGGCCAGGTTCATGGGCGCCACGGGCTATCCGGTGCCCAGCTGCGAGATCCGCGCCGCCCAGTTCGACCGCACCCGCTACTGGCGCGGCCCGTCCTGGGTGAACACCAACTGGCTGCTGCGCCGGGCGGCCGAGGTGCACGCGCTCGGCTCGCTCGGCCAGCAACTCGCCAACGGCACGCTCCGCCTGGTCAGGCAGGCGGGGTTCCGCGAGTGCTTCGACCCGTTCGACGGCAGCGGCCGGGGGTGCCGGGACTTCTCCTGGAGTGCCGCGCTCACCCTCGACCTGCTCGCCGATAGCGTGAAGGAATGAGTTTCCTTCGCCGCCTGCCCGCCGACGTCCGCAAGGCCCTGGTCACCGAGCCGGGGGAGCGGGTGCTGACCTTCGCCGCCACCGGCGACGGGCACGTGGTGGCCACCAATCTGGCGCTGCACCTGCCCGGCGGGATCCGCGTGCCGTACGAGACGATCGACCGGGCCGCCTGGGACGAGGAGGGGCTGAGCGTCCTCACCACGTCGAGCGAGAGGCACCGCGTGGAGCTGCCGGAGCCGCGGCTGCTGCCCGAGACGGTCCGGGAGCGGGTCAACGCCACCATCGTGGTGAACAAGCACGTGGACCTGCCCGGCCGTGGCGGGGTGCGGCTGGTGGCCAGGCGCCCGCCTGGCGGTGAGGTGCTGGGGTGGACCCTCGTCTTCGACGACGGCCTCGATCCGGACGACCCGGGCGTACGCGCGCAGGCCGAACAGGCCCTTGAGGGCGTACGGCGCAGCATGGGGGTCTGAGGAGCCGGTTCACGCGTTCAGGCGCCCGGCAGACGGACGGTGGCACGCGAGCGCCCCGGGATGGGCGGTGGTTCGTCCTGCGCTCATGCCCGGGGCCCGGCCTTGTCCGCGTCAGTAAGGAATGCCGGTCTGGTCGGTCTTCTTCTGACTGGCCTGTTGCTCGCCCTCTTCGCCGGGCCAGCCGGTGCCGGTGTCGTGGTGGTCGTGGCCGTTGAGGAACGGGATCCGATGCTGGAGCGTGTCCCCCACCTTCGACCTGGCCACCCCGGCCGCCTTCGACAGCTGGGCGCCCATCACGCCCGCGGTCTCCTGGAACCTCGGGCTGTCGGCAACGCGCTGGGCTGCCCGTTTGATCTGCTCATAGCGTTCGCGGCCGGCCCGGCTGCCCAGGACATAGCCGACGGCAAGACCAATGACGAATGTCATCCGATAACGCATATTGCACCTCCGCTGTCTCCGGCCTACCCGAATGACGATGCGACACGCACTCCTCGAGTGCGCTAATCTATTCCTGCGCCCAGGGGAGCGGCCCGCAAGGCCCGCCGATCAGCGCGAACGTTCGATCCCGCGTAGCTCAACGGCAGAGCAGCCGGCTGTTAACCGGCAGGTTATAGGTTCGAGTCCTATCGCGGGAGCAACACCGAACCCCCTTCCCGGACTTGCGGGAAGGGGGTTTCGCGTTGCGGCTAGACCGTGGAGTCCCTCTTGCCGGTCAGCACTCCGTAGAGCGCCCAGCCGAGGCCGAGGAGGACGCCGCCGATCCCCGCGACCAGGCCGATGGCGCCGCTGCCGAGGAGGGCCAGAATGGCGATCAGCGCGGCGAAGACGAGCGACAGGGCGAGCATGACCGTGCGGTAGATGTGCTTGTTCATGACCATGACGATCACGGGTCCGGCGTCGCCGGGGTATCCACCGATCGGTGGACATCTAGCTAAAAGAGGGTAAAACTGCAGATCATGGGGAGTCCCGTGGCGGCGCGGGCCGAGAATGCCTGGCTACGTTCCTATCCGTTCTGGGACGCGTACTTCGTGGTGGTGCTCATCACCACCGTCATCGCGATGGTGGCGGACGGCGGCCCGCCCATCGCCGTCGGACTGGTGCTCCTGCTGGCCCTCTGCTACGTCCTGTTCGGCCGCACGGCCGTCCGCGCGGACGCCATCCCGGTGCGGGAGAGCTGGTGGTACGCGGCGAGCATGCTCGTCCTGGTCACCGGAGCCGGACTGCTGGAGTCGGCGGCGGCGATAGCGCTGTCCGCGCTGGTGCCGATGGCGTTCATGTCGCTGCGGGTCACGCATGCCGTGGTGCTGACGGCGGCGTTCTTCGCCGCGCCGGTACTCAACGGACTGACGGCGGCCGGGGCGGACCCGCTGCTGATCCTCCTCGCCCTGGCCGTCGGACTGTCGGCGAGCGCGCTGCTCGGCACGTTCATCAGCCGGCTGTACCAGCAGAACCGCGAACGCGCCGAGCTGATCGAAGAGCTCGACCGCACTCGGGAGGAGCTGGCGGAGGTCAGCAGGGAGGCCGGGGTCCTGGCGGAGCGCGAGCGGCTGGCGGGCGACATCCACGACACCCTGGCCCAGGGGTTCACGAGCATCATCATGCTCCTCCAGGCCGCCGAGGCCGCTCAGGGGGTCGAGCGGCATGTGGCGCTGGCCGTACGGACGGCGAAGGAGAACCTGGCCGAGACGAGGGCGCTCATCGCGGCGCTCGCCCCGCCCGCGCTCGACGGCACGTCACTGGGGCAGGCGCTGTGCCGGTTGGCCGAGGGGTTCGAGGTGCCGGTGGAGGTGGCCGTCAAGGGCGCGCCCTTCGCGTTGCCCGCCACGGCCGAGGCGGTGCTGGTGCGGGTCGCGCAGGAAGGGCTCGCCAACGTGCGCAAGCACGCTGGCGCCCGGTCCGTGCGGCTGGCGCTGGACTACGGGGACGCGGCAGTGCGGTTGTCGGTGAGCGACGACGGCGATGGCTTCGAGCCGTCCACCACCCGCGATGGGTACGGCCTGCGGACCATGCGGGTCCGGGTGTCGCGGCTCGGCGGGACCGTCACCGTCGCGGCCGCTCCCGGGGCGGGCACGACGGTCACGGTGGAGCTGCCATGCTCGCCGTGATGATCGTCGACGACCACCCGATGGTCCGCGAGGGCCTGCGCGGGATGCTCGTCGCCGAACCGGACATCGAGGTGGTCGGCGAGGCCGGATCGGGTGAAGAGGTGGTCGCGGTCGCGCCACGGCTGCGGCCCGACGTGATCCTCATGGACCTGCGCATGCCGGGCTGCGACGGCGTGACCGCGATCCGGCGGCTGGGCGCGGGCTACCGGATCATCGTGCTGACCACGTACGAGAACGACGCCGACATCGAGCGCGCCATGTCGGCCGGAGCCGCCGGGTACCTGCTGAAGGACGTGTCACGAGCCGACCTGGTGGTCGCGGTACGGGCGGTGGCGGGCGGCGAGACCGTCCTGTCGCCGTCGGTGTCCGCTCGCCTGGCGACCTGGCGCAAGACCGGCCCCGAAGGGTGGCGCCTGTCGGCGCGGGAGCGGCAGGTGCTGGAGCTGGTCGCGGAGGGGCTGACCAATGGGGAGATCGGCCGGCGGCTGTTCATCGGGGAGGCCACGGTCAAGACGCATCTGCTGCGGGCGTACGGCAAGCTGGGCGTCTCCGACCGGACCTCGGCGGTGGTGGTGGCGATGCGGCTCGACCTGGTGCGGCGGCCCGGCGGCTAGCGTCTTTCACGCTTTGTAGCCGTAAGGTCACCGGATTTTCCATTTGCCGGGACAAACGGCTGCCAGACGGTGAAGGATGGCAGGAGCTGCGGGCACGTTGTGAAGGCGGTGTGGAGAGGGCGCCGCCTGTCAGGAGGTGCCGCCGACCCGGAATCGGCGGGGCGCTCCGTTGATGGAAAAGTGCTGGTTACTGCGTGCGTACCTGGATCAGGTCCCTACGTCCCTTCGATGCCATCGCCGTACAGACGCTCATCGAGCGAACGATCGACATCCGCGAGGCGGAGCGCTTCATCAGGCTCTTCCACGCCGAGAATCCCGGCGCGGGTGACGTGCACGCGCGTCTGCGTGAAGTCGCCAAGGAGATCGCCCGTCATGGGACTTACACCCATACCTTCGAGGAGCTGCAGTTCGGTGCCAGGGTGGCCTGGCGCAACAGCGGCCGCTGCATCGGACGGCTCTACTGGCGCTCGTTGCGGGTGCGCGACCGCAGGGAGGTGACCAGCGCCGAGGGGGTGGCCCTCGAGTGCGTGGCTCATCTGCGCGAAGCGACGGGTGAGGGCAAGATCCGGCCGACGATCACCGTGTTCCCGCCGGACACGCCTGAGCGGCGCGGACCCCGGGTGCTGAACGAGCAGCTCATCCGGTACGCCGGATATCGCATGCGCGACGGGTCGATCGTGGGGGACCCCCGCTACGTCGACTTCACCGAGCGGGTCAGGCGGCTCGGCTGGCGGGGCGGGCAGGGCGGCAGGTTCGACGTGCTGCCTCTGGTCATCCAGCCGGGGCGCGGGCAGCGGCTGCTGTGCAATCTGCCGGGCGACGCGGTGCTGGAGGTGCCCTTCACACATCCGGATTATCCGTGGTTCGCCGACCTGGGGCTGCGCTGGCATGCCGTGCCGGCCATTTCCGGCATGTGCCTGGAGATCGGGGGGCTGTGCTATCCGTGCGCGCCCTTCAACGGCTGGTACATGGGGGCGGAGATCGGCGCCCGCAACCTCGCCGACACCGACCGCTACGACCAGCTGCCCGTGGTCGCCGCACGGCTCGGGCTGAACACCGCCACCGACCGGTCACTGTGGCGGGACCACGCGCTGGTCCAGCTGAACGTGGCCGTGTTGCACTCGTTCGAGCAGGCGGGGGTCACGATGACCGACCACCACACGGAGGCGAACCGGTTCCTCACCCACCTGGGCCGGGAGGAGAAGGCGGGGCGGGTGTGCCCGGCCGACTGGTCGTGGATCGTGCCGCCCATCTCCGGTGGCGCCACCCGCGTCTTCCACCGCTACTACGACAACCCCACCCTGACCCCTGCCTTCGTCCACCACACCGGCTGACCGGACAGCCATTTCATGCTCCATCGCCACGCCGGCGGGCGGACGGCCGTTTGCGTTCCATCACCACGCCGGCTGGCCGGGGGGCTGCCTTGCGTTCCGCTTCCCCCACTTCAGCAACCCCGCGCTGACGTCTGCCTTTATCCGCCACGCCCGCCGGCCGGGGGTTGTCTTGCGTTTCATGACTAGAATCTGATTCTGTTGGCCTATGGCGGAACTCGTTCTCTCCTCGGCCGATCAAGGCGTGCTCACCCTGACCTTCAACCGTCCAGACCGGCTCAACGCCTGGACGGACGCGATGGGCCGGTGTTACTTCGACCTTCTCCAGGAGGCCGAGAAGGACCCGAACGTGCGGGCCATCGTGGTGACCGGCGCGGGCAAGGGATTCTGCTCGGGCGCCGACTTCCAGACGCTCAGCGCCATCCAGACCGGAGACTACGACGAGACGCCGGACCCGCGCCCCAACACCTTCCCGACGACCATCGCCAAGCCGATCATCGCCGCCGTCAACGGCGCCTGCGCGGGTCTGGGCGTGGTCCACGCGCTGGCCTGCGACCTGATCTTCACGGCCGAGGACGCCAAGTGGACCACGGCCTTCCCGCGCCGCGGCCTGATCGCCGAATACGGTCTGTCGTGGATCCTGCCCCGCCTCATGGGCCAGCAGAGAGCCATGGACATCCTCCTGTCGGGGCGGGTCTTCACCGGCGCGGAGGCCTACGAGCTCGGCCTGGCCAACCGCTCGGTCCCGGGAGACGCGCTGCTCGCCACCGCCCAGGAGTACGCCCTGGAGCTCGCGACCCACAGCTCCCCGGCCTCCATGGCCGTCATCAAGCGTCAGGTCTGGAACGACTGGAACGTCACCCTGGACGAAGCGGCCAAGACGGCGACCCAGGAGATGCTCGCCTCCTTCGACCGCCCGGACTTCACCGAGGGCGTCGCGAGCTTCCTGGAGCGCCGCCTGCCGAACTTCCCGCCCCTGTAGGTCAGGAGATCCGTCGTGCGCCTGGGGAGGGGGTGGCGGGCAGGAAACGGGGGGCCTGCCAGCCGCGCTCGGCGTAAGCCGCGCTCACCGACTCCTTCACGGCCTCCAGGCGCTCGTCGGGCACCAGCGCGATCGCCGAGCCGCCGAAGCCGCCCCCCGTCATGCGGGCGCCCCGGGCGCCGCCACGCACGGATGCCTCCACGGCCAGGTCCAGCTCCGGCGACGACACCTCGTACTGGTCGCGCAGCGACAGGTGGGAGGCGTTCAGCAGCGCCCCGATCTCCGTGATCGCCCCGGCCCGGAGCAGGCCGATGAGCGCCTCGACACGGTGGTTCTCCGTGACGACGTGCATCGTGCGCTTGCGTTCGGCGCCCTGCAACTGGTCGAGCGCCCCGGCCAGGTCCGTGACGTCGCGCAGCGCCGCGACCCCCAGCTTGCGGGCCGCCGACTCGCACTCCGCGCGGCGCTTGGCGTACTCGCCGCCCGCGTGCTCGTGGTGCACCTGCGTGTCGATGATGAGGATGGTCAGCCCGTGCGCGGCCAGGTCGAGCGGGATGTTGCGGGAGCCGAGCGAGCGGCAGTCGAGGAACAGCGCGTGCCCCTCGGCGCTCAGCGCGGACGCCGCCTGGTCCATGATGCCGCACGGCATGCCGACGAAGTCGTTCTCCGCCCGCTGGCTGAGCTGGGCGAGCTCCATGGGAGTCATGCCCAGGTCGTACAGGTCGTTGAGAGCTGAGGCGACGGCCACCTCCAGCGCGGCGCTCGAACTGAGCCCGGCGCCCCGTGGCACGTCGCCGTCGATGGCGATGTCGGCGCCGCGTATCCGCTCGCCCAGCATCGCCAGGACGCCGACCACGTAGCGGCTCCAGCCCTGCGACTCCTCGTGATGGGAGATCACCAGCGGGTCGCCGGGCGACTGCAGGGACAGCAGCCGGATCGTGGCGTCGTCGCGCGGGCTGACGGCCGCCGTGACGCCCCACGGCACCGCGAAGGGCAGGACGAAGCCGTCGTTGTAGTCGGTGTGCTCGCCGATCAGGTTGACACGGCCGGGCGCGTGCCAGACCGTACGCGGGTCGCCGCCGAAGGCGGCCCGGAAAGCATCGACAACGCGCATAATCCAACACTCCTCAACAAAGGTCCGACCGTAGACTAGCGCCATGGAGGAGTTGGTGGATCCGGCGCTCGACCCGATCCGGGTCTTCCTCGTCCGCGACGACAACAAGGCGCGCAAGCTCAAGTACAACCTGGGCCATCCCCGTGTGCTCACGTTCGGCGGCGCCTACTCCGGTCACATCAGGGCTGTCGCGGCGGCCGGGCGCCGGGACGGGTTCGCGACGATCGGGGTGATCCGCGGTGAGGAGACGTTGCCGCTCAACCCGTCGCTGGCGTACGCGGAGTCCTGCGGCATGCGGCTCACCTATCTCGACCGGGGGACATATCGCCGCAAGCACACACCAGAGGTGCAGGCCGCGCTGCGCGAGCAGTGGGGCGAGGTGGCGATCCTGCCGGAGGGGGGCAGCAACGCGGCGGCCGTACGCGGGTGCGCCGAGCTGCCCGGTGAGATCGGCGGCGACTACGACGTGATCTGCTGCGCGGTCGGCACCGGCGGCACCCTGGCCGGGATCGCCGCCGGGTTGCCGGAGGGCCGGCGGGCGATCGGGTTCGCGGTGCTCAAGGGGGCCGGGTTCCTCGACGACGAGGTGGCGCGCCTGCAGCGCGAGGCTTATGGGCGCGTGTGGCCGAACTGGTCGGTCAACCTGGACTACCACTTCGGGGGCTACGCCCGCTCGACCCCGGTCCTTGACGACTTCATCGCGAAATATCGGGTCGAGGGGGTGTATGTCGGGAAGATGCTCTACGGCGTCTTCGACCTGGTCCGGCAGGGCGCCTTCCAGCCGGGCACCCGCATCGTCGCGGTCGTCACCGGTGAGCCATGGAGCGCGGCGACCGGCGAGCCGTGGAGCCCAGTGACCGATCGGCCGTGGAGCCCGGTGACCGATCGGCCGTGCAGCCCGGTGACCGATCGGCCGTGGAGCGCGGCGGCCGATCGGCCGTGGAGCGCGGCGGCCGATCGGCCGTGGAGCCCGGCGGCCGATCAGCCCTCGACCCCGGTCCAGGAGTGTGGCGCGCCCACCGGCTTGGACTCCGGCGACCCGCGCTGCCGCAGGTAGATCGACAGCGCGACCATCGACAGGACGGCGAGCAGCTCCGACTGCCAGTTCTGAAGGCTCCGGTTCCAGAACTCCGGCGAGGTGAAATAGGCGCCCCACGAGACCGGATCCCGCAGGTCGAGCAGCCGCTGCGAGTTGTACGCCGCCACCCCGGCCACCGACTGCGCCAGCCATGACAGCACGAAGACGATCCCCATCACCAGCCCGAGCGAGTTGCTGTACAGCTGGAGCCGAAACCCCCCGGCCTTCGCCCAGGCCGGGGAGTCGGGCCGCGCGTAGCGGCCGACGAGCTGCTTCTCGTCCGACTCGGTGCCCACCTCCTTGGGCTCCTTGGACTCCGGCGAACCCTTCTGCACCAGCCAGATCGTCATCGTGATGAACAGGAAGAACTGCAGGTATTCGGACTGCCAGTTCTCGGCCACGTCCACGGCGAAGTCCGAGGATGTCACGTACGTGAAGATAGAGACCGGCTCCCCGCCGTTGACCAGCTGCTGGTCGTTGAACTGGCCCGTCCCCGCGATGGCCTGCCCGGCCAGCGTCAGCAGGAACATCACCAGGAACGCCAGCGACAGCCCGTTCTCCTTGATCTTCTGCTTCATAGGCGGATCAGTCCCGTCGTGAAGAACCAGATCAGCCCCGCCGCGATGACGACGAGGGTGATTGTGAACATCGTCCGCATCAGTTCTCCACCTCGCAGTCATAGGGTCGGTCGCCCTGCGGACGGCAGCTCGCGGCCGTGACCCGCCACCCGTTCTGGTAGTGGTGGAGGAAGAGCGTGTCGCCCGCCAGCCGTACCTGGGCGTCGTCGCCCCAGACCTGCGCCGAGGTGACCGGCCCGGCGGTGCCCAGCTTGAGCTCGCGCAGCGCGTCGGCGCACGTCTGGCCGGGGTCGGGCAGCTTCTCCGCGGTCTGCTGGGAGAGCAGCGCGCAGGCGGCGTCCTCCTGGTGCGCGGCGAGGGCGGCGTGGAAGCGCTCGGCCGTGCGGACCGGGGCGGTCGCGTCCACGGCGCATCCGGCGATCAGTGCCATCGACAGCACGGCGAGCAGCATCCTCATGCGCCCCCCGCTACCCAGTTATGGGGCGGGCATGCTGTCAGCCGAGCTGATCGAGGATGGGGCTGACCAGCTGGTTCAGCTCGCGTACCAGCACCACCAGGACCCGCGCCGCGCTCTGCTCGACCTCGTCATGCGGGCCTTCGGGCTCCGGCGGCAGGTCGTCGAGCGGCACCGGGACCTCCACCAGCAGCGTCGCCCGCAGGAACGGGATCCTGGCCAGGTCCTGCTGCGTCGGCTCGACGTACTGGCCGAACGTCTCCTGCCAGCCCAGCCAGCCGCGGTCGCGCCACCAGGCCCGTGAGCGGGTGAGCTCCTCGGGCAGCGGCGAGACCAGCTTGATCCGCGCGTTGAGCGTGCCGTCCCACGTGTTGCGGTGGCAGGTCGCCTCAAGGATGCGGCGGTCCCAGCGCACGTAGCCGGGGTTCAGTGACGGCGGCGTGGCCAGCCGCCAGGCCGCGCAGGCGAACCTGACCGGCGCGATGTCGCCCCACTCGAACTCTTCGAGGTTCTTGCGCACGTGTACGGCATAGCGCCCGTCACGATCCCTGTCGAACTCCTGGTCGATCCAGAACGCTTTAGCCATGGCCCCTACGCTACGGCGCTCCGAACCGGGATGGCCGGAAGGTCCCGAGATCGGGGAACGTGCTGTGACCAGAGCGACACATGTGTAGCTTTTTCACAGTATTAAATGACTGGGGAGTGCAATATGGAGTCAGAGCAGCTGGCCGCGGCGATGAAGTGCTGGGAAGCGGGGGATCCCGATGCGGCGGCCGTGCTGTTCAGGGAGATCGCCGCCACCGGCGATCCCGAGGCGTCGCACCTGCTGGCCTGCCTGCTGGAGGAGCAGGGCGATCTCGACGGCGCGGAGGCCGCGCACCGGTCGGTGATCCTTTCCGGCGACCCGGTCTTCGGGCAGCGCTCCGCCATCGCCATGGGCATGATGCTGGTCGCCGCCCGCGAATGGCCCGCCGCGCACCGGGTGCTGATGATCGCCTGCGACGGCGCCGACTTCGAGGTGGCCGCGCTCGCCGAGACGGCGCTGGTGCTCGTCCTGACCGAGCTGGGCGATGTCGAGGGCGCCAAGGAGGCGCTGGAGCGGGCGCGGCGGTGCGACAGTCCCGCCGTCGCTGAGATGGCCGCCCAGCTGGAGCTGCCCGACTTCGCCCCCCAGGATCCGGGTACGGCGCGTGACCTGTTCGAGCTGGCGGACAGCGAGGACGACTACCGTGAGCTGCTGACCTGCGGCGATCCCGATGTGGTGTCGCTGTCGGCGTTCCGGCTGTACCGGATCCACGCCGACGAGGGGGATCTCGCGGCCGCCCGCGAGGTGTGCGAGCACGCGATCGCCGTGGGACACCCCGACCACCTGGCCACCGCCCACCGGCTGCTCGGCGCGGTCCTCGTCGATCTCGGCGAGTACGCCGAGGCGGCCGCCTCCTACGCCGAGGCCGCCGAGGACCCCAGGCCCGAGGAGCGGCTGCCCGCGCTCATCGAGCAGGCCAAGGTGACCGCGCAGCTCGGCGACGTGACGGCGACGAAGGCGATCTTCCACCGGGTGGTCGCCAGCGGGCAGCGGGACTACGCCGTCGAGGCCCAGGCGTGCCTGGCGCAGATGCACACCGAGGCCGGGGAGGTGGCCGAGGCGCTCGCGGCGCTGCGGGCCGTACTGGCGGCGGGGGAGTCTGACTGGTCGTCGATCTCCGTCACGCTGCTCGGCCTGCTGCTCGACCAGCACCCGGACGAGCGGGAGAGCATCATGGCGCTCGTGGCCGAGGCGGCCGAGCACGAAGACCCCGACGCGGCGTTCAAGGCCGCGCTGCTGCTCGACCACGCGGCGCGGCAGCAGCCGCTCGCCGACCCGGTGGAGGAACAGGCGCTCCTGGACGTCGACGAGGCGCTGCGCCACCTTCAGGCGGGCGATCTGGACGGGGCGCGACGGCTGCTGCGCGGCGCCATCGACTCCGGCGCGGCCACGCAGTCGGTCCGGGCCATGATGACGCTGGCCGAGCTGGAGCTGGGCGAGGGTGACCGGGAGCAGGCCGACGAGCTGCTGTCCTACGTCGCCGAGGGCGACGACCTGCTGCAGGGCTTCAGCGCCGAGTTCTTCCTGCACCTGCTGCGCGAATCGGGCGACGAACCGCACCCGGTGCTGCGGGCGGTCATCGACCACCAGCGCCTGGGCAGGGAGGAGGGGCTGGTCCGCTACCGCGAGGCCATGGAGCACCCCGCGACGGCCGCCATCGGCACCGCGGTGTTCGCGCAGGTGCTGGCCTCCATCGGGTACGACCTGTCGGACGCGGCCCGGTTGTTCCACACGGCGGCCGACTCGGGCGACCCGCTCGCGCTCTCCTATACGGCCACCATCTTCAAGGACGTCCTGGTGAACCAGGGCCAGAGCGAGGAGGCGGTCGCGCTGCTGCGCCGGGCGCGGGCCGACGGGCATCCGGTGCTGGCGGCGTGGGTGGCGTACGGACTGGGTGAGCTGCTCGGTGAACGCGCGAGCGACTCCGGCGAGGACGGCGGAGAGGGCGAGGACGCGGGTACGCGTGAGCGTGATCTGGCGGAGGCGCGGGCCGCGCTGACCGCCGCGATGGAGACCGGGCACCGGGGGCTCCGTCTGGAGGCGGTGGGCGCGCTGCTCGGGCTGTTCGAGCGCCAGGGTGACCTGCTGGCCGCGTGTCGCCTGCACGAGCGGCTTGTCGCCGAGGGCGACCCGGTCCAGGCGCCGCGCCACGCTTGGTTGCTCGGGCTCACCCGGGTGCGGCTCGACGACCTCGACGGCGCTCGGGCCGCGTTCGGCCGCGTTCCGGAGGCCCACTCGGAAGAGGGGGAGACGGGACGCTACGCGCGGTTCCTGCTCGACCGTGACTTCCGTGCGGCGGGTGCGGCCTTTGAGGCGATCGCTGATGACGGCAGGTCGTGGATGGCCTCCGTGCTCGCCCTGCAGACCGCGCATGCCTGGCGGCGTCAGGGCGAGACGGCCGCGGCCGACGGGTCGCTGTCTCTGCTGCTCGGCGTCGGTCACCCGGACTTCCGGCAGGAGGCGGCCAGCTACCTCGGCGCCCTGCGCCACGACGCCGGCGACCCGCACGGTGCGATCGCCGCCTGGCAACAGGCCGTGACCGGTCCGGACGAGCACCTCGCCGCCATCGCGCGCCGCGACCTCGGCCGGGCCTGGCACGCGCTCGGCGACCTCGACGCGGCGGCGCGGACGTACCGAGAAGTACTCGCCGGGGACGGCGCGGCGCACGTGGCCGAGGCCGCGTTGCGGCTGGGGGAGATCCTGATCGCGACCGGCCTGCCCGATGAGGCCCGTGAGGTGCTGCGGGAGGTGTTCGGCGAGGTGGCGGCGGCTCCGCGGCTGGCCCGGCTGCTGCGTGACGGCGGCGACCTGGACGGAGCGCTCGTGGAGGCGGCCACCGCGGTGCGGACCGCGCAGGCCGAAGGGGCGGCGGAGGCGGGATGCCTGCTGGGCGGGCTCCTCGCGCGGACCGGCGACCTCGCGGGCGCGCGGGCGGCGTTCGAGCGGGCCGTGGCGGTCGATTCTGAGGCGGCGGGGGCCACGCTGCTGGAGGCTGGGCACCACTGGGAGGAGGCGGGTGACCCGGAGGGCGCCCGCTCGGCCTACGAGCGCGCGGCGGCCCAGGACACCGACCGGCGGGCCGCGGCCACGGCCCGGGTCCGGCTCGGCACGGCCTCGCCGGAGGAACGGCCATGGGTGCTGGCCGCCGAGGGCGACCGGCCGGGCGCCCTGGCGGCGCTGACCGAGCTGACCGGGTCGGCGGCGATGGCGGGGCTGCTGCTCGCGCTGGACGCCGGCGACATAGCCGAGGTACGCCGTCTGCTGACGGAATCCCACGCGGCCGGGACACCGGCCGCGACAGCCGGGCTCTCTGGGGAAGGAGCGCTCGCCGGAACGGGCGGGTTCCCTGCGGAACGGGCGGAGACGAGCGGGTTCCCCACCGACGAGGCGTTCGCCGAGACGCTGGAGATGGCCAGGGCGAGCCGGGACGAGGACTTCGCCAGGGCGCTCTACCTGCTGGTCGTCGAGGTGGGCGGGCCCGAGTGGGCCGGGCGCGCCGGTCTCGGACTCGGCGCCGAGCTGGCCCGCGACGGTCAGTACAGCCAGGCCGAGCTGTGCTTCCTGCCCGCGACCGAGAGCGGAGACGAGGAGATCGCCCTCATGGCGTGGCGCAACGTCTCCGTCGTCCGACGCCGGCGCGGCGACCTGGACGGAGCCGTCGAGGCGCTGCGGGCCGCCCTGCCGGCGACCGCCGTCGAGCTGGCCGCCCTGCTGGAGGAGCTCGGAGACCTGACGGGTGCCGGTGACGTGCTCGAACGTGGCGCCGCGGCCGGCGATCTCGTCTGCCTGTGTCACCTGCTCGTCAACCTGCTCCAGCGGCAGGAGTACGCGGCCGTCGCCGCCCATGCCGAGCTGGCCGTCGGCACCGGCGATCCCGAGACGGTGACCATGGGTTACTGGGTGTGGGGCGACGCGCTCAAGGCGACGGGTGACCTGGCGGGCGCGGTCGACATGTACCGCAAGGGGATCGACACCGGTCAGCCGATCGCCGGCCTGCGCGCCGATCTCGCGGAGGCTCTGCACGCTCTGGGCGACAAAGCGGCGGCCGTCGGGCAGGCGCGGCTGGCCGTCGCGTCGGGCGAGGCCGACGCCGTGGCCAGGGGCGGCATCCAGCTCGGCTGCTGGCTGCACGAGGACGGTGACCCGCTCGGGGCGGCCGAGGCGTTCGGCCTCGCCGCGGGGACCGGGTCCGAGCTGGCCCAGACCGCCGCGGACAACGTGAACACCCTGGCCTACCAGGCGTACGAGCGGGGCGAGCACGCACTGGCCGTACAGGTGCTGTCGCATTTGGGGCCGCACGCCGGCGCCAAGGCCAGGGAGCTCGCGGAGCTCTGCGACGACCCCGAGGCAGTCCACCTCTACTACGAGCTGGTCGGCTCCGACGCCTTCACCGAGCTGGGAGTGGCCGAGCGACTCGCCGAGCTCGGTGAGACGGAGCGGGCGCGGGCCGTCTACGAGCGGCTGAACGAGCACGAGGATCCCGATGTGCGGTTCGTCGCGGGCGGCAGGCTGCTGGCGCTCCTCGACGCCGAGGACGACTCCGCCGCCTTCTACAGCCTGGCCGAACGGCAGGCGGGTGACGCCGACAGCCCGGTGCGGTCGGTGTTCGGCAGCCTGCTCGGCATGCTCCAGGGCCGCCAGGGCGACACCGAGGCGTCGCTGCGCACGCTGCGGGAGGCGGCCGAGAGCGGTGAGGCCACCTCCCTGAGCGTGCTGGCCCAGGCCCTGGTGGGGACCGGAGAGGTGGCCGAGGGCAGGCAGGTGTACCAGCGGGTGCTGGGCGCGGGCGACGAGGAACTGGCGGCCAGGGCGATGGTCGCGCTCGGCCACAGCTACCACGACGAGGACGAGGACGAGGCCCGCAAGTGGTACATCCGGGCGGTGAACTCGGGCACGGGGCACGTCAGCGCGCTCGGGGCGATGTACCTGGGGGCGCTGGCCAAGCGGGAGCGGGACTTCCCCGAGGCGCTCGGCTGGTACCAGCGGGTCATCGACTCAGGAGACACCGAGTCGGGCATGGCCGCCGCGCATCTGGGGGAGCTCTGCTACTGGCTGAACGACCGCGACGGGGCCGTGCGCTACTACGAGCTCACGCTGGGGCTGACCGAGCAGCCCGAGCTGGTCGCCGAGGCCGCCTTCCGCCTGGGGGAGATCCGGTACGCCCACGGTGACCTCACGGTGGCCAGGCGGATGCTCCTGCTCGCCGTCGGCACCGACGACGCGACCTTCGCGGCCGACGCCGAACAGCTCCTGGCGAAGCTGGGGTGAACTTGCGGTTAATTGAATGACTGCATAGTCTCATCTAGTCAAACATTTGAGGTGAGACGAGATGGCCAGGGTGGGACGGCCCCCGCAGGATCCCGCGCGCCAGCTGGAGCGGGCGCACCGGATCCTCGACGCCGCCGCCGAGCTGTGTCTGCGCTGGGGCTACGACAAGACGACCATCGACGACGTGGCCCGGCAGGCCGACGTCGCCAAGGGCACGATCTACCTGCACTGGAAGACCCGCGAGATGCTCTTCGCGGCGCTGATCCGCCGTGAGCGGGTCCTTCTGGTGCGTGAGGTCCGCGAGCGCGCGCCCGCGGACCTGCGTGAGCTGCTCCGGGAGCTGGTCGGCGGGCTTTTGCGCCGGCCGCTGATGAGGGCGCTGATCCTGGACGACTCGGAGGTGTTCGGCAAGCTCAGCAGGCAGAAGAAGAGCAGCCAGAGCACGCTCGATCTGGGCGCCGCGTTCGGGACCTACCTCCACGATCTGGCCGGGCGGGGCGTGCTCCGCTCGGACCTGACTCCCGCCGAGCACCTCGCGACCCTCGCCTCGGTCATCTACGGGTTCCTGTTCACGCAGAACATGATGCCCGAGCAGATGCGGATACCGGAGGACCGGCTCGTCGAGCTGGTCGCCGACAGCGGCGTCCGCGCGATGGGCACCGGCGCCACGCTGTCGGACGACGACGCGCGGGCCGTCAGGCTGGCCACCCTCGGCTATCTCGACACCATGGAGGAGATCGCGCAGCGCAAACTCGCGCTCTCCCTGGGCGCTAAGGAGCGTGTCACGTGAGGGTGCTACTCCCTCTCGACGATGCCGCCGCGGACCTCGCGACAGCGGGCGGAAAGGGCGCTTCCCTGGCCAGGCTGACCAGGGCGGGACTGCCCGTTCCCGACGGTTTCCACATCACCACCGAGGCCTACCGGGCCTTCGCCGCGGACTTCCGCGACCGGATACTCGACGCGGCCGCCGCCGGCGACGCCGCCGGGATCGCCGCCCTGTTCGCCGGGCACGACATGCCCGCCGCCGTCGCCGCGCAGATCCGCGCGGCATACGAGGCGATGGGCGACGACGTGCCGGTGGCCGTCCGCTCGTCCGCCACGGCGGAGGACCTGCCCGGCATGTCGTTCGCCGGGCAGCAGGACACCTACCTCAACATCAGGGGCGACGCGCTGCTCGACGCCGTCAAGCGCTGCTGGGCCTCGCTCTGGAACGCCCGCGCCATCGCCTACCGCGAGCAGAACGGCGTGCCGCACGACGACGTGGCCCTGGCCGTCGTGGTGCAGGAGCTCGTGGACGCCGACGCGGCCGGCGTCATGTTCACCGCGAACCCGGTCAACGGCGCCCGCGACGAGATCGTCATCAACGCCTCCTGGGGCCTGGGCGAGGCGGTCGTCGGCGGCCAGGTCACCCCCGACACCGTCGTGGTCCGCCACGGCGCCGTCGCCGAGTCGCGGATCGGCGACAAGAGCGTCATGACCGTACGCACGCCGTCCGGCACGCACGAGGAGCCCGTCCCCGAGGAGCTGCGGCGGCGGGCCGTCCTCGACCCGGCGCAGGCCGCCGAGCTGGCCGGGGTCGGCTCGCGCATCCAGGAGCTGTACGGGACGCCGATGGACGTCGAATGGGCCAGGCACGACGGCTCGTTCTTCATCGTCCAGGCCCGTCCGATCACCGGCCTCAAACAGCCGGTCGAGGAGTGGAACGACAGCCTCAAGGGCGACTACCTGTGGACCGGCGGCAACCTCGGCGAGGCCATCCCCGACGTGATGACGCCCGTGACCTGGTCGTTCGTCCGCATGTTCATCCATGAGGCGATGGCCGCCTCGGCGCTGCCCGGATTCGACCTCGTCGGCAACATCGGCGGCCGCTTCTACATGAACCTGAGCGTCATGTACACGATGGCCATCTCCCTCGGCATGCGGAGCCGGCTGAGCGCCGTCGAGCAGATCTTCGGCAAGCTGCCGCCCGGCCTCGACGTGCCGCTGCTGAAGGTCTCCCGCTGGGAGATCGTCAAGAAGGTCGTGCCGCTGGGGATCAACATCCAGCGGCGCGTCCGTACGAACCTCAAGGTCATGCCCGCCTTCCTCGCCACCGCGCAGCGGCGCGCGGAGGAACTGCGCGCCCGCGTCGCCACCACGCGGACCGGCGCCGAGCTGGCCGCCCTGTGGGAGCGCGAGATCGAGCCGTACGTCATCACCAGCTGCCGCACGCTGGAGGCCGCCGGCCGGCAGGGCGGGGCCACGCTCGTCTACACCCGCGACAAACTGCGCAAGATGATGGGCGACGTCGACGCCGAAGCCATGCTCACCGGTGCCAGCACCGACGGCGAGCTGGCCAGCCTCGGCCCGGTCATCGGGCTGGGCAAGCTGGCCAGGGGAGAGATCGACCGGGACACCTTCGCCCACCTGTACGGGCATCGGGGGCCCCACGAGTTCGAGGTCTCCCTGCCGCGCCCCGGCGAGGATCCGGCGTGGATCGACGCCCAGCTGGCCGGGCTGCGTGACGTGAGCGCCGACACCCAGGCCCTCCTCGCTCGTCAGAAGAAGGCACGCGAGGAGGCGTGGGCGCGGTTCGCCCAGCGTTACCCCCGCCAGGAAGCCAAGATGCGGGACCGGGTCACCCGGTGGAGCAAGGTCGTCCGCGACCGCGAGAACGCCCGGTCGGAGAACATGCGGGCGTTCTGGGTGCTGCGTGCCTTCGTGCTGCGGGCCGGAGAGCTCACGGGGCACGGCGACGACCTGTTCTTCCTCTATCTGGAGGAGATCCTCGGCCTTCTGCGCGGCGACGCCTCCGCGCTGGAGCGCGTCCCGGCCCGGCGGGCGACCTATGAGATGTACGCGGCGCTGCCGCCGTACCCGGCGCTGATCGTCGGGCACTTCGACCCGGTGCGCTGGGCCGCCGACCCCGACCGGCGCGGCGACATCTACGACGCGCGCGGCGGGAGCGCGCCGGTCAGCGACACGGTCACCGGCTTCCCGGGCGCGCCGGGCATCGTCGAGGGCGTCGCCCGGGTGATCTCCTCGCCTGAGGACGGCGACCGGCTCAAGCCCGGCGAGATCCTCGTGACGACGCTGACCAACATCGGCTGGACCCCGATGTTCCCGCGCGCCGCCGCCGTGGTGACGGACATGGGGGCGCCGCTGTCGCACGCCTCGATAGTGGCCCGCGAGCTGGGCATACCGGCGGTGGTCGGCACGGGGAACGCGACGATGCGGCTGCGCGACGGCGACCGCGTCCGGGTGGACGGCGAGGCGGGCACGGTCGAGTTGCTGGGCTGAGGGGTGAGGCCGGCTATGCCTTGCCGAGGAAGCCCGAGGTGCTGAGCCAGTCGGCGGAGACCTTGTCCGGCTCCTCGCCGTCGACGTCGACCTGGGCGTTGAGCTTGCGCATGGTCGTGTCGTCCAGCTTGGCGATCACCGGCTTGAGCACCTTCTCCAGCGCCGGGTACTTCTGGTAGGTCTCGTCCCGTACGTTGACGGCGGCGTTGTAGATCGGGAAGAAGTGCTTGTCGTCCTGCAGCACGGTCAGGCCGAGCGCGGCGATGCGTCCGTCGGTGGTGTACACCTCGCCGAAGTTGCAGGTCTGGCCCTTGTCGGTCTCGGTGTAGACGACGCCGGTGTCCAGCTGGCTGATCTTGTCCTTGGGGATGTTCAGGTCGTACGCCTTGGACAGCCCCGGCAGCCCGTCGTCACGGGTCGAGAACTCCGACTCGACGCACAACGACGCCTCATTCGGGTTGGTCTTGGCGAGTTTCGCCACGTCGGAGACCGTCTTGACGCCCAGCTGCTGGGCCTTCTCGGAGCGGATCGCCAGCGCGTAGGTGTTGTTCAGCGGCGTCGGCCCGATCCAGCGGATCTTGTTCTTCGCCAGGTCCTCCTCCGCGGTGGCCTTGAACTGCTTGGCCGAGTCCGGGATGGGAGTGGCGTTCTTCAGGTGCTCGATCCAGCCGGTGCCCGAGTAGTCCCAGTACATGTCGATCGCCTTGGACGTCAGCGCCTGGCGGTTCGGCACGGTGCCGCCGAGGTTGGTCTTGTCCACGACCTCCGCCCCGTGCGCCTTGAGCAGTTGCACGGCGATCTGCCCGAGCACGATGTTCTCGGTGAAGTCCTTGGAGCCGACGATGAACTTGGCGCCGGACAGCTCGTCGCCCGCGCTGGCGGCCTCGACCCCGCCGCCGGAGCCGCAGGCGCTCGTGGCGGTCAGGGTCAGGGCGGCGGCGGTGAGCAGGGTGAACGTCTTGCGGACACGCATACGAAAAACACCTCTTGAAGCTGGGCTTACGGTACTTGCGGTAGGAGAGGGGGAGTCAGATGCCGCGCGGCTTGAGCAGGTTCTCGGCGAGCCCGCCGAGCCAGTCGATGAAGAGGGCGATGCTCGCCGTCAGCACGGCGCCCGCGATGGTCACGGGCATGCGGTTCAGCTTGAGCCCGTTGATGATCAGCTCGCCGAAGCCGCCCGCGGCGACGAACGCGCCGAGCGTGGCGACGCCGACGGTCAGCACGAGTGCGGTCCGCAGCCCGGCGAGGATCGCCGGCACGGCCAGCTTGAGCTCCACGCGGCGCAGCACCTGTCCCTTGGTCATTCCCATGCCGCGCGCGGCCTCGATGAGCGCCGGGTCGACCTGCTGCACGCCGACCATCGTGTTGCGCAGTACGGGCAGCACCGCGTAGGCGACCAGGCCGACCAGGGCGGTCTGGAAGCCGACCCCCAGCAGGAACGTGCACAGCACGAGCAGCCCGATGCACGGTATCGCCTGGCCCAGGTTGGCCAGGGTGAGGATGATGGGGGTGATCAGCCGGTTGCGGGCCCGGGAGGCGACGATGCCCAGGGGGATCGCGATGACCACCACGAGCGCGGTCGCCGCGAGCGTCATCTGGATGTGCTCGACGGCCTTGGCCAGGATGACCTCACGGGTGAGGCTGCGGCTCTCGATCGAGTCCAGCTCCTGCGCGCCGAGCCAGGCGTACAGGGCGATCAGTACGCCGCAGAGGGCGATGGGGGTGATGACGTACCGCAGACCTGACACGCGCCCGAGTGAGCGGGTCCGGCCTGCGCTGAGTGTCGCGGCGGTCACCTGCCGACCACCTCCTCTCGGGAGGTGTCCGGCGGGGGTACGGCGCTCACCGGCTTCGGTCCGGATCCCACCGACGTCAGTCGAGGGGCAGACGCCGGCTCGGTTCCCACGGCCTCGCACAGCGCGCCGTAGGTGAGGACGCCGGACGGCGAACCGCAGCGGTCGGTGCCGTGCGCGAGCATGACGTCCAGGGCCTCGCGCAGGCTGGCGTCCGCGGTGATCTGCGGCAGGTCCGCGCTACCCGGCTGCTGCCTGCACTCCACGTCCCCCACACGCAGCAGCGCGAGGCGCTTGAGCGTGGCGTCCTGGCCGATGAAGCCGGCCACGTAGTCGTCCGCCGGGTTGGCCAGGATGTTGGCGGGCGTGTCGTACTGGGCGATGTGCGATCGCTCCTTGAGCACGGCGATGCGGTCGCCGAGCTTGATGGCCTCCTCGAAGTCGTGCGTGACGAAGATGATCGTCTTACGCAGCTGCTTCTGGAGCTTGACGAACTCGTTCTGCAGGTGCTCGCGAGTGATGGGGTCGGTCGCGCCGAAGGGCTCGTCCATCAGCATCACGGGGGGATCGGCGGCCAGCGCCCTGGCGACGCCCACGCGCTGCTGCTGCCCGCCGGACAGCTCGCGGGGGTAGCGGTCGTGGTAGGCCGACGGCTCCAGGTTGACCAGGGAGAGCAGTTCCTCCACCCGGTCGGCGGTCTTGGCGGCGGTCCAGCCGAGCAGCTTCGGCACCAGGCCGATGTTCTGGCCGATGGTCAGATGCGGGAACAGTCCCACCTGTTGGATGGCATAGCCGATGTGCCTGCGGAGCTCGTCGGGCTGCAGGCTCAGCACGTCCTCGCCGCCGATGCGGATCTCGCCCGACGTGGGCTCGACCAGGCGGTTGATCATCTTCATCGTGGTCGTCTTGCCGCACCCGGACGGGCCGACGAAGACCACGAGCTCGCCGGCGGGGATGTCGAGGTCGACGTGGTCCACCGCGGGCGCGGGCTGTCCCGGGTAGTGCTTGGTCAGCGCGCGCAGCTCGATGCTCGCGCCTCCGGTGTCACGATCGAACACGAAGCCCCCTGGGAATGGTCAGTTGACGTACGGCGAAGAAGAACAGGTCGAACAGCACGGCGATGACCACGATGCCGAGCGTGCCGGCGAGCGTCGCGTTGAGCGCGTTCACCGAGCCCAGCCGGGACAGGCCTTCGAAGATCTGCGTGCCGAGGCCGGGGCCGTCGACGTAGGCGGCGATGGCCGCGATGCCGATGAGCATCTGCGTGGCCACGCGCACGCCGGTGAGGATCAGCGGCCAGGCCAGCGGCAGCCGCACTTTCAGCAGGACGCGGGTCCGGCTCATGCCCATCCCGCGGCCCGCCTCCACCATGGCGGCGTCGACGCCGCGCAGCCCGGTCATCGTGTTCCTGATGATCGGCAGGAACGCGTACGCGGTCAGCGCGACCAGCGTGGATCCCCAGCCGAGTCCGGTGATCGGGATGAGCAGGGTGAGCAGGGCGAGGGAGGGGATCGTCAGGATAGCGGCGGAGATCGCCAGCGAGATTCCCCGGGCTTTTGGAATGTCATGGGCGAGGAGCCCGATGCCGACGCCGACTGCCGTGGAGACGCCGATGGCGACGCCGACGACGAGGGCGTGTTCCCCGGCGGCCAGCGAGAGGGTGTCCCAGCGTGAGACGACGTACTCGCTGAAATTCATAGAGTGACCGCCTTTACTTACGCTTGCATGAGTCTGTAAACGTATGTGACTAATGGCCGTCAGCGCAAAGTCAGTCGAGGTCAGGGGCTTGCAATAGCGCTCGTGAGGCCCCGTCCATTGCGGAAATGCGTCCGTTTTGTCATGTTTGACGGTGGTGTGCCCCCTCACTCTGGCCGGCCACCCCGTACCCGAAACGCTGGACCGCCAGACCACCAAACTGGCCAGGTAGCTGGTGCGGAGCTTCGCCGAGGAGATCCCGATCTACCGGCGCTTGCCCAGGGAAGGGCTTAGCCGGGCGATGGGGAGCAGCATCGCGGCGGTCAGCCCGCCGAGCAGGCCGAAGGCCAGGTGGAAGTCTCCTGTGACGTCACGTAGTGCTCCTACCAGCAGGGGCGCCAGCGCGGCGCAGGCGTAGCCGACGAAGAACGCCATCGCGCTGATCCGCCCGGCCTCGGCGGCGTCGCGGCTCACCACCACGGGCAGCGTCAGGACGAGCGTGAACAGCCCGCCGTGACCGACGCCCAGGGCGGCGATCCACACCCAGGTGGCCGTCGCCGGCGCCGCCGCCAGTCCCGCGAACCCGATCGCTGTCAACGCCGTCGTCAGGACCAGCCCCGCGCGCCTGTCCCGCCCTTCACCCAGCAGCGCCGGTACGGCCAGCATGGCGACGACCTGGATGGAGATCAGCACGGTCAGCAGCACGCCCGCACCGGTGGCGTCACGGTGCCCGTCCTCGTGGAGCAGGGGGACGATCCAGGCGAGTTCGCAGTAGTACAGGGCGGAGTTGACGGCGGACAGCACGGTGATGCGCCAGGCCGAACCGCTCCGCCAGGGCAGCCCTTTGGTGACAGGCCCCGCCGGAGTCGCCGTCTGGCGCGCCCCGGTTTGGGCCGCCCCGGTTTGGGCCGCGCCGGTTTGGCTCGTACCCGCGAGGGCTGGGGTGCTGTCGAGGTCCAGGGAGGTGCGGGAGGCCGACCAGATCGCCATGCCCGCCACCGCGAGCACCGACCAGGAGGCCAGCGCGCCCGGCCAGGAGCCGATGGCCTCGGCCAGGGGCGCGGTCACCCCGGCCGCGACCGCGCCGCCCAGGCCGAGCCCGGCGGTGTAGATGCCGGTGACCAGGCCCGCGCGGCCGGCGAAGCGCGTCTTGACCACGGCCGGCAGCAGCGTCTGCGCGATCGCGATCCCGGCGCCGACGGCCGCCGCGCAGGTCAGCTGCAGCCAGGCGGAGCCGCCGAAGACGCGGGCCGCCGTCGCCACGGCGATGACGACCAGCCCGAGCAGCACGCCGCGCCGCAGCCCGAACCTGCGGCCGACCACGGCGGCCAGGGGAGCGCAGACTCCCATGGCCAGCGTCGGGATGGTCGTCAGCAGCGCCACTCCCGTGGCGGACAGGTCGAGGTCGGTGCGGATGCGGTCCACCAGAGGGGACACGGCGGCAATCGCCGGTCGCAGGTTCGCCGCGGCGACGAACAGCGCGACGGTGGCCGCTCCGAGAGCGGTACGTGTCATGGGTGCTCCAAGTTGATCTCGGATATTTTCCATCCGAGTTCTATCACGGACATTGCTTGTCCGGAATGGGTAGGGTGTCTGACATGAAGATGTCCAACGGGGTGGAGTGGGCACTGCACAGCTGCGTCACGCTCAGCCAGAGCCGGGATCCGGTGCCGGCGGCGCGGCTCGCGGAGCTGCACGGCACCCCGCCGGCGTACCTGGCCAAGCATCTCCAGGCGCTCTCCCGAGCGGGCATCGTACGGTCTACGGCCGGGCAGGTCGGCGGCTACCTCCTCACCCGGCCGGCCGCGGCGATCACCGTGCTGGAGGTGGTCCAGGCCGTCGACGGTGACTCACCCGCCTACCGGTGCACGGAGATCCGGCAGCAGGGGCCGCTGGCCGTACCGGCCGAACGGTGTGAGCGGCCGTGCGCGATCGCCCGCGCGATGGCCTCGGCGCAGGAGGCCTGGTCCGGCGCGCTGGCGGGCATCACGATCGGGGACCTCGCGGCGGGCATCGACGCCGACAGCGACGGTACGGCCATGGCCGACGTACGCCGCTGGCTGGCCGCCCCGGCATGATCTCGCGTGTGACCGTATCCAGTATGGTCGGGCCGATCGGCCGGTTGCCTGGCGCGAGAGGGATGGCGTGAATGAAACATCGAATGTTGGGGGTGCGCTGATGACGTTCCCCGGAGGCACGTCGGTCACCCGGTTGTCGGTCTACTCGGGCGCGTGTTCCGACGGTCTGGAGGGCGGTACGCCGCATATGCACACCGCCTCCACCGAGGCGTACGTCGTCATAGGCGGCAGTGGCGCGTTGCAGACCCTCGACCTGCGCGGTTTCCGGGAGACGGAGCTGAGCGGCGGTTCGACGGTGTGGTTCACGCCGGGCACGATCCACCGGGCGATCAACCGGGGCGGGCTGGAAGTGGTCGTGGTGATGCAGAACGCCGGGCTGCCCGAGGCGGGCGACGCGGTGATGACGTTCCCGCCGGAGATCTTGGCGGACGCGGCCCGCTATCGGGAGGCGGCCACGCTGCCTTCCGGCGAGGGAGCTGAGGAGGCCGTGCGGCGTCGCCGTGATCTGGCGGTGGAGGGGTTCCTGCGGCTGTCCGAGAGCCTGGCCGACGGGGATCCTGGACCGTTGCGGGAGTTCTATGACAGCGCGGTGGCACTGGTACGTCCCAGGGTCGCGGGCTGGCGGCGTACCTGGGAGGACACCGTCGCCCGGCAGACCCGCCACACCGCCGAGGTGCTCGACGCGCTGGAACGCGGCGACGGGACGCACCTAGGCGAGGCCACGCTGCTCGAATCCCCGCCCGAGGCCCGCTGGGGCATGTGCGGCCGCCTGCACACCCACGACGTCGCCCACCCGCAGGTCCACTCGGCCCCCAGCTGATCGAGACGCGGGTGATCCTTCGCGGCAGCACCCCTCCCCGGTCTCGTTGATCGCGAGCCGTATTATCCGCTTATGTCATCGCTGCGCCTCCCACCTGCCGATACCGACTTGTCCGCCTACACCGGCTGGACCCGGGCGCACTGGGAGGCCGTGGCGGATCACCTGTTGGCAGCCGTGGTGCCGTACGCCACCGATGACTTCGCGCAGTACCGCATGCCGGGCAGGGAGAGCCGGTCGGGGCCGGTGAGTGACGGCTTGGAGGGGTACGCCCGCACGTTCCTGCTGGCCGCGTTCCGGATCGCCGGGGCGGGCGGCGCGGTGCCGCCCGCTCTCCTGGAGCGGTACGCCCGGGGGCTGGTGGCGGGGACCGACCCGGCGCACCCGTACGCCTGGCCGCCGCTGACCGACATGTCCCAGCCGCTGGTCGAGGCGGCCTCGATCGCGCTGGCGCTGCACGAGACCCGGCCCTGGCTGTACGACCGGCTGTCCCCGGCCGAGCAGGAGCGGGTGGTGCTTTGGCTGGCGGGCTTCGTCGGCAGGCGGACGCCGGACAACAACTGGGTGCTGTTCCGGGTGGTCGTCGAGCAGTTCCTGGCCGAGGTGGGCGGGCCGTACAAGCTTGACGAGATCACCGGCGGTTTGGAGCGGATCGAGGAGTGGTACGTCGGAGACGGCTGGTACTCCGACGGCGCGGGCAAGAACTTCGACTACTACGCGGGCTGGGCCCTGCACCTCTACCCGCTGCTGTGGGCCAGGATGGCCGGGGACGACGCCCGCCTGGAGCGTTACGGTGAGCGGTTGCGGGCCTTCCTGGGCCAGTACCAGCACCTGTTCGCCGCCGACGGCGGGCCCGTGCACCAGGGGCGGTCGCTGACCTACCGGTTCGCCACGGTCGCGCCGCTCTGGCTGGGCGCGCTGACCGGCTCCTCGCCGCTCCCGCCCGGCCGGACCCGGCGGATCGCCAGTGGG
Source organism: Nonomuraea sp. NPDC050680 (assembly GCF_040654555.1). Lineage (NCBI taxonomy): Bacteria > Bacillati > Actinomycetota > Actinomycetes > Streptosporangiales > Streptosporangiaceae > Nonomuraea > Nonomuraea sp. NPDC050680. Next base: position 1,209,928 of record NZ_JBFAIF010000001.1, on the reverse strand, counting down.
GTCCTGCGCCACTTCGTCGAGCGGGGCGTGCCGGACGAGCGGGGGCTGCTGACGCTCGGCTGGTACGACACCTTCCTGCCGGTCACGCAGAGCTACTCGGGGCCGGGCTCGCCCTACTGGGCCAGCAAGGCGTTCCTCGGCCTGCTGCTGCCCCCCGAACACCCGGTATGGACGGACGCCGAGGCCCCGGCGCCGATCGACCTCGCGGACCAGGCGGTGGCGATGCGCCCGCCGGGGTGGCTGCTGCACGCCACCCGCGAGGACGGCGTGGTCCGGCTGATCAACCACGGCAGCGACCGGGACCGGATCCAGGACCCGTCGGGGGTGCCGGACCCGCACTACCTCAAGCTCGCCTACACCAGCCACACCGGCCCCGACCTGGGGGAGACGCTCGGCATCGACGGGGAGGTGGTCGTCGTCGCGCCGGACGGGGCCGTCTCCCGCAGGCGCCGCATCGAGCCGCTCGCGACGCAGGACCGGTTCGCCGCCTCCGCCTACCGCGACGACCTGCCGGCCGGGCCGGTCCACGTGGTGACGGCCTCGGTGGTGGACGGAGCGGCCGAGGTACGGATCCACCGGGTCACCGCCCCCGCCGGACACCAGGTCAGGGACGGTGGCCACGCCATCGCGGGGGAGGAGCCGCCCACGGCCCGCAGCGGCGAGCTCTGGGCGTCGGCGCGGCGCGCGGACGGGCTGGTCAGCGTGGTGCGCGGGCTGCACGGCTACACGAGGGCCGGGGTGGCGGCCGCGGCGGGCGCGAACGCCTTCGGGCGGCACTCGGCCACCCCGTACGTACTCGCGGACGCGCACCCGGGCGGAACCGCCGTGTACGTCAGCCTCATCCTGCTCACCGGCGCGGACGAGGCGCGGCCCCCGGAGGTACGGGTCGACGGCGACCAGGTCACCCTCGACCTGCCGAGCGGCGACTCGGCAACGGTCCGCCTCACCGAGACCCCCACCTGCGTCCGGGTCAATTTCGCGGCGGCTCGGTGAGTACGCGATCATCAACCTTGAACCCTTCACGCGGGGGCGCCCGATGCGGGGCCGGGTGACGGCCGGGCAGCTCGCCCGCCTGGCCTGACGACCTGCCGAAAGCCGAAAGCAGCCGAAAACCTTTTCGCAACGTACGCCAAGGCAGTCCGCCGCGCCGATTGACAGGGCCCTTATATCGGTCTACGTTTCCGAAAACCTTTTATTTAGCCGATTCAACAGAAAGGATTGTTAGCGCTACCACAACCAAGCGCTAGGTTCGATCACTCCCCCCAAGCGTTCGATCGGATCGGATCACTCTGCATGAGAAGAATCATCACGGCCCTCCTGCTCATCGCGGGAACACTCGTCGTAGGCGCTCCCGCGCAGGCTGCCCAGACCATCGGATACCCCACCTTCGGCGGCCAGGCGATCCCGGCCGCGCCCGGTACGTACACGACCGGCAACATGATGCAGGCCATCTACGACGCGGAGAGCTCGGGCACGGACTTCTGGATGGACCGGCTGCTGGCCCGCCCCGGCAACGACCCGGCCGGAACCTGGCTCATGTCACGGGGACGCGCCCTGTTCATGAAGACCCATGACCCGGGCACCCTCGGTTTCGGCGGCCAGGTGGCGTACTGGGAGAGCATCAGCAACAACAACGCCTACACCGTCGCCATCACGCCGGGCACCTTCACCGAGCAGGTCAACTCCCGCTGGCAGGCGCCGAGCTACTGGAAGAGCGTGCACACCAGCGGCTCCGTCACGGTGAACCAGACGAAGTTCATCACCAACAACAACGTCGCCGTGACGAACCTGTCGATCACGAACGGCGGCTCCAGCTCGACCACCCTGCAGCTGCGGGCGACCTCCCCGTACGCCACCTCGGGGAGCGGCAGCGAGCTGACCGGGCAGGTCAACGCCTACAACAACCTCACCACGATCTATCCCCGGCTGACCGGTGACGGCTTCACCGTCTCCAGCGGCGGTCTGAACAGGTCCGTGACGATCCCGGCCGGAGGGACCGTGACCGCCAAGGTGGTCATGGGCTTCGTCACCAACGAGATCCCCGAGTCGCGGACCGAGTACGACGCCTACGCGGGATACACCAACGCCACCGCCTTCGCCACCCACGTACGGGCCTACAACCTGTGGTGGGCGCAGAACGTGCCCTACATCGACGTGCCCGAGCCGGCCATCAAGAAGAACATCTACTACCGCTGGTGGCTGATGCGCTTCAACAACCTCGACGCCGACATTCCCGGGCAGACGTTCCAGTTCCCCACCTCGACCGAAGGCGTGCTGGGCTACAACAACGCCATCGCGCTCACCCAGCCCATGCACATCGACGACCTGAAGTACCTGCGCAACCCGATCTACTCCTACGGCGACTGGCTGAGCGTCGGGCAGATCTCCAAGAACGGCCGCTTCCTCGACAACCCGGGCGATCCCGAGAACTGGTCCAACAGCTACACCCAGTACATCGCCGAGGCGGCGTGGAAGAGCTACCAGATCCACGGCGGCCAGCCGGCGATCGCCGCCAACCTGGCGCGCTACGCCGAGGGGGACGTCAAGGGCCAGCTCTCCTACTACGACCACGACAACAACAAGCTCATCGAGTATGACTGGGGCGCCCTGACCGGCAACGACGCCGACGCCGTCTCCTTCCACTGGAAGCCCGGCAACATGGACCGCGCCGAGTCGGCCTACCAGTACAGCGGCGCGCTGGCCGCCGCGCAGGCCTATGAGGCGGTCGGCAACACCGCCAAGGCCACCGAGATGCGCACGCTCGCCACACAGATCCAGAACGCCATCGTCAACGTGCTGTGGAACCCCAACCGGCAGCTGTTCGAGCACCGGCTGAAGTCCACCAACGAGTGGGTGCCATGGAAGGAGATCAACAACTACTACCCGTTCGCCGTCGGCGCCGTCCCCAACACCGCGACGTACAAGCAGGCGCTGCGCCTGTTCGACGATCCGGCGCAGTATCCGATCTTCCCCTTCTACACCGCCAACCAGGCCGACAAGGCGGCCTCGGGCACCGGCAGCAACAACTTCTCCACGATCAACTCCACCGTGCAGTTCCGCCTGCTCTCCTCGGTGCTGCGGAACTACTCCAACTCGTGGATCGACGCGAGCTGGTACAAGAAACTGCTGTACTGGAACGCCTGGGCCCAGTACATCAACGGCAACACCCAGTACCCCGACGCCAACGAGTTCTGGGCCGACTGGAACGGCTCCTCGATCACCTACCGCTCCTGGATCCACCACAACATCCTGGGCAGCAGCAACTGGACCGTGATCGAGGACGTGGCGGGGCTGCGCCCGCGCAACGACGCGAAGGTGGAGCTCTCGCCGATCAACATCGGCTGGCCCAACTTCACCGTCAACAACCTGCGCTATCGCAACGCCGACCTGACCATCGTCTGGGACGACCCGTCGGACGGCGTGGTCCGTTACCCGGGCGTGCCCGAGGGCTACTCCATCTTCATCAACGGCAGCAGGGTCGCCACGGTCAACTCGCTGGTGCCCTTCACCTGGGACCCGGCCACCGGTGACGTCACCACGAGCGGCACGGTCACCTATCACGTGTCCTCGCCGGGACTGCAGGCGCCCGCGCAGGTGACGCAGAGCAGCGCCCGGATGGTGGACCTGCTGGCCAAGGCCGGGGTCGACCTGACCGCCAACCTGACCAACCTGGCCTCCGGAGCCAGCGTCTCGACCTCCTCCACCGCCTCGGGCAGCACCGCCGCGGGCGCCGTCGACGGCTTCCCGATCAACGAGCCGTTCTGGGGCGGCACCGGCGCCTCTCAGGACTGGTACGAGGTGAACTTCGGAGCCGCCCGCACGCTCAACGAGGTCCGGCTCTACTTCAAGGACAGCCGCCCGGCCAGCGCCACCTACCGGGCGCCCGCCTCGTACGACATCCAGTACTACAACGGCAGCGCCTGGGTCAGCGTGCCCAGCCAGGCCAAGAGCCCGTCGGCGCCACGGGCGAACTACAACGTGGTGCAGTTCCCGGCGATCAGCGCCCAGCGGGTACGGGTGCTGGCCACCAACGCCTCCGGGGCCAAGACCGGGCTCACCGAGGTCAAGATGTACAACCGTGGCGGCACCCAGCAGCCGCCGAGCGGCAACCTGGCCGCCTCGGCGACCCCGTCCGCGTCGAACACCTCCTCCTGGGAGAGCGTCGCCGCCGTCAACGACGGGATCGACCCGCCCTCCTCCAACGACACCGTGAACCCGCGCTGGGGCTGCTGGCCGGAGACCGGGCAGCAGTGGGTGGACCTGACCTGGTCCGCGGCTCAGAACCTGAACAAGGCGGAGGTGTACTTCTTCGACGATGACGACGGCATCGACATGCCCGCGTCCTGGAAGCTCCAGTACTGGAACGGCAGCGCCTATGTCGACGTGCCCGGCGCGAGCGCGTACGGGCTGGCCAAGAACCAGTACAACACCGTGAACTTCACGGCGACCAACACCACCCGCCTGCGGGTGCTGATGACCGGCAACGGCACCAACTCCGTCGGCCTCCTGGAGGTCAAGGCGTACGGACCGTGACCGGCGGGGGCGTGCCTCTCGGGGCACGCCCCCAACCACGGTGATCCGTATGCTGTCAGCGGGGTGGGATGGTCCATGACACCGTGCGCGTCAGTTGCCCGCGGGTGGTGTAAGACCTGGCCCAGCCGAGCTGCTCGAAACGGCCGTTCTCCTGGTTGATCCACCCGGTCTTGGCGCCGTTGTCGTACTTGTTGAAGTTGTACCGGTCGTGGGCGTGGACGGTGATCTCCATCGTCGCCTGGTTCCCGTCGATGCGGACGTTCCCGCTGCCCCAGATCGAGTGGCTGCCCAGGGCGCCGTTCCAGTTGTCCGTCTCGGTCTTGGCCTTGAGCGGCTGGCCGGTCATCTGGAACTCCGACCTGCCGCTCTCCCGGTAGAGCCGCTCGGCCTGCTCCTGCGCCTGGCGGACCGCTCCATCGACCGACTGGCGGACGCTCTTGTCCTCGTCGTACGCCTTCTGGTAGTCGACCTCGAAGTCGCTGCCTGAACCGTCCAGATAGTGCTTGACCGTGGCGGCGGCGTCGTCCCAGCCCGGCATCGCCTCCTCGCCGTGCATGAGGCCCCGCCACTTGTACCAGTTCGCGTAGTCCTCGGCCGTGGGCTTGGCGTCGGGGTCGTACGGCCAGGGATCGTCGAAGCGGATGCCGGGGTCCTGGGGCGGGCCGATGCGGTATCTCCCGGTGAACGGGGCGCCCTTCGGTGAGTCCGGCGGGTCGTGCGGGTGGCGCTGCGGCCGTTCCTCGTCCAGGAACAGGGCGCCTCCGGCAGCCGCCAGCATTCCGGCGGGCCCCAGCGCCTTCTTGAGCCGCGAGGCCGTGGCCACGGCCGGAAACCTGGGCGGCTTGGCGCCGAGCAGGCGGCGCAGGCGGGTCTCCAGCGCCCGGATCAGCGTCCGGCCGAAGTAGCGCTCCAGCTTGCGGCGCAGGGTGGCCACGGCCTGCCTGGCGAAGGTGCGCAGCATCCCGACAGTGGCCCGCGCGCGCAGCGCGGCGAGCCCGCCGGAGATCACCGCCGAGGCCAGCGCCCAGGTCAGAGCTATGAGCACGTACATCGCGAGCAGCTTCAGCAGCAGCTTGAGTATCTCGATGAGCCGGGCGAGCAGGTCATGGGCGTCCGCCATGGCGTGCAGCGAGGCCGCGAGACTGTCCAGGTGGCCGGAGCCGGGCTCGCTGTAGTCGGCCCAGTAGGTGTTGACCGCGTCGATGTGGTCGCCGGCGTTGTTCGTCCCGGCGTGCGCCACGGCCCCGTGTGCGGCGGGGTTGACCTCGCGCTGCAGGGACGTGGCGCACGTACGGTACGCCGTCGCGCACGTACGGATGCCGTCCTCGTCCTCTTTCGGCCATTCCACCCCGAGCAGCCGGAACCCCGGCTCCAGCTCGGGCGTGAGGGTCACCGGCATGGAACTCGCCTCACGAACCCGTCGCCCGGACGGCCTCCTCCGCGGCGGCCACGCCCTTGCGCAGGTCGTCGGCCATCACCTCGATGCCCGTGCCGGTGGCGTGCAGGTTGTGGTGCGTCTGCCCGCAGGCCTGGTGGAGCAGCTCGTTGAGCTGGCCCACGGCCGCGCCCAGCAGGGTGCCGCCGAACGCCGACCCGCCGCTGCCGCCCACGGACAGGAGCAGGTTGTCGGCATGGCGCCGGAACAGGGCGGCGGAGTCCTTCATGTGCCGCCCGGCGCCGCTCAATGCTGCGTGGTCGAAGAGAAACTCCTGGCCCACCGGTCACCCTCATGCAGACATAGGGGCACCTTTAGCCCCTTTCGTCCCATGCTAGACCAGGCGGGCGCATGGCCGTTTCCTGCAAGACCGGGGCACGGTGACCGGGTCATGATGAACGCATGAACATTGATCTTTCCGCGGCCGCCGACTTCATGGCCACCCACGCACGGGTCCTGGACCGCCGCCGCTTCCAGCTCCTGACGGGCGAGCGCGATCCGGCCGCCGCGCTGGCCGCGCTGGACGGCTACCGCAATCCGGACGGCGGCTACGGCTGGGGCCTGGAGCCCGACCTGCGCTCGCCCGAGAGCCAGCCGGGGGCCGCGCTGCACGCCTTCGAGGTGTTCGAGGACGTCGCACCGGCCGCCTGCCCGCGGGCGGCCGAGTTGTGCGACTGGCTAGAGTCGGTCTCGCTGCCCGACGGCGGGCTGCCCTTCGCGCTGCCGTGCGCCTCGAACGCCGGCAACGCCCCCTGGTGGGCGGGTGCCGACAGTACGGTGTCCTCGCTGCAGATCACCTCCGCCACCGCGGCCGTCGCGCACCGCGTCGCCGCCCACCTGCCCGAGGTGGCCGCGCATCCGTGGCTGGAGCGGGCCACCCGTTACTGCCTGGACGCGATCGCGGCCCTCGACCGGCAGCCGCACGCGTACATACTCGCCTTCGCGCTGCGCTTCCTGGACGCCGTGCACGACACCCACCCGGAGGCCGCCGGACTCCTCGACCGGCTGGGCGCGTACCTGCCGGCCGGCGGCCGGCTGCACGTCGAAGGCGGCACCGAGCACGAGATGCTGCGCCCGCTGGACTTCGCGCCGTTCCCGGACCGTCCGGTGCGGGCCCTGTTCGCCCCGGAGGCGGTCGAGGCCGACCTCGACCGCCTGGCCGGGACGCAGAAGGACGACGGCGGGTGGACCGTCGACTACGCCCAGATCTCACCGGCGGGCGTCCTGGACTGGCGCGGCTACACGACCGTCGGCGCGCTCGCCATTCTGCTCCGCAACGGGCGGATCTGACGGCAGGTCCGAGTGGGCTGATCGCCCGGTCGCGGCTTCCTCGCACCAGGAGGCTGCTCTGCCCTGCGGTGTTCCTATCCTCTGTGCAATGCTGCGCTTAATGAGCCTGAAGTGAGCATCTCCGGACTCTTGACAGGAGCGTTCGTGCTCGATTTACTCCGATGAACGCCGGAATCGAGCACCGGCACCAGAGGTACGCCTAGCCGGTAAGTGGCCACCGCCACAAGCCCGGACTAAGTCGCCAGGATCGCTGTCAGCGTCCGAGGCGGGGACGTACCCCCTATCGTCTGGAGATGCCGACGATGAGCCCCACCCGTAGATGCTTAGGCGCTGCCGTGGCCCTTTCGGCCGCGTTGCTCGCCGTCCCCTCGACCGCCTCGGCGGCCGCGGTCACCCTGCCCCCGGTACATGCCGGGTTCGACTACCAGATCGGCGGCGCGTACACACCGCCGGCCGGGGTCACCGTGGTCAGCAGGGACCGGGGCGCCGCGCCCGCCGCGGGGCTGTACAACATCTGCTACGTCAACGCCTTCCAGGTCCAGCCGGGCGAGGAGAACGACTGGGACTCCGACCTGCTGCTGCGTGACGCCAACGGCAAGGTCGTCATCGACGAGGACTGGGGCGAGGCGCTGCTGGACCTGCGGACCGATGCCAAGCGCAAGCGGGTCGCCGCGAAGGTGAACGGCTGGATCGACGGCTGCAAGGCCAAGGGCTACCAGGCCATCGAGCCCGACAACTACGACAGCTACACCCGCTCGAAGAAGCTGCTGACGGCCTCGAACGCCCAGGCGTACATCCGGCTGCTCAGCAGCCACGCCCACGCCCAGGGCGTGGCCATCGCCCAGAAGAACACCTCGGAACTGGCCGGATCGCGCGTCGCGAACGGGCTGGACTTCGCGGTCGCCGAAGAGTGCGGCACCTGGGACGAGTGCGGGGACTACACGGCGGCGTTCGGCAACAACGTGATCGTGATCGAGTACACCGCGTCGGGCCTGAAGAAGGCCTGCTCTGGCTGGGGCACCAAGCTGAGCATCGTCCAGCGCGACGTGGACGTCTCGCCCAAGGGCGCCAGCGGATACGTCCGCAAGACCTGCTGAACGGTCTTCTGGCTGGACGGCCCTCTGGCTGGACGGTCTTCTGCCTGGACGGTCTTCTGCCTGGACGGTCTTCTGCCTGGACGGTCTTCTGCCTGGACGGTCTTTTCCCTGGACGGTCTTCTGACCCACGGTTTTTGGAGGTAAAGATGGAGCGCGTTGCCCCACCGCCCTCCCGTCGGGACGTGCTGCGCGGCGGGTACGCCCTGGCGCTCACGGCGGTGGCGGGAACGGCGCTGGCCGGGTGCGCGAGCGGCGCCGGCAATGGTGTCGGCGCCGACGGGCGGGTCACGATCGAGCTCTGGCACGGGCAGACCGACACCGCCAAAGAGGCCATGGCGCGGCTGGTGGCCGACTTCGAGCGCGCCCACCCCGACATCCGGGTGGACATGGGCGGGGGAGTGCTGGCCGACGCGATGCTGCAGAAGGTCACCGCCGCGCTCGCGTCCGGCTCCTATCCTGACATCGCCTACATCTTCGGGTCGGACCTGGCGAACGTCGCGCGCAGCCCGCAGGTGGTCGATCTGACCAGCATGGTCGAGTCCGGCCCCACGCCGTGGAACGACTTCTGGGCGCCGGCCCGGGCCGCCGTCACGGTCAACGGCCGGGTCCGCGCGGCTCCCGCGCTGCTCGACTCGCTGGCCGTGGTCTGCAACAAGAAGGTGTTCCGCGACGCCGGGGTGCCGCTGCCCCAGCCGGGCTGGAAATGGCCGGAGTTCATCGAGACGGCCAAGCGGCTGACCGACGCGGGACGCGGCCGGTTCGGCACGGGCTGGCCGGGCGCGGCCGATGAGGACACGGTCTGGCGGCTGTGGCCGCTGATCTGGGATCTGGGCGGCGACGTGGTTGCCAAGGACGGGCGCGGCATCGGGTTCGCCGACGCGGGTGTGCAGGCTTTGCAGGTGGTGGAGTCGCTCGCCAAGGACAAGAGCGTCTACATCGACCCCAAGCCCGGCAGCGAGCAGATGTACCAGGTGTTCCTGTCCGGCCTGATGGGGATGTCGATCACCGGTCCGTGGCAGCTGCCCGACATCCAGACCGCCAAGATCGACTACCAGGTGGTGCCCCTGCCCACCTTCAGCGGGCGGCCGATCACGATCTCGGGCCCCGACACCTGGACCATGTTCGACAACGGCGAGGCGCGCGTGAAGGCCAGCCGTACCTTCCTGACCTGGCTGACGCAACCCGCGCAGGACGTGCGCTGGGACGTGGAGGCGGGCAGCCTGCCGCTGAGCCGCCCCACCCAGCAGCTGCCCGCCTGGCGCGAGCAGGAGGCGGACACCGAGGGCCTGCCGGTGTTCGTCAAGACGCTGGAGACGGCCCGCGTACGCCCCACGCACCCCGCCTACCCGCAGATCTCCCAGGCGCTCGGGCAGGCCGTCGTCGCCGTGCTGCTCGGCAGGAGCACCCCCGCCGAAGCGCTGCGCACCTGTGCCGATGAGGCCAACGCCGCCCTGCTCATCCCGCGTTGAGGAGCCTCGCATGTCGTCTCATCCCTCCCCCATCACCATCTCCGGCCACGAGCTGCGGCAACGGGCCCGGCGCCAGGCCCGCCGCCAGGAGTCGGCGACCGCCTGGACGTTCATCACCCCCGCCGTCCTGATCATCCTCGGGCTCAGCATCGTGCCCACGGTCTGGTCGTTCCTGCTGTCCTTCCAGGCCGACGACCTGGTCACGCCCAGCCGCTGGGTGGGGCTGGACAACTACTACGCGCTGACCCAGGACCCGCACTTCGGCCAGGCGGTCCGCAACACGTTGCTCTACACGGTGCTGTACGTCCCGCTCAGCATCGTGCTGGGACTGGCGCTGGCCCTCGCCCTGAACCGGCGGATCAGGTTCGTCGGCCTCTACCGCACGCTGTTCGTGGTGCCGTTCGTCATCTCGGCCACGGCACAGGGGACGCTGTTCTCGTTCATCCTGGACCCGCAGTTCGGGGCGGCCAACGCGGTGCTGCACCGGCTCGGGATCTCTCCCCAGGGGTTCTTCGCCGACCCCGCCCAGGCCCTGCCCGTCCTGGTGGCCGTCAGCTTGTGGAGCGGCCTCGGGTTCTGCGTGGTGGTGTATCTCGCGGCCCTCCAGGACGTACCGCAGCCGCTGATCGAGGCGGCGCGGCTGGACGGCGCCGGGCGGTGGCACCTGCTGCGCCACGTCACCCTGCCCACGCTCACGCCGGTCAGCGTGTTCCTGGTGCTGTGGCAGACCATCAACGCCCTGCAGGTCTTCGACCTGGTGTACGTGACGACCAAGGGCGGCCCGCTCGGCGCCACCACGGTGATCGTCTACTTCATCTGGGAGCAGGCGTTCAAGAACTTCACGGCCGGTTACGGAGCCGCCGCCGCCTACGTCCTCGCCGTGGCCCTGTTCGTGATCGCCGCCGGGTTGCGCGTGATCCGGAGCCGCGAGCGCCAGCGCCTCGAAGGAGCCACCCGATGACGGCGACCGCCACCACCGAACGCCGGGCCGCGCACGCGGGCGTGAGCCGGCCGGGCCGCGCGCGGCGGCTGCCCTTCAGCCCCTGGCACCTGCTGCTGGCGCCGCTCGCGCTGGTCTTCGCGATCCCGCTGATCTGGCTGCTGATCAGCTCCGTGATGACCAACGCGGAGATCAACCGCTTCCCGCCCGCGCTGTGGCCGTCGGGGATCAACCTGGGCGGCTACCGGTACGTGCTCAACAACGCGCTGTTCCCGCGCTGGTTCCTCAACTCACTGATCGTCTCCGGCGTCGCGGTCGCCTCCAACCTGGTGTTCGGCGCGCTGGGCGGCTACGCCTTCGCCCGCATGCGATTCTTCGGCTCCCGCGTCCTGCTGGTGCTGATGCTGGCCACGATGGCAATCCCGTTCCAGCTGACGATGATCCCGACGTTCCTGGTCATGAAGAGCTTCGGGCTCATCGACACGCTGGGCGCGCTGATCGTGCCGTCGCTGGTCACGCCGTTCGCGGTGTTCCTGTTGCGGCAGTTCTTCCTCTCGCTGCCCAGGGAGCTGGAGGAGGCCGCCTGGATGGACGGGTGCTCACGGCTGCGGGTGCTGTTCCGTATCGTGCTGCCGCTGTCGCGGCCCGCGCTGAGCACCGTGGCGATCCTGACGTTCCTGTCCACCTGGAACGATCTGACCTGGCCGCTGATCGCCATCAACCACGACACCCAGTACACCCTGCAACTGGGCCTGGCCACCTTCCAGGGCAAGCACCACACGCAGTGGGCGGCGGTCATGGCCGGGAACGTCATCACGGTCCTGCCGGTGCTGCTCGCCTTCGTCGGCGCCCAGAAGTCCTTCATCCGGTCCATCACCTCCAGCGGCCTCAAGGGCTGAAACCCATCTCCAGCAACAGGAAGTTCATGTTCGACCTGCTTGTCATCGGCGACGCCAACCCCGACGTCATCCTCGGCCCCCTGGACGCCCCGCTCGCCTTCGAGCAGCGCGAGCAGCTCGTCGGCGCCGGCGCGCTCACCCTCGGCGGCTCCGCGGCGATCATGGCCTGCGGCGCCGCGCGTCTGGGCCTGCGCGTCGCCTTCGCCGGGCGCGTCGGCGACGACGACGCCGGCCGCTACGTCCGCGACGCCCTGAACGCCCGTGGGGTCGACACCGAGGCGCTGCGCGTGGATCCGGAGCGGTCCACCCCTCTCACCGTCGTCCTCACCCGCGACGGCGGCGACCGCGCGATCCTGACCGCACCCGGCACCCTGGCCGCCACCGGAGGCGACGACGTGCCCGAGCCGCTGCTGGCCGCCACCCGGCACGTGCACGCCGCCTCCTACTTCCTCATGCCGGGGCTGGCGAAGGCGCTGCCCGGCCTGTTGCGCACCGCGCGGGCCCACGGCGCCACGACCTCGCTCGACACCAACGACGACCCCGCGGGGCTGTGGGATCCGTCGGGGCTGGCCGCCGTACTCGCCGAGACCGACATCCTGCTCCCCAACGCGCACGAGGCACGCCACCTCGCGCGCTCGCTGGACTCTTCGGGCTCCCCGGACTCTTCGGATTCCTTGGCGTCCTTGGCGTCCTTGGAAGCGGCCGCCGCCGCGCTCGCCGCGCGGGGGCCGCTGGTGGTGGTCAAGAACGGCGCGGACGGCGCCCTCTGCCACGACGGGCGCACGCTCGTCACCACCCGCGGCATCACCGTCACCCCCGTGGACGCGGTCGGCGCGGGCGACAGCTTCGACGCCGGCTTCGTCGCCGCGACCCTGGCCGGACTACCCCCCGCCCGAGCCCTGGACCTCGCCGCCGTCTGCGGCGCCCTGTCCACCCGTGCCCAAGGCGGCACCCCGGCCCAGCCCTCTTGGGATGAAGCCGTCGCACACGTCACCAGCGAGGAAAAGTAGCCGACATGAACACCCCGAAGATCGCATTCATCGGCGCCGGGAGCGTCGTCTTCACCCAGGGCCTCCTGGCGGACCTGTTCGCCTTCGCCGAGCTGAAGGAGGCCCGCATCGCCCTGCACGACATCGACGCCGAGCGCCTGAGCACCGCGACGGCCGCCGCCCGGCACATCGCCGCCGAGCGCGGGGCGAGCCCGCTGATCACCGCGCACGCCGACCGGCGCGAAGCGCTCGCCGGCGCCGACTTCGTCATCAACATCGTCCAGGTCGGCATGGGCGAGGCGACCCGCACCGACTTCGAGATCCCCGCCCGGTACGGCGTGCGCCAGACCATCGGCGACACCCTCGGCGTCGGCGGCATCTTCCGCGCGCTGCGCACGTTCCCGCTGCTGAAGGCCCTGGGCGAGGACATCGCCGCCGTCTGCCCCGAGGCATGGCTGCTCAACTACACCAACCCGATGGCGATGAACGTCCAATACCTGGCCGAGGCCACCGGGCTCACCCGCGTGGTGGGGCTGTGCCACTCGGTCTACTGGACGATGCGCGATCTGTCCGACCTGGTGGGCGTGCCGTTCGAGGAGGTGACCTACCGGGCCGCAGGCGTCAACCACCAGGCGTGGGTGCTGCGGTTCGAGCACGACGGCGTGGATCTGTACCCCCGGCTCGACGCCCTGATCGCCGCGGACGAGCAGCTGCGCCGCCGCGTCCGCGTCGACATGTACCGGCGGCTGGGCTACTACCCGACCGAGACCAGCGAGCACTCCTCCGAGTACGTGCCCTGGTACCTGGGCCACGACAGCGAGATCGAGCGGCTGCGCCTGCCCATCGGCGCTTACCTGGACATCGTCGACGAGAACGTGGCCATCTACGAGCGGACCCGCGACGCCCTGGCCGCCGGAGACCCGCTGCCGGTCGAGGGGACCATGGAGTACGCCCCGCAGATCATCCACAGCATCACCACGGGCACGCCCAGGACCATCTACGGGAACGTTCCCAACCACGGCCTGATCAGCAACCTCCCCGCCCGGGGGACCGTCGAGGTGCCCTGCCTGGTCGACGCGATGGGCGTGCAGCCCACCCGCGTCGGCGAGCTGCCCCCGCAACTGGCCGCGCTCAACCGCACCTACCTCAGCATGAACGACCTGGTCGTGCGGGCCGCGCTGGAGGACGACCCGCGCCACATCCGCCACGCCGCCATGACGGACCCGGCGACCGCTGCCGCCCTGCCCGTGGAGCGGATCTGGGAGCTGTGCGACGACATGGTACGAGCCCACGCCGACCGCCTGCAGCCCGCCCTGCGCGCCACCCTCGGCTGAGCCCGCCGCCTTTTCATGACCGTCGCCTACCCGAGCTCAGGACAGTAGAAGTCAAGATCCTCACACGTCTTGAGCTCGGGCCCCCGGTGATCGATCATCAACGGCAGTGCTGCTTCCTCGATCGGGAAGGATCTTCATGATTCGCCGCGTACTGCTGGCCGTACTCCTCGCCCTCGCCACCCTCACGACCTTCACCAGCGCTCCCGCGTACGCCCGAGCCTGCGCGCTCGGCAACTACTGCGTCACCACGTACTACTCCGACTCCTCCTACACCACGGTGGTGGGCGCCATGCACGAGGGCTGTGAGGGCGGCGGCTCCTCCTGGGGCACACGCACGATCTACAAGGACTTCGTCGAGACTCCCTGCTGAACCAGGGACCGCTGAACCAGGCACCGTGGCCGGGTGGCTTCAGAAGGCGAAGCCGCCCGGCCGTCCGTTGCGGTCGGCGAGCAGACCGGCCAGCGTCGCGACGGCGATCTCCGGTGGCGTGCGCGAGCCGATGTTGAGCCCGATCGGCCGGTGCACCCGGGCGACGTCCTCCTCCGGCGCCCCCAGCTCGGCCAGCGCCTGGAGATAGGGCGCCGGATGGCGCGGGCTGCCCATCACCCCAATCCACCGGCACTTGTGCGCGAGCAGCTCGTACAGCACAGCGGCGAGTTCGGGACGGTGGTGGTCGGTGAGCACGATGTCCGCGGTGCCGTCCAGATCCGCCGGGGGCGTGGTGACCACCTCGAACCCCACCGGCGCGACCGCCCGGCCGGGGTCGGGCTCGAAGAGGATCCCGCGGAATCCGAGGTCGGCGCCGTAACGCAGCAGGAAGTCGGCGACCGGCGAGGCGAACACGGCGACGAGGGTGCGGCCTTCGGAACCGGCCGCCGCCCCGCCATGGGCGACGTCACAGAGCGCGTCCGCGTCATGCGCATGGGCGTCATGCGAATGGGCCATGCCAGCAGTCTCGCACGCGATCGGATCGGCGTCGTCCGGGGCGGTTCGCTACGTGCGCGCGGGTAAAGCCGAGTCCATTACCGTGGACGCGACAACCGTTCTCCACAGCTGGGGGCATGACCATGGCAAGCGTTCTCCCGTCGGTACGAGGTCTCGCCGGGGTCGCCCTCGTCGCGGGTGGTATCGCGCTCGTGCCGGCGCCCGCCTCCGCCCAGCACCGCACTCCCGCCGCCTCCGCCCAGCACCGCGTCGCCGACACGTACGCGAACTACGCCGAGCTCGCCGCGCACGAGACCGAAGGCACTGACTACCGGCGCGTTCAGCGCTTCCCTCAGGGCGCGAAGGTGGCGCACATCGCCATCCACGGGGGGAGCATCGAGGCCGGCACGTCCCAGCTCGCGGACTACAGCGCCCAAGCGAGCCAGGCCGCCTTCTACGCGTTCGAGGGCATCAAGGCCACGGGCAACGGCACCCTGCACAT
Source organism: Nonomuraea sp. NPDC050680 (assembly GCF_040654555.1). NCBI lineage: Bacteria > Bacillati > Actinomycetota > Actinomycetes > Streptosporangiales > Streptosporangiaceae > Nonomuraea > Nonomuraea sp. NPDC050680. The sequence goes on along the minus strand of NZ_JBFAIF010000001.1, from coordinate 1,194,515 downwards.
CACCGCCAGCCGCTTCGACGAGCCGCGGGCGCTCGCGCTGCTGGCCCGGGTCGACCGTACCGTCTCCTGGCACGGCTACTCCGACAGCACCGAGGCGAGCACGTACGTCGGCGGTCGGGACACGGCGCTGGTCGAGCGGGTCACCGCCGCCCTGCGCGCCGCCGGGTTCACGGTGGCGAAGCAGGTCCCGGACGGTCTCGACGGGTCGAGCCCGGACAACATCGCCAACAAGAACCGCCGTGGCAAGGGCCTTCAGCTGGAGATCAGCACCGCCCAGCGGAAGCAGTTCTTCGCCGACGGCGATCTCACCCGTAGCTCGATCGAGAATCCGGCGAACCGCACCAAGGCGTTCTACGCCTACACCTCAGTGGTCAACAAGGCCCTGAACGGCTGATCGGAACGGCGGATTCGGCAGTCCCCGGGGATCGGGGCGGTCCGGTCCGTCGGCTCTCGTTACGCCGGGGGAGCGGCGCCATCAGGTGACGGGCACGATTTCCGCCGACGCCAGGCGCCCCTCCTCGATCACGAGCAGCCCGATCGTCCCGTGCGGCTGGCGGCGGCGGTCGGTCGGGGAGCCCGGGTTGAAGATCCGCAGCCCGTCCTCGTGATGGTCGAGCGGGATGTGCGAGTGCCCGAACACCACCAGCTCGGCGTCCGGGAAACGCCGCCGCATGCGCTCCCACCGCCCCTTGGCCGTACCGCTGTCATGGATCATCGCCACCCGCAGCCCGGCGAGCTCGAGTTCCAGCGTCTCGGGCGCGTCCACGTCGGGTCCGTCGTTGTTGCCCTTCACCGCATGAACCGGCGCGTACGCCGCCAGCTCGGCCAGCACCGCACCCGTGCAGACATCGCCCGCGTGCAGGATGGCGTCGGCCCCCCGCAGCTGCGCGGCCACCCGGTCCGGACACGACTTCCAATACCGAGGGGCATGGGTGTCGGACAGGACCGCCACTCTCATACCCGCGCCTCCCACCGCACCTCGCCGTCCTGCCACCGGTCGGTGGGGCGCAGCCCGGCGGAGGCGGCGACGGCGGCCGAGGCGGCGTGGTCGGGGTGGATGTGCGCGACGATCGTGTCGATCTCCTGGCCCGCGATCCAGCCGACCAGCGCCTTGGTGGCCTCGCCGGCCAGGCCCCGGCCCTGCCAGGGGGTGCCGACCACCCAGGCGAGCTCGGCGGTGCGGCGGTCGATGGTGGCCTGCATGTAGCCCACCAGGCTGCCGTCCTCGCGCAGCTGGATCACCCAGTTGCGCCAGCCGGCCGGTCCGGCGACCAGCCGTTCATAACGGCTGCGCAGCTCCTGCGCGGTCGCGGGCGCGCCGCCGATGAAGGCGTGCAGGGCGGGATCGGCGAGCACGACGGCCATCTCGTCCGCGTGCTCGACCCGCAGGGGCAGCAGGACCAGCCGTGGGGCTTCGATCATGTCCATAGGGCTCACGATATCCGGGCTGTTCGAGGGTCGATCCCCGGGCTTATGATGCGCTCGACACGCTCCGGGGCGGGGGGTAGTGGATGGCCGATGAGGTGACGCGGCTGACCGTGCACGTGGTCGACGGCGGCGCGGACGCGCAGGAGCTGGAGCGGCTGACCACTGGGCTGCGCGGCGAATTACTCGAACTCGACATACTGGACGCCGCACCCGAGACCGGAGAGCCACCGCCGGGCACCAGGGCGATCTTGTCGTTGACTGTGGGCGGCCTGGTCATCTCGCTGGCGGGCATGGACCTGCTCGCGGCGGTCGTGAACGCGGTGACGGCCTGGCTGCAGCGCGATCAGAACCGCTCGGTCAAGCTCGGCGTCGACGGTGACCTGCTCGAACTGACCGGGGTGCCGTCCCGCGAGCAGCGGCGGCTCACCGACGAGTGGCTGCGCCGGCGCACCGGCCGCGGCGGCGAGCGCCCGCTGAGCGGCACGCGGAGGGCGCTGATCGTGGCGAGCGACGAGTACGCCGATCCCGGGCTGCGACGGCTGCGCGCCCCGTCGCTGGACGCCCAGGCATTGGCCCGCGTGCTGGGAGACCGGCGGATCGGCGGGTTCGACGTCCGTACGATGCTCAACGAGACCACGCAGGACGTCAACGAGGCGGTGGAGGAGTTCTTCGCCGACCGGGATCCCGACGATCTGCTCCTGCTGCACTTCTCGGGTCACGGCGTCAAGGACGAATCCGGCGAACTGTACTTCGCCACGCCCACCACCAAGCTCAACCGGCTCGCGGCGACCGCGGTGCCGGCCGAGTTCGTCAACCGCCGGATGAGCCGCAGCCGGTCGCGCCGCATCGTCCTGCTGCTCGACTGCTGCTACGCGGGCGCCTTCGCGCGCGGGGCGCTGCCGCGCGCCGGACTGGGCGTCAACGTCGAGGAGCAGTTCGGCGGGCGCGGTCGCGTGGTGATCACCGCGTCCAACGCCATGGAGTACGCCTTCGACGGCACCGAACTGGCGGACACCCAGGAGGTGTCGCCCTCCGTCTTCACCAGCGCCCTGGTGGAAGGGCTGGAGAGCGGCGAGGCCGACCGGGACTCGGATGGCTATGTCGCCATCGACGAGCTGTACGACCACGTCTACGACACCGTACGGCGCACCACACCCAGCCAGACACCGGGCAAGTGGACGTTCGACGTGCAGGGCGACATGTACATCGCCAGGCGAGCACGGCCCGTCAGCCGGCCGGTGTCACTACCGGAAGAACTCCAGCACGCGATCGACCACCCGATCGCCAAGATCAGGTCTGGTGCGGTCGGGGAGCTGGAACGGCTGCGCCACAGCAGGCACGAAGGGTTGGCCCTGGCGGCACGGCTGGCTCTGGAGGCGCTGGCCGACGACGACAGCCGACTCGTGTCGGGGGCCGCCACCAAGGCCCTGGGCGCTGAGGCCACGGCTCCACGGGTCGCGAAACGGGCCAGTGGGCCCGCCGAGCCCGCCGGGGCAGCACCCAAGACACCGAAGCCCGCGGCACCCGCGCCCGCGCCACTGACGCCCGTGCCCGCGGCACCCGCGCCTGCGATACCGACGCCCGTGCTCGCGACACCGACGCCGGCGACCAGCACGGTCTCCCCGTCCGTGCCCGCGTCATCGGCGGCCAGGTCGTCCCGGTGGCTCGTTCTCGTGCGGGCGTTGGCGCTGGTGGCGGCCTTGCTGCTGGTCAGTACGCCGATGATCGCGCTCGTCACGCCGATCGCCTCGATCTGGCTGGCGCTTCTGGTGACCGCCGCCGTCCTGGTCGGCCTGCTGCCGCCCGGCCGCCTTGAGCGCGACGTGGCCGTCGGCGCCACGTTCGGGCTCGCCGCCGTCTACATCGGCGAGCTGTTCGTCTTCTCCTGGGCACGGGGATCGCAACCCGTGACCGGATGGGTGGCGGCGGCCGCAGGCGTCCTGGTGCTCGCGGCCGTGCTGTTCGAGACGATATCCGCCGCCCCCGGCCGGTGGAGATTCCTCGACCGGGTCGTGGTCGTCCTGGCTCTGGCCGCGATCGCCGCCCATCTCGCCGCCCCCGCAGAGATCACGCGTGGTCCCGGGGAGAGCGCGATATGGATCGCCACGGTCGCCCTCGCCGGTGGCTTCGTCGTGCTGGCCGTCCTCCACTTTGTCCGTCACGCGCGCCAGGGCCTGCCGTGGGTCCCGATGGCGCTTGGGCTGGTGGCGACCTTACTCGTGACGTACGACCTGGTCGAGGTGTATCACCTGAGCACCGGCAGGAACCAGATGGCCGCCGCCTACCAGCCCGCTCTGCTCGTGATGCTGCTGATCGCCGCGTTGTCGGCGCGTCCGCGACCGTACGTCCTGGCCGCCGCGCGGCTCTCGGTGATCGTCGGGCTGCTGTACGGGGTCGGCTACTACTCCAACTCCTTCCCCAATTTCTCCCATTGGGGGCCGCAAACCCTGGAGGCGGCTCCGACTCAGCCGGGGCGACTGCTGGTCCTGTCTCTTGCGGCGGTCTGCGTCGCGGTCGGTGCCTATCTGAGCCGTCCGAGCGCGACAACGGAACGCGAACCGTCGTCTGACCCGGGGAGGTGAAAGGATCGGAGTCTTGGCGCCGGCCGCTGCCGATGGCCCGGCGCGGAAAGGTATGTGAAGAAAATGGCTCCGAGGGTCGCGACCGCCAACCGTGTCGAACTGCCCGAACTCCTCGATTTCCTCCGTCCCAGGCATCACGGCCTGCTGTCGACCACGCGTGCCGACGGGCGGCCCCAGCTCTCGCCGGTGTCCTGCGGGGTGGACGAAGGCGGCCGGATCGTGGTGTCGACCTATCCCGACCGGGCCAAGGCACGCAACGCCCGCCGTGACGAGCGGGCGTCGATCTGCGTGCTGTCCGACGACTGGGACGGCCCGTACGTCCAGGTCGACGGGCGGGCCGAGGTGCTGGACATGCCCGAGGCGCTCGACGCGCTGGTGGACTACTACCGGTGCATCTCCGGCGAGCATCCCGATTGGGATGACTACCGTGCCGCCATGGAGCGGCAGGGCAAGTCCCTCATCCGCCTGCACATCGATCGCTGGAGTCCGATCGCGACCGGCGGCTTCCCGGCCCGTCTGGCGCTCTGACGGGGCCAGCTGAGGACGGGTCAACTGAGGGTCGGGTCAGCTGAGGACGGGGCCAGGTGAGGACGGGTCAGCTGTGGACGGGCCCAGCCGAGGACGGGATCAGCCGAGGGGACGCAGCGCGACGACCGCGCGCGGCGCCAGCGTCACCATGCCGTCGGCCGTGGACCCGGTCAGCAGATCCTCGGCCGGATAGGGGATCGGCACGCGCCGCGTCTCGTCGCCGTGGTTGAGCACGAACAGCACGGGCCCCCGGCGTACCGCCTCGACGCCGGGCGGCAGCTCGGGCAGGGCGCCGGTCACCTCCGCGTCGGCCAGCACCCGCGCGGTCAGTTCGGCCAGCCCGTCGGCCTCGGGCACCGTCGCCACATACCAGGCGACGCCCGCGCCGCTCTCGTGCCGCAGCACCGCCGGGCGGCCGGCCAGGTCGCCGTCGGCGAACGTGGCGACCGGCTCGGCGCCCTCGGCCGCCATCAGCTCGGTCCAGATCCGCGCGGTGAAGCCGCTGCCGTCGGCCCAGCGGCAGCGCACCGGCCGGTCCTCCGGGGCGGGCAGCCACTCCTCGCCGGACGCCCCCAGCACCTCGCGCAGCGGCGCGGGGAAGCGGCCGGTACGGACGTGCGCCCGCGGGTCCGCCACCCCGGAGAAGGGGCCGACCACCAACACACCGCCACGGTGCACGTACTCGGTCAGGGACGCGGCGTCCCCATCGCTGATCAGGTAGAGGTTCGGCACCACGGCCAGCGCGTACCCGGTGAGGTCCGCCGACGGCGGCACCAGGTCCACGGTCACGCCGCGCTCCCACAACGGCCGGTAGAAGCGCAGGAGCTGGTCGGGCAGGGTGAGCCGGTCACTGGGCCGGCCGCGCTCCTCCAGCGCCCACCAGCTGGCCCAGTCGTGCACCATCGCCACCTGGGCGGGAACCGGTGTGCCCGCCACCGAGGCCAACTTGCGCAGCTCGTTGCCGTGGGCGCGGACCTCGGCGTGCAGCCGGGTCTCCGGCCCCGCGTGCGGCACCATCGCGGCGTGGAAGCGCTCGGCGCCGAACCGGGAGGCCCGCCACTGGAAGTAGCACAGCCCGTCGGCGCCGCGGGCGAGCGCCTGCAACGACTCCAGCCGCAGCTGTCCGGCCGGTTTGGGGAGGTTGTGCGGGCGCCAGTTCACCCCGTTCGTGGCCTGCTCCATCAGCAGCCACGGCCGCCCGCCCCCGAGTGAGCGGGTCAGGTCGTGGGTGAGCGCCGAGCGGGCGGGGGAGAGGGGGTCGGCGGGGTCGGGGTACCAGTCGTTGGAGACGATGTCCTCTTCGGGCGCCCACGCCCAGTAGTCGACGGGCTTGAACAGGCCCATGAAGTTCGTGGTGACGGGGACGTCCGGGGTGCGCTCGCGCAGGATGTCGCGTTCGGCGCGGTAGTGCGCGAGCAGCGAGTCTGAGCAGAACCGCCAGAAGTCCAGCTGCTGGGTGGGGTTGATCATGTACGGGGCGCGGCGCGGGGGGATGATCTCGGCCCACTCGCCGTAGTGCTGGCTCCAGAAGCTGGTGCCCCACGCCTCGTTCAGGGCGTCCAGGTCGCCGTAGCGCTCCCGCAGCCAGGTGCGGAACGCCGCCGCCGTGTCACCGCAGTGGCAGACCTGGCCGTACTCGTTGCCCACGTGCCACAGCGCCAGCGCCGGGTGCCCGGCGTAGCGGTCGGCGAGATCGGTGACGATGGCCAGCGCCTTCTCCCGGTACACCGGGGACGACGGGCAGAACTGGTTGCGCGAGCCGTACCAGAGCCGGTGTCCCGACTCGTCCACGGGCAGGGTTCGCGGCCAGCGGTGGCCCAGCCATGGCGGCGGCGAGGCGGTCGGGGTGGCCAGGTCGACCGCGATTCCGGCCGAGCCGAGCAGGTCGAGCACCCGGTCGAGCCAGCCGAAGTCCCGCGCGCCCGGGTTCGGCTCGATCCGGGCCCAGCTGAACACGCCGACAGTGACCAGGTTGACCCCGGCCGCCTTCATCAGCTCGACGTCCTCGGTCCAGACCTCTTCTGGCCACTGCTCGGGGTTGTAGTCGCCGCCGAAGAGCAGCCCGCGACCGTTGGTGAGGGTGTGCGTGCCCAGTCGCGGCGAGGCCGTCAGATGCCTGCTCCGTCGCGCCGGGCCCGAGCCTAACGAAGTCATTCCACTCCGGCCTGGGCGCTCGGCGCAGCGGCGGGCCGAGACGAGTCGTGGTAAACGTTTCGCAAAAAATCTATGGCCCGGTTTGCGGGTATGTCAACGTCTTTAGGTGATGCGTCCTAAATGTCCAGTCAGGCGGCGTACGCGCCGCCTGACCTGAAGGCCGTCCGAGCTCGGCCGGGGGCGCGTCTGTCAGGCGCGATCGGCGGCGATGAGGAGGTACTGGAAGCTGCCGTTCTTGTAGGCGTCGAGGAAGGGCTGTTCGATGCCGGTGGCCAGGGCGGTCTTGGCGCGCAGTTCCCAGTAGGGGATCGTCGCGGGCGTGAGGTCGACGACACTGATGGGGACGAGGCGGTTGGCCGCCATCTCCTTGAAGTACGTGCTGCGCGGATGGATGTCGCAGATGTAGTGTGCGTTGATCTGGCTGATGGCCCGGGACGGCAGGCCGTAGGCGTCGTTGTAACAGCCGGTGATGCACACGTATCGGCCACCGCGGCTCAGCAGCCGGGCGTGCTCGGCGAACAGCAGCGAGAGCTCGACGTACATCGTGCTCTCGTTGTTCCAGATCGCCTGGAACGTTCCAGACTCGAAGCCGGTGTCCAGCATGTTGCGAAAGTGGAAGCGCACCTTGTCCGCCACGCCGCGCTTCCTCGCCTGCTCGTTGGCGAAGGCGACCTGCGACTCGGAAATGGAGACCCCGTCCACGTGGCAGCCGAACCGCAGGTTGGCCACGATGCTGCTGCCGCCTCTGCCCGAGCCCGCGTCCATCACCCGGTGGTGGGGTTCGAGCGGGCCGAGCCGGCTCATGAGGAAGTCGGCCTGCGCCGATTCGAGCCGGTGGAGCTCCTTGATCACGCGTTCGTCCCGGGTCTCCGCGGGGCCGTCCAGCACTGTCCAGTCGACCTCGCCGATGCCGTAGTGGTGGTGGTAGATGCCGTCCACTTCGCCCAGCCGGAGGTTGACCGGGTTCTGCTCGGTGTTCCAGTAGTCGGCGACGGATCGCTGGTAGAGGCTGCTGAGAACGGTGGAGTCCTGCGTAGTGGTCACCTGAGGGATTCCCTTCTTCATGAAATACCGGGGTAGTGGGGTCAAGACTGGTAGCGGCTGGAGGAGCCATGCCATTCGAGGCATCCGGCCATCCACGCCTGCGCTCCGCGCAGGAACCGCTGGAGTTCCACGCACGGGACGGCGGCGAGTGCGCGATGGCTGGATTCGAAGTCCGTGACGAGACCGTTGTGGAGGGCGATCGCGCGTTCGGTCGCCTCGCGGATGGAACACTTCTCCTCGGCCGCGATGAGCAGGATCACGTTGGAGTCGGGGAGTTCGTCCGCGGCCTCCTTCTCGACGGAATAGAGGTCGTTGACCAGGACGCTGGCGGTGCCCGCCTGCATGAGCGCGGTGTGGAAGCGCCGCTCGAAGAAGAGGTCGGCGGGCAGCTGGTAGCCGCCCACGATGTCGATCAGCGTCATGGAGGTGTAGAAGCTGTCGTGCTGACGGGCCGCGAGGTAGCGCCAGACCGGCGGCGGCGTCTCCAGGTAGCGCCAAGCCGCGTAGGCCGCCCAGCTCACGTACATCTGGGAGGTGATGTTGCAGACGCGCCCGATCTGTGACGGGGTGGCGTGGCGGGAGATGTGGCTGATGCTCGACCTCAGCGAGACCAGGACGGGGTCGGCCTGGATCGTCTCCTCCAGCTGGCGGGTGTAGTCGCCCACGGGCGGGGGTGGGTCCATGGCGGACATCACCAGGGCCAGCCGCGGTGGCAGCTCGGTCGGCGTCGCGCCCAGGTCGGTCTCGTCGGCGTAGTAGTCGTCGGCCGCCCACCAGGCGGCGTTCGTCTGCGCCGCGATCAGCAGCATGTCGGGGTCGTCGGTGTCGGCGTGCGTGAGCATGGCCAGCCGGCCGTAGCCCGTGTCGCTGAACACCTTCATCCGGCCCTCGTGGATCCCGACCCGCTCCGCCCACGCCACCAGGCGCCGGTTGACCTCCTCGCCCAGGTCCTCGTCGATGCGTACGGTCTCGGGGCAGTACAGCGGGGGATACGACCCGTCGCCCCACTCCCGCTCCCGGTAGGCGAGCGGCGCGAGGTCGTGCGTGCGCATGGCGCTCGAAAGGGTCAGCTGCGGCTGCGGGGGTTCGTGCCCGTCGTGCTCGCAGACCCTGGGCGGGGGCCACTGGTCCGGGGACGGGACGCGGAGCGCCGAGGTGCCCAGGCCGGTGGGACCCGCCGCCATCCGGGCCAGCGCGTCCGCTCCGGCGGGCTTCTCAGGTATGGCCTGGACCTGGGTTTCGGCGGCTCGGCGGACGGAGGGGCCGGCCGGCAGCGTAATGGCGGCCGGAGGCTCTGCGGTGTCGTCTGCGGTCATGCGGCCCTCTTCCTAGGAAGGTGGATTCGGTCAGGACCGAGGGGCGGCGATGTTGGCGTTCTCCAGGATCCCGATCGCGTCGGGCACCAGGATCGCCGTCGAGTAATAGGCGCTGACCAGGTAGGACATCACCGCCTGGCGGTTGATCCCCATGAAGCGGACGTTCAGGCCGGGCTCGTACTCCTCGGGGAGGCCGACCTGGTGCAGGCCGACCACCCCCTGGTCCTCCTCGCCGGTGCGCATGGCCACGATCGAGCTGGTGTGCCCGTCGGTGATCGGGATCTTGCCGCAGGGGAAGATCGGGATTCCGCGCCAGGCCGGGATCTCGTGGCCGTTGACGTTGGCGCTGCCCACGGTCAGGCCGCGCTTGTTGCACTCGCGGAAGAAGGCGGCGATCGCCTTGGGATGCGCGAGCAGCAGCCGGGTCTTGCGGCGCATGCTGATCAGGTCGTCCAGGTCGTCCGGGGTCGGGGGACCGGACCAGGTGTTGATCCGCTGCCCGTAGTCGGCGTTGTGCAGCAGCCCGAACTCTCGGTTGTTCAGCAGCTCCCATTCCTGGCGTTCGCGGATCTCGTGGATCGTCAGGCGGAGCTGCTCCTCGAACTGGTTCATCGGCTCGTTGTAGAGGTCGGCCACGCGGGTGTGGACCCGCAGGACGGTCTGCGAGACGCTCAGGGGGTATTCGCGAGGATTGAGCTCGTAGTCCACGAAGGTGCCGCCGATGTCCGGCTCGCCGACGTGCCCGGCGGCCACGTGGACCGCCGCCTCGCCGCGTTTGTTGACCGGCTTGCGGGTGCCCTCCAGGTAACGCTGGATGTGCTCGCGCAGGGCGGGCGACTGGTCGAGCAGCCGCCGGAACTCCCGCCGCGGCGACACCATGACCGTCCCGGCGGTGGTGGCCTGGATCGAGCACGGCCACCGGGGATCATCCTGTGCGAAGGCCTCGTCGCCGAACTGGTCGCCGTCCGCGATGACCCCGAGGACCACCGTGCCGCCGTATTGGCCGGTGGACAGCCGGTTGAGCCGGCCGTGGGCGATCACGAAGGTCTCGGTGACCGGCGTTCCGGCCTCGACGAGGATCTCACCGGCCTGGAACCGCCGCGCCGTGAACGTCGAGGCGATCGCGCTCAGCACGTCGGGGTCGCCGAACCCGCGCAGGGCGGGCAGCTCCGTGAGCGTCTCGGAGATGATCCACACGTCGTCGGCGCCGTTCTGCACCACGCTGACCCGGCCACGTCCCACCGCGTGGGTCAGCCGGCGGTTGACCCGATAGGTGCCCCCGGCCACGTCCACCCACGGAAGCATGCGCAGCAGCCAGCGGGAGGTGATGGCCTGCATCTGCGGACGGGTCTTGGTGGTGGTGGCCAGGTTGCGCGCGGCCCGGGTGTCCAGGCTCAGCCGGTGTTCCGCTTGCTCGGGGGGCATGTTTCCTCGCACTCTCTGATAGTGGAATGAAACCCGTCGGCTCAGCGGGCCGATTTCGGCGGCTTTGAGAGTACGGGTGGGAAATCTCTTCCGGAGAGCATCAGAGCGGCGGGGGTAATTCCTCGGTCGTGGTGGCGCGGAATGTGAGCGGCTCTGTCATCGAATTCTCGGTCGCCTTCACGCTGGTGGTCCGGTCGAGGCGTCTTCGATGGTAAAGGTCGTTACGCGGCCAGGCAATGGCCCTCTCTGGCCACCTTCCATCGGCTATTTAATAACGTCTGATTTACCCGATAATTCGTGAGCCGAGGATATATGCGGAAAAAGCGGAGGGCCCGGTCCGCACCTGAAATGCGGACCGGGCCCTCCGGACGAGCTCAGACCGTCTCGACCCTGAACGTGGTCTGGTAGGTGCGCGACTCCTGAGCCCCCAGCCAGATCATGCTGCCGTCCTCGCGGGCCGCCGCGTCGCCGCCCACGTGGTGGGTGGACGGCTCCAGGCCGATCGCGTAGTTGCCGGAGCGCAGGTTCAGCCACTCGAAGAAGCACGGGAACTGCGCCGCCCGCCACTCCACGCTGACCGCCATGCCCAGCCGGTCGTTGACCACCGCGACCCGGTGCAGGCCCTCGGCGCCGGGGTTCAGCGCGTGCTCGTACACCTGCTCCACGAAGCCCGGCACCGGCCCCGGCAGCGTCAGGTGGTCGGCCCCTTGCTCGGCGACGCTGTCGCTCTGCCAGAGGGTCTCGCGGATGTCCGCCTCGAACCGGGCGCCCTCGTCGAGCAGCGGCCAGCCGAGGTTGATGTGGTAGAGGAACATGTGCGGCGTCGGCTCGAACCCGGCGTTGGTCACGGTGTCGGTCAGCCGGATCTCGTCCCCGCCCAGGTCGGCCTCGATGCGGCGGGTCAGGGTCAGGTTCTCGCCGAAGACCGCCGCCTGCCGTACCTCTCCCTCGGCCCACAGGACGCAGCGGTCGCCGTCCCAGCGCTCGCCGTAGCCGGTCAGCCGGGCGGGCAGGTTGCCCGCGCGGCCGTGCAGGCCGTGCCGTACGGACGGGCGGGGCGGGTAGCGGTAGGTGTCGGCGGGGACCTCGCCGCCGAACAGCGTGTGGTCGAGGCCGCCCGTGACCATGAGCCCGGAGAAGGAGCGCAGCCAGGACAGGCCGTCCTCGTCGGCGTTCTCGTGCAGCCCCGGATGGCGGAAACCGGTGGGGGAGCGCCAGCCGAAGGACCGCCCGGCGTGCTCGGCCGCGCCGATGTCCATGCACCGGTCGACCAGCACGTCGAAGGCCAGCCCCGAGCCGGTGCGGAACTCCAGCGTCCGGATGCCGCGTTCGGCGCCGTCGCCGAGCGTCACCAGGCGCACCCCGCCCGCCGCGGCCGGGTCGCCCGTGAGTTCCGCCAGTTGCCTGCGGGTCGGCGTCATGCCATCACCCACCCTCCGTTGACTTCGATGGTCTGGCCGGTGACGAAGGACGCGTCGGGGCCGGCCAGGAAGGACACCACGGCGGCCAGCTCCTCCGGGCGGCCGCGCCGCTGGAGCGCCTGCCGTTCGAGGACGAACCGGTTGTACGCCTCGGGATCGGGATGGATCTCCTCGGCGGCCGTGGGGAACGCGCCGGGCGAGACGCAGTTGACGCGGATCTCGCGCGGCCCGAGCTCGCGGGCCAGGGCCCTGGTCAGGGCGGTGGCGGCACCCTTGGTGGCGACGTAGGCGGCCAGGTCGGGCCAGCCGCCGTGCATGGTGATCGACGCGACGTTGATGATCGCGCCGGCGCCCAGCGAGGTCATCTGCCCGGCCGCGTGCTGGGCCGCCAGCCAGTAGGCGCGCTGGTTGACCGCGTGCACGTCGTCGTACTCGGCCAGCGGCACCTCCAGGAAGGGCCTGCTGGGATAGATGGCCGCGTTGTTGACCAGGACGCCGACCGGCCCGAGCGCCGCGGCCGTACGGGCGAAGGCATCCTCGATAGCGGCGGGGTCGCGCAGGTCGGCCGCCAGGGTGAGCGCGCCGTCGAGTGAGCCGGCGTCAAGGTCGAGCGCCGCCACCTGGTGGCCGTCGGCCGTCAGGCGGCGCACGATCGCCTGGCCGAGCGCGCCGGCCGCGCCGGTTACCAGCGCCGTGGTCATGTCCACTCCCTGTGCAGGTCGTCGAGCAGGTCTCTGACCGGTCTGCGGGCGGTCAGCCCGTCGCGGAGCAGGGCGGAGGTCCGCTCCTGCCTGCCGATGTAGCCGGGGAAGCGCGGCCGGATCCAGGCCGCCTCCACGGTGTCGCGGGTGTCGCGGTAGAAGCCCGAGGCGTCCCAGGCGGAGCGGGCGGCGGGCTGGCCGCCGGTGGCGGGGAACAGCCCGGTCTGCACCGGTTCCGACAGCAACCGGCGCAGGTGGGCTCGTACGGCGTCCCTGGTCCCGGCGTCGTGCACCCGGCTCTTGGAGACCGCCAGCCCGGTGCCGCCGAGCACGCTCCCCGGCGCCCGGCCGGGCCAGGAGGGGGCGTCGGCGAAGGCCAGCGGGTAGGTGGCGTACCCGTACACCAGCGGGCAGAGGTCGGGCCCGCCCGCCGCCATGGCGTCGAGGACGCCGATCGGGTTGCGCAGCGAGATCTCGGGGTCGGCCAGGGCGAGCAGCTCGGCCATGAGCTCCAGCGCCCGCAGTCCCGCCTCGCGGTCGAGGAAGTCGCCCGAGCACAGCGCGCAGAACATGAGGAAGGCGTGCGGCCCGCCCAGGCACAGTGCCAGCCGCCCGCCCGCCCGCGCGAACTCCACCGTCTCGGGCCAGGTCTCCGGGATGTGCGTGCCCGGCCAGGCGGCGGCCACCTGGGTGGCCGCGTCGAGCGGCAGCGCCCACTGGCGCCCGTCCAGGTGGTAGCTCTCGTAGGAGCGGCCGACGGTGCGAGCGCGGAAATCGGCCAGCTCGGGCGGCGAGAACAGCTCGTCCATCGGCACCAGCGAGTCCAGCGCCGCGCCCAGCCCGGGGTGGTCGATCACCAGCACGTCGTACGACGCGCAGAGCGTGGCGATGGGCTCGGACTCGAAGCCTTCGAGCGGCTGGCGGTCCCACTCGATCGGCTCGGGCACGTCGCCGTACGGGTTCGGCCCGGCCAGGTCGAGGCGGGTGAGCTCGTCGAGCGGGGCGTGGCCGCGGGGGTGGTCCCAGGTCAGTCCGCGCACGCCAGCACACCCTTCTCCACCAGCTCGGCGGCGTGTTCCGGTGGGTAGCCCAGCTCGCCGAGTATCTCCGCGGTGTGCTCGCCCACCAGCGGCGCGCCCCGGCGTACCTGGGGCGGGGCGGCGCTGAGGCCGTACGGGAAGCCGGGGGTGGTGACCGTGCCCTCGGTGCGGTGGTCGTAGGTGACGAACGAGCCGTTGTGCCGGACCTGCGGGTCGGCCACCAGCTCCGCGTAGCCGTACACCGGGCCCGCCCACAGGTCGTGACGGGCGCAGATGTCCAGCCACTCGGCGGTCGTGCGCTCGGGCAGCCGCCGGGCGACGGTCGAGGTGATCTCGTCGCGCTGGGTGTGGCCGTCCATATCGGCCAGTTCGGGCAGGTCGAGCGCGACGGCCAGCCCGTCGAGCCTGGGCATGCCGAGCGCGAGGTAGCCGTCCTTGGTGGCGAACACCCCGTACGGCGCCCGGATGTAGGTGTGGCCGTGCGGCTCGCGCCCGCGCCGCTGCGGGACCCCGCCGACGGTGAAGACCGACAGCTCCTGCATCTGCACGGCGATGGCCGCGTCGAGCATGTTGACGCTCACCCGCTGGCCCTCGCCGGTGCGCTCGCGGTGCAGCAGCGCGGCCAGGGCGCCTTCGAAGGCGCTGTAGGCAGTGATCGCGTCGATCGCGTAGGTGCCGGCGGGCGCCGGGGGGTCGCCGTCGCGGCCGGTGCTGAGCATGGCGCCGCTCATGGCCTGGAGCAGCAGGTCCTGGCCCGGTCGCGTCACGTACGGACCGCTCTCGCCGTAGCCGGACATGGAGACGTAGACGACGCGCGGATTGAGCCCGCTGATGGTGTCGTGGTCCATGCCGAGGCGCTCGGCGACGCCGGGCCGGTAGTTCTGCAGGAACACGTCCGCCGTCGCGGCGAGCCGGTGGACGATGTCGCGGCCCTCGTCCGACTTGAGGTTCACGGCCAGGCTGCGCTTGTTGCGGTTGAGCGACAGGAACGAGGCGTTGACCTGGTTGCCCGTGGCGCCTCCTGCTGGGGCGTGGCGCTGCCACTCGCCGGTCACCGGCTCCACCTTGATCACGTCCGCGCCCAGGTCGCCCAGGCGCATGGCGGCCAGCGGGCCCGCCATGGCGATGGACAGGTCGACCACGCGGTAACCGTCGAGGACGCCCATCAGCGCCCCTCGAAGACGGGCTCGCGGCGGGCGGCGAACGCGGCCCGGCCCTCGGCCGCGTCGGCGGTGGCGAAGCAGACGGTCTGCAGGTCGCGCTCGTACTGGATGGCCTGGTCCAGGGGCATGGTGTAGGCCGCCCTGAGGTTGGCCTTGGCCGTCTGGGCGGCGATCGGCGGCCGGGCGGCGATCTTCCCGGCCAGCTCTCGTACGGCCGGCAGCAGCTCCTCTGGAGGCATCACCTCGGTGACGAGCCCCCAGTCCTTGGCCCGCGCGGCGTCGATCGGGTCGCCGGTGAGCAGCATGGTGGCCGCGTTGCCGGGGCCGACGGCGTGGGCGAGCAGGGCGGACTGGCCGCTGCCGCCGATCCAGCCGAGCTTGATCTCCGGCGCGGCGAAGGTGGCGGTGGTGGCCGCCAGCCGGATGTCGCAGGCCATGGCCAGCTCCAGCCCGCCGCCGTAGGCGTAGCCGTTGACGGCGGCGACGATCGGCTTGCGCAGGGCGCGGACCGCGTCGCCGTAGTCGCCGCGGTTGCGGAACTCCCACGGCGTGGCGTACGCGTCGAGCTCGCGGATGTCGCTGCCCACGCAGAAGGAGCGCTCCCCGGCGCCGGTGAGCACGGCCACCCGGATGGCGAGGTCGGCGTCCACGCGGTCGAGGCAGGCGCGCAGCGCGCCGGCCATCTCGGGGGTGATGGCGTTGAGTTTGGCTGGTCTGTTCAGGGTGATGACGGCCACCGGGCCGTCCACGTCGAGCAGGACGTCCATGGATTCCCTCAGCAGTGGAGCGCGTCGGCGCGGGCGACCTCGACCACCTCGCGCATGGCCTCCTCGGCCTTGCGGTGATGGCGGCGCCGGATCGCCACGGCAACGCGCTCGTGGTTGGGCAGCGTTTCCTTGTTGTGCGTGACCGATCGGGTGTGCACCTGCCGTACCGAGCGCAGGGCGATGCTGATCATGTCGTAGATGTAGAGCAGCAGGTCGTTGTCGGCGGCACCGAACACGGCCCGGTGGAAGGCCAGGTCGGCGTCGATGAAGGGGTCGGGGTCGTCGGCCGTGGCGTGCAGCGCGGCCAGGGCCTCGTCGATGCGCTGGATGGCCGCCGCGTCCGCCCGCTCGGCCGCCACCCGGGCCGCCCCGGGCTCCAGCGCGACGCGCAGGTCGGCCAGCACCCGGATGTCCCCGGCCTGGGCGTCGGCCCCGAACCGCCAGCTCAGCACGTCGGCGTCGAGCAGGCTCCAGGACTCGCGCGGCCGGACGCGGGTCCCGGCACTCCTCCTGGTCTCCAGCAGGCCCTTGCCGGCCAGCACCTTCACGCCTTCCCGTACGGCCGAGCGGCCCACGCCGAGCTCGTTGACCAGCTGCTCCTCGATCGGGATGGGCGTGCCGGGCACCAGCGAACCGTCGACGATCCGGGCACCCAGGGCGTGCACGACGTGAGCATGCCGAGCCGTGTCCGGGTAAGGATCAGTTGCCACGGTTTCCTCCGTTTCGGATGTTTGGCACAGTATCGGGACAGTCGGTTTTTTCATAGACTTTCATCTGATGAAGTTCGGACTTCATCAGATGAAGCTGGGAGAGTTATGCACATCGTACGGTTTGTCAGTCCGCTGACCGGCACGGACGCGGTCGGCGTCGACGACGGCGAGAAGGTGACGCAGCTGGACGGGGTCACCACCGTCGGAGAGCTGCTCCGCCTGCCCGTCGCGGAGCTGCGCGAGCGGTGCGCCGCCGCGGCCGGCCCGGGGCACCCGTCCGCGTCCGTGCGCAGGCTCGCGCCCGTGGACGGGCTGATGGAGGTGTGGGCCGCGGGCGTCACCTACCGGCGCTCGCGCGAGGCGCGGGTGACCGAGAGCGAGCGGGCGGCCGACGTGTACGAGCTCGTCTACGACGCCGAACGGCCCGAGCTGTTCTTCAAGTCGGTGGCCTGGAAGGTGTCGGGGGATGGCGGCCGGATCGCCGTGCGCGCCGACTCCGAGATCGACGTGCCGGAGCCGGAGCTGGGCCTGGTGCTGAACGCCGCGGGCGAGATCGCGGGCTACACGGTGGTCGACGACGTGAGCTCTCGCACGATCGAGGGGGTCAACCCGCTGTACCTGCCGCAGGCCAAGATCTACCTGGGCGCGTGCGCGGTCGGCCCGGCGATCAGGCCCGCCTGGGAAGTGGCCGACCCGTACGCGCTGGACATCACGCTGACCATCGCCAGGGCGGGGGAGACGGTGTGGGACGGCAAGGCGTCCACCTCGGAGCTGCACCGGCGCCTGGACGACCTGGCCGGCTACCTCTTCCGCGCCGACGCCTTCCCTGACGGAGCCGTGCTCTCGACCGGCACCAGCCTGGTCCCCGACCTGCCGTTCACACTGCGCGACGGCGACATCGTGACCATCGGCATCGCCGAGATCGGCACGCTGACCAGCACCGTGGTGCACGGCCTGGCCGCCATGGGCTGAGAGGGGCGGTTCACCGTCAGGCGCTGAGACGGGCGATTCACCGTCAAGCGCTGAGACCGGCACGACCAGGGCCGGGCACCGTCTTCGGTGCCCGGCCCGTCGTGATCACGGTCCGCAGGGCGGGGTGAAGATTGCGGCGACGGCGGGAGGCCGCGAACAAGAAGCAGTGCTTCGCGACCGGAACCGCACCCTTACGTGGCCGGGGTGCCCCCGGCCCGCGCGGACTCAGCCGCTCATGGCGACCGCGTCGGCCTCGGCCTTGGCCTTGGCCGCCTGCGGGGTGGCGGCGCCGCGCAGCGGGACCTGGCGGATGAACACGGCGGCCACGATGCCGATGGCGGCCACGACCGCGCCCCAGGTGAACAGCGCGGTGATGCCGTTGGTGACCGCCTGCTGGAACAGATTCTGGACCGCTTCGGGCAGGCCGCGCAGTAGCTGCGGGGTCATCGAGGCGGCCTGGGTGGCGACGGCGGGAGTGCCGATGAGGGTGTCGGCCAGGTGGCTGGTGTAGACGGCACCGAGCAGCGAGACTCCGAGCGAGCTGCCCATGTTGCGGAGGAAGGTCGACACGCCGGTGCCCGCGCCCATGTCACGCAGCGCGAGGCTGTTCTGCGCGATCAGGGTGCTGGTCTGCATCAGCGCGCCCATGCCGGCGCCGAGGACCACCATGTAGAGGGCGGTCACCGTGGTGGAGGTGCCGACGTCCATGGTGGCGAACAGCGCCAGACCGGCGGTGACCAGGATGGAACCGACGATCGGCAGCGACTTGTAGTGCCCGGTCTTGCTGATCAGCTGGCCGGCGCCCAGGCTGACGGCCATCGAGGCGATCATCATCGGCATCAGTAGCAGGCCGCTGTTGGTGGCCGAGGAGCCCTGGACGAACTGCTGGAACTGCGGCAGGAAGCCCATCGCGCCGAACATCGCGAACCCCGAGATGAAGGCGACCGCGCCGGACAGCGTGAAGTTGAGGCTCTTGAAGACCCGCAGCGGCATGATCGGCTCGGCCACGCGCCGCTCGACGAAGATGAAGGCGACGAACGCGACCACGGCCAGGGCGATCAGCCCGAGAATCTGCCCGGAGCCCCACTCGTACTGGGTGCCGCCCCAGCTGGTGACGAGCACCAGGGCGGTGATCCAGATCGTCAGCAGGCCGGTGCCCCACCAGTCGATCACGGCCTTGCCGGTGCCCTTGGGCAGCCTGGCCAGGGTGATCCAGCACAGGACCAGGGTGACCGCGCCGAGCGGCAGGTTGACGTAGAAGGCCCAGCGCCAGCTCAGGTTGTCGGTGATGAAACCGCCGATGAGCGGGCCGCCGATCATCGCGACCGGCATGACGGCCATCATGACGCCCTGGTACTTGCTGCGGTCGCGCGGCGGGATCATCTCGCCGATGATCGACAGCACGCCGACCATCAGTCCGCCCGCGCCCAGTCCTTGGATGGCGCGGAAGGCGACCAGCTGCGCCATATCCTGGGACGCTCCGCACAGCACCGAGCCGATCAGGAAGATCGCCACGGCGGCGGTGAAGATGATGCGGCGGCCGTAGAGGTCGCCGAGCTTGCCCCAGATGGGCGTGGCTACAGTGGAGGCCAGGACGTAGCCGGTGGTCACCCATGCCAGATGCTGGAGGCCGCCCAGCTCGCCCACGATCGTGGGCAGCGCCGGTGCGACGATCATGTTGTCCAGCATCGCCAGGAGCATGGCGACGACCAGGCCGCTCATGGTCACCAGGATCTGACGGTGGCTGAACCCTAAGCCGACCTGCTCTTCCGCTCCCGAGGCGGTGTCCGCGCTGTCCTTGGCCATTACGTGCGCTCCTGTCGATCCATAGAACTTACCTGTCGGTCGGCAAGCGTACTTGCTAACCGGCCGGTAGGCAAATAGGCTGTGTAGCAGCGTTGGAGCAAGAGGGAAGAGCCATGACCAAGACGGAGCCGGCGCCGGGCGCGCGGCGCAAGGGCAGTCAGACGCGAGCCGAGATCCAGGAGGCCGCGCTGACCCTGTTCACCGAGCACGGCTACGACGCCACCTCTATGCGCGAGATCGCCGAGCAACTGGGCATCACCAAGGCGGCGCTCTACTACCACTTCGACAGCAAAGAGGCCGTCATTGTCAGCCTCTTCACCGACCAGGTGCGCGCGATGGACGAGCTGCTCGACTGGGCGGCCGGGCAGCCGCACTCCCCGGAGCTGGCCGCCGAGCTCCTGAGCCGGTGGCTCACGATGAGCTGTGAGCAGGGGGTGAAGAACATGCGGTTCGCCGTCGCCAACCACACCGCGCTGAAGGCGGTCATGCCGCCGAGTGAGGACAGCCCGCTGGAGCGGGCCAACCAGGCCACCCGGCTCATCCTGGGCCCCGGAGCCTCACTGCAGGATCAGCTCAGCGTCCGGCTGGCCCTGCTCAGCGTGCACAGCGCCGTGCTGGCCGCCCAGGGCACCGAGGCCAAGAACGACGACATCGTCACCGCCGCGATGCGCACGGCGACGCTCCTGGTCAGCCACTTGTTCCCCGACCTCCCCCTCCTCCACGTCACGGGACCGGCCCCGCCCGCAGAGTGACCGGGCCGAGGAGCGGGTTCAGTTCGTCCGCCTGGGACTGCGCGCGGTCACGGCCGGGTCCTGTACGCGGACGTCGAGCAGTTGGGCGTCGATCTGGCTGCCGAAGGTGGGAGTGAGGTCAGCGATCTCGGCGCGCAGGTAGACGGTGCTCGGGTCCGTGATGACCTGGAACCTGCGCAGGTCGAAGGCCCCGCGTGGAGATCGGCGGCCGTCGAGGTCGCCGGGACGGGCGGCGGTCACCTCGGGTTCCACGCGGACGGCAGGCCGCCGGCCGAGATCCCGGTGCCGGTCACCGGGACCGGTACACCTGAACCACGATCGCCGCCGACCTGACCGCCGTCGCGGAGGTGTGCACGACCCGCGGGTGAGCCTGGACGGCGACTTCCGGCTCGCCGCCTTCCGTTTCCGTTCGATCGCCGGCTGAGGAGACGATCCCCCGGGCAGGGGGATCGTCCCTGTTCCCGTCGGGGGATCAGCAGGTGGAGTTGGTCTGGGTCAGTAGCCCGAGGCGCCAGGGCAGGGAGTTGTAGTCGCCGCCCGAGCTTGGATCCATCCCCTGGTAGAGGTACTGCATGTGGCAGGGGCTGATGGTCAGGGTCTGGTCGGTCATGGTGCGGACCATCTCGCCGTGGCTGATGTCCTGGGTCCAGGGGGTGCCGTTGAAGGTGACGTTGTTGGCGCGGGCGAAGGGGTTGCTCTCGCTGGCGGCCAGTTGGGTCCACGACCCGGCGATGCTGGCGGAGGTCCAGGACCGGAAGTAGCGGCGGCCGTTGGACCCGATGGCCTCCACGAGCAGCAGATACCTGTTGTCTCCTTGCACCTTGTACACGTTGGACGCCTCGAACAGGTTGTTCTTGGAGTCCTGCATGGCGATGACGGTGTTGGTCATCCCGTTGGGGAAGTTGGCCAGACTGGTTTGGGAGCGGTACAGGTGGCCGTTGTCGTCGGAGGAGAACAGGTAGCAGTCGGCGCTGTCGCAGATCACCCACATGTCGACCCAGTAGCCGTTGCCGATGTTCTGCCGGATGATGTCGGGCATCGCGGAGTAGAAGTTCTTCGGCGCGCTCCACCCGTTGGGGTTGCTGATGTCGGGGTTGGTGGAGTACGAGGCGTTACCGGTCTGGTAGACCAGATACCACAGGTTCTGCGGCGCGAAGTAGAAGACCTCCGGCGCCGCTCGGTAGCCGCTGCCGATCGGGGTGCGGTCGAGGTAGTAGTGCGTGGCCGAGCCGGCCTGTGACCAGTCGGTGAAGCTCAGGTACACCAGGTTGTAGCCGGAGGCTTGGGCGGTGCTGGCGAACACGTGATACTTGCCGCCCGAGTACACCACCGTCGGATCCTTGATCCCCGCAATGTTGTGCGAGGAGTCCGGCTTCGGGGCGATCAGCTGGCCGCTGGAATTCCACTGCAGGCTCGACGGCAGCGTCCCGCCACCCGGGGTAGGCGTCGGCGTGGGGCTGGGTGATCCTGAGCCGCCGCTCCAGGTCCATTTCTGGTTGTCGCCGCCGTGGCAGGCGTAGAGCTGGAGCTGGGTGCCGTTGGCTGTGCCCTGGCCGATGGCGTCCAGGCACAGTCCTGACTGCACGCCGGTGACGGTGCCGTCGGAGTTGACGCGCCACTTCTGGTTGTCGCCGCCGTGGCAGGAATAGATCTGGATCTTGGCGCCGCTCCCGGAGCCCCCGGCGTCCAGGCACTTGTTGCCGTAGACCTTGATCTCGCCGGCCGAGGTGGAGGCCCACTGCTGGTTGCTCTGCCCGTTGCAGTCCCACAGGTTGACCAGAGTGCCGTCAGCCGTGGCGGAGCCGGGAACGTCCACGCAGCGGCCGGAGGCGACACCCTTGATCGGCCCGGTACCGTCGCCCGGTGCCGTGGGAGTCGGCGTCGGAGTGGGCGTCGGAGTGGGCGTCGGGTTGGGGTCGGCGGCGTTCAGGGCGTTGAGTACCGAGGTGTAGGCGGCCTTCTTGTTGCCGTTGCCGTCGAAGAGCAGCGGGGTGGCGTTCGCGCCCAGCCAGGAGTCGCTGTCGCGGACGCCCCATGTCGTGATGCCGGCACAACGCGACACGGCCAGGCAGTCGTTGACCACGTTGGCATAGGTGGTCGCCGAGCCGCCCTGGATGTCCAGCTCGGTGATCTGTACGTCGACGCCGAGCGCGGCGAAGCTGGAGATGGTGGTGCGGTAGTTGCTGTTGTAGGGGCTGTTGCCGTTGAAGTGTGATTGCAGGCCGACGCAGTCGATGGGGACGCCGCGCTGCTTGAAGTCGCGGACCATGTTGTAGACGCCCTGCGTCTTGGCCCAGGACCAGTTGTCGATGTTGTAGTCGTTGTAGCACAGCTTGGCGTTGGGGTCGGCGGCGCGCGCGGTGCGGAAGGCGACCTCGATCCAGTCGTTGCCGGTGCGCTGCAGGTTGGAGTCGCGCCGGCCGCCGCCGCTGTCGGCGTAGGCCTCGTTGACCACGTCCCAGGCGTAGATCTTGCCCTTGTAGTGGCCCATCACGCCGTTGATGTGATCGATCATCGCCTGGCGCAGGCTGCTGCCCGACAGCGACTGCATCCAGCCCGGCTGCTGGCCGTGCCAGGCCAGCGTGTGCCCGCGCACCCGCTTGCCGTTCTGCACGGCCCAGTTGTAGACCCGGTCCCCGCTGGTGAAGTTGAACTGCCCCCGGTTGGGCTCGGTGGCGTCGATCTTCATCTCGTTCTCGGCCGTCACCATGTTGAACTCGCGATTGGCGATCGTGGTGTAGGCGGAGTCGCCGAGCTTGCCCGAGGCGATGGCGGTGCCGAAGTACCGGCCGCTCTGCGCGGCCGCCGCGCCGAGCGTGTTCGCTGCGGCGTCGGCCGGACCCGACAACGTCAGCGTCGTGATCGTGCAGAGAACACCGAGAGCGCCGGCGAGCGCGACCCGCACGTTGCGGAGAGGTCGCCGGGTTCCAGGCGGATGTAAGGCGTATGCGCCCATTCCTGAGCCTCCTAAGGAATCACGGGAAAGCGGAAAGGAGGGAGAACGCGGGGAACGCCCCGCAGCGCCGACGCCGCACGCCATGGACGGCGCGGGCGACGGCTCCCGCCACGCACCACCGAGCTGGCAGGAGAGAACCGCCTCGACGACTCAGTGTGGAAACATTCCCGAAACGTGTCAAGAATAGGCCGAAAGTTTCGGATCCTGCGGCCGTCGCGCCTCTGGATATAACACCTGTCCGCTTGCAGTTTCCAACACCATTACCGCTGCAGGCCGAGGCCCTGGACGGTGAAAGTTTCATCACCATTCCGAGCGTGCGAGTGTGCGAAGACGCCGAAAATCACCAGGTCGGTCACGCCGAAGCTCCAGGGTGCTCGTGACGTGCCCCGCGTCCGACCCTTGACGGAACCTCGTTGTCTCGTGTTTGCTCCGCCCACACCACCCGTGCCGATAGAGAAGAGAACTGGCCGATCACAGTAAGTGTTAACGCTAACAGGTCGGTAATTTCACAGAGACGCGTGAGAGCGAAAGATCCGATGGTGATCCAACCAGCCGCACCGTGCGGAAAGGATGTCGTTTCATGAGCCGGCGGATAAAGGCCAAGGCGTTCGTCTCGACTCTTGTGGTCGCGTTCCTGACAGCCGCGATCTCCCTGATCGGTGGCTCGTCGGCGCAGGCCGCCGTCGCGATCACGATCAACGGCGCCTCAGGCGGCCGGACGCTCGACGGCGTGGGCGCCATCAGCGGCGGCGGCGGCAACAGCCGTCTGCTCATCGACTACCCCGAGCCTCAGCGCGGTCAGATCCTGGACTACATGTTCAAGCCCGGGTACGGCGCGGCCGTGCAGATCCTGAAGGTGGAGATCGGCGGGGACACCAACTCGACCAGCGGCGCCGAGCCGAGCCACCGGCACACCAACGCCGACCTGGACTGCGGGCGAGGCTACGAGTGGTGGCTGATGGAGGAGGCGAAGGCGCGCAACCCGAACATCAAGCTGGCCGGCCTCGCGTGGGGTGCGCCGGGCTGGATCGGCAACCGCAACTTCTGGTCCCAGGACATGATCGGCTACCTGGTCGACTGGCTGAAGTGCGCGAAGAACAGCCACGGGCTGACCATCGACTATCTCGGCGGCTGGAATGAGCGCGGCCGTGACCTCAACTGGTACATCAACCTGAACACCGCCCTGGAAACCAACGGCTTCGGCAACGTCAAGATCGTGGCCGACGACACCAGTTGGGGGGCGGCCGACGACGCGGTGAACAACGCGGCCTTCCGCAACGCCGTGGACATCTTCGGGTCGCACTACGTGTGCGGTTATCGCAGCGCGCAGACCAACTGCCCCAGTTCCACCAACGCGGTCAACTCCGGCAAGCAGCTGTGGGCCAGCGAGAACGGGTCCGACGATTACAACGACGGCGCCAAAGCCCTCGCCCGCGGCATCAACCGCGACTACATCGACGGCAAGATGACCGCCTACCTCAACTGGCCGATCATCGCCGCCATCACCCCGAACATCCCGTGGCCGACGATGGGCGTCGCCATCGCGCCCCAGCCGTGGTCCGGGTACTTCGCGGTGGGCAAGAACGCCTGGACGATGGCGCAGACCACCCAGTTCACCGCGCCGGGCTGGCGTTACCTGGACTCCTCCAGCGGCTACATCGGCGGCGTCCGCACCAACGGCAGCTATGTCTCGCTGAAGTCACCCGACAGCTCCGGCTACAGCACGATCATCGAGACCGTGGACGCGAGTGCGGCCCAGACCCTGAACTTCACCGTCACCGGCGGCCTGCCCACCGGCGCCGTGCATGTGTGGTCCACCAACCTCAACTCCGCCAACCCCGCCGACCACATGGTACGCGGCAGCGACATCACGCCCTCGGGCGGCGCGTACTCGCTGACCGTTCAGCCCGGCCGCGTCTACACCATCACGACCACCACGGGCCAGGGCAAGGGCGCTGCCACGAGCCCGGCGCCCGGGTCGATGGCGCTGCCGTACTCGGACGACTACGACGGGTACGCGGTCGGCAAGGAGGCCACGTACCTGATGGACCAGCAGGGGGCCTTCGAAGTGACCGCCTGCGGTGCGGGCCGTGCGGGCAGGTGCGTGCGCCAGATGTCGCCGCGCATGCCGATCACGTGGGACGGGGACTACGATCCGTACGCGTTGCTCGGCGACGTGAACTGGAGCAACTACACCGTCTCCTCCGACGTCCTGCTGGAACAGGCGGGCTACGTCAAGCTCATCGGGCGCGGGGGCACCCAGCATTACGGCCCGGCCGGTCAGAACGCGTACTACCTGCGGGTCACCGACGCCGGCGCCTGGTCGATCCAGCGCAACACCGCCGCCAACGCCGTCACGACGCTGCGCAGCGGCACCGTGGCCGCCCTCGGCACCAACCGCTGGCACACGCTGTCCCTGGGCTTCTCGGGTTCCACGATCACCGCCAAGGTCGACGGCGCGACGGTGGGTACGGTCACCGACGCGATGTGGGGCGCCGGTCAGGTCGGCATCGGCACCGGCGCGACCGAGACGGCGCAGTTCGACAACCTGTCCATCACGCCTGGCCCGGGCGGCGGGCCGTCCAACGTGCTGCGCAGCACGGCGTCGGGCCGCTGCCTGGACGTCCCTGGACAGTCGCAGGCCAACGGCACGCAGCTGGCGATCTGGGACTGCAACGGCGGCGCCAACCAGCAGTGGAACCTGACGGCCGGCAAGCAGCTCCAGGTGTACGGCACCAAGTGCCTGGACGCTCAGGGCGGCGGCACGGTCCCCGGCACCAGGGTCATCATCTCGGACTGCGGCGGCGCCAACCAACAGTGGAACCTCAACGCCGACGGCACGGTCATCGCCGTGCAGTCGGGCCTGTGCCTGGACGTCACCGGCGAGGCGACCGCCAACGGCACGCCCGTGGAGCTGTGGACCTGCACCGGCGGCGCCAACCAGAAGTGGACCCGTAGCTGACGTCGGAGCCGTCACACATGGAAGGAAATGGCGTGAAACCAACCAGCAGTGGACCCCGACTGCCGGCGGTGAGCTGCGCGTTTACGGCAACAAGTGCCTGGACGTCAACGGGCGCGGCACCGCCGACGGGAGCAGCGTCATCATCTGGGACTGCAGCGGCCAGAACAAACAGCAATGGCGCCTCAACTCCGACGGCAGCATCACTGCGGTCGGCGCGAACAAGTGCCTGGACATACCCAGCAACTCCACCGCCAACGGCACCAAGCTCCAGATCTGGACCTGCCACGGCGGATCCAACCAGCGCTGGACCTTCTGAAGGTGATCATGAGAGTCGCATTGCGCATAGCACGGGGCACGACGAGGACGCCTCGACCTGCTTCACGATGAAGGAGTGTTGTCGGCCTGCTCGCCGGACGCCGTCTGGGCCTTGCCACCGAGGCAGCTCGCACCGCCGATGATGACGGCCGCGATCCGGCCCGCGCCGACGTCGAGCACGGTCGTGGCTGCGGTTATGTCGCGACGACTGAGCGCCGGGCGTACCCGGTGCGGCCGTCAGGGGTTGTGGCGGTCACGGTGAGGACGGCCTCGCCGAACGAGAGCGGCGCCTGGGCGGTGAAGCGGCCGTCGGCTCCGGCCCGGACCGAGACGACCTTGGTGGCGGCGCCGATGTCGATGGGCGTGGCCGCGACGTCCACGCGGGCGCCGGGCGCGGCGCTCCCCTCGACCGTGACCGACGTGCCGGCGGCCGTGCTGCCTTCCGCGGGCGCGGTGAGGGTGAGCGGCGCCGCCTCGGGCATGCCGTGGGCGGCGTAGCGACGGCGTACGACCTCGGGCCGCTCGGCCGGGCGGCCCGCCGCGAGCGAGAGGATCAGCCGCACCTCCTGGGCCTGCGCCCAGGTCAGCGGGGAGGCCGAGCCGGCCGGCTCGCCGTCGCGGAAGCCGATCGAGGCGGTGGCCGGGTCGGTGCCGTACGGCGCGGCAGCCAGGTCCGGGTTCTCCCACGCCTGCTCGGGGACCAGGCCGGTGCCGGAAGACATGGCCCGCATCGCCGCCAGCAAGGACGCCGCCGTACGCGTGTCGCCGGTCTGCAACGCCTGCTCCGCCCGTTCGCCGGCCAGGACCGGCCACAGGTGCCCCGAGCCGGTGTTCGCGGTGGGCCAGGGTCGCCCGGACGGGGCGCAGGAGGTGGGGTCGGGCTCATGGCAGTCGCCGTAGCCGTCCTCGGTGCCCGCGGTGTCGGAGCCGTAGCGGTACCAGCCCCGGCCGTTCGGCGTCGTACGCCCGATCACCCGGTCCACGACCGGCAGGCTGGCCAGCACGTCGGGGTCGGTGGCGGGCAGAACGCCCAGCCGGGTCAGCTCCAGGAATCCCGCGTCCACCACCCGGCGCTGATCCTCCGTCGGGCCGCCGTTGCCGAGGTTGTACGGGGCGGCGG
Organism: Nonomuraea sp. NPDC050680; assembly: GCF_040654555.1. NCBI lineage: Bacteria > Bacillati > Actinomycetota > Actinomycetes > Streptosporangiales > Streptosporangiaceae > Nonomuraea > Nonomuraea sp. NPDC050680. The sequence goes on along the minus strand of NZ_JBFAIF010000001.1, from coordinate 1,167,353 downwards.
CGTCCGGGTCGCCGGTGCGCGACAGGCGCAGGAAGTAGCGGGGGGCGTACGGACCGGTCGTGGTGACCGTCCAGCCCTTGACCGAGCGGGCGAAGTGGTCGGCGGTGGCGCGGTAGAGCCTGGCCCGGGGCTGGTCGTCGCGGGCGGCGGCGATCTCACCGGCCGCGACGAGACCGGCGATCTCGGCCGCGATCGTGGACGGTGAGTAGCCCTGCTGCTCCTCCCAACGCTCGACGCCGAACGCGGGGCCGTGCGCCACCAGGAAGTCCGCGGCCTCGCGGACGTGTTCCCACAGCTCCGCGCCGATCCCGGCCTGGTGGGCCATGAGGATCGGGTAGGCGCTCTCGTCGAGCTGGTCGCCGCCCGAGTCGGGGGCGAGCCGGCCGTTCAGCAGGGAGTTGCGCGGCAGACGGCCGTCGGGCAGTTGCTGGCGTCCCAGCAGGAAGCGGGCCGTGGCGCGGGCGGTCGCCAGGTCGCCGTCGGTGAGGAAGCCGGTGAACGCCTCGTACAGGTCGCGGGCGAACACCTCGCGGTAGGACCCGAAATAGACCGCCTTGCCGCCCACCTTCTCGCCCGCGCCGACCGCCTGGCCCCACGGGCTGGCCAGCGAGGCGACGACGGCTCCGGGGAAGGTCTTGTCCTCGCTCGCCTTCAGCACGTTGGCGGACAAGCGATAGGCGTCGGCGAGCGAGGCGGGCGGCTCGCGCAGCCCGGCGTCGTAGCCGGCCCAGCCCGCCTCGTACCGGGCTCGGGTGGTCTCGAACGGCCGGGCGGCGGCCGCGCCCGCGGTCCGCAACGCGGCGGCCGCCGTACGGCCGAAGCCGAGAGCGAAGGTCACCGCGCCCGAGCCGTCGAGGGGCAGCCGCGCGGTGGCGACCACGTTGCCGTCCGGGGCGGTGGTGTGGGGGGTCAGCGTGTGGCCTGCGTCCAGTTGCGCGGCGCCGTCGCTGGGCGTGCCCGCGTAGCCGACGCCGGCCTGCGGCAGCCGCCGCTCCGCGCGCAGCGCCAGGTGGGTGGGCACGGCGTAGTCGCGGGCGGGCGCGGAGGTCTCGGTGTTCGGGTCGGAGATCACCGGGGCGCCGGTCGGACCGTCCACCACGCCGCTGTCGGCCCCGCCGTTCGGTGTGCCGCCGCCTCCGTTGCCGTTGACGCTCGCGTCCAGCCGTACGTACAGGCGCAGTCCGGCCGGCTGGAGCCGGGTCCTGACCACGACGGCGTCGCTGTCCGGATCGGTGAGATAGGTGGTGGTCAGGTGGTAGCGGCCGGTCTTGCTGGATGAGGTGATCGTGCAGGTCATGCCGGAGCGGTCGGTGCTCACCTTGTACGTGGTGTCGCGGGACTGCAGCTCGGTGAACGTCGTGCCGTCGGTGACGGCGAACTGCATCGTCTCGACGTTGGTGTTGTCGATGGTCGGCTCGTAGACGTCGGACAGCACGCCGCCCGCGACCGTGTACCAGACCTTCGAGACCCGGCCCGCGGCCGTCCCGACGCAGTCCTTGCGCGCCAACCCGAAGTGGGACGCCGCGCCCGGCCCGGCCGGGGCGGGACCCCGGGCCACGGCGGGCGCGGCGGGAAGCCCGACCAGCGCGGCGGATACGACCAGGGCGAGTGTGAACCGTCGAACCGTGGCCATGCCGTGCCCCCTCGGGTCCGCCCTTTTCGTTGCAGAGAAGACCAGGGCCCGTTCGGTGTCAACCCCGACCCGCGGTGAGGCGGCGAAGGCCATACTCGATCGGGCCGTAACGATGGCTCCGCAGCCACCACCAGCTCAGCCCGAGCAGGAGCGCGTAGATCACCGCGGCCACGCCCATCACGGCGAGCGGCGACAGCCTGCCCGCCAGGGCCAGTCCGTAGCCGGTGAAGACCAGGCAGCAGAGCAGCGACTGCCCGATGTAGTTGGAGGCCGCCACCCGCCCGGCCGGTGCCAGCACGCCGGTGACGGCGGGAACGCGTTTGAGCACCTGGAGCAGGCTGACCACGTAGGCGGCGGTCAGCAGCACCGAGGTCACGTTGTTCAGGGCCAGCGCGACCAGCTCCAACGCGCCTTCCCCGGAGGCGGACGCCCACGCGAAGAAGATCGCGGCGGGCAGGCCGAGGCCGAAGCCCACCCACTGGACGCGCGGCACGAGGTGGGCCCAGCGCGCCGGCTCCTCGAACAGTCGTGACCGGCCGGCCGCCAGCCCGAACAGGAACATCGCCAGCGCCATCGGCCCCTGCCCGATCCACACCATCCCGGCCAGCGCCGGGTACGTCTCCACCTGGAACGACAGGAAGCTCAACGGCCCGCCCGTGACCAGCGCCTCCGCCCGCGCTCCGGCCGCCGCGTCGGTCACTGCCGCCGTGGCCGCCGTCGTGCCCGTCGCCGGGTCGAGCAGGGTCAGCCCGGCCAGCAGCAGCCAGAGCACCGACATGACGCCGATGATGGCGCAGCCGGTGACGACGGCCTTCCTGGGCGAGATGCCGCGCATCGCCAGCAGGATCACCCCGAGCACGGCGTACAGCGTGAGGATGTCGCCGACCCACAACAGGAGCCCGTGCAGGAGCCCGATCACGAAGAGCCCGAGGCTGCGGCGCAGCATCCTGGCCTTGATGTTGATCCCGTCGCGCGTCTGGAGCGTGAAGGAGTAGCCGAACAGGAAGGAGAACAGAATGTAGAACTTCGTCAGCACCAGCGTGCTGATGAGGTACGCGACCGGCCCCTCGGTGATGGGCATGATGCCCGTCCCCACGGCGTAGCCGGGATCGGCGAAGAACCCGATGTTCGCCACCAGGATGCCCGCCAGCGCGAACCCCCGGACGGCGTCGATCTCGTGCACGCGCCGTGAGCCCGGCGCCTCGGTCAGAGTCATGATCCTGACGCTAGAGACGCCGAGCTCCCCGGCACATCGATCCTTGGCAGCCTCCGACACCGACCAAAGTCGCTAGGTCCCAGAGACCTCAGCCCCGACGGACCGTCTTCTTCTGCTCCTCCGGAGGAGGTATCTCTCCAGAAGGACCTCAGCCGTCAGTTGACGGTCACACTCCGCAGCAGGTTGTTGTACCCGGTGGCGGCCTCCCAGACGCCGTCGTTGGCCAGCCGGATCGAGTACTCGGGACGGGAGGACAGCTGCGGGTCGGGCAGGTCGAGCAGCAGCGCGTAGGTGCCCGCCGGCATGCCGGCCGGCAGCGTCACGCTCTGGTCGATGGTCGCCGTGGCGCCCGCGAGCCAGAGGCGGGGGTCGGCGTTGAGCGGGAAGCGGTACACGGCCGACGTGGCGGTGTTGCGCAGGACCAGCGCGACGCCGCGCGGGTTGAAGGGCGCGGCCCAGCCGTCGTTCCTGATCGTGAGGCGCACCGGCAGCGCGCCGCCGTGGGTCGCCGTGCTCGGGTACGTGCCGGTCCGCAGGGCGAAGCGGTAGCCGAGGCGGCGGGTGATCTCGGGCAGGCAGCCGCCGGTGTTCCAGCCGTTGATGACGTCGGGGTGGTAGTCGGTGTTGAGGTAGGACCAGTGGAACAGCGACATCTCGCTCATGGCGGTGGGGCAGCTCGAACGCGGCGGGTTGGCGCCGCAGGTCTCCCCGCCCATGGGCAGGTACGCGGTCTCGGCCTGGAGGTAGGGGTATTCGACGGCGGTGTTCTCGTAGGTGCCGTAGTCGTCGGGGCTGGCCAGGAAGCAGTCGTTGTGGTGCCCGACGCGGGCCTGGGCGGAGCTGTTGTACGCCTGGGCGGGCGTCAGCGCGGTGGTGCCGTACATCGTGCGCTTGATCTTGGGCGTGCGGACCTGGATCATCCGCGACGACGGCAGGACGCTGAGGAGCTTGTCGGTCACCGCCTTGCGGTTGGCCCAGTCGGCGGCGGTGACGGTGCCCTCGTTGCCGAAGTTCTGGGTGTAGTACCACTCGCCCCAGGCGCCGATGAGCCCGGCCTGGACGACCTCGATCACGTCGCTGTTGGCCTTCAGGTAGGGGGCCAGCTGGTCGAGGTGGGCCAGGACCCGGGTCTTGGTGGCGTCGTCGCCGGTGGTGGACTCGGTGTAGGCGAACCGGACGATGGCCTTGAGCCCGGCGGCCCGTACGGTGGTCAGCTGGTTCTGGAAGCGGGTGAGCGCGGCCTGGCTGATCGCGCTGGTCTTGAACTCGGCCAGGTAGAACACGCACATCACGAGGGAGATGTTCTGCGAGGCGCGGAAGCCCTGGAGGGTGGCGAGGGAGAAGGCGTCCTTGTCGCAGTCGCCGTTGTGGTGGTAGAAGCCGCGCTCGGGGTTGGGGAAGGTGGCGTTCGTCTGGGTGTAGGTCACCGTGCCGCCCCCGCGGCCGGGGCCGTTGGTGGCCGACGGGCTGGTGGTGGCGGCGTGCGCGGGCGGCGCGAGGAGAATCGCGCACAGGAGCACCAAGGCGGCTAACAGGCGGGACATGGGCGGACCTCTCCTTGGGGGACGGTGGTCGGCGGGCTCAGCCCTTGATGCCGGTGTGGGCGATGCCCTGGATGAACTGGCGTTGCAGGAAGACGAAGACGGCGATGACGGGCAGGGAGGCGAGCAGCGAGCCCGCCATGAGCACCGGATAGTTGGTCTGGAACTGCCCCTGCAGCGAGGCCAGTCCGGCCGACAGCGTCATCTGCTCCGGGTCGGTGTTGACCACCAGCGGCCAGAACAGGTCGTTCCACGACCACAGCAGCACCAGGACGCCGAGGGCGACCAGCCCCGGCCTGGCCAGCGGCAGCATGATCGACCAGTAGATCCGCAGCGGTCCCGCGCCGTCCAGCCGGGCCGCCTCCTCCAGCTCGCGGGGCAGGCCGAGGAAGAACTGGCGCAGCAGGAAGACCCCGAACGCGCTGAACAGGCCGGGCACGATGAGCGCCTGCAGGCTGTTGAGCCAGCCCAGCGACGACATGATCTGGTACTGCGGGATGATGAACAGCTGCGGCGGCACCATCAGCACCGACAGGAAGACCCCGAACAGCAGCCTCTTGCCGGGGAAGCGGAGCCGGGCGAAGGCGTAGGCGGCCATGGAGCACAGCAGCACCTGGCCGACGGTCCGCCCGGCGGCCATCAGCACCGTGTTGAGGAACTGGTGGCCGAAGGGCAGCAGCCCGAACACCTGGCCGTAGTTCTCCCAGTGGCCGCCGGGCAGTATCGACGGCGGCACCCTCGTGGCGTCGCTGAGCGTCTTGAGCGAGGTGATGATCTGCCAGACGAACGGCGTCACCATCACCAGTGACGCGGCGACCAGCACCGCGTGCAGCCCGATCCGGCGGGTTGGCGCGTTGGGTGCTCGCGTGTCAGGCATAGTGCACCCACCTTCGCTGGAGCCGGAACTGGAACGCGGTCAGCGCGATGATCAGCACGAGCAGCGCCATCACGATCGCCGCCGCGTAACCCCGGTCGTTGGTGACGAAGGCCCGCTCGTAGAAGAGCTGGACCACCGTCTCCAGGCGCGGGAAGGCCGGATTGGACCGGGCCGACGACCCCGAGCCGCCGATCACGTACACCAGGTCGAACAGCTGCAGCGAGCCGATCACCGAGATCACCGAGACGAAGAACGCCGTCGGTGACAGCAGCGGGAGCGTGACCTTGAAGAACTGCCGGACCGGGCCCGCGCCGTCGATCGCGGCCGCCTCGTAGTACTCCTTGGGGATCGCCTGCATGCCGGCCAGGAAGATGATCAGGTTGTAGCCGACGCTGCTCCAGACCCCGACCACGACCAGGGCGTACAGCGCGGTGTCCGGGTCGGCGATCCAGTTCGGGCCGTCGATGCCGACCAGCGACAGCACCAGGTTGACCAGGCCGTACTCGCCGTTGTAGAGCCACCGCCACACCATGGCGATGGCGACCGGCATGGTGACGACCGGCAGGAAGAACATCGTGCGGTAGACGCCCACCCCGCGCAGCCCCTTGGTGTTGAGCAGCGCGGCGAAGACGATGGCCACCGGGATGGCGAGCAGCCCGAGCACGGTGTAGGTCAGCGTGTTGACCAGCGCCCGGCCCATCTCGGGGTCGGCGATCAGGCGCAGGTAGTTCGCCGCCCCCGTCCAGGTGTGGCCGCCGAAGGCGCCCCACTCGGTGAAGGAGAAGTAGGCGGTCTGCAGGACCGGCCAGAGGTAGAAGACGGCCAGGCCCAGCCCGATCGGGGCGATGAACGCGTACCCCCACAGAGCCTCGACCGCGCGATCCCTGCGCCGCGCCGGCTTTGTGGCGCCGCGGCGGGTGGTGAGCGTCATGTCATTCCTTGGCGAGCAGGGCGTTCATCGCCGCCGCCAACTCGGTGGCGGCCTTCTCGACCGGCTGCTCGCCGGTCCAGGCCTTGGTGAGGTACGTCAGCTCCGCCTCGTTCCAGGCGGCGGTGTTCTTGGAGACCGGGAAGGGCGCCGCGTAGGCCACCGCGTCGAGGAAGGTCCGCAGCTTGAACTCCGGATGCGCGGCCACCCACGCGCCCTGGGTGCCGTTGTACGCGGGGATCGGCCCCTTCTTGCCGAGGATGTCGGCCGCCTGCTTGGAGCCGAGGAACTTGACGAACTCCCAAGCCTGCGCCGGGTGCTCGGTCTTGGCCGACACCACGTTGGCCACCCCATGGATGATCGTGGCCTGCTTCTGGCCCTTGGGCAGCGGCGCGACGTCCACCTTGTCCTTGGTGTAGTCGTTGGCGGCGAACTCCGAGACGTTCCACGAACCGCCCCAGTACATGGCGATCTTCCCGGCCTCGAACAGCTGCAGTGGGAACGTGTCGGTCATGGTCTTCAGGTCGGGGGACTGCTTGTTCTTGATCAGGTCGGTCCAGAAACGCAGGCCCTCGATCGTCTGCGGGTTGTCGTAGCCGGACTTCTTGCCGTCCGGGGAGATCACGTAGCCGCCGGCCTGGTCGATGGTGTTGTACTGGTATTCCTGGAAACTCGTCAGCTGGGCGGCGGTGCCGTAGACGCCCTTGGCCGGGTCGCTCAGCTTGGCCGCCGCCGCCTTGAAGTCGTTCCAGGTCCAGTCGTCGGCCGGGTACGGCACCTTCTTGGCGTCGAAGAGCGTCTTGTTGTACCAGACGCCGATCGTGTCCATGTCCTTCGGCAGCCCGAAGTGCTTGCCGTCGAAGGTGTAGAGGTCGATCAGCGGCTTGGGATAGACCGACAGGTCCACCTTGTCCTTGGTGATCTCCTCCTCCAGCTGACGGAGCACGCCGTTGGAGGCGTACAGCTGGAAGTTCGGGCCGTTCATCCAGAAGACGTCGGGCGCCGCTCCGCCCGTGGCCGCCGCCTTGAGCTTGGTCCAGTAGCCCTCCCACGGGGTGAGCTGGACGTTCACGGTGATGTTGGGGTGGGTCGCGGTGAACGCCTTGCCCAGCTCCTCCATCACCGGTTTCTGGTTGTTGTCCCACATCGCGTACGACAACGTGACCTTCTCCTGGCCACCCGCGGCGCCTGGTTCGTCATCGCCCGCCGAGCAGGCGGAGACGGCCAGCACCACCCCGAACACAGCCGCGCCGAGCCGCGCCGACTTCCGCATCCCTGGACCTCCCTGACGAGCGAGGCGCATCCGGCGCCACGGTCTCGAACTTGGGGATAATCATGGAGCCCATGGAAATTAAGTCAAGCATCGATTCGATTACGAGACGACTCAGCCTCGTGGGAAGCCCTCCGGTGAGGCGAGCTGGCCGCCGCCCTTGAGTGCCTGCTCCACGTGGTCGAGCGCGAGCCGGACGGCGCCGAGCGCGACCCCCTCGTCGGCGAAGGCGGACACCCTGACCTCGGGCGTACGGATGCACCAGCGGTCGAGCTCACGGCGCAGCGGCTCCACGATCAGGTCGGCCGACCGGGAGAAACCGCCGCCCACCACGACCAGCTCCGGGTCGAGGGTGAGCACCAGGGCCGAGGCGCCGACCGCCAGGTCCTTGACGTAGCGGCGCACGGCCGAGGCGGCTCGGCGGTCGCCGTTCCTGGCGGCGGCGAACAGCTCGGCGGCCATCGAGTCGGGATCACCGGCCGTCCCGGCGGCTCCGGACGCGCCGGACGCGCCGGACGGCTGGCCCGGCCACGACTTGAGCTGTTCCTGCGCGCGGATCCAGCCCGCGACCGGCAGCGCGCCGATCTCGCCGGCGGCGTTCGCGAACCCCCGGTGCAGCTTGCCGTCGATGATCAGCCCGGTGCCGGTACGGAGCCCGGCCAGCAGGAACACCACGTCCTTGGCGTAACGCGCCACCCCCCGCCAGGACTCCGCGAGCGCGGCCAGCTTGCAGTCGTTCTCGACCATGATCGGCCCGGCCACGATCCGCCCCAGGTGGGCGGCCAGATCGACGCCGGTCCACTCGGGCAGCGCGTCGGAGAGCATGACCCGCCCGGTCCCGTCGACCAGCCCGGTGGTGGACACGCCGGTCGCCCACATGTCGGACGCCGTCAGTCCCGCCCCGGCCAGGCACTCCTTGACGGTCCGGTCCACCGCGGCCAATCGCTGCCTGCGCCCCATCTCCGGGGTGACCGCGACCCGGCGACTGTGCCGCGGCTCGCCGTCCAGGTCGGCCACGATCGCCAGGATCTTGTGGCCACCGATGTCCACCCCGAGGACGTGGCCCGCGTCCGCGCGGAAGCGATAACGCCTGGCCGGGCGGCCGACGGTGCCGGCGGTCGGCTCGGTCTCCACCACCCAGCCGCGCCCGAGCAACTCGCGCACCACGTCCTCGGTGGAGGCGCGCGACAGGCCCGTACGCCGGGAGATCTCGGTCACGGTGAGCCCGGGCTCGCCGCGCAGCGTCCGGATCACGGCCAGCGCGTTGAGCTGGCGGAGCCGGGAGAGATCCCCTCCGCCCAGATCTTCGGTCACCACACCCCCTTGAGGTCTCCGCCCTCAGAGCTAATAATGAGGGACTCCATGCTAATTTCGGGAAAGGAACGCATGTCTGGGGTGACTCTAGCCCTCGTGGGCGCCGGGCTGCGCGGGCAGTCGTACGCGCGTCACGCGACGGTGGCCGGCCTGGGGCGCGTGACCGCGGTGGCCGAGCCGGACGCGTACCGGCGCGAAACGGCCGCGGCGGAGTTCGGGATCTCCCCGGACCGGGTCTACTCCGACTGGACACAGCTCGCGGCGGCCGGCCGGGTCGCGGACGCGGCGATCATCGCCACCCAGGACCAGCTGCACATGGACCCGGCCGTACGGCTGGCCGACCTGGGCTATCACATTCTCCTGGAGAAGCCGATGGCGCCCAGTGAGCAGGAGGCGACCGCCATCGCCGACGCGGCCGAACGCAACAAGATCATGCTGGCCGTGTGCCACGTGCTGCGCTACACCCCGTACACCAGGACGCTGAAGCGGCTGCTCGACGGCGGCCGCATCGGGCGGCTCGTCAGCGTCCAGCACCTCGAACCGGTCGGATGGTGGCACCACGCCCACTCCTTCGTCCGCGGCCACTGGCGCCGCCAGGACACCTCGGCCCCGATGCTGCTGACCAAGTCGTGCCACGACATCGACTGGCTGATCCACCTCTTCGGCCGGATCCCGGCCAAGGTCAGCTCGTTCGGCAACCTGACCCACTTCCGCGCCTCCGAACGCCCGGAGGGCGCGGCCGAGCGCTGCGTCGACTGCCCGCTGGAGCCGAGCTGCCCGTACTCGGCCAAACGGCTGTACCTCGGCTGCCTCGGCGATCCGGACAGCGAGTTCTGGCCGCTGTCGGCGGTCACGCGGGCACGCACCGAGGAAGGCGTGCTCCAGGCGCTGCGCACCGGCCCCTACGGCCGTTGCGTGTACGCCTGCGACAACGACGTGGTCGATCACCAGGTGGTGAACATGGAGTTCGCCGACGGAGCGACCTGCTCGTTCACGATGAGCGCGTTCACTCCGATGGAGCACCGCCGTACCCGGCTCCTGGGGACGCACGGCTACATCGACGGCGACGGCCGTACGTTGCGCCTGACCGACTTCCGTACCGGTCTGGAAGAGGTCGTCGACCCCCACACGGAGGGGGGCCCGTCGGCGGGGGACGGGCACGGGGGCGGGGACGAGGCACTCACCGACGCCTTCCTCGCCGCGGTCGCCACGGGCGACCCGGCACTGCTCCACTCCGACGCCACCGAGAGCCTCGCGACCCACCGCGTCGTCTGGGCGGCGGAACGCGCCAGGGCCACGGACACCGTCGTCCACCTGGGGTGACCGCCTGCGCGTAGGCGGGTGGGCGGCGGGCCGCCGAGCAGCTCGGTGGCCCGGGAGCGGTACAAGGTGGGCGAAGCGGCGCACTATCAGAACGCTGGCACCATCAGAATGCTGATGGATGCACCCCTTAGGGGCTATTGGCGGCCTATGGCCCCCGAGGGCGATCATGAGGTCATGACACAACGCGTTCTGATCGCGCTGACCAGCCACGCCGCACTGGGCGACACCGGCAGGGACACGGGTTTCTACGTCTCGGAGGCGGCCCATCCGTGGGAGGTCTTCACCAAAGCCGGCTTGGAGGTCGACCTCGTGAGCGTCGCCGGTGGCCAGCCGCCGCGCGACGGGGCGGACTTGGACGACCCCGTCCAGCGGCGCTTCCTCGCCTTGCCGTCGCTTGGCGCCACACCTCGGCCGCAGGACGTTGATCCGTCCGGGTATGACGCGATCCTGTTCGCCGGTGGGCATGGCACGATGTGGGACTTCCCTGACAACGCTGCCTTGGCCGTTCTGGCCCGTACCATCTGGGAGAACGGCGGCGTCGTCGCCGCCGTGTGCCACGGCCCGGCGGCCCTGGTCGGCGTGACACTGTCCGATGGCACGCCGCTGGTGGCGGGGCGCCGGGTGGCGGCCTTCACCGACGCGGAGGAGGCGGCCGTCGGGCTGACCTCGGTGGTGCCCTTCCTGCTCGCCTCCCGCCTGCGCGAACTGGGCGCCGACCACGTGCCCGGCCCCGACTTCCAGCCCCAGGTGATCCGCGACGGCCGCCTGGTGACAGGCCAGAACCCCGCCTCCGCCACAGGTGTGGCCGAAGCCGTCCTGTCCGCCCTGGCCGACGTCCCCTCAGGCGCCGGCGCGGAGAGCAGCCGGGCGGCACATTCCGGCGCGCTCGCAGACCACCGGGACGTCACCGTGCGGACCAGCGACGGTCCCATGGGGGGATATCTCGCTCGCCCCGCCGGGGACGGCGTGTGTCCGGCCGTCATCGTGGCCCACCAACTGTTCGGGCTGACCGAGGACGTGCGCGCGGTCGCGGACCGGATCGCGGGCATGGGGTACGTGGTGCTCGCCCCCGACTACTACCACCGCGCCGACCCGGGAGTGGAACTGCCGCCCACCGACGAGGGCCGCGCACGCGGGTTCGAACTGATGGCGACGCTCAGCCGCGCAGGAGTGCTGGAAGACACCCGCGCGGCCGTCGACTACCTCGCGGCACGCGACGACACGAGCGGCGCGGTCGGCATGGTGGGCCTGAGCCTGGGCGGCCACCTGGCCTACCTGGCCGCCACCCAGCTCGGCTTCCCGATCACCGTGGTCCTGTACGCGGGCTGGCTGACGGGCACCGACATCCCGGTGAGCAGCCCGGAGCCCACGCTCGACCTGACCCCGGGCATCAAGGGCAAGCTGGTGTACATCATCGGCGACCGCGACCACGCGATCTCCGAAGAGCAGCGGACGGCCATCGCCGAACGCCTTCGAGCCGACGGGATCAGGCACGAGATGGTCGTCTTGGCGGGCGCCCCGCACGCCTTCCTGTCGCAGGAGGACTCGCCCTACCATGCCGAGACCTGGCAGCGCATCGAACAGGCCCTCGCCGACGAACTGGCCTGCGTTTGACGCCGTGGTGTACGCCCTGGACCTAGGGGCTCAGGGAACGATGAGCGCCTGCCACGACGGCGGCATGTTGCGGGCCACCTCGATCCCCGAGAACACCGACGGCTCCTGCGGACCGTGCTTCTTCGCCCAGGCGGCCATCTGCGCGAGCCCATCGGCCAGCGGCACCGACCCCGTCCCGACGCCGAGCAGGTCGCGGGCCTTGTCATGGGAGGAGTAGGCGTGCACCACCTCGTGCCGCGCCGGCAGATGCCGGACCCGGAGCGGCGCGTCCATGGCGGCCGCCACCGCGCCCGCCAGTTCGTTGACCGTGTACGGCCGGTCGCCGCCGATGTTGAAGGTCTCCCCGTAGGCCCGCGGGTTGCCGATGGACCGGGCGATCGGCAGCGCGACGTCGTCGATGTGGCTGAAGGCCCTGGTCTGCTCGCCGTCCCCGAAGACGGTGCACTCCTCGCCGCGCAGGATCTGGTTCATGAAGATGCCGATGACGTTGCGGTAGCGGTCGCCGATGTTCTGCCGCTCGCCGTAGACGTTGTGCGGGCGGAAGATGACGTACGGCAGGCCGAACATCTCGTGCGTGACCTTCAGCTCCTGCTCGACCGCGTATTTGGCGATGCCGTACGGGTCCACGGGCGCGGGCGTCAGGTCCTCCGTCATGGGCGGCTCCGCGTGGCCGTACACGGCGATGGAGGAGGTGAAGACGAAGCACCGGACGGTCCCGGCGTTGACGGCCGCGTTGATGAGGTTGACGCTGCCGATCACGTTGTTGGTGTAGTTGTAGCGCTTGATGAAGTGGCTCAGTCCCTCGGCGGCGTACGCGGCCAGGTGGAAGACGTAGTCGAAGCGCCACTCCGCGAACAGCGCGTCCACCACCTCGGGGTCGCAGACGCTGCCCCGGTGGAAGTGGGCGCCCTGCGGGACGTTGGCCGGGTCGCCGCCGGACAGGTCGTCGAGCACCACCACGCGATGGCCGGCCCGCAGCAGGTCGGCCGCCACGTGCGAGCCGATGAAACCCGCGCCGCCGGTGACCAGCGAGGTATGGGTCATGACAAGGACTCCTTCGCTACAGGGTGAGGGGAGAGCGTGCGCCGCGGCCGGAGCCAGCGCAGAAGGACCGCCGCGTGGACGAGCGCGCCGACGGCCAGTACGCCCACCGCGCCGAGCGCCCCGGCCCAGGGCACGACGACGGCCGCCAGCACCACGACCGCCGCCAGCGACACCACCGCGCCCACCGCGGTGGCGCGCAGCGCGAGGGGAGTGGCGTTCTCCATCAGGTAGCTGGCGCTGCCCACCGCGAAGACGATCGGCACGCAGGCCACGTACAGGACGACGACGCCCAGCCCGCCGAGCGGGCGCAGCAGGAGCGGCGCCACGCAGGAGACGGCCGCCACGTAGGGAATGCCGGCGAACAGCAGCAGGCGCAGCCAGCGGGACAGCCGCTCGTACGCCGCGGTCAGGTCCCGCTGGTGCAGTGCTTGGGAGACGCCGGGCTGCAGGACGCGCAGCAGGTAGGCGAACGCGTTGAGCAGCGTCCCCGAGGCGACGGAGGCCATGTAGAGCCCGGTGCTCTCCGCCTGCGCGCCGCTGACCGAGAGCGTCACGAACAGCAGGCTCATCGACACGCCCGCGACCACGTCGGGGATCGCCATCAGCAGGGACGTCCCCACCGCGACGCGTACGAGGACCCGGCGCCGCAGCCCGGCGAAACTCGGCCGTAACCCGGTCAGCAGCACCACGTTGAGCACGGACACGTTCGTCAGGCACAGGGCCAGGAACACCGTGGGCGAGGCGTGCCCGGTCGCCGCCGCCCCCGTCCAGCAGGCCAGTCCCGTGGCCAGGACGAGATGGTTGGCCACGTCCCGCCCCGGTCGGCCGATGGCCCGGCTCAGGCCGACCAGCACCTGGTTGGCGCCGACGCCGATCGCGTACAGGCCCGCCAGCCCGGCCAGGAGCCACGGCCCGTTGTGCCCGAACAGCAGCACGCCCGCCAGGACCGCGATCGCGACCACCAGCAGCAGCCCGGCCAGCGCCACGAAGACGCCGACCAGCAGGCCGACGGTGTGCCGCGCCCTCGGGATCAGCTTCAGCGCGCACTTCTCGATGCCGATCGACGCGAGCGGCGTCAGGAAGGCCGCGCCGCCCATCGCCTGGGCGTATCCGGCGTAGTCTCCGGAGCTCCAGACCGCCAGCAGCACGACGTTGGCCAGCAGGAGCGTGCCCCGGAAGGCGGCCCGCCCGCCGAGCAGCACCATCAGCTGCCTGGGCGCCGCGAGCCTCATGCGGGCGGCGAGCCGTAGTCGGAGGTGACGAATCTGCCCTTGCCGCCGGCGGTGATCTCGACCGTCTCCGCGGGCACCACCTCCAGCGGGAACTCACCGCCGGCCAGGCCGAAGAGTTTGTCCCGTACGGTCGCCAGCACCTCGCCCGGCGGGTCGCCGCTGGGCACGACGTGCACCCGCACAAGGCCCGCCGTGTCCTGGTGGACGAAGCACTCGCTGATGCCCGGATGGGTGGCGGCCAGGTGGAGAAAGGCGTCGGGGTAGAGCCGCTCGCCCGACGGGAGCGTGACGTAGTCGTTGCTGCGCCCGGTGGTGAGCCGCAGGGTGCGGAAGCGGCGGCCGCAACGGCAGCGGCCCGGCTCGATGAGACCGATGTCGCCCAGGCTGTAACGCAGCAGCGGCATGGCCCGCTCCATGAAGGCGGTGACGACCACCTGCCCGGCCTCGCCGTCCGGGACCGGGTTGCCCGCCGCGTCGACGATCTCGCAGTAGACGCGGTCCTCGCCCAGGTGCGCGCGGCCGTAGCGGCAGTCGTAGGTGACGTTGAGCACCTCGAAGGCCGAGTACTCGTCGAAGACGGGAGCGCCGAACCGTTCGGCGAACATCGCCCGGTGCTCGGGAAGCAGCAGCTCCGACTCGGTCAGGACGATGCGCAGCGTCCGCCTCAGCCGAGCGAGCTCCTCCGGGGTGAGCTCGCGCAGCAGAGCCCGCAGATGCACGGGGTAGCCGATCAGCACCTTGGGCCGGTTGGCCAGAAGCTCCGCCTTGATCTCGCGCATCGGCCGGTGGGACAGGATCACGTGCCGCCGGAACAGCCCGAACCGCTCGAACATCCGGGCGGGCGGCGCGAACGGCCGGATATGGCTGAGCCGGTCGGTCGGCAGGTAGCGGCCCGTTGCCAGGAACCGCCGCACGCAGGCCGCCATGTGGTAGTCGTGGCTGTCGCGGTCGTGCAGGATCCGGACCCGGCGGCCGGTGCTGCCGCTCGTCTGGAAGGACAGGCATCGATCCTGGTCGACGCCGTCGGCGAGCAGCCGGTCCAGTGGCTGCTCGCGCAGCACCTGCTTGTCCAGCACCGGCAGCTCGGCCAGCTCGGCCAGCTCGCGGAGCGGGCCGCCGCGCGCGTAGCGGGGGTCGTCGCGGTAGTAGGGCACCCGGGTGCGCGCCAGCTCCAGCATCCGGTTGAGCCCGCGAAGCTGGTGACGGCGCAGCCCCGCGCCGCCGCCGTACTGCCGCGCGATACTGAGCGGGACGTAGCCCGCCTCCCGGATGATCATCGCTACGCGCTCTCCGTGCGGGTCTGAAGCGCCTTCGGCGTGAGCCTGCGTCCCAGCGACTCCCACCAGCGCTGCGGGCTGAGGAAGATGACGAGGGCCAGCACCACGTGTACGGCGATGAAGGCGTACGCCTCGTACTTGGTCGGCGCGTGGCCGATGAACACGCTCATGTGCGTGGCCCATTCCCACACCTCGGGGATGGTGCTGTACGCGGGGTCGACGTGGTTGTTGACCGTCAGGAACGCCAGATCCTCCAGGCCCGACAGCATCAGCAGCAGCATGCCGTAGCCGAGCCTGCGCACCGTCCCCGCCGCGCCGCCGCCCAGCCGGAACGCCAGGGCGAGCGAGACGATGATCAACGGGGTCAGGGTGAGGACGTGGTAGTAGAGGTCGTAGTAGGCCTCCCTGGTGCCGGCCACCTCGGAGCCGAAGAAGAAGATCTTGGGCACGAAGTAGAGGAAGTACACCAGGAACGCCGCCGGGATCGCCAGCACGTGCAGCCGCAGGCGCCTGGCCCACTCCACGTCGAGCCGGGATATGGCCTCCGTGGCGAGGACGAAGGGCAGCAGCTTCACCAGGAAGATCCACAGCGACTTCACCTGGCGGTCGTGCGGCAGCCCGAACCAGACGAACGCCGCCGCCAGGACGGCCAGTGCCGCGAAGATCAGGAAGCCGAGGTGCTTGCGGGGGATCATTCTGAACCTCTCGTATCAGGCTCGATCACGAACCGGAGGGTACGCAGTGCTTCGTCCAGAGCCGTTTCCAGCTGCTCACGCGTGTCGGCGACCATGACCAGGTAGCCGAGCTTGTTGCCGGCCTGCGTGTAGGCGCGTACGTGCTCGCCCACCGTCTTGAACACCTGGACGTCGACGACCTCGGGCATCCGCCGGAGCGCCGCCAGGCCCTCGATGGCGGTGAGCACCCCGTCGACGTCGGCGGCCAGGATGCGCAGCACGGCCGTTCTGTGGCGCGAGACGCTGATACGCAGCGGCTCGCCCAGGGCCAGCCGGATGGCCGCCTCGACGGTGTTCAGCCCGAACGCGTGCTGGACCATCAGCGGCATGCCGTTGCCGCCCAGCCTGGCGCCCATCTCGATGAAGCAGATGTCGCCGCCGGGCGTGAGGACGAAGTCGAAGTTGACCGGCCCGTGCCGGTGGCCGACGGCCGCGCAGATCGCGGCGACCGCCGCGCTCAGCCGCGCGTGCACGTCGTCGTCCAGGTCGGCGGGGACGACGTGGGACAGGCTGATCATCGCCGGTGGCCCGGTGATGACGCGGTCGGTGACCGCCATGAAGGCGAGCTCGCCGTCGGCGAAGAAGGACTCCACGGCGCAGTGCCGCCCGGCCACCAGCTCCTCGACGATCACCTGCCGGGAGAAGGAGTACTTCCAGGCGTGCTCGATGGCGCCCACCAGCCCGGCGGGGTCGTCGAGCACGGTGATGCCCTTGCTGCCCGAGGAGTCGGCCGGCTTGACGATCAGGGGATAGCCCAGGCGGGCCGCCGCCTCGGTGAGCTCGTCGATGCTGTCGTGCTGGGCGTGGCGGTAGGTGGGCAGGCCCAGGCGGCCGACGACCTCGCGGAAGAACCCCTTGTCCACCGAGCAGCGCAGCGCGTCGGGCGCGGGCTGGTGGGCGGTGCGGTAGACGCGGCTCAGCTCGGCGACCGCCTCCTGGGCCGCGTCGCTGGCCGGCGAGATGACCGCCGCCACGTCGATCGGGCCCAGCGCCTGGGCGATCCCCTCCGGATCCCGGCTGGTCATGCAGAGGAACTGGTCGGCCTCGGCGGCACCCAGGGCGTCCGGGCGCTGGTCCACGCCGATCACCCGGTAGCCGAGCCGGCGGCCCTCGCGGTAGGCGGGGAGCTGGTCCTCGCCGCCGCCGAGCACGATGAGGTTTCTCACGTGACGTTCTCCCAGACCTCGGTGGCGACATAGGGGGTCTCGTAGCCGTACAGGGCCTCGTCCGCGCGGATCGGGATGTTGGCCTCCCTGATCTGGTAGCGGGGCACGCCGATCGCCTGGACGCGCATCATCCGTACGAGATAGCGGGCGACCACCGCGAGCGTGACGATCGTGACCAGGCCGGTGACCAGGCTGGCCTCCGCCAGCTCGGTCGGGCCGAACCGGCCGGCCAGCGCCAGCGCCAGGATCGCCACCCCGGCCACCACCACGGCGGCGGCCAGCGCGCTCAGCCAGACCAGCGGCCGGAAGGAGAATCCGACGAAGAGCTCGATCGCGTGGGCGGCCAGCTTGCGCAGGTTCCACTTGCCCTGGCCGTCCAGGCGCGGGCGGTGCGAGGTGGGCAGCGTTGTGTAGCGGGCGCCGAGCAGCGGCGCGGTGGCGATGAAGTACGGCGTGGAGAGCCGGCTGTCCACCACCTTGCGCGCCACGCTGGTCTTGACGATGCGGAACACCGACGCGCCGGGCGGCAGCTCGATGCCCAGCCAGCGGCGGGCGAACGTCTGGTGGCCGCGAGTGCCGAGCCGCCGGTACCAGGCGTCCTGCCGGTTCTCGCGGACCGCGAACACCACATCGTAGCCCTCGAGCGCCTTGTCCACCAGGCGGTGCATCTCCTGGGGAGGGGACTGGAGATCGGCGTCGAACTGCAC
Organism: Nonomuraea sp. NPDC050680; assembly: GCF_040654555.1. Lineage (NCBI taxonomy): Bacteria > Bacillati > Actinomycetota > Actinomycetes > Streptosporangiales > Streptosporangiaceae > Nonomuraea > Nonomuraea sp. NPDC050680. The sequence continues at coordinate 1,149,477 of NZ_JBFAIF010000001.1, read as the reverse complement.
GGTCCACGGTTTCGAGGCGTACTTGAACCCGGCGGAGAAGGCCGCTTCCAGCCCGAAGTTGCGGGCGAAGGAGAGGTACTTCACCCGGGGGTCCTCGGCGGCGAAGCCCTTGATCGCCTCAAGGGTGCCGTCCGTGCTCCCGTCATCGACGAAGAGCAGCTCGACGTCGTCGTAGGCGGCCAGCTCGGCGCGGATCTCCTGGTAGGCCCGCTCGACGCAGGCGATCTCGTTGTAGCAGGGGATCATGGCGGTGATGCCGAGCCGGGGGTGGTTCGCCGCATTGGCCGATGGCTTCTCTCTCAGGGTGGAATCAGACATCCGCCGCGGCCCCTTTCTCTGGCGGCACGGGATTCCCGGAGGGATCGAGCACCTTGACGATCTTGATCTTGCCGTTGGGTTCCGGGGCGATCTCCTGGACCGGCAGGACGGTGACCTCCTGGTCGGGTGCCGCGCGCAGGACCGCGTCGCGGATGTCGGCCGTAACGCCGGGACGGGCGTCATGGGCCAGCACCACCCGTACCTCGACGGACCCCGGCCGGTGCTGGACCAGCTGCATCCGGCTCACCTCGGGGAAGGTCTGCACGGCGTAGGTGAGGAAGTCGCCGTAGTAGCGCCTGCCGTCGGTGCCGGCGATCCGGTCCTGGCTGCGGCCGATCACCTCCCGCACGATCGGGGTCCTGGCCACCCCGCACGGGCAGTCGTTCGGGCCGATCCGGACCCGGTCGCCGAGCCGATAGCGGATCAACGGCATCGCCTCGCTGTGCAGGCGGGTGATGAGGATGTCACCTTCGCCGTCCTCCACCGACACGGTCCCGTCCTCGTGCTCCACCTCCACCACCAGGTCCGATGAGCGCAGGTGCAGTGCCCCCCGCGGGCAGGTGCGGGCGATGGTGAAGACCTCGACGGAGGCGTACACCTCCCGGTGGGCCGCGCCGAAGTAGTCGAGGATCCGTGCCCGCGCGGTCGGCGACAGCCGCTCGCCGCCGAACAGCACGGTCCGTACGCCCCGATGCTGGACGCCGCGCCGCCGCAGCTCGTCGACGACGCTGCGGATGACGTTGGGGAACCCGATCAGGAAGGTCGGCCGCGCCGCCAGGAACGCCGCCACCTGCTCATCCAGCGAGCGGTCCGTCGGGATGTGGAAGTTACGCAGGACGCCGAACCGCTCCAGAGGATGGCGCAGGAACGGATTGACCCGGAAGTAGGCGATCCGGTCGGTGGGGCGCAGCCCGTTGGACAGCATGTCCTGGAGGTAGGTCGCGCGCAGGTAACCCAGGTCCCGTTCGGAGTTGCGGATCGTGATCGGGATGCCGGAGGAGCCGCTGGTCGTGGCCGCTCGGGTGTTGTCCGGAGTGAAACCGGTCGCGAGCAGCTCGTCGCCGGCCGTGCCGTGCAGGTCCGTACGGTCCAGCACGGGGAACTCGGCCAGGTCCCGCGCGCTCTGTAATCGCCGGACCAGCGCCGGGTCGAGCAGTCGCCGGTAGTGGGGGACGTTGTCGTAGGCGTGGCGTACCAGGGTGCGTAACAGCATGGCCTGGAGGCGTAATTGCGCGGCGTGGTCGAGGCGCTCCCGCCGCCGGATCCGGGCCAGATGATAGGCGACCGGCGCGAGATTGATCGTGGATCGAAGCCTGCTCAGGGGGCCACCTCGCTCAACTGAAGGTGTTCTGGTCGTGCACGAGCAGCCACTGTCCGTCGATTCTGGCGAAGTACAGCGTGAGGTAGTACGACTTCTCGTACGGCCGGCCTTCGGGATCCAGGTCGGCATAAGCGACGGACAGCACCGCCAACGCTGATTCACCGTAGGTCTCCGTCCGGATGACCGTCGGCTGGAGCGACCAATCAGGATCGCCGAACCAGGCGGTATGGAACTCGCCGATCGCGTCCTTTCCGGTGAGCAGCTTTCCGTTGGGCAGAATCACCGTGGCGTTCTGGTGGACGGTGGCCATGAATCCGGCCAGGTCACGGGTTTCTATCGCGCGCAAATGCGCGGCGAGTGCCGGAGAGAATTCCATCTAGGACGCCGCGGCGGTGAGGCCGGCATGGTCGTCGACGGGGGTGGCGTCCGCGGCCCGCCATAATTGCGGGTGCTGCTGGAACCAGGCGATGGTGTGCCGCAGCCCCTCCTCGATCGGCGTCCGCGGCTCCCAGCCCAGCCGGGTCCTGGCCAGCGTGATGTCGGGGCGGCGCACGGTCGGGTCGTCCTGGGGTCGTGGGGTGAACTCGATCCCCGACGCCGAGCCGGTGAGCCGCTTGATCCACTCGGCCAGCGCGAGCACGGACAGCTCATGCGGGTTGCCGATGTTGACCGGGCCGTCCAGGTCCGAGTTGCACAGCCGGACGATCCCCTCGATCAGGTCGTCCACATAGCAGATGGACCTGGTCTGGGTGCCGTCACCGGCCACCGTGATCGGCTCGCCGAGCAGCGCCTGGCGGACGAAGGTGGGGATCGCCCGCCCGTCGAACGGTCGCATCCGGGGGCCGAAGGTGTTGAAGATCCGCAGGATCGCCGTGTCCACGCCGTGGGCCCGGCGGAAGGCCATGGTCATCGCCTCGGCGAACCGCTTGGCCTCGTCGTAGACCCCGCGCGGGCCCACCGGGTTGACGTTGCCCCAGTAGGTCTCCGGCTGCGGGTGGACCAGCGGGTCGCCGTAGGTCTCCGAGGTCGAGGCGAGGACGAACCGCGCGCCCTTCTCCCTGGCCAGTTCGAGCGCGTTGAACGTGCCGTTGGAGCCGACGCGCAGCGTGTCGATCGGCAGTCGCAGGTAGTCCGTCGGCGAGGCGGGGGAGGCGAAGTGCAGGACGGCGTCCAGGTCACCGGGGACGACGAGGTGCAGGGACACGTCGGCCCTGACCAGCCGGAACCGCTCCTCGGCCATGAGGTGCTCGACGTTGGCCGGTGACCCGGTGAGGAAGTTGTCCACGCAGACGACCTGATAACCATCGGTCAGAAACCGTTCGCACAGATGCGAACCGAGAAAACCGGCGCCCCCGGTAATGGCCACGGTGGGGCGGTTCATAAGAGCTTCTTCTCGAGAACTTGCCCGGCCAGGGCGCCAGAACAGGACAAGTTGAATTCCTCCAGATTACTTACGCGGCGGAACGCCGACTGTCTTTACTCCCGGTAATGCGTCGGCCCGCGCTGCGTAAGATGTTAAATGTCCCCCGCTTTTGCGATTTCGGGGCGATGCTATGTCGGCCTGCTCGCCAGCGTCAAGACATCCGTCATGGAGGAGTTTTCCGTCCCGCCTCCATTCAGTAACCGCTCGCTTGCGTTCTGGTCGATCCGTCCAGCGTTGGGGCCATGCTGCTCCCGATGGCGGCGGCCGGCGGCGGCCGCCGCCATCGGGAGCGCCGTCACCCGGCCCGGCGGGTCACCGGCTGATGCTGGGCGTCTGCCACGTCGCCCCGGTGCTCATGTCGATCAGCTTCAGGAAGCAGCTGCCCTGGGACCCCACGGCGAAGGTGTAGGTGCGGGTCTCGCCGGCCGAGATGTAGAACGAGCCCTCGTCGCCGAACCAGCGCCCGTTGGCGCAGACGAGGTTGAAGTCCACGTGCGCCGTGCTGCCCGCGACTTTCTGGTAGGAGGCGTCGTATCCGCGCGGGTCAATATTTACACACAAATATCCCACGCCCGTCGAGGTGCACTGGGACGCGGCCTCGGCGGGAGCCCCGAAGGCCAGCAGACCGCCTGCCACGGCCAGCGATGAAAGGGCGGCGGTAATGGTATGGCGGGTGAACTTCATTGCTCTCTCCTATTTCCTGGTCGGGATCGTTGGCATGGAATTTAGCAGCTCCCGGGTACGCGTACTTTCCGTTTAATGGGCGGCCCGCGAATTGTGGTGGAAAAAGAAAATAGCGGAGGGACGCAACCTTCCTCCGCCCTTGTGTGTCCTTGTAGGGGTGGAGGATCCGCAGGACGGCGAGAGGTCGTTCGAATCATTCGTGGCCGCTCGGCTGGCGGCGCTGTACCGCTACGCCATGGTCCTGACCCGCGACCGGCACGATGCCGAGGACCTGGTGCAGGAGGCGCTGACCAGGACGGGGGTGCACTGGCGCAGGATCGTCCGCAAGGACGACCCGGAGGGCTACGTCCGCACGGCGATGCTGCGCATCATGACCAACCGCTGGCGGCGCCCCCGGAGGGAGGTCGCCGTGGCCGAGCCGCCCGAGCCCGCCGTGGAGGACAGCGGACTGGAAGGTCTGCTCGCCGACGCGAGTCTCAGGGGGCGGCTGGCCGAGTTGCCCCCGCGCATGCGCGCGGTCCTCGTCCTGCGCTACGTCGAGGAGCGCAGCGAGAAGGAGATCGCCCGCCTGCTGGGCTGCAGCACCGGCACCGTCAAGAGTCAGGCGTCACGGGCGCTGGCGAAGCTGCGCACCGCTCTCGATACTCAGGAGGTCGATCATGGATGACGTGGAGTCGCGGCTCGGCGACGTGCTGGGCGACCCCGGCTGGACGGTTCCGCCCGTGGACCTCGCCGACCGCGTCCACCGGGGCGTCGCGGTCAGGCGGAGGCGGCGTCGGGCTCTGGCGTACGCCGCGGCCGCGTGCGCGGTCGTGCTGGCGGTGGGCGTACCGGTGGCGTGGCGGCAGATCGGGGGAGGGGACCAGACGGTCGCCAACTCCATCGACGGGCTCGAAGACCTGGTCGACATGCCTGGTTCGGTCGCTTTGCCGAAGGAGACCAAGGACGCCGGTGACTTCTTTCCCGAGGCGCTGGGCGAGGACGGGTCCGTGCTGGGCAGGTCGGCGAAGGCGAAGAAGCTGTGGGAGACGGGGCCGGACGGTGGCTCGCCGCGCCCGCTGAACGCGGACGCGGGCGCGACGCCGGCCACTGGATCGGGTATCCGCGTATGGCCGGGGGCCAATATCGTCGCCCCGCTCTACTGCCAGGACCAGAACGGCACCACGCCGGTCATGCCGTTGAACCTGGTCGGATCGCCGTTCTGGGTCAGCGGAGGGACGATCGTCGGCAGTGATCCGCAGATGCGGCCGTGGACGGCCAAGGGCTGCACCCAGGGAGCGCCGGTGCCCGGCGTCTCCGGCGAGGCGGTCGCGTTCTCCTATCCCGATCTGTTCATGGCCGACCCCTTCGACCCCAAGGGCCTGCGCCAGGTGAACGTCGAGTCGGGGGAGGTGGCCGCCCAGCACCCGCTGCCCGAGGGGGTGAACGTCCGGACGGCCGGTGAGGACCGGTCGCAGCTCTGGCTGGCCGCTGCCAACCGTGACACGTTCGCCTGGGTCGCCGACGGCGTGCTCAGAACGGCGGACCGCGCCGACTGGCAGGTCACCGAGGGCCCGCGTGTCGGCCGGGCGATGGAGCTCAACTGGGGCGGGACCGGGATCTCGGCGAACGGAAGATCTCAAGCCACGCATGCCCAGCTGGGCGCGCACCTTACCGCGGGTGACCGGCTCATCGTGTACACCGGGCACGGCGAGTTCGACGAGGGGCCCGGCTGGCAGTCCGTGGTCTACGACCCGCGCAGCGGCCAGTCGTTCGAGTTCCAGGGCGTGGCGTACGCGGCCGGTGACTGGCTCCTGTGGAACGACGGCACCTCCTACCGCCTGGCGCGGGTCCGTTGATCGGACGCCACTGGCGCACCGGCGCGGTGATCGTGCTGGTGGCGCTCCCCACGGCCGTCAACCTGGCGGACGACGGGCTCACCTGGATCTGGACCCGATCCCTGCCGGGGCCCCTGCTCCACGCGATCGCGTGGGCCGGGCTGCTGGACGCGTGGCTGCTGCTCGACCTCCTCGCCGCCGTGGGCGTGCTGGGTGGCGCCGCCGTCATGGCGGTGGCCGCCCGGCGCCTGGCGGTCGCGACCGCACTGCTCGGCCTGGTCGCGGCGGTCAGCCTCGCCGCCGTGCCGACCGGGCCCGAGGGGTGTCCGTCGCTCTGGTATGGCCTGGCGTACGCGGCCGCGTCGCTCCTGGCTACATCGGGGGAAAATGGCCGGCGGGCACGGTGGAATGGCGCATTGCGCCGGTATCACGCGCGACGTGGTCTTTCTGGGAGGGGATCGCGATCTGTGCGGGGATCGTCGGCGTAATAGAGCGTCCGGGAAAAGCGGCATTCCATGATTTATGATGACAGTATTGGTTATTATGTGTGACACCTATTTGTCACACGGTCGCGAGAATAGTGATTTGCGTGGGTGGCGGTCCTCCGTTGGAGCGTCGTTCGAGAAGGGTGATCGACGGGGCGTCGCTTCCTCGGGTACGACTCAGATGTCGTTCGCCGCCACGTAGCCGAAGGTCATGGCCGGTCCGATGGTCGAGCCGGCGCCGGCGTAGCTGTGTCCCATGACGGCGCCGCTGGCGTTGCCGGCCGCGTACAGCCCCGGAATGACCGAGCCGTCCGCCCGGAGCACCCGCGCCCGCGCGTCCGTACGCATCCCGCCCTTGGTGCCCAGGTCACCTGGGACGATCTTGAAGGCGTAGAAGGGCGCCAGCCACAGGGGCGCCAGGCAGGGGTTGGGCTTGACGACGGGGTCGGCGTAGTAGCGGTCATAGACACTGTCGCCACGATGGAAGTCGGTGTCCTTGCCGGTCGCCGCGAAAGCGTTGAACCGGGTGACCGTGCCGCGCAGCGCCGCCGCCGGGACGCCGATCTTCTGCGCCAGCTGCTCTATCGTCCATGCCTGGAAGGCGGCGCCGCTGTCGTACCAGGATTGGGGGAAGGGCAGCAGCGGCGCGATGTCCTTGAACAGGTAGCGGTTGCGGTAGTTCTGGTCGACGATCAGCCAGGCGGGGATGTGCGGTGACGCCGCCGTGTTGCGGTCGTACATGACGTGCACCACGTCGCTGTACGGCGCCGCCTCGTTGACGAAGCGCTCGCCCTTGCCGTTGACCAGGATGCAGCCGGGCAGCGTGCGTTCGGCCAGGCAGAAGTACGGCTCGTCGGGCAGCGGGATCGCCGGTCCCCACCACGCGTCCTCCATCAGGTCCAGCGCGGCTCCGGCGCGTTCGCCCGCCTCGATGCCGTCGCCGGTGTTCTCCTTGGCGCCGACCGTCCAGCCGGTCCCGATGGGCTGCCGCTGGAACTCCGCGCGCATCGCCGCGCTGTGCTCGAAGCCGCCCGAACCGACGATCACCCCGCGGCGGGCCTTGATCAGCGTCTGTACGCCGTTCCGCGTCACGACCACGCCGGTGACGCGGCCGCCTTCGACGCGCAGGTCGAGCAGCGGGGTGTTCAGCCATACCGGTACGTTCGCCGCGAGCAGTCCGGCGCGCAGGCTCGCCGCCAGGGACTGGCCCATGGTGAGCGGCTTCTCGCCGCGCAGCGCGGCCGCCGTGCCTCTGGCCAGGCACGCGGCGCCCACCTCCAGGCCCTTCGGGTTGACCAGAGAGAGGTTCAGCCACTTGTAGTCGGCGCTGAAGACGACCAGGCCGGCCGGGGTCGGGATGTATGCCGGGTTCAGGTGGGCGAGCTCGGCGCCGAGGATGTGCCCGTCGATCTGGTCGGGCTCGATGGAGCGGCCGTTCGGCATGCCGCCGGGGTACTCCGGATAGTAGTCGGCGTAGCCCTCCATCCACCGGAACCGCAGCGGGCTGTTCCGCATCACGAACGAGATCATGGCCGGGCCGTTCGCCAGGAAGGCCTGCTGCCGCGCGAGGGGTACCGTGTCGCCGACGACGCGGGAGAGATACTGGGCGGCCTTGGCCGGGGTGTCCGGGACTCCGGCGGCCAGGATCACCTCGTTGTTCGGGATCCAGATCCCGGCGCCGGACCGGGCCGCCGACCCGCCGAACGTCGGCGCCTTCTCGACCACCACACACTGCAGGCCGCGCTTGGCCGCGGTGAGCGCGGCGGTCATCCCGGCCGCGCCCGATCCGACGACCACCACGTCGTACTCGAGGTCGGCGGCGTACGCGGGTGCGCGGCCCAGGGCCGCTTCGGTCATGAGGACGCCGCCGGCGATGGCGGCGCCGCGCAGCAGGGTGCGGCGACTGGGTCCTTCTGCGGGCATTGCGGGCGTTTCGGGCGTCGAATCGGCCATGGTGGATCGGATCCCTTCAACGTGCGTGCGCTGCGGGCAGCACAGGTGGTCGGAGGAACAACCGTGGTGGCACCTCGCGCCGGTGCGACGCTACGGAAGAGCTGGGGGGTGTGGCCCCCGTCACAGCATGAAGCATGCGCTTGGTTGGGAACGCCTGTCAACAGATGTGCGGGAGTGGCGATCTTTCACCACGGCGGGCTTCTATGCCGCCGAGCCCGTGGCGTTCTGTTATGCCGCCGAGGCCGCGGCGCCCTGTTATGCCGCCGAGGCCGCGGCGATCGGCCGCAGGCGCAGGGCACCCATCGCCGTCGGCAGTGCGGCCAGCATGGCGAGCAGGAAGGCGCCGCCCGCGATGGCGAGGTACATCCACGCCGGGCCGGAGGCGATCGGCGAGCCGGTCTTGACCAGGCTGTACGGCACCGTCGTGGCCGCCGCGGCGACCGTCCCCAGGACGACGGCGATGCCGGACGTCATGGCGGCCTCGATGGTGACCATGGCCAGCACCTGGGCCCGGGTGGCGGCGGACAGCCGCAGGAGACCGAACTCGCGCCGCCGCTGCCGGGTGGCCGCCACCAGCGTGTTGATCACCACGATCGCGGCGAACCCGATGATCATGGTGACGACCAGGTAGTTCACCGGAGCGAGTCGCCCACCGACATCGCCCGCCGCCCCGTGGCCGACGCTGTCTTCCGTACTCTGCATATACAGCGTCCCGGCCGCGATGCCGACCAGCAGGATCAGCGGAGACACCACGCTTGCGCTCTGCTTGGCCCGCGCGTGCACGTTGCGGGCCGCCAGCCGGGCGGTGGCTCCCACCCGGGCATGGGAGAAGCCGCCGGTGATCCTCATGACCGTGGGACTGAGCAGCGCGAGCCCGACCGCCACGGCGACACCCGCCGGGCCCGCCGTACTGGACAACAGCGGCCCGTTCGCCATGAACAGCGTCGCCGCCGCCAGACTCGACCCGACAGCCAGCAAGCCGAACCCACCGACCACCCGGGCGCGCGAGAGTGAACGGCCCGCCGACGGAGCCGCCTCCATCAGCGCGCGTACGGGCGGGACGGACGCCGCCCGCCTGCTGGAGATCGTCGCAGCGGTCACGGCGGCGAGCAGAGAGGTGCCCACGCCGATCGCGACGCAGAGCCAACCGGCCCGCAACTCGGTGGGCGTGCCGACCAGCCCCGCGTCCACCAGTCGTCCGAGGACGACCGCACCGAGCGCCACACCGGGAAGCAGGCCCGCGACGACCGCCGGTACTGCCGCGATGAGGGTCTCCAGCATGACGTTCCAGCGGACCTGCCGCGGAGTGGCGGCGATCAGCCGGAGCAGTGCCAGCTCCCGCTCGCGATGCTGGATCGTCAGGGAAACGGTGGAGACCACGCCGAACGCCACGATCGCCACGGTCCAGCCGCCCAGAATGGCGGGCAACATGATCAGGAACTCCGAGCCGCCGCCGGTCTCCAGGCCGGTCTCCAGCAGGCTCGCGAACGCGGTGAGCAGTGCGGTCCCGGCCATCATGACGATGGCCGAGACGAGGTACGACCCCAGATGGGCCCGGACTGTACGGAACGCCAGTCCCCACATCATCGGGCACCACCCGCGCCGGGCACCCGGACCGGCCGTGCGTCCGAGGGCGTGGACAGCCCGGCCATGCGCGCGGCCACCGCCGCGGGGCTCGGCCTGGACATACTGTCCACGATCCGGCCGTCGGCGAAGAACACCACCGTGTCCGCGTACGAGGCGGCCACCGGATCATGGGTCACCATCACGATCGTCTGACCGCTCTGGGCGACCGATTCGCGCAGGATGTCGAGCACCTCGCGCGCGGCCTGGGTGTCCAGCGCGCCGGTGGGCTCGTCCGCGAAGACGACGGCGGGCTGTGAGAGCACGGCGCGGGCGATGGCCACCCGCTGCTGCTGGCCGCCGGACAGTTCCGCCGGTCGGTGATCGACCCGGTCGCCGAGCCCGAGCCGCACCAGCAACGACCGGACGACCCGCCGGTCGGGACGGTGGCCGGCGAACTCGAGGGGCAGAGTCACGTTCTGCGCCACTGTCAGTGTCGGTACGAGGTTGAACGACTGGAAGATGAACCCCATGCGCTCACGCCGCAACCGGGTCAGGGCCGCTTCGTCCAGGTCGCCCAGTTCGCGGCCGTCCAGGACCACGGATCCGGAGGTCGGCCGGTCGAGCCCGGCGGCGCAGTGCAGCAGGGTGCTCTTGCCTGAGCCGGACGGTCCCATCACGGCGGTGAAGGTGGCCCGGGGGATGCCCATCGTCACCCCGTCCAGTGCGATCACGGTGGTGTCGCCGTGTCCGTGGCGCTTGACCACCTGACGCAGTTCGAGGGCGTAAGGCGGCGCCGCCTTCGTCGTCGCAGTTGAATACGCTGTACGAGTCATAAAGTACACCGTACTCGACATTCGGCTAAAACAATGAATGCGCAGCTCATAGGCATAAAATAGCCATGTTTAATCATCGTCGCCTATAATTTCGTCACGAAGCTGATTTCGTGTCGAAAATCGAGGAAGGCCATTTATCTGATGCCGACGTGTGAGATGTGTGGACGGGCGTTGCGCCCCGCCGAGCGGGGACGACCACCGCGATACTGCTCACGCGCGTGCCGGGCGCGGGCCTACCGCGTCCGGGTCACCGACCGTCAGGCGGCCGACGCCAAGAAGCGCGTGGAGCCGGCCGACGCCAAGAAGCGCGTGGAGTCGGCCGACGCCCCGAAGGGCGCGGAGCCGTCCGAGGTTCCTGACGCGGCCTTGGACCAGCCGCTCATCGTGCGTACCGCGGTGGAGCTCGCCGACAGTGACGGCGTCGCCGCCGTGTCCATGCGGCGCATCGCCACCCGGCTCGATGTGGGCGTGATGTCGCTGTACCGCTATGTCGCGAGCCGCGAGGACCTCAACGACCTGATGGTGGACGCCGTCTTCGGTGCTCGGCCCCTGCCCGAGCCCGGCCCGGACGGCTGGCGGGCCAGGCTGGAGCTGTCCGCGCGCGAGGAATGGGCCATCTACCGGGAGCACCCCTGGATGTCGCAGCTGGTCGCCGTCACCACGCGACCACCGATGTCGACGAACCTCATGGCCTACACGGACTGGCGCATGCGGGCCGTGGCCGGTCACCGTCTGGACTTCGCCACCATGGTCCAGGTCGCCATCATGATCGGTACGTACGTCCAGAGCGCCGCCATCCCACTCGCCTACGAAACGCAGGCCGCACGGGCGACCCGCCACACCCGCCAGCAGTGGGCGGCCGCCCGGCAGAGCGCCATCCACCGCACCGTGAACGCCGCCGAACTGCCCATGGTGTCGGAGTTCGGCCCAGAGGCGTTCCAGGCCGCCGAGCCGGCGAACATCTTCGAATTCGGCCTCCACCGCATGCTCGACGGCATCGCTGCCCTGCTGGCCGAACCCGGTCAGAAGCGGTAACCCGACCACGGCGCCGCGGCTCGCAGTCGATCGCCACGGCGGCGCATGATCCCCCCTGCTTAGGGCAAATGCCCTACGGTCCTTTGGTAAAGACGATTAGAGTGAAATTTGACTACTTGTCAGGCACGGGAGGCATCAAGGATGCGGAACGGCCAGGCCGGCGCAACGATATTGACCACTACCCTCGCCCTGGCGGTGGTCCTGACAGCCGGGTGCACCTCCAGCGGCGGCGCGCGTACTCCCGGCGCCGCTCCCCAGACGACCCAGGGCCCGGTGGCGAAGGTGGCGATCACCCCCGCGGACGGGACCAAGAAGGTCGCCCCGGACACCGGAGTCAGCGTCAAGGTCACCGATGGCAAGGTCACCCGGCTGGCCGTCGCCGACTCCAAGGGCCATGAGGTGAGCGGCGCCGTGGGCACCGACGGGACCTGGCATCCCAAGTGGCCGCTGCGCCCCTCGACGGCGTACACGGTCAGCGCCCAGGCGACCGGCACGGACGGCAAGGAGGTCACGACGCAGGCGAAGTTCACCACGCTGAAGCCGAAGCGCGCGCTGGAGAGCGGCATGTCGCCGCTGGACGGCGAGAAGGTCGGCGTCGGCATGCCCGTCCAGCTCCTGCTGTCGCGCTCGGTGACCGGCAAGGAGGAGCGGGCCGCGATCGAGCGGGCCCTGGTGGTCGAGATGTCCGAGCCGGTCGAGGGCGCGTGGAGCTGGGTGAGTGACCGGGAGGTCCAGTTCCGGCCGCGTGAGTACTGGCCGACCGGGGAGAAGGTCAAGGTCGTCGCGCACCTGGCCGGCGTACAGGCGGGCGACGGGGTATGGGGCACCAAGGACCGCAGCCTGAGCTTCACCGTCGGCGCCCGGCACATCACCAAGGTGAACGCCCGCACCCACGAGGCGGAGGTGAGCGACGGGGACAAGGTCGTCAAGACCATCCCGGTCAGCCTGGGCCGACCGGGCGACGACAGCTATTCGGGCACCATGATCGCCCAGGAGAAGGCCGCGGACATCGTCATGGACTCCGCGACCACCGGCCACCCGGGCGAATACCGCATCCCCACCAAGTGGAACGTCCGGATGACCTACAGCGGCACCTTCTTCCACGCCGCCCCCTGGTCGACCGGCGCGCAGGGCAACTCCAACGTCAGCCACGGCTGCGTCAACGCCAGCCCGGCCAACGCCCGCTGGTTCTTCGAGTTCACCCAGCGGGGTGACATCATCCAGGTCAGCGGCACGTCACGGAAGCTGCGGTTCGGCAACGGCCCGACTCCGTGGGCCAAGTCCTGGGACGACTGGCTGGCCGGCAGCGCGCTGGGCAAGCCCGTCAACGGCGGTTAGCCCGGCCCACCGCGGCGGGCCGGGGCACGTCGCCCTCCAGAGCTGCTTCGGAGCTGATCGGGGCCTGTTCAGGGCCCGCTTCGGGCCCGCTTCGGGGCTACGAGGTGCCGTTGATCAGGGCCATGGCCAGCTTGGGGCTGAAGGTCCCGGCCGGGATGCCCTGGCCCAGGTTGCAGCTGCCGTCGGAGTCACCCGGGACCTTGACCCAGAAGACGTACTCGGCGCCGCTCGTCTGCTTGGCGGGCACGCTGCCCAGCTTGCGTCCGGGCGGGTTGCACCAGTTGTCCACGCCCGTCCAAGGGCCGTTGCCGTTGCGGCTGGTGTCGATCACGTACTTCTTGGCGCCGACGGTCCCGGACAGGTAGCCGTTGACCGCGACGGAGTAGCTCTCGGAGGCGGCCGTGGTGATGTAGTTGGACACGTTCACGGAGAAGCCGCGCGTGTTGGCGATGCCCGACTTGACCAGCCGCGTGGCCATGTCGTCGGCCGCGACCCAGGTGGCGTTGCCCGCGTCGAGGTAGACCCAGGCGTTCGGGGCCTGCGCCTTCAGTACCTGGGTGGCGTCCAGCAGCATCTTGTACTGGTCTTCCGGCTTGGCCGCGCAACTGGCGGCGGCGACGCCGTCGGGCTCCAGTACGACGATCGCGTGCCTGGTGCCGATCGCCTTGGCGAACTCGGTGATCCACGTGTGATATCCGGCCGCGTCGCCCGCGCCGCCGCCCGACTGGTTCGCGCACGCGTCGCGGTTGGGGATGTTGTACGCCACCAGCATCGGCAGCTTGTCCGCGGCCTGGGCGGCGCCGACATAGCTGTCCACGGCCAGCGTGAGGTCGGTGAACCAGCCGCCGAACCACTCGAAGATCGGCTTGTTGGCGATGTTCGAGCCGATGGCCGTCGCGTCACTGGTGCCCTGGTTGGCGGCGACCCACTTGGCGGGGTTCGACAGGTTGTTGACGTACAGGGCCGTCGGCCGGGTCGACTGCGTCTCCATCAGCGAGACGTTGTCGAAGCGGACCGTCGGGGTGGCGCCGGACCCGCCGAGCTGGAAGGTCACCTCGGCGGCCGTGTTGGTGGCGGAGGCGGCCACGAACGGGATGCTGTAGCGCCTGCTGCCCGTGGTGAGCTGGACGGGCGCGGCCAGCGACTGGTTGGAGCTGGGCGTGGCCACGTACTGCACGGTAGTGGTGGCCTTGAAGGCCGTCGTGGAGTACGCGTCGAAGGAGAGCGTGTAGCTCTTGCCCGCGTTCAGGGCGGTCGTGGTGGGGCTGGTCACCATGGCGTCCCACGGGTTGGTGACGACGGACGTCACGTTCACCCGCATACGGCCGGACTCGGCCGTGACCGTCGTCTGGCCGATCGCCTGCCAAGGGGCCGTCGAGCTGGTGAAGGCGCCGTTGCCGATCAGCTGGGCGGCGGCCGAGGCGGGCGGTGGTACTGCCAGGACGGCGGCCACGACCGCGGTTAAGGCTGCGGCGGCTTTTGCTGCGATAAATCGCACTAAATCACCTTTCAGTGGGGGTGGGGTGCACCCAGAGCGGCCCAGAGCGTCAGGGGGGTGGGGTGCACCTGGAGAGCGTCGTCGTACGAAGGCGCGGGAGGGGGAGAGGGAGGGTCACCACGGCCGGCGCACACGCCGGCCGCACACGAACTGGCATGCCGGACCTCTCTCGGTGCGGTACCGCGGCGTCGGCGTGATCATTACTGACCACCCTAGATTCGGTCAAGGGACTAGGTAGTGGTAAATATCCATCCCATCGGCCCCCTTCTCTCTGAGACAGGTGATGGTCTACCGTCTATGGGAGCGCTCCCAGGTAGCTGCGGCACCGATCGGCACAGGTCAGGTGTGTTCCCGTGAGAGGGTTCGCCGCGACCGCGCACCGGACGCCGAGGTCGCCTGCCGGCGGCGGTACTGGCTCAACAGATCGACGGCTCGACGGCCGATGCGGGCGGGAAGATCGAGCCGGTGGTCACGACCTTTAGCGGATTCCGCCGCCGGATCACCTCGGCGGCATCATGGAGGGGGCCGTCAAGGCATGAGTTTTCTCTGGGGCGCGGCGACGTCCAGCTATCAGATCGAGGGCGCGTTCGCGGAGGACGGCCGGGGGACGTCCATCTGGGACACCTTCAGCCGCATCCCCGGAAATGTGCGCGACGCCGAGAACGGTGACGTGGCCTGCGACCACTACCACCGTTACGCCGACGACGTGCGGCTGATGGCGGGGCTGGGGCTGCGGGCGTACCGGTTCTCCGTCGCGTGGCCGCGGATCGTGCCGGAGCGCGGGGCGGTCAACCACAAGGGCCTCGACTTCTACCGCCGCCTGGTGGACACGCTGCTGGAGCATGGCATCACCCCGTGGCCGACGCTCTATCACTGGGATCTGCCGCAGTACTTGGAGGACGCGGGCGGATGGCCCAACCGGGACACTGCCTATCGGTTCGCGGAATATGCCGACATTGTGCATACGGCGTTGCGTGATCGGGTGGCGAACTGGACGACGTTGAACGAGCCGTGGTGCGCCGGGCTGCTCGGATACGCCAACGGAGAGCATGCGCCGGGACGTCAGGAGCCGTCCGAGGCCGTCAAGGCGGTGCACCACCTGCTACTGGGCCATGGCCTAGCCGTCCCCATCTTGTCCGGAAATATCGGCATCACGTTGAACATGTCGCACGTGACGCCCGCCACGGAGTCGGCGGCGGACACGGATGCCGCCCGCCGGATAGACGGCATCCAGAACCGGCTGTTCATCGACCCGGTGCTGCGCGGCTCCTACCCCGAGGACGTCGTCCGCGACCTGGCGCCCCACAGCGACTTCTCCCACGTCCTGGACGGGGACCTGGCACTCATCTCCCGGAAGATCGACATGCTCGGGGTCAACTACTATTCCCCCGCCCTGGTGGCGGCCGGCGAGCCCGTACCCTCCGGAAGCACACCGTGGATCGGCGCGGAGAACGTCCGCTGGGTGGACGGCGGCCGCAAGCGCACCACGATGAACTGGGAGATCGACGAGAACGGCCTGCTGCGACTCCTCCAGCGGCTGCACACGGACTACCCGGCCATCGACCTCTACATCACCGAGAACGGTGCGGCCTTCTCCGACGAGGTGAGCGAGGACGGCGCGGTGCACGACCCGGACCGCGTCGACTACCTGGAACGTCACATCAACGCCTGCGCCGAGGCGGTGAACCGCGGCGTTCCGCTCAAGGGCTACTTCGCCTGGTCCCTGCTGGACAACTTCGAGTGGGCCCACGGGTACGGGCAGCGGTTCGGCATCGTCCACGTGGACTTCGACACCCAGAAGCGCACCCCGAAGGACTCCGCCCTCTGGTACGCGGCCCGCATCCGGAAGGGCGGCCTGGGGTGAACTGACCGCGAGATGGATTCAGTCGCGTGGGCCGTACTTCTCCGTATAGGTACGGGCGACGCGCAGGAGTTCGGACTCCATCCACTCGGCGGCGGCCAGCGTGCGCGGGAGCAGGTGGCGCTCCGTGGTGGCGGCGCGGAGCAGCAGAGCCGTCGTGATGTCGTGGCCGGGACGGCGGACGAGGGTGATCGGATCGCCCGCGCGGATCTCTCCCGGCGCGATCACCCGTAACAGCGCGCCGGTGCGGCCGACCTCGATGAACCGCTTCATCCAGCCCCGCTCTCCGACCCACCCCGCGAACGTGCGGCAGGGAATCCGGCCGGCGGTCACCTCGACCACGAGGTCGGAGCCCACCTGCCAGCGCTCCCCGATCAGCGCGCCGGTCACGTCCAGCCCGGACGTGGTGAGGTTCTCGCCGAAGGAGCCGTTGGCGAGCGTACGGCCGAGGGCGCGCTCCCAGGCGTCCAGGTCCTCACGCGCGAACGCGTACACCGCCCTGTCACCGCCGCCGTGGAAGCGGCGGTCGCAGACGGCGTCCCCGGCCACGCCGCTGCCCGCCGCGCCCTTGGGGCCGACCGGTGACACCTTTACCGGCCCCGCCACCGGGCGCTTGTCGATGCCCGTCATCCCTCCCGGGGCATCGGTGTAGTCCACGGGCATGGGGCGGCCGACGTTCACCGACAGAAGTCTCATGGTCTCCAAGCTATTACCGATCATTCGACGCGCCCGTTCCGGGCCGGGCAGGCGGAGCGAACACTTTCAGGGCGATCGGTGAAGGAGGGGGACCGATCCACCTACACGTACCTGGGCGAGCGTGCCGTCGCCATCGCCGCGCCTTGGCGTACGGGGGAGCGCTGGTCATTTTCGGCGTTTCGCGGCGATCACCTGGTGAACGTTTCACCGGCCACACCCGAGCTGACCCGCGAAGACCGGGAGGCCCCGAGCCCGCGCCTTGACGCTCCTCTAACGGCCGAGAAGACTCACCGGCGATCCCCTCAAGTGTTAGCGATAACAGCGAGGTGGCACATGGCGCGACCCATCGTCTCTCTGGTGACCGTGCTGGTCGTGGCGGTGGCGGCGGCGATGATCGCCGTCCGTCCAGCCGGTGCGGCGGCGGCCTATCCCCATCAGGCGGCCTATCCCAGTCAGGCGGCCTATCCCAATCCCGGGTACGTGACCGGCAGCATCGGCGTGCACGATCCGGCGGTCGTGAAGACGTCGAGCGGCTACCTCCTGGCCAATACCGGCGACAACATCGCCCTCAAGACGTCCACCGACCGCACGGCCTGGCGGGACGCGGGTGTGGCCTTCCCCGGCGGCGCGTCATGGACGCTGCCGTACACCGGGGGCGGCGCCAGCCTGTGGGCGCCGGACATCTCCCGCCACAACGGCAAGTACTACATGTACTACGCCGCCTCCACGTTCGGCTCCCGCAACTCGGCGATCTTCCTGGCCACCAGTGCCACCGGCGCCTCGGGTACGTGGGCCAACCAGGGCCTGGTCATCTCCACCACCTCATCCAGCAGCTACAACGCGATCGACCCCAACCTGGTCACGGACGCCGCCGGCAACTGGTGGCTGTCCTTCGGCTCGTTCTGGACCGGCATCAAGCTGATCCCGCTCAACTCCTCGACCGGGCTGCGTAGCGGGACCGCGCTCTACTCGATCGCGCAGCGCACCGGCAGCAGTACGGCCGTGGAGGCGCCGTTCATCTTCCGGCACGGGTCGTACTACTACCTGTGGGTCTCGTTCGACCTGTGCTGCCGGGGCGCGTCCAGTACGTACCGGATCATGGTCGGCCGGTCGACCAGCGTCACCGGCCCGTACGTGGACCGCAACGGCACCGCCATGACCTCCGGCGGCGGCACGCAGGTCCTCGCCGGGCACGGCAGCGTCCACGGGCCGGGGCATCAGGCGGTGATCACGGACAGTGACGCCGACGTCCTCTTCTACCACTATTACGCCGACAACGGCGCCTCGCTGCTGGGCATCAACCTCATCGCCTACGACAGCGCCGGCTGGCCCTACGTCTACTGATCGTTCGAGATGACCGAAGTCCCCCAAAAGGAGTCGGCATGCTTCCCCCGCGAAGGCGCTCCATCTCTCTCGTGATCGCCGTGGTCCTCGCCCTGACCGGGACCATGAACCTCGGCACCGCCTCAGCCGCCGCGGCCAGGCAGGTGGAGAACCTGGATCGCGGCCTGATCAGCGTCCATTCCGGCAGCGGCAACCTGGTGTCGTGGCGGCTGCTCGGCAGCGAGAGCATGAGCACGGGATTCAACCTCTACCGCGGTACGACCCTGCTGACCTCGTCGCCCATCACGAGTTCGACGAACTACCTGGACTCCGGCGCCGCGGCGACTTCCGCGTACACCGTGCGCGCGGTGGTCGGCGGCGTGGAGCAGGCGCCCTCCGCGGCGGCGACGCAGTTCGCCGACGGGTACCTGGACGTCCCGATCCAGCGGCCCGCCGGCGGCACCACGCCTGACGGGGTCGCCTACACCTACAGCGCGAACGACGCGAGCGTGGGCGATCTGGACGGTGACGGCCGCTACGAGTTCGTGCTCAAGTGGGATCCGTCCAACGCCAAGGACAACTCCCAGTCCGGCTACACAGGGAATGTGTACGTGGACGCGTACAGGCTGAACGGGACCCGGCTGTGGCGCATCGACCTGGGCCGCAACATTCGCGCAGGGGCGCACTACACCCAGTTCCAGGTCTACGACTACGACGGCGACGGCAGGGCCGAGGTCGCGATGAAGACCGCCGACGGGAGCGTGGACGGCACCGGCAGGGTCATCGGTTCCGCGTCCGCCGACTACCGGAACTCCTCCGGCTACGTCCTGTCCGGGCCCGAATTCCTGACCATGTTCAACGGCCAGACCGGGGCGGCCATGTCCACCGTCAACTACAACCCGCCGCGCGGGACCGTGTCCAGCTGGGGCGACTCCTACGGCAACCGGGTCGACCGGTTCCTGGCCGGGACGGCCTACCTGGACGGGCAGCGGCCCAGCCTGATCATGGCGCGGGGCTATTACACGCGGACGGTGATCGCCGCGTGGGACTTCCGCAACGGAGCGTTGACCCAGCGATGGACGTTCGACTCCAACGTGTCCGGCTCCCAGTACGAGGGGCAGGGCAACCACCAGTTGTCGATCGCGGACACCGACGCCGACGGCAAGGATGAGATCATCTACGGCTCGGAGGCGATCGACGACAACGGCGGCCCGCTGTGGAACACCCGGCTGTTCCACGGTGACGCGCTGCACGTCGGCGACCTGATCCCGGCCCGCTCCGGCCTGGAGGTGTTCAAGCCGCACGAGAACACCAACCAGCCGGCCACCTCGATGGTCGACGCCCGAACCGGCGCCGTCATCTGGACGAACCCCTCCTGCGGGTGCGACAACGGGCGCGGCGTGTCCGACGACGTGTACGCGGGCAGCGCGGGCGCCGAATCGTGGTCGGCGGCCGTCTCCGGGCTGTTCAACACCTCCGGCGCGAACATCGGCCGCAAGCCCGGCTCGACCAACTTCCTCGTCTGGTGGGACGCCGACCCGGTCCGCGAGCTGCTCGATGGCACGCACATCGACAAGTACGGCACCAGCGCCGACACCCGCCTGCTCACCGGTTCGGGCGTGCATGCCAACAACGGCACCAAGTCGACCCCGTCCCTGTCGGCCGACCTGTTCGGCGACTGGCGCGAGGAGGTTGTCTGGCCGACGACCTCGGAGACGGCGCTGCGGATCTACAGCACGCCCACCGTGACGACCCGGCGGCTGTGGACCCTGATGCACGACCCGCAGTACCGGGTGGCGATCGCCTGGCAGAACACCGCCTACAACCAGCCGCCGCACCCGAGCTACTTCATCGGGAACGGCATGCCCACCCCGGCACAGCCGAACGTCTACGTGCGCTAGATCCTCATGACGGTTCGGGCGGCAACCGCTGGGCCGCCGTCCGCTGCCGGTCGACCCGGTCCGCAACCTCAGTCAGGCGTGCGCAAATGTGCTCGAGCCTCTCATGGGCGTGATTTCGCTCCGCGATGATCGCTGCCAGCAGCAGGGCGGTCAGCGACGCGGCCCCGTTGAACGCTTGAAGTGTGACCATGTTGAGGAAGAGGCCGTGCTTGGCGAACGGGCCGACACCTTGCGCGGCCGCGACGATCGCGACCGTCGACACGATCAGCGCGCATGCCGCGGCGCCCGCCAACTGGAAACGCAGGGCGGCCCAGATCAGGAACGGGAAGACGAGGAAGAGCAGGTTGATGGAGCTCACCGTCGCCACCAACGTGACGAGGAGCGTGCCCGCGGCCAAGGCCACAGCCTCGCCCCAACGGGACAGACGAGCCTCCCACGGTGGTCGGGACGTGCGCAGCACCAGCAAAATGGGGGTGATCACGAGCACGCCCATCGCGTCGCCCGTCCACCACACCGACCACGTCGGCCAGAAGTCACCGCTTCGCAGCGTGCCGGCGAGCAGGAGCACACCGCTGCCCACCGTCGCGCTGATCAGCATCGCGGTCAAGGCACCGAGGAACACCAGCGCCATCGCGTCCCGCAACCGATCCAGCTCGATGCAGAAACGCACGCGAACGAGCAGGAGGTAAGCGCACACCGGAGCGAAGGTGTTCCCCACGGAGATCGCCACGACCGCGGGCAACGACGGCCCGAGCGATATGTTGACCAGGAGCGCACCGAGAGTGATCCCCGGCCAGACTCCGATGCCCATAAGAAGGAGACAGGCCAGCGCGATGCCTGTCGGGGGCCAGAGCGGCGTGACCTGCCCGGCGACCAGCTCCTGCATCAACCCCACCTTGGCAGCCGCGAAATAGGCGCCTGCGACGGCCAGGATCCGCAAGCCGTTCACGGCATGTGAGCGGGGCCAATTGTTGTTCAGCACAACAGCCTCCATCATGCTCCTGGCCTGGCTCATCGCTCCGGGCACCGTACATGGCCGGCCAAGCGGACGTGGGAACGGCGGGTTCTGCCGCCACCCGCGGTGGACAGTCGGGCCCGAGCGGTCCCCCTCCGCCGCCTCACTCCCTCTCACCTGCGGAAACTGCCCCTATGACATTCTGCTACGTGATGAGCCCGCGGTCACCGGCCGCTGGACGGGCTTCTCGCGCACGCGAGCCGCGGCCCGAGCCCGCCGGGGTTTCAGGCGCGAGCGGGGCTGCAACTTCCGCGGCAGCCAAGGTAAACCCCAGGTAGATGCGTAACGGGCGGTCGCGGAGTTAGCGTGGCGGATGCCCATCAGCGCCGCATCGCTCGTCCGGCGAGTGTCCGCGGTCAACCCCCTGCTCCTCGACGGCGCCCTGGCCCTGGCGCTGGTCGTCGGGACCTGGCTGTGGGAGATGTCCGACCCGGGCAAGGGGCGGCCCCCGGACACGCTGTCGCTGTCCCTGACTCTGCTGGTGAACGCGCCGGTGGCACTGCGCAGGCGGGCGCCCGTCGCCGTCCTGGTGGTCTCCACCGGGGCGGCGCTGGTCTACCACATGCTGGGCTACCACCTCGGGCTCAACAGCATGGGGCCGCTGGTGACGCTCTACACCGTCGCCGCCCACCGGTCCTGGGCGTTCACCCTGGCCGGGGCGGCGCTGGTCGTGGCGGAGTGGACGCAGGCGTCGGTCCGCCAGCCCGACGTCGCGCTGTGGTCGGCGTTCGGGCAGTCGCTCCTGGTGGCGGCCTATGCCGTGGGCGCGGGTACGAGCATGCGGTTGCTGGCCGAACGTACCCGGCAACTCGCCGTGCTGGCCGACCAGCTCCACCGAGAGCAGGACGCCGCCGCCAGCCGCGCCGTCACCCACGAACGGGTACGGATCGCCCGCGAGCTGCACGACGTCGTCGCCCATCACATGTCGGTGATCTCCGTACAGGCGGGGCTCGGCCGCTACGTCGCCCTGTCCGACCCGGCCACCGCGCACGCCACGCTGGGGGTCATCGCCGACACCAGCCACGAGGCGCTGGCCGAGATGCGGCGGCTGCTGTCGATCCTGCGGATCGAGGCCGACGACGAGGACGAAGGGCTCTACACCACGGCCCCCGGACTGCAGAGCCTCCAACCCCTGGCGGAGCGGATCCGCGCGGCCGGTCTGCCGCTCACGGTGATCGTCGAGGGCGAGGCCAGACCGCTGCCGCCCGGCCTGGACATGTGCGCCTACCGCATCGTCCAGGAGTCCCTGACCAACGTGCTGAAGCACGCCGGTCGCGCCCGGGTGGAGATCCGGGTGACCTACGGCCCCGCCACGCTGGCTCTTCGCGTGACCAACGACGGCGCCGCGGCCACCGGGAGCTCCCGTTCTCGTGGCCACGGATTGATCGGCATGACCGAACGTGTCAGGCTTTATCAGGGAACGATCAACGCAGGGCCGCTGCCGCTGGGCGGATTCGAGGTGCTGGCGATCTTCCCGCTGTCCCCGTCCGACGATCAGCCTCAAGAAGCGAGCTCATGATCAGAGTGCTCGTGGTCGACGATCAGGTGCTCATTCGTGCCGGTCTGGGCGCGCTGCTGCGCGCGGCGGGACTGGAGGTGGTGGGCGAGGCCGCCGACGGGGAAGAGGCGGTGCGCCTGGCCGCCGCGGTCAAGCCCGAGGTGATCCTGATGGACATCCGGATGCCGGGCATCAACGGCATCACGGCCACCGAGCGGATCCTGGCCGCCGCCGAGGGAGCGCCGCCCAAGGTGCTCATCCTCACCACGTTCGACCTGGACGAGTACGTCTTCAACGCGCTGCGGCTGGGCGCCAGTGGCTTCCTGCTCAAGGACACGCCGCCCGAACGCCTGATCGCCGCCATCCACACGATCGTCTCCGGTGACATCCTGCTGGCCCCGGTCGCCACCAAGCGGCTGATCGAGGCGTTCGTCGACCCGCCGCCGGCCGTCGAGACCCCGCCACCGGCCCTCGACCGCCTGACCAGCCGCGAGACCGAGGTGCTCGGCCTGGTGGGTCACGCCCTGTCCAACAAGGAGATCGCCGAGCGGCTGTCGGTGAGCGAGGGCACCGTCAAGACCCACCTCAACCGCCTGATGGCCAAGCTGGGCCTGACCAGCCGCGCCCAGGTGATCGTCCTGTCCTACGACTGCGGCCTGGTCAGACCAGCATCCCGGTAGCCTGTTCGACGAGCCCGCTCTTGACCGAGCTCGGCACGGGGAAGGAGACCGAGTCCATGAAGATCGCCGTTGACGACCTCTCCGGTCCGGAGATCGCCGCGTTCCTCGAGGAGCATCTCCAGCAGATGCGGTCGATCACGCCTCTGGAGAGCAAGCACGCCCTCGACCTCGACGCGCTCCGCACGCCCGAGGTGACCTTCTGGACGGCCGTCGACGGAGACACCCTGGTCGGCTGTGGCGCGATCAAGCGGCTGGACGCGGACCACGCCGAGGTGAAGTCGATGCGCACCCGGCCGGTGCGCCAGCGCAGCGGGGTGGCCTCCCTGCTGCTGGGGCACATCATCGCCGAGGCCACACGTATGGGCTTCGCCCGGCTCAGCCTTGAGACCGGCTCCGACGAGTTCTTCCTACCGGCCAGGAAGCTGTATGAGAAGTTCGGGTTCGCCTACTGCGAGCCGTTCGCGGACTACCGCCCCGACCCGCACAGCGCGTTCATGACAAGAGCGCTGTAGGAATCCCATCGGATGACTCCGCCGATGCTGTCGCGGACACTATGGACCGGCCCCGCGACGATCGCCGCGGGGCCGGCTCCACCGGTCGCCGTCTAGCTGGGGATCGGGTACGGGAACGCGCTCGTCACGCCGATCTTGTCGTACTCCATCTTCGAGGTGTCGAAGCCGTCCGCCCAGTTGGCGTTGGTGACCTCGTTGCACTTGTAGGCCTGGTACTTGTCGTCGCTGACCTTGCCCACCTCGACGTTGGAGATGGCGAAGCCGCATCCTCCCGCGTCCATGTGCACGCCACGGGTGCCGGAGTCCGGCATCTGGCCGGCGGGGTCGTTGATGACGTCGCCGATCACCATCTGCGTGACGTAGTTGTCGATCGGGTGCGGTTCGACGTTGTGCACACCATAGGTGTAGAAGGCGCCCATGTCGCCGCTGTCGAGGCCGGTCTCCTCCAGGCGGATGTAGGAGAACTTGTTGTTGCGGGCGTAGTTGTCCGCGTTCTTGATCTCGGGGCGGACCTCCAGGCTGATGCCGTAGCGGGCGCTGTGCTTGACCACGATGTTGCTGACGGTGTTGTTGCCCGTGCTCATCAGCTCGATGCCGGCCGCGTCGCCGGGGACCAGCTCGCCGACATGGGAGATGTAGTTATTCGTGATCGTGTGATGTCCGGAGATGTCACCTTCGCCGGGGTAGCCGCCCTCCACCTTGATGCCGTCGCCGCCGAGGTTGTCCAGCAGGCTGTCCGACACCTTGACCCGCTCGTTGGCGAAGAGCAGAAAGACGCCCGTGAACCCGCTGTCGGACAGGTGCAGTCGGGTCAGGTCGATGTCGCGGGAGTTCGTCACGGTGATCATGCCGAACCTGTTACGCGGCATCTCGATCTGCCGGTCGTAGATCGGGTACTTGTGCTCATAGCCGGAGTCGCCCGGGGCGTTCCAGCCATAGCGGTACCAGTCGACGAAGTCGGAGTACTGCAGCTGCAGCCCGTCGAAGGCGAGGTTCTGGACCCGTCGATCGGGGGAGGACCCGGCCAGCGAGATGATCGTCTTGACGGTGGGCGCCATGACCTTGTCGATCGAGCCCTTCGGCCAGTAATAGACCTCGCTGTTGGCGAAGTCGAAGTAGTACTCGCCCGGCTGGTCCAGGAAGCGCAGCGTGTTCTGCAGGAAGTAGCGCGAGCCGCTGCGGCTGTTGACGAGGGTGAAGCGGGCGTCGTTGTTCAGCGTGAAGAAGTTCTTGCGGAAGTCGGCCCCGCCGAGCGGGATGGTGTCGCTGAACCAGCTCCACGATCCGCCGGACCAGACGACCATCTGGGCGTTCTTGTCGAAGTCGGCGTCCCACTCCTTCGGGATGTCCTTGGGGTCGAAGAAGAGCCAGTTGTGCACGGCCTGGTATTCCGCTTCGGGCGTCACCGAGAACAGGTACGGCGACCACAGGTCGTCGCTGGTCCTGTTCGGATAGCGGGCGGTGGTGGCGCGCTTGCCGTCCTCGAAGAGGGTGTAGAAGTTGCGGTCGACCTTGGTCTTGTAGATGGTGTCGTTGTACTTCTGCCAGCCGGTCAGCGGCTTGGCCCCGAGCAGCCTGGCCTTGCCGGGGCCGTCGGCGCTGCGGTAGGTGATCTTGTGGCCGTTCTCGCCGGAGTCGGCCTCGGTGAAGGTGATCGTCTTGTCGACGACGTAGTCACCGGTCTTGACGTTGACCACGATGTCGCACTTCTGCTGCTTCTTCATGGCCCGCAGCTGGTCGCGGGCCTGCTCGATGGACTTCCACGGACGCTGGGCGCTGCCGTCGGCCCGGTCGCCGCCCGTGGGGGAGACGTAGTAGTCGCACGTGGCCTTCTCCGCCGCCGCCGGTGCGGTCAGGCCGCCCAGCAGTAAAACGATCGCACCCAAGGACCTGAGGATCACTGGCTCTCCTTTGCTTCCCGCCACTGCTCGTACTCGGCGCGGGTTTGGGGGGTTAGGGGGTAGTAGTCCGACAGGGCGCCGCCGTCCTCGATGCGGGCGCGGCTGTAGCGCTCCCACTGCTCGTGTTCGGCGGCGGCTTCGATCACCGACTCGGCCCGGCGGCGCGGCACCACCACGGCGCCGTCGTCGTCGGCGACGAGCAGGTCCCCGGGGAGCGCGAGCGCCCCGCCGACGGCGACCGGCACGTCATAGGCCCACGGGAACAGCTCCGCCTGCGAGGCGTAGTGCGGGGTGGCGCCCGTGGACCAGATCGGTACGTCCAGCTCGGCGACCCGGGGCAGGTCCCTGATGCGGCCGTCCACGACGATGCCCGCGCCGCCCTTGCCCTTGAAGTAGCGCACCAGCATGTCGCCGAAGCAGCCGGTGTAGGCGCTGCCGTACGCCTGGACGACGAGCACGTCGCCAGGCCGCACCTCCTCCAGGACCGCCCACAGCGCGGTGTGCCGCTCGACGTACTCCTGGCCGAGGCCCGAAGCGATGTCCTCGCGCTGCGGCATGAACTGCAGCGTCCGGACCCGGCCGGCGATCTTCTGTCCCGGCGCCAGCGGAAGCGGTCCCTCGACGAAGGTCCGCCGGATGCCCTGGGCGTGCAGTTTCGCGCAGGCGGTGGCCGAGCTGATCCGGGACAGCCCGGCCACGAGGGCGGGATCGGGTTCGGCGGGCAGCGGCCCGCGAACGGGAAGGTCCCAGATGGGGTCGTCCATGAAACTCCTTGGTAGGACTCGGTAGTAGGGCTCGGTGCGGCTCGAGGTAGGGCTCAGGCTCGGTGCGGCTCGGGGTAGGGGTCAGGCTCGGTGCGGCCCGAGGTGCGGGTCAGTAGTGCTGGTGCGACGGGGTACGGACGCGCGCGCTCGTGTGCAGATCGAGCCGGATGCGGCGGCCGGGCGGCAGCTCCACGAGCAGCCGCGGACCGCCCACCGCCACCTCCCGCTCGGCGTCAGCGATCGGGGGAGCGGTGTAGGAGCGCGGATCGCCCGGGTAGCCGGGCTCGGCCCCGGTCACCACCGCCCGGTCGATGTCGTGCTCGCCGAACGCCCCCGCCTGCACCACGACCCGGCGGGTCCGGCTCAGCCCGAGGTTCACCAGCTCGACGCGGACGCCGTCGGGCCGTACGGAGTCGACCAGCGCGGCCACGTCGGCGGGCAGGCCGGGGCGGTGGCGGTCGGCGTCGAAGTAGGCCAGCCGGGTCGGCAGCAGCCCGCCGTTGTAGAGGACCTGCGGCGTGCCCGTGACCAGCTGCAGCAGCGCCTCGGTGAGCACCGGGTTGAGCCGCTGCCAATGGTGCACGTGGACGGTGGCCAGGTCCGCCTGGTCGGCGTCGATGAGCGCCATCCGCCGCTGCACCTGGCCGAGCGCGGTGGCCAGCATGGCCTCGGGGAAGCCGGGGTTGGCGCCGCGCAGGTACTCCAGCCAGGGCGCCTCGTGCCCGGCCTCCTCCTTGTTGCGGAAGGCCCGTACCGTGGTCCAGTCGTAGCCCGAGGCCGCCCGCAGCCGGTTCAGCCGGTCGGCGTCCTCGGTGGACCGGCTCGCCTGCCACAGCCAGACGGGCAGGCCGAGCTGTGGCGGCTGGAAGTCGAACCAGCCGCCGTCGTCGTGCCGGTTGGGCACCAGCATGGTGGGCTGCCCGGCCTCCTCGCCCAGCTCGGCCAGCCACCGGTCGCTGGTGCTCATCTCCGTGCCGGTCACGCTCGCCTGCCTGGCGTGGGCGTACACGCTCTCCAGGGGGTCGCGGCCGATGGCGAGAGTGGCGTCGTCGCCGGTCAGCAGGTGGGCGTTGATCGCGGCGACGGCCGCGGCGGCGCCCACGCTGTAGAGGCCGTGCGGCCACTGCCAGCCGTAGTTGCCGCCGTACCACCGGCCGCCGTGCAGCTCGCCGACCTTGCCCGACGGGCCGACATTGTCGGGGAGCACGCCGTCGTTGGCGGTGGCCCGCTCCTGCCAGGCGCCGATGTAGCGCAGCGCCCAGTCCCGGTAGCGGTCGTCGCCGTCGTACAGCCAGGCGTTGACGGCCAGGCTGGTGGCGGCCAGGTTGACCGCCACGTCGCCGCGGCCGATCCGCTCGCTCATCGCGGCGCCCATGCGGGCGGCGTTGGCGGGGTCGGCCAGGTCCGCCCAGGTCGTGATCCCCGGCAGGTCGCGCAGCGGCAGGCCGTACGGTCGCATGCTGGTCAGGCCCGCGTGGTAGGAGGCCCACTCCCGCTGCAGGCCGTAGCGGGGGCCGGCGGCGCCGTTGTGCGGGGCGCGGATGAGGTCGAGGTCGGCGTCGTAGTTGGCCGAGCCGGGCAGGTAGAGCTCGGCGAAGCGGCGGGCCCGCGCGCGGAAGCGCTCGTCGCGCGGGTCGGCGGCGCAGATGCCGTAGAACAGCAGCAGTGACTCGCCCTGGTGGAACCAGTCGTAGCCGCGCTCGAACTCCTCCACCAGGTAGCCGAGCTCGGTGAGCTGCGTGGTCACGCCCTCCCAGTGGTGCTTGGCCGCGTCGAGCAGGTCGTCGGCGCCGCCGAGCTGGTAGAGCGCCGGCCAGTTGAAGAACGCCTCGTAAAAGTCGTCGGCGCCGTCCCGGTCCTCGGTGGTGCCGTGGTAGATGAGCCGCCCGTCGGGCCCGCAGTAGCGGGCGGCGAAGGCCCGCCACGCCTCGTCGAGGGCGTCGAACAGCCGGCGTTCGAGCACCGCCCAGGCGGGCGGCGCGCCAAGAGGGACAGTCGCGGTGATCTCCCGCATGTCAACCTTTCGTGGCCCCGGCGGTGAGGCCGCTGATGATGTGCCGTTGCATGAAGACGAAGAAGACCAGCAGGGGGGCGATGGCCAGCAGCAGCGTCGGGAAGACCACCGTGTAGTCGGTGGAGTACTGGCTGACGGCGGCGTAGACGCCGGTGGTCACCGTGTACAGGCCGCTGCCGGGACCCAGGATGATCTGCGGGTTCACGAAGTCGTTCCACACCGAGAAGGTGTTGAGGATGACCATCGTGGCGACCGCGGGCCGCATGAGGGGGAAGACGATCTGCCAGAACGTCCGCAGCCGTCCGGCTCCGTCCACGGCCGCCGCCTGGTCGAGCACGGCCGGGACGGTGGCGATGTAACCCGCGTACAGGAAGATCGAGAACGGTAGCGTCAGCACGGTCTCGAACAGCACGAAGCCGCGGATCGTCCCCATCAGCCCGAGCGTCTTGAGCACGTAGACCACCGGGATGACCAGCACCTGACCCGGGATGAACGTCCCGGCCAGGAAGAACAGCATCAGCGCCCGGAAGCGGCGCTTCGGGCTGCGCGCGATCACGTAGGCCGCGGGCGCGGCCAGCACCACCGAGAGCAGGTTGACCGCGACCACGAACAGCAGCGTGACCGCGTACCCCTTGACCACGTTGAACTGCGGGTTCGTCAGCGCCCTGCCCAGGGGCTCCAGCGTGAGGCTCCCCAGGCCGAACGGGTTGGCCAGGATGTCCTGCTGGCCCTTGAACGCGTTGACGGTCAGTACGTACAGGGGGATGAGCATAAAGGCGACCGTCGCCCAGAGGAAGGGCTTTCTCACTGGTGCACCGCCAGCTCGCCGCGCCTGCGCAGCCGGGTCACCACGAACGCCAGCGCCGCCGTCACCAGCATGAGCAGCACCGACTGCGCCGAGCCGAAGCCGAGGCGGGCGTCGTGGAAGGAGTTCCACAGGATGAGGTAGGCGACGGTCTGCGTCTGACCGGCCGGGCCGCCCGCCGTCAGCGACACCACCAGGTCGTACGTCTTGAGCAGCGTCACCAGCGACAGCACGATGTTGACCGTCACGGACGGGCCCAGGGCGGGCAGCGTCACGTTCCTGAACACCTGAAGGCGGGTCGCGCCGTCGATGCGCGCCGCCTCGATCAAGGAGTGCGGTACGGCCTGCAGCCCGGCAAGGTACAGCACCACGTTGACGCCGAACCCCGCCCACACCAGCACCGCGATCATGGTGATCGTGGCCCAGGTCGGATCGGACAGGAACGGCAGCACCTCGCCGCCCCAGGTGGTCACCAGGTTGTTGACCGCGCCGGTGGTGCCGAGGATCGCCGACCAGAGGAAGCCGACCACGAGGGCGCTGAGCACGTGCGGGTAGAACAGCACGATCCGGAAGAACGTGTTCGCCCTGGAGGCGCCGTTCACCAGGAGGGCGAAGCCGAGGCCCAGGAGGTTGAGCCCGGCCGTGCCCGCCGCCGCGACCAGCAGGGTGACGAGGGCGGCGCGGCGCAGTTCGGGGTCGTCCAGGAGGTTGACGTAGTTGGCGGCGCCGACGAAGGCGGGGTCGGCGCTGAAGCCGTCCCAGTCGGTCAGGCTCAGGTAGAGGGCCAGGCCGACCGGGACGATCAGCATCACGATGTAGAGGACGGTGGCGGGGGCGACCATGATCGCGGTGACCCAGCCGTCGCCTCTCCTGGGTTTCCGCCGCACGACCGCAGTGGTGACGAGGGGCGCTTCCCGGGTGAGCGTCATGAACGGCCGGCCAGCCAGCGGTCCACGCCCTCGGCCACTTCCTTGGGCGACTTGCCCACGTACAGGCCCTGGACCTCGGTGTTCCAGGCGGCGTTGAAGCCCTTGGGCAGGGTCGCGTCCCCGTACCCCTCACCCTGCGCGACCCCGGAGGGGGCGCTGTCGAGGATCTGCTGCACCTGCTTCTCCAGCGGGGTGAACTCGCGCTCCACACCGTTGCGGAAGTTGCCGTCCTGCTTGAGCTGGCTCTTGACCGCAGCCGGGTCGGTGACGAGCCACCGCACCAGCTTGACCGCAGCGTCCTTCTGCGGCGTGGACTTGAGGATCATGTACGGGGCCGCCATCGTGGCGCCCTGGGGGCCCGGGTAACGCAGGCCCTTGTCGACCGGGGCGGGGAAGACGCCGACTTCGAAGTCCTTCTTGGCCTTGGCCTCGGCGGCGGTGAACCAGCTGCCCATGACGTACATCGCCGACTTGCCGGACAGGAACGCGGTCTCGGCGTCGGCGTACTTCATGCCCAGGGCGTTCTTGTCGACGTAGCCCTTGTCGATCCAGGTGCGGTAGCGCTCCAGGAACGGCAGCAGCGACTCGCCCGCCTTGAGCTTGCCGCCCTTGATGTCCTGCTGCCACGTGGGGTGCGCTTGGGCGCGCGACGGACTGGACAGCTGCAGCAGCTGGAGCCCGGTCAGGAACTCGCCGCCGGTCTGCAACGGCAGCGTCCCGGCCGCCTTGAGCTTGCCCATCACCGTGTCGAACTCGTCGAGCGTGGTGGGCGGCTTGTCGATCTCGGCCTTCTCGAACATGGCCTTGTTGTAGAAGACCAGCGACTGCGCCTGCACGCCGACGCCGACCGTGTAGATCTTGCCGTTCAGGCTCGCCTCCTTGACCAGCGGCGTGTCCTTCGTCCACGGCTGGTCGGTCAGGTCGAGCATCTGCTTGGAGAGCGTCTCGTCGGCCGTCAACGTCTCGATCACGTCGGGGGCGTTGCCCGCGGCGAGTTGCTGGGGCAGCGTGTCGGCCACGCCCTTGCCGGTCGGCGCCTCGATCTTGACGTCGATGCCGGGATTGGCCTGCTCGAACGGCTTGACCAGCCCGTCCCAGTACGCCTGGGTGAGGTTCGGGGTGATGTTGACCAGCATCCGCACCGAGACCTGGCCCCCCTCGCTCTGCTTCGCCTGCGAGCCGCCGGCGAAGCCGCCCCCGCCGCAGCCGGCGAGCAGGAGCAGGCCGCCGATGGCGGTCAGGGCGTGAATGGGACGTGGGGAGCGCATCGCACCTCCAGGGGAGACGCCTTTTAATGGGTCGTCACTCGATTAACGATTATTTAATACGTAGGTCACATAGACTCGTCAAGAGCCACGTAAATAGGTTGCGAGCGGATTGCCTGAGTCATAAATACGTTAGGATGGGCGGATGGCTGGACGCGAGGACGGCAAGCGGCTGGTGCTGGGCGCGGAGGAGCTGGCCGCCCTGCGGGCATGGGCGGAGGGGGCCGGCGAAAGCCTGAGCCTACGCAGCCGCATCGTGCTCGCCTGCGCCGAGGGCCTGCCCCGCAACGAGATCGCGGCGCGGCTGGCGGTGAGTCCCGCGACCGTGGCCAAGTGGCGCGACCGGTTCGTCGAACGGGGCCTCGACGGCCTGGCGGATGCCCCGCGCCCCGGCCGCCCGCGCACCGCGGAGCGTCAGGAGGCCGAACGGGTGATCGCCGCCGCGGCCACCGGGCCCGCCGTCCCTTCGACGCGCACGATGGCCAGGCAGCTCGGCCTCTCGCAGTCCACGGTGGCACGCATCTGGCAGGAGCAGCAGGTCGCGCCGCCCGCGGCCCGGCTGGTGCCCAGAGAGCTGCTGTCGGACCGGGTCTACGAGTTGCTGCGCGGCTGGATCGTCGCCGGTGAGCTGGTGGCGGGGCAGCGGCTGGTGGAGTCGGAGATCGCCCGCCGGGTCGGCACCAGCCAGGCCCCGGCCAGGGAGGCGATCAAGCGGCTGGCACACGAGGGCCTGGTCATCTCCTATCCCAACCGGGGCAGCTATGTCGCGGAGATCTCCGACGAGCAGGCCCGCGAGGTCCGCGACATCCGGGTGCTGCTGGAGGAGTACGCCGCCCGCGAGGCCGCCACCCGCGTCCGGCCCGAGACGCTGCGGCAGCTGGCCGGCGACGTGCAGGCCATGCGGCGGGCGGCGGGCGACGGCGACATCGGCGCGTTCCGGGACGCCGACCTGGCCTTCCACCGGCGCGTCTGCGCCGCCTGCGGCAACTCCTTCCTGCTGCGACTGTGGCGGACCATCGAGTCCAACCTGTGGAGCCTGCACGTGGTAGGCAACCCGCTCTACGGTGGCGACTGGGGCGCGATGGCGGGCCACCACGACGACCTGGTGGCGGCGCTGGCCTCAGGCGACCCGGATGAGGCGGCCCGCCTGTTCGCCGCCCACGCCAGGGGCGAGGCGTCCCGCACTCCGCCCCGTACCCGGCCTGGTCAGGCCGACCTTCAGGCCGACCCTCAGGTAGGCGCTCAGGCGGACGCGGTCACCTCGTAGACCCCGTCGCGCCGGGTGTCGAAGACGATCACCCCCGGCTCCGGCCGTTCGGCCTTGACCGGCCTGCCGTGCTCGGTCACCGTGATCTCCTTCGCGGTGCGCAGCGTGAGCTTCCGGCCCAGATCCGAGCGGATCTTCCCGCGCCGTACGGCCCCGCCGGCCCACTCCAGGTCGATCTCGAAGCCGCCCCGGGCCCGCAGCCCGCGGAACGACCCGGCCGGCCAGACCGAGGGCAGCGCCGGCAGCAGGTGCACCTGGTCGCCGTGGCTCTGCAGCAGCATCTCGGTGATCCCCGAGGTCCCGCCGAAGTTGCCGTCGATCTGGAACGGCGGATGCAGGTCGAACATGTTGGGCGCGGTCCGGGCGGGCAGCAGCAGGTTGCTCAGCCGCTTGTACGCCTCGGGCGCGTCCAGCAGCCGAGCCCAGAAGTTGATCTTCCAGGCCAGCGACCAGCCCGCCCCCGCCTCCCCCCGCAGCTCCAGCGTCCGGCGGGCGGCCGTGGCCAGCTCGGGGGACAGGCGCGGGTCGATCTGGTGGCTCGGGAACAGGCCCCACAGGTGGGAGATGTGCCGGCTGCGCGACAACGCCGCGTCACCCCGGTAGTCCTCCTGCCACTCCTGGATCTGGCCGAGGTGACCCACCTGGGTGGGCACCAGCCGGGAGCGGGCCTGTTTCACCTGCTCCCGCATCCCCTCCTCCAGCCGCAGGATCGTCGAGGCCTCCTCGAAGGCGCCGAACAGGTCCCGCAGGATCTGCATGTCCATGGTGGGACCGGCGCAGATGCTGACGTTCTCGCCGCCGTCCTCGTGGTGGCCGACCTCGGGGGAGTGCGAGGGGTTGGTCACCAGGTAGCCGGTCCTGGGGTCGGTCTGCAGCGTGTCCAGGAAGAACTGGACCGAGCCCTTGATCAGCGGGAAGTGCTCGCGCAGCCGCCGCTCGTCGCCCGTGTAGAGATAGTGCTCCCACATCGTCAGGCAGAGCCACGCGCCGCCGCTCGGCCACACGCCGTAGAAGGCGAAGTCGACGGGCGCGGTGCCGCGCCAGCCGTCGGTGTTGTGGTGGGCCACCCAGCCGCCGGCGCCGTACTGCGTCTTGGCGGTCCTGGCCCCCGACTCGGCCAGGTCCTTGATCAGGTCGAACAGCGGCTCCATGCACTCGGTGAGGTTGGCCGGCGCGGCCGGCCAGTAGTTCATCTCGCAGTTGATGTTGATGGTGTACTTCGACTCCCACGCGGGGGTGAGCGAGTCGTTCCAGATGCCTTGCAGGTTGGCGGCATAGCCGGGGGAGCGGGAGCTGGAGATCAGCAGGTAGCGGCCGTACTGGAAGTACAGCGCCGCGAGCTGCGGGTCGGTGTCGAGCTGCTTGCGCGCGATGCGCTCGTCGGTCGGCAGCGCGACGGCCTCC
Organism: Nonomuraea sp. NPDC050680; assembly: GCF_040654555.1. NCBI lineage: Bacteria > Bacillati > Actinomycetota > Actinomycetes > Streptosporangiales > Streptosporangiaceae > Nonomuraea > Nonomuraea sp. NPDC050680. Next base: position 1,115,371 of record NZ_JBFAIF010000001.1, on the reverse strand, counting down.
GAGGTGCCCAGGTCGATCGCCACCCGCCCGAACAACCGCTGATAGTCCTGTATGTGCCGATGCGCCAGCACCTCGTACGGCCGTTCGCTCGCCCGCCGCAGATGCCGCTCCGCCACCTGGGCGGGGTCGCCGCCGACGTCCTTGAAGTTGCGGTAGCTGGAGCCCATGGAGATCAGCAACGTGACCTCGTCGGCGCCCTCCACCACCAGCGTGCCGCCGTCGGTACGGACCGTGCCGCCCTTCGCCTCGGCCTTGGCCAGGGCCTGGAAGCGCACCTCGCCCTTCATGCCCTGGGTGTCGCCGCTGACTCCGTCGAGCGCGATCGTGGCCCGGCCGGCCGCGGCCGTGGTGGAGCTCTGCGCGCTGGAGAAGGCCGCCTGGAACGTCACCGCGCCCGCTTTGTCGGCCGTGTGACGGACGACGATGAGCTGGTCGGGGTTGCTGGCGAAGACCTCACGCGTGTGGCGGACGCCGTCGCGCAGGTAGGTCACCGTGGTGACGGCGCGGGTCAGGTCGAGCTCGCGACGGTATTCGGTGAATTGCGCGGACCCCGGGAACGTCAGCGTGAGGTCGCCGAGCACCTGGTAGGGGGCCTGCTCGCTGGGTCTGCCGAGGAACTTCTGGTCGGCCAGGTTCTGCGCCGCCTGCCACTTGTCCTCCCAGACCAGCTGCCTGATCTGCGGGAGGGCGGCCAGCGCCTCGGGGCTGTCGTAATTGTGCGGGCCGCCGGCCCAGATGCTGTCCTCGTTGAGCTGGAGGCGTTCGGTCGCCACGCCGCCGAAGACCATGGCGCCGAGCCGTCCGCAGCCGACCGGTAATGCCTCCAGCCAGGCGGCGGCGGGCCGGCCGTACCACAGAGTGAGAGGGTTGTCCCGCGCGGACGGCTCGGCCAGCGCGGGTCCTGCGGCGAGGCCGCTCGTGATCAGGGAACCGGCGGCGGCTCCCAGCCCGGTCGTGAGCACGCCCCTGCGTGTGTAGCCGTGGGTCACCATTACTCCTCTGGTTTCGCGGAGGTTCTTCGCGGAGGTTCGTTTCGCGGTGGTTAACGCGGATGGGCCAAGGCGGACGTGGGATGTATTAGTACGCTCGATTACCGTCCGCTGTCTAGTTCCCCACGTCCGGCGTATGGGTCTGGCCAGAACATGGGATGTTTGTTAGATTCCAGCTGGCGAACGAGAGGATCAGATGTCCCTGACAGACGAGGCCATCGCCCGGATCCGGCAGCTCATCCTGTCCGGAGACCTGCCGCCCGGCTCGCGGCTGCCGCCAGAACCGCAGCTCGCCGCCCAGCTCGGCGTCTCGCGCAACCCGCTGCGCGAGGCCGTCAAGGCGCTGGTCGTCGCGCGCGTCCTCGACGTGCGCAGGGGCGACGGCACGTACGTCACCAGCCTGGAGCCGGCGCTCCTGCTCGAAGGGCTCGGGATCGCCATCGAGCTGCTGCGTGACGACACGCTCATGGAGGTCATCGAGACCCGGCGCCTGTTCGAGCCGGTCGCCACCGCACTGGCCGCCACCCGGGTGTCCGACGCCCAGCTGGCGGTCATCGGCGAGCAGCTGGCGGCGATGCGGGAGGTCAGTGACGACGTGGAGAAGCTCAACCACTTCGACGCCGCCTTCCACCGCGCGGTCGTGGCCGCGACCGGCAACGAGACGCTGTGCACGCTGCTCGACGGCATCTCCGGCCGGACGACGCGGATGCGGGTGTGGCGCGGGAGCGTGGTGGCGGGCAGCGCGGACCGTACGCTGGCCGAGCATCAGGCGATCTACGACGCCCTCGCCGCGCGGGACGCGCCGCTGGCCCAGGCCGCGGCGCTGATGCACGTCAGCACGACCGAGAGCTGGTTCCGCCTCGTCCTCGCCGCCGAGTCGCCGCGATGACCGGCATGGACACGCCTGGGATAGACGCGCACCACCATGTCTGGGACCTCGGTGGCCGGGCCCACGGCTGGCTGGATGCCGAGAAGCTGGCGCCGATCCGCCGCACGTTCACCCTCGACCGGCTCGCCGAGCACGCGGCCGCGGCGGGAGTGAGCGCGACCGTGCTGGTGCAGGTGCTGCCCGACCTGGCGGAGACCGTGGAGTTCCTGGCCTTGGCCGGGGAGTCCGAGCTGGTGGCGGGGGTCGTGGGCTGGGTCGATCTCACCGCGCCCGCCGTCGCCGAGACGCTGGCCGGCCTGCCCGGCGGGCTGGTGGCGATCCGCCACGGCGTGCAGGCCGAGCCCGACCCCGGCTGGCTCACCCGCCCGGACGTCCGCCGCGGGCTGGCCGCCGTGGCATCGGCGGGTCTGGCCTACGACCTGCTCACGCTGCCGCACCAGCTGCCCGCGGCCATCGAGACGGTGGCCGCGCTGCCCGAGCTGACGTTCGTGCTCGATCACCTGTCCAAGCCGCCCATCGCCTCGGGGCGGCTCGAACCGTGGGCGAGCCGGATCCGGGAGCTGGCCGCATACCCGAACGTGTACTGCAAGCTGTCCGGGATGGTGACCGAGGCCGACTGGGCGTCCTGGCGGGTCGCCGACCTGCGGCCGTACGCCGAGACCGTGCTGGCGGCGTTCGGGCCGGAGCGGGTGATGTTCGGGTCGGACTGGCCGGTCTGCCTGCTCGCGGCCGATTACCAGCGGGTCGTGTCGGTGGCCGAGGAGCTGTGCGCGGGGCTGTCGGCGGGGGAGCGCGCGGACGTCTTCGGCGGTACGGCCCGCCGGGCGTACCGGCTCGGTGACCGCCGGCACCGGGCGCCAGCCGTACCACGCTGTTAATTTTGATCTATGTATCCTCCGATCGAGCCCTACGACCATGGGCATCTCGACACCGGCGACGGCCATCTCGTCTACTGGGAAGTCTGCGGAAACCCCCAGGGCAAGCCCGCGCTCGTCGTCCACGGCGGCCCCGGTTCGGGCTGCACGCCGGGTCAGCGGCGCGGGTTCGATCCCGAGCGTTACCGCATCATCCTGTTCGACCAGCGCAACTGCGGCCGGAGCCTGCCCCACGCCAGTGATCCGGCCACCGATCTGTCCACCAACACCACCCACCACCTGATCGCCGACATGGAACGGCTGCGGGAGCACCTCGGCGTCGACCGATGGCTGCTCTACGGCGGTTCGTGGGGGTCCACGCTCATGCTCGCCTACGCCGAGACGCACCCCGCGCGGGTGTCGGAGATGGTGATCTGCGGCGTCACCATGACCCGCCGCTCCGAGACCGACTGGCTCTACAACGGCGTCGGCCGCTACTTCCCCGAGCAGCGGCAGCGCTTCCGCGAGGGCGTCCCGGAGTCCGACCGCGACGGCGACGTGCTGGCCGCCTACGCACGGCTCATGTCCGATCCTGACCCCGCCGTCCGCGCCAAGGCCGCCCACGACTGGGTGACCTGGGAGGACACGGTGATCTCCATGGAGGTCAACGGCAAGCCGAACGCCTACAGCGACCGGCCGCCCCTGGCTCTCCTGGCCTTCGTACGGATCTGCGCCCACTACTTCTCCAACGCCGCCTGGCTGGAGGAGGGCATCCTGCTGCGCGAGGCGGACAAGCTGGCCGGCATCCCCGGCGTGCTCATCCATGGCCGCTTCGACCTGGGCTCACCGCTGGAGACCTCCTGGGACCTGGCCCAGCGCTGGCCCGACGCGCGACTGGTCGTGGTGGACGACTCGGGCCACACCGGCAGCGGCACCATGCGCGAGCAGGTCATGGCCGCCCTGGACGGCTTCGCGACCTGACCCTCTTCGTCCTTTCCCCCGAAAGGGGTCCCTACCTAGGGTCCTCAGCCACAACGGACCGTCACAGCCCCCACCGCCCTAGTGACGGTCGGCCCCCGGTCGCTTGGCGGCCAAGGCGATCACATCGGCGAGTTCACCCAGCTCAGCGGGCTCCTCGGTGAGGGCGGCGATGGCCAGCCGCAGGTGCGGCCGGCCAGGCCGGATCCGATACCGGCTGCCGGGCGCCGCCGAGATGCCGTGGGCGGCCAGCGTGACCAGGGCCTCCGACTCGTCGTGGACGGGCACCCACAGCACGAGACTGTCCCGGCCCCCGGTGTGCACGCCCCGAGCCGACAGCAGGGTGGCCAGGCTCGCCCGGCGCCGGGCATAGGCGGTCCGGGCCGTCTCCACGATCGACTGCGTGGCGGGGTCGGTGAGCAGGTGGGCCAGGGTGTCCTGGAGGATCCTGCTGGTCCAGCCGGTGCCGTAGCTACGCAGCACGCGTACCCGCTCCACGGCCTCCGCCGCCCCGCCGATGATCGCGAGGCGCAGGTCCGGCCCGTGTGACTTGGAGTACGAGCGCACGAGCACCGTCCGGCCGGGCAGCCGCGTGCCGATGCTGCTGAGAGGCTCGGTGGACAGGTCGCCGATCCCGTCGTCCTCGACGACGAGGGTGTTCGTGGGCTCGAGAAGCCGGGCCAGCTCGGCGGAGCGGCTCTCGGGCACGGCGTAACCGCACGGCGAGTGACCGCGCGGCTGGTACACGAACGCCACCGGGCTGGAGCGCAGGCTTTCGGCGAGCGCGGCCGGGATGGGCCCGTCCTCGTCACAGGCGACGGGGACCACCTCGACGCCGATCATCTCCAGGATGTCGAGCAGCCTGGCCGCGGTGGGCTCCTCGATGGCGACGCGGTCGCCGGGCAGCGCGGTGGTCTGACAGAGCAACTGGACCCCCTCGTACCCGCCGCCGAGCGTCAGCCAGCTCTGCGCCGGGAACGGCCAGGTGGGCTCGACCGCGGCCCTCAGGCGCGGGGTGATCGTCTCGCGGACGTAGCCGTTGAACCCGTCGCCGGAGGTGGCCGTGGCGAGTGCGGCGTCGAGGGGCGGGAGCAGCGCCCGGTCCGGCGCCGCGATGGCGAGGTCGATCGCCAGCCTGCTGCCGAAGTCGCCGATCCGCTCGTAGCGCGCCGGGTGCGGCACGCCAGGAGGTCCGAGCACCACGGTTCCCCGGCGGCCCTCCGTCCCGATCATCCGGTGTTTCCGCAGCTCCGACCAGGCTTCGGCGATCGTGCTCGGGCTGACGCCCAGCGCGCGGGCCAGATTCCGCACGGTGGGCAGCCGTGCGCCGGGTCGCAGCGTGCCCTGCCGGATCAGGTCGATGAGAGAGGTGGCGATGCCGCGCGCGCTCGGCTCGCGAACCTGCTGCCCCAGCCAGGCGGGATCGACCTCCACGAGAACTCCCATCTGACAAAGCTTTGTTCAGGAACAAAGAGCAGCTTGTGTAGCGGATTTCGCTGAACATAAGGTACAGCCCAATACATCACTAAGGGGAGTTTTTGTGACGAAACCTCGCATTCGGCTTGGTCTCCGGGACTGGGATCACCTCGTGCCCGTGGCGACCGGGACGCTGGCGTCCGAGGCGTTCGACCTGGATCTCGATTCCCGGGCGATCACGCCGGACGTGCTGAGCGAGCCCGAGCTGGACGGCGGGGAGACCTCCTTCAGCAGGTACGTCCTGGGCCGGGCCAAGGGTGACGACCGCCTGGTGGGACTGCCCGTCTTCGTGATGCGCGGCTTCCGGCAGCGGTGCGTGCTGGTGCGCCGCGACAGCGAGCTGCGCGAGTTCGCCGAGCTGAAGGGCGCCCGGATCGGCCTGACCGGCTGGCCGGACTCGGGCAACACCTGGACGCGGGCGCTCCTGCGGGCGGCCGGAGTCGATCTCAGCGGGATCCAGTGGACGATCGGCGCCGTGGACGCGCCCGAGCCGGGCAAGGACCGCGTCGGCACGGCGAAGCTGCCGGACAACGTCAGCGTGACCGACGGCTCACTCGCCGAGCAACTCGACGCCGGGCAGCTCGACGCGATCATGACCCCGTTCATGCCCGAGGGCTTCTTCGCCCCCGAGAGCCGCTTCCGTCATCTCCTGCCCGACCACCCGGCGGCCGAGCTCGACTACTACCGCCAGAACGGCTTCGTCCCCGGCATCCACCTGGTGACGCTCAAGCGCGAGGTCGTGGAGCGCCACCCCTTCCTGCCGCAGGCCGTACAGGAGCTCTTCGAGCGCTCCAAGCGGCACTGGCTGGCGCGGCGGCGGCTGCTGACCGACACCACCCCGTGGCTGCTCGCCGATCTGAGCAGGACCCAGGAGGTCTTCGGCGCGGACTGGATGCCGTACGGCACCGCCGCCAACGCCGCCATGACCGCGGCCTTCTGCACCGAACTGCACGCCCAGGGGATCGCCCCCGCCCCCATCGACCCCCAGGAGGTCTTCACCCGATGAGCAACCTGAACAACCTGCGTGTGGCGGTCGGCCAGTTCGCCTCAGCCGAGGACTGGGCGGCCAACCTGAAGACCTGCGGCGACCTCTTCGACGAGGCCGTCGCCGGGAACGCGGACCTGCTGGTGCTCCCGGAAGGGGCGATGGCCCTGTTCGTCGACGATCCGGTACGGATTCGGCAGGCGGCCCAGCCGCTCGACGGGCCGTTCGTCACCGGGCTGGTCGAGCGCACCCGTGGGACGAGCACCACGGTGATCGTCGGCATGCACCAGCCCGCCGAGGACGGCCGGGTGATCAACACGCTGGTCGCGCTGCGCGACGGCGAGATCATCACCATCTACCGCAAGCTGCACCTGTACGACGCCTTCGGCCGGCGCGAGTCGAACAACGTGGTGGCCAGCTCGGACAGCCCCGTCGTCTTCGACTGCGCGGGCTGGAAGATCGGGCTGATGACCTGCTACGACGTCCGGTTCCCCGAGCTGGCCCGGCTCCTGGCCGACCAGGGCGCGCAGGTCGTCGCGCTGCCCGCGGCCTGGGTACGGGGCCCCGCCAAGGAGTGGCACTGGGAGGTCATGGTCACCGCCCGCGCCCTGGAGAACACCTACTACGTGGCCGCGTCCGGCGAGTGCGGCCGGCGCAACATCGGCAACAGCATGTTCGTCGATCCGCTCGGCATCACCCGCGCCCGGCTCGGCGGCGACACGCCCGGTCTGCTCTGGTCCGAAGCCTCGGCCGAAGAGCTCGACCGGGCCCGCGAGAGCCTGCCCGTCCTTGCCAACCGGCGCTTCACTGTCAATCCCCTCCCCACCACCCCCTCGACCGGTCCCTCGACCTCGATCGCCCAAGGAGCGTAATGCGTAAGACCCAAGCCGCCGGTGCCGTCATGGCCGGCGCCCTGCTGCTGGCCGGATGCGGCGCCAACCCGACCGAGAGCCAGGGCGCCGTCGGGGACACCCCCTCCGCGCCCGCCGCCGCCAGCCACGCCAAGGACCAGGCCCTGTTCGACCGCCTGCCCGACAAGGTGAAGACCGCGGGCAAGCTGGTCTCGGTGAACAACGGCTCGTTCCCGCCGTACGAGATCGCCGGCACCGACGGCAAGTCGCTGACCGGTGTCGCGGCCGACCTGTCCGAGGAGCTGGGCGGCCTGCTCGGCGTCAAGATCGAGCACGTGACCGTGGACGGCCTGCCCAGCCAGCTCACCGGCATCGCGGCCGGCCGCTACGACCTGGCCCTCGGGCCGGTGGGCGACTTCCCCGACCGCCAGGCCTCCAACGACTTCGTCGACTGGGTGCAGGAGTTCGTCGTCTTCGCCGTGCCGAAGGGCAACCCGAACAAGATCCAGTCGATCGCCGACACCTGCGGGCTGCGGATCTCCGTGATGGCCGGCGGGTCGGCCGAGAAGGTGATCAAGGCGCAGTCCGACACCTGCGTCAAGGACGGTAAGAAGAAGGTCGAGGTCCAGTCCTACAAGGACCAGCCCACCTCGATCCTCGCGGTCCGCTCCCACCGGGCCGACGCCTTCTTCTCCTCGCAGGCGCCGCTGACTTACTTTGTAAAGCAGTCGGGCGGTGAGCTGGAACTGGCGGCCACCGGCAAGCCCAACGGGTTCGACACCCTCTACCAGGGCGCCGTCGTGGCCAAGGACTCGCCGCTGCGGGATGTGATCAAGGACGGCATCCAGAAGCTGATCGACGACGGGACGTACGAGAAGGTCATGACCAAATGGGGGACCAGCGGCAACATGCTGAAGCAGGCCGGCGTGAACCTGGCGGCGAAGCAGTGACGACCGCCACCGAGCGGCACTCGCCCCCTGAAGTGGATGTCGCGGGGGCGGCGCGGACGCGGCACCCGCTGCGCTGGGTGGCCTCGATCATCCTGCTGATCCTCGCCGCCCAGCTGGTGAACCTGCTGGTCACCAATCACAACTTCAAGTGGGACGTGGTCGCGCGCTACTTCAACGCGCAGGTCATCGGGGCGGGCATCATCACGACGCTCTACCTCACGGTGATCGCCATGGCCGTCGGCGTGATCCTGGGGGTGGTCGTGGCGATGGGGCGGCTCTCCCAGAACCCGATCGCGCGGATCGTCTCCGGGCTCTATGTCTGGTTCTTCCGTGGTACGCCGGTGCTGGTGCAGCTCGTGCTCTGGTACAACCTGTCCGCTCTGATGCCGGAGATCTCATTCGGCATCCCGTTCGGCCCGGAGTTCCTCACGGCCGACACCAACAAGCTGATCACGCCGCTGCTGGCCGCCATCCTCGGGCTCGGGCTCAACGAGGGCGCCTACATGGCGGAGATCATCCGAGGCGGCCTGATGTCCGTCGACCCCGGCCAGACCGAGGCCGCGTCGGCGCTCGGCATGAGCCGCGGGCGGACCTTCCGCCGGATCGTCCTGCCGCAGGCGATGCGCTTCATCGTGCCGCCGACCGGCAGCCAGGTCATCAGCATGCTGAAGGCCACCTCGCTGGTCAGCGTCATCGCCCTGGCCGACCTGTTGTACACCGTGCAGGCGATCTACAACCGCACCTTCCAGACCATCCCGCTGCTGATCGTGGCCTGCGTCTGGTACCTGGTGATCACGTCGATCCTGTACGTCGGCCAGTCCTTCATCGAGCGCCACTACGCGCGCGGCGCCACGCGGAACGCTCCCCAGAGCTTCTGGAGCTTCCTGATGTTCCGGCGGCGGCAGCCGGCGCCGGTCCCGACCCGCGAGGAGACGCCATCATGAGCACGCCCATGGTGCACGCCCGGGCCGTACGCAAGAGCTTCGGCCACCTGGAGGTGCTCAAAGGCATCGACCTGAGCGTCGAGCGGGGGGAGGTCGTCGTCATCCTCGGTCCTTCCGGCTCGGGTAAGTCGACGTTCCTGCGGTGCGTCAACCACCTGGAGACCATCGACGGCGGCGCCATCCACGTCGACGGCGAGCTGATCGGCTTCCGCGCCACCGGCGGGCGGGTGCACCACCTGGGCGATCGGGACATCACCCGCCAGCGCCGGGAGATCGGCATGGTCTTCCAGCAGTTCAACCTGTTCCCGCACTTCACCGTGGTGCAGAACATCATGGAGGCGCCCGTCGGCGTGCGCGGCGAATCCCGCGCGCAGGCCCGTACGCGGGCTCTGGCCCTGCTGGAGCGGGTCGGCCTGGCGGACAAGACGAACAGCTACCCCCGCCAGTTGTCCGGCGGCCAGCAACAGCGGGTCGCCATCGCCCGCGCGCTGGCCATGCAGCCCAAGCTGATGCTCTTCGACGAGCCGACCAGCGCGCTGGACCCCGAGCTGGTGGGCGAGGTGCTGGCCACCATGAAGGGCCTGGCCACCGACGGCCTCACCATGATCGTTGTCACGCACGAAGTGGGCTTCGCCCGCGAGGTGGCCGATCGGGTGGTGTTCATGGACGACGGGGTCATCGTGGAGGCGGGGCCGCCCGCCGAGGTGCTCGACAACCCGCAGAACCCGCGCACCCGCGCCTTCCTCAGCAAGGTCCTCTGAGGTCAGGCCCCGGCCTGATCGGAGGTCGTCGTGTTACTGATGAACGTGGCGCTGAGCGCGTTCGTCGGCATCGAGAGCGGCTTCAACCGTCGGTGTGGGGGGGTGCTGACACCGGCAGGGCGTGCGGCCATCGAACGGGCGGCACCGGCTCACGTGGGCACCGTGCGCAGACTCGTCTTCGACTCGCTCTCCGACGAGGAGCTCGACAGCCTCGCCGCCATCACCGACAAGGTGCTCACCCAGTTGGAGCGGGACGCGACGCCTTGAGCGCGGCAAATCCCCGCGTTGGTGCATGGCGGCGGGTACGTCGGCGGCGAATCGGGCGACCTCCCCGGCCGAAGGGGTCAGGCGGGCAAGTCGGCGTAGACGTCGTGCAGCATGCCGGTGGCCTGGCCGACCTCGATGAGGTGCCCGTCCGGGTCACGCATGTAGCAGCGGATCTCGGCCTTGCGGTCGATCGGCTCGGTGAGGAACCGGGCGCCGAGCGACGTCGCGTGCGTGTGGAAGGCGGCGATGTCGGCGACTCGGACGTTCATGAACGCGGTCACCGGGTCGCCGGGCTCGGGCGCCCGCAGCGTGACGTCCGGTTTGTCCGGGGTGGGGCCGCCGCCGGGGTTCATGATGATCCAGGTGTTGGCGACCTTCACGATCGCCGGGTTCTCTTCAAGGACGACCTCGCCGCCCAGGACGTCCGCGTAGAACGCGCGCGAGCGGGCCACGTCCCGGACGGTCAGGAAGTGCGTGACCACGAGCCCCTCGACGGGCGCGGGCAGCTGTTCGCGGTCGACCATGCTCATCCCCTCACATCGCCGTCCCCTCGGCGGATCGGTCGTGCGCCGTTCTCGCGCAAGGGCGGTTATACCCGGCCGGGCGGGGGGCTAGTCCCGTCGAGAATGCCGAGGCCGGCCAGACGTTTGAGCTTGAGGGCGGCGTAGAGCTCCGGGTCGCTCGAAGCGCGGATGATGAGCTCCGGTCGGAGCAGCTCGGTCTCACCCTGCTCGCCCTCGAGGACCCGTACGAGCTGGTGCAGCCCGCGGCGGCCCATCTCGTGCATGGGGGAGCGGACCGAGGTGAGCGGGACCGGCAGCTCGGCGGCGAGCGGGGTGTCGTTGAAGCCCACGACCGCGATGTCCGCCCCGACCCGCAGCCCGTGGTCGCGCAGCGCGCCGATCGTGCCGATGGCGCCGAAGTCGTTCACCACGAAGATCGCTGACGGGAGCGGGCCCGTCGCGAGCAGGCGTTCGGCCCCTTCGTGGCCGCCGCGCGCGTCGAAGCGCGAGTGCACGATCCGGTGCTCGGGGATCGGGAGCCCGGCCTCGCGGAATCTCTCGACGAAGCCGCTGGTGCGGTCGATGCCGGTGCTCGCGTACGGCTCGCCGGCGACGATCGCCACATCCTCGTGCCCGAGCCCGAGAAGGTGCTCCGCGGCCATCCGGCCGCCGAGACGGTCGTCGCAGACCACCGCCGGGTGCCGCCCGGCCCGCCGGTTGACCAGCGTGAACGGGACGCCGCGGGCGGCGACCTCGTCGAGGAAGCCCGTGTCCGCGTGCGCGTCGCCGAAGATCATGCCATCGACGCGGCGGCCGAGGACCATCTCCGTCCGGGCGCGCTGGACGTCGGGCAGATCGCGCGTGTTGGTGACGAACGTCGACAGCCCCTGCGCGGCGGCGGCCTCCTCGATGCCCTCGTAGATGGTCGCGAGCACCACGTCGGACAGCCGGGGGACCAGCACGCCGATCAGGTTGCTGCGCTGGGTGCGCAGGCTCATCGCGTGCGGGTTGCGCTGGTAGCCGAGCTCGTCGGCGAGCTTGCGGACGCGTTCCACGGTAGGGCTCGACGCCGCCCGCAGACCTTCGCCGGGCTTGGCGTGCAGCACTCGCGACACCGTGGAGACGTGCAGGCCGAGTTGGTCGGCGATCATCTGCAGCGTAACCGGCCGCGCCCTCTTCGCACCCAATGTCCCTCGGCTTTCGGCTGGGGTTTTCTTGATTTTAACGTGAAGTTCTTGACATCTCGTAGGCGCAGGTCAGATGCTACCAAACGTTTGGCGCAAACGTTTGGGTAACGGAGGAGGCCGTCGAGTGTCCAAGGTCATCGTCCTGTCCACAGGAGGGACCATCGCGACCCGCCGGGACGGGCAGGGGGTGGGCCTCGCCCAGGACCGGGCGGGCGAACTTCTCGGCCGTCTGCCGGTCGACCCCGGAGTGGAACTCGTCGGGAGGGACGTGCTGTGCGCGGGCAGCTATCTGTTCACGCTCGCGGACATGCGGGAGGTCGCGCTGCGGACCCGCGAGGCGCTCACCGACCCCGCCGTGCTCGGCGTCGTCGTCACCCACGGGACCGACGGCATGGAGGAGACGGCCTACCTCGTCGATCTGTTCCATGACGACCCGCGACCGGTCGTGTTCACGGGGGCGCAGCTGCCGGCGGACGCGGTGGACGGCGACGGCCCGCGCAACCTCGCCGACGCGATCGCGGTGGCGGCGGGCGGCCGGGCCTGCGGACTGGGGGTGCTGATCGGCTTCGACGGCCAGATCTTCGCCGCCTCCGGCACTCGCAAGACGCACACGCTCGCCTCGTCGGCGTTCTCCGCGCCGGACAGCGGGCCCTTGGGGCGCGTACGCGACGGCCAGGTGAACATCGTGATGACGCCCGCGCGGGCCAAGCCACTGAACCTCGACACCTTCGACCTCGACGGAGTCCGTACCGACATCGTGGCCCTCTATCCGGGCTGCGACACCGCCGCGCTGCGCGCGGTGGTCGACGCGGGCGCCACCGGGGTCGTCCTCCAGGCGCTGGGCGCCGGCAACGCCAACCCCCGGATCAGGGACGAGGTGGCCCGGATCACCGAGGCCGGCGTCGTCGTCGCCCTGTCCACCCGGGTCGATGCCGGGCCCGTCGCCGCGCTGTACGGCAACGGCGGTGGCGCGGATCTCGTCGAGGCCGGCGCCATCCCCACCGGAATCCTGCGCTCGCCGCAGGCGCGCGTCCTGCTGAGCGCGCTCCTCGGCAGCCATCGCGACCCGGTCCGGGTGCGCGCGGAGCTCCGCGCGCGGACCGGGAATTCCGCTCCGATCGAAAGGACGAAGTGACCATGCCCAAGGAGATTCTCGTCGCGTACGGCGTGGACGTCGATGCCGTCGCCGGCTGGCTTGGCTCGTACGGCGGGGAGGACTCGCCGTGCGACATCTCGCGCGGACTGTTCGCCGGCGAGGTCGGCGTCCCGCGGCTGCTCCGCCTGTTCGAGAAGTACGACCTGCGGACCACCTGGTTCATCCCCGGCCACTCCATCGAGACCTTCCCCGACCAGACCCGCCAGGTCGTGGCCGGCGGTCACGAGATCGGCGTGCACGGCTACTCCCACGAGAACCCGATCGCCATGAGCAGGGAGCAGGAGAGCGCGATCCTCGACCACTGCATCGACCTGGTCGAGAGGTACTCCGGCAGCAGGCCGACTGGCTATGTCGCCCCATGGTGGGAGTTCTCGCCCGTCACCAACGAGCTCCTGCTGGAGCGGGGCATCAAGTACGACCACTCGCTCATGCACAACGACTTCACCCCGTACTACGTCCGCGTCGGTGACTCCTGGACGAAGATCGACTACTCCCGCCCGGCAGCCGAGTGGATGAAGCCGCTGGAGCGCGGCCAGGAGACCGACCTGGTGGAGATCCCGGCCAACTGGTACCTCGACGACCTCCCGCCGATGATGTTCGTCAAGGCCAGCCCGAACAGCCACGGCTTCGTCAGCCCGCGCCACCTCGAAGAGATGTGGCGGGACCAGTTCGACTGGGTTTATCGCGAATCGGACTACGCGGTCTTCACCATGACCATCCACCCCGACGTCTCGGGCCGGCCGCAGAGCCTGCTCATGCACGAGCGCCTCATCGAGTACATCAACGGCCACGAGGGTGTGCGCTGGGTGACCTTCGACGAGATCGCCGACGACTTCAAGGCCCGCTCACCCCGTTAGCGCCCCGCGTCCGTCCATGCCGGTCCGGTGATGAACGCATGCGCGAACCCCCCCATCTCTTTCTCCGAAAGGGCATCTCCATGACAACCACCTCATCGGGCATCCCGGAATCCGGTACCCGGCCTTTCCCGCGCGTCGGGGTGCGGCAGACGCGCAAGGCCACGGTGATCGCGTTGTTCGCGTGGATCTTCGCGGTCTACGACTACATTATGTTCGGGACGTTGCTGCCGGAGATCTCCGGCCAGTTCCAGTGGACCCCGGCGCAGGCGTCACTGATCTCCACGCTGATCTCGGTGGGGACGGCGATCGTCGTCCTTGGGGTGGGACCGCTGGTCGACCGGCTGGGCCGCCGTAAGGGCATGATCATCACCGTGTCGGGCACGGCGCTGGCCTCGGCGGTCTCGGCCGCCACGATGAACGCCGCCTACCTGGTCGGCGTGCGCTCCATCGGCGGGCTCGGACTCGCCGAGCAGTCGGTCAACGCGACGTACCTCAACGAGATCTACGCCGTCACCGAGGACGAGAAGATCAAGAAGCGCCGCGGCCTGATCTACAGCCTCGTCCAGGGCGGCTGGCCGCTCGGCACGCTGCTGGCCGCCGCGTTCATCGCGCTGTTCCTGCCGCTGGTCGGCTGGCGGGGCTGCTTCCTGCTGGCGACGTTCCCGGCCATCGTGATCGCGCTCCTGCGGCGCGGCCTGCGCGAGACGCCGCAGTTCGAGCTGCAGCAGAAGATGGACCGGATGCGCAAGGAGGGCCGTACGGAAGAGGCGGCCGTCCTCGCCCGCGAATACGGCGTGTCCGAGAGCAAGTCGGCGCCGTTCCTGGAGATCTTCCGCGGGTCCGCGCTGCGCAACACGCTCGTCCTCGGGTTCGCCTGGTTCGTCAACTGGTTCGGCATCCAGGTGTTCAGCGTGCTCGGCACGACGGTCCTCACCCAGGGCAAGAACGTCAGCTTCACCAACTCCCTGCTGATGTTCATCGTGATCAACGCGGTCGCCTACGTCGGCTACGTCTTCCACGGCTGGGCCGGGGACCGGTTCGGCCGGCGCAACGTGATCGCGTTCGGCTGGATGGCCTCCGGCGTCATCTTCGCGCTCATGCTGCTGGTCGCCAGCGGCACCTTCGCGGTGGTCGTGCTCTACTCGCTGGGCATGTTCTTCCTGGTGGGGCCGTACTCGGCGATGCTGTTCTTCATGGGCGAGTGCTACGACACCCGCTGCCGCGCCACGGGGACCTCGTTCATCAACGCGATCAGCCAGCCGGGCGCCATCGCGGCCGGTGCGATCATCACCGCGATGCTGGTCGCGGGCTCGGACTGGAACCAGGGCGCGCTGATGGTCGGCGCGCTGGGCACGTTCCTGTCGGGATTCGTGATGTTCGGCGCGCGGAAGGTGCCCGCGCTGTGACCGCGCCCGAGACTCGCGCTGTGACCGCTCCCGACATTCGCGCTGAGACTGCTCCCGGCATTCGCGCTGAGACTGCTCCCGGCACTGACGGGCGGGTCGCCGTCATCACCGGCGCTGCCAGCGGGATCGGCCGCGCGCTGGCCGTCTCGTACGCCGCCTGCGGCGTCCGTACGGTCATCGGCACCTTCCCCGGCGACCCGCACGACCCCGCCGAGACCCTCCGGCAGGTGGAGCGGGCCGGCGGTGCCGGCGTGGTGCACGAGGTGGACGTACGGGACGCCGCGCAGGTCGAGGCGTTCGCCCAGCGCGCGGTCGACGAGTGGGGCCGCCTCGACATCGCGGTGGCCAACGCCGGAGTGCTGCGCCGGGCCCCGCTCGCGGAGCTCACCGACGCGGCCTGGGACGACATGCTGCAGGTCGACCTGACCGGCGTCCTGCGCACCCTGCGCTCGGCGGCCGCCCGGATCGACGGTCCCGGCGCGATGGTCGCCGTGTCCTCCATCGCGGGCGGCGTGTACGGCTGGGGCGAGCACGCCCATTACGCCGCCGCGAAGGCAGGGGTGCTCGGCCTGTGCCGGAGCCTCGCGGTGGAACTCGCCCCCCGGCAGATCCGGGTCAACTCGGTCATACCCGGCCTCATCGAAACCCCGCAGTCGTCCGACCCGGTGAACTCGCTCGGCCCCGACGGCCTGGCCCGAGCCGGGCAGGACATCCCCTGGGGCCGGGTGGGCCGGCCGGCGGAGGTCGCCTCCGTCATCCGGTTCCTCACCTCGGCCGACGCCGGCTACATCACCGGCCAGAACATCGTCGTCGACGGCGGGCTCACCGTCCGCATGCCCGCCTGAGGAGGAACCGCATGCCCGCCCTCGAACCCGTGCCCGCCTCGGCACGCCGACCCGCCCCGGAACATCGGCCCGCGCTGGAGCACCGGCCCGCGCTGGAGCACCGGCCCGCGCTGGAGCACCGGCCCGCGCTGGAGCACCGGCCTGCTCTGGAACACCGGACGGCGCTGATCACCGGGGGCGCGAGCGGCATCGGCCGCGCGATCGCCGAGGCGTACCTCCGCGAGGGTGCCCAGGTCGTCCTGGCGGACCTGGACGCCGAGCCCGCGGCCACCGACATCGGAGCGGCCGGGCACGTCGCCGTCGACGTGAGCGATCCCGGCTCCGTCGCCGGGGCCGTCGCCGGCGTGCTGGACCGGTTCGGCCGGATCGACGTCCTGGTCAACTCCGCCGGCATCCTCACCGAGGCGCCGCTGGTCGAGATGGACCCGAAGGTGTGGGCGGAGACGATCGCGGTCGACCTCACCGGGGTCTTCCTGTGCTGCCGGTACGTCGTGCCGCACATGGTCGAGCGGCGCTGGGGACGGGTGATCAACATCGCCTCCCAGCTCGGCATCAAGGGCGGCCGGTCGCTCAGCCACTACGCGGCGGCCAAGGCCGGGGTCATCGGGCTCACCAAGTCGCTCGCGCTCGAGGTGGCCGAGCACAACGTGCTGGTGAACGCGATCGCGCCCGGCCCCGTCGAGACCCCGCTGGTGGCCGGGATCACCGACGAATGGAAGGCCGCCAAGCGCGCGGAGCTGCCCCTGGGCCGGTTCGGCCGCCCGGAGGAGATCGCGCCGACCGCGGTCCTGCTCGCCGGCGACCCCGGCGGCAACCTCTATGTCGGTCAGACTCTCGGCCCCAACTCCGGCGACGTCATGCCGTGATCCTGGTGGCGATCCTTGTGGAAAGAGGGGATGGCTGATGTGCGGTGCTTGCGGTGAGCGCGGAGACGCGGACTGGGCGCGGCCCTGGGTTGCCGGGCCGGCCGCCCGTGCGGCGGTGGCTCGCGCGGTGACCTGGGTGCGGCCGTCGCCCGGGGTGCGGGTCTCGCCTTCCGGCGGCGGCTGGCTCGTCGTCCGTCCCACCGGGGGCGCCGTTGTCTGCGCCACGCTCGGCGAACTCGTCGCCGCGGTACGCTCCGCGTCGTCCGGCGCGATCAGCCCGCTGGACCCGGCGCGTCCTTCGGGGCGGCTGCCGGTTCCCGCGGCGGACGGCCGGACGGGGATCGTCCTGCGCGTTGACCCCCTCGCGCCGCCGAGCCCCGCCCTTGGTGCTGCGGCGGCCGACGTAGCCGTGCCGGACCAGGCGGTCGACGTAGCCGTGCCGGACCAGGCGGTCGACGTAGCCGTGCCGGACCAGGCGGTCGACGTTGCGGTGCCAGAGGAGGTGGCCGTCGTGGTGGTGCCAGAGGAGGTGGCCGTCGTGGTGGTGCCGGATGAGGTGGCGGCGCTTGCCGTACTCGCCGAGCTGGCCACGCCGATGTGGCTGCGACGGCTCTACCTGGCGCGCGTCGAGGGAGTGAGCGCGCCGTGGGGCCGGCCGTTGGACGGCCCGTCCGTGCCGCCGCCCGGATCCGCGGCGCTCGCCGCCGATGCGGTCGTCAGGCTCGAATGGGCGCGGCAGGCGGGCCGGTTCGACGACACGGCCTTCGCCCTGAGCTGCCCTCTCGACGACGATGCGGCGCTGCTGGACGTGGAGATCCGCGCCGGTCACGTTGTCCGCGCCCGCACGGACCTGTACGGACGCCTGGGGATCAGCGGTTCAGGAGCGTGCTGAGCCGGGGGGCGTAGGTGGCGTGGAAGACCAGGGACGCGGCGCCGATCGCGGCGGCGTCGGCGGCGATGGGGGAGGTCTCGACCTGGACCGTGTGGAGGCGGCGGGCCAGGGGCCGGGTGGCCACGGCCGCGGCGACCACCTGGCGGTAGACGTCCGCGACCTCGTGCATGGCCGGCCCGCCCAGCACCAGCAGGTCGATGTCGAGCATGTTGACGATGCTCACGGCGGCGTCGGCGAGGCGGGCCGCGACCTGGCCGATGACCGCACCGGCGAGGGGATCGCCGGCCGCGGCCGCCGCGCAGATCGTCGCGTGGTCGAGTCCGTCGGCGGTCAGTGTGCTCTCGGCGCCTTCGGCCAGCCGGGCCCGTACGGTCGCCTCGATCGCGCTCGGGCAGCAGACCGCCTCGACGCAGCCGCGGTTGCCGCAGTAGCAGTCGGGGCCGTCCGGCGCCACCGTGATGTGGCCGAACTCGCCGGCGTTGAGGGAACGGCCGCGGTAGATCTGGTTGTCGAGGAACAGACCGCCGCCGATGCCGGTCCCCAGATACAGGTAGGCGAAGCTCGGCGCGGCCCGTGCCACCCCGGCCCAGCGCTCGCCGATCGCCGCCGCCGTGGCGTCGTTGTCCGAGGTCACCGGGAAACTGGCGTGCTCCTCCAGCAGGCGTTTGATGGGCACGTGGTCCCATCCGGTCAGGCGTGGCGGGACGTTCATGATGCCCTCGGCGTCGAGCGGGCCCGGACAGGCCAGGCCGATGCCCAGCACCTTGCGGTCGGGTACGTCCGCTTCGCGTAGCACCCTGCGGGCGGTGCGGGCCATCTGGCGGATGACCGCGTCGGGCGCGAGGCCGGGGCGTACGGCGGTGTGCAGCTTGGCGACCGGTTGTCCCGCCAGGTCGGCCAGCACGTACGAGATCTCGCCGGGATCGAAGTGGATGCCGACGGCGTAGCCGGCGGTCGGGTCCACCCGCAGGATCGTGCGCGGTTTGCCGCCCTGGGACGGGAGCGAGCCGTCCTCGATGACGAGACCTTCCTCCAGGAGCCGGCGCACGATGACGGAGACGGTCTGGGCGGTGAGCCCGGCGCGCCCGGCGATCTGCACGCGGCTGATGCCGTCCGAGACCTGGATCGCCTCCAGGACGACGGCGCGATTGAAATGGCCTACTTTCGGGAGATTTGTCCCCATTTGCATAAATGACTCCCCGCGCTTTCGGGCTTCCGTCGTTGACTTAATAAATCAAAAAGATTTACCGTCTCGTCAAGTCAGTTCTGTGGGCCGGTGAGAAGGAGTCCCATGAGACGAGCGATGGTGGCCTCGATCCTGACAGCCGCGTTAGCCGCCACGGCCGGCGCATGTGGTGCGGACACGCCGCAGAAGAGCGGCGCCGGGGCCAAGGAGATCGAAGTCCTCTACAAGGTGGAACCCTCCTGGCCGCACCTGGAGAAAATGCTCAAACAGGCCAAGACGCAGTACGAGGCCGCGCACAAGGGCGTGACGATCAAGCTGACCGCGGTCCAGGGCGGCAACGAGGTCTACTACACCAAGCTCGCCCTGCTGAACCGCTCGGCCGAGTCGGCTCCGGACGTGTACCTCCACGACACCTTCCAGGTCAACGCCGACGTCGCCGCCGGCAAGCTCGCCCCGCTCGACGACTACCTGAAGACCTGGCCCGACTGGGCCACCCAGTACCCCGACTCGGTCAAGCAGGCCGCCAAGGGCCCCGACGACAAGATCTACGGTGTGCCGATCAGCACCGACACCCGAGGGCTCTGGTACAGCAAGGACATCTTGACCAAGGCCGGCATCCAGCTGCCGTGGCAGCCCAAGACCTGGGCGGACGTGCTGGCCGCGGCCCGCGCGATCAAGCAGAAGGTGCCCGGCGTCGTCCCCTTCAGCATGTACTCCACCAAGCCGCACGGCGAGGCCGCCACCATGCAGGGCTTCGAGATGCTGCTCTACGGCACCCCCGGCGGCACGCTCTACGACGACACCCAGAAGAAGTGGGTCTCCTCCGGCAAGGCCTTCACCGACTCGCTCGGCTTCATCAACACGATCTACCGCGAGGACCTGGGCCCGAAGAAGGCCGACGCGTTCAACCCCAAGCTGGGGGAGAAGATCGGGCTCGACTGGTTCCCCAACGGCAAGCTCGGCATCGACCTCGACGGAGCCTGGATGTCGGGCAGCTGGAAGGCCACCAGCACCAAGCCGTGGCCGCAGTGGGCCGAGAAGATGGGCTGGGCGCCCATGCCGACCCAGAACGGCCAGGCGCCCGGCGCCGTCAGCATGTCGGGCGGCTGGGTCATGGCGATGAGCTCCTACGCCAAGGACAAGAAGGACGCGTGGGACTTCATCGCCACGGCGACCAACAAGGACAACACGCTGCTGTACTCCATCGGCACGGGTGACCTCGCCCCGCGCAAGGACGTGGCCGCCGACCCGAAGTACACCGCTGACAACCCGAGCGTGAAGTTCTGGTCCGATCTGGCGTCGGTCACGCACTACCGCCCGGCGTACGAGGTCTATCCGAAGGTCTCGGCCGAGGTGCAGAAGGTCATGGAGGCGATGACGACCGGCTCCAAGACCCCGGAGGCGGCTGCCAAGGAGTACGCCGACGCGCTGCCCGGCGTCGTCGGCGGCCCGGACAAGGTGATCCCCGGCTCATGACCGTCACGTCCGTGACGCCGCCACGGCTGGCCGGCTCCCCTGACAAGGGGGAGCCGCGCCGGCGGGCCCGGCGCACCCTGCGCTGGCTGCTGCCGCTCGGGCCCGCCCTGATCATGTTCGTGATCTTCATGGTCGGGCCCATCCTGTGGAGCGTCTACATCGCCTTCACCAACGAGACGCTGACCGGCGCCGCGTCGGTGAACTCGCAGTTCGTCGGTGTGGACAACTTCGTCAAGATGTTCAGCGACGAGGACTTCCGCAACTCCCTCCTGCTGACCTTCGTCTTCGTGATCGGCTCGGCCGTCATCGGCCAGAACACCCTCGGCCTGATCATCGCGCTGCTCCAGCGGGGCCGGGGACGAGCGGTCAGGAGCGTGGTCAACGGCATCGTCATCGCGGCCTGGGTGGTGCCCGAGGTGGTCGCGGCGGCGTGCTGGTACTCCTTCCTGGCCGAGGAGGGCACGCTCAACGAGGTGCTCGCCGCCCTCGGCCTCTCCCAGGACTGGCTCTACAGCGCGCCGATGATCGCGATCATCCTGGCCAACGTGTGGCGCGGCACCGCGTTCTCCATGCTGGTCTACTCCGCCGCGCTGTCGGACGTGCCGGGGGAACTGCTGGAGGCGGCGGCGGTGGACGGGGCGAGCACCTGGCGGCGGCTGGTGCACATCACCCTGCCGCTGATCCGCCGCTCGATCCTGTCGAACCTCATGCTGATCACGCTGCAGACCCTGGCCAGTTTCGGCCTGATCTACGCACTCACCGGCGGCGGTCCCGGCACGGACAGCCAGACCACCCCGCTCTACATGTACGAGCAGGCGTTCCGCTACTTCGAGATCGGCTACGGCAGCGCGATGGCCCTGGTGATGCTCGTCATCGGCGCCGCGTTCTCCCTCGTGTACCTGCGATTGATCAAGGTGGACACCTGATGACGCGCCTGGCCGCCCGTGGCGCGGCACTCATCTCGCTCGCGGTGATCGCGCTGGCCTTCCTCGGCCCGTTCCTGTGGGTGCTCCTGGCCTCGCTGCAACCCGACGCCAACCTCGCCGCGCAGCCGACCTTCCAGTTCTCGCTCAAGAACTTCAGCGCGGTGCTGACCTGGGAGACCATCTACCACCCGATCATCAACTCGATCCTCATCTCCGGCAGCACGGCGATCCTCACCGTGATCGTCGCCGGGCTCGCGGCCTACCCCCTGTCCCGCTACACCCTGCGCTTCAAGCGGCATTTCATGCTGACGCTGCTGTTCACGACCGGCCTGCCGGTCACGGCGATCATGGTGCCGGTCTACTCGATGTTCTTCCGGTTCAACCTGTACGGCTCGATCCCGGCCATGGTGCTGTTCCTGGCCGCCAGCTCGCTGCCGTTCTCCATCTGGATGATGAAGAACTTCATGGACGGCGTGCCGGTGAGCCTGGAGGAGTCGGCCTGGGTCGACGGGGCCGGCTGGGTGCAGTCGTTGCTCAAGATCGTCGGGCCGCTGATGGCGCCCGGGGTGGCCGTCGTGGCCATCTTCGTCTTCGTCGGCCAGTGGGGGAACTTCTTCGCCCCCTTCGTCCTCCTCGACACGCCGGAGAAGCAACCGGCGGCGGTGACCATCTACACCTTCTTCTCCCAGTACGGGCAGGTCGCCTACGGTGAGCTGGCCGCCTTCTCGATCATCTACACGACCCCGGCCGTGGTCCTCTACGTCGCCGTGAACAAGTACCTCGCCGGTTCCTTCAGCTTCGCCGGATCAGTGAAGGGCTGAGCGCCGCTCCCAGTACGCGGAGACGACTTGGGTGTGCAGCGGGAAGGCCAGCTCTCGCGGCTCGTCTATGAGCAGCCACTCCATCGTCTCGGCCGTCGGCACGACCGGCGGCAGGGCGGCCGAGATGGTCCGTGGTGCCTGGCCGAAGACCAGCAGGGTGCCGTCAGGAGCGCTGTGCACGTCGAACAGCCGGACACGGTCCGCGTCGACGACGACGGCCGTCTCCTCGTACAGCTCTCTGGCGGCGGCCTGCTGCCAGCTCTCGCCGACGTCGATGAACCCGCCGGGCAGGGCGAGCTCGCCTCGGTGCGGCTCGATGCCGCGCCGGACCACCAGCAGGCCGTCGTCCACCGGCAGCAGCAGCACCGCCACCGGCAGTGGATTGAGGTAGGCGGTGTTGCCACAGCCGGCGCAGGTGCGCGGCCAGGACTGGTCCGGGGTGTACGCCGTGCCGCAGAAGGAGCAGTGCGAGTTCCTGATCGCCATGAGGTGAGACTAGCGATGCCGGTTGACGGCCGTGACGACGAGCTTGGCCGTCCGATCGGCGGTGGTGAACCCCGGCTGCCGGCCCGTATGGTAGATGATCACCCAGACGTTCGACAGGCGGAACGAGATCTGGGTCCGGTAGATCGTCCCCCCGATGGATTCGCCCCGGGTGTAGCTGTACGCCTCGTCGCCGACGTCCGGGCCCTTGCGGACCTTGGTCCCCGGGTTGCGCTTCGGTTCCTCCTTCATGGTCTTGACCGTGTACTCCTGGGCGATGTGCGCGGCCGAGGCGTCCGCCAGGCGGTTGGCCGTCACGCTCACGAACGCGCCGTTGTCAGGCCTGGTCCACATGCAGGCGGAAGCGGTCTGGAACTGACGCTTCACGGTACCGCCGAGCAACGAGCGCGCCTGGGCGTTGGTCAGCAGGCCGCACGCCTCGAAGTCGCGCGCGAACAGCGCCCGGGCGGCCCTCGTCGAGCCGGACGTCGGGGCCGGAGTGGAGGTGTCGCCGATCGTCTCGGTGATCGTGGTGGTGAAGTTCGGCAGGACCCGCACCAAGACCACCACCCCTGTGGCCAGGGCCAGCACGACCGCGAGCGCGGCGCCCAGGAGGATGAGGGGCATGCGGCTGCGCCTGGGCACAGCGCCGGCCTGGGTCCGCTCGCGGTGCAGGGCCGGGTCGGTGCCGGCCGTCCTGGACGGGGGTCCAACGGGCGCCGGGCCCACCTCCGACCAGGCCCGCGCCGGACCCGCCTCCGACCAGGCCCGCGCCGGACCCGCCTCCGACCAGGCCCGCGCCGGACCCGCCTCCGACCAGGCCCGCGCCGGACCCGCCTCCGACCAGCCCCGCACGGTGCCCTGGGCGATGGCGTTCAGCCAGTCGGCCACCTGGCCGGGGGCGCAGCGCCGTACCGGATCCTTCTCCAGGATCGCGGCCAGCACGGGGGTGAGCGGGCCGGCCAGCCGTGCGGGGGCGGGTTGCTGCATGAGGACGGCCGCCATCACGGCGGCCTGGTTGGCGCGGGCGAACGGCGGGCCGCCCTCCACCGCCGTGAACAGCGTGGCGCCGAGCGACCACAGGTCGGCGAGCGGGCCGTCGGTCTCGCCACGCAGGCGCTCAGGGGCGATGTAGCCGGGCGAGCCGGTGAGCAGGCCGGTCTGGGTGAGCGCGGCGTCCCCGGCGACGGTCGCGATTCCGAAGTCGGTCAGCAGCACCCGCCCGTCATCGGTGAGCAGGACGTTGCCGGGTTTGACGTCGCGGTGCAGTACGCCCGACGCGTGCGCGGCGCCGAGCGCGTCGAGCATCTGCAGGCCGATCCAGGCCACCTGGCGCGGGGGCAGCGGGCCGTCGTCGCGGACGACGCGGTCGAGGGAGCGGCCATGGACCAGCTCCATGACGATCCACGGTCGGCCGCCGTCGAGGACGACGTCATGCACGGTGACGATCGACGGGTGAGAACGGAGCCGAGCCGCCGCCCGCGCCTCGCGCAGCGTACGTTCGGCCATGGCGGTCCGTGACGCCTCGTCGAGATCCGGTGGCAGCCGGACCTCCTTGATGGCCACTTCCTGCCGGAGCAGTTCGTCCACCGCCCGCCAGACGATGCCCATGCCGCCCTGGCCGAGGGGGGACAGCAGCCGGTAACGGTCCGCGAGCAGCGTCACCGGACCGCCGCGCTTCGCGCACGTCCTGACGTGTTCTCGGTCCCGGGGCCGCCCACTGCTTCCTCCGATATCGGGGTCTATGCGGACAGGAGTGATATTAGGGGTCTGTGGTGCCGCGTGGGCACTTACGGGAGACGCTTCGCCCCGTCAGCTGGTTGGAGCGCACTGACCTCGGCACCAACTCAGCCTGTATCCCCGAGACCGACTCGCCGGGATGCCCCCTGTTGCGGTAGCCCTGTTGCACGAGCCGGAAATATTCCGCCCGCTCGGCTCGGAGCTTCTTCGCGCCCGGCAGTGCGGCCGAGGCCCACACCAGCCAGCCCATGGGGTCGGCCAGCAGTAGCACGTTCACCGTGTGCTGCTTGTGTTTGCCGCTGTAGTGCGGCCGTTCGTCAGCGAGGCTCATCGCCGGTGAATGCAGATCGGTAGGTCTCGCCGCGAAAGCACGAGCCGTCGTCGGAGACGATGGCGATCGGAAATGATCGCCATGCCCGCTAGAGTCGATCACATGCGCGTACTTCGGGGAGTCGCAGTTGTCTTCGTCATGTACCTGATCGGCTTCTTCACGACCCCGGGCGGAGATCCGATGATGGGGATCGCCATCTCACTTGTACTAGTCGCGCTGGTGTTCGCTATCCCTCCTGTGCGTCGTTTCGCCATCGGCCGCAAGAGGGTCTAAAGAGGCCTGATTGCCGCCGGCGGAGACCTGTCCCAGCCGGTGATACCAGTGCCGTGTCAGGCGACGATTGCCACGTGCTGTCGCCCATGGGCGCGCCCGGCATCGACTGACGCGGACATCGGTGCGGTAGGGGACAGACTGGGGCCTCGTCTCCCGAGGGCCGACTCCCGTACCGGGATGGGTCCGATGCGCTCGTCGGCGCGGCGCGGCTCCGCGTCGCGAGGTCCGGGGAGACCGTGCTCGATGCCGTGGGGCCGACGAAGGAGGCCCTGCGGTGCCGATCGCCCCCAGCCCGCCACAGCGCGGTAGCGGCAGGGCGTCCGACGCAGCGGTCAGCTCGCGCACATCACCCACTCCATCGCAAGGAGGAAGGTTCAGCCGGTGACCCGGGCCAGGAACTGGCCCTTGGCGTGCTCGTCGGTCTCCCGAGTGCCGTAGCCGGTGGCCCACAGGCCGCCGCCCGGCACAGCGCCGAGCTGCTTGATCCGGTAGTCGTCGAGCAGCGGCGGTTTCGGCGCCTGCTGCCAGGCGGTGCCGTTCCAGCGCAGCAGCACACCGACGCTGCGCGCGGTGTCGTCGTCCTGCCCGCTGCCTCCGGCCCACACCTCGGTGCCTTTCCAGGCCAGTGAGGTGATGGAGGATCCGTACCAGCCGGTGATCGCCGGGGTCGGCGTCACCGTCCACGCGCTACCGTTCCAACGCATGGCGAACGCCTCGCGCTTCTTGACCGAAATGCCGTTGGCTTCGTAGGTGGTCCGCTGACCGGCCGCCCACACCTCGCCGGGCCCTGCGGCCACCGCGTCCAGGGTGGTCTCGACCAGGGCTTCCTTCGGCGGATCCGGCAGCCGGGACCAGGTGTGGCCGTCCCAGTGCAGCACCAGGGTGTGTGCGTCGGCGCTCGGCCCGTAGCGGTTGGTGGTACCGACCGCCCAGACGTCGTCCGGCGCCAGAGCATGCACCGCGCTCAGGTCGGTGTTGCCCGCGAGCGGCGGGAGACTCATCTTCTGCCAGGCGGTGCCGTCCCAGCGGATCACGCCCGCCGTGGAAACCTCACCGCTCGACTGGTAGGACCTGCCGACCGCGAAGCCGGTGCCGCCCACCGCGGCGACATCATCAAGGTAGAAAGGGTTGGTCTGTTCGGTCGGGTACGGAGTGAGGGTCCAGGCCGTACCGTCCCAGTGGTAGGCGATGGTCGAACCGGTGGCCCACACGTTGTTCTCCGCGGCGGCCGACACCGACGTCAGCGCGCCCCGGCAGGTGATGTCCGGCCGGTCGTTCACCCATTTCTGACCGTTCCAGCGGAACAGGTCGGGGCAGGCCACACCCTGCGGCGGGTACGGCCAGCCCTCCATCCGCACCTGTCCCACAGCCCAAGCTTGGGTGCCGCTCAGCGCGGCGACATCGTTGAGTTCCTTGAGTTGCTTCTCGGATTCGGTGTACCCGTAGGGAAAGGACAGGTGGTCCCAGACCGGCGCGAGTGTCGCGCCCGCCGGGGCCGCGGTCGCCAGGCTCGCGGTGAGCGCGACCGCGCCGAGAATTCTGCCGGATGTCAGGGATAATATTTTTCGCTTGGTCACGAACGCTTTCGTACCATCGCCGGTCAGCCGCACACATGGCCTGGTGAATGCATAGGGGACCTGGAGGAAAATCATAGGGGCCCTAGGGGGCCCACTGGCGCGTCCATTATCGATATGTATATGCGTAAAGTGGTCGGCTGGTCCGTCGCCGACCACATGCGAGGAGAATTCGTCACGAAAGACGGCCATCGAGCGCCAGCGTCCCGAGATCGGCCAGGCGATCATTCATTCTGACCCGTGGGGCGCTGTATACCAGCGCGCACGCATGTCGACATAAAGCAGGTCGCGGAGACGCCGGCGGAACTCGCTCACATCAGGGGCTGCGAGGTAAATTGCTATCTCCGAGCGAGCTTCACCTATAACTCCCCGCATGTTTGGCGCTACTGGCGACGTGCCGCATCGCGCTTCCGCGCTTAGCATGATCACCATGCATCGCAGTCGTGTCTACGCCCTCCTGATCGACACCCCCACGCCGGAGGCCGAGGCGGCGGCCGCCTTCTGGGCCGCGGCGCTGGGGGCCACGGCTCGCCCGCTGCCTTCCGCGGAGCAGTTCATCTCCCTGCACGGCGCCTTGCCCGAGCCGGGCCCGCTCGTGGCCGTGCAGTCGGTCGACGACGCGCCCCGCTTCCACGTGGACATCGAGACCGACGACGTCGAGGCGGAGACCCGGCGCCTGCTCGCTCTGGGCGCGAGTGAGGTGGCGCAGTGGCAGGAGTGCCGCACCCTGCGCGTCCCCGGCGGTCATCTCATGTGCGTGCTGCCCGTGGAGAGCGACCGCGCGGTGTTCGAGTCCGAGGCCAAGATCTGGCCCTGAGCCCGCCGCTGGTAGACCAGCCGGAGTGGGTGGCGTAGAGGACCTCGCGAGTCAGGGCGTTCGCGAACTCGTACGCGCTGCCGCATACCACCAGCAGCCCCCGGCCCAGCACCCGCTGGCAGTGCCGGTCCACCTCCCGCGGCGGCAATCCCAGCAGCTCACCGAAGTTGCCTCACCCACTCCAGAATATTTTCCGTCCTCCCAACGTGTGCAGACGCAAACCTGACCTGTGCGACGCAGTGGTTTCGAAGGACGGCGATGGCTTCGCCCAGGTGGCCGGAACTCAGTAGTAGGCCACGTTCACGGCCAGGGCGGCCGCCGCCAGCGTGAAGAACACGGACCAGGCGCCGAAGTGATGGTCACGGGCCCGCAGATGAACGCAGAACGCGCCGAGGAAGTACAACACGAGGCCGGTGGCGGCGAGCAGGCCCAGCACCGGAACGGCGAGCCCGGCCAGCAGCCCCAGCGAGCCCGCCGCCAGCATCACGCCCAGCGGGAGCGTCCAGGAACGGGGCACGCGAAGCTGGTCCGCCTGCTTCTTGGGGTATTCATGGCCGATGAGGTTGGCGATGGCGGCCATGCCGACGACGGCCGAGGCTAGGAGAGTGATCACGAGGTAGACGGCGAACACGATGGTCCCCTTGTCCGTGCGAGTGATAGGCCGGTTGTGCACTTCACAGACGAGATGAGCTGCCGGGAACGTGACATGCCCCGGTATGACATGGGTCACGGCTCCGCTTGCGCCGCTCGCGGCGGCACGGCCCGAAGGGCACATCAGCCCCCAGCGTCATCTCCCGGTGCGGTACGCTCTCGCGGCCCACGGTCGGCGACGGCGTCCGCGAGGGTCGCAGCCGGGTCTCCGTTGTCTGTAGTGTGCGGAAATGACAAGGAGCGAGCGGCTCGCGGAGCAGCTGGACCGGCACTGGAGCAAGAACCTGCGGCCGCGGCTGGACGGTCTCACCGATGAGGAGTACTTCTGGGAGCCCGTGCGCGACTGCTGGAGCATCCGCCCACGTGGCACGTCGGCCGCACCGATGTCGGCAGGTTCGGGGGAGTGGACGGTGGACTCCGCGTCCCCTGACCCGGTGCCGGCGCCGGTGACCACGATTGCCTGGCGGCTGGCACACATCATCGTCTCGTGCCTGGGCTATCGGGTCGGATGGCACTTCGGCGGCCAGGACGTGGACTCCCAGACATTCGCCTACGCGGGGACCGCTGACGAGGCGCTAAAACAGCTCGATGAGATGTATGGGAGATGGAACGCGGGGGTCCGCGATCTCTCGGACGCTGACCTGGAGAATCCGCCCACGGTGGGTCCCGAGCGGTTTCCCATGGAGGGCATAGTCCTGCACGTCAACAGGGAGCTGATCCATCACGGCGCCGAGATTTCCCTGCTGCGCGACCTCTATCGCTGGCAGGACGGAGCCGTACCGCGCCGGTGATCTTAACCGCCGTTCTGCGCAGGTAGAAGGCCCGGCATGAGTGAGATCCCACCCGGCGGTGAACGCCGCCCATTCCTCGGCGTGGGCGTCCGCAGCACTCGCACCGAACAAGAAGCCCCAGGCTGGGCCCCCGGTAGGCGGAGCACATGAGCCGACGCCGGCGCGTTCAGGTTCTCTACTGCGTCACAGCTGCGGACCAGGACCGTACCTGCTGGGCGAGAGCGGCCACATGCTCGGGGGGTGTGGTCTTGACGATTCCGTGTCCGAGATTGAACACGAACGGGCCACCACTGAGCGCGTTCAGGATGCGGTCTGTTTCCGCGTGGAGTGCAGGCCCGCCCGCGACGAGGAGCTGAGGGTCGAGGTTGCCCTGCACGCACCGGCCGAGCTTCTGCTGCACCTGCTGCGCGGCCCACTCCACAGGCACTGTCGAGTCGAGCCCGACGCAGTCCACGCCGGTCGCCTCGGCGAAGCCGTTGTAGGCAAGCCCCGCGCCGCGCGGAAAGGCGATGATGGGAACACTCGGATGCTTCGCCTTCAGCGCTGCGACGATGGCGGCGATCGGCGTGACACACCAACGCTGGAACAGCGGGTCGGGGAGTATTCCGGCCCAGCTCTCGAAGAGTTGGATCGCTTCGGCACCCGCCTGAATCTGACGGTCCAAGAACTCGATGATGGCCGCCGTGAGCAGGTCGATCAGGGGTTGGAACCCCTCGGGATCGCTCAGCGCCCACTGCTTGACAATGGAGTGCTCAGAGCCGCCGCCGCGCCCTTCGACCATGTAAGCCGCGACCGTCCACGGGGCACCGGCATAGCCGATCAACGTGAGCTCGTCAGGCAATGCGCGAGTGAGTTGTCGGACAGTCTCATAGATCGGGGCCAGTTCTTCGTGCAAGCGGGACGCGCTCAAGAACTCGGTGATGTCCGAAGTCGAACGGATCGGGGGCGTGAGGACGGGGCCGTCACCGACCCGGTACTCCAAGGTCTGCCCCAACGCCGCCGCGATCTGGGGAAGATCCGCGAACAGGATCGCGGCGTCGAGCGTGAAGCGGCGGAGCGGTTGCAGGGTGACCTCGACCGCATGTTCGGGCGAATTGCACAGCCCCACCATCCCGCCCGCAGCCTCGCGGACGTCGTGGTACTCCGGCAGATAGCGTCCGGCCTGCCGCATGAGCCAGATCGGTGGCCGCTCGGTGCGCTCGCCCGCAAGCGCACGCAACAGCAGCTTCTTCGGCCGCCTCTCACCCGCCACGTTATCGACGTCCGACTCTTCCCGCATATCGACGCCCACGCTCCTCCGTCCGGCCCAGATACGCGAGCCCAACCAGCCCGATCAGCACACGCACCCCTACAAGCGAAGGTGCGCTGCCAGCCTACCTACACCCACCACCTAGAACGATCAGAGCACGGTCGGCAGACCGGTGATCGACATCACAGCGACTTGACGCACACCGCCACCGTCACGACCACGCCGGCCCCAGCCGTTGGGCCAGTTCAGAGCGACAAACTGGGCCACCACAGCTTGACTAAACAACCGGGCGTACTTCCTCCCCGCCCGTTACCCGATTCAATGGTTGGCCGTCTGATGCCCACCCGCCCACAACAGCCCTCCGCTACGCTCCGGACGTTCTCAGGCGGGCTGACGCCCGCCCTCTTAAGGACCTCGCTACGCTCGGACGCCTTCCAAGAACGCTTCGCCCTGCGGGAGAGATCCATGTGACAAGTGACGGCCACTCCGTAATCCTTCGATTCGCTCATATCAACACGGAGGGGACGAAGTGGCTGTCAGTGTCTCGGCGACTTCCTCGTCGTCATCGTCAGGAAACAGACACAGCGCGATCAGGAGATAGACGACCACGTGCGCGGGCAGCTTACGAACCCGCCGCTCCCGGCATTCGGGTGCGGCGATGGCCGCGTCCAGGACCCGGCGAGGGATGGCGTAGTCGCCGTGCTCCAGGCCGACAGCGTGCCCGATGCTCAGCCGCAGGTGGCCGTCGGCGGCGGTCCGAACTGCTGTCTTTCCCCAGGCTGGGTCGCCTTCAGTTTGGCGGCTAGGGCGTCCGCGCTGTTGCCTGCCATTTCCTCTTCCAGTCCGGCGTTCGGACCGGCGTCGGCCGCTAGCGTGCGCGCCTCGGCGGCGCTTTGCGCGTGGCCTTCCATCTCGCCCTGGCCGATGATGTCGCCGTCGAAGGGTAGCTCCGAACCTTCGCCGAGCCCCATCCACTTCGCGGGCTCCGGGGTGTCGCCCTCGGCGCAGTGCTGCCCTTCCCAGGTGATGGCCAGGATGTACTGGTGCCCGGGTTCGATGCGCGGCCGATCGTATATGGCCGTCGCGGTCGGACTGTTCAGGTTTCCCTCGGTGAAGGTCCAACCGGACGCGTTGTACTCCCACTCCTTCGGGGCCGGCTGGGCCGCGTCCTCCCGCGACCACAGCACTTTTTTGACCTCCAGATTCACCTTCCGCCCGATCAATCCTTCCCCTCGCTCGATCTCGATCTGGGCGGGCGGGATCGTCTCCTCGGAGGTGGCGCTGACGACGACCACATGGTCGGCGTACGTCACCCAGTCCGTGGCCGTGATGCTGGGCAGGCGGTCGTCTCCGTCGGCCATCACGACCCGGCGCGGCGCGGGCGCGCCGTCGGCGGCATTCACAGTGGCGACTCCCGCGACAGCGAGAGCGGCGGCGAGCCCGATACCGGTTGCGATATACGTAAGACGCTTCACGGCGGCCCTCCTAATAAGTGCCATCGATGTTCTCCCGGTTATTGTCGCCAAGATGGTTATGGCCGGCGGAAGGGGTCACCATACAGCCGAGGCGGGAATCGGTCTTGTTGAGCCAGGGTATGGCGTAGTCGCCGTGCTGCAGGCCGACGGCGTGTCCGGTCTCATGGCAAACTCTCGCGTAGATGTAACCCCCGTTGCCTCGGATGCGGATATACTGCTGGTCGCAGTTGTAACGCTCGCCCCCGCGCGCATTGCACCACGTCCTACCGGCCACACTGTCCGGTAGGCCGGTCGAGCCCTCCTGATAGATGATGTCGGTCTCCGCGCTCCCCTCGAACACCGGCGACGAGTCGTAGTGGAAGGCCAAATCCGTGGGACGGTACTCTCCGTCAATGGCGTCGTTTACCGTCGACCGGTCCTCCGACTCCAGCTTGTATTCGCCGCTGCTGTCCATGTAGAAATAGACTTCGCGATTGTCGGTCTGGCATGGTGGATGACTGCCGAAGCCGATCACGCAGCTACTACCGGTGCTTTCGGTCGGGAACATGTTGTCGGTGACGGCGGCCCAGGCCACCCCGACCGCCACCATCAACGGCACGAGGGCCATCGCGACCACACCGGTAACCCGTCGTCGAACGGGCCCGCGACTGAATCCTGACACTCTTCTCCTTCACGAAGTCATGGGCACTTGATGTACCGCTTGATACATGTGCCACTTGGAACATGGGAATGGAACACGCACAGCGCCGCACTAATACATCGTTCGCACACGCCGACGACCCGATGTTTCACATACGTCAACTCATCGCGCAGAAGACATGGCTACAGCCCGGACAGAAGGACGCTACGACACCGTTCTTCCGCTCCTTTTCCGTTCCTCTTCCGTTCCTCTTCCGTTCCTCTTCCGTTGTAACGGCACCGGCCACGGCGTGTGACACAGGCAGAAAGCCAGGCCGCGGGGTTGCCGGGCGAGCGGCGAATGAGCAGGCGGTGCAAGGGCGCCGGGTGGCCCGGAGGTGCAACTCCTCCGGGCCACCCGGCGACGCCCGCCCTGAAGGACCTCGCTGCGCTCGGACCACCTTCCAAGAACGCTTCGCCCGGCCGGCTGGTTGGAGCGGACCACAGGGGGGCAGCCTCGATCAATGTGGAGACGTACGCGACTTAGCCGAGAAGTCGCAGAACCCTCTCGGCCTGGCGCCCCAGGGTGCCTACCGGGTTATGAGGCATCGCCGGCCCATCGGGGCCAAGCTGGAGAAACCAGCCCAGCGCGATCAGGCGGCGGAAGTCCCGCACCCGCTCGGCTTCCCCTGGGGCCAGGTCGATGTGGGCCAGCAGTTGCTCGGTGTCCAGAGCGCCGTCGACGCGGGAGATGTGCTCGGTTACCTCGCCGAGTTCGAAGGCGCGATCGCTGCGGCCGGAGTCTTCCCAGTCGATAAGCCGCACGCGTCGTTCGGGTCCGTCCCACAGCAGGTTCGCGTGGTTGCCATCCGCCAGCCCGAGGACGGGCGGATGGGGGTTCGTCAAGAGCTGGTCAGGGTCGCTGGATGCCAGCCAGGCGGAACCCGCTTGGAGGGCGTGCCGCACAAGGGGGTCCGCGCCGAGGTCGGGTCGCCTGTCGGCCCAGACGCGGGCTTTGTCCAGAGCTGCGGCGGGTCCCCAGGGGGCGGGCTCGACCGCTTCTACCACCCGAGTAGGGATTGCCAGGTGCAATCGGTTCATAGCGGTGGCCATCGCGCTGACCTGCTCGTCAGTGGCATGCTCGCCACGCAGGACATGGCCGGGCAGCCTGGTCATCAGGATCGTGGGCGGGTGAGCGTCGAGTGCGGCGTCCAAAGGCGTGGGTGCGAGGTCAGGCGCGTGTTCGGCGAGCAGTGTGAGTGCTGCCCACTCCCGGTGGGGCTCTCCTCGTCCCCACGATGTGTAGCGCTTGATCACGACGTCGTCGCTGAATTCGAGGCTGTGAGTGCATCGGCCGGCCGTCATGTGCTCGCGTCGCCCCTTCTGTACCTCAGACCCGAGGACAGGACCGGTCAGGTCTCGCAAAGAGAAGGAAGGGACTTGAGACTACGGCAGGGCGCCGCCCTGTCTCGGCTCTGCGAACCGAGCCCAAGTGCTCAGTCGCAGGTCCACTGCATCACCCGGCCGTCCGGCTCACTCCCGCGTGGAGCGTTCCATGTCAGCTCCTCATAGTGCGACTGCACGGCTGATAGGTGCGGTGCCGTGCAACGAGGGGGAAACCGCCAGTGACCGACCACCCAACTCACCTCTCCACCTCGCACCCTCTGCGCGCGACCCTGGCCACCACGCCGTCCCCGGCTCAGACAGGCGCCTGACCCGTGAACGTCTCCGCCCAGACTGCGCGCTGGCCCGCACCCAGCAGGCGCACGCACCACGTGAGCGCGAACTGCTCGACCAGCCACAGACCCCGCCCGTGACAGTCGTCATCGCCGGACACCCCCGAGCGAGGAACCGTGTCCGCCCCGTCATCGGTCACCTCAACGCGAACGATCTCGTCATCAACGGCGACGACCTCCACCGTGATCACCCCGCCATGCAGTCCGGAGGCGGTATGGATCAACGCGTTGGTGGTCAACTCGGTGACGATCAGCAGCGCATTCTCCGCGTCCCGGTGCCCTGCCGCCGCCAGCATCTCCCCGACGCAGTGACGAGCCACCGTCACCGAGTGCGCCACCCCCGGCAACACGACTTCACCAAGAAACCGCTCATTCACCGCGCCACCTCCCAGACCCGCGTAGCCGCGTCCACGTCGTACGCACCCGCCCACCGACCCCGCCCATGACCCCACGTGAAGATCCGCTGCTCACCTCTCAAAGCCGTCCTCACGTACAGAGGACCCCGCGCCGTGCGTATGGCGATGAACGGCTCAACCGTCGATGAGTACTCCACCGCGCGCGCCGGCCCGAATTGCGATAGATCCCGCCACAGTCGCACTAAGTGAATGAACGGCTCCTCTTCGTGTCCGAATCTATGCATGCGGGACCTCCTCCTTGGGGCGTCGTTTAGTGATGCGCATCTGGAGTCCGGCTTCGCGCCGATCGGACTATGGCGACGATGCGACGATGGCCAGTGTCTATCGGCAGATGCAGATTGGCAGGTGCCATATAGCAGTTGCTAGCCTTGTTGCTTGCTTGCCCGAGAATGGAAAACTGGGAAGGTGATCCCAATGGCGCGCCCGACAGGTAGTCCGACCGTGCGGCGACGTCAGCTCGCGGCAGAGCTGCGTCGCCTACGCGAAGATCGCAATCTAGGAATCGAACAGGTCGCCGAGCAGCTCGACTGGCACCCGACCAAGCTCAGCCGGTTCGAGACTGCTCGTCGGGCGATCCAGCCCAGCGACGCCCGAGCGCTGTTGGGCATCTATGGAGTCGGCCCAGCTGAGCGGGACGCACTGCTCGCGTTGGCGCGTGAGGCACGTCAGCGCGGCTGGTGGCACGCCTATGGACCAGCAGTCCCCGAATGGTTCGAGGTCTACGTGGGCTTGGAATCGGCCGCATCCTCATTGCAGATTTATGAGGGCGAGTTCGTGCCGGGCCTGCTACAGACCGCGGATTACATCCGGGCGGTGCATCGAGCCTCTCTGCTCGACGCGTCCAGCGAGGACATCGAGCAGCGAGTCGCTGTTCGACTGACGAGGCAGAAGCTCCTGACGAGCGAGGGTGCCCCGAATGTGTCCATGGTGATGGATGAAGCAGTGATTCGCCGTGTTGTCGGCGGCTCCGAGGTGATGCACGCTCAGCTTCAGCGGTTGCTCGATGCGGCGGACCTGCGGAACGTGACGCTACAAGTGCTACCTTTCGCGGTTGGCGCGCATCCCGCCATGGACGGGGCGTTCCATGTCCTGGGCTTCGCACCCACAGACCCGTGCGTTGTGTACATCGAATACCACACCGGTACCCTCTATTTGGAGAAACAGCACGAAGTAAATCGGTATACCGTGATGTTTGACCGCCTGCGGGAAGCGGCGCTGTCTGTTGACGAATCGTCGGCACTCATCCAGCAGGTGGCACGCGATCTTCCGGCGTAGCAGACCAACGACAGAGAAGGGGGTGCGGGATGCCGCAAGATGACCTGTCCCGTGCCGTTTGGCGCAAGTCTTCCAAGAGCAACGGGCAGGGTGGTGCCTGCGTGGAGGTCGCCAACAACCTGCCTGGCATCGTGGCCGTCCGAGACAGCAAGAACCCTGACGCCCCCGCGTTGGTGTTCACCTATGCCGAGTGGGAAGCGTTCCTCGATGGCGTGAGCAAGAAGGAGTTCGACTTGCCATAGGTGCTTTGACCAGGCCGTTTCCATGGCCTGCTTTCATCCTGAGTAGCGGCCCTCTTCGATGAGTCGCAGGACGGGGATGGCCTGGACGAGGGCGGTCGTGGGATGCGGGGGCCGCAGCGCACTTTGGTCGCTGGCTTCCAGGTCTTCAAGGAAGCGACGGCACGTTCACCGATAGCTCGGATGCGGGCACGGGAATGATTGGCGTCAGAGAGCGCATCGATCCATTCACCGCCCATCGTGCCGTTCCTCCGAGCCAACCAGCGCTCCCTGAGTGAGGTCACGGCGTAGGAGGCCTTTGTGGCTATCCAGGTATCGGTATGCGGGCCACGTGACTGTACCGAAGATGACCGTCGCAATGCCCGCGAGTTGGGCCGCATGCTGGCCGAACGCGGAGCGGTGGTGATATGCGGCGGATACACAGGTGTCATGGCGGCAGTCGCCGCAGGCGCGTACGCCGCGGGCGGAACGGTTGTGGGCATCCTCTCCCGCGCTGACCGAGAGCACGTCAACCCCGACCTGACCATCGTCATTCCTACCGGGATCGGCGAAGCTCGTAACAACGTCATCGTCAACTCGGGTGACGCCGTGATTGTGGTCGGCGGCTCCTGGGGAACGCTTTCCGAATTGGCCCTTGCCATGAGGAGAGGACGAAGCCCCGTCGTCCAGCTCGGGGGGTGGCGCATTCAAGATCGCCTTGGGCAACCGATTCCCGGCATCCAGCACGCCGACAGCCCTGAACACGCGATAGAGCTGACAGGTCTGTGGCGGTAGATCACGACTGCGTGTAGGGCTCAACGCCGTTGCGTTTGACTGAGCGGCCTCTCGC
This sequence comes from Nonomuraea sp. NPDC050680, assembly GCF_040654555.1. Classification (NCBI taxonomy): domain Bacteria; kingdom Bacillati; phylum Actinomycetota; class Actinomycetes; order Streptosporangiales; family Streptosporangiaceae; genus Nonomuraea; species Nonomuraea sp. NPDC050680. Next base: position 1,078,809 of record NZ_JBFAIF010000001.1, on the reverse strand, counting down.
CAAACCTCTGTGACGACACAAGGGGACGTCTCGGAAGGGGACAGGCTGCCCGTCCTTGGGAAGCCGTTAACGAGCTGGGTTTCCTCGGTTGCCGATGTGGTGATGGTCAGCCGCTATGACTGGGGGCCGGTGAGGCCGTGTCGCAGCAGCCCGGTGAGGGTGTCGATCGCCTCGTCGTCCCCGAGTGAGCGGCCGATGGGCTCGCCACCCGGTGAGCCAGACCGCGCAGAACCCTTCATCAGGGCGTTGAACGCCGATGCCAGAACGGCGGGGTCGCCGGGCAGGTCGCCCGCCTCATGGACGGAGAGCTCCTCGCTGGCTTGGGTGAGCCAGCCGGGGTGGCACCGCTGCGCCGCTGACAGCCAGGGGCGGTGGCGATGACGCTTGAACGGCGTGCGGATGGTGCCGCCCGCCCCTTGGTATCCCTTATCCGCGAAGGCCTTCACGCCTACGCTGGTCAGGACGTCGATCAGGCCGACCGTCCGGGCCGCGGTAACGTCGTGGATGCCGCCTTCAGAGCTGGCGAGGCCTACCCCAGTCGGCCCATGGGATCGGCGAGGTTCAGAGAGGCAGCTATTGGAATGCCGCCTCCGCCTTGGTGTAGGCCTCCTGGGCGACCTGGGGCAGCAGCTTGGCGGGATCGGCACGAGGGCGCGGCTCCTGATTCGGGATCCGTATCTCCAGCAGATAGCGTGAGGTCTGGATCACCTCCACCCAGTGCCAGATGGGGACCTTCCTGCTGCCGGTGATGCGGTAGGCCCAGGAGTGCTCGCCCAGGCGTGGGACGGCCAGGGGCTGGATTTCACCGGATCCGACGTCTGGATCGGACAGGTGGCGGCATCGCGCGGGGAGGTTCGGATCCCCGAGGCGGTTCAGCATGGCTGCGGGGCCGGTGATGACCGCCTCACTGAAGCTCGCTCCCTCGGGCCGTCGCAGGCGCTGTGCCCCCGGGCTAGGGGAGGACTGGTTGATCATGGTGACGGCTATCTGCACGCCAGCGGTGTTATACGTACGCAGCACCGCCAACCACATCCCAGCAGTCCACTTGTCACACTCCTCCGGCCCCCCAAAAGGACTGCTGATCTGGCGCGATGGAATGAAAGGGGACTCCATGTCGGCGACGGGTAGTGCGACGACGGCACCCGGCTCGTACGGCTCCTCCTGCACATCCCGGAAGCGAGTGAGCAGGGCCATGGCCAGCCGTGAGTCGCCCGCCCCCGACCCGGGATTGGGAGTATCGTCCTTCTGCCCCGGTCTCACGATCTTCACGTCCAGTGACGACGACGCGGACGCCCTCGGCGAGGGGGACACGGACGCGGCGACCCGGACCGCGGTGTTGGCCGGTCGTGTTCCACACCCAGACGTGCCCACGCCCAATGCTGCGACGACCGCCATGATGGCCGCTGTACACCTCGTCGGCCTGTGACCGATCACCCGCTACCTCCCGAGGGCACATCGCAGGACATCCGCGAATTGAAGCAAGACAAGGCTAGGCGCTCGAAGGTCGAGACCGAAGATCAATTATGAACCCTTTCCAGGCTGGTTCGCGAAAGCGTCATCGCTGACTCGAGGGACCCGCCGTCCCTCACGCAACGGATGCCGTACCCGGGCCGGACACTGGTCGAGGCCGGCCTGGCGAAGTAGCGCGTCACCCGGCCCGCGAGCGCCGGCCCGAAGCCCGCTGCCACTGGTTGCGCCGTTGGTCGTCTGCCGCAACGGCCGGGGCGTTCCCGGTCTGCGATACCTGTTCCAGTTTGGTCATGCCGGGGAATGCGCACGAGTCGCGGCCCGGGTTGCAGGCCGCGGGGCGTGGACGATGCCCATCACCACGGTTTCCAGGCGCTCGCGATCATCCGGATCGATCTCCCCGATCAGGGCCTCGACCTGAGCGGTGACCTTGCGGTGCGCGTCATGGGCGACCTTTCTGCCCTGGTCGGTCAGCTCGATGCCGCAAGCGCGCCGGTCGCGCTGATCGCGGACCCGGACCACCATGCCGCGCCGTTCGGCCCGGTCGACTAGTCCGGTCATGCTGGACTTCTCCAGTCCCAGCGCCCGGCTCATCTCCGTCATGCCCGTCGAGCCGCCCAGCAGCATGCACAGCAGCTGGATCTGCTGCGGAGTCAGCTCGAACTCCTTACTGACCTCGGCGTAGACCCGGCTCACCAGGTGCGCGAGCCGTACCAGCGCGGTGGCCAGCCCGGTGTCTTCCATGTTTTGAGTCTACTTGACGATAGTCCGCACCACGAACTAATCTGATTCGCGCAACGAACTATTCGTACAACGAACTAAGGTGGGTAAGTGAAGACGTTGTTCGCCCTTGTCGCCTCAGTCTTCAGCTACGCGCTCATGCAGACGATGGTCGTTCCCGCGGTCGGCCTGCTGCAGCGCGAGCTCGACACCACGCCTGGCTGGGCCTCGTGGATCATCAGCGGGTTCCTGCTGTCCAGCGCCGTGCTCACTCCGCTGCTCGGCCGGATGGGTGACCTGTACGGCAAGCGCCGGGTGCTGCTCGCCGTACTGATGACGTATCTCGTCGGCATGGCCGGGGCCGTGGCGGCGCAGGACATCGGGCAACTGGTCGCGGCCAGGGTCGTGCAGGGCGCAGCGCTCGCGCTGGTGCCACTGTCGATGGCCATCCTGCGTGAGACGATGCCGCGCGAGCGGATGGCGTTCGCGTTCGGGCTGATCTCCGGGATCGTAGGTGCGGGCGCCGGCGCTGGTCTGGTGGTCGGCGGGCTGCTCGCCGACTACCTGTCGTGGCGCTGGCTGTTCGGGCTCGGCGCGCTGCTCGCCCTGGTCAGCCTGCTGCTGGTGGCCCGCTTCGTGCCGGCGAGCACACACACCGCGAAAGGCAGGCTCGACTTCCCAGGCGCCGTCCTGCTCGGCGCCGGCCTGGTCAGCCTGCTGCTGGCGCTCACGCAGCGCCAAGCCTGGCTCGGGGTGGGCGCGGTGGCCTTCTTCGTCGTCCTGCTACTGGTCGAGCGGCGCAAGGACGACGCGTTGATCGACGTCGCCGAGTTGGCGGACCGGCCGATGCTGGCCACGCACGCGCTGGCGTTCCTCTTCGGTGCCGCCTCCTACTTCTTCTACCTGTCGCTGCCCGCCTACGCCCAGCTCGAGCCGGGGGCGAGCGGAATCGGCTTCGGCGCCACAGTCACCGTGTCCGGCCTGCTGATGCTGCCGGGCGCACTGATCCTGCTGCCCACGGGCACGGCGGTGGGCAAGCTGGCCGAGCGCTTCGGTCCACGCTGGCCCGCGGTCATGGGGTTCGCGGTCGCCGTCCTGGGTTCCGCGCTGCTCGCCCTGGCCCACGCGTCGATGTGGGAGCACCTGGTCTTCTACACCGTGGTGGGCGCGGGATCCGGCCTGGTGATGGCCTCGCTGCCGAAGCTGATCGGCGATTTGGTGCCGCTCACCAGGACCGGCGTGGCCAACGGGCTCAACAACATCGCGCGCACGGTCGGCGGTGTCGTGGGCAGTGGCCTGGCCGCCGCTGTCCTGAGCGGCGGCTACACCGACACGGCCTTCACCACCCTGTTCTGGCTGGCCGCCGCGACCAGCGTGCTCGGCCTCGCGGTCGCCCCCTTCGCGGTACGGCACGCGGGCGGGAGGGAGCATGAGCCTGTTCAGCAAGCGCGAACTTGAGTACGACGTGCTGCCGCCGTGGCGGCCACGCGGCGTGGAGATCCGCGGCCGCGCGACAACCGTGGGCGACGCGATCGTCATCCACCCGACCCGGGTGACGAGCTGGGCAATGGACATTCATCCTGCTGAACGTGAGCCAGGAGGCATTTCATCGGCCCTGCGGCAGATTTCCGGATTCTTTCTGCCGGAAGGTTGACGGAAAAAATGGACAAACCATAAGTTTCCAGCGTGTCAATGCCCCCTGGAGCGCACGCACTCGTCCGCCGGTCCCATGAGGAACGTGTGCTGCGCCTGCTGCGCCAGCACGGCGCGCAGAGCCGCAACGAGATCGCGACGCGGGTCGGCCTGTCGCGTACCACGGTCTCCGAGATCACCAGCGACCTGCTCGGCCGCGGCGCGATCCAGGTCGTCGACACCGACGCCGTCGAGCGCGTCGGCAGCGGCCGGCCGGCCGAGCGGCTCGCGCTGGATCCGGGTTCGGGGCAGTACATGGGCGTCGACTTCGGCCACCGGCGGGTGAACGTCCTGGTGGCCGACGCGGCGCACGACATCATCGCGTCCGGCACCTCGCGCTACGACGAGTCGGCGCAGTGGCCCGAGCGGGTCCAGGCCGCACTGGCGCTGATCGACCGGCTGAGCGCCGACACCGGTGTCCACTACGGCGCCCTCCAGGCCATCGGGATCGGCGTGCCGGGCTGGGGGGACCAGTCGCGCGCCGACGGGGTGGCGGAGCTGTTCGCCGGGCGCTTCCACACCGCCGTGATCGTCGACAACAACGTGCGCTTCGCGGGGCTGGCCGAGGCGCTGCACGCCCAGTCGGACTCCGTACGCGACCTCATCTACCTGCGGCTGTCCGACGGCGTCGGTGGCGGGCTCGTGGTGGGCGGCCAGCTCGTACGAGGCTCCAAGGGCTACGCCGGCGAGCTCGGCCATGTGACCGTCGTGCCCGGCGGCGCGCAGTGCCGGTGCGGCAAGCGCGGCTGCGTGGAGACCGTCGCGTCGGTGCCGGCGATCCTTGGGCGGTGCCGCGAGCTGGGCCTGCCGATGGAGACGCTCGACGACCTGCGGGCCGCCGTGGAGATCGCGCACCCGGTCGTCGACCAGGTGCTGCGCGCGGCCGGTGCGGCGGTCGGCCGGGTGCTCGGCACCGCCGCGATGACGCTCAACCCCAGCGAGATCGTGCTCGCCGGCGAGATCGTCACGATCGCGCCCACTCTGGTGCAGCAGGTCGCGGCCACGGTCACGTACGAACTGTCGTGGCTGACCGACGCGGCGCCGGTGATCCGCCCGGCCCTGCTGTCGGACGACGGCGGCGCGCTCGGGGCCATCGCGACCCTGTTCCACGAGTCCCCGCTGCTGGCCGGATACGAAGCGAACGTCACAACGGACGGAGGCCAAAGGTGGCCGTGATCACTACGGAAGCGGCGGCGGCCACGAAGGTCCGCCCCCGCAAGAGCCGTACCCTGCTGATGCTCAACATCGGCTCGGTGGTGGCCGGGCTGGCGATCTGGTGGGGGCTGTCCCTGGCCGGGCTGCAGTTCCCGACCCCGGGAGAGGTCGTCGCGGCCGCCTGGCGGATGCTCCTGGACGGCACGCTCGTCACCGACGTCGGTGCCTCCCTCGGGCGGGTGCTGGCCGGGTTCGCCCTCGGCTCGGTCGCGGCGGTCCTGGTCGGCTTCGTCATGGGGTGGTACACGGTCGCGCGCGGCCTGTTCGAGCCGTGGATCCAGTTCTTCCGGACCATCCCGCCGCTGGCGATGCTGCCGCTGGTGCTGGTCCTGATGGGCATCGGCGAGAGCCCGAAGATCTTCGTCATCTTCCTGGCGGCGTTCCTGGCCTGCGTCATCTCGACCTACCAGGGCGTGGTGAACGTGGACCGGACCCTCGTCAACGCCGCGCGGGTCCTCGGCGCGGGGGACGGGACGATCTTCGCGCGGGTCGTGGTGCCGGCCTCGACGCCGTTCATCCTGGTCGGGATGCGGGTCGGGCTCGGCTCGGCCTGGGGCACGCTCGTGGCCGCCGAGCTGCTGGCCGCGCAGGCGGGGCTCGGGCACCGGATGCAGAACGCGCAGCTCTACTACGACCTGCCGACGATCTTCGTCGGCATCATCGCGATCGGGATCCTCGGCCTGATCATGGACCGGCTGCTCATGCTGGCCGGCAACAAGCTGACGGCCTGGCAGGAGAGCCGATGACCATGCCCACGACCGTGCCCACGACCATGCCCAAGATCTCCGTACGCGACATCGAGAAGGTCTACCCCGTCGGCAAGGAGGACTTCGTCGCCCTCGGCGGCGTCTCGCTCGACATCGCCGACAACGAGTTCGTGACCGTCGTCGGACCCTCCGGCTGCGGCAAGAGCACGCTGCTCAACATCCTCGCCGGGCTGGAGGAGCCCACCGGCGGCACCGCGCTCGTCGACGGTAAGCCGGTCTCGGGCCCCGGCCCCGAACGCGGCGTGATCTTCCAGCAGTACGCGCTGTTCCCATGGCTGACCGTCCGCGAGAACGTCGAGTTCGGCCTGCGCACCGCCAAGGTGCCCAAGGACGAGCGGCGCCGGCGCGCCGAGCACTTCATCGGCCTGGTCGGCCTGGAGCGGTTCGCGGACGCGCTGCCCAAGACGCTGTCGGGCGGCATGAAGCAGCGCTGCGCCATCGCCCGCGCGTACGCGGTCAACCCGTCGATCCTGCTCATGGACGAGCCCTTCGGCGCGCTGGACGCGCTGACCCGGGTGCGTCTCCAGGAGCAGCTCCTGGAGACGTGGAGCCAGGAGCGGCGGACGGTCATGTTCATCACCCATGACGTGGACGAGGCGGTGTTCCTCGCCAACCGGGTCATCGTCATGGCCGCGCGGCCCGGCCGCATCGCCGACGTCATCGACGTCGACCTCCCCTATCCACGCGACGAGGACATGCGCCTGAGTCCCGAGTTCGGGAACCTGCGCAACCGCGTCTGGCACTCGGTGTACCACCAGCGGCAAGTCAAGGAGCCCGCGCAATGAGGAAGACATCCATCGCCGCTGCCGCCGTCATGCTGGCGCTCGGCACGGCCGCCTGCTCGTCGGGAGACGCCGGCACCCAGGTCAACTTCGGCTACATCGGCGACTTCAACGGCGCCAGCCTGCTCGCCGTCGCCGACGAGCAGGGCCTGTGGAAGAAGCACGGCATCGACGCCAAGACCAGCGTCTTCACCAACGGCCCGCTGCAGATCCAGGCGCTGGGCACCGGCGACCTCGACTTCGGCTACATCGGGCCGGGCGCCATGTGGCTGCCCGCCACCGGCAAGGCCAAGGTCGTCGCGATGAACACGCTCGGCAACGCCGACCGCGTCATCGCGCAGGCCGGCACGGCCTCGATGGCCGACCTGAAGGGCAAGACGATCGGCGTGCCGGAGGGCACCTCCGGCGACATGATCCTCACGCTCGCCCTGAAGAAGGCCGGGCTGGCGAAGAGCGACGTCAAGATCGTCCCGATGGACGCGGCGACGATCGTCTCGGCGTTCACCTCCAAGCAGATCGACGCGGCCGGCTTCTGGTATCCGGCCATCGCCACCATCAAGAAAGCCGTTCCGGACCTGGTCGAGCTGGCCAAGAACGAGGACTTCGCCGACACGGTGTCCTTCCCGACCGCGTTCGTGGCCGGCAACGACGTCGTCGCCAAGGACCAGGGCAAGACCCAGAAGGTCATCGCCGTGCTCCGCGACGCGATCCAGTACCGCAGCGAGCACCTCGACGAGACCATCGCCTCGACCGCCAAGATGCTCAACCAGCCGGCCGAGCAGGTGAAGGCCGACGCGGCCAACTCCAAGGTGCTGTCGCTGTCCGAGCTGGACGGCTACACCAAGGACGGCACGATCGACAAGTGGCTGACCGGCATGAACGACTACTTCGTCGGCGCGGGCAAGCTCACCGGCGCCGTCGCCCCCAAGACCTACTACACGGCCGACCTGTTCACGGGCGCCGCCAAGTGAACATTCTGTTCCTGATGACCGACCAGCACCGGGTCGACACCCTCGGCGCGTACGGCAACCGGCTGGCCGCCACCCCGGTCCTCGACGAGCTGGCCAGGACCGGCACCCGGTTCGACCGCTGGTACACCCCCACCGCGATCTGCACGCCCGCGCGGGCCAGCCTGCTCACCGGGCAGGCGCCGTTCCGGCACAAGCTGCTGGCCAACCACGAGCGCAACGTCGGCTACATGGAGGACCTGCCCGACGGGCAGTTCGCCTTCTCGCAGGCGTTGCGGGAGGCCGGGTACAACTGCGGGCTCATCGGCAAGTGGCACGTCGGGCACCACCGGCGGGCGGCCGACTTCGGCTTCGACGGGCCGGACCTGCCGGGCTGGCACAACCCCGTGGACCATCCCGACTATCTGGATTATCTGGCGGCCAACGAGCTGCCGCCGTACGAGATCCACGACCACATCCGCGGGACGCTGCCCAACGGCGGGCCGGGCAACCTGCTGGCCGCGCGGCTGCGCCAGCCGGTCGAGGCGACGTTCGAGCACTATCTGGCGACGCGGACGATCGAGATGCTGGAGCGGTACGCGGCCGATCCTCAGCCGTTCTTCCTGCAGCTCAACTTCTTCGGGCCGCATCTGCCGTACATCGTGCCGGACGAGTACTTCGACATGTTCGACCCCGAACTGGTCGAGCTGCCCAAGTCGATCGCCGAGACCTTCGCCGGCAAGCCCGCGGTGCAGGCGAACTACAGCGCGCACTGGACGTTCGACACCATGCCGCTGGAGGTGACGCGCAAGCTCATCGCCGTCTACTGGGGGTACGTCGCGCTCATCGACGCCCAGATCGGCCGGGTCATGGACGCCATGCGGCGCCTCGGGCTGGTCGACGACACGGCCGTGTTCTTCACGTGCGACCACGGCGAGTTCACCGGCGCGCACCGGCTGCACGACAAGGGCCCGGCGATGTACGAGGACATCTACCGCACGCCCGGCCTGCTCCGCGTCCCGGGGCAGCAGCCGGGGGTCGTCCGGCCGGAGTTCGTCAGCCTGCTGGACTGCACGGCGACCATCCTCGACCTGGCCGGGATCGACCCTGCTCCCGCCGTCGACTCGCGCAGCCTCCTGCCACTTGCCACCGCCGACGAAGTGGCCTGGGAACAGGACATCGTCTGCGAGTTCCACGGGCACCACTTCCCGTACCCGCAGCGGATGATCCGGACCGACCGCTACAAGCTGGTCGTCAACCCGGATTCGACGAACGAGCTGTACGACCTGTTCACCGACCCGGACGAGCTGCTCAACGTCTACGCGCACCCCGAGATGGAGGCGGTGCGCGGCCGGCTGATGCGGCGGCTGTACCAGGTGCTTCGGGATCGGGGTGACAACTTCTACCACTGGATGACGTCGATGTACGACGTCGGCGACGTCTCCTACGACCCGACGATGAGCGGGCTGGACGAGGCGACCTACCGGTGAGACGGCCCAACATCGTCATGATCCTCACCGACGACCACGCCTCGCACGCGGTCGGCGCGTACGGGTCGGTGGTCAACCGGACGCCGCGGATCGACGAGATCGCGGCGTGCGGGGCCCGGTTCGACAACTGCTTCGCGACCAACGCGCTCTGCTCGCCGAGCCGGGCCAGCATCCTGACCGGCACGTACTCGCACGTCAACGGCGTCTCGACGCTCGTCACGCCGATCGACGCCGCCCAGCCGACGTTCGCGAGCCTGCTGCGGGCCGCCGGGTACCGGACCGCCATCGTCGGCAAGTGGCACATGGGGGACGGACCCGGTCATGATCCGGCGGGGTTCGACTACTGGGACGTGCTGATCGAGCAGGGGGAGTACGTCGACCCGCGGTTCCTCTCCGAGGAAGGACTGCGGACCGTCCCCGGCTACGCCACCGATCTCATCACCGATCTGGCGCTGTCGTGGGCCGACGGGCTCGACGGCGACGATCCGTGGTGCCTGCTGATCTACCACAAGGCGCCGCACCGCCCGTGGGAGCCCGACGACAAGCACGCCGGGATGTACGCCGAGCCCATCCCGGTGCCGGCGACGTTCACCGACGACCACGCGACGCGTTCGGCCTCGGCGCGGCGGGCGGCGATGCGGATCGCCGAGCACCTGAACGCCGAGGACCTCAAGCGGGATCCTCCCGAGGGGCTGTCCTACGAGGAGCTTGCGCTGTGGAAGTACCAGCGCTACATGGAGGACTACCTGGCCGTCGTCGCCTCGGTCGACGACAACGTGGGCCGGGTCGTCGACTGGCTCCGGGCCCGGGGCGACTTCGCCGACACGCTCCTGATGTACTGCTCCGACCAGGGCTTCTTCCTGGGCGACCACGGCTGGTTCGACAAGCGCTTCATGTACGAGGAGTCGCTGCGGATGCCGCTCGTCCTGAGCTACCCGAGGCGCGTTCCGGCTGGTCAGATACACACCGGTATCGTGACGAACGTGGATTTCGCGCAGACCGTGTTGGACGTGGCCGGGGTGGCGCATCATCCCCGTATGCAGGGGCGCAGCTTCCTGGCGGACCTGACCGGCGAGCCCGGCCCGCCTCCCGCCGAAGGGATGTACTACCGCTACTGGGAGCACGACGACGTCTTCCACAAGGCACCGGCGCATTACGGATACCGGACGGCCCGCTACAAGATCATTTACTTCTACAACGACGGCATGGGCCTGCCCGGTACGGGCGCGTTCACCTACAGCGGGGAATGGGAGCTCTACGACCTGGAGGCCGACCCCGCGGAGCTGCGCAACGTCTACTTCGAGCCGGACTATCTCGCGGTCCGCGAGGAGATGACGGCCCGCATGTGGCAGGCACAGGCAGCGCTCGGTGACGAGCCGCACCCCAGCCAGCCGCACCCGGGCCAGCTGTTTCCTGGCGGAGTGTGACATGTCGGGCAGCTGCTGCACACCCGCGACGCCGGCGTCACCCATGGAGCCGACCCGGTTCGCGGCGCGGGGCACGCACGCGATCGAGCAGGTGGACCTGCCCGGCGGCGAGTTCAGGATGGGCGACGCCACCGGCGACGGCAACCGGGGCGACGGCGAGACGCCCGTCCATCCGGTGGTCCTGGCGCCGTTCTCGATCGACGCGACCTGCGTGACGACGGCCGACTTCGCCGCCTTCGCCGAGGCGACCAGCTACCGGACGGAGGCCGAGGAGTACGGCTTCTCCGCCGTCTTCCACCTGGCCCTGCGCGCCCGCCCGGAAGACGTGATGAACCCCGTCCCGGGCACCCCCTGGTGGGTCGGCGTCCACGGCGCCGACTGGCGGCACCCCGGCGGAACCCTGTCGTCGGCGGAGGCCGACCACCCCGTGGTCCACGTGAGCTGGAACGACGCGCTCGCCTACTGCTCGTGGGCGGGTCGGCGCCTGCCCACCGAAGCCGAATGGGAGTACGCCTCCCGTGGCGGCCTCGACGGCGCGCGCTACCCATGGGGCGACGACCTGCCCGAGGACGAGTGGCGGGTGAACATCTGGCAGGGCGTCTTCCCCACCCGGAACACGCTGGCCGACGGCCACCTGACCACGGCTCCGGTCCGTACGTTCGCGCCCAACGCGTACGGGCTCTGGCAGACGGTCGGCAACGTCTGGGAGTGGTGTTCGGACTGGTACGCCCCCGACTATTACGCCTACTCCCCGTCGGCCGATCCGCGCGGTCCGCTCCGCGGCACGACCCGGGTGCTGCGCGGCGGCTCCTTCCTGTGCCATGACTCCTACTGCAACCGCTACCGCAACGCGGCGCGGTCCTCGAACACGCCCGACTCCTCGATGGCCAACGCCGGGTTCCGCACCGTGGCGCTATGAGACGGCCGAACCTGACCGTGGCGCTATGAGACCGCCGGCTGGTGGCCGAACCTGACCGGTTCCGGGCCGCGCAGCCGGACGGCCGGGTCGGTCAGCGCCTGGTCCCGGGCGTCGACCTCGACGGCCGGCTCGATGACCGGCTCGGACTCGCCCGCCGCCACGATCCGCCGCAGCAGCCGCGCGCGCAGCCCGGCCGCCACCTCCAGGTGGGACCGGTGCCCCGCCAGGTTGACCAGCTCGTGCGGGTCGCTGTCCAGGTCGTACAGGGCCTGCTCGCGGTAGCGGGCGGAGGCGGGGCTGGCCACCGGGTCGGCGCCCTCGGCGACGGCGTAGTACTTCCACCGCGAGGTACGGATGCCGCGGCCCACCTCGGACTCGCTCACCTGGAAGAACACCTCGTCCGGCCAGGGGGCGCGGGCGTCGCTGAGCAGCGGCAGGAACGAGTGGCCCTGCATGTTCTCCGGTACGGGCAGCCCGGCGGCCGCCAGCAGCGTGGGCGGCAGGTCGATGACGCTGACCGGCCGGGCGATCGCGCCGCCCCCGTCGAACCCCGGCCCGCGCACGGCCAGCGGCACCCGCAGCGACGCGTCGTGGCAGGACCGCTTGTACTCGCCGTTGCGGGTCTTGAAGTGGTTACCGTGGTCGGAGGTGTAGGCGACGATCGTGTCATCGAGCAGGTCCATGCTCCGCAGCGCGTCGAGCAGTCGGCCCAGCCCCTCGTCCAGGCGCTTGACCTGGCCCAGGTACCCGCCCAGGTGCCGCGCGGCCGTGCCGCCCAGCGCGGTCAGGTCCGGCGGCGTCCATCGGCCCTGGTAGCGCTCCTCGTAGCCGTCGGGGGCCGGGTAGTTGTCCACCTCGTTCTGGTGGTGCGGCTCCAGGAAGGACAGGAAGAGGAAGAAGGGCTCGTCGTGGTGGTCGGCGACGAACCGGACGGCCGCGTCGACCAGGGCGTCAGAACGGTAACCGGGCAGGAAGACGGGGTCGTTGGCCTCGTCGTACACGATCGTGCGGTAGGCGTCGGAGGTGTGCTCCAGCGCGTTGGCCGCCAGCCACGACCCGTAGCCGCCGCGCAGCCCCTCGGGCACCGGCTCGGTGGCGGCCAGGTGCCACTTGCCGATGTAGCCGGTGGCGTATCCGGCCGCGCCGAAGTGGTGCGCCAGCGTGCGCTCCTCGGCGGGCAGGACGCGGCCGTTGCGGTAGACCCCGGTCGTGGTCGGGTAGCGGCCTGTCTGCAGAGCCGCGCGGGCGGGCGCGCACACCGGTTGCGGGGTCAGCGCGACCATGGCCTGCGTGCCGTGCCGGGCCATCCGGTCGAGGTTCGGGGTGAAGGGTCCCACGGTGTCCCAGCGCTGCTGGTCGGTGAAGACGACGATCACGTTCGGGCGCAAGGGAGGGCTCCTGTCGAAGGGCCGTTGGGAGAGGCTGCTGGGAAGGGCCGTCAGGAGGAGCCGCGCCGCAGGAATGTCCAGGGGCGGAGCACCTCGCGGGCGGGCAGGGGCCCGTCGGCCTGGAGGCGGTCGAAGAGCAGGCGTACGACGTCGGTGTAGTCGTGTCTGAGCGGGCCGACGGTGCTCAGCTGCGGGTTGCTGATGAGACCCTCGTCGATGTTGCCGACCCCGATCACCGCGAGGTCGCCCGGCACGCTCAGCCCGAGGTCCCTGGCGGCGGAGAGCACGCTGATCGCGGCCCGGTCGGACGCCGCGAAGATCGCGTCCGGCCGGTCGGGGGAGCGCAGGAGCTCGGTGGCGGAGTGGTAGGCCGCCACGCGGTCGTCCGCGCCGGAGACGATGATCCGCCGGTCCACGCCGTGCCGGTCGAGGGCGGTCGTGTAGCCCAGCAGCCTGCCGGTCGGGTGGTCTCGGTAGAGCTCGTGGCGGTGCGCCATGAAGGCGACGCGGGTGCGGCCCTCGGCCAGCAGGTGCTCGACCGCCTCGGCGCTGACCTCGGTCTCCGGTGTCCGTACGACGTCGCAGCCGACCGGCACGCTCTCGTTGCGGACCACGACCATCGGCAGCCCGCCGGCGACGATCTCGGCCAGCAGATCGTGGGTGAGGTGGTCACCGGTCTGATTGACCAGCGCGCCATCGGCGATCCCGCTCCGCAGCACGTCGGCCGCCGCCCGCGCGCGGCCCTCGGAGTAGACGGCGAGCGTGATCACGGAGTAACCGTGTACGTCGGCCGTCTCGTGCAGGTCCCTGGCCAGCCGCTCGTCGCTGGGATTTCCGCCGAGCGACGCCTGAACCAGGCAGACCCGCTGGGTCCGGCGCTTGCGCAGGCTCCTGGCGGCCTGGTCGGGCGTGTAGCCGAGCTGCCTGGCCGCGTCGAGCACCCGCTGCCTCGTCTCGGCGGCGACGGGCCGGTCACGGCCGCTGAGCACATAGGACACGGTCGCCACCGACACCTGCGCCAGCTCGGCCACCCGGCGCGCTGTGGGTCTCATGTGTGCTGATGTTAAACGATTAACATCAGCAGGCTCTACCCTAACCCTCCTGATCGGATCAACCTTCTGTCGTCCGGACGCTCTTTGCCCGTGAGGTAGAATTCAGGTACCGAGGACATTCCGTGCGTTGACACTCAGGTCGGCGTCGCCCACGGCGATCCGCGATGTCGGCCTCCTCATGTTGGGCCGGACAGGTCAGGCGACCATGAAGGCGTCAATTCTTACTCATCTCAAGCCGCTGCGCGCTGTCGCTTCCGCCGTTTCCGCCATCGACTCCGAAGTGCGGCTCAGCCTGAATCCCGTGCTCAGCCGGCGATCCGTGGTGGACGGGGCGTGGTGGCCCCACTCCCGCGACGCGGCCGCGGAGCTGCCAGGGCTCATCGCCGCCGTCGATCAGCGGCTCGACCAGACCACGTTGCGGGTCGGCGTGCGCAAGGAGACGTGGGACCACATCCCGCGCCGTATCCCGGCACCCGGGCGCCAGATCAAGGTCGGCTGGTTCCGCAACACCGACCCTCAGGTGGTCACGTTGATCCTCGCGGGTGCCGAGCCGATCGTGCTGCTGGTCATCCCACCGGGCACCGCGAGCGGGCCCGCTGCGGCCGCGCTCAAGCTCGGCGCCCAGGACACGACCGGATTGTGGCCGGTCGACCTCCTCACCATCGCCCGCCTGCCCGCCACCCGCGGTGCCCGGCGGGCGGGCCGGAAAGCCTTGGACGGCTGGGAGAACGAGGGTGGGCACATCGCCGACCAGGCGGCCGGTCCGCCGATCGGGTAGCTGGTTCCAACCGGATCGCCGGGTCGGCGGGGGCGTAGGCTGCTGGGTGTGGACCTCCCCCCGTCCCACGGCCCGACGTTGCAGGTCGCCCAGGCGTTCATCACCCTGGCCGACACGCTGGTAACCGGGTTCGACGTCATCGACTTCATGCATGGCCTGGCCGAGCAGTGCGTGCGACTCCTCGGCGTCGACGCCGCCGGGCTGCTGTTCGCCGCCCCCGGCGAGAAGTTGCGGTTGGTGGGCGCCTCCAGTGAGCAGAGCCGGCTGCTGGAGCTGTTCCAGCTCCAGACCGACCAGGGTCCCTGTCTGGACTGTTTCGCCACCGTCAGTCCGTTCACTGCGCCGACCTGGCCACGGCGGAGCCCATGCGGTGCTGGCCCCGCTTCGCAGAGCAGGTCGGCGTCAACGGATTTCGCGCGGTCGACGCGCTGCCCATGCGGCTGCGCAACCAGGTGATCGGCGCGATGAACCTGTTTCGCCAGGAGCCCGGCGAAATGCCGGCCCCCACCGTCGCGCTCGCCCAGGCCCTGGCCGACATAGCCACCATCGGGCTGCTACAGGGGCGCACCATCCGGGAAGGCCAGGATCTGTCCGAGCAGTGTGGTCGCCCGTGCCGCCGGCCCCGGCCTCATGCCCTTCCCTCCCGCCCCCTCAGCCGAGGACGCTGACCCGACGCCGTGACACCCGGCGAGGCGTCAGCCCGGTAACCGGACGGTGGTTCCGCCCGTGGCGCTGGAGAAGGTGACCGCGTCGCCGAACTGCCGGATCGGGGGTGGGGTACGGGGGCCCCTGAAGTCCCAGGTCGGTGACAGGGGCTGTACGCCGGTAGCATGGGCCCAGGCGCCGAGTGTTCCTCCGATGTATCGAGGGACGTCAGCCACAATCCTGAGAGCGGGACGCAAGATGAGTAGTCCTCGCACATCCGAAGACCTGACCACGATGGAGTCCGCCCCGGCCACCGAGGCCGACGAGCGGGCCGAGCACGCGGCCAACGCGCAGTGGCTCAAGGACAACCCGGCTTCGATGCCGCAGGTGGCCGCGGGCCGCTGGGCCGTGTACAACCGCGCCGGTCACCTGCGCGGCCACCTCGTCGGCGATGGCCCGACCCGCGAGACCCGCTTCAAAGCGATCAGCGCCGACAAAGCGGACAACAACCGGATGCCCGCTGGCAGCGCGCGCTTCGGCATCACCTTGCACGACGCCGGGGCACATCTCCTCGACGGGGGCACGCACGGCGGCCTCGCCGAGGCAACGGGCAACTGAGCGCCGCTCAGGCACCGGCGCACCGTGCGAGGCCGCTCGGTCACGCGTTGGGGCAGTAGGCCGGGGCCGTGCCGTAGGCGTACTGGAGGAAGTCGGCCAGGTCGTCAGGCCAGGAGTTCCAGTCGTGGCCGCCGGTGCCGTAGCAGTAGCGGTGGTTCACTCCCAGACTGGTCAGCGTCTTGTCGAAGTCGCTCGCGTACGAGCCGAGGATGGTCTCGTCGACCGACAAGGCGTCATCATGGGCCTTGCTGTCGTAGGCGCACGTCTTCGGCGCTGGATGGTGGCCGTCGGCGTACTGGGGATTGCCGGGAGCGCCCGGCAACTCCTTGCAGCCGCCCGCGTACAGGCCGAACCGGCCGCTGTAGGGCGCGTACTTGCCCTGTGTCACCAGTTCGGCCGGGTTGACGGACGGCCAGTCGTCGACCGTTTTGCCGTTGAAGACGGTGCTCGTGTACGGCCCGAACAGGCTCTCCAGCCGGTAGCGCCGCTGCTTGTCCTGGTCGAGCACCAGGACGCCGTTCTCGTATTTGTTGACCCGGAACGCCCCCCAGTCCGTCAGCGGCATGATCGCCGCGCCGGACGCCCACATGGAGTCGGAGATCGTCCGCTGGGCGGGCATGCCCCGCAGGTCGATGCCCGGGGAGAAGGCGCCGATGACGGAGAACACGTCGGGGTGCGCGGCGGCGTACTTGAGCGTGCCGAAACCGCCCATCGACAGCCCGGCCAGCCCGCGCCCCGATCGGTCGGCGATGGTGTTGAAGTTGGCGTCGATCCAGGGGATGAGCTGGGAGATGTGGTACGTCTCCCACTTGGGCGCGAAATATCCGTCAGTGCGGCCGACCCAGTCGCTGTACCAGCCGGTCATCCCCCCGGTCGGCATCACCACGATGCCGTCATAGGCCCCCGCCTGCTCCACCAGGGAGACCAGATCGGTCTTCGTCGTCCACTCGTCGTAGTTGTCCCCGCCGCCGTTGAGCAGGTAGAGCGAGCGGTAGCGGGTGCTCCTGGCCGGGTCGTAGTCCTTGGGCAGGTAGATCCGTACGGTGATCGGACGGGCCAGCGGGTCGATCGCCGGCGTGCCGCCGGACGCCTGGAAGATCGCCGTGGAGGTCATGGTGATGTCCCGCAGCTCGGACCCATTGTCCTGGAGGTGCCGGTCCACGCTCACGCAGGTGATGCCGTAGTCGTCGGGGTGGGGCAGGGTCGTCGAGCAGGTCTGCGCCTGCGCCACGCAGGCCGGGACCACGACCGCTCCGGCGATCATCAGCAGCCCGGTCAATACGCGCGATAACCACTGCAGGGAACTTCGCATCGCTTCCTCCTCTAAGTGAGAAACCGGGCATCAAGGTACAAAGCGGAGCAGATTTGCGCGTCAACCGCCGGGTGGAGAAAGTGGTCAACCTTCACCCTGCGGGCCGGGGCCGCGTACAACTCCTGCGGTAGGTCGCCTGGCGTATTACGGCTTTCGAGTGGGTCTTGCCAGTTTTGTCATGTCGGCTTTCACTGATCTCCATACCGGTGATCCAGGAGGAGCCGATGCGTGGCTTACGGGCGTCCGCAGTCGTTCTGGCGATCGTTCTTCTCACGACGTTCCTGACCTCGGGACAGTCCGTCCCGGCGGTCGCCGGGCCGTCCGACCCGGAGCCGGCCTCGCTGGTCACGCTCTCCGTGCCGGACCAGGCCACGATGGAGCGGCTGACGGCCTCGGGGGCGGACCTCACCGAGCGGATACGGCCACAGGCCGACGGCAGCGTCCAGGTCGACGCGGTCGTCACCCCAAGCCAGCTGACGGCGCTCGCCGCGCTCGGCGCGACCCTGGCGCCCGGCACGCCGTCTCGTTCCCAGGCGACGCCGAAGGGCGCCGCCGTGCCGGATCAGCTGGTCATCGAGCGGGCGGTGTGGTTCAGGAGCCGCGACGGGTACTTCCTGTCGGTCGAGGCGTCCAGCAGCGCGGGGGCGGCAGCCACGCTCAGCGTGAACTGGACGGGCAAGGGCGGTTCCGGCGGTCAGGTACCGATGGTGCCGTACGTCGACGCGGGCGCCTACCTGGGCCACCAGCTCAGCACCCCCGTGCCGGCGGAGAACCGGCCGCAGTGGGTCACCGTCACGTCGGCGGCCGGTGGCAAGGCAGACGCGCGGGTACAGGAGTGGCCAGACGGGGAGCGGCCCGACCGCCAGGGTCCCGGCTACGAGAAGGACTTCGTCAGCCAGTACATGCCGCCGGCCCAGCTCAACGATCGGGTCAAGGCGCTGCACCGGCGCTTCCCCAAGCTCACCGACATCATCACGCTGCCGAATCCGACCAACGGCTACCGGCGCAACGCCCAGGCCCTGATCGGCAGCCCGCCCGGCGCCGCCGTCGTGGTCACCTCGAACGCCTACGGCTCCGAGGGCGGCAACGACCTGGCCATCGAGCTCGTCACCCCCGGCGTGCCCGACCGGCAGTCGCAGGTGACGGTGAACGGCAAGCAGATCACCGTCAGCCTGGCCACCGACGGCTCCGGCGCGCCCACCAGCACCGCGGCCCAGGTGGTCGCGGCGATCAACGCGACGCCGGGCATCGCCGTCAAGGCCACGACCTACCGCACCGACGCGGGACAGGGCGTCATGGCGCCCGCCCCGCTCACCCAGCTGAGCGACTTCCTCAAGGCACCGGCCGACGTCCCCCGCGCGCCGTGGCGGGTGCTGGCCCTGCGCGTCGGCGTACACCGGGACGGCTCGCGCACCGGAGTGCTCGCCTACGCGCAGGAACACGCCAGGGAATGGGTGGGCCCGCTGGTCACCATCGAGGCGGCCGAGCGGCTGCTGCGCAACTACGCGCGCGACGCGGCGACACGGGAGCTGCTGAAGCGCACCGACATCTTCATCGTGCCCACGGTCAACCCCGACGGCGCGAACTACAGCTTCTACGACTTCAACTCCCAGCGTAAGAACATGACCAACCACTGCCCCGCCCAGCAGTCCGACCCGGCGCTCCGCAACACCTGGGGAGTGGACGTCAACCGCAACTACGCCGTGGGCTCGCTGTCGGACGGGTACTTCGGCGCCTCGGCCAGCTGCCAGAGCGGTACGTACGCCGGGCCCGCCGAGCATTCCGAGCCCGAGAGCCGCAACGTCATGTGGCTGGCGCAGCGGTATCGCAACATCAAGTTCGCGATGAACGTCCACAGCTACGGCGGCTACTTCATGTGGCCGCCGGGCGCCTACAAACTCGACGGCCGCGTCACCCTGCCCCGGCCCACGCCCCGGCAGGAGGCGTACTTCCTGCGTTCGGCCCGCACCATCGAGCAGGCCATCGCCGCCGAACGCGGCACGGTCACCTGGCCCCAGCAGACCGGGCCGGTGACCGACGTGCTGTATTCGGCGGCGGGCAACTCCGCGGACGAGCTCTGGTACGACCACGGCGTCTTCGGCTGGGACTTCGAGGTCGGCAGCGACCTGTGGAACCCCACGACCCGGATGTGGGAGGGAGTGGGGTTCCAGCCGCCGTTCAGCGAGGGGCACGCGGAGGCGATGGAGTTCGCCTCCGGGCTCATCTCGCTGATCAGGGTCGCCGCCGACTATCGCGAGCCGTGACGAGCACGTCTCGCCGGCCCGGCCGCAGCGGCGGCTGGGCGTGCCGGAGCGTCAGCCGATCACCCGCGCAACCGCCGGTATCCGCCGGAGCACCAGCCAGTCGAGCAGCAGCACGGCCGCCATGGTGACCCCCGCCAGCGGGAACAGCAGCCCGAGCACCGCCATGACGGCGATCACTCCGTACGCGCTGCGCCTGTTGGTGGCGCGGGCGGGCGCTCCCGCTCGCCCGCGCGGGCGGCGCTTCCACCACATCCACGCGCCGGTGACCACGAGCGTGATCAGGGACAGGCAGGCGGCGAGCATGACGAGCAGGTTGACGGTGCCGTAGCGGCGGCCCTCGTGCAGGGCGATGCCCTGTTCGACGGCTTTGGCCATGATGCCGTACTCGGCCCAGCCGTAGGAGACGAGCACCCGGCCGCTGTACTGGTCGACGTGGAGCGTCTGCGCGGCGGCCGGGTCACGGCGGTTGTCGGTCACGATGGTGTAGACGCCCTTCGCGTCCTTGGGGAGGAGGACCTTGATGTCGCATTCGGCGGGCGGGCAGTCGCGCAGGACCGGCCGGGCGGCGGCCAGGGCCCGCTCGATGGGCAGGGCACCCGGTTGCAGCACGCCGCCCGTCGTTTCGTGCGCGGCGTGACCTTCGGACTGCGGTACGGGGAGTCGTTCGGCGGACCAGGGCACCTTGGCGTCGGGGTTGGTGGACAGGTCTCCGGACAGCGTCGAGGTGTTGGGGAAGGAGTCCGCGCTGGGGGTGGTCGAACCGGTGCTGTCCTGGATGCGCTGCAGGCCGTCACCCCACACGCCTGACCAGGGCAGGCCGGACAGGACGAGGAAGACGACCGCCGCCCCGGCGCCGACTCCGGTGAGGGTGTGCAGGCGGCGCAGCCGGCCGCGCCCCGACCGCTTGGCCCGCTTGAGGGTACGCCGGCCGCTCCACCACAGGTACGTGCCGGTGGCGATGAGGATCAGCGCCCAGCACGCGGCGATCTCCACGACCCGGTCGCCGATGGTGCCCGCCATCAGCTCACCGTGGATGGTGCGTACGACGCGCATGAAGGTGGTGCCGTCGTCGATCTGCCCCACCACGCGGGCCGTGGACGGATCGACGTAGACCGAGACGCCCTGAGCGAAGGGCCCGGTGTCGGCGCCCTGCAGAATGACCCGGGTGGTCCGGTCCGGGGCGGTGGGCGGGATGACCGACATGACGGCCGCGCCGGGCCGCGCCTGGCGGGCGGCGGCGATCTGCTCCGACAAGGGCTTCGCCGCGGTCACGGGTGTGGCGAGCGTGCGGACGTCGGCGTAGTGCCACTCTTCGAACGGCTCCTTGAACAGGTAGATCGACCCGGTTATGGCGAGAATGAGCAGAACGGGGGCGACAAACAGCCCGGCGTAGAAATGCCAGCGCCAGATGATGCGATAGCGCTGGGATGACAAGGCCGGGGTGGGCTGGACGGTCGGCGGCCGTACCTCTACAGAGGTCATGGGGTTCTCCATTCCGGAGACGCGCCCGTTTCGGGGCGCGCGAACAGCGGGGGCGGTCATGACCGCGCGATCGGGCCGCGAACAGCGGAGGCGGTCATGACGGACCGGACGTGCGGCTTCCGGGTACGACGACGGCGATGCACGCGGTCGGTCCCGGCGGCACGCGGCGCCGGTAAATGGTCAGCTTCAGCAGGCGTCGCCTACTGAGGCGGCCCCCGGCGGCACAGCTCCCAGGCCAGCACCTGGGCGGCGGGCATCCCCGACGTGACCGCCACGACCGGCGCCACGCGGCGCGGCGTCGAGGTCGGCACGAGCAGGTCGGTCAGCGGGCGCCACAGGTCGCGCAGCGAGCAGGCCAGCAGGAACAGCAGCGTGGCCAGCGCCGTCTCCCCGCGCTCCAGCCACCAGGCGGACACCGTGGCGACCAGCACGTGCGCCAGCAGCATCCCGATCCCCGCGGACAGCCCGCCGAGGTGGTGTCCCGTCAGCGGAAGACCGGGGCCGGGGCCGAAGAGGTGGTGCATGCCGTACTGCGCGGCGAAGGAGGCGACGAGCAGCGTTCCCATACTCCGTCGCCGACGGGCGAGGACGTACGCCCCCGCGCCGGTCACGGCGGTGGCGGCGGCGACGATCCCCAGCCCGGCGCCCGCGCCACCGGCGAGCACGTGCATGCCCAGCGCGGCGTACACGCAGACGACCGCGAACACCGCCGCGCGCACGACACGTCCGGCGGGCTCGTTCCGATCGGCGCTCACGCGCGATCACCGCTCACATGTGCAGATACGGCCCAGCGGGTGTCTCGGTTCGATCACGCCGTAATGGGCGGTGGTCCCATGAGCTCCACCGGCTTGACCTGCGGAAACTTCGGATCGCCGGGTAGGGGTGTCGGAGAAGGGGATGTCGAACGGGGGCAGATCATGATCATTGTCGGGGTGGACGGCTCGCGGGCGGGGCTCGAGGCCGTTGGATGGGCCGCCAGGGAGGCCGCGCTGCGCGAGGTACCACTGACCGTGGTGCACGCCATGCCGGGATGGGCCTGCGAGACGGCGCCCGGTCGCTATGCCGCCGTGGCCCAGTGGATGCGCGACGGGGGCGAGATGGCGTTGGCCGCGGCCGAGGACCGGGCGCGTGGCGAGCACCCGAAGATCGGCATCAGGACGATGCTGCTGCCCGGCGATCCCCGAGCCGCCCTGATCGAGGCCGCGAAGGAGGCCGAGCTGCTGGTCATCGGCAGCCACGGGCTCGGGGGAGTGCGCGGGCTGCTGGTGGGGTCCGTGGCGTACGGGGTGGCCGGGCACGCCCCGTGCGACGTGGTCGTCGTGCGGCAGCTGCCGTCCCTTCCGCGCGGCGAACTGGTGGCGGGGGTGGACGGCTCGCCGCGGACCCGCCGCCGGGTGCTGGACTTCGCCTTCTCCGAGGCGGAGCTGCGGGGTGTGACCCTGCGGGCCGTACACGCCTGGAGCGGGTTCCAGCCCACGAGCGAGGAGGATGAGCGGGACGGGCGGCTCATCCTGCGCGAGGCGCTGGCCGGGCACCGTCAGGATCATCCCGATGTCGAGGTGATCGAGGAGGCGGTGCACGGTCACCCCGTGGAGGTGCTGCGTCAGGCCGCTGAGGGCGCCGACCTGCTCGTGGTCGGCTCGCACGGGCATGGCGCGTTCGCCGGCATGGTCATGGGCTCGGTCAGCCAGGCCATGCTGCACCACTCCCCGTGCCCGCTCGCCGTGGTCCGGAACAGGCAGGACGACCCCGGTTGAGTTCCGTGCGTTCACGGGTTGATGACGACCGCGCTGCCCAGCGGGACATGTGACAGGACGCGCAGGGCGGGGGCCGGGACCCGGACGCAGCCGTGACTGATCTCCTGCCCGAACACGCTCTCGTCCGGCCAGCCGTGCAGGCCGATCGTGCCGGGTCCGCCGTCGAAGGTCTGGAGGACGGCGGAGTGCATGCCCAGGGCGAGCATGCGCGGGCTGTAGGTCGGATGCTCGGGAGTCAGCGAGGCGAGCAGGAACGTCCGTCCCGGTGGCGTGGGGGTCGACGGCGCGCCGGTGGCGACTTTCCAGGTGCCCAGACTGCGCTCGGACTTGAACACCGTGAGTTGATGAGCGGCCAGGTCGATGCGTACGTAATAAGCGCTGTAGGCATTCCGCAACCCGCCGCCACCGGCATAAATCCAGCCCGTTGACAGATTCGGCCGGCTCGGCAGCAGAACGCGTACCCATCCCGGCTGCTCTTCCACTATGGGCACCCATACCGGACCGCCCACTGAAGTGGTCGGCAATATCCCCACCGGTGCGCCCCCGGGGCTGGCATAAACCACCTGTGGTTGCGTGGGATGTGTCACGTGCCCATTTCCCGGCTCGAAAGGAGCGGTATCTTTCGGCGTTCCGCGCAATCTCGTGTACGTCGTGGAGCGCGGCAGTCGCGCCCGTTGCGCGGCTGACACCGGCACCGGCGCCACCTGCTGGATCGGGGCTGGAGGCGCGGCGGCCGGTGGCGGGGCAGTCGTTCCGCAGGCCGCGGTCAGGGTGATGACGGCCAGTGCCGTGCTCCATGCGATCGGCCGCGCATTGCCGTGCCTGTCCAGTCCCATGCCGTCACGCAAGAAAGCCTCCACTATGTCCGGGCGAGTGAGGGCAGTTTACGGAGGGGCCTTGAGCGTCTTGGGCCGAGAATTGGGATAAGTCGTTCTATCGGGGGACCTCGGGCCTTGATTGATAAGTGGCAGAGGCTTTGTCGCGCCTTTACCGGTCGGACGTGCGTGCTCGTTGATCTCCCCGAATATCATGCCGAGTTGCTTGCCGTTTCACCTCGCTGCGCGGGTGGAAGCCGGTTGTATCCAGCGCGCTCCCCTATAGAAAAGATTCACTACATGGAAGTAATCTCTGGTCGCGCTTCCCACCGGTCGCGATGGGTCTCTCTGCTGGCGGGGGCCTTCGTGCTCGTCGTCGCCGGGGCTCTGCTGACCACATGGCCATCCGGTGCGAAGGCGGCCCAGCCGCGGTCATGCCACCTCAACGAGGACGTCTGCGATAATCCGGCCACCAGCATCTCCGGCGATCTCGAAGGCATGACCCTCGAACCCGGCGTCTACACGGCCGCGTCCTCGATCGAGCTGACCGGCACGCTCACTCTCGACGCTCAGGGCGATCCCGACGCCGTCTTCATCTTCCAGATCGGCACCGCGTTCTTCACCGGCCCGGACGGCGATGTCGACCTCGTCGGCGGGGCCCAGGACTGCAACGTCTTCTGGGAGGTGGGCAACACGGTGACGACCGGCATCATGCCCGACGTGACCGTACCGGTCGATGAGGAGGTCGAAGAGGAGGTTCACGAGGATCGGGGGACCGACACGGGCGTCAAGGAAGACTGTCCTCTGGCGCATCAGGTCACGCCGCCCGCCCTTCCGCCATGCGCGGAGACTCCGCCGGTGCGGCCGGCACCGACTCCGATAGTGCGGCCGACCCCGGCCCCGCTGGTGAAGCCGACGCCGAATCCGACTCCCCAGGTGGATGCGCCTCCGAAGGTGGTTTCGCCTCCCAAGGTGGTTTCGCCGCCTCAGACGGTTTCGACGCCACAGACGGTGGCGACTCCGAAGGTGGTCTCGACTCCTCAGGCGGTCGTGACTCCGAAGGTGACGTCGACTCCGACCGCGACGGCGACGTCGACTCCGACGGCGACATCCACGTCCAGGACGACCACACCCGATCACCACCGCGATCATCACCACCGCGACCGCCACAACTGCGGTCACCACTGCGGGCTCGAACCGGCGCCCGAGCCCGTCCCGGTCGGCTCGCGCCTGCGCGTGGCCGGCT
Organism: Nonomuraea sp. NPDC050680; assembly: GCF_040654555.1. Lineage (NCBI taxonomy): Bacteria > Bacillati > Actinomycetota > Actinomycetes > Streptosporangiales > Streptosporangiaceae > Nonomuraea > Nonomuraea sp. NPDC050680. The sequence goes on along the minus strand of NZ_JBFAIF010000001.1, from coordinate 1,054,026 downwards.
GACAGTCCTGTCCGGCTGACGATCCTGTTTCGGGGCGATGCGCGGGATGACCAGCTCGCTGAGGCCATCCCGCGCATCGCCGCAGCTGGTCCCGTCTGTGAGCGTCGAGGCCGGGCGCGGGCGCGTAGAGCGTCAGAGGACGGGCGCAGGGCGTCAGAGGGCGGGCGTCAGAGGGCGGGCGTCAGGGGATGGGCGTCAGGGGCGGTTCGCCGTTCAGGACCGCGATGATGTTGTCGACGGCGAGGTCCACCATCCGGGCCCGGGTCGCCTCCGTGGCCGAGCCGATGTGCGGGAGCGCCACCACGCGTTCGTGCTGGATCAGCGGGTCGCCGACGCCGTTGCGCGGCTCGCGGTCGAACACGTCCAGACCGGCCGAATGGAGCCGGCCGGCCTCCAGAGCGGCGAGGAGCGCGGTCTCGTCGAGAACGCCGCCGCGGGCGGTGTTGACGAGGGTCGCGGTGGGTTTCATCATCGCGAGCTCGGCCGCGCCGATGAGGCGGCGGGTCTGATCGGTGAGCGGTACGTGTAGAGACACCACATCGCTGGTGCTCAGGAGCTTGGGCAGGGACACCGCCTGGGAGAGCTCGTCGTCGGGTCTGCGAGACAAGGTGTGCTGGACTGTCATGCCGAACCCGACCGCCCGCCGGGCGACGGCCTGCCCGATCTCGCCGTAGCCGATGAGGCCCAGGGTCGCCCCCGTCACGTCGAGTCCGAGGTAGGCGTCCAGGCGGCTCCCGGTCCACCCGCCGCTCCTGAGGCTGTCGGCCGCCGTGAGCAGCCGCCGCCGTGCCATCAGGATGAGGGCGAAAGCGGTGTCGGCGGTGGTCTCGTGCAGGACACCCGGGGTGTTCGTGACCACGATGCCGCGCTCCCGCGCGGTGGCGACGTCGGTGCCGTCGTAGCCCGCGCTCGGCAGGGCCAGCACGCGCAGTCGCTCGCCCGCCTCGAGCACCGCGGCGTCGACATGGTCGGAGTTCTGGCACAGCAGCGCGTCCGCGCCGGTGACAAGGTCGCGCAGCCGCTCAGGCGGCGGCGGCGTGACCTCGGCCCACTGGCGTAGCTGAGCGACGCGGCCGAGCCGTTCGAGACCCGTGCCCGGCAAGGTCGGCCGGGTGACCACCACGATCGGCGCCATCGCCTGCATATCGTTCTCTCTCCTCCCGATGGGGTCCGGCCTGAGCGCGGACGGCATCCCTCCATCAACATAGATCACCTGGATGTTGACGAAGTCAGGGGGCGGGCGAGGAGAGGGTGAGGACGGGTCAGCGCGCCCCGGCGGCTCCGGTGAAGGGCATGTGCTCGCCTTCCACGTACGTCGGGAACGGCTGGTAGACGTTCACGCCCGGTTGGCCGCGGAGCAGCAGCGCCGAGACGAACGGTTGCTCCTCGCTGGTGATCCGGGTCGAGGTCGGGATGTAGCGGATGGTCAGGCCGCAGCGGCGCTTGGGGGAGGTGTTGGCGCTGGAGGCGTGCAGGATGTTCGGATGGTGCACCTCCACGTCGCCGGGCGCCAGCACCAGGTCCACGGCCTGGGACTCGTCCACCGTCACGGCGCTCTCCGAGCCGAGCACGTTGGCGACGTCGTCGCGCTGCCGCAGCTCGTGCAGGGCCTCCTTGTGCGAACCGGGGACCACGCGCATGCAGCCGTTCTCCGGCGTGGACTCGTCGACGGCCAGCCAGAGCGTGATCACCCGCATCGGCTCCAGCGGCCAGTAGGCGCCGTCCTGGTGCCAGAGGACCGCCTTGCCGGAGAAGGGCGGCTTGCTGATGTAGTGCGAGGCGAACAGTGCGAGGTCCGGGCCGACGAAGAGCTCGGCGATGTCCAGCAGTCGATCGTCGGCGATCAGCCGCACCCAGAACGGGTCGCCGGCCACCAGTTCGGTGCCCAGATCCTCGCCGAGCAGGTCGGGGTGCTTGGCCTGGAGCCAGGCGACGTGGTCGCCGGCCTCGGCGATCAGGCCGGGGTCGATGACGTTCCGGAAGATCGTGTAGCCGTCGCGGTCGTAGTCCTGAAGACGCTCGTGGTCCTTAAGACGCTCGTGGTCCTGAAGGTGGTCGTGGTCCTGAAGAGTGCGGTCGGCTTCCTGGGTCACGATGTGCTCCTGTGCGGGGGCGATGGACATCGATCCGGATTCTTCGGCCTCCGCGTCACGACTTACTAGCACTCGCCGCCCCATAACTATTAATTTCCTGACATGCCGACTGTGCTGCGCTGGGTGGATTTCGCGTACGGCCTGCCGTACCACGCGGCGCTGGTGCCGGTAAGCGGCAGCCGTCGCGACCGGCCCGAGCCGCACAGTCATGCCGATTTCCATGAGTTCGTCTTCGTGACCGCGGGCGCCGGCGCGCAGCGCGTCGGCGCGGCGGAGATGCCGCTGCGCGCGGGGGACGTGGTGCTGGTCCGGCCGCACGACCGGCACGAGTTCGCGGGTACGGCGGCCGACGGGATGCGCTTCGTCAACATCGCCTTCCCCAGCGAGCGCTGGCGCGCCTTCGCCGACCTCGCCGGGCTGGCGGGCACGGCGGAATGGGATCGGCGCGACCTCCCCTTGGCGGCGCGCACCGACCTGGACGGGCCGGTCGCGGCGGAGTTCGCCCGCGTGCTGGCCGCCTATTCCGGCGTGCCGCGGGTGCTCGACCTGGTCGGGCTGTGGACGGCGGTCGTGCCGCTCCTGGAACGGGCCGACGGCACGGCCGTGGACCGGCGGCCGGGCTGGCTGGTGGCGGCCTGCGTGGCGATGAGCCGTGAGGAGAACCTGCGCGACGGGTTGCCCCGGCTGCTGGCGATGGCCGCGGTCAGCCCGGGGCATCTGGCCCGTTCCATGCGTACGCACTACGGGTGCACCCCGATCGCGTTCGTCGCCGGGCGCCGCCTGGAGCACGCCGCGCTGCTGCTCACCACGACGACCGAGGGCATCGGCCGGATCGCCCAGCGCTGTGGTTTCTCCGGCCAGTCGTACTTCGGCAGGCTCTTCCACGACAAGTACGGCCTGGCCCCCCGCGACTACCGGGAGGCCACCCGGCGGGCGGTGGTTCCGGCGGCTCTGGACACCCCACACATCAAGTGATTAGATGACTTCACTTGGGCGAAGGACGCATGGTGCGGCCGCCCGATCCACCCCCGGCGACCGCGAGCATGCCCTCCCACTCGACGCCCACGAAGAGACACCCCCCAAGATCGAACAGGAGGCCGGGCATGATCCGGTCGCGTTTACTGTGCATGGCCGCCATCTGCGCCGTCGTCACCCCGCTCGCCCTCACGGGCTGCTCCTCCAGCGGCGACACGGCGAAGGGGGCGGGCAAGACCGAGCTGAAGCTGTACAACGACAAGGGCGCCTGGAGCAAGTACTTCGACCAGATGGGCGCCCTGTCCAAGCAGCAGATCGGGTTGTCGATGAAGCCGGTCGGCTACACCGACGAGCCGACGTACCAGGCGTTCATCAAGGCGTCCTTCCGCACCGACGTGAAGCCCGACCTGTTCACTTGGACGACCGGCGGCGGGCTGGCCGAGGTGGTCGCCCAGAAGCAGCTGGCCGAGACGACCGCGCTCTGGCAGGAGGCCATCAAGAACGGCGACCTGTCGGCGGACCTGGCGAAGTACTACACGGTGGGCGGGAAGCAGTACTGCGTGCCGCTGAACGCCGCCTACTGGGGGATGTTCTACAACAAGAAGGTCTTCGACAAGTACGGCCTCAAGCCTCCCACCACGTGGGACGAGCTGATCTCGATCGCCGACACGCTGAAGAAGAACGGCGTGCCCGCGTTCTACCACACCTCGGTGCTGTTCTCCTTCGTCTGGTTCGAGCAGCTCCTGGCCGGTACCGATCCCGACCTGTACGACCGCCTCTCCACCGGCCAGGCGAAGTACACCGATCCCGGCGTGGTCGAGGTGATGAAGCGGTGGAAGTCGATGATCGACGCCGGATACTTCAACAACGCCGGCGACAAGACCGACCCGGGTGACGTGCTCAAGACCGGCAAGACCGCGATGGTGTCGTTCGGCACGTGGTTCAACACGAGCATGACGCAGCGCGATCTGAAGGCCGGTACCGACTACGGCTACTTCACGATCCCGAACGTCAACCCCGCGCTGCCCAAGACCTCGATGATCTTCGAGAGCGGCCCGCTCTGCTCGCTGGCCAAGGCGCCCGACCCCGAGGCCAGCACGAAGTACCTCAAGTGGTGGGTGACGCCGGCCGCGCAGGAGAAGTGGGCGACCGCCAGGGGAGACGTCTCGGCCAACCCCAAGGTCACCATCACCGACCAGGCGATCGCGGAGGTCAGCAAGGCGGCGGGCAGCGGACAGTACCGCCTGGTCAACCGCTACTTCGAGGCCACGCCGCCGCCCGTGCTCACGGCCGCGCTGGACGGCTTCGGCGCCTTCCTCGTCAAGCCGGACAGCTACCAGAAGGTCCTTGAGGACATCCAGGGCGCCGCCGACGAGTACTGGAGCAGTCACCAGCCCGGCAGCTGAGATCCGGGGCGCACCGGCACCTGTACGAATTCTGTACGCCGCGCTTGCAGGCTGATCAACAGCGGGTGCCGCGTGCGGCCTCCACTCCTTGCGATGCCCCCCGGAACTGTTCTTGAGGAGAAACCTGTGCAGGCCCGACTCCGTCGTTCGGCCGCGCTGCTTGCCGGTGCGCTCATCCCCCTCTCGCTGCTCACCGGCCAACCGGCCGGAGCCGCGTCCGCCGATCCCATGACCGACGCCTTCGCCCGCGCGGCCACCACGTACGAGGTGCCACGCGACCTGCTGGTGTCCCTCGCCTACTCCGAAACCCACCTGGACGGGCACCGCGGCCAGCCCAGCGCGAGCGGTGGCTACGGGGTGATGCACCTGGTCAGCAACCCTGTCAGGCACACCCTCGAGCGGGCGGCCACGCTGACCAAGCAGCCCGTCTCGGCCCTGAAGGCGGACGCCGCGGCCAACATCACGGGCGGTGCCGCCGTGCTGCGCGCCTACGCCGACGAGCTGGGGCTGGACGCCGAGGCGCGCAAGGACGCCAGTAAGTGGTACCAGGCGGTGGCCAAGTACGGCGGCGCCTCCTCGGCGCCGGTCGCCCGGCTGTACGCCGACACCGTCTACGACCTGCTGGCTCAGGGGATCCGCGCCACCACCCCGGAGGGCGAGACCCTCACGGCGGCGCCGCAGGTCGTCGAGCCCGAGCGTGGCTCCTACGCCAAGGCGGAGGAGCTGGGCAAGACCGGCTCGCTCGCGGCGGCGGTCGACTACCCGGGAGCGACGTGGGCGGCGGCGCACAGCTCCAACTACGCCGTCTCCAACCGCCCGACCAGCGACGCGATCGACCGCATCGTCATCCACGTCACCCAGGGCAGCTACGCCGGGACGATCAGCTGGTTCCAGACCGGGCCGCGGCCGAACCCCACCTCGGCGCACTACGTCATCCGCTCGTCGGACGGCGCCATCACCCAGATGGTCAGGGAGAAGGACCGGGCCTTCCACGCGGGTGACTACAACAGGCGCTCGGTCGGCATCGAGCACGAGGGCTGGGTGGACCAGGCCTCGTGGTTCACCGACGCGATGTACCGCTCCTCGGCCGCGCTCACCCGCAGCATCGCCGACCGCTACGGCATCCCCAAGGACCGGGCGCACATCCTCGGCCACAGCGAGGTGCCCGGCGCCGACCACACCGACCCGGGTCCGAACTGGAACTGGACCACGTACATGCAGTACGTCACCGGCGGCGGCACCCCCACCAATCCGCACACCGCCGAGTCGGTCTGCGGCAGCGGGTTCAAGGTGATCGACTCGGCGGCGCTGGGCACGGCAGGCACCGTCTACCTGACCTACAACTCGACCACCGGCTACAACTGCGTGGCCACGATCAAGAAGACCCAGCTCGGCACGGCCTCGGCCACCAGCGCGTACCTGGAGGTGGAGGGCCAGACGCGCATCACCGACAGCGGTAACTTCGCCTACTACGCGGGTCCGGTACGCGCCAACGCGGCCGACAAGTGCGTCAGGTGGGGCGGCAAGGCCGGCGCGTCCACCTACGACAGCCCGTCCGAGCACTGCGGATAGCCGGAACGTCCCGGCCCCGACGCGCGATGCGCCGCGGGTAGCCGGAACGGCGACATCTGGGCCCCGACGCATCGCCGTCGGGGCCTTCGTCGTGCCAGGGGCTCATTCGGCCCGGTGTGGTCACTGGGCCGGTGTGGTCACTGGGCCGGCGTGGTGGTCACTGGGCCGGAGTGGGGCGCCGCCGGTTCCAGGAGTCGACGATGTGCGTGCGCATCGCCGCGGCCGCGGCCTCGGGATCGCCGGCCGAGATCGCGTCGCTGATCGCCTGGTGCTCGTCCAGCGTCTGGCGCATGACCTCCTCGTTGTACTGGCCGTGGTAGCGCATGCTGGTGCGGGCCTTGTCGTGGATGCTGTTGACGATGGCCCGGCCGAGCCGGTTGCGGGAGGCCGCCATGATCACGTCGTGGAAGCGGACGTCGGCGGCGCCGAAATCGGGGGGAGAGGTGAGGTTCGACCGCATGACGCCGAGCGCCTCGGCGATGCGCTGATCGTCGTCGGAGGTGCGGGCCAGGGCCGCGGCGGCGGCCATCTCGGCTTCGAGCGCGGTGCGTACGGTGACCAGCTCATCGAGGAAGGCCGCGTTCTCGTCGTGCGCGATCACTGAGGCGAGCACGACGTCGTCGAGGAGGTTCCACTGCCTCGGCTCGGTGACCTGGGTGCCGCGACCGTGCTCGATCCGGACCAGGCCCTTCTCCTGGATCACCTTGACCGACTCGCGGATCACCGTGCGGCTGACGCCGAACTCCTCACACAGGTCGGCCTCGGGGGGCAGCGTCGCACCCGGGCGCAGCGTGCCGCGGATGATGTCGTCGACCAGCTGCTCGACCACCGTGGTGCCCAGCTTGGGGGCCCGCTCGCGGCGGGGCCGCTTGGCGGGTGGTCGTGGCCGCACCGCGTCGTCCGTCCACGGACCCTCCGCGTGCTGAGTCAACGTGCCCTCCCTTGATCACGACAGCGTCTTGAGTATAGGCCATTGTGTAGACGTCATTCGTATGATGTCATATCTCGAAACACGGCGTTAACGGAGGCCCAATGAGACGACGCAGTCATGCCGCGTACCGCCGTGCGGTGCCTGCGGCCACCGCCGCCGCGGCGGTTCTTCTCGCCGTCGCGGCCTGCGGTCCCCCCAACCCCACGGCTTCGTCGAAGCCGACCGGCGCCGCTTCCCCGTACGGGTTCACCACGGCCGAGCAGAAGGACGGCAAGCTCGTGGTCTGGGTGGACTCCACCCGGCTCGACGCCGCGAAGGCCTACCAGACGGCGCACCCCGGCGTGCCGCTGGACATCGTCACCTACGACGGCAACGCCAACGGCTCCAACACCCTCAAGACCAAGGTGCAGCTGTTCAACCGGGCCGGCGAGGGCTGGCCCGACGTCGTTTTCACCACCGACAACAACACCGCCTCCTGGGCCTCGCAGGGTGATGACGCCTTCGTCGCCCCGCTCAACAAGGGCCTGCTCGACGACGCCACGCTCGGCGGCTTCGCCAAGGGCGCGCTGGACGTGTGCGCCATCGACGGAACGGTCTACTGCCTGCGCAACGATCTGGCCCAGGTGGTGCTCTGGTACAACAAGAAGCTGCTCGACAAGTTCGGCTACACGTTGCCCAAGACGTGGGAGGAATACACCGCGCTGGGCGAGAAGGTGGCCGCCGAGCACCCGGGATACATCGTCGGCACGGCCGGTGACGCGTGGGCGCCGGAGATCTACATGTGGGGCGGCGAGTGCCCGGCCAACCAGGTCACCGGCGCCAAGGCGATCACCGTCAAGGCGACGCACGCCAAGTGCGTACGGACCGCGCGGATGCTGGACAAGCTCGTCGCGAACAAGACGATGTCCATGCTGCCGCTGTTCGGCCCCGACTTCGTCAAGAACCAGGGCGACAAGGTGCTCATGCTGCCCGGCCCGGCCTGGTACGGCGGGGCGGTGTTCCAGGGCACGATCAAGACTCCGAAGGGCGAGCTCGCGGTCGGCGACGCGCTGCACTGGGCGGACCAGGCGCAGCCGGTGACCGGCAACGTCGGCGGCGGCACCTGGTGGCTGTCGCGGCACACCGCGCGCCTGAAGGCGGCCAAGGACTTCATCAGCTGGGTCGCCACCGCCGACGAGTACCAGGTCGCCCTCTCGCCGGGCTACCCCGCCTTCTCGGCCGCCGCGACGAAGTGGATCAAGAAGCAGCAGGACAGCGGCTACTACGCGGGCGACATCTCCGCCCCGATCGCCGCCGCGGCCGGACGGGTCTGGCCCGGCTGGGGCTCGCCCGAGTTCAGCCAGGAGGCGGTCTGGGCCAAGACCGTCATCCCCGGCCAGACCGCCGGCAAGACCATCGAGTCGCTGCTGCCGGACTGGCAGACGGCGATCGAGCAGCAGGCCCAGGTGTCCGGATACCAGGTCACCAAGTGAGCGTCGCGCACGTGCGGAGTCGTTCCTGGCGGCCTGCCGCCGGGCACGTCTTCGTCTCCGGGTACGTGGTGCTCCTGGTCGCGTTCGGAATCGCGCCCACGGTGTACGCGCTCAATCTGGCGTTCACCGATGGAGAGGGGCGCTTCGCCGGGGTCGGCAACTTCCTGCGTACCGCCCAGGACTACCGGTTCGTGGCCGCGCTCGGGCATGTGGCCACCTACCTCGTGCTGTGGCTGGTCTCCCTGACCGTGCTCGTCCTGCTGCTCGCGCTGGTGGTGCACCGGCTCGCCTCGCGCTGGTCGCGGGCCGCGCTGCGGTTCGTCTACTACGTGCCGGGCGCGCTGGCCGGCGCGTCGAGCGTGCTGCTGTGGCTGTTCATGCTGGACCCCTCCGTGAGCCCGGTCGACGGCCTCGTCCGCTCGCTGTGGGGCGACACGTTCGTGCAGGTGATCGCGCCGGGCCACCTGCCCTGGATCTTCACGATCATCGCCTTCTGGACCGGCGCGGGCGGCTGGATCACGGTCATGTACGGCGCGTTGAACAGCATCCCGTACACGGTGATCGAGGCGGCGCGGGTGGACGGCGCCGGGCCGGTGAAGACGGCGCTGCGGGTGCAACTGCCGATGCTGCGCAAGTGGATCGTCTACATGCTCATCCTGTCCCTCGCCGCGGGCACGCAGCTCTTCGTCGAGCCGCAACTCGTCTCGCAGGCCGGTTTCGGGGTGGTCGGGACCGACTACTCGCTCAACCAGCTCGCCTATCTGTACGCCTTCGACCAGAACGACTTCAACGGCTCGGCGGCGATCGCGATCGACCTGCTCATCGTGGCGTTGTGCTGCGCCGGGCTGTTCGTCGCGCGGGGAGGTCTCTTCGATGCGGACTGATCAACGGCCCGGCATCATCCGGATGGCCGGCCGGGCGCTGATCGCCGTCCTGCTGCTGGCCTTCGCGCTGTTCTTCGTCCTGCCGATGGTGTGGCTGCTGCTCGCCTCGACCAAGAGCCCGGCCGACCTGATCCAGGCCAACCCGCTGTCACCGGGCTCGATCGGCACCCTCGTCACTAACTGGCAGCACCTCATGTCCTTCCAGGACGGGGCGGTGCTGACGTGGATGACGAACTCCGTCGTCTACTCGGCGCTCTCGGTGGCGCTGACCCTGCTGGTCGGCATCCCGGCCGGGTACGCCATGGCGCTCATGCGGTTCGGCGGACGCCGGCTGCTGCTCATCGTCACCCTGGTGGTGATGCTGATGCCGGCGACCGCCCTGGTGCTGCCGATCTTCCTGGAGCTCAGCTATCTCGGGCTGATCAACAAGACGGCCTCGGTCGTGCTGCCGATGTCGTTCTTCCCCTTCGGGGTGTACCTGACCTACATCTACTTCTCCACCAGCGTCCCCGGCGACCTGCTGGACGCGGCCCGGCTGGACGGCTGCGGCGAGACCGCGACCTTCTTCCGGGTGGCGCTCCCGCTGGCCAAGCCGGTCGTAGCACTGGTCGCCTTCTTCAGCTTCGTCAACAACTGGAACAACTTCTTCCTGCCGTACGTGATGCTGCCGAACAGCGACAACTACCCCATGCAGGTCGGCCTGACCCAGATGCTGGCCGCGACCCCCACCTTCAATCCCGTCGTCGGCGCCAACGCCGAGGTGCAGCCGCCCGAACTGGTGCTGGCCACCCTGGTCTCCATCGCGCCGGTGTTGCTGGTGTTCCTGTTCTCTCAGCGCTTCCTGGTCGCCGGGCTCACCGCCGGTGCCACCAAGGGATGAGGAGTACGCATCATATGACCGACAGCTCCGCCCGGCGCCCGCCTGTTGTCACGGCGAGCGTCCCCGTCATCGAGCCCCCGGCCTGGGCTCTGTCCCAGCGTGCGCTGTTCGACCTGCTGGACAGCGGGTGGCGGCTGTTCTCCTCCCGCTACACCCGGCCCGACGGCTCGCTGCGTTACTCCGGCCGGCTGTACAGCCGCGACGGCGCGGACGACTTCTTCGAACCGTTCTTCAACTGGCCCCAGCTCTACCTGCTGGGCGGCGCGGACGACCTGCTCCCCGCGTGCGCTCACCACTGGGAGGGTGTGGTGGCGCAGATGACCGAGCTCGGCATGTTCGCCGACGAGTTCGAGATCGGCTACGACTGGTTCCACCAGGGCGAGAGCCTGCTCTTCACCTACTTCCTCACCGCCGCCGACCCGGCGACCTGGGCCGAGCGGGCGACCCGGTTCGCCGACCTCTATCTCGCGGACCGGCCAAACCCGGACAACTACGACCCGGTCCACCGCATCATCAAGGCCCCGCACAACGGCAGCGGGGGAGCACGGGACGGGGTGTCCGACACGCCCGCCTATCCCTGGACCGAGGCCGAGGCCGCGCAGTACGGCTACCCGCTGGACTGGCTGGTTCCGGCCGGCGCGCCGGTGCCGCCGCTCGCCGACGATCCGCGGCTGGGCGCGGAGATGCGAGAGCGTATGGGCCAGGGCGACGCGGTCGGCAACCTGAGCGTGGCCGGCCTGGTCTGCAACGCCTTCCTGGTCTCCGGCGACGAGCGATACACCGGCTGGCTGCGCGAGTACGTCGGCGCCTGGCAGCGCCGGGCCCAGGACAACGGCGGGATCGTCCCGGACAACGTCGGCCTGGACGGTGTGGTCGGCGGCCGGCTGGACGGGCGCTGGTACGGCGGTCACTACGGCTGGACCTGGCCGCACGGCATGTACAGCGTCGGCCAGGCGACCGCCGTCGGCGCGCTCAGCGCCGCGCTGGCCACGCGGGACGACGGCTACCTCGACCTGCTCCGGTCGCTGCTGGACGCGATCATCGGCCTGGGCGTCAAGCTGCCGTTCAGCCAGAGCGACTCGGCCAACCAGGGCCGCTGGCGCGCCCATCTCGGCGCGGACGTGGACACCGCCACCCTGCTCGTGCCCTACCGGCACAGCGACAGAGGCTGGTTCGACTACAACCCGATCCAGACCTCGGTCCCGCTCGCGCTCTGGCACCACACCGGCGCGGCCGAGGACCGGGCCCGCCTGGACGCGCTGCGCGCCGCCGCCGGTTATGACTGGGCGACGGTACGGCCGTTCCGCGACAAGGAGGAGGCCGGGCACGAGGAGCCGTGGTACGCCTACCTGTGCGGCGACAATCCGGACTACCCCCAGCGAATCCTCGCCGCCGCGCACGCCCAGGCCCGGCGCCGCGTCGCCCTGCTGCTCGCCAACGCCGACCGGGACCTGCCGGAGGAGGCGATCCACCTGTGGCAGAACGTCAACCCGGTGGTGACTGAGGCGCTGGCCCAGACGATGTGGGGCGGCCCGCAGGTCATCTACAACGGCGGTCTGCAGCAGGCCAGGGTCCGCTACTTCGACGCCGAACGCCGCCGCCCCGGTGTGCCGGAGCAGGTCGCCGCGCTGGTCAGCGCGATCGAGCCGGAGGCCACCGTGGTCACGCTGGTCAATCTCTCGGCCACCGACGACCGGGTGCTCATCGTCCAGGCGGGGGCGTTCGGCGAGCACGAGATCGCCACCGCCGTCGCGACCGGGGCCGAGCCCGGCTGGACCGGCCGCGACACCGAGTACATCCACCACCAGCCGGTGCCGTCGGCCACCGAGCTCACGGTCGGCGGCCCGCACCTCACGGTGGAGCTACCGGCCGGCACCACCGTCACGCTGACCCTGCGGCTGCGGTTGCACGCTTACCAGCCGTCGTATCGGCAACCGTGGGATTGAGCCTGTCCTCGCCGCCTTCCGCGACCGGGTCAGCCGTACGGCCAGGAGGGCGAGGGCGGCCACGGGCAGAGCCAGGTAGATCAGGCCGGCCAGCCATTGCCCGGCCGCCACGCCCGGCGCGCCGCGCGGGGTCACCTGCGCGAACCAGTCCTGGGCCAGCACTGGCCCGTACAGAAGGAGCAGTCCGACCGCCACCTGCGTCGCGACGACAGCCGCGAGCATCCACGTGCGCTCGCGCCGCGCGATCGGCCGGGGCAGCGGATCGACCCCGGCCAGCACCCAGCAGCACAGCAGCCCCGAGCCGAAGAACAGGCCCTGGGTGAGCAGGTGAACCGCCTGGTTGGTGACCGACGAGGCCAGCCATCCGGTGCAGTAGAGGGCGACGACCGGCAGGACGTAGACGGCCAGGAGGTTCGGCGGATGAGTGAGCCGCCTGGCCAGGGGGCTGTTCAGGATGGCGGAGGCGACGTCGCCGTACTGTGAGCCGGGTGTGATGGCCCGCGCGGTCAGCGTCAGCGGCGCCCCGAAGGCCAGCAGCAGCGGGCCGACGACGTTGAGCACCGTGTACTGCAGCGCGTGCGCCGACGGCATCGCCCGCGCGTAGGCGCTCACGCCGCCGGCGAGCACCATCGCCAGCACCGCCACCCCGGCGAACCAGGCGATCGTCCGGCTCACCGGCCACGGCACGCCCGCGCGGGCGAGCCTGCGCAGCCCGGACAGATAGCCGATGACCGGCAGCGCCAGGGCGAGCAGGACCAGCGGGTTCGGCCGGACCTCGGTGATCAGGTGGCCGATCGAATAGGGCGCCAGGTCGTAGCCCAGCAGGTCGTCGTGGCTGCCGGTGGTCGGCGGCGCGGAGCGCGACAGGCCGACGGCCAGGCCCATGGCCGCCGCCATCACCACGATCTCGCCGGTGGCCAGCCGGATGAAGGTGCCTCGCGTGGGGCGTTCGGCGATCCCGGCGATGGTCCGGCGGCGGTGGATCCACCCGATGACGCCCAAGGCCACCAGCGCCGTCACCTTGGCCAGGACGAGCGTGCCGTACCTCGTCGTCCACAACTGCGGCACCGAGTCCAGCCGGACCCAGGCGCCGGCCACACCGGACACGGTCACCGCGACGAAGCAGCACAGGGCCAGCGTGCTGAATCTGGCGACGACGCCGGCGAGCCGGTCCGAGCGGCGGAAGTGGATCAGCACTGCCGCCAGGCCGCCGACCCACACGGCCGCCGCGAGCAGGTGCGTCATCAGCGCGGAGACCGCGACGTCGTGATCTCCGGCCGAGGCGGCGTGACCGACGTAGGCGGGCGGCAGCAGGCCGAACGCGGCGGCCACGAGCAGGGCCGCCGCCCACCGGGGCCGCCGCCCGTCCCGTACCCGCGAGGAGCCGAGCACCACGACCGTGGCCGTGCACGTCACCACGAGCATGGCCTGCGTCTGGGGGAGGGCGGTGCCGAAGTTCAGCAGGGTGAAGTCGGCGAACACCTCGCTCGCCGGGAGGCTGAGGATGTTCGCGAGCGTCAGCAGGTAGGTCAGCAGCGCGCAGACCGCCCACCCCAGTGCCCAGCCGCCCGCGGCGCGTACGCAGGCGCTCGCCTCCGGCGCGTCGCGCGGGGCCAGGATCACCCCGGCGATCAGCGTCCCCACCGTGGCGACGGAGCACAGATCCAGCGCCAGCCGCGCCAGCGGCACTCCCCAGACGGTCAGCGGATCGGGTGTCGGCAGGCCCTTGATCGGCGGCGGCGGTCCGCCACCGCCGATCCATAACGCGCCTACCAGCGCCAGGACGCCGACCGCGACGGCGACACCGGCGTATAACAGCGCCCGACGCCCGGATGACAGCACCAGCGTCCTCCTTCGTCAGGGGGCGTCCCTCTCTTGGGCAAGCGTCCCCCTATGGACGGGTACGTCCGCGTACCTGTGGTGGTTCGATCCGGATGACGGCCGCAGGAGCGGATTTATCGCTTTATTCTTCCGCGAAGCTCGGCGCCGGGGTCGGCGATCGCGGTGATCGCCGCGGTCTCCGTCGCGGCGGTCGGGCCGGGCAGGGTGGGCTTGAAGGCGTAGACCAGGGCGGCGGCGGCGATGGCGCCGGTGTTCAACGCGAGAGCCCGGTCGTTGATGTTCATCGCGGTGTCGCAGGCCTTGTGGTAGCACGCGTCGTACGGCTGGCCGGCCGTACCACCGAACAGGGCCGCCTCCTCGGCCGTCTTGATGTCCTCGGCCCCGGTGAACAGGCCGCCCGAGGCGATGCCGGCCGCGATGAACGGGCCGTAGTCGGAGCGGCCGTCGAAGTCGGTGCCGTTGTGACCCTGGCCCAGCAGGTCGTAGTAGTGCTCGAACAGCTTCTCGATCTCGGCCGAGCCGGGCGGGCCGGCCGGCGCGCCAGTGGCGTCGGAGTCGTCACCGTCGTAGATCTTGAGCGCGTAGTTCGGCGAGGCGACCATGTCGTAGTTGAGGTAGAGCTTGATCTTGCTCCGCCGGGCGGGGGTCAGGTGGTCCACGTAGTACGTCGAGCCGAGCAGGCCCAGCTCCTCCGCGCTCCACCAGGCGAAGCGGAGCTTGTTCCTGGTGGGGATCTTGCCGAGCGCCTCGGCGACCGCCAGGAGCGCGGCGCTGCCCGAGCCGTTGTCGTTGATGCCCGGCCCGGCCAGGACGGAGTCCAGATGCGCGCCGGACATGACCACCTTGTTCGGGTTGCCCCACGGGGAATCGGCGATCACGTTGGAGGTGGTGCGTACCTCGCTGATCGTGTCGGTCCTGAGGTGGACCGTCGCCCCCGCGGCGAGTTCCTGGCCGACCGCGAAGGAGGCGCCGACGACCGGGATGGAGACCGGTTCGCCGAGGTTGCCCTGCGGAGTCGCGGTACGGTCCGGCTGGCCCTCGTTGAAGATGATCGCGGCCACGGCGCCCGCCGCCTGAGCGTTGCGCGCCTTGACGAGGAAGGTGCAGGTGCCGCGCTGCAACAGCGCGATGTTGCCCGGCTTGAAGCCGGCGAAGTCGGCGGCTTCGCAGCCGGAGGTGGAGGTGTTCGGCGTCGGGCCAGGTGGCAGCATCACGTCGACGTTCTGCAGGGCCGCGACGACGTCGCCGCGCCCGGAGTAGCTCATCGTGGCGAACTCGCCGAGGCTGGAGCCGTCTGGCGGGGTCGGGGCGTAGACCTTGTGCGCCGGGGTGACCCGCTCCATCAGCGCGGTGGATCTCTCCTGGTAGAAGGGGAACTCGAACGGCTGAATGGTCACCTGGTAACCGGCGGCCCTGAGCTTGGCGGCCACGTAGTCGCGCGACGCCTCGTGGCCGAGGGTGCCCGCCGCGCGGGTGCCGTGGTGGATGTTGGCGACGGCCTGCAACGCCCGCAGGTGCTCCTTGACCGTCGCGAGGGCCCCGGAGCCGATCAGCCTCCCCTCGCCGGGGCCGGGGGCGGCATCGGCGTGGGCGGCGACGGGGGCGAGGGTGAGTGCCGCGACCACGGTGAGGGCGCGGTGGACACCCCCGCGCATGACGGTAGGCATACGGTTCCTCCAACTGGGTGTGCTGCGATCCGGACACCATCAGCCGGGAAGAACCTGGCGACCGCCAGGCAGATGATCACCCCATTCTAGGAGCGGGGCCCGCGAAAACCGGACATTCACCCACTCAGGCATGTCGTGGCGTTATCCGAGGTATCGGCGCCTGTCGCGTCACACATGGCGTTATCCGAGGAAGCCGCGCCTGTTGTGTCACTCGTGGTGTTATCCGAGGTAGCCGCCCATGGTGCGGAAGTAGTCGGTGGCCGCGTGCTCGACGCCGTCCGGGGTCCGCAGCCGTTTGACCACCAGCCCGCGCCGCTGCCCCGTGCGCGCGTCCGCGCCGGCGACGATGACCACCCCGTCCCCCTCCCGGATGAAGATCCGTCCGGGGGTGCCTCCGTAGCGGGCCTGCGACACCGCGGCCGAGACGATCTGGATCCGCTCTCCGCGATGGTGGCTGAAGGCGTTCGGGTAGGGGTCGGACTGGGCCCGGACCAGCCGCTCCAGGTCCTCCGCCGGCCAGGACCAGTCGATCCGGCCGTCCTCGACCGACCGCTTGTGGAAGAAGCTGGCCTGGGTACGGTCCTGGGCGACCCAGTGCGCCCGGCCGGAGGCGATCAGCTCCAGCGACTCCCGAACGAGGGGCTCGATCAGGTCCACCGTCCGGTGGAAGAGGTCGGTCGTGGTGTCGCCGTCCTTCACGGGCACGGCCCGTTGCAGCAGGATGTCGCCCGCGTCCAGCTCGGCGTTCATGCGGTGCGCGGTGACGCCGACCTCCCGCTCGCCGTTGATCAGGGCCCAGATCAGCGGCGAGAAGCCCGCGTACGCCGGAAGCAGCGAATCATGGATGTTGAGCGTGCCGTGCGGCGGCAGGTCGAAGATCTCCGGCGGCAGCCAGGTCCGCCAGTTGTTGGCGACGATGATGTCCGGCGCGGCGTCCCGGAGCGTCCGGAGGAGGCCGGCGTCGTCGGGCCGGTTGCGCAGCAGCACCGGCACGTCGTGCTGCTCCGCGAGCTCCGCGACCGAGTCGTCCCAGATCTTCTCGTAGGCGTGCTCGCTCTTGGGGTGGGTGACGGCGAGGACCACGTCGTGGCCGGAGTCGAGCAGGGCGCGTAATGTCCGATGGCCCCATGTCTGGTACCCGAACATGACCACTCGCATGATCGATCCTCTCTGTCATGTTTCTTGAAAGGTTAGCCTTACCTTATCTACTATTGCCCCGATAAGGGAGGCGATGCCGCGGTGGAGACCCTGCCGAGTGGTCCGGACACGATCTACGACATCCTGGGAGTCGGATTCGGGCCGTCCAACCTGGCGCTGGCCATAGCCGTCGACGAGCACAACGCGCGGGTTCCGGAAGCGGACCGGCTGCGCGCCGGGTTCCTGGAGAAGCAGGCCGCCTTCGGCTGGCATCGGGGCATGCTGCTCGACGACGCCACCATGCAGGTGTCGTTCCTGAAGGACCTGGTCACCATGCGGGACCCGGCGAGCGACTTCAGCTTCCTGTGCTACCTGAAGGAGCGCGGCCGGCTGGTGGACTTCCTCAACCACAAGACGCTCTTCCCGTTACGGATCGACTTCCACGGCTACTTCGAGTGGGCCGCGACCCGGATGCGGGCGATGGTCGAGTACTCCGCCGAGGTCCTGTCCATCGTGCCGGTCGTCACGGAGGACGGCGCGGTCCCCCTGTTCGACGTGACCAGCCGCGACCCCGGCAACCCGGAGCGCGTCATCGTCCGCCGTGCGCGCAACATCTGCGTCGCCACCGGCCTGGAACCGCACCTGCCGCCGGACGCCGCCCTGTCCGACCGGGTGTGGCACAACAGCGAGCTGATCCCGCGCGTGGCCGCCCTCACCGAGGCCGGCGTTGCGGTACGCCGGATCCTGGTGCTCGGGGCCGGGCAGAGCGCGGCGGAGACGGCCGACTATCTCCACCGGACCTTCACCGGCGCCGAGGTGTGCGCGGTGTTCGCGAAGTACGGCTACACCCCGGCCGACGACAGCCCCTTCGCCAACCGGATCTTCGACCCCGAAGCCGTCGACACCTTCTTCCAGGCTCCGCGCTCGGTCAAGCAGGCGCTCCACGACTATCACCGGGGCACCAACTACTCGGTGGTCGACATGGACCTCATCGAGTCCCTGTACGCGACCATGTACCGCGAGAAGGTCCAGGGCAACGAACGCCTGCGCATCCTCAAGGTCTCCCGCATCAGGGACGTCAGCGTCAACGGCGACCGCCTGGACGTCACGGTGGAGTTCCTGCCCACCGGCGAGCGGGAGGTGCTGGCCACGGACATCCTCGTGCACGCCACCGGCTACCGCCCCCAGGACCTCGGCGCCGTGCTCGGCGAGACGGCCAAGCTCTGCCTGCGCGACGAGGAGGACGAGGTCCGGATCGGCCGCGACTACCGCGTCGAGGTGCCCTGGCACGTGTCAGCCGGCATCTACGTACAGGGGGCCAGCGAGCACACGCACGGCATCACCTCCACGCTGCTGTCCACCACGGCCGTCCGCGCCGGCGAGATCCGCGACTCGCTGCTCGCCAACCGCGCGCGAGCCACGAGCTAGTGGTCTCCCTGCGCCCGCAGCCGAAGCAGACGGAGCAGACGAAGCAGACGAAGCAGACGGAGCAGACGGAGCAGCCGGAGCAGACAGAGCCGACGGAGCGGCAGCCGGCCGGTGGCGTGGCCGCGACGAACGCGGGCCGCAGCGCGTGGCTGGCGGTGTGCCTGGTGCTGCTGGCCGTCGCCTGCGTCCTGAGCATCGTCATCGGCACCAAGAACATCGCCCCGAACACGGTCTGGAACGCCTTCGCCCACTTCACCAACACCGACGACCAAGTGCTCGTACGCGAGCTGCGCGTCCCCCGGACAGCGCTGGGCCTGATCGTCGGCGCGGCGCTGGGCATCGCGGGCGCGCTCCTCCAGGCCGTGACTCGCAACCCGCTGGCCGACACCCAGATCCTCGGCGTCAACGCGGGCGCGGGCCTGTTCGTGGTCTTCGCGATCGGGGTGCTGGGGCTCACCGGGATCTGGTCGTACGTGTGGTTCGCCTTCCTCGGCAGCGCCGTCGCGATGATCCTGGTGTACGCGCTGGGCTCGGCGGGGAGCAGGGGCGCGACGCCGATCCAGCTGACGCTGGCCGGTGTGGCGATCGGCGCGGTGATGGAGGGCGTCTCGGCCGGAATCCGGCTGCTGAAGCCGCGGGCGTTCGACTATCTGCGGTTCTGGGACGTCGGCACGCTGGCGGGCAGACCACTGTCGATCGCGGGCGCGGTCGCGCCGTTCGTCGTGGTGGGGCTGGTCCTGGCACTGGCCGTCGCGCATTCGCTCAACGCCATCGCGCTCGGGGACGACCTCGCCCGGTCACTGGGCACGAACATCGCGCGGGCGCGGGCTCTGTCCATGGTCGCGGTGACCCTGCTGGCCGGCGCGGCCACCGCGGCCGTGGGCCCGATCGGGTTCGTGGGCCTGATGGTGCCGCACGCCGTCCGCTGGATGGTCGGGCCGGACCAGCGCTGGATCTTCGCCTACACGATGGTGTGCGCACCGGTTCTCATGCTCGCCGCCGACGTCGTCGGCCGGGTGGTCATCCGACCGGCGGAGCTGCAGGTGGGGATCGTGACCGCGTTCGTGGGCGCACCGGTGCTGATCTGGCTGATCCGCCGCAGAACGGTGAGCGGCCAGTGACCGGCCCAGCGGGGTCCGGCCCCATGGAATCGGGCCCGGTGGGATCTGGTGCGGCGGGATCCAGTGCGGCGGGTTCCGGCCTGGACTTCGGCCGGCGGGTCGTGGTCGTGCGTGGGGCGTCGGTGTCGCTGCGGTTCGGCGTGCGGACGGCGGTCGTCTGCGGCGTGCTGGGTCTGGCGGCCCTCGCGGTGGGCGTGCTGGCTCTAGGCACCGGTGAGTTCGAGGTGCCCGTGGGGGAGGTGGTCCGCGTCCTGCTGGGCGGCGAGCCGGGGCCCGCCCGGCTGGTGATCGTGGAGTGGCGGCTGCCACGGGTGCTGCTGTCCCTGCTCATCGGGATGGCCCTGGGGCTGAGCGGTGCGGTGTTCCAGTCGTTGACGCGCAATCCCCTGGGCAGCCCCGACGTGATCGGCTTCAACACCGGCGCCTACACCGGCGTACTGGTCACGATGATGTTCGTCGGCCGCGACTACTACCAGACGGCTGCGGGCGCGCTCGCGGGCGGCCTGCTCGCCGCCGCCGTGGTCTACCTTCTGGCCTACCGGATGGGCGTCCAGGGGTTCCGGCTGATCATCGTGGGGATCGCGGTCAGCGCGATCCTCGGCGCGGCCAACCAGTGGTTCGTCATCAAGGTGAACCTGCAGACCGCCGTCGCCGCCGCGATCTGGGGACAGGGCAGCCTGAACACCCTGACCTGGGACCAGGTCCTGCCCGTGGCCGTCTCGGTCGCGCTGCCGACCGCGCTCCTGGTGGCACTCGGGCCGCGCCTGTCCCTGCTGACCATGGGGGACGACGCCGCCGCGGCGCTCGGCGTAGGGACGGAACGGTCGCGCCTGGCGTACCTCGTCCTCGGGGTCGCGCTGACGGCGGTGGCGACGGCCGCCGCCGGGCCGATCTCGTTCGTCGCGCTCGCCGTCCCGCAGCTGGCCCGCCTGCTGACGCGGACGGCCGGCATCGCGCTGGCGCCGTCCGCGGTGACAGGCGCGCTGCTGCTGGCCACGAGTGACTGGCTCGCCCAGCGGGCCTTCGCCCCCACCCAGCTCCCGGTCGGCATCGTCACGGTGTCGCTGGGCGGCCTCTATTTCGCCTGGCTGCTGGCCAGGCACGCGCGCGGCCGATGAGGAGGGTCATCGCCGTCGTGGCGCGGGGCGACCCGGAGGCGCGCACACCCCTGGTCATCCCCACCCACCCCCGATGCCGAGGAGGCACAGTGTCCGACAATCCCTTCGACGACGAGAACGGCACCTTCTACGTCCTGGTGAACGACGAGGAACAGCACTCCCTGTGGCCGACCTTCAAGGAGGTGCCCGGCGGCTGGCGGATCGTCTTCGGCGACGGCGGCCAGAGCAAGCGGCAGGAGTGCCTCGACTACGTCGACGCGAACTGGACGGACCTGCGTCCCAAGAGTCTGCGTGAGAGCATGGCCCGCGCGTCGGCCCAGGTGAACGACAGCTGAACACGTCAGCCACGGCGCGGCCCCGGACGGGGCGGCGCGTTCTCCTGCGTACGGTGACCCGCAACCGGCGGCGGCTGGGCCTGGGAACCGGCCTCATCAGCCTCCACCAGGTGTGCGAGTCGCTCGTGCCGATTCTCATCGGTGTCATCGTCGACCGGGCCATCGGCCCCGGCGACGGTGGCGCCCTCGTGCTCTGGGTGGCGGTCCTGGCGGTGCTGTTCGTCGTGCTGACGACGGTGTACCGGTTCGGCGCCCGGCAGCTCATGCTCGCCATCGCGCTGGAGGCTCACACTCTCCGGGTCGAGGTGGCGGAGAAGATCATGCATCCGCGCGGCATCCGTACTAACCGGCGCGCCGGTGACCTGCTCACCATCTCGACCACCGACACCGACAACACCTCGTACCTGCTGGACTACGTGCCGCGCGTCGCCGGCGCGGTGACGGCGACCGTGGTGAGCGCGGTCGCGCTGCTCGTGATCGACGTCCGGCTCGGGCTGGCCGTGCTCGTCGGGACGCCCGTGGTGCTCCTCGCGTTGCAGGCGGGCACGCCGCTGATCACCAAGCGGGTGACCGAACAGCAGGAACGCGCGGCGGAGGCCACCTCGCTGGCGACCGACCTGGTCAGCGGGCTGCGCCCACTGCGCGGCCTGGGCGCCGAGGAGGCGGCCGCCCAACGCTACCGGGAGGTCAGCGGACGGTCCTTGCGAGCCGTCGTCCGGGCGGCCCGCACCCAGGGCGTGTACGTGGCCGCCTCGACGACCTGCGGCGCGCTGCTGGCCTGCGGCATCGCGATCCTGGCCGGGTGGTTCGCGCTGACCGGGCGGATCAGCGCCGGAGAGCTGATCACGGTGATCGGGCTCGCCCAGTTCCTGATGGAGCCGATCGGGCTGCTCGCCATCGTCCCGAGCTGGGTGGCGGAGGCGCGGGCGTCGGCCGAGCGTGTGGCCGTCATCCTGAACGCGGACCCGCTGGTGCCCGACGGCACCGAGCCGCTCGACAACGGGGCGCTCGCCGATGGAGCGTCCGTCGACGGGGCGCTCGGTAACGGGGCGCTCGGTAACGGGGCGCTTTCCGATGGGGCGTCCGGCGGCGGGGCGCCCGGTCTGGAGGTGTGCGCCCTCAGATACGGCACCCTCGACGGGGTGGACCTCTATGTGCGTCCCGGCGAGTTCGTGGGCGTCGCGGCACACCGCTCCGCCGACGGAGAGGCGCTGGTCAGGGTCCTCTCGGGGCGGGTGGCGCCGGCGGAGTACGACGGCCGGGTCCTGCTCGGCGGTCGGGAGCTGGCTCGGATACGGCTGGCGCACGCCCGCCGGACGATGCTGGTGGAACCCCATCAGACGGACCTGTTCACGGGCACGATCCGGGACAACCTCACCGTCGGCGCACCGGCGGCGGGCCGGGTGGTCCCGGCGGATCAGGCTCTGTCGGCCGAAGTGCCGGGTGAGGTGTCGGCCGAAGCGCCGGCCGAAGTGCCGGCCGAAGTGCCGGGTGAGGTGCTGGCTGAGGTCTTGGCCGCCTCGGCCGCCGATCAGGTGCTCTCCGCCCATCCCGACGGTCTGGAGCACCTGGTCACCGAGCGGGGGGCCAGCCTGTCGGGCGGGCAGCGGCAGCGGGTCGCGCTCGCCCGGGCGCTGCTGGCCCGGCCGCCGATCCTCGTGCTGCACGACCCGACGACGGCCGTGGACGCCGTCACCGAACACGCGATCGCCCAGGGCGTACGGGCGCTGCGGCACGCGCAAGCCCCCGGCCAGGGCGTACAGCCTCCGTGGCACCCGGGCGGTGCGGCGGGGCCGTTCACCACCGTCGTGGTCACGAGCAGCCCCGCGATGCTGGCCGCGACGGACCGGGTCGTCGTCATCGACGGCGGCCGGGTGGTCGCCCAAGGGAGCCACACCGAGCTTGCCGCCACTGACAGTGACTACAACCGGGCGGTACTGAGATGACCGGAGCAGACCGGGCCGGTACTGAAATGACTGGACCGGACGGGGCCAGTGCTGACATGACCGGACCAGACGGGGGCAGTGCTGACATGACCGGATCAGGCGGCGTCGGGACGGCCGCCGGGCTCCATCGTGAGCTGCTCCCGGTCGCCGGAGCGCGCCTCACATGGTTGTGGCTGTTGCGCCAACTGCGCGCCCGGTGGCCGAACCTCACCTTCGCGCTGCTGGTGGGTCTGCTGGGGGCGGTCGCCTCCGTGGTGCCGGCGTACGCGCTGGGCGCTCTCGTGGACCGGGTGCGGGAGCACGCCCCCGGCTCCGCGATCGTGCCCATCACGATCGTCATCACCGTCGCGGCCGTGGTCGGCGGGCTGGCCACCGGCCTGGCGACGTACCTGATCGGCCGGTTGTGCGGGCAGATCCTCGCGGTGCTGCGGGAGGCGACCGTGGCCAGGGCGCTGACCCTGCCGGCCACGACGCTCGAACGGACCGGGAAGGGCGACCTGCTCTCGCGGGTGGGCAGCGACGCGGCCGCGATCGGCAAGGCGGCCTCCGACGTGATCCCCACGATGATCTCGGCGTTCCTGCTGGGCGTCCTGAGCGTCGCCGCGATGGCCGGGATCGACTGGCGGCTCGGGCTGGCCGGCGCGGTCGCGGTGCCGTTGTACGCGGTGGCGCTGCGGTGGTACCTGCCGCGCGCGGCGCCCCAGTACGCCAGGGAGCGGCAGGCGGTGGCGGACTCCTCGCAGCTCCTGGTCGAGAACATGCAGGGTGTACGCACGGTGCACGCCTACCGTCTGGAGCAGGCGCGGCTGCACGACATCGGGATCGCCTCCGGGCGGGCCCGCGACCTCTCGGTCTCGGTCTTCACGCTGTTCACGCGCTTCGTCGGCCGGGTCAACCGGGCGGAGTTCTTCGGGCTGGCCGCGATTCTGGTGGCGGGGTTCCTGCTGGTGCGCGGGGGTTCGGTGACGGTCGGCGAGAGTGCCGCCGCGGCGGTCCTCTTCCATCGGCTGTTCAACCCGATCGCGATGCTGCTGTTCACCTTCGACGAGGTACAGGCGGCGGGCGCGAGCCTGGCCCGGCTCGTCGGGGTGGTGGAACTCCCTCCGGCGCCCCGACCGGTCGCCGGCGATGGCCCGCCACGACCAGCCACCGGCCACGGTCTGAACCAACCGGTCACCGGCCACGGTCTGAACCAACCGGTCACCGGCCATGGTCCGGACCGGGCGCCGCGCGTACCAGCGGACGGCCTGCCAGAAGCGTCCGGCGGGGCAAGCGTGCCCGCGGACGGTTCGCTTGAGCTTTCCGGCGTGCGATTCAGCTACGACGGCCAGGTCGATGTGCTCCACGGCGTGAGCGTGCGGGTCGCGGCGGGTGCGCGGGTGGCGCTGGTGGGTTCGACGGGGGCGGGCAAGTCCACCCTCGCGGCGATCGCGGCCGGGATCCTGCGGGCCGGGCACGGCGAGGCGCGGGTCGGCGGCGTGGCACTGGCGGAGCTGGCTCCGGCGGACCTACGTGAGCGGGTGGCGATCGTCACCCAGGAGACCCACGTCTTCGCCGGGCCGCTGATCGAGGACCTGCGCCTGGCCCGGCCGGGGGCCTCGCCGGACGAGGCCGCCGCGGCACTGGACACCGTCGGCGCGCTGGACTGGGCGCGGAGCCTTCCCGACGGCTTGGACACGGTGGTCGGTGAAGGCGGACACGAGCTGACCGCGGCCCAGGCCCAGCAACTCGCCCTCGCGCGGCTGGTACTCGCCGACCCCGCGATCGCCGTCCTGGACGAGGCCACGGCGGAGGCGGGCAGCCTGGGCGCCCGCGACATCGAGGCGTCCGCCGCCGCGGCGACCCGGGGACGTACCACCCTGATCGTCGCCCACCGTCTCACCCAGGCGGCGTCGGCCGACCGGGTGGTCGTCCTCGAACACGGCAAGGTCGTCGAGGAGGGGCCGCACCACGAACTGGTCGCCGCCGGCGGCCGGTACGCCGAACTATGGCGGGCCTGGGAGACGCGCACACCCACTTCCTCATCAAGTAAGGCTAGGCTAACCTAAGTTGCGTGGCGAATACCGTGAACCCAGGGCGTCCGGACGGCATAGGCGAGCGACTTGAGGCACTGCGCAGGTGGAACAACGCGACCACTCCAGAGACGATCACCACGGTCGCCGACCTGTTCACCGCACAGGTACACCGCACCCCCCACGCCCTCGCGGTGGTCGCGCCCGGCGCCCGCCTGACGTACGCCGAGCTGGGCATCCATGTATTCCAGCTCGCGCACCACCTGCGCGGTCGCGGCCTGGAGGCGGAGGACGTCGTCGCGGTGTCCACGCCCCGCTCCGCGGAGCTGGTCGTCGCCGTCCTGGCGGTCATGGTCGCGGGCGGCGCCTTCGTACCGGTCGAGCCGTCCTGGCCCGCGGAACGCCGGGCCAAGGTACGCGCCGAGGCCGGGGCGGGCCTGGTCATCGCCGCCCCCGGCACGGAGACCGGTGACTCCGTCATAGAGGTGGACCTCGGCACCTGGCGCTACGGCCGCGAACCCGTCGAGCCGCCGCCGCTGCCGCCCATCAGCGGGGGACGGCTCGCGTACGTGATGTTCACCTCAGGCTCCACCGGCACGCCCAAGGGGGCGATGATCCGGCACGAGGCGATCAGCACCCGGCTGCTGTGGCAGGTCGAGGAGATCCTCGGGTTCGGGCCGGGGGACGCGTCGCTGTTCAAGGCGCCGCTGTCGTTCGACATCTCGGTCAACGAGATCCTGCTGCCGCTCGTCTCCGGTGGTCACGTGGTCGTCGCCGAGTCCGGTGGCGAGCGCGATCCCCAGTACCTGCTGGATCTGATCGCCAGGGAGCGGGTGACGTTCGTCTATCTGGTGTCGTCGATGCTCGACACCCTGCTGGAGATGGCGGACGGGACCTCGCTGCTGTCCGGCCTCAAGCACGTCTGGTGCGGCGGCGAGGTGCTCACCCCGGAGTTGTTCGACCGGTTCCGGAGCCGGCTGTCCACCACCCTCTACCACGGCTACGGTCCGGCCGAGGCGACCATCGGCGTCTCGCACGTCATCTACCGGGACACCGCCGAGCGCATCGCGACCTCGATCGGCCGCCCCAACCCGCACACGCAGCTCTACGTCCTAGACGACCGGCTGGAGCCGCTGGCCGTGGGTGCGGTCGGCGAGTTGTACGCGGCGGGGTTCCTGCTCGGGCGCGGATACATCAACGCCCCCGCGCTGACCGGCTCCCGGTTCGTGGCCAACCCGTTCGGCGACGGCGGATCCCGGATGTACCGCACCGGCGACCTGGCGCGCTGGAACGCCGACGGCTCGCTGGAGTTCGTGGGGCGGGCGGACAACCAGGTGAAGATCCGCGGCATGCGGCTGGAGCCTGAGGAGGTGGAGGCCGTGCTCGCCACATACCCGGGGGTCCGGCAGGCCACCGTCACGGTGGGCACGAACGCGGCGGGCGTACGGCACCTCATCGGGTACGTGACCTCCCACGACGACCTTCCGGCGGCGAAACTACGGAGCTGGTGCGCCGACCGGCTGCCCGAGTACATGGTGCCGAGCGCCTTCGTCGTCCTGGACCACTTCCCGCTCACCGCCAACGGCAAGGTGGACCGCCGAGCTCTGCCGGAGCCGGAGGCGGGTCGCCGTGCCCAGTCGGAGTCGCACGGGCATGGCCGCAGCGTGGGCGAGTCGCGGGGCGCGCGGGAACGTGCTCTCCGCGAGATCTTCGCGCGGGTCCTCGGCCTGGAGGAGGTGGGGGCCGAGGAGGACTTCTTCGCGCTGGGCGGTGACAGCATCGTCGCGATCGGCGTGGTCCGGCAGGCGCGGCGGGCGGGACTCGTGGTGCGGGCGCGCGACCTGTTCGCCCATCCCACCCCCGCCGCGCTGGCGGTCACGGTGACCGAGGTGGCCCCGACCACGGGGCCCGCCACCGGCGCCGTCGGGGAGGTGCCCGCGACTCCGATCACTGAGTGGCTCCAGGCCGCCGGCCCATCGATGGACGGGTTCATCCAGTCGATGACGGTCCGCACACCCGCCGGCATGACGGCCGAACAGCTCGA
The DNA here is from genome assembly GCF_040654555.1 of Nonomuraea sp. NPDC050680. NCBI lineage: Bacteria > Bacillati > Actinomycetota > Actinomycetes > Streptosporangiales > Streptosporangiaceae > Nonomuraea > Nonomuraea sp. NPDC050680. Next base: position 1,027,217 of record NZ_JBFAIF010000001.1, on the reverse strand, counting down.
ACGCGTCGTCGACGCCGTACTCGCCACCCACGACCTGCTGCGGGCCCGGACCGACGGCGCCTCCCCCTGGACTCTGTCGGTCCAGCCGGCGGGCTCACCCCGGGCGGCACAACTGATCACCCGCGTGGACCTGACCGACAGCAACGCGGCTGTCCCGGAGGTCACACCGGCGGCGCGGCGACTCGACCTCGTGGTGGACCGTGAGATCACGGCGGCGGCGCGGCGGCTGGATCCGGTCGGCGGCCGGATGGTCGATCTGGTGTGGCTGGATGCCGGGCCGCACGCGCAGGGCCGGCTCGTGGTGGTGATCCATCACGTGATCGTGGACGGGGTGTCGCTCCGCGTGCTTCTGGAGGACCTCGGCCACGCCTGGGCGGCGGTACGCGACGGGCAGGCGGTGTCGCTGCCCGGCGTACCCACCTCATTCAGGCAGTGGGCGACCCTGTTGCGCGAACGCACCCGCGCGGGCGCGTTCGCCGGCGACGAGCCGTACTGGCTGCGGGCCGCGGCCACGCCTGACCCGATGCTGGGGGAGCGGGCCCTGGACCCGCGTCGTGACGTGGTGGCCGCCGAGGAGTCGCTGACCGTCGCGACCCCCTCAGCCGTGGCCGCCCGTCTGCTCGGCGCGGTGCCCGCGGCCGTTCACGGTGGCGTGCACGACGTGCTGGTCGCGGCGGCGGCGATCGCCCTGGGCCGGTGGCGGGCCGGGCACCGCCAGGACGCCGGATCCGAGGTGCTGCTGGAGCTGGAGGGGCACGGGCGTGAGGAGGACGCCGTGGGGGAGGTCGATCTGTCCCGTACCTTCGGCTGGTTCACCACGCTCTTCCCGGCCGTACTCGATCCGGGCCCGGCCGACGCCGCGTACGGCGATGCGGTGAAGGCGGTCAAGGAGCAGCTTCGCGCGGTCCCTCGGCGCGGGCTGAGTTACGGCGCTCTGCGTTATCTCGGTGACGAGCCCCGTCCTGACCTGGCTGTGGCGCCGCAGGTGCTGTTCCACTACCTCGGGCGGTTCGCGGCCGGGTCCACCGAGGCGTGGGCGGCCGTCGGCGACAGCGAGATCGTGGTCGAGCGGCGCGACCCGCGGATGCCGCTGCCGCGCGTGCTGGAGATCAACTCGGTCGCCGTGGACACGGCCGGCGGGCCGGTGCTGGAGACGCGGTTCAGCTGGCCCGGCGGTGTGCTCGACGCCGGCCGGGTGCGGGCGCTGGCCGACCTGTGGAGCGAGGTGCTCACCGGCATCGCCACGAGCGAGAGGGTCGCCGGGCACACCCCCTCGGACTTCCCCCTCCTCGCCCTGGAGCCCGGCGACGTGGCTGCCATCGAGGCCGCGGCACCGCAACTGCGGGAAGTGCTTCCCCTGTCGCCGCTGCAGCTCGGCCTCTACTTCCACGCCACCTTCTCCCGCGACGCCGACCCGTACGTCGTCCAGCAGACCATCGAACTGGCCGGCACGCTCGACGGCGACCGGTTGCGGCTGGCGGCGGACCGGCTGATCGACCGGTATCCCAACCTGGGCGCGGCCTTCCGTACCGTCGGCGATGGGCGGGTCGTGTCCGTGATCGCGGGCCGTCCGCGGGTGCCGTGGCGGGTGGAGGATCTCACCGGCACCGACGTGGCAGCCTTAGGGACGGATGACTTCGCCGGCGTTGGTGCCGAGGATGTCGCCGCGCGGGTGGCCGCCATCGCTGAGGTGGAGCGGTCCGTGCCGTTCGATCTGAGCCGGCCTCCGTCCATGAGGTACGCGCTGCTCAGGCTCGGCGAGCGGCGGCATGTGCTGATCCACACCGTGCACCACATCCTGGCCGACGGCTGGTCGGTGCCGCTGCTCCTGCGCGACCTGCTGGCGCTCTACGAGGCCGAGGGGCGGTCCGAGGCACTGCCCGCGCCCACGCAGTACCGGGAATTCCTGCGGATGCTGGCCGTGCGGGACCCTGACGTGGCGATCGAGGCATGGACGGACGTCCTGGCTGACGTCCACGAGCCGACCAGGCTCGCCGACGTGTTGGGCACCCCTCAAGCCGCCGGGCTCGTCGATGCGCTAGGCGTTTCCGGAGGGAGCGGGCTCGTCGATGAGGTTGGCGGGGGGTTCGGGCGGGTCGGGTGGGAGTTGCCGGCGGATGTCGGCGATCGGGTGCGTGACTGGGCGCGGGAGAACGGGTTGACGGTCGGTGCCGTCATCGCCGCCGCTTGGGGGATCCTCGTCGGGCGGTTGGCCGGTCGGTCCGACGTGACGTTCGGCTCGACCGTGTCCGGCCGCGGGGCGGCCGACGTCGCGGGCATCGACTCTATGGTCGGGCTACTGATCAACACGGTTCCGGCGCGACTACGGTGGGTGCCTGGAGACTCGCTCGCCACCGTGGTACGGCGCTTCGTTCGCGAGCGGCGTGAGGTGGTGGAGCACGAACACGTCTCGCTGGCCCGGCTGCAGCGGCGGCTGGGCGTGCCGGAGCTGTTCGACACGCTGGTGGTCATCGAGAACTACCCGGCGGAGCCCACCCCGGCGGGCGAGATACAGATCGCGGCGGTGCACACCGTCGAGGCACCGCACTACCCGGTGACCCTGATGGCCAAGCCGGGTGCGCGCATCGCCGTCACGCTCACCCACGACCGGCGGGTGGTCGGGGCGGACGCCGCTGCCCGGCTGGCCCGCCAGTACGAGATGGTGCTGACCGCCCTCGCCGACGACCCCGAGCGGGCCTGCGAGCGGCTGGAGCTGGTGACCGAGGAGGAGCGCGAGCGGCTGACGGCCGTCGGCTCCGGTGCCCCGGCTCGGGTGGGCACTACGGTGGTGGAGCTGTTCGCGCGGCGGGTGGCCGGGCACCCGGAGCGTACGGCCGTCGTCTGCGGGGAGCGCGTGCTCACCTACGCCGAGCTCGACGATCGCGCCCGGAGGGTCGGCCGGGCGCTGATCCGGGCGGGGGTGCGGCGCGGCGACGTCGTCGCGGTGGCGACGAGCCGCTCGGCGGACATGGCCGTGGCTCTTCTTGCCGTCATGCGCGCCGGGGCCGCCTACCTTCCGGTCGATCCCGGCTATCCGGCGGCCCGGATCGAGTTCATGCTCGGGGACGCGCATCCGGTATGCGTACTCACCGACGAGGCGAGCGCCAGGTCGCTGCCGCCGCACGACCTGCCGACGCTCACCGTACGAGCCGCGGCCGACGCCGTCGCCGACATGGACCCCATCGCCGACATGGACCCCACCGCCGACGTGGGTGCAAGCCCGGGGGATGCCGTTTCGGTTGTTTACACCTCCGGCTCCACGGGTCGGCCGAAGGCGGTCGTCGGGACGCAGGAGGCGCTCGCCAACCGGCTGGTCTGGGCCGCTCAGGAGTGGGGGTCCGGCGTCCGGGTGGCGAAGAGCTCGCTGAGCTTCATCGACGGCACCACGGAGCTGCTCGGCGGCCTGGTCGCCGGGGCCACGACGGTCATCGCCGACGCCACCGAGGCCACCGACGGCGCCGCGCTGGCCAGGCTCGTCGAGCGGTCCGGGGCGACCCAGCTGCTCGCCGTGCCCAGCCTGGCCGGTGCGCTGGCGGACACGGAACCGGTGCGGCTCAGCGCGCTCAGACGCTGGATCTGCAGTGGGGAATCCCTCGATCGGGCCTGCGTGAACGCGCTCCGGCAGGCGTCCCCCGGTGCCCGGATCGTCAACTCGTACGGGTCTTCGGAGGTGGCGGGTGATGTACTCCAGGGAGAGGTCGAACCGGCGGGGCCGGTGACCCTGGGCGCGCCCGTGCCCGGGGCGCGGGTCTACCTGCTGGATGCCGCCCTCGACCTTGTTCCGCCCGGTGCGGTCGGGGAGATTTACCTCGGCGGGGTTCAGCTCGCTCTCGGGTACCTGGGTCAGGGCGGCGTGACGGCCACCCGTTTCGTGGCCGACCCGTACACCGACGGTGCCCGGCTCTACCGCACCGGCGACCTCGGCCGGTGGACGGCTGACGGCCGGGTGGAGTTCCTCGGCCGGGCCGACGACCAGGTGAAGATCACCGGGTATCGGGTGGAACCGGGTGAGCTGGAGGCCGCCCTGATGCGCCGCCCAGGCGTGGCCGACGCCGCGGTCGCCGTACGCGCCACAGGCAAAAGCGCGGGCGAAGGCAACGGCACCGGCGCGGGCGCTGACGGACGCGCGGGCGCAGGTGCGGGCGGTACGCGTTCCCTGCACGCGTACGTCGTGGCCGCCCCGGGTGAGGAGCTCGATCCCAACGCTCTTCGCGCGACCCTGCGTGCCGAGCTGCCCGCCTACCTGGTCCCCGCGACCGTGACCGTCCTGGACCGCCTGCCGACCCTGCCCAACGGCAAGCGGGACCGCCGGGCACTGCCGGACCCCGAGCCCGTCGCCCGAGGCGGACTGCCGCGTACCGCCAGGGAGGCGCTGGTCTGCCGGCACTTCGGTACGGTGCTCGGCCTCGACGGCATCGGTGTCCACGACGACTTCTTCGCCGCCGGGGGAGACAGCATCCTCGCCACCCGCGTCGTCAGCCTGCTCGCCAAGGACGGGATCGAGCTGACCACGCAGGACGTCTTCCGCCTGCGCACCCCCTCCGCCATCGAGGCGCACCTGACAGGCGGCGAACCGGCGGCCCAATCGGTCGCGCCCCAACTGGTCCCGGCCGACCTGACGACCGTGTCGCTCACGCGGGCGGAGATCGACCACGTCGTGGCGGGCAGCCCGGTTCCGGTGGCCGACATCTGGGCGGTGTCGCCCCTCCAGGAGGGCGTCTACTACCAGGCGGCCTACTCCGAGGGCGCCGGCACCTACATCGCGCAGAACGTGTTCGACTTCGACCACCGGCTCGACGTCGAGGCCCTGACCACGGCGTTCGCGGCGCTGCTGCGGCGCCATCCCACGCTGCGGGCCGGTTTCACCGGCGACGGCGTGCCCGGTGTCGTGCAGTACATCGGCGCCGACGTCCCGGCCGAGGTCGCGGTGGTGGACCTGTCGACCGGCTCCAGAACGGATCCGTCCACTGATTCCGGAATCGAGCCGTCCGCCGGTTCCGGGACGGACACGTCGACCGGCTTCGGGACGGACACGTCGACCGGCTTCGGGACGGACACGTCGACCGGTTCCGGGACGGACACATCGACCGGTTCCGGGACGGACCGGTCGGACGCCCTTGCGGAGCTGCTGCGGTCCGACCGGGAGGAGCCGTTCGATCTCGGCCGGCCGCCCTTGGTCCGGTTGACCGTCATCCGCCTTCCCGGCGGCCGGGACCGGTTGCTGCTGACCGCGCACTTCCTGCTCTGGGACGGCTGGTCGCGCGAGCTGGTGCTGCGCGAGCTGTTCGCGCTGTACGAGTCCCGAGGCGAGCGCGGTGCCTTGCCACCGGCCCAGGCGGCGTTCACCGACCACCTCGCCTGGATCGCCGCCCGTGACCGCGACGCCTCCACCGCCGCCTGGGCCGCCGCGCTCGCCGACGTCTCCGAGCCGACCATCCTGGTCCCGGAGGCGGCCGGCCGGGAGCCGATCCCGTCCGAACGCGTCCTGGCGGCGCTCCCGGCCGAGGTGACGACCCGGCTGGGGGAGCAGGCCCGGCGCGCCGGGGTCACGCTCAACTCGCTGCTGACCGCCGCGCTCGGCCTCCTCCTCGGGTACGAGACCGGGCGCACCGACGTCGTGTTCGGCACGACGGTCGCGGGACGGCCAGCGGGACTGCCCGGGATCGAGAACGTGATCGGCCTGTTCCTCAACACCGTCCCGGCCCGGGTGACGGCCTCGCCCGACCTGACGGTGATCGAGCTGGCGCGCCGGGCCCAGGAGGACCGCATCCGGCTGGCGCCGCACGAATACCTGGGGCTCGGCGACATCCAGCGCGCCGCCGGTCAGGAGCAGCTCTTCGACACCCTGTACGTCCTGCAGAACTTCCTGTCCGACACCACCTTCACCGACCTGGAACGCGAGCAGGGCATCATCGGAGTGGAGTACGTCGACACCACCCACTACCCCTGCACCTGGGTGCTGACCCCCGGCGCCAACCTGCGGATCAAGCTCGAATACCGGCCCGACGCGGTGACGGAGGCGGACGCGCGGCGGCTGATCCGGCGCTTCAGGCGGCTGCTGGAGGCGCTCGCCGACGGCCTGTCGGTCCAGGCGGGCGCGCTGGACCCGCTGCTCGACGAGGAGCGGGCCGAACTGGCCGGGCAGTGGGCGGCCACGGAGCACCCGATCGGCGAGGCGACCATCGCCGACCTGCTCGCCGAACGGGCCGGGAGTTGCCCGGACGAGATCGCCCTGGTGTTCGGGGAGCTGTCGCTGACCTACGCCGAGCTGGACGGCCGGATCAACCGCTGCGCCCGGCTGCTGCTGGCCAAGGGCGCGGGACCGGGCCGGATCGTGGCGCTGGGGCTGCCGCGCGGCGTCGAGATGGTGGTCGCGCTGTTCGCCGTCCTGCGTACGGGCGCCGCCTATCTCCCGCTCGACCTCGATCACCCGGTGAACCGGCTCGCCGAGATGCTCGACGACGCGCGGCCGGTGCTGCTGGTGTGCGCCGACGCGGGCACACCGCTGGCCGAACGGCAGCGGCGGCTGGGCGGGGACTGCCTGGTGCTCGACGGCGCGCCGGCCACACCGCCCGCACCTCCGCTGAGCGACGCCGAGCTGGGGGCGTTCGCCGGTACGGTTCCGGGCAGGCTGGAACATCCGGCGTACATCATCTACACCTCCGGCTCCACCGGACGGCCCAAGGGCGTGGTCACGCCGTACCGGGGCCTGACCAACATGCAGCTCAACCACCGGGCCGAGATCTTCGACCCGGCCGTCGCCCGCGCGCGAAGCGCAGGGCGGGAACGGCTGCGCATCGCGCACACGGTGTCGTTCTCCTTCGACATGTCGTGGGAGGAACTGCTGTGGCTCGTCGAGGGCCACGAGGTGCACATCTGCGACGAGGAGCTGCGCCGGGACGCCGCCGCGCTGACCGCCTACTGCCGCGCGAACCGGATCGACGTGATCAACGTGACCCCCACGTACGCCCACCACCTGTTCGAGGAGGGGCTGCTGGACCGGGACGGACACCCGCCCCGCCTGGTGCTGCTGGGCGGCGAGGCGGTCAGCGAAGCCGTCTGGGACAGGCTGAGCGAGCCGGGCGGCGCCGAGGGCTACAACCTGTACGGCCCGACCGAGTACACGATCAACACCCTGGGCGCGGGCACGCGCGACAGCGCCACCCCGACCGTGGGCCGGCCCATCTGGAACACCCGCGCGTACGTGCTGGACGCCTGGCTGCGCCCGGTCCACCCCGGCGTGCTCGGCGAGCTCTACGTGACGGGTGCCGGGCTCGCGCATGGCTACCTGCACGCGCCGGGCCTGACCGCCGCGCGGTTCGTGGCGGATCCGTTCGTGCCGGGCGGGCGCATGTACCGGACCGGGGACCTCGTACGGCAACGCCCGGACGGCAACCTCGACTTCCTCGGCCGGGTCGACGACCAGGTGAAGATCCGCGGCTACCGGGTCGAGCTCGGCGAGGTGGAGTCGGCGCTGGCCGCACTGCCACAGGTCCGGCAGGCCGCGGTCATCGCCCGTACCGACTCGGCGGTGACCGGCCTGAAGAAGCTGGTCGCGTACGTGGTGCCGGCGGACGGACCTGAGCCGGGGAAGGGGTCCAAGCCGTCGGACGGACCTGAGCCGGTGGACGGCTCCAAGCTGTCGGACGGGTCCGACCAGGCCGCCCTGGTCGCGGACCTGCGAGCCGCGCTGGCCGAGCAGCTGCCCGGTTACATGGTCCCCGCGCTGTACGGCGTCGTCGGCGAGCTGCCGCTGACCGTCAACGGCAAGCTCGACGTCACCGCGCTGCCCGAGCCCGTGGCGCCCGTCAGCGGCGGCGGCCAGCCGCGCGACGACCGCGAGCGAACCCTGTGCGGCATCTACGCCGAGGTGCTCGGCCTGCCGGAGGCCGGCATCGACGACGACTTCTTCGCCCTCGGCGGCGACAGCATCTCCTCGATCGCCGTGACCGGCCGCGCGCGCAAGGCGGGACTGCACCTCACCCCGCGCGACGTCTTCCGCCGCCGCACCGTGCGAGCGCTCGCCGCGGCCGCGCCCCAGGCCGCTCCGCGCGGGCCACGGGACAACGGCGAAGGAACGGTCGCGCTCACCCCGATGCTCGTCGAGACCATGCGGGCGGGCACGCCGCTGGAGCACTTCTACCAGTCGATGGTCTTCCGCACCCCGTCCGGCATGACCCGCGCGCAACTGGAACGCGTGCTCCAGGCCGTCGGTGAGCGCCACGACCTGCTGCGGGCCCGGCTCGATCGCCACCGCGACGCCGGATGGGTGCTGTCGGTGCCGCCACCGGAGGCGTTCCGCGCGGCGGACGCGCTCACCCAGTCCGTCCTCGAAGACGTGGAGGAGGCCACCCGGCTAGCGGCCGACCGGCTCGATCCGGATCGCGGGATCATGCTGCGGGCGGTCTGGTTCGCCGACGAGCCGGAGCCGGGTCGCCTGCTGCTGGTCATCCACCACCTGGTGATCGACGGTGTCTCCTGGCGGGTGCTCGCCGACGACCTCGCGCGGGCCTGGGCGGAGGTACGGGCGGGCCGCGAGCCCGTGCCCGACGAGGTGCCGACCTCCTTCCGTACCTGGTCGAAGCTGGTCGAGGAGGCGACCACGCGGGGGACGTTCCGCGACGAGCTCGATCACTGGCGGGCCGTCCTCGCCACCGAGGACCCCCGGCTGGGTAGGCGCCCGCTCGACCCCGCGACCGACACGGCCGCCACCGTGGAGTCGCTGACGGTCTCGCTGCCCGGCGAGGTGAGCACCGCCCTGCTGTCGGCCGTGCCCGCCGCGATGCACGGTGGTGTCAACGACGTCCTGCTGACCGGCTTCGCCGCCGCACTCGCCGAGTGGCGGGGTGGTGAGAGCGCCGTGGTCCTCAGCCTGGAGAGCCACGGCCGCGACGCCCTCGACGGCGTGGACCTGTCCCGTACGGTCGGCTGGTTCACCGCCATCTACCCCGTACGCCTCGACCCCGGACCGCTGCGCTGGGCGGAGGTCACCGAGGCGGGGCCCGCCCTGGCGGCGGCGGCGAAGCGGGTCAAGGAGCAGCTCCGTGCCGTACCTCGGCGGGGCCTGGGCTACGGGGTCCTGCGCTACCTGGACGGCGAGGCGGACCTTCGGGGCGAGCCGCCGCAGATCCTGTTCAACTACCTGGGCCGGTTCGCCGCCGACGAGGGCGGGGACTGGGCGGCGGCCGGCGCGCTGCGCGAAGGCGTCCACCCGAGCAACCCCGCGATGGGACTGGAGATCAACGCGCTGGCCCGTGACGGGCGGGCGGGCACCGTGTTCTCGGCCACGCTGTCCTGGCCGTCGGGCGTCATGACGGCCGCTGACGTGGGCGAACTGGCAGAACTGTGGATGGCCGCGCTGACCGCCCTGACCCGGTGCGCCGAGCTCGCCGGGCGTACTCCCTCCGACTTCCCGCTGGTCGAGCTGACCCAGGGCGACGTGGACCGGCTCGCGCCGGACGGCGTGCGGGATGTCCTCCCGCTGCTGCCGTTGCAGGAGGGCATGTACTTCCACGCGTCCTTCGCCGAGGACCAGACCGACACGTACATCGTGCAGCAGGTGGCCGAGCTGTCCGGCCCGGTCGACCGGGCGGCGTTGCACCGCGCCGTGGAGGCGGTGGTCCACCGCCACGACGCCCTGCGGGCCTGCTTCCGGGAGGTGGCCGACGGCCGGGTGGTCCAGGTGATCGCCGGTGCCGTGGACGTACCGTGGCATGAGGTGGACCTGACCGGTCTCGACGCGGCGGTGGCGAGCGAGCGGCTGGCCGAGGTCACGGCCGCCGAGCTGGCCGAGCCCTTCGACCTGTCGGCCGCGCCCCTGCTGCGCTATGCGCTGGTCTCGCTCGGTCCCACCGACCACCGGCTTGTGGAGACCATGCACCACATCCTCGCCGACGGCTGGTCGTATCCGCTGATGTTCGGCGACCTGCTCGAGTCCTACGAGCGCGGCCGGTCCGGAAGCGGGTACGACCTGCCCGCCCCGGCGGTGACGTTCCGCGACCATGTCGAGGCGGTGGCCGCCCTGGACCGGGTACGGGCCCGCGAGGTGTGGGCCCACGCGCTGTCCGGCATCGACTCCACCACCCGCCTGGTCGGCGCCGCGCAGGGGGAGGCCGTACAGGGACAGAAGGTGTCCCGGCACGACAGCGTTCACGTCGCGTTGCCCGCCGAGCGCACGCGCACCCTCGTCGGGGCCGCCCGCGAGCAGGGGGTGACTCTCAGTACGTTCGTGCACGGCGCCTGGGGTCTGCTGCTCGGCAGGCTGCTCGGGCGGGAGGAGGTGGTCTTCGGCTCCACGGTGTCGGGGCGGGGCGGAGAGCTGCCCGGCGTCGAGTCGATCGTCGGCCTCCTGATCAACACCGTCCCGGTGCCGATGTCCTGGCGTCCCGGCGACACGCTGCGCGAGGTGCTCGCCCGGCTGCAGGAGCAGCAGACGGACCTGCTGGACGTGCAGCAGGTAGGGCTCAGGGAGCTCGCCGGTGTGGCCGGGGTCCGGGAGTTCTTCGACACGATGGTGGTGGTGGAGAACTTCCCCGCCGTACGGGCCGGGGCGCGGGATGGGCTTAGCGTGCTGGGCTTCACCGGCACCGATGCGCCGCACTATCCGGTCTCTCTGGTGGCCTTTCCCGGGGAGCGGCTGACGCTGGAGATCAAGTACGACGTCGAGCTGGTCGGAGAACGGGCGGCCCGCCGGCTGCTCGACCAGGTGGAACGCGTCCTCGACCAGCTGGTCATCGCTCCGGGCACGCCGGTCTCGCGGCTGGAGGTGCTGGGGGTGCCGTCCGAGCCGTCATCCGAGCCGTCATCCGAGCCGTCATCCGAGCCGTCATCCGGGACGGTGTCCGGGGCGCGGTCCGAGTCGTCGTCCGGGGCGTGGTCCGAGCCGCCGTCCGGAGCGGCTGCTTTCCGGGTGGCGGACGGTTTGACGCTCGCTGACGCGTACGCCGCCGCACCGGTCCGGCCGGGCTCCGTAGCCGTCACCTCGGGTGACACGACGCTCACGCACGCGGAGCTGGACGCGGCCGCCAACCGGCTGGCCCGCGCGCTGGCCGCCAGGGGCGTACGGCCGGAGTCGCGGGTCGCCGTCGCGCTGCCCCGCTCGGCGGACCTCGTCGTCGCCCTGCTCGCGGTCGTGAAGGCGGGCGGCTGCTACGTACCGCTGGACATCAGTGCCCCGCCCGGACGGCTGAGCCACATCCTCGCCGACTCGGCCCCCGTATGCCTGCTGAGCGACAGCGCGACGCTGGACTCGCTACCTCCCGTGACGGTGCCGGTCATGCTGCTGGACGACCCGAACATCCTCGCGGGCCACTCCACCGCCCCGCCGCACGGGGTCCAGCCGTCGGCGGACAACGCGGCGTACGTCATCTACACCTCGGGTTCGACGGGGCTGCCCAAGGGGGTCGCGGTGACCCATCGCAACGTGCTGTCGCTGTTCGCGGCGGCCGGTGAGCTGTTCGACTTCGGCCCCTCTGATGTGTGGACCATGTTCCACTCGTACGCGTTCGACTTCTCGGTGTGGGAGCTGTGGGGCGCGCTGCTGCACGGCGGGCGCCTGGTCGTCGTCGGCCGCGACGTGGCTCGCGACCCGCGACGCTTCCTGGCGCTGCTGGAACGGGAGCGCGTGACCGTGCTGAACCAGACGCCGTCCGCGTTCTACCCGCTCATGGAGGCCGAACGGGAGCGGCCGGGCGAGCTCGCGCTGCGGTACGTGGTCTTCGGCGGCGAGGCGCTGGACCTCACGCGGCTGGCGCCCTGGTACCAGGGTCACGCGGACGGAGCGCCGCGCCTGGTGAACATGTATGGGATCACCGAGACCTGTGTACACGTGTCGTTCCGTGCGCTGACCTCGGCCGACGCTGAAGACGCGAGCGGTGACAGCGTCGTCGGCGGGCCGCTGCCCGGCCTCGGCGTACACCTGCTCGACGGCCGTCTCCAGCCCGTCCCGCCGGGGGTCACCGGCGAGATCTACGTCGCGGGCGATCAGCTGGCCCGCGGCTACCTCGATCGCCCCGGCCTGACCGCCGAGCGGTTCGTGGCGCACACCGGCGGCGCCCGCCTCTACCGCAGCGGCGACCTCGCGCGGTGGACTCCCGACGGTGAGCTGGTCTACGTGGGCCGCTCCGACCAGCAGGTCAAGGTACGGGGATACCGCGTCGAACCCGGCGAGATCGAGTCCGCGCTGCTGACGCTGGACGGAGTCGTGAACGCCGCCGTCACCGTGCGGGAGGACGAGCCGGGGCGGCGGCGGCTGGTGGCGTACCTGGTCGTGCGGAGCGGGGCGCGTCTCGGTGCCGCCGAGGCCCACGCCCACCTGGCCGAGCGGCTGCCCGGGTACATGATCCCTGCGGCGTTCGTCCCGCTCGACGCACTGCCACTCACGGTCAACGGCAAGCTCGACCGCACGGCCCTGCCCGCTCCTTCGCCCGCTCGGGCCGCGGTCGTCGGCGACGCCGGGGGAGGGTCGCCCGTGGCTGTGCTGCGGGCGCTGTTCGCGGAGGTGCTGCGTCTGGATGGGGTCGGCCCCGACGACGACTTCTTCGTGCTCGGGGGTGACAGCATCATCGCCATCCAGCTGGTCAACCTGGCCCGGCGCCGGTCATTGCGGCTGTCCCCCCGGGACGTGTTCATCCACCGCACCCCGGCCGCGCTCGCCGGGGCGATCGGCCACGGTAGCGCGGCCGCCGCGGCCAGCCGCCCGGACACCGGGCCTGGTCGGGCGGCGGACGCGGCCTCTGGGCCTGGTCGGGCGCCGGACGAGGTCGTGTCCGACGGGTTGGGCGAGGTCATGCTGATGCCGATCGTGCATCGGCTGGCCGAGTTGGGCGGTCGGATCTCCCGGCTGAACCAGTCCGAGGTGCTCCTTACCCCACCGGGCGCGACCTACGAGCAGGTCGTCGCGCTGATCCGCGCGCTCGTCGGGCGTCACGACGCACTCCGGCTGCGGCTGCGCCGGCCGTCTCCGCTGCTGTGGTCCCTGGAGGTCCGCCCGGCCGCCGACATCCCCGGTCCTGCCGACTTCCCCGGTCCCGCTGGTGTCTCCGATCCCGCCGTGACCTCGGTTGACGCGGTGGGTCTCGACGACGACGCCCTGCGCGCCCTGGTCGCCGCCGAGTCCGACGACGCCGCCGATCGGCTGGACCCCGACAGCGGTCACGTACTGCGGGCGGTGTGGTTCGACCGGGGGCCCGAGCACCAGGGCAGGCTGCTGCTTGTCGCGCACCATCTGGTGGTCGACGGGGTCTCGTGGCGGATCCTGACAGACGACCTGCGGCAGGGCTGGGACGCCGTGAGCACCGGGCGACGCGTCCGGCTGGAACCGGTCGGCACGTCGTTGCGCGCCTTCGCGCGGTCCATCGCCGAGAACGCCACCCAGGCGGCCCGGCTCGCCGAGTTCGAGCACTGGTCGACGACCCTGGCGCCGGGCGGCGAACTCGACCCGTCAACTCCGGCCGTCGGTCTGACAGCAGGTCGAACCCGGGACCACGTCGTGCGCCTGCCCCCGGAGGTGACCGCACCACTGCTGACCACTGTGTCAACCGCCGTGTCGCCCGCCCTCGTGGCCGACATGACCACACCGCCGCTGACCAGCGCCTCGGCCGCCCCCGTCGTCGATGTGACCGCCGTGCTCGTCGCCGCGCTGCACCTCGCCGTGTCGCGCTGGCGTGCGGCGCGTGGCGGTGACCCGGGGGCGCCGCTGGTGATCGACCTGGAGCGCCACGGGCGCGAGCAGATCGCCGATGGAGACGACCTGTCCAGGACTGTGGGATGGTTCACCGCCATCGCCCCCGTACGCCTGCCGGCGGTCACCGGTGACCTCCGAGACGTACTCGGCGACGTGGGCCAGGCGCTGCGAGCCGCCCCGGACCGGGGCCTGGGGTACGGACAGTTGCGTTACTGCAACGCGCGCACCGCGCCCGCGCTCGCCCGGCTGGGAACACCCCAACTGCTCTTCAACTACCTCGGCCGATTCCCCACCGGAGGATCCGGCGACTGGGACTCCGCGCCCGAGGCGACGGCCCTGCGGGTACACCCGGACCCCGAGCTGGGCACCCCGTACCTGCTGGAGATCAACGTCGCCTGCCACGACGCGGCGGCGGGGCCGGAGCTGCACGCCGTGTTCACCTACGCGGACGGCGGTCTCGGCGCGGCCGACGTGGACGCGCTCGCCGACGACTGGGTGACGGCCGCCCGCGAGCTGACCGCCGCGTCATCAGGCTCCACCCTCCCCGGCCCTGCGTCCTCCGACTCCGCGTCACTCGACTCGGCGTCTTCCGGTTCCGCGCCTTCCGGGCCGGGCGGGACGGACCGCCCCGCCCGGCCCACTCCGATCACCCACCCCACTCTCACCCCGGATGAGATCGACCGGGTGCTCGCTGCTGCCTCGATCGGCGTACAGGACATCTGGCCCCTGTCGCCGCTCCAGGAGGGCCTGTTCTTCCAGGCGGGCTACGCGGGTGACGCCGATGTGTACGTGGCGCAGAACGCGTTCGACTTCGCCGGGCAGCTCGACGTCGCGGCCCTCCGCCGCGCCTACGCCACCGTGCTCGACCGGCACGCGGCCATGCGGCTCGGCTTCACCGCAGAGGGTATGACCCGGCCCGTCGCCCTGGTCGGGACCGCGCTGGACAGTCCGATCGACGTGGTTGACCTGTCGGACATGGCCGACGACGACGCAGAAGCGGTCTACGACGGTTCGGAAGGGGCCGACGACGACCGGCTCCGGGTGCTGATGGAGGAGGATCGTCGGCGGTCGTTCGACCTGGCCCGGCCGCCGCTGTGTCGCCTGACCGTGGTCCGGCTGCCCGGCGGGCGCGACCGGCTGCTGCTCACGTACCACCTGCTGCTGTGGGACGGGTGGTCGCGGGAACTGGTGCTGCGCGAGCTGTTCGGCCAGTACGCCCTCGCCCGCGACGACCGCCCGACCCCGGAGACCGTCGAACAGACGGCGACGTCCACCGACCACCCCGCCCCGCCGCCGGCTGGAAAGACGGCGACGTTCACCGACTACCTTGCCTGGCTGGGGCGGCAGGACACGGACGCGTCCGCGCGGGCGTGGGCGCGGGCGCTCGCCGGGGTCGAGGAGCCGACCATCCTGTTTCCGGCCGCTGTGGAGACCGCGCCGGTGCTGGCCACCAGCCTGTCGTTCCGGCTGACCCGGGAGCAGACCGAGCGGGTCACCGACCGGGCGCGCCGTGGCGGGGTGACGCTCAACGCGTTGCTCAGTACGGCACTGGCGATGGTGCTGAGTCATGCCTCGGGCCGTCAGGAGGCCGTGTTCGGGACGACCGTCGCCGGACGGCCGACCGAGCTGGACGGCATCGACTCGGTGATCGGGGTCTTCCTCAACACCGTTCCGGTCCATGTCCGGCTGGCTCCGGGCGAGCCCGCGCTGGAGGTCATGCGGCGGGTCCAGGCCGACCGCGTGGAGATGATGCCGCACGAGTACCTCGGTCTGGGCGACATCCAGCGCGCGGCGGGCCGTGACCAGCTCTTCGACAGCCTGTACGTCCTGCAGAACTTCCTCGACGACGACACCTTCACCGACCTGGAACAGGAGCACGGCATCGTCGGCGTGCAGAGCGTGGACGCCACGCACTACCCGCTCACCTGGGTGGCCACGCCGGGGGCGCGGCTGGCGGTGCGGCTGGAGTTCCGCGCCGACGTGGTCGCGCCGGAGCAGGCGCGGGCGCTGCTGTCCCGGCTCGAGCAGGTCCTGCTCCACCTCTCCGAGCACCCCGCCACGACCGTGGCCGACGTGCCCGTCCTCCTCCCGTACGAACGTGCGGCGCTGGAGGCCGGATGGGAGGCCGTCACCCATCCCATCGGCGCCGAGACCATCGCGGAGCTGATGGAAGCCCAGGCCCGGCGGACACCGGAGGCCGCCGCGCTCACCTCAGGCGCGCGGACGCTGACCTACGCCGAGCTCGACGCGCGGGTGAACCAGGTCGCGCGTCTGCTGCTCGACCGGGGAGCGGGCCCTGAGCGGATCATCGCGCTGGCCGTGCCCCGGTCCATCGACATGGTGGCCGCGCTGTTCGCCGTCCTCCGCACCGGAGCCGCCTACCTTCCCCTCGAACTGGACCATCCCGACGACCGCCTGCTGGCGATGCTGGCCGACGCCGGGCCGGTGCTGCTGGTCACCACCGAAGCGGTGGCGCCCCGGCTCGCCGCCCATCCCGTGCCGGTGCTGTGCCTGGACGGCGCCGACGGGCGTACCGGGTCGGCGGACCCGATTGAGAACCACGAGCTGGGTGACTTCGCGCCTGGCAGTCCGGGACGGCTCGACCACCCGGCGTACGTCATCTACACCTCCGGCTCCACCGGGCGGCCCAAGGGCGTGGTCACGCCGTACCGGGGACTGACGAACATGCAGCTCAACCACCGCGAGGCCATCTTCGCCCCCACGATCGCCGCCGCAGGGAACCGGATCCTCACGATCGCGCACACGGTGTCGTTCTCCTTCGACATGTCCTGGGAGGAGTTGCTGTGGCTGGTCGAGGGTCATCACGTGCACATCTGCGACGAGGAGCTGCGCCGCGACGCCCGCGCGCTCGTCGCGTACTGCGACCGGCACCGCGTCGACGTCGTCAACGTGACCCCGACCTACGCTCAGCACCTGCTCGACCAGGGCCTGCTCGACGGCGCGCGGTATGGGGGGCCGCCCGGTTCGTACCGTCCGGCTCTGGTGCTGCTCGGCGGCGAAGCGGTGCCGCAGGCGTTGTGGACCGCGCTGCGCGAGGCCGAGGGGGTGGCGGGCTACAACCTGTACGGCCCGACCGAGTACACGATCAACACCCTCGGCGCGGGCACCGAGGACAGCGCGGGTACCACGGTCGGCCGGCCCATCTGGAACACCCGCGGCTACGTCCTGGACGCCGCCCTGCGCCTGGTGCCCGTGGGCGTGCCCGGCGAGCTGTACATCAGCGGGGCGGGGCTGGCCCGTGGATACCTCGAACGTGCCGGGCTGACCGCTTCGCGGTTCGTGGCGGATCCGCATCGTCGCGGCGGGCGGATGTACCGTACGGGCGACCTGGTGCGTGCTCGTGCCGACGGGAACCTCGACTTCCTGGGGCGTACCGACGACCAGGTCAAGATCCGTGGCTACCGGGTGGAGCCGGCCGAGGTCGAGGCCGTGGTCACCGCGCGGCCAGGCGTGCGTCAGAGCGCGGTGCTCGCGGTGCCCGGCCCCACGGGCGCCAAGCGGCTGGTGGCCTACGTCGTCCCCGACGCCCTCGGTGATGTCGACCGGCTGCTCGTGGCGGTCCACCGCGACCTGAAGTCGGTGCTCCCCTCGTACATGGTGCCGTCGGCCTACGCGGTCGTGGACGTCTTGCCACTGACGATCAACGGCAAGCTGGACACGGCCGCGCTGCCTGCGCCGCGGTCGCTGCCGTCGAGCTCGAGGGCGCCCGCGGACGAGGTGGAACGGCGGCTGTGCGACCTGTTCGGCAAGGTCCTCGGCGACCCCGGCGACCCCGGCGACCCCGGCGATCCTGGGGATCCCGGGGATCCCGGCGATCCTGGCGGGTTCGGCGCCGAGGACGACTTCTTCGACCGGGGTGGGCACTCCCTGCTCGCCATCCAGCTTTCCGGCCTGGTGCGCGCCACTCTGGGAGCCGACCTGTCGTTGCGTGACCTGTTCGACACGCGCACACCCGCGCGCCTGGCCGCCCACCTGCGTGCCCGCCGCGACGACGAGGTCCGGGCCGAGCGGCCCGAACAGCTTGAGCGTCCCGAGCGTCCCGAGCGTCCCGAGCGTCCCGAGCGTCCCGAGCGGCCCGGGCAAGGGCCCCGTTCGCGGCAGGAGCGCACGCCCCTGTCTGCGGCGCAGGAACGGCTCTGGCTGCTCCAGCAGTTGGACCCCGCTTCAACGGCCTACACCTATCCCTTGCTCGTCCGCCTGCGCGGATCCGTCGACCCCGCCGCCCTCCGGGTGGCGCTCGGCGATGTGGTGGCCCGGCACGAGGTGCTGCGTACGCTGGTCGCGGTCGTCGACGACAAGCCGGTCCAGGACGTACGCGAGCCGTCCCCGATCGAGGTCGCGGTCATCGACTGCCCGGCCGCCGAGACCGGGAACGCGGTGTCCGCGGCGGTGTCCCGGCCCTTCGACCTGGCCACGGACCCGCCACTGCGCGTCACCCTCATCAACGAACAGGACACCGGGGACAGCGTGCTGGCCCTGATCCTGCACCACATCGCCATGGACGAGTGGTCCGACCGGCCGCTGCTGCGCGACCTCGACACCGCCTACGCCGCGCGGCTGGCCGGTCACGCCCCACGGTGGGAGCCGCTGCCGGTGCAGTACGCGGACTACGCTCTGTGGCAGCGCGACCTGCTCGGTGACCCCGGCGACCCCGCCAGCAGGCAGGCCGTCGAGCGCGCCTACTGGCAGGAGCGGCTGCGGGGCCTGCCGGACGAGATCCCTCTTCCTGCCGACCGGCCCCGGCAGGTCCATCACGGTCGCCGCGCCGGTCAGGTGACCGCGCCGCTCCCGCCGGAGCTGATCGACCCGCTGCGGGAGCTCGGCAGGGCCGAGTCGGCGAGCCTGTTCATGGTGCTGCACGCGGCCCTGGCCACCTTGCTGCACCGCCTTGGCGCGGGCACCGACGTGCCGATCGGCAGCCCCACTTCTGGCCGCGCCGACGCGGTGCTCAACGATCTCGTGGGATTCTTCGTCAACACCGTCGTCCTACGCGCCGACCTGTCCGGCTCGCCGTCGTTCACCGACCTGCTGCGCCGGGTGCGCGAGAGGGACCTGGCCGCGTTCGAGCACGCCAATGTGCCGTTCCAGCAGGTCGTCGAGGTGGTCAATCCGGTACGGGCACAGTGGCGCAACCCGCTGTTCCAGGTGATGATCGGCTTCCTGCACCGGCCGGGCGACCAGGACACCGTCCTGGGCCTGCCCACCGGCGAGGCGCCCTCCTACTTCGCCGATCCGAAGGTCGAGCTGAACTTCACCTTCGTCGACGCCGGACCACGACGGCCGCTCGAACTCACCCTGGAGTACGACGCCGGCCGCTTCCACGACCACACCGCCCGGCGCCTGCTCGACCGCCTCCTGGTGCTGCTCGACGCGCTCGCGGCCCGGCCGGACCAGCCGGTCGGCACGGCCCCGATCCTGGCCGCTGGCGACCTCGACGACCTCGCCAGGTGGCGGTCAGGCGGGCCGGTGGAACCGGATGACCTTCCGGGGTACGCGCCGGTTTCCAGCCAAGCCGAACCCGCCGGCCTGTCCTGGTACATGCGGTTCTCCGCACGCGCGAAGGCGGCGCCCGACGCGGACGCCTGTGTGGCGGGCGGGCGGACGATGAGCTACGCCGAGCTCGACGCGGCCTCGAACGCGTTCGCAGCCAGGCTCACCGATCTCGGTGTCGGCCCGGAGAGCCTGGTCGGGTTGGCCCTGCCGCGCTCGGCCGACCTGCTGGCGGCCGTGCTGGGCGTCGCCAAGGCGGGGGCCGCGTACCTGCCGCTAGACCCCGCCTTCCCGGCCGACCGCCTGCGATTCATGATCGACGACGCCCGGCCCGCCGTCATCGTCGCCGACGAGCGATCGCGCGACCTGTTCCCCGCCGTACCCGGCGGCACGATCCTTATCGACCCGGCCCTCATCGACTTCGAGGGCACGGCCGTCATCGACCCGGCTCTCACCGGCTCCGACGGCGCGCCCGCGCGGCCCTTCCACCCCGTCCCGCCCGATCCGGACGCCGCCGCCTACGTCATCTACACCTCGGGGTCCACCGGCAGGCCGAAGGGCGTGGTGGTCACCCATCGCGATCTGGAGACGTTCCTGGCCGCCGTGGCCGTCGCCGCCCCGATCGGCGACTCCGACCGCCTGCTCGCCGTTACGACCCTGTCCTTCGACATCTCCGTACTCGAGCTGATGGCGCCCCTACGCGCCGGTGGATGCGTCGTGATGGCCACGGAGGAGCAGGTACGCGACCCGCGACTGCTCGCCGCGCTGGCCGAGGCCGAACAGGTCACGGTCATGCAGGCCACCCCATCCTTGTGGTCGGCGCTGGCGCAGTCGCCGGGCGCCGACCTCGGCGGCGTGCGGGCGCTGGTCGGCGGCGAGGCGCTCCCGCCGCCGCTGGCCCGGGAGCTGGCGGGCAGAGCCCGGAGCGTGACGAACCTGTACGGACCCACGGAGGCGACCGTCTGGGCGACGTATGCCGCCGTGGACACCGGCTGGTGCGACCGCCCCACGATCGGCCGCCCCCTGCCGGGCACCACGGTCCACCTCCTGGACGCGGCACTGTGCCCGGTGCCTCCCGGTGCCGTCGGTGAGCTGTACCTGGGCGGGGCCCAGGTCACCAGGGGCTACTTGGGCCGCCACGGTCTCACCGCGTCCCGGTTCGTCGCCGACCCGTACACGCACGGCGCCCGCCTCTACCGCACCGGCGACCTCGCCCGCTGGACCGGTGACGGCTCGCTGGAGTTCCTCGGCCGCTCGGACCAGCAGGTCAAGGTGCGCGGCTTCCGGATCGAGCCGGGCGAGATCGAGTCGGTCGCGGCCGAGCATCCCGCCGTACGGCAGGTCGCGGTGGCCGTCCGCCAGGACGCGCAGGGCGAGACCCGCATCCTCGCGTACGTCACCACCGGTGACGCCTCATCGGTACCACCGCTGCGGGAGTACCTCACCACCGGCGACGCCCCATCGGTACCACCGCTGCAGGAGTACCTCGCCGGGCGCCTGCCGTCGTACATGGTGCCCTCGGTCGTGACGGTCCTCGACGAGCTGCCGCTCACACCGAACGGCAAGGTGGACCGCGCGGCCCTGCCGGACGTCGACTTCGCCGAGCTGACCACCCCGGTAGCGCCGCGCTCGCGTACCGAGGCGGCCGTCTGCGCCGTCATCGCGGAGGTGCTGGGACTCGACTCGGTCGGCGTGGACGACGACTTCTTCGTCCTCGGCGGCCACTCCCTGCTGCTGGTACGGCTGGCCGCGGCCCTGCGCCGGGAACTCGGCGCCGACCTCCCGATAGCGCAGCTGTTCACGACGCCCACGGCCGCCACCCTCGCCCAGCGGATCACCGACGCGTCCCCCGCCGGGACCGCCGGGGAGGCCGTGCCCATCGGCGAGGCCGTTCCCGCCGATGGCACCGCGCGTACCAGCGACGCGATGGCCCCGCTGCTGGTCCTACGGGCAGGCGGCACCCGGCCACCGCTGTTCTGCCTGCCGCCCGCCAGCGGCCTGAGCTGGCAGTTCGCCGGGCTCAAGCGCTACCTGCCCGACGACTTCCCGCTCTATGGGCTGCAGTCGCCCCTGCTGAGCCGTACCACCGACCTGCCGGCGACGATGCCCGAGCTGGTCGAGGAGTACGTCGGGCTGATCGGCCGGACCGCGCCCGAAGGTCCCGTCGGCCTGCTCGGCTGGTCGTTCGGCGGGGCGGTGGCCCACCAGGTGGCGGTGCGCCTGGCGGCCGGCGGGCGCGAGGTCACGTTCCTCGGCATGCTCGACACGCGAAAGGACTTCGCCGAGAGGCCCGCGGGCCCAGGGGACCGGCCGGCGGCGATCGCCGCCCTGCTGACCGAGATGGGCTGCCAGGCGCCGGAAGAGCGGCGGGCCACGCTGTCGATCGCCGACGCGGTCGGGTTCGTCCGGGATCTGGGCGGCGGCGTGGCCACGCTGGAGGACGCCCAGATCGCTCGGGTGGTGGAGAACTACCTGGCCGGCGACCGCCTGATGGAGCGGGCCGAGTACGGCGTCTTCCCCGGAGACGTGGTCTTCGTCGACGCGACCGTACCGGAGCAGGGGTTCGCGGGGACGGCCTCCGAGCAGTGGAGCGGGTACGTCGGGGGAGAGCTACGGACGTTCGCCGTCGAGTGCGGGCATTCCGAACTGCTGGACACCCGCACTCTGGAGACCCTGGGCCCGCTGATCGCCCGCCACCTCACCCGGTGAGGCCGTGCGAGGCCGGGTGGGAGCCGACCGAGGTGGGAGCTGAGGTGGGATACGGGTGAGGACCGGTCAGGTGACGTTGGACAGGTCGGTGATCGCGGTCGACGGCTTCATGTCGGCCGCGTTCGCCAGCTGGGGCACGAGCACGTCGAGCGCGTAGAGCAGCGCGTCCGGCCCGCTGTACGACAACGCGCCCCCGAGCGGAGTGGAGAAGTCCGTATAAATGGCCCGGTCGGTCTTGACCACGTTCAGCCGGGAGAAGACCGGCGAGGAGGTCATCTTCGCCTTGGTCGAGCCGTTGACGAACAGCACGTCCTTGTCGAGCAGGTCCAGCCGCTCCTCGCTGATGTCGCCGCTCTGGCTTTGGGCGGCGAAGCCGAGCGCGTCGAACAGCGCCCGCCGCGGGTCGCGGCCCGGGATCAGGTAGTGCTGCCCGTTCTCGGGCCCGTAGTCCACCACCAGAACCTTCCCGGCGAACTCGGGATGCGCCTGCTTCGCCGCGGCGATCTTGCCGTTGACCTTGTCGACGAGGGCCTGCGCCTGCGCGGACTTGCCCAGCGCCTTACCCGTGGTGAGCGTCTGGACGTCCCACGGCGTCTGCTCGTCCGGATACGCGCTGGACTGAATCACCGTCGGGGCGATCTGCGAGAGCTTGTCGTACGTCTGCTTGTTGACCGTCTCGTAGATCGCGATGATCAGGTCGGGCCGCTGCTTGATGATGGCCTCGAAGTTGATCTCCGCCGAGAACGTGGGCAGGGGCTTGCCGCCCAGCGCCGTCCTGACCCACGGATAGGTGAGGTACTCGTCGAACCACTGCCGCGTGCTCACCGGCACGACGCCGAGGGCGAGGGCGTAGTCCTGGTCGTTCCACCCGACGGTGACCACCCGGGCGGGCCGCGACTTGATCGTGGTGGACCCGAACTTGTGGTCGATGGACACGGGGAAGGCCGGATCGGCCGCCGCCGTGGGCTTCGGGGCCTGCGCGGAGCTCGAACACGAGATCAGCGAACTCACCATGAGGACGCACGCCACGGCGATCGCCGTGGCGTTCCAGGGACGGATGGTGCCGGGAGGAGTCATCTGAGTTCCTTGTCTCTGTGTCCTCCGGCGTCTCGGTGACCGCTGGCCGGGGGGTGCACAGGCGGGAGTCGATGGATTTACTTAGGATAGCATTACCTAACTTTTACTGACTCTTGGGAGGGCATGGACATGCAGCGCACCCTGCTCGGCGGAAAGATCCACAGGGCCACCGTGACCCAGGCCGACCTGCACTACGTCGGATCGATCACGATCGACAGAGTCCTCATGGACGCGGCCGACCTCGTGCAGGGCGAGCAGGTCCACGTCGTCGACATCACCAACGGCTCCCGGCTGACGACCTACGTCATCGAAGGGCCGGCGGGTTCGGGCGTGATCGGCATCAACGGCGCCGCCGCCCACCTCGTGTCCCCGGATGACCTCGTCATCATCATGAGCTACCGGCAGGTGGACGAGAGCGAGGTCAAGTCGTACGTCCCGTCCGTCGTCCACGTCGACGGGCGCAACCGGATCGTTGATCTCGGATCCGACCCGTCCGCCCCGGTGCCGGGCGCCACCGACCAGAAGTCCGGCGCGACGATCGGCTGACCGCCCGGCGACCTCGGGCGAGCCGCCGGTCAGCATGGCCGCCGGTCGGCAAGGCCGCCGGTCAGCATGGCCGCGGTCGGCAAGGCCGCCGGTCAGCATGGCCGCGGTCGGCAAAGCCGCCGGTCAGGCGGGCAGTCGCCGGCCGGTGGCCGCCGAGAAGAGGCGTTCCTTGCCCGGCAGGATGCGCAGCCGGACCCGTTCACCTTTGGCCGGGGGCATGTTGGGGTCGACGCGGGCGATGACGGTCTGGGTGAGGCGGGCCGGGTCGGTCGTGTCGGCGTACTGGCCGTAGAGGAAGGCGTCCGAGCCGAGTTCCTCCACGACGGTGACAGTGACGGGGAAGCTGCCCGGCGTGCCCTCGCCCACCACCTCGACGCCCTCCGGCCGGAAGCCCAGGATGACGCGGTCGCCGCCCTCCTCCTTGAGCGCCTGGATCGTCTCGCGGCTCAGCTGCACCCGCGTGTCGTCGAGGATCGCCTCGTCGCCCTGGACCGGGTACTCGGCGAGGTTCATCGACGGCGAGCCGATGAAGCCGGCGACGAAGACGTTGGCCGGGTGCTGGTAGAGCCGCAACGGCGTGTCGACCTGCTGGAGTACCCCGTCCTTGAGTACGGCGACCCGGTCGCCCATGGTCATGGCCTCGACCTGGTCGTGGGTGACATAGACGGTCGTCACGCCGAGCCTGCGCTGCAGGGCGGCGATCTGGGTGCGGGTCTGCACCCGGAGCTTGGCGTCCAGGTTGGACAGCGGCTCGTCCATGAGGAACACCTTCGGCTCGCGGACGATCGCCCGGCCCATGGCCACGCGCTGCCGCTGCCCGCCGGAGAGCGCCTTGGGCTTCCGGTCGAGGAACTCGGTCAGGTCGAGCAGGCCGGCGGCCTCCCGGACCCGGCGGTCGATCTCCTCCTTGGGCGCCTTCATCACCCGCAGCGCGAAGCCCATGTTGTCGGCCACCGACATGTGCGGATAGAGCGCGTAGTTCTGGAACACCATCGCGATGTCCCGGTCACGCGGCGCCAGGTGGGTGACGTCACGGTCACCGATGGCGATGCGCCCGCCGTCGACCCGTTCCAGCCCGGCGAGCATGCGCAAGGAGGTGGACTTCCCGCACCCCGACGGCCCGACGAGGACCAGGAACTCACCGTCATGGATGTCGAGGTCGAGCGCGTCGACCGCGGGCCGCTCGGTTCCGGGATAGACCCTGGTCGCCTCGTCGTAAAGAACTCTGGACATGATCTCCCCTAAACTCACTCCTGCGGCCGGACGACGGCTTTGACCAGCTCGGGGTCACGGGCGCCGGCCGTGAGCGCCTGCTCGACCTCGGCCAGGCCGTAGTGGCCGGTCACCAGCGCGTCCAGCTGGACGCGGCCCGCGGCGGCCAACGCGATGGCCGCCGGCCAGGTGCCGGCGTAGCGGAACGTGCCCGTCACCTCGAGCTCGCGGGTCTGTACGTGGGCCAGCGGCAGCGGGATCTCATCCCCGCCCATGCCGACGAGGACGACCCGCCCGGCCCGTCCGACAGCGCGGATGGCCGGCCCGATCGCGGCCGGCTGACCCGAGCATTCGAGCAGCACGTCGGGCTCGAACCCGGCGTCGGACAGGGGATTCTCGCGCACGTCGAGGGTCTCGCTCGCGCCCAGGTCGCGGGCCACCCTGAGCCGTACGGGATTCACGTCGGTGACCAGGACGTCGGTGGCGCCGAAGGCCAGGGCGGTCTGCATGCACAGCAGCCCCACCGGGCCGGCGCCGGTGACCAGCACGCGGGTGCCCGGCGCGACCCGGGCCTTCCGGCAGGCCCACACGCCCACCGACAGCGGCTCGATCAGGGCGGCGGCGTCATCGGACAGGCTGTCGGGGACCGGGTAGACGAACTCCTCGCGTACGACGACGTACTCGCAGAAGGCGCCGTCGATCGGCGGGGTGCCGAAGAACCGCATGCTCGGGCAGAGGTTGTACCGGCCGGCCCGGCATTGGTGGCAGGTGAAGTCGGGCGTACCCGGCTCCACCGAGACGCGCTGCCCCACCAGCTCACGGCCGACGCCCGGCCCGCTGACGATCACGGTGCCGGCCGGCTCGTGGCCCAGCACCAGCGGCGATTCCACCACGAAGTCGCCGATGCGGCCGTGTTCGTAATAGTGCACGTCGGAGCCACAGGTACCGACCGAAGAGACCCGTACCAGCACCTCCCGGGGACCGGGCTCGGGCCGGGGACGCTCCTCCAGCAGGATCTTGCCGATGCCGTGCAGTACGGCCGCGCGCATAGCCTCACCTACTCCCCGGTGATGGCGCCGAGGGTGAGTCCGGTGACCAGCCAGCGGCGCACGGCGAGCCCGGCGAGCATCATCGGCACGACCACGATCGTGCCGATCGCGGTGAGCTGCCCCCAGTCGATGCCCGTCTGCGTGACCAGCTGGGAGGCGGCGATGGGCAGCGTCTGGGAGTTCGGCCCGGAGAAGACCACGGCGAAGGCGTAGTCGTTCCAGGCGAAGACCAGGCACAGGATGAACGTGGTGACCAGCCCCGACTTGGTGAGCGGCAGGATGACCATCCAGAAGGCCTGCCAGCGGGAGCAGCCGGCGACGAGCGCCGACTCCTCCAGCGACGAGGGCACCTCGGCGAAGAAGGCGCTCATCAGCCAGATGGCGAAGGGCAGGTTGAAGGTCAGGTAGGCCAGGATCAGCCCGGGAATCGAGTCGATGAGGCCGAGCCCGCGGAAGATGAGGAACAGCGGCACCACGACCGCCGCGATGGGCGCCATACGGGTGGAGATGATCCAGAAGGCCAGGTGTTTCTTCCCGCGCATGTGGGTGCGCGCCAGGCCGTACCCGGCCAGCGCGCCCAGGCCGACCGCGAGCAGCGCGGAGATCCCGGCGGCGAGCACGCTGTGCACGATGTACGGCCCGAGGTTGTTGGCACCGGTGAACAGGTTGCGGTAGTTGTCCAGGGTCGGCGAGAAGAAGAACTGCGGCGTGGCCGCCGTCACGGCCTCGGCGTTCTTGAACGACGACATCAGCATCCAGATCAGCGGGACCAGCGTCCAGAGCAGCGCCACCACGATGAGCAGCGTCACCAGCCACCGCGTACGCCGGCTGCTCTCCTCCAGCGGCGACTGGGCCTCGCCGCGCGGGGCGGCGGTGACCGGTGGCCGGGTGTCCTCGCCGGGAAGGGTCTCCGGAGGCATGGGCGACGCCGGCGGTGTCATCGAGGTGCTCATCGGGTCAACCCCCTCACGTCCAGCAGCCGGACGAAGGTACGGGCGATGAAGATCGAGAAGGCCAGCATCGCCAGGCCGATGGCGGCGGCGTAGCCCAGGTCGAAGAAGCGGAACGCGGTCTCGTACAGCCGGACCGGCACGATCTTGGTCGCGTCCGCGGGGCCGCCGTTGGTGGTGACCCAGATGATGTCGAAGTAGCGGATGGCGTCCATGGAGCGGATCAGCAGCGCGACGAGCAGCACATTGGAGATCGCGGGGAAGAGGATGTAGCGCAGCGTCATCCAGCCCCGGGCGCCGTCGACGGCGGCGGCCTCCCGCACCGACTGCGGCACGCTGGACAGCCCGGCCAGGGTGATCAGGGCGATCAGCGGGGTCCACTCCCACACGTCCATGAGCACGACGGCGGCGAAGGCGCTGACCGGGGCGCCGAGGATGTCGCCGCTGTACCCGAGCCCGCGCAGCACCCACGCGTAGAGCCCGAACGTGGAGTCGGTGAGGTAGCGGCCCAGCAGGCCGACGATCGACGGCGCCGCGAACATCGGCAGCAGCAGCAGGCCGAGCAGGATGTTGCGGCCGCGCAGCACACGGAACAGGCACAGGGCGATGCCGATCCCCAGGACCATCTCCAGCCCCACGGTGAGCACGAAGAAGATGATCGTCCGCAGCCAGGACAGCCACATGTCCGCGTCGGTGAAGAAACGCGCCCAGTTGCTGAGGCCCGCCAGGTCGAGCTTGACCCCGCCCAGCAGCCGGACCCGGGAGAAGCTCATCGCGATCAGGGCGATGAAGGGCACGATCGACAGCGCGGCCAGCAGCAGCAGGCCCGGGGCCATCATCCAGCCTTCGAAGCCGACCCGCGGCTCCTTGCGTCCGGCGCTCTTCGGCTGGGCCGAGCCGCGTACCGTTGCCTCCGCCATTTAGGCCACCCACCCTCGCGCCACGATCCGGTCCACCCGGGACTTGATCGAACGCATCGCGTCCGCCGGTGACTCCGCCCCGCTGAGCATCGTGGACAGCTGGGTGAAGATCGCGGTGTTGCACTCGTTCCACATAGGGATCTTGGGCCGCAGACCGATCCGCTCGGGCGTCCAGGCTTCCCGTACCGCGGCGGCCGTGAGCATGTTGGGCATCGACGACGGCCGCTTCTCGGCCGCGCGCACTTCGGGCATCTCGTAGACGGACGTACGCGTGGGGGTGCCGCCACCGGCCTTGCTCTTCAGGTTGGCCAGCTGCGTCTCGGGGGAGGTGGCCCAGACGAGGAACAGCCAGGCGGCGCCGCGCTCGTTGGGCATCGTGTTGGCGCTGATCCCGACCCCGGTGCCGCCGTACATGTTGGCCGTGGCGACCGGGCCCTTGGGCAGCACCGCGTAGCCGACCTTGCCGGGCAGCACCAGCTCGTTGCTGGCCGCGAACTCATGCCAGTTCGGGCACATCGCCAGCCGGCCCGCGCGGAAGGCAGCGCCGACGCCGTCCCAGTCCCACGTCTTGGAGGCCGGGTCGGCGATGGACAGCAGCCGGTTGTAGAACTCCGCGCCCGCGATGGCGGCCTCGGAGTCGAGCCGGCACGGTCCCGGATCCCGCGATCCCAGACGGCCCACTTCCTTGCCGTGGTCGAAGTAGGCGCCGCCGTAGGACCACAGCACGTTGCTGAAGTCGTTCATGAGGGAGTCGTGCTGCCTGGCCTGGTGTCCGGTGCCGTACTTGACGTCGGAGGTGGCGTTCTTGTTGAACCACTGGGCGATTCGGAAGTACTCCTCCCAGGTCCGGTCGCCGCCCGGAGTGGGGTCGAACCCGAGGTCGTGGGCCATGCGGTCGTGGTACTTGGCGAACAGGTCCTGCCGGTACTGCCAGATCATCGTCGGCGCGTCATAGGGCAGGGCGTAGTACGCCGCGGGATCGACGAACCGGCCGGCGGCGTCCATCTGGACGGGGATGAAGTCGCCGATGCCGCCGGGCAGGCGGGGCAGGTTCGGGTTCGCCTCCAGCGTGCGCAGGTCCACCAGCCCGCGCTGGTACGGAGCGAGCACCTGGTAGGGGTCGGCGTAGATCACCTGGTACTGGGCCCGGCCCGAGGCCAGGTCCAGGGCGACCCGCTGGACCAGGGCGGTCAGCTCAAGGGTGACGATGTTGACGTTGATCCCGGTCAGGTCGGTGAACGGCTTGGTGTTGGCGGCGATGGCGGCGGTGGGGGCGGTGTTCTCCGAGATGAAGTTCAGGGTGGCGCCCTGGAACTGGCGCCACTGGTCGCCGGTGCCGGCTCGCGCCACGTCGCCGCGAGATCCACATGCGCTCAGCCCCGCGCCGAGGGTCACCGCCGCCCCGGCGGCCACGGCTCCACGAAGAATGTCGCGCCTGCTCGGTTGAGGTTGAGGTTGAGGTGGATAGTTCACCGCCTCTTCACCCCCTGAACTTAAGAAAAGGGCGATAAGACTAGGTTTATCCCTTATCGACATTGCTTGAAAACTCATATGTGAGATTTTCGCGGAAATAAGGGGATATTTTGGCTTTCATGAGTTAAGTAAAATTGTCAGGTGCGATGCTCCGCGAGCTCCCGAACAGTGGCGCGGGCGCCTTTGGCGCGCAGCGACTCCAGCGCGCGCAGATACGGCCGGACGAACCGCTCGTCATCGATGAGATCACCGAAGAGCTCCCGATTCGCGATGAACGCCGTAGGGTCCTGGCGCTGCGTTCGCGCGATGGCCGTCAACCGGTCCTTCAGGCGATCGACGATCGCGATGGGCGCCCCCGACTCGTCGACGCCCTCGGCATACCGCGCCCAGCTGGCCACCACGGCGGCCGAACGGGTCACCGCGCCGCCCTTGGCCAGCTGCTCGCGCACGACGGGAAGCAGCCACTTCGGGATCCGGTCCGAGGACTCGGCGCACAGCCGCGCGAGCGTGTCGCGTACCTCGGAGTTGGAGAAACGCTCGATCAATGTCCGCTTGTAGAGGTCCAGATCGACGCCCGGCACCGGCCGCAGCGTGGGAGTGGCCTCGATGTCCATGTAGTCGAGCAGGAACGCCGCGATCGCCGGGTCGGCCGCGGCCTCGTGGACGTAGCGGTGGCCGCTGAGGAAGCCGAAGTAGGCCAGCGCCTGGTGCCCGGCGTTGAGCAGGCGCAGCTTCATCAGCTCGTACGGCTCGACATCCGCGACGACCTGCACCCCCACCTCCTCCAGCGGCGGCCGGCCACCGGGGAAGTGCTCCTCCAGCACCCATTGCGTGAACGGCTCGCAGATGACCGGCCACTCGTCCCGCACCCCGAACCGCCGGGCCACGGCCTCGCGATCCTCGTCGGTGGTGGCCGGGGTGATGCGGTCGACCATGGAGTTGGGGAAGGCGACCTCACGCTCCATCCAGGCGGCGAGCTCGGGGTCGGCGAGCCGGGCGAAGGCCGTGAAGGTACGGCGGGCCACGTCGCCGTTCCCCTGGATGTTGTCGCACGACATGACCGTGAACGGCGTCACGCCCCGAGCGCGCCGCCGCCGCAGCGCCTCGGTGACCAGGCCGAACACCGTGGCCGGGCGCGCGCCGGGAGCAAGGTCCGCGCGGATCGCCGGCGACTCCGGGTCGAACTCACCGGTGACGGGGTGGATGTTGTAGCCACCTTCGGTGACGGTGAGCGACACGACACGTACGGCCGGGTCGGCCATCCTCTCGATGACCGCCTCCGGATCGTCCGGGGCGAAGAGATACTCGATGATCGAGCCGATGACGCGGGCTTCGCGCGTTCCGTCAGGGTGCTTCAGTACGAGGGTGTAGAGGCCGTCCTGCGCGGTCAGCGCCTCGCGCATCCGCGCGTCGCCGGGCAGGACCCCGACCCCGCAGATCGCCCAGTCGAACGCCTTGCCCTGGTTCATCAGCCGGTCGAGGTACATCGCCTGATGCGCGCGGTGGAATCCGCCGACCCCGAAGTGCACGATGCCGGTCGTGAGCCGCGACCGGTCGTAGGAGGGGACCGCCACCTGCTCCGACAGGCTCGTCACCGTCGCCTGCGTCAGCGTCGTCACCGCCATGAGTCCCCCTTCGCCCCTACGCTCAGCATGGCCAGCTCCACCGGCTTCAAACTCCTGACCTGCGTGTATGCCCGTGACCACCAGCCGCGGAGGCCCCTGGCTGGCGATCATGCCGGAGAGTTTCCGCTAGGAGCGGTCGCGATCCCTTCATGAGGACGCCGTCCTGTCGCACGAGTCGGCCTGCGGCCTGCACGGGCTGGGCGCCGAGCCGAGCCCCTTGGTGACATTCACCGTGCCGGCGGAGTTCGCGGGTCCCCGGGCGACGAAGATGCTGGGCGCGGGCGGTGATCGTGTAGGCCAGGCAGGTGGCGGTCATGGCGACGAACCCGGCGATCAGCGGCGAGGCCGGCGCCGGGATGAGGAGCTTCTGCAGCACCGTGTCGAAGTGGACGCCGCGCATCCCGGCGCCGACCCAGACCGCGCCGATCAGCGCGTGCGAGGAGCTGGACGTTAGGCGCACGTGGTGAACCGGCCGTGAACTCCCAGCGGAGACCGGGTAACGAAGCCCGGTCTCCGCATCACGGCCGAACTGGTTCAGTCGGTGTTGGACGGACGGCGCCACGGGCCGGTGATCGCCAGGACGTGGCCGGGGCTCTGGATGTTGGCGAACAGGATCCGCCCGTCGGCGCTGAAGGTGGGGCCGGTGAACTCGCTGTCGTTGAGGTCGTTGCGCGCCATCGGGTACGCCTTGCCCTGCGCGGTGACGCCCACCAGGTGCTGGATGCCCTCTCCGTCCTCGGCGAGGATGACTCCTCCGTACGGCGAGACGGTGATGTTGTCCGGCCCGTCGTAGTTCGTGTCCTGGGTGGGGTCGGGGTTGACGCCGAAGATGGTCTTCAGCGTGACCGTCTGGTGGCGCGGGTCGTAGAACCACACCTGGCCGTCGTGCTCGTTGACGCTGCCGTCGGTGTGGCGGGCGTAGCTCGCGACGAAGTAGGCGCCGCCGTCCGCCCACCAGGCGCCCTCCAGCTTG
Source organism: Nonomuraea sp. NPDC050680 (assembly GCF_040654555.1). Classification (NCBI taxonomy): domain Bacteria; kingdom Bacillati; phylum Actinomycetota; class Actinomycetes; order Streptosporangiales; family Streptosporangiaceae; genus Nonomuraea; species Nonomuraea sp. NPDC050680. Next base: position 995,488 of record NZ_JBFAIF010000001.1, on the reverse strand, counting down.
CGGCTGCGGGTGACCTGGTCGTTGGGCAGCTGGGTGCGTACGGACTGGACGCGAGCGTCGCGTTCGGGCACCTCCACCCACCGGACCTGGTAGCGGGTGCCGGGGGAGGTGGCCTCCGACAGGTCGGCGACGTGCGTGCCGTCGCGATAGCAGCTCAGCGCCTCCAGATTGCCCGCGGTCGCACCGCCGTCGGAGAGGGCCAGCTCCCGCAGCGCGCCCTTGCCGCCGTGGAACCCCTTCGGCGGCGTCCAGCGGTAGTAGAGCCCGTTCGGGCCGGAGGCGTCCTCGGTCAGGTAGATCGCCGACGTCTTCGGGTCGACGGCGACGGCCTCGTGCGAGTAACGGCCGAGGAACTTCAGCGGCACCGGGTCCTGGTTGGCCTGCCGGTCGAACGGGTCGACCTCGAAGACGTAGCCGTGGTCCTTCTGGAAGGCGCCACCGGCCCGCTGCTCGGTCTCCTCGCAGGTCAGCCAGGTGTTCCAGGGGGTCTTGCCGCCCGCGCAGTTGTTGTGCGTGCCGGCCAGGCTGACGTATTCGCGGATCCGTACGCCGTGCGCGTCCACGTCGATGTTGGTCGTGCCACCGCCCGCGCCCGGATCGTAGGTGAGGCCGGGCAACGCGGGCACCCGGTACGGCTCGCTGCCGCCGATCTCGTGGTTGTTGACCAGCGTGGCGCCACCTCGGCCACGCCCGAGCTCGGCGTCGCCTTCGCCTTCATGCCCCGCGCCCTTGCCGCGGGTGAAGCTCGCCGTCCCGTCGGCGTCGCTCGGCGTCGGCTCGCCGCTCTCCAGCAGCGTCACCCCCGCCTCCGCGACGATCCGGTACGAGAACCCGGCGGGCAGGGCCAGCACCCCGGCCGGATCGGCGACCAATGGGCCGTAGCCGAGCGGGGGCCGCGTGGCCGCGAACGCGGCGGGCCCGGCGATCGCCTCGATGCTGCCGGCGAACACTATGCCGAGGCCACCAGCGGCGCTGCGGCCGAGGAAGGAACGGCGAGAGACAGGTGCGGACATGGGACATCGCCTCCAACGTTGACGTCTGCAGGGCTGACCCAATTGCGTCGCGGGAAAGGGTGGCACCCCGCACTCCGTCCTTATGGTGAACGCTCAAGGAAGAACCGGCATCCCGATTGATCGTCTTGCTCGCCTGAAAGTGAATGATTCGTACGCACTGCGTTTGGAACCACGTCATGTGACGCTCCTAGCGTGCCGGTCATGAAACGCATCTCCCTCGCGGTGGGCGCGGCCCTGCTGGCCGTGAGCCTCGCCCCCACGACCGGTCCCGCCTCCTACGCCGCCGCACAGGACGGCGCGCGGGACGGCACGGGCCGCGCCACACTGACCGGGTTCGCCGCGCTCCCGGCGCAGACCTTCGTGCCCGGCAGCGAGCCCTCCGGCTCCCAGATCGGCACCACCCCGATCAACGGCGTCACCCCGCCCTTCGCCGGCCAGCCGGTCCAGGGGTTCAGCGGCGTCGTCCGGCGCGGCGACGGCAGCTTCGACGTGCTGTCCGACAACGGGTACGGCGGCAAGAACAACAGCGCCGACTTCCTGCTGCGCGTGCACCGGATCAGGCCGGACTTCAAGGCGGGCACCGTCCAGGTGCTGGGCGGGTTCAACCTGTCAGACCCGCGCGGCCGGGTCTCGTGGCCGCTGACCAGGGCGGACCGGGTGCTCACCGGCGCCGACTTCGACGTGGAGTCGATCGTCCGGGCGGCGGACGGCACGTACTGGATCGGCGATGAATTCGGCCCGTTCCTGCTGCACTTCTCCGCCACCGGCACGCTGCTGGAGGCGCCGATCGAGCTGCCCGGCGTCAAGGCGCCGGAGAACCCGACCCTCAACGGGGCGACGCCGAATCTGGCCGGCAGCAAGGGCTTCGAAGGCATGGCCCGTTCCGCCGACGGCCGGTGGCTCTATCCGCTGCTGGAGGGCACGGTCAGCGGAGACCCGGCCGGTACGCTGCGGCTGAACGAGTTCGACGTCCGGAAGCGGGCGTACACCGGCAAGCGCTGGACGTACAAGCTGGACAGTCCGTCCAACGCGATCGGCGACGCCATCGCGGTGGACGAGCACCGCTTCCTCATCATCGAGCGGGACAACGAGCAGGGCGACGCGGCCAAGCTCAAGCGCGTCTACCTGGCCGACACCCGCGACCGCGACCACGACGGCGCGCTGGACAAGACACTCGCCGCCGACCTGCTGGACCTGGCCAACCCCAAGGGCCTGGGCGGATTCGGGGAGACCTTCCGCTTCCCGTTCCAGACCATCGAGGACGTCGTGATCCTCGACGACCGTACGCTCGGCATCCTCAACGACAACAACTTCCCGTTCTCGTCCGGACGGACGGCGGGGCAGCCGGACAACGACGAGTTCATCACCGTCCGCCTGCCCTTCCGCCTGCACGCCCGCTGACGAAGAGGGGGCGGGCCGCACCGCCCGCCCCACCGTCGTCAGCTGGTCGGGGCTCTCAGGTGAAGTCGAGGGGCCCGTCGTTGAAGAGCTTGAACGGTCCCCCCAAGATCGCCTGCCCCAACGCGTCGTCGTGTTCGCGCAGGTGGCGCTGGTAGCCGGAGCCGTATCCGCCGTCGAGGTAGGTCTCGCGGGCCGCCTGCTCGTGGCCCAGCTGACTCCCCATCTTGTACGCCTCCTGGTTGGCTGGCGGAACAGCCGGGCCGAGCCGAAGACCCGCTTCGCGCCCGAGTCATCGATCCGTCAGTGGACCGAATACCCGGCCAAGGCTGCGTGACAAGCCACGAGCTCAGCCGATTGCCCCACGGCGGCAACGTGCACCTTGCCACGGCGAAGGGGCCGATAGTCTCAGGGAATCTTGGTTCGGATATCGCTACGCACGGAGGCCATGATGATGCGGTTGGCGCGGGGTTCAAGCCGACTGTACAGCGTGATGCTCATACTGGCGGCGGTAATCCTGCTCGCGGACCAGCTCACCAAACTGTGGGCGGTCTCCGCGCTGTCCGACAGCGAGCGCGTCGCCGTGATCCCGCCTCTGATCTACTTCCGGCTGCTGTACAACCCTGGCGCCGCGTTCTCCATAGGCATCGAGGCGACATGGGTGTTCACCCTGGCAACGGCAGCGGCAGTGGTCGGCATTCTCTACACCGCACGCCGACTGGCCTCGGCGGGCTGGGCGCTCGTGCTGGGCGTGCTGCTCGGCGGTGCGGTATCCCACCTGGGCGACCGACTCTTCCGCGAGCCCGGCCTGGGCCGCGGGCATGTTGTGGACTTCATCGACTATGGCCCGTTCGTGGGTAACGTCGCCGACATCGCGCTCGTCTGCGGGTGCGCTGGATTGGTGCTGCTCAGCCTGCGCGGTGTGCAACTCGCTAAGGTGCCGGGCGAAGAATCCGCCTAGCCTCCCTGTTTCGCTTCGAGTGGCTGAGCCGGTCTGAGCTGGTGTGCAGTGGTGGTGCGGTTGCTTTTCGTCGGCGGGCATGGCCGTGGCCCGACGCGCGGATCGGGTGCTCCAGGGTTCCTCGGGTGGTGGGCGGGCAGGGGCGCTGTCATGCTTCAGGTGGCTGGCCGGGGCAGGGCTGTGAGGCCTACGAATGCGCTGGTCAGCTCGTTTCGCCAGGGCCAGGTTGCGGAGATGCGCAGATGGAAGCGGCGACCGCCCCGGGTGATGCGAGCGGCTGCATGCAGCAGCCGGTAGCGGAGCTTCTTCGGCTCGGCGAGATAGTCTGCTGGCCGCCGGGCGGCACGTCGATTACTCGGTCAACGATGCGAGACGAGCCACTAGCCGAGGGCGTGGTCGAGGTTGAAGGCGGCGCTGATGAGCGCGAGATGGGTGATGGCCTGTGGGAAGTTGCCGAGCTGCTCGCCGGTGTGGCCGATCTCTTCCGCGTACAGCCCCAGGTGGTTGGCGTAGGTGAGCATCTTCTCGAAGGCCAGGCGGGCTTCGTCGACGCGGCCGGCGCGGGCCAGGGCTTCGACGTACCAGAACGAGCAGATCGAGAACGTGCCTTCCGGTCCCTCCAGCCCGTCCGGGCTGGCTTCGGGGTCGTAGCGATAGACCAGCGAGTCGGAGACCAGCTCGCGGCCGAGGGCGTCGAGGGTGGACAGCCACTTGGGATCGGTGGGGGAGACGAACTTGGCCAGCGGCATCATCAGGATGGACGCGTCCAGGACGTCGTCGTCGAAGTGCTGGACGAACGCCTGCAGCGAGGTCGACCAGCCGTGTTTCATGATCTGGTGGTAGATGGTGTCGCGGGCTCGCCGCCAGCGCGGTATGTCGGCGGGGAGCCCCCGATGCGCGGCCATGCGCATGGCGCGTTCGATGGCCACCCAGCACATCAGCCGTGAGTAGACGAAGTCCTTGCGCCCGCCGCGGGTCTCCCATATGCCTTCGTCGGGCTGGTCCCAGTTCTCGCAGACCCAGTCCACCAGCGTGCAGACCTGCTCCCAGCGGTCGCTGGAGATGGGGTTGCCCCATTTGTTGTAGAGGTAGATGGAGTCGAGGAGGGCTCCATAGATGTCCAGCTGGAGTTGGTTGACGGCGGCGTTGCCCACGCGTACCGGCGCGGACCCCCGGTAACCCTCCAGATGGTTCAGCTCGGATTCGGGCAGCTCGCTGCGGCCGTCGATGCCGTACATGATCTGCAGCGGGCCCGTATTGCTGACGCCGGTGAGCGGGACGTGCGTGGACAGGAAGCCCATGAAGGCTTCGGCCTCCTCGGTGAAGCCGAGCCTGAGCAGCGCGTACACGCAGAACGCGGCGTCGCGTACCCATACGTAGCGGTAGTCCCAGTTGCGTCCGCCCTTGACCTGCTCGGGCAGGCTGGTCGTGGGCGCGGCGACGATCCCGCCGGTCGGCGCGTAGGTGAGCAGCTTCAGCGTGAGGGCCGAACGGTGGACGACCTCCCGCCATCTGCCCCGGTAGCGGGAGGCGGACAGCCATTTCCGCCAGAACCGTACGGTGGCGGCGAACTGCTCCTCCGCCTCCCCGATCGGGCAGGGCCGTGGGGGGATCCCGTCGCCGATCCGGTCGAGGGCGAACACCGCGTGCTCGCCTTCCTTGAGCTCGAAGCGCGCCCACGCGTCCCGTCCGTCGGTTTCGATGGGCACGCTGGCGGACAGCGCGAGGGACAGGGACTCCGACTCGAACGTCGTCCGGGACCCGTGCTGATGGACCGTGTGGGGCACCCTGGCGTAGTCGAAGCGGGGAGCCACCCGCGCGCGGAACGGGAGAGTGCCTCGAACGCAGGAGACCCGGCGGATCAACCGGTGCCGGTCCACCTCGTCGGAGTCTTCCTCGATCGGCATGAAGTCCTGGATCTCGCCCACCCCGTCGACCGCGAAGAAGCGGGTGATCAGGACATTGGTGTCGGGGAAGTAGAACTGCTTGGTCTTGGCCGGGGTGTCGGCGAACAGCTGGAACGACCCGCCCTTGTCGGCGTCCAGGATCGAGGCGAACACACTGGGGGCGTCGAAGCTCGGGCAGCAGTACCAGTCGATGGTGCCGTTGGTGCCCACGAGCGCGACCGTGCGCAGGTCACCGATCAACCCGTGCTCTCCGATCGGAAGGTACCGCGAGTCCTCGGGGTAGCCGCCTGGTCCGGCCGTCATGTCTGTTCCCTGCCACAATTCCGGCCGAATATGCAGCTCAGAGCGCACTGACCGGGTCGATCAGCGGCCGCTGATCGCGAAGGGCCACCCGAGCAAGTCCTCGAGTGGCCCTTCGCGTTCCTCCTTCCGGTCAGCACCTCCTGCCGCTGTTGATGCATCGCACGACGTTGTTCATGAGCTGCTTCGACATCACCTCGATGGCACCCGCGTGGTCGGTGTTCGGGCTGTTCCCTTCGCTGGGGACGCTGTCCACCGCGAAGGGGACGTTCGTACCGTCGGGCTGGGTGTTGGGCACGTCGTCGTAGACGAGCGTGACGCGCAGCTGCGGCACCGCCTGGGTGTCGGCCGGGCAGGCTCCGTTCTCGTCGGGGAAGACGACGTGGGTACGGTGGTCCGCGCTGTCGAGGTTCTGGCCGTCCCAGCAGCTGGGCATGTCGAAGACACGCATGAGGTTGCTGCCGGACGGGCAGATCGGATACTTGTCGGTCAGCCTGTTGGCGAAGCCGGTGCAGCTCCACGTGGGCCGGGCGTTGGCCGCGTCACCAGCCGCGTCGCCGGCACTGGCACTGGCACTGGCCTTGTCGCTGGCGGTGGCACTGGCCGTGTCAGTGGGCAGGTCGCTCGGCACGTCACTGGCCGTGTCGCTGGGCAGGTCGGTAGGCACGTCAGCGGGCAGGTCGGTGGGCACATCGGTGGGCAGGTCAGTGGGCACATCGCCGGCAGTGTCGCTGGGCGCGTCACTGGCCGCCGTGTCACTGGGCCCGCCGCCGGTCGCCGCCTGCGCGTCGCCGGTGAGCAGCCTGAGGAAGCGGGGCGCCGCCGTGACCTTCGACATCGCGTTGCCACGGAACTGCAGCTGCACCAAGGCCGGCTGCACGGCTGTGCCGGCGTTGTCGTCCGCCCCGCGTACCCGCAGGACCGGCCAGAAGTACGTCGACTTGTCGGCGCTGACGCGGCAGGTGGTGTCCGAGGCGGCCAGGCTCTCGTTGGTGGAGAAGGCGTCAGTGGACACATTGCCCACGTAGTCGTTCAGCTGCTGGGCGCCGTTGGCCACGCCTGGAGCGGTGATGACGTTGTCGCTGTTGGCGTGACCCTCCTGGGGCGTGCCGCACCTGGAGACGAAGGAGCCGCTGGAAGCGGCCCGCTGCGGCTGCTGCACGGGGGAGACCGACTGGATGTCGACGAAGTCGTCGGCCGTCGGCCCGGCCGCCGCCTTCGGGCTCGCGCTCGCGCTCGGCTTCGAGGTCGCGGCGCCGCCGTTGCCGAGCTTGCAGGTGGCCAGGCCGTCCAGTCCGGTGGGCCGGTCGGCGACTCGTCCGATGGCTGTGGCCATGCGGTTGATGGTGGCTGTTCGTTTGTCGGCCAGGGGGCCGAGGATGGCATTCTGTACGAAGTTGGCGCCGCCTTCCCCTGCTGAGGTGACGAGCCGCTTGTTGGCTTCGTCGATCTGTGTTTGCAGGAGTTTGAGGTTACGGTCGACTTCGGCTTGGGCCTGGGCGGGAATGTCCGGCAGCTTGCCCGCCACGTCCGGGCAGGTGATCTTGTCTCCGCCGGTGGCGGGGGGCGTGGTCGCGTCGTCGGACGGCGGCGACGTGGGGGGCTCCGAGGCCTCAGGGTCCTGGGTGGCGGGGGCGGTCGCGCCGCCGCCGTTGCCGAGCTTGCAGGTGGCCAGGCCGTCCAGTCCGGTGGGCCGGTCGGCGACTCGTCCGATGGCTGTGGCCATGCGGTTGATGGTGGCTGTTCGTTTGTCGGCCAGGGGGCCGAGGATGGCGTTCTGTACGAAGTTGGGGCCGCCTTCCCCTGCTGAGGTGACGAGCCGGTTGTTGGCTTCGTCGATCTGTGTTTGCAGGAGTTTGAGGTTACGGTCGACTTCGGCTTGGGCCTGGGCGGGAATGTCCGGCAGTTTGTCGGCCACGTTCGGGCAGGTGATCGTGTCCGAACTGGCGGACAGGTTCACCATGTTCCGCGACTGCCCGGATAACGGGCCACCCGCCAGAACGAGGGCGACACCTCCGACTAGGGAAACGACTCCCAGCCATGGCCTGAATGGCTTGCTCCCCGAGGCATTCGCCATACGGGAACTCCTCCCGGATTGAAGACGTGGGCGGGAAAGCCCGCTTTTCATCAGATACGGGGGCATCGTCATCATGGTTCATCCGGATGGAGAAGTCGCAGGTCAGACCGGCGATTCGACTTGACGGCGGAGTCCTCGCCGGGAGCCCGATCAGCCCGGCAGGTCTTCATGAGCCCATCGATCATAGGGATTTTCGCAGGTGCGGAAGTTGTTGGTCCCCTTATGAACGTTCTGCCCGCCGAACCGATCCGGCTAATGGGAAGGACGCATTTCTGGCGGTGCCGCCGTAGTCCATCTCGCCGGTGAACACAGTCGGTGAACAGCGCTCCGGCGCTTGCGCCGGAGAATGCCACGGCGAACCCTTCGCCGGCCCGGACAATGCGAATTCCGCCCTGAAAGTTTGATTCTTTGTGCAGGGGGTCCGGGCGGTGCCGGGCGCGGCCGGTGTCGTGATGGCCCTATGCACCTAACCAAGCGCTTGCTACGCTCCGCTCATGTTGTCCACGATCGTCTGGGGCACCGGCAATGTCGGCCGTGCGGCCATCCGTGCCGTCGAGGCTCATCCGGCGCTGAGGCTCGCGGCCGTACTCGTCCACGATCCCGGCAAGGTCGGCCGCGACGCGGGCGCGCTCGCCCGGCTCGGCCACGATCTGGGGGTCACGGCGACCGACGACGTCGACGCGGTGCTGGCCGCCGGTCCCCGCGCCGTCGTCTACGCGGCGTCCGGCGACATCCGCCCCGACGAGGCGCTCGCCGACATCATCAGGGCGATCCGCGCCGGCGCCGTGGTCGTCACCCCCTCCTTGTACGCGCTCTATGACCAGCGCGACGCCCCGCCGGAGCTGCGGGAGCCGGTGCTGGCCGCCATCGCGGACGGCGGCGGCTCGCTGTTCGTCTCCGGCATCGATCCGGGCTGGGGCAACGACGTGCTGCCCCTGTTGATCAGCGGACTCGGCGGCACCATCGACGTGATCCGCTGCCAGGAGATCTTCGACTACTCCACCTACGACCAGCCCGACTCGGTCCGGTACCTGGTCGGCATGGGCCAGCCGATGGACTACGAGCCGCCGATGATCGCGCCGACGGTCCCGACCATGGTGTGGGGCGGGCAGGTACGGCTGATGGCCAGAGCCCTCGGCGTCGAACTCGACGAGATCCGCGAGAGCCGCGACCGGCGCCCGCTCGACGCCACGGTGCGTACGGAGACGATGGGCGAGTTCGACGCCGGCACCCAGGGCGCGGTGCGCTTCGAGGTGCAGGGCATCGTCGAGGGCGAGCCCCGCATCGTCATCGAGCACGTCACCCGCATCCACCCGTCCTGCGCGCCGGATTGGCCGACGCCGCCCGACGGCCACGCGGCGCACCGGGTGATCATCGAGGGCCGCCCGCGCATCGAGGTCACGATCGAGGCCACCGACGAGGGCGGCAACCGGGCCGCCGGCGGGAACGCCACCGCGGTCGGCCGGCTGGTCAGCGCCATCGACTGGCTCGTGGAGGCCGGACCCGGGCTCTACGACGCGCTCGACGTCCCACTGCGCCCCGCGATCGGCAAACTCGGGAGGAAACAGCCATGAACCTCGATATCCCCGAGGGAAAGGACGCGATCGAGTACGTCTGGGGTGAGATGGTGCCCGGCATCGGGACCGCCGCCTCGCACTTCTCCCTGTCGGTGTACGCCCACACGACCCTCGGGCTCCGCGAGTTCGAGGCGGCACGGCTGCGGATCGCGCAGATCAACGGGTGCGCCTTCTGCCTGGACTGGCGTACCGAGCGGGACGGGCAGAAGGTCGAGGAGGAGTTCGCCGACGCGGTGACCCGGTGGCGCACCACCGACGCCTTCGACGACCGCACCCGGCTCGCCGCCGAGTACGCCGAGCGGTACGCCCTGGACCACCATGGCCTCGACGACGAGTTCTGGACCCGGATGACCGCGCACTACAGCCAGCTCGAGATCGTCGAGCTGAGCATGAGCATCGGCTCCTGGCTGGCCTTCGGGCGGCTCAACCACGTACTGGGCCTCGACACCGTGTGCCGGCTGCCCAGTGGCCCCTCACCCGCCACGCGGCGGACCCGCTAGATCTTCTCCAGGCAGGCGCGAGCTGCAGCAAGAACCTGTTCTCATCCCACCGAGAGTAAGGAACATCGGATGAGTGACAACACCCCGGGCGAGGCCGGTTCCAGAGGTGTCTCGCGTCGTGGATTCATCGCCGGAAGCGTCGGCGCCCTGGCCCTCGCGGCGCACCCCACCGCGGCCCAGGCCGCGGCTCAGGCCGCGGCCGGTCCGATCGGCAACGGGGCCCATGTCCAAGCCCTGGTGATCGGCACCGGATACGGCGGCTCCGTGGCGGCACTGCGTCTCGCCCAGGCGGGCGTCGACGTCCACATGATCGAGATGGGTATGGCCTGGGACACCCCCGGCTCCGACGGCAAGATCTTCTGCAGCACGCTCGCCCCGGACAACCGCTCCTACTGGTTACGCACCAGGACCAAGGCGCCCCTCAACTACTTCCTCGGCTTCCCGATCGACCGGGACATCTCCCGCTACACCGGGGTCCTGGACGCCGAGGACTTCAGCGGCATCACCGTCTACCAAGGCCGCGGCGTCGGCGGCGGCTCGCTGGTCAACGGCGGCATGGCGGTCACCCCCAAGCGGGAGAACTTCGCCGCCATCCTCCCGTCGGTCAACGCCGACGAGATGTACAACACCTACTACCCGCGGGCCAACGCCGGTCTCGGGGTGGGCACCATCCGTTCTGCCTGGTTCGACTCCACCGACTGGTACCAGTTCGCCCGCGTCGGCCGTAAGCACGCCCAGCGGTCCGGCTTCCCGTTCGTCTTCGTACCCGACGTGTACGACTGGAACTACATGGAGCAGGAAGCAGTCGGCACCGCCACCAAGTCCGCCCTGGCCGGCGAGATCCTCTACGGCAACAACTACGGCAAGAAGTCACTCCAGAAGACCTACCTCGCCCAGGCCAAGGCCACCGGCAAGGTCACCATCTCGCCCCTGCACAAGGTCACCTCGGTCACCCCGGCGGCCGGTGGCGGCTACACGGTCGTCATCCAGCAGATCAACACCACCGGTGACACCACGGCCACCAAGACCGTGACCGCGGACCGGGTGTTCTTCGCCGCCGGCAGCGTCGGCACCAGCAAGCTGCTGGTCAAGCTGAAGGCCACGGGCGCGCTGCCCAACCTCAACAGCGAGGTCGGCAACGGCTGGGGCGACAACGGCAACGTCATGTGCGGCCGCGCCAACCACCTGTGGGACCCGACCGGCGCCTCCCAGTCGACCATCCCCTGCGCCGGCATCGACAACTGGGCGGCCGGTGGCGCGTTCGCCGAGGTCGCGCCGCTGCCCACCGGGATCGAGACCTTCGCCTCCTTCTACCTGTCGATCACCAAGAACCCGAACCGCGCCCGCTTCTCCTGGAACGCCACGACCGGTCAGGTCGATCTGAACTGGCAGACCGCCTGGAAGCAGCCGGCCATCGACATGGCCAAGTCGATCTTCGACAAGATCAACGACAAGGAGGGGACGATCTACCGGACCGACCTCTTCGGCATCTACAAGGTCTGGGGCGACCACCTCACCTACCACCCGCTGGGGGGCGCGGTCCTGAACAAGGCCACCGACAACTACGGACGCCTGGCCGGCTACCCGGGCTTGTACGTCATCGACGGCTCACTGATCCCCGGCAACACCAGCGTCAACCCGTTCGTCACCATCACGGCGCTCGCCGAACGGAACATCGAAAAGATCATCGCCACTGACCTGTAGCGATCGATCGGTCGGTCGATCGACCGGTTGGGAAGGGGCTGCGGCCTGCCCGCCGCGGCCCCATTCCCGGCACGTCGGGGCCGACCCCGCCGTCCGGGTGACGTCATGTACGGGCGGGGTCGGGGGCCGGTTCCGGGACCTCAGGTGGCGTTGGTGTTCTGCGCGGCCTGGTAGACGGCCATCGCCTCGTTCCCGAAGAAGGGGCCGAACATGAAGTCCGGGGCGAAGTCGTACTTGAAGCTGTTGACGGAGTTCAGCCAGCCGAGCCCGGTCGACTCGTTGAACCCCTGGAACCACGGGCCGCCGCTCGCCCCGCCGGTCATGTTGCAGCGCAGACCCTGGTCCCTGGTCATGACGGTGTCGTTGAACGCGCGCCCACTGCAGTAGATCAGCCTGGAGCCGTCGAACGGCGGCGCCGCCGGGTAGCCGAAGGAGAACATCTGCCGCTGCCTCGGCTGGTTGAACGCCACCCCCTGCCCACCCACGACGTCGGTCAACGTCCGCCCCTGCAGCGGCGCGACCACGACCGCCGCGATGTCGAAGTTGATGTCCTCGTTGGCGTTCCACTGCTGCGTGGTCAGCATCCTGGTGGCCACCCAGGTGCCGAACGGCCGCCGGCCGTTGTCGAAGCCCGGGATGAACACCCAGTTGCGGTGGGCCGCACCGTCGATCTTCACGCAGTGCCCGGCGGTCATCACGACGCTCTCGTTGGCGCTGGTCACCGCCGTACCGGAGCAGGAGGCGTTGCCGCCTTCGGCGGTGGTGAAGAAGACGCGTCCGGTGGTACGCACGACGGCGCCGCCGTCCGTCCACCGCAGGCCGGGGCTGTTGGGCACCCGGGCCCCCTGCTGGGCGGTGGAAGCCGAGGCGGTCTGGACGCGCGACGTGCCGCCGCTGGTCCACGGGGTGCGCTGGGTGATGGTGGCCGAGGCGCCGCGGGTCGCCCACGGGGTCCCCTGGGTCGGCCCGCCCGACCGATCACCACGTCGCGGCGCGGGCGTATCCAGCGGCCGCGCCGCCAGTGTGCGCTGCTGCGTCCAGTACTGCAGGACGTTCCTGCGTTCCGACGAGGAGTCCGTGGCGGACCACCTGACGGGCCTGGGGTCGAGGCCGGTGCCGCTCCTGGCCTGGGCGGCGCCCGCTGGGACCAGGGCGCCTGCCACGGTGAGCGCGACGGCGGAGAGCAGGGCGACTCTGCGGTGCATACATACCTCCCGAAACCGGAATCTGCCGTCAGGAGGTACGTATGGAAGCCGCCATCTTCCTCAAGCTATGCGCATTCGGGTATGGCAGCATTTGCCGCATAGGAGCCGGATCAACACCTCCCGCGGTTGTGCTTCACAATGTGATGCCATGGATCTCGCCGCCCCCGAGGCCGTATGGCAGGCGCCCACCGACGTCGAACGTGACCTGTACGCGGCCAAGACGCGCGGAGACTGGGCCGCGTACTTCGACGTCCTCGCGGGCACGGACCTCTATCACGCGATGTCGCGCGCTCAGGCCGACGCCAAGCCGGGCTGGCTTCACTACAACGCCGCATACTGGGGCCCTCAGCCCGGAAGCCCCCTGAGTCTCGCGTTCGTCACCGAGGGGATGCTTCCTGCGCCCGCGCCCGACCCGGTCTTCTTCGAGGTAGACCTGGGAAAGCTGGTCCAGGACTGGCCCCGGGACGACGAGTGGCTGGCCATCAACCCCGGCACCCCGTGCGAGGCGTTCTTCCCCGCGACGGCCGCCCACCGGCAGACGTGGCGCTGGCATGCCGACCGGATATCCAGCACGCGCCGCAACCAGCTGCGCACGCTGTGGGTCGGGGGTCCGCTGCACGGCGACGTCGCTCACGGCCTGGCCTGCGGTGCGCTGCTCTGCGTGAACAACGCCTCGCTCTGGAACGCGATGGGCTGGCACGGCACCGGCTACGTCCGTGAGCGCAGACGTCTGGAGGAGTGGTGGGAGATCACCAGCCGGGAGGGGTGGCAGCATGCCCAGGAGGAGCTGCTCAAGGGCCGGATGAGCAGCTCGGTCTGGGGATTCGTGCTGGGGATACGCGGCACCCTCGCCCGTGACTTCGGCGGCGCGGTCGAGGTGGATCACTGGCGCCAGGTGACGTCACGGGTCATCAGGCACCGCGCCGCCGAGAACGGGACCACCTCTGACTCCGAGACGGAGGCCCAGGTCGCCGGAGCGCAGCGGCTCATCGGACGCATCATCCGCTACGAGGCGCGATTCCGCGCGGACGGGTTGCTTCCCGAGGGCGGGTTCGTCCGCACCGTGGAGGCGTGGGACTACGGGCGGGCTTCGAAGATGGCCCGCTGGGGACTCGGCGCCCGCTACTGCGACCTGGCGGAGGCCGAAACGGCGGTCCTGCGGGCGGGCGCGGTCAGCCGGATCAACTACCGCTCCTGGGAAGAGTTCTCGGCCGCCTACATCCTGGGCCGCTGCCTCCACTTCGATGAGGAGGAGTTCGGCGACTGGTACGGGGAGATGCTCAACGCCCACCGAATCCTGACGACCGATCCGAACAGTCCCTGGCTCAACATCCCCTTCAGACGATGAAGGCGACCTGACACCCCTCCCCATAGCCGCTGGTCACCGAGCGCCGAGCGGACGGCCGCAGAGCCGGTCCGGCCGGCGCTCGGCGCTTTGACGCCTCCATGACATCACAGTGGATGACCCAAGGCGCTTGCAATGACGCCATCATGACGCCATAGTTGCGTCATGGACCTCGCGCCGTATGTAGACCACCTCCGCCGCGAACTCGCGACCACCGCCCGAGCGGGCGACGACGACGCCCGCGCGATCGCCGAGCGTCTCGCCGCGGCACTCGAACCGGCCACCCGGCTCGCCCTGCTGGAGGCGCTGTCCGCCGCCGCGGACGAGATCACCCGCGATCTCGCGCCGGGCTCGGTGGAGGTGCGCCTGCGCGGCCGCGAGCCCGGCTTCATCGTGACGCCACCGCCCGTCGGTCAGTCGTTCGGGGACGCGGGTGATACCGGGCCGGCCAGGGCGACCGACCCGGGTGTCAGAGCGGACGAGGGCGGGACCTCGCGGATCTCGCTCCGCGTCCCCGACCACCTCAAGCCGCGCATCGAGGAGGCGGCCGCCGGAGACGGGCTCTCGGTCAACACCTGGCTGGTCCGCGCGGTCTCCGCCGCGCTCGAACGCGACGGGAGCCGGCACCGGGGCGCCCAGACCGTTCGGAGCCACACCGGCTGGGTGCGCTAGCCGGGGGCTCACGACCACGCGTTCCGGTAAGCGGAACGCCGCCGAATCCAGCCGCTGAATCCGTGAGGGAAACGCCATGCCAACGTTCGACACCCCCGAGCCCATCGTGGCCATCATCGATCTGGCAACCGCCAAAGTCCGGATCAACGCGAGCGACCGCACCGACACCGTCGTCGACGTACGCCCGAGCGACGAGTCCAACGACGCCGACCGGCAGGCCGCCGAGCAGGCCCAGATCGAGTACGCCGGCGGCAGGCTCCGGGTGAAGGTGGGCAAGCCCCGGGCCGCGTCGCTGTCCGGGTGGAGCGGCTCGATCGACATGCTGGTCGAGTCGCCCAAGAACTGGGCCCGTTCACTGCTCGGATGGGATGGTTCGGTCGAGGTGACGATCGACCTGCCGGCCGGCTCCCGCGTCGAAGCGAACGGGGCGGCGGACTTCCGCTGCAGGGGCCGCCTCGGCGACGTGAAGTGCATCGCCTCCTACGGCGACATCCGGCTGGAGCGGGCGGGCCGGCTGCAGGTGAAGACCGGCTCCGGCGACATCTCGGTGACCCGGTCGGTCGGGCACGCCGACATCACCAGCGCCAACGGCACCATCCGGATCGGCGAGATCGACGGCACGGCGGTGGTCAAGACCTCCAACGGCGACCTCGTCCTCGGCGCGGTGACCGGCGAACTGCGGCTGAACACCGCCTATGGCGACATCACCGTCGACCACGCCCTGGCCGGCGTCGCCGCCAAGACCGCCTACGGCAATGTCCGGATCGGCGAGGTGGTGTCCGGCGCGGTCGTCCTGGAGACCGCCGGCGGCCGGCTCGAACTCGGCATCCGGGAGGGCAGCGCCGCCTGGCTGGATGTGAGCTCCCAGTACGGCACCGTGGACGTCGACCTGGACGCCTGCGACGGCCCGGCACAGTCCGACAAGACCGTCGAGGTGCGCGCCCACACCGCCTACGGCGACATCGTGATCCGCCGCTCGTGACACCAAAAACCAGAAGTAACGTCCAAAAGGAGAGATCTCATGTCCCCCGCGATCGTGGCCGAGGGTCTGGTCAAGAAGTACGGCACCGTCACCGCCCTGGACGGCATCGACCTGTCGGTCCCCGAAGGCACGGTCTTCGGATTACTCGGCCCCAACGGCGCCGGCAAGACGACGACCGTGCGGATCCTGACCACCCTGCTGCGGCCGGACGCCGGACACGCCACCGTCGCCGGGCTCGACGTCGTCGCCGACGCCCAGCGCCTGCGCTCCCGCATGGGGGCGTCCGGCCAGTACGCGGCCGTCGACGAGCACCTCACCGGCGCCGAGAACCTGGAGATGGTCGGCCGCCTCTACCACCTGGGCACCAAGCGCAGCAAGCAACGCGCCCGCGAGCTGCTGGAGCGCTTCGACCTGGCCGACGCCGGCGATCGCCCGGTGCAGGGCTACTCCGGCGGGATGCGGCGCCGGCTCGACCTGGCCGGCGCGCTGGTGGCCGATCCGCCGGTGCTGTTCCTGGACGAGCCCACGACCGGCCTGGACCCCCGCGCCAGAGTGGGCCTGTGGGAGGTCATCTCCGAGCTGGTAGCGGGCGGCACGACCGTCCTGCTCACCACCCAATACCTGGAGGAGGCCGACCGGCTCGCCGACCGGATCGCGGTGGTCGACCACGGGCGGGTGATCGCGCTCGGCACCGCCGACCAGCTGAAGGACCAGGTGGGTGGTGACCGGATCGAGCTGACGGTGAGCGACGCCGCCGATCTGGAGACCGTGCGCCGGGTCCTGGCGCCGCTGGCCGTCGCCGACGTCCAGACCGACCCCACCTCCCTCAGCGTCACCATCCCCGTGGCGGGCGGCACCGCCTCGCTCACCACCGCTCTGGGTCACCTGGCCGCCGAGCGCGTCACCGTACGCGACGCCGGGCTGCGGCGCCCGACCCTGGATGAGGTCTTCCTCAGCCTCACCGGCCACCAGGCCGCCACCGACGACACCCGGGAGACGGTCCGATGAGCCCCCTTCAGATGGCGATCGCCGACGGCATGACGATCAGCAAGCGCAACGCGCTCAAGATCAGGCGAGCCCCCGACCTGCTCGGCGGCGTGATCATCCTCCCGGTCGTGTTCGTGCTGCTGTTCGTGTACGTGTTCGGCAGCATGATCGACCTGCCCGGCATCTCCTACACGGAGTATCTGCTCCCCGGGATCTTCGTCCAGACGATCGTCACCAGCGCGCAGATCACCGGCTACACGCTCACCCAGGACCTGCAGAAGGGCATCTTCGACCGGTTCCGCACGCTGCCGATGGCGCCGTCGGCGGTGCTGGTCGGGCAGACCCTCTGCGACATGCTCATGAACATCACGAGCATCGCCACGATGGCCCTGGTGGGACTCCTGGTCGGCTGGCGCGTCCACTCCTCGCCGCTCGAGGCTCTCGGGGGGTTCCTGCTGCTGCTGTTCTTCGCCTACGCCTTCTCGTGGGTGACGGCGACGATCGCGCTGGCCCTGCGCACGCCGGAGGTGTTCAACAACATCGCCACCCTCGTGTCGTTCCCGCTGGTCTTCCTGTCCAACGTCTTCGTCGACAGCTCCCGGCTGCCCGGCCCGCTCAAGCCCGTCGCCGAATGGAACCCGGTCTCCACGTTCGTCCAGGCGGCGCGCGAACTGTTCGGCAACACCACCGCCCTCAGGCCGGTGCCCGACGCGTGGCCGCTCCAGCACGCGGTGGCGGTGTCGGTGGGCTGGTGCGTGCTGATCCTGGCGGTGTTCGTCCCGCTGGCAACGCGGCTGTACAAGAGGGCGGTCTCCCAATGAACCTCCCCGCGGGACGGCACGACGACGTCGAGCGCGACCGGATCGTTCAGCGCGTCCAGCAGGCGTACGCCGACGGACGTCTCGGCTTCGCCGAGATGGAGGAGCGGGTCGAACGAGCCCTCACCGCCGTGACCCAGAGCGATCTGGCGCGGGCGGTCGTCGACCTGCCCGATCCTCCTGACGAGGTGGTCCAGCTGAGGTCCACCGGCGGGCGCGTCAGACGGACGGGCGACTGGCAGGTCCCGCGCGTGCTGCGGATCGAGTCGGAGTACGGCGGTGTGCACCTCGACCTGTCGGGGGCCGTCATCCAGTATCCCGAGATCGGGATCGAGCTCCAGCTCGCGTACGGCTCCGCGACGATCGTCCTGCCTGCCGGCGCGACGGCGAACGTCGACCAGACGCGGACCGAGTGGGGCAGGGTGATCTGCAAGGCGCCTGGCCGTCCCCGTCCGGGAAGGCTGCACGTCCAGATCGCCGGGGAGCTCGCCTACGGCCATCTGCGGGTCCGCCGCCCGCGCGGCCTGGCCAGGTAGACGGGCCTGGAGAGCCGCCGTGCCCGACTCGGACAGGCGTGGCCGAGGGGTCTGAACAGCCGCCGTGCCCGACTCAGACAGGTGCGTCCAATCGGCCGTCAGCCGATCCGCCAAGTGCTCCAGCACGCGGTGCCGGTGTCGGCAGGCTGGTCGGTGCTGATCCTGGTGGTGTTCGTCCCGCTGGCCACGCGCCTGTACAAGAGAGCGGTCAGCCAGTGACGCCCGGCCGTCGTCAGTCCTCGTGGGAACGCGCGTACGTCAGCGTCTCACCCCGGGCGCCGGCCATCCAGATGTCCTGGCAGGCGACGGCCATCTCCTCGAGTCCCTCGACGACGGTGCCGAAGACGTTGCCCGGCACCCAGCCCTGGTCGCCGTTGAGCAGCAGGTTGTTGCGCCCGTAGAACAGCGCCAGGTCGATGATGTGTGACAGGTCCTTGGGACCGCGGCCGCTCTCGTAGCCGTGCGAGGGAGTGGCGAGATCATTGGCGTCGAACGCGAAGTAGCAGAGATCGCCGGGAATGGGAGTGACCGTGGTGTTCTCCTTCCCGGGCTCCACTCGCGCGAACGCCGGCACCAGGTTGTAGATCTCGTTACGGGCGTACTTGCCGTGGAAAACCTGACCGGACAACGGGAGCGCGTCCCAGACGGCGGCCGCGGTGCGCGGCGCCTCGTCATCGAGCAGCCGGGCGGTGCAGGAAACGGTGCGCGATTCCAGCGTGACCGTGATGTAGCGAGCCATGGGGATTCTCCTCAAGGGTTAGGGGCGAGCGAGCGGCGGCCGCGCGGAGGTCCAGTCGGTGGCCGTCTCATAGGCGTGGGCGGCCCGCAGCACGAGCGCGTCGGCGTGCCGGGGGCCGATGATCTGCAGGCCGACGGGCAGTCCGGCGGAGGTGAATCCGCAGGGCACGCTCGCGGCGGGCTGCTGGGTCATGTTGAACGGGTACGTGTAGGGAGTCCAGCTCGTCCAGTCCTCGGAGTGCCAGCCCTTCGGGGCGTCCATTCCCTTGGGGAACGCGGTGATCGGCAGGGTCGGCGTCAGCAGCAGGTCATACGTCTGGTGGAAGCGCCCCATCCGAACCCCGAGGTCCATCCGCACCGCCGTGGCGTCCAGATAGTCCGCGGCACTGGCGGCTCCGGCGCGCTCGATGCCGCGTCGCAGCCCGGGGTCGACCCGCTCCAGGGCGTCGGGACCATAGGCCTCGACGACCTTGGCCGCGCCGGCGAACCACAGGACGTGGAAGGCCTCGACGGGGTCGGCGAAGCCGGGATCGATCTCCTCGACGTCGGCCCCCGCCTCGGCCAGCACGGCCGCGGCGGTACGGACGGCGGCCTCGACCTCGGGGTCGTTACGCACGTACCCGAGAGTGGGGGAGAACGCGACCCGCAGGCCGCGCACGCCGTCGTCGAGTCCGTCGCGGAACGAGGTCGCCGGGGTGGGCAGCGCCGACCAGTCACGTGCGTCGAAACCGGTGAGTATGTCGAGCATCAGGGCGGCGTCGGTGACGGTACGGGTCATGGGCCCGCCGTGTGACAGGGTGCCGAACGGGCTGGCGGGCCACATCGGGATGAGGCCGTACGTCGGTTTGATGGTGACGGTTCCGGTGAACGCGGCGGGGATGCGCACCGATCCGCCGCCGTCGGTGCCGACCGACCAGGCCCCCATGCCCAGCGCGACCGCTGCCGCGCTGCCGCCGCTCGACCCGCCGGCGGTCAGCTCGGCGTTCCACGGATTTCCGGTGGCGCCGTGTCGCGGGGAGTCGGTGACGCCCTTCCACCCGAACTCGGGCGTGGTGGTCTTGCCCAGCAGCACGGCTCCGGTCTCGCGTAGCCGGGCCACGGCCGGGGCGTCCGCCGGCCAGGGGCCCTGCTCGTCGATGAGGTTGGTGCCGCGTAGGGTCGGCCAGCCGCGGGTGTACAGGATGTCCTTGATCGAGGTGGGTACGCCGTCACCGGGTCCCTGGGTGCGGCCGTCGCGCCAGCGGGCCTCGGACTCCACCGCGGCGGCCAGCGCGGCCTCGGCGTCGACCATGACGAAGGCGTTCACTTCGTCATCGGCGGCCTCGATCGCGGCGAGCGCGGCGCGGGTGGCCTCCACCGGGGACACGCTGCGGTCGCGGTAGGCGGCGATCAGTTCGGTGGCGGTCAGCCGGCTCAGGTCGGTCATCATGGCTCCCTACTCGTCTGCGGGACTCGGCAGCGGGCGGCTCGGCTCCGGCCGGCTCGGCCGCACCTGCGCGGGTACGAACCCGAGCCGCTTGTCGACGACGTTGACGAGATCCCCGCCGTCGAGCCAGCGCACGGCGTTGTCGGTGAACTGCCGGGCCAGCGTGTCGAGCCAGCCGACGGTGTCGCCGGACATGTGCGCGGACACGACCACGCCGGGAGCGCTCCACAGCGGATGGTCCCCTGGCAGCGGCTCGGTGGCGAACACGTCCAAGGACGCCCCCGCGATCTGCCCGCCTGCCAGGGCCGCGACCAGGTCGTCTTCGACGACGCAGGGGCCGCGCCCGACGTTGATCAGGTGGGCGGTGGGTTTCATCGCGGCAAGCACGGTGGCGTCGATGAGCCCCCGGGTCGCCTGGGTCAGGGGCGCGACCATGATGACGTGGTCGGCCCAGCCGGCGTGTGCGGCCAGCTCGTCGCTGGCGACGACGGTACCGAAGTCGGGGTCGGCGGCGCGCGCGGTGCGGCCGGCCCCACGTACGTCCATGCCGACGGCACGGAGCAGCCGGGCGATCTCGCGCCCGATGGCTCCGGTGCCCACGATCAACGCCGTGGTGCCGGCCACCGGCAAGGTCTCCCGGTGCTTCCACCTACGGGCGAGTTGCAGATCGTGGCTGCGGTGGAGGTCCTTGGCGAAGGCGAGCACCGAGCCGAGCACGAACTCGGCGATGGGCCGGTCGAAGACGCCACGTGCGTTGGTGACGATGACGTCGGAGTCGATGAGCTCATCGAAGAGGAGCTTGTCCACACCAGCCGCGGCGACGTGGATCCACCGCAGCGCCCCGGCGCGATCCCAGATCTGACGTATGGCGCTGGAGAAGAAGTCCCACAGGAAGAGGGCGTCCGCGTCCGCCACAGCGGCGGCCAAGCCGTCGGCGTCGCAGTAACGGACCGTCGCACGCTCCTCGACGGCCCGCATGTGCGGGGGGCGCGGGCCCCCGGCCGCGCAGAGCACGGCGATGATCGGCTTGCCGTCGGATCCTGCCATGGGCGCCTCCCCGTTCGCTCGCCACCTGGGCCGCGGCCCAACGTAGGAGAGCTACGTATGATTGTCAACAATGCATCGATCCTGCATGATGGCGACACGGCTCCACACTCGCACGGGGTCGGCCCCCACGATCGCAGGAGACCGTCCATGACCACGAACACCAGCACCGCGCCACCCGGACCGCCGGTCCAGACCGGCGTCGGCGTGATCGTCCCGTACGACATGGCGCTGGATCGGGAGCTGTGGCGCTGGACGCCCGACGACGTGGCGCTGTTGTTCACCCGTACCCCGTTCTCGCCGCTGCCGGTGACGGTGGAGATGGCGGAACAGGTCGGTGATGCCGCGGCCGTCAGCCGTTGCACCCGGGACCTGATCACGGTCTCGCCCGCGGTCTACGCCTACGGCTGTACGTCGGGCAGCTTCGTGCGCGGCGTACGGGGAGAGCGGCGACTGGTGGAGGCGATGCGCGCGGCCGGAGCCCCCGCCGCGGTCACGACGTCCGGCGCCCTGCTGGAGTCCCTGAGGCAGTTGGGCGCCGAGCGCGTGGCGATCGCCACGCCGTACGACCCGGACGTGACCGAGCGGCTGCGGCTGTTCCTGCGGGAGGCCGGCGTGGACGTCGTCGGCAGCTCCCACCTGGGGCTGAGCGCCGGCATCTGGAAGGTCCCTTACGCGCGCACCGCCGAACTCGTCGCCCAGGCCGACCACGCCGAGGCCGACGCGATCGTGATCTCGTGCACCAACCTGCCGACCTATGACGTCATCGCCCCGCTCGAGGCGCGGCTCGGCAAGCCGGTGGTCAGCGCGAACCAGGCGACCATGTGGGCGGCGCTGCGGGCCATCGGCCGCCAGGCGACAGGACCGGGACAGCGTCTCCTCGGCGACCACTGAAAGAGAATGCGAGGTTCATGTAGTGCAGCAGTCTTCCCTTGGCCCGGATGCCGCCGAGTACGCGCAACGGCTCACCCGCGTACAGGAGCGCATGGCGGAGCGCTCGTTCGCCGCCCTGCTGGTGACCGATCCGGCCAATATGTACTACCTCACCGGCTATAACGCCTGGTCCTTCTATACGCCGCAGTGTCTGGTGGTGCCGGCCGCCGGACCGCCGGTCCTGTTCGCTCGCGCGATGGACGCCGCCGGAGCCGGTTTCACCGCCTGGCTGCCGCCGGAGCAGATCGAGGGCTACCCGGAGGAACTGGTCCACCGTCCGAAGGTGCACCCGTACGACTGGATCGCCGAACGCCTCCGCGAACGCGGTCTGGCCGGGACCGGCCCGGACGGGTGCGTGGGAATCGAGGGCGACTCCGCGTTCTTCACCGCCCGCGGCTACCTGGCGCTGCGGGCCGGACTTCCGCACGTCCGACTCGAAGACAGCCGGGAGCTGGTCAACTGGGTGCGCGTGGTCAAGTCCGACCACGAGCTCGCCCAGATGCGGATCGCCGGGTCGATCGCGCAGCAGGCCATGGAGGTGGCGCTGGGGGCCGTGGCCCCGGGGCGACGCCAATGTGACGTCGTCGCCGAGATCGCCGCCGCGCAGGCGCGCGGCACGGCTGAGCACGGCGGCGACTACCCGGCGCTCGTGCCGATGCTGCCCACCGGCAAAGGAGCCGGCACGCCGCATCTGACCTGGACCGAGGAGGAGTTCCGCGTCGGTGAGGCCACGACGATCGAGCTCGCGGGCGTGTACCGGCGGTACCACTCGCCGCTGGCCCGCACCATCATGCTCGGCGAGCCGCCCCGCCGGCTCGCCGACACCGCGGCGATCGTGCGCGACGGCATGGCCGAGGTTCTGGCCGCGCTGCGCCCCGGACGGACCGCTCACGAGATCCACGCCGCGTGGAACGCCGTCATCAGCGCGCACGGCCTGACCAAGGAATCCCGGATCGGGTACTCCATCGGTCTGGGATACCCGCCGGACTGGGGTGAGCGCACCGTCAGCCTGCGGCCCGACGAGCACACCGTGCTCGAGGCCGGCATGTGCTTCCACGTCATCCTCGGTATGTGGCAGGACGACTGGGGATACGAGCTGTCGGAACCCATCGCGCTGACCACCGACGGGGTCGAGCGGCTGACCGACCTCACCCAGAACCTCACGATCGGACGGTGAACACGATGACGCGGACCGCCCCGAAGGTGCCGCTCGCGGCACGGGCGGCAGGACTGGTCGGGTCGGTCATCGACTCGAGCACGTCGCTGCTGCAGAAGCAGTCGCACGACATCGTCCGCTTCGCGATGGGCAGCCCCGCCGCCGAAGTGGTACCCACGCAGGTTCTGGCCGCGATCAGCGCCGCCGAACTGGGCTCGGCCCACGCCTACGACTACGCCGCGACCGAGGGCGACCCCCGGCTGCGGGAGGCGGTGCTCGACATGCTGTCGGGCACCGGCGAGGCGACGACCCCCGACCGGCTGACCATCACCAGCGGCGGGATGCAGGGCATCGACCTCGCCTGCAAGCTCTTCGTCGACCCCGGCGACCTGGTCGTCGTCGAGTCGCCGACCTACACCAACGGCAGCGCCACCGTCATGTCGTACGGGGGAGTGGTGCTCGAAGCGCCCGTCGACGACGACGGGCTGGTCGTCGAGGCCCTGCCGGAGCTCGTCGAGCGGGCCGGTCGCCTGCCGAAGGCGATCTACACGATCCCGAACTTCCAGAATCCCTCCGGCACCACCATGTCGCTCGCGCGGCGGATCGCGCTCATCGAACTGGCCCGCGCATGGGGGGCGATCGTCATCGACGACGACCCCTACGGCTGGCTGCGCTTCGCCGGCGAGGACCTGCCCAGCCTGCGCGAACTGGGTGACGGAAGCGCGGAGGTGTTCTCGGTGCGTACCTTCTCGAAGGTGCTGGCGCCGGGTCTGCGGGTGGGCTGGGTCGACGCGGCCCCCGAACTCGGCCAGTTGCTGATCAACGCCAAGCAGGCCATGGACACCTGCGCCAACCTGCCCGCGCAGCTCCTGGTGGCCCGGTTCCTCGAGGACGGCCACCTCACCGAGCACCTGAGCGGCCTGCGCGTGGAGTACCTGCGCCGCAAGATCGGGATGCAGCGGGCACTCACCGAGCACCTCGGCGACATCGCGAGATGGACGAGCCCTGACGGCGGATTCTTCCTGTGGGTGACGCTGCCGGAGGAGGTCGACGCGCAGGAGCTGTTCGAGGTGGGGCTGGCCGAAGGGGTCGCCTTCATCCCCGGCTCGGCCTTCTCGCCCAGCGGCCGATTCCGCAACGCCCTGCGGCTGTGCTTCGCGTCGACCACTCCGGAGCGCACCCGCGAGGGTGTACGCCGGCTGCGCCGCGCGATCGACCTGGTGACGACGGGGGCTAGGCATGGCTGACCGCGAAGCGACCACCGCGGCCGACCGCGAAGCGATCACCGCGGCTGAACATGCGGTCCTCGACCTGATCACGCTGGACGAGATCCGCGAGGTCGCGATGGACCTGGTTCGGGCGGCAGGGCAGAACCCGCCCGGCGAGGAGGGGCCGACCGTGGACGTGCTCGTCGCCGCCTGCGAGGCGCGCGGCCTGGCGGTGACGACCACCGAGGTGGAGCCCGGCCGGTCCAACGTGTCGGCGGTCCTCGCCGGCGGATCCGGGCCCGGGTTGCTGCTGCTCGGGCACACCGACGTGGTGCCCGTCGGCGACAACTGGACGGTGCCGCCCTTCGGCGGCCAGGTCCGCGACGGCCGGCTGTTCGGGCGCGGTTCGGCGGACATGAAGGGCGGTCTCGCCGCGTGCGTGGTGGCGCTGTCCGCGCTGCGCCGGGCCGGTGTCGCCCTCACCGGTCCGGTCGAGCTGGCAGCCGTGGTCGACGAGGAGGAGACCGGCAAGGGCATCCGGGCCTACCTCGCCGACGGTGACCGTTCCGGCTTCGCCGGGTGCGTCGTGGCGGAGCCCACCGACCTGCAGACGATCATCGCGGCGCGCGGTGACTCGTACGTCGAGATCGCGGTCACCGGGCGTGCCGCCCACTCCGGCAAGCCTTCCGACGGGCTCAACGCCATCTATGGTGCCGCCGCGGTGGTGGCCGAGCTCGAACGCTGGCACGGTGAGCTGTCGGACGCGCGGCACCCGCTGGTCGGGGCCGCCACGTGGAGCGTCGGTCAGATCGCCGGCGGCACCGGGACGTCCACCGTTCCGGCCGAGTGCCTGATCACCGCCGACCGGCGCCTGTTGCCCGAGGAGAAGGGGGAGACCATGCTGGCCGAGACGACCGGCCGGATCGAGGCCCTGCGTCTGGGTGAGCGTGGGCTTGGCGTCGCGGTCACCATGACGATGCAGATGCCCGGCTTCGAGACGGCGCCGGACCATCGGCTGGTCGCGACGGCCAAGCGGGCGGTGGGTGACGCCGGCGGGCCCGATCTGCCGCTGGCGGGATGGACTGCCGCGTGCGACGGCGGATTCATCGCCCGCGACGCGGGGGTTCCGGTGATCGTGCTGGGCCCCGGTTCGGTCGCCGAGCAGGCGCACCGGGCCGACGAGTCGGTCGGCCTCGAGGAGCTCGTGGTCGCTGCCCGCGCCTACGCGCTGTGCGCGATGAGACTACTCACCGGCTGAACCGGGGTCGTCACCGGCGTCCAGGGCCGCCGCGAGCACCTGTGCCAGGTGCAGCGCGGTCCGGTCGGTGCACTGCCCGATCTGCGTGCGGCAGCTGAAGCCGTCCGCGACGATCGCCGTCGCCGGGTCGGCCGCGCGTACGGCGGGCAGCAACACCCGCTCGCCGGCCGCCCGCGACACTTCATCATGGCCCCGCTCGAACCCGAAATTACCGGCGAGGCCGCAACAGCCGGAGTCCGGGGCCTCGGCGTCGATGCCCGCCGCCCGCATCAGCGCGGAGTCCGCCTCGAAGCCCATGACCGAGTGCTGGTGGCAGTGTCGCTGCACCAGCGCCTTCCCGCCCACGTCGGGCGGCCGCCAGTCCGGGGCGTAGGCGGCCAGCAGTTCGGCCAGCGTGTGGGTGAGCCGCTTGGCCCGCTCGGCCCGCTCGTCACCGGGCAGCAGATCCACGGCCTCGTGCCGGAACACGGCGGTGCAGCTCGGCTCCAGCCCGACGACGGGCACGCCCGCCCGCAGGTAGCCGTCGAGCAGGCCCAGGGAGTGGCGCAGCACCCGCTTGGCGACACCGAGCTGCCCGGTCGAGATCCAGGTCAGCCCGCAGCACACCTGGCCGCGTGGCAGCACCACCTCGAAGCCCGCCGCCTCGAGCACCCGGACCGCGGCCCGGCCGACCTCGGGGGAGAGGTAGGTGGTGAAGGAGTCGGGCCACAGCACGACCTTGCCGCGCGTGCCGGTGCCGGCCGGTCGGCCGCGCCGGCGAAACCAGGCCGTCAACGGCTGGTCGGCGAAGCGCGGGATGGCCCGCTCGGGCGCGATCCCGCCGATCCGTTTGAGCAGGCCCGCCAGACCCGACGACGTCGTCCGGTTGACCACTCTCGGGATACGTGCCGCCAGGCGCGACCACAGCGGCAGCCAGCCCATCGAGTAGTGCGACGCCGGGCGGAGCCGATGCCGGTAGTGGTGGTACTGGAACTCGGCCTTGTAGGTGGCCATGTCGACGTTGACGGGGCAGTCGGACAGGCATCCCTTGCACGACAGGCACAGGTCGAGGGCGTCGCGGACCTCGGTGGAGCGCCACCCGCCGGTGATGACCTCACCCCGGAGCATCTCCCACAGCAGGTGGGCCCGGCCCCGGGTGGAGTGCTGCTCTTCGCGGGTGACCTGGTAGCTGGGGCACATCACGCCGCCCGAAGACTCCCGGCACTTGCCCACCCCGACGCAGCGGCGCTGCGCCTGGGCGAAGCTGCCGGCGTCCTGCGGGTAGGCGAAGACCGTCAGCAGGCGCTTGGGGTCGCTCGCTCCGGCATGCCGGATGTTCGCGTCGATCGGCGCGGGGTCGGCGATGATGTCCGGATTCAGCACCCCGGAGGGATCCCAGAGCTGCTTGACCTCGCGGAACAGGCCCATGATGTCGGTGCCGTACATGCGGGTCAGCAGTTCCGAACGCGCTCGTCCGTCGCCGTGTTCGCCGGAGACCGAGCCGCCCAGGCCTACGACGAGGTCGGTGGCCTGCTCGGCGAACGAGCGGAAGGTGGCCAGACCGGCCCGGCTCATCAGGTCGAAGTCGATGCGCATGTGCATGCAACCCTCGCCGAAGTGCCCGTACGAGGCGCCTGACAGGCCGTGGGCCTCCATCAGCTGGTCGAGCTCGCGCAGGTACGTCGCGAGCCGGTCGGGCGGGACCGCGGCGTCCTCCCAGCCGCCCCAGGCCTCCGCGCCGTCGGCCCGGCGGGTGGCCAGGCCGGTGCCGTCGCGCCGGCACCGCCACAGCACGGCCTGCGCCCGCGGGTCGGTGACCAGAGCCGACGTCACGGGGATGCCCGCGTTGCCGAGGTCGGCGACGATCGCGCGGCCGGCGCGGGCCGCGTGCTCGGCGTCGTCGCCCGCGACCTCGATGAGCAGCCAGGCGCCGCCCTCCGGCAGGCCCGCCGCGACCGCGTCGTTCCTGACCTGGTCGGGCAGGCGCCGCACCAGCGCGTCATTGATCGATTCCATGGTCAGCGGCTGGTGGGGCAGCACGTGGGGCACGCACTCGGCGGCGCTGAAGGAGTCGCGGAAACCCAGCACCAGCAGGGCCTTGGCGGCGGGCAGCGGCACCAGGCCGACGGTCGCCCGCAGGGTGGTCGCCAGGGTGCCCTCGGTGCCGCAGAGGAACCGGGCGACGTCGTAGCCGTGCTCGGGCAGCAGCCGGTCCAGCGCGTACCCGGAGATGCGGCGTTTGAGCCCGGAGAAGCGCCGGCCGATCGCGAGGGCATTGCGCTGGGCCAGTTCCTGCATCGCCCGATGGAGTTCGCCTTCGCGGCCGGGCCGGGCGGCCAGCTCGGCCATCTGCCGCCCGGTGTCGGCCTCGGCGGCCGGCACGGTGAGGTCCAGGCGGGAGCCGTCCGCGAGCAGCGCCTCGAGACCCACGAGGTTGTCCGCGGTGGTTCCCCACGCCACCGAGTGGGCGCCGCACGCGTTGTTGGCGATCATCCCGCCGAGGGTCGCCCGGCCGGCCGAGGAGGGATCGGCGCCGAAGGTCAGGCCGTGGCGGCCCGCCGCCGCGGTCAGGTCGGTGAGCACGACGCCCGGCTCGACCAGGGCGGTGCGGCTCGCGGGGTCGAGGTCGAGGATGCGGTTGACGTGGCGGGAGACGTCGACGACCACGCCGCCGATGGCGTTGCCGGCCATGGACGTACCGCCGCCGCGGACCACCACCGGCGCGCCCACCTCGGCCGCGATACACACGGCGGCCACGAGGTCGTCGACGTCGGCGGGCACGACGACCAGGTCGGGCACCAGCCGGTAGTTGGAGGCGTCGGTGCTGTACAGGGCCTTGGTCCCGGGGTCGTGGCGGGCTGTTCCCCGGAGGACGGACGTCAGCCGCGTGGCCAGCGACTCGACGTCGAAAGCCGTCGAGTGGCGGGTCAATGGCTCAGCACGGCGTGCAGGAAGCTCTTGGTGCGATCTTCCTTCGGCGCTTTGAAGATCTCGGCGGGCGGTCCCTGTTCGACCACGGAACCGTGGTCGAACATCACGACGCGATCCGAGATCTCCTCGGCGAAGCGCATCTCGTGGGTCACCATGAGCATCGTCATGTCGGTGCTCACGGCCAGCTCCCGGATGACGTTGAGCACCTCGCCGATCAGCTCCGGGTCGAGTGCCGACGTGGGCTCGTCGAAGAGCAGCACCTTGGGCCGCATCGCCAGCGCGCGGGCGATGGCCACCCGCTGCTGCTGCCCGCCGGACAGCTGCGGCGGCTTGTGGTCGAGGTGCTTCTGCAGCCCCACCATCTCCAGCAGTTCGACCGAGCGCTGACGGGCCTCCTCCTTGTCCAGCTTGAGCACCCGGGTGGGCGCCTCGAGGACGTTCTCCAGGGCGGTCATGTGTGGGAAGAGATTGAACTGCTGGAACACCATGCCGACGTGCCGGCGGGTCGCCCGCATCTGCTTGGTCTCCTTGGGCCGTGAGCCGGGCTTGACGTCCCACAGGGTCTCGCCGTTGACCGTCACGAGTCCCGTGTCGGGGGTCTCCAGGGTCATCAGGATCCGCAGGATCGTCGTCTTGCCCGATCCGGACGGCCCGATGATGGACACCTTCTCGCCCGACTTGACGTCGAAGTGCAGCGATCGGAGCACCTCGTTGTCGCCCCACCGCTTGCTGACGTCGTTGAAGGAGATCATGACCTCGCGGTCCGCCGCGGGCGTCGATTCGGGTACGGGTCCCGATTCGGTGTCAATGTGCGGGGGCAAGTCGACGCTCCAATCTCCGGACCATCTGAGAGGCCGGGTAGCTGACCAGCAGGAAGAGCAGCCCCGCGATGGTCAGCGGCTCGAGGTACCGGAAGTTGTTCGATCCGATCGCCTGCGCGTGGGCCAGCAGCTCGAAGACGGTGATGGCCGACAGCACGGCCGAGTCCTTGAACATCTGGATGAGGTAGTTGCCCAGGATGGGGATCACCGACCGGACGGCCTGAGGAAGGACGATCCGGGTCCAGGTGGCACCGATGGGCAGGTTGAGCGCCTTCGCCGCCTCCCACTGCCCGGGCGGCACGTCGGTGATTCCGGAGCGGTATACCTCGGCCGTGTATGCGCTGTAGTTGATGCCGATCACCACGATGCCGGTGGCCATCGGACTGAAGCTCAGGCCGTAGTTGGGCAGGATGAAGAACGCGCAGTACGCCTGGATCAGCAGCGGCGTTCCCCGGACGAACTGGACGTAGAAGTTGAACAGCTGCGACACGACCGGCAGGCGCGAGAACCGGATGACCGCGACCACCAGGCCGAGGATCATCGCGATGACCGTGCCGGCGAGGGTGATCTGGACGGTCACCCACAGTCCCTGAAGCAGATCCGGCAGGATCGACAGCGCGAATTCAGAGTCCCAGATCATACGGGCATCCCTGCCTTCACGAGCGGACCCGGCTGATCACGGCGTGACTTGGGTCGGCGGTCCAGGGCGAATCGCCGCTCCAGCCACTTCATCAGCAGGGAGATCAATGACGAGAGCACGAAGTAGAGCACGAGAATGGTGAGGAACACGGCCGTCGTCTGCCCGGTGGTATTACGCACCATCTGCCCGCGGAAGGTGAGATCCGCGACCGTGACGAGCGAGACCAGAGAGGTGTTCTTCAGCAGATCGACCATCACGTTGCAGAAAGACGGCAACATGGCCGGAATGGATTGGGGTATCAGCACCCGCCGCATCCGCAGGGCTCGGCCCATTCCGAGGGCCACGCACGCCTCGGTCTGCCCGGCGGCGCGTGAGTTGATCGTGCCACGCACGATCTCGGCTGCGTAGGCCCCCTCGTTGAGCCCCAGCGCCAGCACCGCCGCGGTGAGCGGGGCGAGCTGGAAGCCGAAGAAGGGCAGCGCGAAGAAGAACCAGAACATCTGGACCAGCAGGGAGGTGCCGCGGAAGACCTCGACGAAGACGCCGGCCGGCCACCGAAGCCACCAGTGCTGCGAGAGGCGGGCGAGACCCGCCGTGAACGCGGTCACCACCATGAGGATGGCGCCGAGAACGGTGACGAGCAGCGTGATGAGCAGCCCCTGCAGCAGCAGCGGCGCGTAGGTGATCACATCAGACATGGGTCGTCGATCTCCTCGGCCGTGGGGGTGAGGCTGGGTGGCCCACTCGTGTCAACCGGCGTTCTTGCACAGCTCGGCGGCTGTGACGCCCTTGGTGGTCTGCGCGTCGAAGCCCCACTTGGTGAGGATCGCCGCGAACTCGCCGGTCGCCTTGAACGCGGCGAGCTCCTTGTTGTACTCGGCCAGGAACGTCTTGTCCGTGGGGCGGAAAGCCGCTCCGGACCCGGTCCGTGGCGCGTCACTCACCGGCGCGGTGACCTCGAAGTCCTTGTCCTTCTCCCGCAGGGCATTCAGCGAGAGGGTCGGCAGGAAGAAGGCGTCGGCCCGCCCGGCCCGCAGCGCCTCGATGCCGCTGCGCCCGTCGTCCACCTTGACCAGCTGCCCGTCGGGCACCTTGGCCGTCTTGAGTATCCCGTCCTCGAATCCGCCGGGAAGCACCGCGATCTTCAGCTCCGCGTTCGCGAGCACGCCGGCGACGGTGGTTATCTTCTTCGGGTTGCCGGGCTTGACCCCGAAGGACTCCGTCGACACGATGACCGGCTCCGAATAGAGCACCTCGGCGCAGCGCGACTGCTTCATGAACAGGCCCGCCGCGATGGCGTCCCATCGGTTGGCCTTCAGACCGGGGATCATCGACGCGTACGGAGTGATGACCCCTTGGACGTCGTTGATGCCCAGGCGCTTGCACACCGCGCGGAACACGTCCGGCTCGGCGCCCGTGACGTTTCCGTCCGCGGTGACCTGCGTGTACGGCGGCTCGTTCGCGATGCCCACGCGGAGAAAGCCTTGCTTTCGCCCGGTCGCGAGCAGGTCCTGGGCAGCGCTCGCGGAGCCGGGGATCTCCGTCCGGCTGCAGCCGGCGAGAAATCCGGTCAGCGGCGCGGCCATCGCGGCGGCGCCGAGGCCGCGAAGAAGGGCTCTCCGCGAGGGGTCGTAGGTCATGTCGACTCCGATATCGTCGCGGCCGTCCTGGAGGACAGCGTTGGGAAGCCGGGATTCGCCTGGAGCGGCGCGAGGCCTCGTTGTTGCTGACCGAAGCTAATCAGCTGGTGTAGCATTGTCAACAATCTTATTGATCCCTCGGGATATTGGAACGCGCTCGAAACACTCGCGAAACGCGTTCTCCTCCGCATCACCGCTCAGCCGAAAGGTCATCCGTGAACGAAAAACTCCGTCATACGACCGTCGGTCTGCTTTACCCCGGCTTCGGCGCCGAGGACGATTTCCCCGCCCTCGAGCGACGGCTGGGCGGCGCCGTGCGCCTGCCTCTGGTGCACACGTCGGTCGGTGAGGACGCCCACAGGGTCGACGCGCTGCTGGACCTCGGCAGCGCCGAGCGCTTGGCCGAAGGCGCCCGGCAACTGGCCGGTCACGCTCCGGACGCCGTGATGTGGGCGTGCACCTCGGGCAGCTTCGTCTTCGGCTGGGACGGCGCCCGCGAGCAGGTGGACGACGTGGCGAAGATCATGGGGCTGCCCGTCTCCTCGACCTCGATCGCCTTCGTCGAGGCGGTGCACGCGCTCGGTCTGCGCCGCGTCGCCGTCGCGGCGTCCTACCCGCAGGACGTCGCCGCGCACTTCGTGGAGTTCCTGCGGCGTGGCGGAGTCGAGGTCGCGGCGCTGGGCAGCCACGGCATCCTCACGGCGGCCGAGGTCGGCACCCTCGGCAAGGAGCGCGTGGCGGACATGGTGCGTTCCGGTGACACCGACGACGCGGAGGCCGTGCTGGTCCCCGACACCGCGATGCACTCACTGGCCTGGCTGGACGATCTGGAGAGCGCCGTCGGCAAGCCGGTCCTCACCGCCAACCAGGTCACGGTATGGGAGGGGCTGCGGATCGGGGGAGGGAGCACCCGCCTCGACGGCATGGGATCCCTCTTCCGCCGGTGATCGGCATGACCTCAGTTGATTCGCACCTCACGATGATGAACAATCCACAATCGACGCGCACGCCGGGCTCTCCGCGCCGCACTGTCGCTGCCGAATCGGAGACCAGCATGACCACCCTGGGCAGGTTCATCGGACCCGTGGACCGCGAGTCCACGCCGAGCATCATCGCCCGCAAGCTCCGTGAGGCCATCGCCCACGGAGAGCTCCAGCCGGGCACCCAGTTGGGCGAGGCCGACCTGGCCCGCGAGCTCGGCGTGAGCCGCGGCCCGCTGCGGGAGGCCATGCAGCGCCTGACGCAGGAGGGGTTGCTGATCTCGATCCGCAACCGCGGTCTGTTCGTCATCGAGTTGACCGATGACGACGTCTACGACATCTACGTGGCACGCACCGCCGTCGAGCGCGCCGCCGCCGCCGAGATCTTCCGCCGCGATCCCGTCGCCGCGGGCACCCGGCTGTCGTCGATCATCAAGAAGATGGAGAAGGCCTCCGACCGGATGGACGGAGAGAAGATCGGCGCGGCGGACCTGGAGTTCCACGAGGAGCTCGTCCGGATGGCCCAGAGCCCCCGGCTGTCACGTATGCACCACACGCTGCTGACCGAGACCCGCATGTGCGTGACCGCGCTGCAGGAGACCTACCCTCCGCCCGACGACCGCGTCCCCGAGCACAACGAGATCGCCGACGCGTTCGTCGCCGGCGATGCCGAACTCGTCGACCGCCTGCTCATCGAGCACATGCGCGACGCGGTGGTCCGCCTCGGATCGCGGGGGGCCGCCACCTAGACCGGTCAGGCGAGGGCGATACCGATGTACTTGGTCTCCAGGAACTCCTCGATGCCGGTCGGCCCGCCCTCGCGGCCGAGCCCCGATGCCTTGACCCCGCCGAACGGCGCGGCGGGGTTGGACACCACACCCTGGTTGATGCCGACCATGCCCGTCTCCAGCGCCTCCGCGACGCGCAGCGCGCGTGACAGGTCGTTGGTGTACAGGTAGTTGACCAGGCCGTACTCGGTGTCGTTGGCGGCAGCCACGACCTCTTCCTCGCTGGTGAACGACGTCAGCGGTGCCACCGGGCCGAAGATCTCCTCGTGGCGCATCCGAGCCGACTCGGGCACGCCGGTCAGAACCGTCGGCGGGTAGAAGAAGCCGGGCTCGTTCCCGATCTCTCCGCCGGTGAGCACCTTGGCGCCACGCTCCACGGCGTCGGTCACCAGTTGCCGCACCTTGCCCCGCGCGGCGGCGTCGATGAGCGGGCCGACGCGGACGCCGTCGTCCACACCTCGCCCGACGGGCAGGGCGGCCATCTTCTCGGCCAGCTTCGTACCGAAGGCGTCGATGACGTCGGCGTGGACGTACATGCGGTTCGCGGCGGTGCAGGCCTCGCCGGAGTTGCGCATCTTCGCGGCGATCGCCCCGTCGACGGCCGCATCGAGGTCGGCGTCGGGGAAGACGATGAACGCGGCGTTGCCACCGAGCTCCATCGAGGTGCGCAGCACCTTGTCGGCGCACTGCTCGAGCAGCCGGCGGCCCACGGCGGTGGAACCCGTGAACGACAGCTTGCGCGCCAGGCCGGAGCGGATCAGCGGCTCCATGACCGCGCCCGCGTCGTCGGTGGGCACGACATTGACCACGCCCTCGGGAACACCGGCCTCGGCCAGGATCTCGGCCAGGGCCAGCATGGACAGCGGGGTCTGCGCGGCCGGCTTGATGACACTGGTGCAGCCGGCGGCGATCGCGGGACCGATCTTGCGGGTGCCCATGGCCATGGGGAAGTTCCAGGGCGTGATCAGCAGCGACGGCCCGACGGGCTGCTTGGTCACCAGGAAACGGGCGCCGCCGGCCGGCGCGACCTGGTAGCCGCCGTTGACGCGGACGGCCTCTTCGGCGAAGTGGCGGAAGAACTCCGCGGCGTAGGCGATCTCGCCTCGTGACTCCGCCAGGGGCTTGCCCATCTCCAGCGTCATGAGCAGCGCGAGAGTGTCAATGCGCTCGTGCAGCAGGTGAAAGGCGCGCATGAGCATGTCGGCACGCGCGCGCGGCGCGGTGGCGGCGAACGCGCTCTGCGCCGCGGCGGCGGCTTCGAGGGCGGCCATCCCGTCTTCGGGCGATGCGTCCGACACGGCGCAAAGCACCTTGCCGGTGGAGGGATCCAGCACGTCGAAGGTGGCTCCAGACGACGCGTCGGTCCACTTGCCGTTGATGAAGAGCTGCTTCGGCGCCGCCTCGACGACTGAGCTTTCACGGGCCTGATCAGTCATTTCTCGTCCCTTCCGACGGAGGGTGCTGGGAGCCGACGTCGCTTTGGGGGCTGACGCGGACCGCGAGCCGTTGTAAGTTATCTACCAGTTTGATTGTCGACAATCTACCAGAGGGGTCCTCGTGGCAGAACTCTCTTCGATCCTCAAGCAGGCAACCGGAGTCATCGCCGCCCGCGGCGAAGGCGTGCACCTCTACGATGAGGACGACCGCCGCTATCTGGACTTCACCGCCGGCATCGGCGTCACCAGCACGGGGCACTGCCACCCGCGCGTGGTCGAGGCGGCCCAGCGTCAGGTCGCGACCCTCATCCACGCCCAGTACACGACGGTCATGCACCGCCCGCTGCTCGACCTGGTCGACCGGCTCGGCGAGGTGCTGCCTACCGGCCTCGACCGCATGTTCTTCGCCAATTCCGGCTCCGAGGGGGTGGAGGCGGCCCTGCGCCTGGCCCGCCAGTCGACCGCCCGCCCGAACGTCGTCGTCTTCCACGGCGGCTTTCACGGCCGGACCGTCGCGGCCGCCTCGATGACCACCTCGGGGACCAAGTTCCGCGCCGGCTTCAGCCCCATCATGGGCGGCGTCGTCATCGCGCCCTTCCCCAACCCCACCCACTACGGATGGAGCGAGGAGGAGGTGACCGACTTCGCCCTGCGCGAGCTGGACTACCTCCTGCAGACCGTGACGACGCCGGCCGAGACCGCCGCCTTCTTCGTCGAGCCGGTGCTGGGGGAGGGCGGCTACGTGCCGGCCAACACCCGGTTCCTGGCCGGCCTGCGCGAGCGCGCCGACAGGCACGGGATCCTGCTGGTCCTCGATGAGGTGCAGACCGGCTGGGGACGCACCGGCAAGTTCTGGGGCGGCGACCACTTCGACGCCCGCGCCGACATCCTGATCACCGCCAAGGGCCTGGCCTCCGGTTTCCCGCTGTCGGCGATCGCCGCCCGCGCGGACATCATGGACAAGGCCTGGCCCGGATCGCAGGGCGGCACTTACGGTGCGAACGCGGTGGCCTGCGCCGCGGCCCTCGCCACCCTCGACGTGATCCAGAGCGAGGACCTCGTCCAGAACTCGGCGGCCCGCGGCGCCGAACTCCGCGCGGCACTGCGGGACGTGGCGACCCGGCACAAGAACATCACCGACGTACGAGGCCTGGGCCTGATGCTGGGCAACGAGTTCCGCGACGCGAACGGAGCCCCGGACGGCGCCACCGCCGCCGCGGCCCAGCAGGAGGCCGCCAAGCGAGGCCTGCTGCTGCTGACCTGCGGCGCCTGGGGAGAGGTCGTCCGGTTCATCCCCGCGCTCGTCGTCAACTCCGAGCAGGTGAAGGAGGCCGGCACGATCTGGGCGGAGGCGGTGAACGCGGTGACCGCCTGAGCTCGGCTACGCGTCCGGGGAGCCACCGGGCTCGGGCGGGAACCTCGTCAGTCCCCGGAGCTCCTTGCGCGACAGCAGGCCGAGCTTGCGCAGCGAGCTGGAGACGTGGCTCTCCACGGTCCGCCTGGACAGGAACAGCTCGGTCGCGATCTCCTGGTTGGTCTTCCCCGCCGCCGCCAGCAGCGCCACCTCCCGCTCCCGTGACGACAGCGTCTGCCCATGAGAGGGCCGCCCGCCGCGCCACGGATAGGGGATGGGCACCCCGTTCTGCCGCATGATCCGGCAGATCCGGGCGATGTCCCGGTCCGCGCCCATCGCCCCGTACCGTCGCAGCGCGCTTTCGAGCAGGTCGCCACCGTCGGCCGCGCCACGTTCGCAGCGCCACCTGCCCAGGCGCTCGGCGGCCAGGGCCTCCTCGTAGCGGAGCCCGGCGTCGCGCAGCGTGGTGCGCGCCGCGTCGATCAGCCGCTCGGCCGTCAGCCGATCCGCCCGGGAGCGGGCGATGACGGCCCGGGCGCTCAGCGCGGCGGCCTGCGCGATCGGCGCGTCGGCGCCGTCGATCGCGGCACTCAGTTCGTCGACCAGCGAGGCGGCCTCGCCCGCCTTCCCGAGGGAGTCCAGGGCGTCCACGAGGCACAGTACGGTCTCGGCGCCCCACACCCAGTTCCCCTTGGCCCGCACCTGGTCGAGCCCGGCGGTGGCCTGCTCGACGGCGCCCATGGTGTCGTCGAGGGTCAGCAGGAGCCGGGACAGCGTCATGCGGCCGGAGATGAGCGGCCAGACGGCGCCGACCCGCTCGGCGATCGCGATCACCTCGCCCAGGCCCGCCACTGCCTCCTCGGCCGGGCCCCTCGCCGCCAGCAGTGCGCCCCGCAACAGCCGCGAGTCCAGGGACCCGGCGGCGAACGTGGCCGCCGCGCCCTCCAGCGGGCGCAGGCGGAGTTCCAGCCCTTCCCACCGTCCGGCGGCTCTGTCGACGGCGGCCGTCACCAGCTCGACGACGTCCGCCACCCGGAGATATTCGGCCTGGTCGGCCGCCAGACGGCCCTCGGCCAGCAGGCTTTGCGCGCGTTCGAGCCGGCCGATGTGCAGGGCGCCCTGCGCCCAGTTGAGGCAGGCGCGGGCGTGCTCTCTGGGTGCGGACCGCAGACCGTCGTCTCGGAGCAGGTCGTCGATCAGCCGCCAGCTTCCCGGGTCGCCCTGTTCCAGCAGCAGCGAGGCCCGCGCGATGCGTACCGCGATGTCGACGTCGCGGTCGCCGCTGCGACGCGAGGCCTCCTCGGCCTGCTCGCAGCGCGCGGTGTGCTCGCTGACGTGCCGGTTCACCACGGTCTCCGGTGCGGCGAGCACGGCGAGCGCGCGGCCGAGCAGCGCGGGCCGCTCCGCGAGGTCGTCGATCGCGCCCTCGATCTGCAGGTAGCCCGCCCGCGCCTCACCCTGCTGACGCAGCAGGCGGCCGAGGGCGAAGCGCAGCTCACCACGCAGCGGCGCGGGGAGCGGCTCGGTGGCCAGCAGGCGTTCGAGTATCGGTACGGCCTGGGCGTGCGCCAGCCCGTCGACCGCCACCCGGCCGAGCTTGACGGCCAGCCGCACGCGCAGCTCATGGGGTAGCTCGCCGATCTCCAGCGCCTGGAGCAGGAACCGCGCCGCCGTGGCGTCGTTGCCGTGGGACAGGGCGGTGTCGGCGGCGGCCTCGGCGTTGCCGACGAACTCCGTCGTCCGGCCCGCGAGCCGGAAATGGTGGGCGAGCCTGGCCACCGGCCGGGGGCCGGCCACCGACTCCAGGGCCCGCGCGGTCCTGAGATGCAGCCACCGCCGGCTGGACACCGCCACGGACTCGTACACGATCTGCCGCGCCAGGGCGTGCCGGAACCGGCAGCGGCCGTCCTCCTCGTGCAGGAGCCCGACCGCCTGCGCCTGACCGAGAGCACGGGCGATCTGCGCCGCGCCGCGCTCCGTGACCTCCGCGAGCACCTGGTCATCGGGCGTCATGCCGATGACGGCGGCGGCGCCGAGGATCTCCTGCGCCGCGTCGTCGAGCGAGGACAACCGCCGCAGCACCACGTCCCGCAACACCGTCGGAACGGCGAGCTCGGCCAGGACGTCCGACCGGCCGGGGATCTCGCTCGCGGGCAGGCGCTCCAGGAGCGTACGGAGCACCTCCTCCACCACGAACGGGATGCCGCCCGTCTTCTCGTACAAGGGGGCGGCGAACGTGGGGGGAAGCTCCGCCTTGAGGATGCTCCGCGCGAGCTCGGCCACCTCGGACCTGCTCAGCGGGGTGAGGCTGACCGACCGCGCCGGCCCCGACGGCGCCCGGGCGAAGGCCTCCCGGATCGGGAGCAGCCCCGCCTCCGTACGGACCGTGAGGATCACCGACAGGTGCCTCGGCTGGTGGGCGGCGAGGAAGGCGAGGAAGTCGTGAGTGCCGCTGTCGGCCCAGTGCACGTCCTCCAGGACCAGCACCAGCGGGCTCAGATGGTCGAGCAGGGCCACGGCCGCCCGGAAGACCCGGTGCCGCTCCGCCCGCTGGTCGGGCAGCGGTGGCAGGGGCGGCGGCAGGTGCTCGGCGATCTCGGGGAGCAGCGGCGCGAGCGCCCCGATGACGGGGTTGACCGGGCGGGAGCGGGCGAGCTCGGCCCCGGCCAGGCGGAAGGCGTCGAGCAGGGGGGACAACGGCAGGGGTTCCTGAAGCTGCTCGCACTGGCCCACGAGCCGGCGGGTCCCGGCCAGGCCGGGTGTGGCCAGCAGTTCGCTCACCAGCCGGCTCTTGCCGATGCCTGCCTCGCCTTCGATCAGGGCGAGGGAAGGCGGCGCGGTGATGACCGCGCGCAGGAGCGCGAGCTCAGCCTGGCGTCCGACGAGCACGTCGGACAGGGAGCCCGAGGGGGCGATGCGGGCCGGTCCCAAGGGCATGCGGCGAACCCCCTACCTGCTGGCATCAGCATGAGCAGGCTACCGGATCCTAAACCCGCGGTAAGTGGCGGCCAAAAATCCGTATACGGTACGGATGCTCCACCCGGCCGGCTCTCAATAGCCTCGGCGATCGTCCGCGTGATCCGCGGCGATGCACTGAGGGGCGACGATGGATCTGTCCACATCTCCTGGACGCACTACCAGCAGGCGCCGCCGGCTGGCGGCGGCCATGGCGTTAGCCGGATTGACGCTGGCCGGAGCGGCCTGGCCCGGCCCGGTGACCGCGGAAGCCGAACCGGAACAGCAGAAGACCTACATCGTGCGGATGGCCGCCGACCCCGTCGTGACGTACGAGGGGGATGTGGCCGGGCTGTCCGAGACCAAGCCGCAGCGGGGCGAGAAGATCGATCCCCGCTCCACCGAGGTGACCAGGTACGTCGACCACCTGCGCGGCCGGCACGACGCCGCGCTCAAGAAGGTCGGCGGCGAGAAGGTCTACGAGTACGCCTACTCCTACGGCGGTTTCGCCGCCCGCCTGACCGCGTCCCAGGCGTCCCAGCTGCGCGCGATGTCCGACGTCGTGACCGTGGTCGAGGACAAGAAGGTGTCGGTGCAGACGTCCTCGACGCCGTCCTTCCTCGGGCTGGACGCGCGCGGCGGACTCTGGGACCAGCTCGGCGGCCCCACCGGCAAGCGCCAGGGCAAGGGCGCCGGCGAGGGCCTGGTCATCGGCGTGATCGACAGCGGCATCTGGCCGGCCAGCAAGAGCTTCGACGGCCGCGACGCGGACGGGAAGCCGTACGGCCCGGTCCGCGGATTCCACGGCACGTGCGCGACCGGGAGCCCGGACGACTCCTGGAACAGCGGGATGTGCAACGGGAAGCTGATCGCCGCCAAGCACTTCGACGCCGGGTGGGGCGGTGATGCGGGAGTCAAGGAGCAGCTCCCGTGGGAGTTCCTGTCGCCGCGCGACTACAACGGGCACGGCACGCACACCTCCTCCACCTCGGGCGGCAACTACGGCGTTGCGGCGACCGGCGCGGCCGCGGCGTTCGGCAAGATCAGCGGCATCGCGCCGCGGGCCCGGATCGCCGCGTACAAGGCGCTCTGGTCGACGCAGGACGCCTCGACGGCCAACGGCTACTACTCCGACCTGGTCGCCGCCATCGACCAGGCGGTGGCGGACGGCGTGGACGTCCTCAACTACTCGGTCTCGGGTACGCAGTCGGACTTCCTCGACCCGGCGGAGATGGCGTTCCTGTCCGCCGCGGAGGCGGGCGTCTTCGTCGCCGCCGCGGGCGGCAACAGCGGCCCGGCCGCCGCCACCGTTGCGCACCCGTCTCCCTGGGTGACCACGGTCGCGGCCGGTACGCACAACCGCGGCACGCAGGGGTCGGTGACGCTCGGCAACGGCACCACCTACAGCGGCGCCTCGCTGGCCGCCACCAAGGCCGGGCCCGCACCGCTCGTCGACGCCACGGCGGCCGGGCTGCCCGGCGTCGATCAGACCCGGCTGGCGCAGTGCTACGCCGCCAGGGACAACGACGGCAAGGCGCTGCTCGACCCGGCCAAGGTGAAAGGCAAGATCGTCGTCTGCGACCGCGGCGAGACGCCCCGCGTCAACAAGAGCGTGGCCGTCGCCGAGGCGGGCGGCGTCGGCATGATCCTCACCAACACCGACGAGAACTCGCTCAACGCCGACCTCCACTCCCTGCCCACGGTGCACCTGGCCGTCAAGGACAGGCAGGCGGTCAAGGACTACGCCGCCGCCGACGGCGCGACGGCGACGATCGACCAGGCCAAGATCAACAACAACACGCCGGCTCCGTACGTCGCGGAGTTCTCCTCGCGCGGTCCGCTGTACGCCGCGGGCGGCGACCTGCTGAAGCCGGATGTGATCGCTCCAGGGCAGGACATCCTCGCGGCGTTCGCGCCGCCGGGCGCCAACGGGGCCGAGTTCAACATCTCCAGCGGCACCTCGATGGCGGCCCCGCACGTCGCCGGGATCGCCGCGCTGCTGAAGGACCTGCACCCGGACTGGTCGCCGATGGCGATCAAGTCGGCGCTGATGACCAGCGGCTCCGACATCCTCAACGGGCCCGGCACCGATCCGTCGGTGATCTTCAGCCAGGGCGCCGGCCACGTCACCCCGAACAGCGCCGCCGACCCCGGCCTGGTCTACGACAGCGGCATCAAGGACTGGACCGCGTTCCTGTGCGCCACGACCAAGGGCGTCTCCGACCAGATCTGCGACGCGCTGGCCAAGGAGGGCTACTCGCTCCAGGCGCGTGAGCTGAACGTGCCCTCGATCTCGCTCGGGCGAATGGCCGGCACCCAGACGGTGACCCGCAAGGTCACCAACGTCGGCCGCTCCACCGCCACGTACACCGCCTCCACCGCCGGGCTGACCGGGATCACGGCCAAGGTCACGCCGAGCCGGATCACGCTGCGGGCGGGGCAGACGAAGTCCTTCACCGTCTCCTTCACCCGCACCACCGCCCCGATGAACACCTACCAGGGCGGGCGGCTCATCTGGAAGGACGGCCGCCACACCGTACGCGTCCCCGTCGTCCTGCGTCCGGTGCCCGAGACGTGGGCGGCCACCCACGGAGTCACGGGCGGGCAGGACTCCGCCGAGTTCATCGCCCTGGACCCCAAGGGCAAGCGGGTCTACGTGACCGGCGCGAGCTTCGGGTCCTCGCCCGGCATGCTCAGCCCGCGGATCGAGACCGTCGCCTACGACGCGGCGACCGGCGCCGAGCTGTGGAGCAAGGGCTACA
This sequence comes from Nonomuraea sp. NPDC050680, assembly GCF_040654555.1. Classification (NCBI taxonomy): domain Bacteria; kingdom Bacillati; phylum Actinomycetota; class Actinomycetes; order Streptosporangiales; family Streptosporangiaceae; genus Nonomuraea; species Nonomuraea sp. NPDC050680. The sequence goes on along the minus strand of NZ_JBFAIF010000001.1, from coordinate 953,457 downwards.
CGGGCCCCGCGGGGAACTACGACGAACCGCACGCGCTCGAGGTGAGCCCCGACGGGAGCAAGCTCTTCGTCACCGGTACGAGCGCCGGGAAGGAGACCGGCAACGACGCGGTCACGATCGCGTACGACACCGCCACCGGCGAGGAGCGCTGGATCGCCCGGCACACCGGCCCGGCGGGTCTCTCCGACTTCGCCAACGCGCTCACGGTCGGGCCCGACGGGAAGAGCGTCTACGTCACCGGCATGTCCACGCTGGCCGAGGGCGGCAAGGACGACTTCTTCACGGTCGCCTACAACGCCGACAGCGGCGAGCGTACGTGGCTCGCGTACTACGACGGGCCCGGAGCGGCCACCGACGACGCCAGGGCGATCAAGGTGACGCCGGACGGGTCCAAGCTCGTCGTCACCGGCCAGAGCCAGGGCGAGCCGGGCACCGGCCTGTCGGACTGGGGCACGGTCGCCTACGACGCCCGCACCGGCGAGCAGCTCTGGACGGCCCGGCACAACGGCCCGTCGAACAGCATCGACATCCCCGTCGGCATGTCGGTCGCCCAGGACGGTAAGTCGGTCTTCATCACCGGAGCCAGCGAAGCCCCCGGCACGCAGACGGACATGACCACGATCGCCTACGACACCACCTCCGGAAAGGAGATCTGGGCGGACCGCTACGACGGCGCCGCGCACGGCAGCGACAACCCGCACGACATCACCCTGGCGCCCGGCGGCGGCAAGCTGTACGTCACCGGCAACACCGAGGGCGAGGGGACGAAGTCGGACTACACCACGATCGCCTACGACCCCGCCACGGGTAAGCGGTCCTGGGTCCAGCGCTACGACGGTCAGGCGAAGGGCGACGACGTCGCCTGGGACGTCGCCGTGACGCCGGACGGCGGCAAGGTCGTGGTCACCGGTCAGAGCACGGACGACGAGGCCAGGGGCGGCGACTACGTGACGATCGCCTACGACGCCGCGACCGGTGGGCAGACCTGGACGGGCCACTACGACGGCGCGGCCGGCGCCTCGGACAACGCGCACGCGCTCGCCGTGGACGCGGCCGATGGTGCCGGTGTCCGGATCTTCGTGACCGGCTCGAGCGCGACAGGCGGTAACCCGCCCGACGCGCTGGACATCGACTTCGCGACGGTGGCCTACTTCGAGCCCTGGAAGAAGCCCTGATCCTGAAGTGAATCGCGCGCCTCCGGCTCCCGCCGGGGGCGCGCGAGGCGCGTCAGGGCTTCACGCGCCCCCGGCGGGTGAGGCGCGTCAGGGCTTCGGCGCGGGTACGGTCGAGCTCGCTCTCCTCGGCTCGGGCACGCTCGCGGGCGTACTCCCGCATCAGGTCGTGGAAGGTGTAGCGGCCCGGCTCGCTCTCCTCGATGAGGTGCGCGGCGGCGAGCCGGGACAGCAGGTGGTCGGTTTCGCTCGGGGGCGCGCCGGAGAGCGCGGCGGCGGCCTCGGCGGTGAACGTCGGCCCGGGGATGAGGCCGAGCAGCCGGAACAGCCGCCGTGACGGCGGGTCCAGGCGGCGATAGGACAGGTCGAACGCCCCGCGCACCGCCGCGTGCGGATCCCCGTTGACCGCCAGCGAGGACAGCCGGGTCCCGGCGAGCCGGCGAACCTGCCCGGCGATGCCCCCGGCGGGTCGGCCGAGGACGCCGGCCGCCGCGACGCGCAGCGCCAGCGGCAGGTAGCCGCAGGCCCTGGCCAGCTCGCGGGCGGCGTCCCGCTCGGCCGCCAGGCGCTCGTCGCCGAGGAGCCTGCCGACCAGGGTGCCCGCCTCGTCCGGGGCCAGCATGCCGAGCGGAACGGGGAGCGCGCCGTCCCGGGCGACGAGGCCGGTCAGCCGGTCCCGGCTGGTGATCACGGTGGCGCAGCGCCGGCCGCTGGGCAGGAGCGGACGGACCTGTTCCTCGCTGCCCGCGTCGTCCAGGATCACCAGGACCCGCCGGTCGGCGAGCAGGCTGCGGTAGGCGGCGCTGGCCTCCTCCTCCGCGTGCGGCACCCGTTCGGCGGGCACGCCGAGCCCGCGCAGGAACTGCCCGAGTGCCTCGATCGGGCGCAGCGGCCGCTCCGGCGAGTGGCCGCGCAGGTTGACGTAGAGCTGGCCGTCCGGGAACAGGGAGCGCATCCGGTGCCCCCAGTGGACGGCCAGCGCCGTCTTCCCGACCCCGCCCGTGCCCGTGACCATGGAGATCGCCGCCGCGTCGCCGCCGGTCGCGGCCGAGTCCAGGAGACGGAGCTCGGCCGCCCGCCCGGTGAACTGCCCCGGCTCCGGCGGCAGTTGCGCCGGCATCGCCGACGCCTCCCAAGTCTCCGCCTCGTCCAGGGCGGACCCGTTGAGAGCGGAAAGGTCAGGCGACCTGCCGGGTGGCCTGATCGTCGAGACCTTCCCCCGGAGGATCCGCTGGCGAAGCTGCCGCAGCTCGGGACTGGGATCCAGGCCCAGCTCCTCGATGAGGCGGCGGCGGGTGCGTTCGTAGCGCTCCAGCGCGTCCACCCGCCGGCCCGCCCGGTACAGCGCCAGCATGAGCAGTCCGACCAGACCCTCCCGGAAGGGGTTCTCCGCGACCAGCGCGATCAGTTCGGGGACCAGCCCGGCGTGCCGGCCCGCCCGCGTCTCGGCGTTCAGGCATTCCTCGGTGACCGCCAGTCGTTCCTCGACGAGGGCGTCGCGCAGCAGGTCCAGCAGCCCTCCGCCGGAGACGCCGCTCAGGGGCTCGCCCCGCCACAACGCCAGCGCGCGTCGCAGCCCGGTGGCCCGTGCCTCGGCGGACTCCATCGTCCGCGCGCGGGCGACCGCGTTCCTGAACTCGTGCACGTCCACCTGGTCAGCGGCGAGCCTGAGCAGGTAACCCTGCGAGTAGTACGCGATCGTGACGTCGGCTCTGGCCAGGGCGGGCCGCAGCCGCGAGACGTACCCCTGCACCATGCCCCTGGCGCCCGTAGGGGCCCGCTCTCCCCACAGCCCCTCGATCAGCCGGTCGACCGACACGGTCCGGCCCGCCTCCAGCGCCAGCAACGCCAGCACCGCCCGCTGGCGCGGCGGTCCGAGCAAGACCTCCTGATGTCCGTGCCACGCCCGTACCGCTCCCAGCAGCCCTATCTTCAGCGCTTGGCCGAGGCCCGGCAGTTCTAATCCGTCTGGCATATCGCTCCCCGTCTGGCACGTCGTGGTTACAGGCCGCCATACGAAAGACACGAGACGCAGTCCAGTAGAAATCCTTCCGGATTCAAGCCCCCCTGCAGCGCCGTGCGGCACTCTGAACGCGTTCTCCGGGGTGCATTCGAAGTCGAATGACCGTGGGATGAAAATACGCGGTGCTCCCCGGGGTCAGCTCGGAAAGAGGCAACCTTGTTTTTTCCGCACGACCTGATGAAGGACTTCGCCGGCGCGGTCAGCCGCCATCCCGACCGCCCGGCGATCGCGTACAACGGCCGGACCCTCACCTACGCCCAACTCCACGCCTGGACGCTCGCGACCGGCCGGCGGCTGGGCCCGCGTCCCGGGGTGGTCGGGGTGCTGACGTCTCGGTCGCCGGCGACGGTGGCCGCCCTGCTCGGCATCCTGGCGGCGGGCGGAACGTACGTACCGATCGATCCGGCGTTCCCCTGGCCGAGGCGGCGGGCGCTGATGTCGGCGAGCGGCTGCGCGGCGTTGATCCCCACCACCAAGCCCACCACCAATTCCACTGAGCCCACTGAGCCCACTGAGCCCACTGAGCCCACTGAGCCCACTGAGCCCACTGAGCCCACTGAGATCAACGACCCCGGTAACCCCACTGAGGCCGGCGTGCGCCTGGTGGATCTCCCTGATCTCCCCTCCCGTGCCGCCGAAGCGGGCCGGGTCGCTGCCGCCCATACACCGGAGACGGACGCGGTCGTCGTCGCCGGGGACGATCCGGCGTACATCCTGTTCACGTCCGGCTCCACCGGCGCGCCCAAGCCCGTGGTGACCCCGAGGCGGGCCATCGCCGTCGTGACCGGCGCGCTGCGGGAGCTGTTCGGGCTCACCCCCGAAGACCGCGTCCTGCAGTTCGCGTCCTTGAACTGGGACACCTGCTTCGAGGAGATCCTGCCCACCCTCACCACGGGCGCGACGCTGGTCTTCCACGACCACGCCCACTCGGGATCGTTCCATCGCATGCTGCGCATGATCGCCGCCGAGCGGATCACCGTGCTGGACCTCCCGTCGGCGTTCTGGCATGAGCTGGTGCGCCACCTGGTGGACGAGGGGGCCGCGCTGCCTGCCTGCGTCCGGCTGGTCGTCATTGGCGGGGAGGCCGTGAGCGCGGCGCGGCTGGCCGACTGGCGCGCGCTCGGCACCGAGGGGATCCGCCTGGTCAACACCTACGGGTGTACGGAGACGACGCTCATCACCCACGCCATAGACCTGCACGGCCCGCTGGCAGCAGGGGAGCGGGTGCCGACCGAACCGGCCGCCGGGGGCGCAGGGGAGCGGGTGCCGATCGGACTGGCCGCTGGGGGAGCGGGGGAGCGGGTGCCGATCGGACTGGCCGCTGGGGGAGCGGGGGAGCGGGTGCCGATCGGGCGCCCTCTGCCGCACGTCGGGCAGCACCTTAGCGAGTCCGGCGAGCTGTTGGTCGGCGGCCCGTCACTGGCGCTGGGCTATCGGGGCCTGCCGGAGGCGACGGCGGAGCGGTTCGTCGAGCTCGGCTCCGAGCGGTACTTCCGCACCGGCGACCGGGTCGGCCTGGCCGCCGACGGTACGCTCACGCACGAAGGCCGGCTCGACCACGAGCTCAAGATCCGCGGCATCCGGGTCGATCCGGGCGAGGTCGAGGCGCAGATCTCCGGTCATCCACGGGTGGGCGCCGTGGCGGTGGCGGGCGTCACCGTCGCCGACCACACGACGCTCGCGGCCTACATCGTCCCCGGCCCACTCGCCGACGACGACACGACGCTGGCCGCCGACGTCCGCGACTACCTGCGCGACCGCGTCCCCTGCCATCTCGTGCCCAGCCGGATCACCGTCGTCCCCGAACTCGTCTACACGGCGAGCGGAAAAGTCGACCGGGCGGGTTCGCATCGGCGATACGCGTCCGCCACCGTTTGAGGGAGACCATTCCGTGAATGTCAACGCCGTCTCGGCGGTATTTCAGCGTGTCCTGGAGAACCCGGAAGTCAGCGCGGACTCAGACTTTTTCGTCATGGGCGGGGATTCGCTGCTCGCCACCCGTGTCCTGAGCGCGATCGCCCGTACCAGCGGCGTTGAACTGGATTTCGACGACTTCCTCGACGCGCCGACTCCGAGCGCCCTCGCCAAGAAGATCGCGAGCTCCGCACAGAGCGCGAGTGCCGGGCAGAGCGCGAGTGCCGGGCAGGACGTGAGCCCGGCATGAGCGTCGTCGTCGTGGGAGCCGGCCTGGCCGGGCTCACCGCCGCCGCCGACCTCGCCGCGCGCGGCGTCGAGGTCACCGTCCTGGAGGCACGCGAGCGGGTCGGCGGCCGTACGCACGGCATCGAGGTGACCCCGGGCGTCTGGGTGGACGCGGGCGCCGCGTACCTGGGAGACCGGCACACCGCCCTGAACGCCCTGCTGGCCGAGCTGGACCTGAAGACCACCCCGACCACCATGACCGGCGCGAGCCGGTTCGCTCTCGGCGGCGAGGGCCAGACCCGGGCCGGCCGGTTCCCGCCGCTGTCGGCGGTCGCGCTCGGCGAGCTGTTCGACGCGCTGGACGAGCTGGACCGCGGGGTGCGCGCGGAGGCCCCCTGGCTGTCCGCGGGCGCCGCCCGGCTGGACGCGCTGACCGCGGCCGAATGGGCGCGCGAGCACCTGCGCCACCCGGACGCGCGGCTGTTCTTCCCGCTGTTCCTCGGCGAGATGATGGCCGCGGACCCGGCGGACGTGTCCGTCCTGCACATGGCCTTCTACCTGCGCTCGGGCGGCGGGATCCGCTACCTGAACGCCTTCGCGGGCGGCGCGCAGGAGGACCGGATCGACGGCGGCGCGCACCAGGTGTGCCGGCGGCTGGCCGCCGGACTGGGCGACCGGGTGCGGCTCGGCGAGCGGGTGCGCGCGATCCACCAGGACGGCGACGGCGTGACCGTCGTCGCCGCGACCGGGTCGGTACGGGCCCAGGCCGCGGTCGTCGCGGTGCCGCCGCTGCTGGCCGACGCGATCGACCACCTGCCAGGGCTGCCCGCCCCCCGCTCCAGCTCTCGTACGGCGCCCGGCTGCGCGGTGAAGGTCCACCTGATATACCCGTCGCCGGCCTGGCGGGAGCAGGGGCTGTCCGGCTGGTCGGTCAACGCGCGGGGTCCCTTGCTGTCCACCGTGGACGACTCGCCCGCCGACGGCGGGGTGGGCGTGCTGACCGGGTTCGTGACCGGCGGGGAGGCGCACAGGTACGCGGCGCTGCCCGCCGCCGAGCAGCGCGAGCAGGCGGTCGCCCAGGCCGCGCGGCTGTTCCCCGGATTGCCGGAGCCGATCGGCTGCCACGTCACCGACTGGGTCCACGAGCGTTACAGCCGGGGCTGTTACGCGGCGCTGTTCGGGCCGGGCGACTGGCCGCGGCTCGGCCCGCGGCTGACGGCCCCCCACCGGCGGGTGCACTGGGCCGGCACCGAGACGAGCACGGAGTTCTTCGGACTGATGGAAGGCGCCATCCGATCGGGGCACCGGGTGGCCGCGGAGATAAGCGCGACGTACCGATGGAGGGACATCCATGACTGACAGCACGTCCATCGCCCCCCTGGCCGTCCGGCAGGGATTCATGACCGAGCCCGGACTGGGCGCGGGCAACTTCCTCGACCACGCCCTGGCGGCCAACCCGAACCGGGCGGTGCCGTTCGTCTACAGCCACCACAACGACCACCGTGGCCGGGTGGTGCTGCGCGGCCACAGCCTGGTCGACCTCGCGGCGCTGCGCGACCGGTACGCCAAGTGGTACTGGGCCAACGGTGTACGGCCCGGCGAGCCGGTGGGCATCGTGGTGGCCGAAGGGCTCGAACCGCTGCTCCACTTCCTGGCGCTCACGGCGCTCGGCGCCATCCCGACCATGATCAACGACGCGATGCGGGCCGACGTCATGGTCCGTTACCTCGACCACGTGGGCGTCGTCGGCGTCGTCGCCGATGACACGACCAGGCTGCAAACGGCCTACCGCAACGCCCCGCAGACCAGGCCCAGGTTCGTCGCCCTGGCCGCCGAGGTGCGGGCCTACGACGCCGACTCCGGCCGCTTACCGGAGGAGTACCCCTACCAGCACGCTCCCGACGACATCGTGGCGTTGATCCACTCCTCCGGCACCACCGGCACCCCGAAGTCGACGACGCTCGGACATCGCAGCTTCTGGGACGGCAAGCAGCCGCGGATGCTGCGCTTCCCCGCCGAGCCGTACGACCGGCTGATGTCGCTCATGCCGCACACCCACGCCGGCGGGCTCAGCTACTTCCTCACGGCGGTGCTGCTCGGACTGCCGACCGTGGTCATGGCGGACTGGCGGCGTACGGCCGTGGAGCCGGTGATGGAGGCGTTCCAGCCGACCATGGTGGCCTCCTTCCCCCGGACGTTCGTGGAGCTGGCCACCGGCGAGCTCCCGGTCAAGGGGGCGGCGAAGGTCCATTCCTGGTTCAACACCGGAGACAGCGCCCACTACGGGCACATCAGGCGCCTGGTCGAGCTCGGCGAGCGGCCCGCCGGCCTGATCAAGTCATGGCTGCTTCCGGAGGGTGACGCCGGCGGGCCGCTGCCCGGCTCCCAGTTCGTCGACGGGCTCGGCTCCTCGGAGATGGGGATGGCGCTGTTCGGCCAGGTGACGGCGCCGGAGACCCCGCGCGACGACCGGTGCGTGGGCAAGGCGCAGGACGCGGTGATCAAGGCCGCGGTGCTGGACGAGAACGGCGAGGAGGTGCCTGACGGCACCGTCGGCCTGCTGGCCGTGATCACCCCCTCGCGTACACCGGGCTACTGGAACGACCCGAGGCTGACCAGCAGCTTCGAGCTCAACGGCTACTGGCTGACCGGGGATGTGGCGCGCCGGGACAGCGAGGGCAACTTCTACCACCTCGACCGCACCGTGGATGTCATCGACACCGCGACGGGGCCGGTCTACAGCCTGCCCATCGAGGAGATCCTCATCGCCGACTGCGCCGACCTCGTCCAGGACTGCTCGGTCGTGGGTGTGCCAGGCAAGGCGGGGGAGGGGCAGCGCCCGATCGCCGTGGTGCGGCTCCAGGCCGGCGCCGCCGGCGCCACCGCCGACGAGGTCATGGAGCAGGCGAACAAGGCCCTCGCCGACGCCGGTCTGGCCACGCTCGCCACCGTGATCATCGCGCGGACGGACGAGGACTATCCGCTCGGCCCCACGGGCAAGGTGCTCAAACGCGAGCTCCGTACCCGCCACGCGGTGCTGTTCACCGGATGAGCCATCAGATGAACGCCGGCGTCGCCCGCGGCCCGTACACCTATGCGCGCCGTCCGCTCGTCGAGCCGGACTGGCGACGGCTGCCGGGCTGGCGCGGCGTCACCGACGCGCAGTGGCGCGATGCCCAGTGGCAGCGCGCCCACTGCGTGAAGAACGCCGGGCAGTTGCGCGCGGTGGTGGGCGACCTGCTGCGGGGCTCCTTCTACGCCGACCTGGCGGCCGACGTCGCCCGGTTCGCGACCATGTCCATGCTGATCACGCCCCAGTTGCTCAACGTGATGGCGCCGGACGCCGTGAGCGATCCGGCGGCGTTCACCCGGGCCTTCCTGGCGGACCCGGTCCGCCGCTACCTGCTGCCGGTACGCTCCGACCGGCATCCGGTCTGGCCCAGCCATCCGCGTGCCCGCCGCGACTCGCTGCACGAGGCCGAGATGTGGGTGGTGGAGGGGCTGACCCACCGCTACCCGACGAAGGTGCTGGCCGAGCTGCTGTCCACCTGCCCGCAGTACTGCGGGCACTGCACCCGGATGGACCTGGTCGGCACCTCGACGCCGCAGGTGGTCAAGGCGCGCCTCGCGCTCAAGCCCGTGGACCGGCAGGAGCTGATGCTGGACTACCTCAAGCGCACGCCCGGCGTACGCGACGTGGTGGTCTCCGGCGGCGACGTGGCCAACCTGCCATGGCCGCGGCTGGAGGCGTTCCTGCTGCGGCTGCTCGAACTGGAGTCCATCAGGGACATCCGCCTGGCCAGCAAGGCGCTGATCGGCCTGCCCCAGCACTGGCTGCAGCCCCGCGTGGTCGAGGGGATGGGCCGGGTGGCCGCCATCGCCCGCGGCCGCGGCGTGAACCTGGCCGTGCACACCCACGCCAACCACGCGCGGTCGGTGACGCCGCTGGTCGCCGAGGCGGCCCGGGCCATGTTCGAGGCGGGCGTGCGGGACGTGCGCAACCAGGGCGTGCTCCTGCGGGGCGTGAACACGACCACGGAAGACCTCCTGGACCTGTGCTTCGCGCTGCAGGGCGAGGCCGGAATCCTGCCCTACTACTTCTACCTCTGCGACCTGATCCCCAACGCGGAACACTGGCGGATCCCGGTCCACCAGGCCCAGCGGCTGCAGGAGGCCATCATGGGCTACCTCCCCGGCTACGCGACGCCGCGGCTCGTGTGCGACGTGCCGTACGTCGGCAAGCGCTGGGTGCACCAGGTGGTGGAGTACGACCGCGAACGCGGCATCTCGTACTGGGCCCAGAACCACGGAATCGGCCTCCAGCCGGTCGAGGACCGCCTGTTCCCCTTCTACGACCCGATCGACACCTTGCCCGAGCCGGGCCGCCGCTGGTGGGCCGACGGAGAGGGACGACCATGACCCCGAGCACGCTGCGCCGCCTGTGCTGGATCTTCCCCGATCGCGAGTCCACCCGGGCCACCACGTTCTGGCACCACTTCTTCTGGGACCTCTACGCCGAGGTGGCCGCCGAGCTCGGCCTGAGCTGGAGCCGGCATTCCCCGGACACGGTGACGGTCGACGGCCTGGAGACCGGCAAACCGCGCGTCTACGTGGACGACGAACTCGTCACCCCGGAGGACACGCTCTTCATCACCGCGTTGTACTCGCTGCCCTACCAGTCCATGGACGTGTTCAACCAGTACGCCCTGTACGCCGTGCTGGAGCAGGCCGGCTTCTACCTGTCGTTCCCGCCGGGCCTGTCGCCCATCGCCAACGACAAGCTGGCCACGGTCCTCTACCTGCACGATTCGCCCATCCCGCCGGTGCCCACCCTCCGCATCGGAACCGGGCGGGACACCAGCAAGCACCTGTACGAGGTGGCGCTGGCGAACCTGACCTACCCGGCCATCGTCAAGCCGTCCGGGTGGTGCGGCGGCGGCGGGGTGAACCTGGCCCGCGACGCCGAGGAGATCCGCGGCCTGGCCAGCCTCGCGCAGGGCGGCGACACCACGCTCGTGATCCAGCCCTACCTGGGTGACGGCACGGTCGACTACCGGGTCTACGTCGTCGACGGCGAGCCGTACGCCGTGATGAAACGGATCCCCGAACCCGGTTCGCCGGTCGCCAACGCCAGCCGGGGCGGCACGATGGAGTTCCCGCCCGTCCCGCCCGAGCTGGCCGAGGCGACGGCGTACTTCTACGAGAAGCTGCCGATCCCCTTCTTCTGCGTCGACTTCCTGTTCGACGGCGAGCGGTACTGGTTCTCCGAGCTCGAACCCGACGGTGTGATCGCCCCGGACTTCGGCGACCCCCACCGGGCGCTCCAGCGCGAGGTCACCCGGGCCCGCTGGACGGCCTACCGCGACGCCCACACCCGCTGGCTGACCGAAAGTCAGGTGAAGAAATGACCGAATCGTTCTCACTGCCGCCCGAGGCGGCCGAGCCCCATCTGCGCGTCCCGCGACGAGCCCTGGAGCGGCTCAAGAGCGTGCCCGCACTCGCGCCGCGCTACGCCGGCTGCGACAAGGTGCTCACGCTGGAGGACCTCGCCGCGCTGCCCCCGCTGGTGAAGGACGATCTGAACGTGGCGCTGGCGCACCTGACGCCGAAGGCCGAGGAGGGCGCCACCTGGCTCTTCCAGAGCGGCGGCAGCACCGGCGCCCCCAAGGTCGGCTACGCCCCCACCGGGTTCTACATGGCCGGTGTCTACGAGCAGTGGCGGCCGCTGGAGCCGGACGACGTCTTCGTCAACGGCTGGGGCGCCGGCCGCATGTGGGGCGCCCACTTCCTGGCCGGGGCCTTCGCGGATCTGTCCGGCTGCCGGGTCATCGCGCTGGGCTCGGTGACGAAGGAGGAGTACGGCGACTGGCTGTCGTTCTTCGCCGCCCAGGGCGTGACCGCGTTCGGCGGCACCCCCAGCGTGCTGCGGCTGTGGTTCGCGCACGCGCGGGCCACCGGCGTGCGCCTGCCCGCGCTGCGCAAGGTGCTCTGGCTGGGGGAGGCGTGGCACCCCCAGCTCGACGAGGACATGGCCGTGGTGGCGCCGGACGCGCGCCGCTGGGGCATGTTCGGCAGTACGGAGACCTGGGTGATCGGCACCAACACCCCGCGGTGCCCGGCGGACGTCTTCCACCCGCTGCCCGCGCAGCTCGTGCACGCCGACGCCGACGAGCTGCTGGACTTCACCACGCTCGACCCGGCCATGCTCAACCCGGTGCTGCGCTACCGCACCGGCGACGCCGGCCGCTTCGTGACCTGCGAATGCGGCCGGGAGGACAGGGCGCTGCGAGTGCTGGGCCGCCGCGACTCGGTGGTCCAGGTACGCGGGCTGGGGCTGCACGTGGACGACATCGTCGCCCAGGCGGAGCGCGAGCCGGGCGTCTCCCGGGCGCAGATCCTCATCACCGAGCAGCGGGGCCGGGTGTCCGCGGTGGAGGTGCTGCTGCTGACCGACGCGGACGCGCCGCCGGATCTGCCCGAACGGCTGCGCGGGGAGCTCATGTCCGCGACGTTCACGATCAGCACGGCCTTCCAGCACGACCCGCACGCCTTCCAGGTCACGGCCGTCGACGCGCTGATCAGCAACGAGCGCACCGGCAAGACCGCCGGCTTCGTCGTACGGGAGGAGCCGTGAGGTTACCGGAGTCCCTGGGCAGGCAGTTCAACCTGTACTGGGGCGGCCAGACGGTGAGCCTCGTCGGCGACCGGGTCACGGTGTTCGTGGTCCCGACCTTGATGATCTTCGTGCTGCACGCCTCCGCGTTCGAGGTGGGCGTCGTGGCCATGGCCCAGTACCTCGGCATCCCCGTGCTGGGCCCGGTCGCCGGGGTGCTGGTCGACCGGTGGGACAAGCGCCTGACCATGCTGATGTGCGACGTCGTACGGCTGGTGGCGGTGACGGCGATCCCCGTGGCGTACTGGGCCGGCGTGCTGTCGACGCCGTTGCTGTTCGTCTGCGTGGCGCTGATCAGCGGCGCGACGATCTTCTTCAACGTCGGCTACCTCGTCGCCGTGCCCACCACGGTGCCGCAGGACAAGCTGGTGCGGGCGTACTCGCGCCTTGAGGGCAGCAGCACGGTGTCCGAGGTGGCCGGGCCGTCGATCGCCGCGGGCCTCTACCACGTGCTCGGGGTGGCGGCGCTGCTCGTCGACGCGGCCAGCTACCTGGTCTCGGCGGCGTGCTTCCGCGCCATGCGGCCCTGGGGGGTCAAGGCCGTCCAGCAGGGTTCCGTGTGGTCGCGGCTGGTGCTGGGGTTCCGGCTGAACTGGGCCGATCCGGTGCTGCGCCGGGTGGTCGTGGCGGCCGTGACCCTGAACTCGGGCGGCCCGATCTTCGTCACGGTCCTGCCGGTGCTGGCCTACCAGGGCCTGGGCATCTCGGTGGGCGTGTTCGGGGCGGCGATGTCGGCCGGGGCGGGCGGCGCGGTGATCGGCGCGCTCGTCGCGCCCAAGATCAGCGACCGGCTGGGCCTCGGCCGGACCATGGCCTGGGGACTGCTGCTGCACTGCCTGGTCGGCCTGGGCATCCTCGCCGCACCGGCGCTGCCCGCCGCACTCGTGATCGGCGTGACGTTCGGCTGCTACGGCTTCTTCATGTCGTGCATCAACGTCTGCAGCGCCCCGATCCGCCAGTCGCGGATGACGGCCGAGAACCAGGGCGTGATGCACGCGGCCTTCCGTACCGTGACGTGGGGGGTGATCCCGCTGGCCGCGCTCGTCGGAGGCACGGCGGTCACCCTGCTGACCGGCGGTCTGGGCGTGCTCGACGCGGCCAAGGTGGTCATGGCCGCCGGCACGCTGCTGGCCGCGTTCTCGTTCCTGCCCGCGGTGGGGATCCAGTCGCTGATGGATCGCGCCAAGAACCTCGAGGAGAGCCCGGCATGACCGTGCTGATCACCGGTACGTCCTCCGGCATCGGCCTGGCGACCGCGGTCACCGCCGCCAGGGCCGGCTTCACCGTGGTGGCGACGATGCGCGACCTCAGCAAGGACGGCGCGCTGCGCGAGGTGGCCGACCAGGCCGGGGTCACGCTGGACATCCGCCGTCTCGACGTCACCGACGCCGCGTCCATCGCCGCGTGCTTCCAGGGCGTGCGGGAGGAGTACGGGCGGCTGGACGCGGTGGTCAACAACGCCGGCGTCTCCAACTTCGATCCGACCATGGAGATGTCCACCATGGAGGCCCTGCGGGCCAACCTGGAGGTGAACTTCTTCGGCGTCATAGCAGTGAGCCGGGTCGCGATGCCGCTGCTGCGCGCCGCCCGTGGCCGCCTGCTGACGATCGGCAGCGTGCACGGGGTCGTCGGACAGCCGTTCAACGAGGCGTACGCGGCGGCGAAGTGCGCCGTCGAAGGGTTCATGGAGAGCCTGGCGCCGGTCGCGGCGGCGCACGGGGTGCGGGTCAGTGTGGTCGTGCCCGGCTTCGTACCGGACACCGAGTTCGGGATTTTTCCGGACATCAACCGGGGGACCATCCGGGCGGCCTCGGGGCCGTACGCGGGGACGTTCGACGGCTACCTCGACTGGGTGCGCGGCGCGGGCTGGGAGGCAGCCGGCCAGTCCAAGTGGGAGGTGGCCGAGGTGGTGGTGCGGACGCTGAGCGAGGACGAGCCGCCGTTCCGGATCCCCACCAGCGACTGGGTGGCGGCGTACCTGGCGCGCAAGCTCGCCGATCCGGACGGGTCGGCCGTCCAGGCTCAGGCCAGGACCTGGATCGGGGCCACGGTATGAACGGTATGACCGCCGAGGACCCGGCCTGCCGCTCGCTCGGCATCACGCTGGAGGAGGTGGCCGCCGGCCGGGCGCGGCTGCGGATGCGGATCACCGCCGAGATGGTGAACGGCCACGGCATCGCCCACGGCGGCTACCTGTTCCTGCTCGCCGACGCCGCGTTCGCGTACGCCTGCAACAGCTACGGCCGCGTCACGCTGGCGCACAGCGCGCAGGTGACGTTCCTGCGCCCGGCCGCGGCCGGTGACGAGCTGGTCGCCGAGGCCACGGAGCGCGTCAGGTACGGCAGGAACGGCGTCTACGACGTGACCGTACGCCGCCCGGCCGGCGAGATCGTCGCGGAGTTCCGCGGCCAGAGCGTGACGGTCTCCGGCAGGCCGGTGGCCCGGCCCGATGACACGAGGATCTAGGAGAGACACATGCCCGCCAAATCCCTGCGTGACCTGGTCGACTTCGCCCGCCGCCACTCGCCCTTCTACGCGGGGGCGTACCGCGACGTGCCCGACGGCGCCTCCGACCTCACCCAGCTGCCGATCATCGACCAGGCGGCCTTCTGGGCCGCGAACGTCTATCCGGACAACCGGCTGCTGACCGGCCCGCTGACCGACGCCGGCGTGTACACCTCCGGCGGCACCACCGGCGCGCCGAAGTTCTCCCCGTGGACCCGCGCGGAGCACGCCGACTCGGTGACCGCGTTCGGCGCCGGCATGGTCCGGGCGGGGCTGAAGCCGGGGCACCGGGTGGCGAACCTGTTCTCGGCCGGCGAGATGTACGGGGGTTTCCTCTATATCGAGCACGCGCTGCACAACGCCCCGGTGGAGAACGTCCGGCTGCCCATCGCCTGCCACGCGTCCGACGACTCCGTCGCCGACCTGATCGGGTACTTCGGCGTCGACGTGCTGGCGGGTCCGCCGATGAAGCTCGCGACCGTGGCCGACGCGGTGACCGCCCGTGGGCAGGTGGCCGACACGGTGGAGTTGCTGCTGTTCGCCGGCGACTTCCTCTTCGACGACCTGCGTCCCCAACTGGCCAAGGCGTTCCCCGGGGCCGCGATCGCCTCGCTCGGATACGCCTCGGTGGACGCCGGGCTGGTCGGCGGCCCGGTGCCGGGCGACGACGTACGCGTGCACGAGGCATTCGCCGACCGCACCCTGGTGGAGCTGATCGACGACTCGACCGGCGAGCCGATCACCGTGCCCGGCGTACCCGGCCGGGTGATCGTCACCAATCTGTTCAGGACGCTGATGCCGATCATCCGTTATCCGGCCGGCGACCTGGCGGAGTGGACCGACACGGACCGCCGCGGATTCCGCCTGCTCGGCAGGTCGGCCGAGGGCGCCAGGGTGGAGACGGTGTCGATGTCGACGGAGGCCATCCGCGCGGTCCTCATCGCGGCGGACCCGGGCCGGGCCATGTCGGGGATGCAGATGGTGCAGCGCCGCTGGAACGGCAAGGACGGGCTGACGCTGCGCCTGGCCTGCACCGAGGAGCCGCCGCCGGAGCTGACGCAGCGGCTCATCGACGCCGTGTACGCGGCCAGGCCGCTGTACCCCCAGACCGTGGAGGAGGGAGGCGTCCATCCGCTGACGGTCGAATGGGTGCGGCCTTCGGAGCTGGAGCTGCATCCCCGTACGGGAAAGGTGCTCCAGGTGGTCGACGAACGCCTCCAGTCCTGACCCGGGAAGGTCCATGGCCCAGATAGGTAGGTTCATCCATCTGAATGGCGAAACGCGGTAGCAATCTCCATGGTCAGGTGCGTGTCCCGACTGCTTGGCTGTCGGCATGCGAGTCATCGTGCCCGCCGGCGAAGGGCGGGCGGTAAAGGTCAGTACCGGTCAGCGCGTGCGCGTCACCGACCTCGACGGAGGTCAGGTCGGTGACGCGTTCGCGTTCGCCGCGGCGGATGTGAACGAGCACCTCAGCGCGTCGCACACGCGGGCCGCCATCAGTCGCCTGTTCCCGCTGGTCGGCGAGCAGTTCGTGACCGACCGGCGCAGGCCCATCCTCACCCTGGTGGCCGACACCTCGCCGGGCCGGCATGACATGCTCATCGCGGCCTGTGACCCGGCGCGCTATCGCGCTCTGGGCGTGCCCGGCTTCCATGCCTCCTGCGCGGACAACCTGGGCGAGAGCCTGTCCCGGCTCGGCCTGGCCGCTCCGGGCGTCCCGCAGCCCGTCAACGTGTTCATGCGGATTCCCGTGGCGGACGACGGCCGGTTGAGCTGGCTCAGCTCGGTCAGCCGCCCGGGTGACGCGATCACGTTCGAGGCGGCGATGGACTGCGTGTTCGTGCTCTCGGCGTGCCCGCAGGACCTGGTCGGGATCAACGGGCACCAGCCGACACCGCTCGCGATCGACCTCCTCGACAGCCACGACGACCTGATCACCCAAGGAGTGAGCAAATGATGAACCATGTCCCGCACCCCGCCCTGCGACCAGAACGTGTCGGCGATCTCAGCCTCGCCAACCGGCTTGCGGTCTCGCCCATGACCAGGGTGTCCGCTGCCGCCGATGGCACGCCGACCGCCGAGATGGCCGACTACTACCGGGCATTCGCCCAAGGCGGCTTCTCCCTCATCGTGACCGAGGGAACCTATACCGACACCTGGCACAGCCAGGGGTACACCAACCAGCCGGGCATCGTCACCGACGCCCACGAGGCCGCCTGGCTGGAGATCGTCAGGCAGGTGCACGACGCGGGAGCGTCGATGATCCTCCAGCTCATGCACGCGGGCGCGCTGTCGCAGGGCAACCGCTACCGCGACGAGACGGTGGCGCCGTCGGCCGTCCCGCCGCGTGGGGAGATGATGCCCGAGTACGGCGGGCACGGCTCATGGCCGACACCTCGCGCGATGAGCCAGGAGGACATCGACCGCGCGGTGACCGGTTTCGTGGCCTCGGCCGTCCGCGCCCGGCGAGCGGGTTTCGACGGGATCGAGGTGCATGGCGCCAATGGCTATCTCGTGGACCAGTTCCTGACGGACTACACCAATGAGCGCGACGATCACTACGGCGGCACGGTCGCCCGCCGGGTACGGCTGGCCGCAGACATCGTCTCCGCCATCCGCGCTGAGCTCGGCCCGCACTTCTGCGTGGGGATCCGGCTGTCGCAGGGCAAGGTCAACGACTTCACGCACAGATGGGCGGGCGGCTCCAGGGACGCGGAGACCATCTTCGCCGCGCTCGCCGAGGCGGGCGCGAGCTACCTGCACATCGCCAGTGAAGGACGGGACTGGGTGGAGACGGCGACCCTGGACGGAGGGATGACGATCACCGGCCTCGCCCGGAAGGTGACGGGACTGCCCGTGCTGGCCAACGGCGGCATGCACGACCTCGACCAGGCGGCCATGCTGCTGGAGGACGGCCACGCGGACGTGCTGACCCTGGGCCGGGGCGCGCTCGCCAACCCGGACTTCCCGCGCCGCCTGGCCCAGGGGCTGCCCATGGCGGCCTTCGATCACCAGATGCTCCAGCCGATGGCGACGCTGAGCAACGCCCGCCGGTGGCGGCAGACGGTTTGAGGTCACCCCATCGCGTCGAGCTCAGTCCAGGACGTGAGCTCAGTCCAGGGCGTCGAGGTCAGTCCATCGCGTCGATGGTCAGCGCCAGGAACAGATCCACCCGATCCTCGGTGCGTCCCACGTCCCTGCCGGTCAGCTCGGTGATCTTGGCGAGCCGGTTGCGGAGCGTGTTGACATGGATGTGCAACGCTCCGGCCGTCGCCGCCCACTGCCCATCGTGATCGAGGTAGGTCCGTAGCGTCAGCTCGAGCTCACCGCCGCGCCGCGCGTCATGGTCCTTCATCGGCCCGAGGAGCTCGCCGGAGAACTGGCGCAAGGTCTCCACGTCGAGCGATCCGAGGAGCAGCCGGTGCGTACCCAACTCGGCGAAGGCCCGTACGGAAGGTCCCGTGCGGGTCCGCCGCAGCACGCGGCAGGTATCCCTGGACTGCAGGAGCCGTGGTCGCAGCTCGGCCGAGTGGGCGGCGAGTCCGCCCAGGCCCGCGACCGGGCGGCGGCCAGGGAAACGCAGTTCGACGCCGTTCAGCAGGCGCTGGGCGAGCAGCGGCAGGTCACGCTCGGGATGGCGCCAGGGCAGTACGGCGACGACGTCCTGCGTGCCATCGGCGACGACGACCGGCACCCCCTCGGCCGCGAAGAACTCCCCGATCACCTCGGCGAGCCCGTGCATCGTCGCGGTCTCGCCGAGCGCGAACGCCACGGCACAGACGGCCAGCGGACCGCCCGGGTCCACGCCGAAGGCGCGCAGGCGGCCAGGGACCTCGGCGGAGCGCCGGCCTCCTGACAGGATCATCTCCAGCAGCTCGCTGGCGAAGCGCATCTCGATCGCCTGGACCGCCTGCTGTTTCGCGACCTCCAGGCTGAGGAACCGGGCCGTCTGCTCCAGCGCCTCCCGCTCGTTCGCCGCGAGCTCACGCAAGGGGCGCAGGCAGATGAGAGCCGCGTCGAGGTCGCCGACGGCGCCCACCGGGAACAGCGCCGCGCGCCCCGCGTCCCCCAGATCCACCTCCAGGGCCGGTGGTCTCTTGGTCAATCCCGTGGCCACGGCGTGCAACTGGTCCGTGCCGAGATCGGCGCCGGCCATCGCGAGCGACCGCGCCATCCTGTCGACCACCGCGAGAGGCAGGTCATGCTCGCGCCGCAGGACGTCGAGCACGCCGGAGGCGCCGGCTCCTCGGGAGATCGCCGTGGCCAGGGCGTCTCCCCGGCGCACCATGCCGACCAGCGCCTGCTTGCGTTCGTCGGTCAGCATGTCGGCCACGGCCTGCGAAACCGCCGTGAACGGCACCGCGATGGAGATCTCCAGCAGCGGCAGCTCCCCTTCGCGGCAGGCGTCGACGAGCTCCGGGGGAGTGGCGGGCGTCTCGGTACGCAGGCCGAACACGATGCCGCCGGCCTTGGCCTTCATGACGTTCCGCACGAAGTGCTCCGGCGGCACCTGGTCGAGCCACAGGCCGTTCGTCAGTACGAGTTCGCCTTCGCGTACGTAGTGCGAAGGGTCGGGCAGCTCGGTGTTGTGCACCCAGGTGACAGGCTCATCCAGCGCGCCCGGCCGGCCCGGCGCCAGCACGCGGAGTTCGAGTGAGCCGCGATCCACCAGGGCCTGAAGCGTGAACACGATGTAACTATAGACAGCCGACAGCCGATTCCATGGAGCTTCCGCTGATGGCGGCCTGGGGTGGTCAGGTCCCTTCCACCGCGTACGTGACCAGCGTCGTCAGCACTTCCTTGACCGACTCGCGCTCGCGTACGTCGCACAGCACGACCGGGGTGGTCTCGGCCAGGCCGAGCGCCCGCCGTACCTTGACCGGGTCGTAGCGTTTGGCCCCGTCGAAGCAGTTCACGGCGACCAGGAACGGGATGCCGCGCTGCTCGAAGTAGTCCACCGCCGGGAAGCAGTCCTGCAGGCGGCGGGTGTCGGTGAGCACGACGGCGCCGAGCGCGCCGACCGACAGCTCATCCCACATGAACCAGAACCGGTCCTGCCCGGGGGTGCCGAACAGGTACAGCCACAAGCCGTCGCGGATGGTGATGCGGCCGAAGTCCAGTGCCACAGTGGTGGTGACCTTGGAGTCCACACCGGAGGTGTCGTCCACCCCGATGCCCCGCTCGCTCAGGAGCTCCTCGGTGTGCAGCGGCCGGATCTCGCTGATGGTGCCGACCATGGTGGTCTTGCCGACGCCGAAGCCGCCCGCGATGAGGATCTTGATGGCCAAGGCCGAGGCGACCGCGGTCGCCCCCGGCTCAGAGGCTGCGTAGTCCATGCAGCACTTCCCTGTAGATGCGTTCGTCGATCGTCTGCGCCGCGGGGCGCGGGCGCTCGATGGTGACAAGACCCTCGCGTCGCAGGTCGCCCAGGATCACCCGCGTGATGTTGAGCGGCAGCTTGAGGTGGGCCGCGACATCCGCCACCGGTGTGGGCCTGCGGCACACCGACAGCACGGTGCGATGCTCCGGGATCAGGTCCGCGAACTCATGGGAACCGCCGACCGTGGTGACGATGGCCACCAGGTCGAACGTCTCGCCACGCGGTCGCGCCCTGCCTCCGGTCAGCCCGAAGAGCCGGATCAGCGGCCCGGGATCCTCCCCGGTCACGGTCTGGCGCCGTTCCAGGCGGGTGCCGGTGCCGCTCCCCTCGGCTGAGAGGAGAGGTGCTCCCCGACGCGCTTGACCATGAGCGCCATCTCGTAGGTGACCATGCCCAGCTCGGCGTCACCCGAGGCGAGCACGGCCAGCCGGGCGCCCTGGCCCGCCGCGGTGACGAACAGGAAGCCACCCTCCAACTCGATGATGGTCTGTCGTACACCGCCCAGGCCGAAGTGCCGTCCCGCGCCCATGGCGAGGCTGTGGCTGCCGGCGGAGATGGCGGACAGATGCTCGGAGTCCTCCCGAGTCAGCTCCCGGGAGCCGCCCATGGCCAGCCCGTCGGCGGACAGCACGATGGCGTGCCGGATGCCGGGGACCCGCTGGGTGAGGTCGTCGAGGAGCCAGCTCAGTTCACTTCTGGCGTCAGGCATCGGGATTGTCGTCCTTTCGGTTCCACACGTCGTGTTCCTGCTCCGTCTGGTCGCGACCCTGCTGCCAGCCACGTTGCATGGACGACATGATCTGTGCGAGCTCCTCCGGCGAGCGCACCGAGACGGCGCTGCGGTCCGCGCGCCGCGCGGCGCGCAGCTGAGGAGCCATGTTGGCTTGAGGTACGCGCATAGGCAAGCCGTCGAGGTCCTCGTCGGCCTCCTGGGCGGGCACTGTGCGGCTCCACTCTACGGATGGACCGGGGGACCCGGCGGAGTCGCGTCCCGATCTCGAAATCGGTCCGGTACTCGGCTCGGCGAGGAACTCGCTCCCCGGCCCATTCCCCAGCCCATTCGCCGAGCCGTTCGTCGAGCCGTTCGCCGGCCCCGGCACGGGGCTGGCCTCGAACCAGGTCGCGCGCTCGGGCTCCGGTTCGCGGACGAGCGCGTCCGGGTCTGCCGGGCCCCCGTGGTCACCGGGGACCTTTCGGCCGTTCACGGCCTCCGCCCCGCGGGCGGAGAAGGCATCCGAGGCGAGGGGGGAGAAGAGCTCCGGCGAGAAGGGCTCCGGAGAGAAGGGCTCCGGGGACAGGGACACCACGCGGGGCCGGGCCTCGGCGGGCGCGGTGCCGATCGCGCGCATGGGCCTGGGGGCGCGACCGGCGTGGCCCACCGGGTGCGCCGCGGCGACGGCCAGGGCCTCGGCGTTGGCGAGCAGCGCGGTGGGGATCAGCATGATCGCGGTGGTCCCGTCGTACGGCGAGCGGCGCAGCATGATCTTGATGCCGTGCCGGGCCGCGAGCCTGGAGACCACGAACAGGCCGAGCCGGTCGCTGTCGGCCAGGTCGAACTCCGGCGGGTCGACCAGCCGGGCGTTGAGCTCGTCGAGGGTGTCCTGGTTCATCCCCAGGCCCCGGTCCTCCACCTCGAGCGCGAAGCCGTTGGCCGCGGTCATGCTGCGGACGTGCACGGTCGTGTCGGGCGGGGAGAAGACGGCGGCGTTCTCCACCAGCTCGGCGATCAGGTGGATCACGTCGGTGACCGCGGCGCCGACCAGCAGCGGGGAGTCCGGCATCGGCGCGACCGTGACGCGGGTGTAGTCCTCGACCTCCAGCACCGCCGCGCGTACGACGTCGAACAGCGGCACGGGGTCGCGCCAGCGACGGGCGGGGGCGGAGTCGGACAGGATGATGAGGTTCTCGGCGTGCCGCCGCATGCGGGTGGTCAGGTGGTCGAGCTTGAAGAGGTCTTCCAGGACCTCCGGATCGTCGACCCGGCGCTCCATGGTGTCGAGCAGCGCGAGCTGGCGATGGAGCAGTGCCTGGTTGCGCCAGGCCAGGTTGAGGAAGACCTGGGCGACGCCCTTGCGCAGCGTCGCCTGGCCCACCGCGGCCTCGACCGCGGTGCGGCGTACGGCGGAGAAGGCGTTCACCACGCGATCGACCTCGGCGGTGTGGGCCGGGTCGAGACCGGGCGCCTCCGTGGCCGGATCGACGTCGTCGCCGCGGCGCAGCCGCTCGACCAGCCGGGGCAGGCGTTCTTCGGCGAGTTCGACCGCGGAGGCCTGAAGCCGTCTGAGCTCGGCGATCAGCGACTGGCCGAACCGGTACGACAGCGCCACCGACGCGACCACCGCGGCCAGGCCCAGGATCAGGACCAGCCAGATACGCCAGTACGCCCCGGTCTTCTGGTCCTCGGCCTCCACCGAGGTGCGGCCCAGCTCCTCGTGCGTGTCCAGGTTGATGGTGCTGAGGAGGGTCTCGGCGTCGGACTTCCACTGGTCGGGGTCCACCGGCGGTGATCCGTTGGTGTCCCACCCGAACAGCCGGTCTTCCACCGACAGCAGCCGCTTGTACGGGGCGCTGGCGACCAGCTTGTCGTAGTTCGCCCGCAGGGCGGGGCCGGCGTCGCGTTCGGCGTTGCCGAAGACGAGCCGGCGGCTGGTCATCGCGGCGACGAACGCGGCACGGTCCGTGGGGGACATCTTGCGGCGCACGATCGTGCTGGTGAGCACGGCGTGCTCCTGGCCCAGGTATTCGGCAGTGGCGCTGTAGGCCGCCATGCCGCGCACCGCGCGGTAGGACGAGAGGCTGCTCAACGCGTCGGAGTCGGTGAACTGCCGGTTGGCGATGCTGATCAGCTCGCTGTACGCGTCGATGATCTTCAGCGGCGGGGACAGCGCGCCCTCGTCCGCGCGCTCGCGCAGCGACTGGAGGCCGTCGAGTGCCCGCACCAGCTCCCGCACCTCGGCCGGGGTGTCGTCCGCCGACCCGTCGCCGGCGGAGCCGATGGATCCGATGGCCTCGCGCAGCCGCGCGGCCTTGCCATCGGTGATCGGCCGCTGCTCGACCAGCAGCCCGTACGTGCCGGTGCTGCGTGGCGCCGCCGCGGAAAGCTGGCGCTCCTGCTGCAGCTCGATGATCAGCTCCAGCACCGGTGACCCGATGGCGTCCCACCGGTCCTGCGTCTGGGAGACCGCGGCGATCTCATCCGCGCTGGAGTAGGCGATGAATCCCCATAAGGCGACCATCGAGACCAGCGGAAGCAGCAGGATCCTGAGCAGTTTGGTGCGGATCGGCGGAGGCGAGCTCATCCATCGTGTCCAATTCCGCGCGTAGTGGTGCGCCGCTAGGCAGTCGTGAACTGGTAGCGGCCCCCCAGGATGCCCGCCACGACTGATACGCCTGTGGTGCGTCCACTATGCCGATGGGGCAGATGTACTTCAAGCTCCAGATGTGAAGATTCGTGCACGATGGTGGGTTGACTCTTTGTCAACACACGGTTCGTGATCGTGATAGTTGGCGTCTGACGCACAGTGACGAGCGGCAGCACCGCCGCGGCCCGGATCGCCGACTGGCTCGGGGCTCGCGTAAAAAGCCTTCCATTCACCGGAGAGCGCTATCCGATAGATCGGACCAGAGCTATGTTTCAGGCGCATGATTCCCTCCGGCCCGTCCCCGAAGGAGTTGCGTACATGCCTGAAACTCTCGCTCCGACGCCGAAAAGGAAATCGAGCCGTCGCGTTTTCGCGCTGCTGACCGCCATCGTCGCCCTTCTCTCAGGAATCCCCGCGACCCCGGCCCTCGCCGGCGCGGCCCGCCCGGTGGTGCGGGCGGAGACCGGCCTGCTCAGGGGCGCCGTGGCCGATCGCGTGGAGCGCTTCCTGGCCGTCCCGTACGCGCAGCCGCCGGTCGGCGACCTGCGCTGGAGCGCGCCCCGCCCGGCCCGCGCGTGGACGGGCGTTCGCGAGGCCGCCGAGTGGGGCAACCGCTGTCCCGCCGCGGCCAGCGGCAACGGACCGCGTTCCGAGACCGAGGACTGCCTGTACCTCAACGTGTTCAGGCCCGCCGGCGTCAAGGCCGGGCAGCGGCTGCCCGTGCTGTTCTGGATCCACGGCGGCGGCCTGGTCAACGGCTCCGGCAACCAGCACGACGGCAGTCTGATCGCCCGGCTGGAGAACGTCGTGGTGGTGAGCATCAACTACCGCCTGGGCGTGTTCGGCTTCCTGGCCCACCCGGCGCTCACCCGCGAGGCCGGTCAGTCCGGCAACTACGGGTTCCTCGACCAGCAGGCGGCGCTGCGATGGGTCCAGCGCAACATCGGCGCCTTCGGCGGCGACCCCCGGCAGGTCACCATCGACGGCGAGTCGGCCGGCGGGTTCTCCGTCTGCGGCCACCTCACCGCCCCCGGATCGAGCGGGCTCTTCAACCGCGCGATCATCCAGAGCGGCTCCTGCGTCAGCGAGCCCGTCAGCCAGGGGGAGCAGTCCGGCGCCTCCATCGCCGGCCGGCTCGGCTGCGCCGACGACGCGACCGCCGTCGCCTGCCTGCGCGCGCTGTCCCCGGCACGGCTCGTCGACGGGCCGCAGTTCAGCTCGTTCGTGTCCGGCGGCCCGGTGCTGCCGGAGGCTCCCGGTGACGCCGTCCGTGCGGGTCACTTCCAGCGCGTGCCCCTGGTCGTGGGCTCCACCCGCGACGAGGGCCGTACGTTCGCGCAGGGCAATCTGGACTGGACCCGGGAGCAGTACGAGAACTTCGTCCGCTCCCTGTACGGCGGCAACGCCGACGCCGTCCTGCTCCGGTATCCCTGGCCGGCGGTGCCGGACCGGTTCACCGGCGCGTACCTGTCGGCGGCGATCCTCACCGACTCCGGCTTCATCGCGGGCCTGGGCGGCTGCCCGACGCTCCGGTTCATCAAGGACCTGTCCGCCTACACCCGCGTGTTCGCCTACCGGTTCGACCACCGTACGGGGCCGGGCCTCACCCCCGAGCCGGTCGGGTACGAGTGGGGCGCCGGGCACGCCGCCGAGCTGGCCTACCTGTGGCCGAGCTTCGACAACGGCACGCCGATCGCGCCCACCTTCGACGCGGCCGAGCGCCGGCTGGCGGCGGACATGGTGCACTACTGGGGTTCGTTCACCCGGCTCGCCCGGCCGCAGGCGCCGTTCGCGTCGCCGTGGCCGGACTACAACCGCACCTCGCGCGTCATGTCACTGCGCGCGGGCGGACGGTCGGTGATGGTCCCGGCCGCCGAGATGGCCACCGAGCACAACTGCGACCTGTGGGACGCGCTCTGACCTTCTGCCCGTCGGACCAGGGCGAAGACAGGACGGCTTGCCCGTCGGACCGAGGCACGACGAAAGTGCCGCGCCAACCGAGCCGATGATCCGATCCTGAGGGCCGCCCCCGTCGTACGGGCGGCCCTGAGCGGGGTGCCTAGCCGAGCAGGGAGCGGACCTCCCCGTACCCCCGCCTTACCCCGCACACCCGCACCCTGAGCGGGGTGCCTAGCCGAGCAGGGAGCGCACATACTCGCTGACCGGCTGGGTCGGCCGGCCGATGAGCTCGCTCAGCGTGCCGGGGGTGTCGGCGAGCCAGCCACGGGAGATGTTGACGTCCACGTCGGCCATGAGCGCCGCGAACGGTGCCGGGAGGCCGGCGCCGGCCAGGACGCCCGCGTAGTCGTCCTTCGGCAGGTTCTGGTAGGCGACCTCCTTGCCGGTGGCCTTGGAGATCTCGGCGGCCAGGTCGGCGAGCGTCCAGGCGGTGTCGCCGCTCAGCTCGTAGACCTTGCCGTCGTGGCCCTCTCCGGCCAGCACGGCGGCCGTGGCCGCGGCGTAGTCCGCGCGCGAGGCGGCGGCGATCCGGCCGTCGCCGGCGGCGCCGTAAACCGCGCCGAGCTGGGGAGCGGTCTTGATCGACTGCTCGTAGTTCTCGTGGTACCAGTTGTTGCGCAAGATCGTATACGTCACGCCGGACGCCTTGATGTAGTCCTCGGTGGCCTTGTGGTCCGCGGCGAGGCCGGCCTCGGTGGTGTCGGCCTTGGGCGCGCTGGTGTAGGTGAGCGTGGCGCCGGCCGCCTTGGCCGCGTCGACGACCGCCGAGTGCTGCTGGAGCCGGTTGGCCTCGGTGCCGGAGACGAGCAGCACCTTGGTGGCGCCCTCGAACGCGCTCTTGAGCGTCTCGGGCCGGTCGTAGGAGGCTTCGCGCACCTCGACGCCGAGATCCGCGGCCTTCTCCGGGGTACGCGCGGCCGCGACGATCTGCGCGGCGGGCACCCGCTTCTTGAGCTCCTCGACCACCAGTCGGCCCAGGTGTCCGCTGGCTCCGGTTACCACGATCATGGTTACTCCATCTCAGTACAAGCTAATGGTTAGTACTTTCTATCAGAAAGCACTGTTAAGCTAGCACGCATGGAGGAGTTCGAGAACCTGGTGGCCGACGTCTTCTCGCGCAAGTGCACTTCCCGCACGGTGCTGGAGACGATCACCGGCCGCTGGGCGATCCTGGCGCTGGTGGCCCTCTACGAGGGGCCCTACCGCTTCAACGCGCTGCGCCGCCGCGTCGACGGGGTGAGCGAGAAGATGCTGTCCCAGACCCTCCAGACCCTGGAACGCGATGGCATGGTGCTGCGGGTGGCCGAGCACACGATTCCGCCCCGGGTCGAATACAGCCTCACCTCGCTGGGCCGCGAGGCCGCCGAGCGCCTGATCCCGCTCATCACCTGGCTGGAGGACCGCATGCCTGACGTCGTGACCGCCCGCGAGGGCTACCAGGGCCGTTAGAGGCGCACCGGTCCCTCAGCTCGCCGTCCGTACCTGCACGTCAGCTGGCACGTCAGCTGGCACGTCAGCTGGCAGGTCAGCCCGCTGTCCGTGCCTCTGGCAGTAGGGCGAAGCCCGTCCCGAAATCGCGGTTGATCGGCAACGTGACCACCACGAACTCCTTCCTGGCCACCTCGACGCCCTGGATCTTGCAGGCGATGGCGGCCGTGCAGTCGCCCCCGGTCAGCCCCATCAGCCGGCCGCCGCGGACCCTGGCCTGCACCATCGTGAGATGCAGGATGAGGTCCACGCCGAAGGTCACCCGGCCCACCGGCCGGCCGTTGACCTGTACCTCGACATAGGGCTCGTGGTGGGAGACGACCTCGTGCTCGGCCAGCGGCACGACCTGTCCCGTACCCGGGTTGTCCAAGGTCCTGCGGGCCGCGGCGCGCAGACTGCGGTACTTCGCCCAGCCGCCCAGCAGCACCGACCCCACGTCGATGCCACCGAGCAGGCCGGCGCCCGCCTCCGCGGCCCTGCGCGCCAGCTCGCCGGGCGGCGCCTGGACCTGCCGGGTGATCTCGTCGAGCACCCGGCGGGCGTCCACGGCCCGCGCCAGCTCCTGGGCCGCCTGTCTCGGGTCGGCGTAGAGCAGCAGGTCGGCGGTGCTGGGCTGGGTGATTAAGGTAACGGTCACCGTACGATCTCCCTGATCTCCTGCCGGCCCTGGTCGTGGTGGCAGACGAAGTCGAGGCTGAGCGAGGGCGCGAACTCACGGATCCGCAAGCTCGGCGAGAGGTCGGCGTACGGGACGCAGACCACGGAGGGCGTCGCGGACGTCCGCCGGCCGCGACGGGCGCGGCGCAGCGCCCAGACCACTACGCCCGCCGCCACGAGCGCGGCCACCAGCAGGATGGGCAGCGGCGTGCTCGACGAGTCGCTCTCCTCCGGGTCGATGACGCTGACCTGCGGCGACTCGTCGGTCCCGGCGGGGGTGACGGCGGGGCTCGCGGGGTCGGTCGGCGTGGGCGCCGGGGTCAGCGTGACGGTGACGGAGCTGCCACGGTCGACGGTGGTACCGGCGGCCGGATCCTGCCCGCTGACGCGGCCCGAGTCCCCGCTGCCGACGACGAGCGTGAGCCCCTGTCCCTGGAGCCGCCGCCTCGCCGCGCTCGCGCTGAGCCCGTCCAGGTCCGGGACCTCGACGCGGTCGTCAGGCGTCGGGGTTACCGTCGTGGGGGGACGCAGGGTCAGCGTCACGGTGCTGCCACTCGGCACCTGCGTGCCGGCGGCGGGATCCTGGGCGTCCACCACGCCCAGATCGGCCGCGAATCCCTCGCCCACCGACGGGACGAGCCCTTTGTCGCGGATCTTCTTCGCCGCCACGTCCTCCTGGTCGCCGACGACGTCCGGGACCTCCACGGTCGGCGCCCGCAGGTCGATGGTCACGGTGGAGCCGCAGTCCGCGGTCTCCTCGCTGGTCGGGGTCTGGTCGGTGACCGTCCAGTCGCCCGCCGAGCCGGAAGGCGTCGAGTCCGTGTCGAAGCCGCCCTGGGCCAGCGCGGCGACCGCGCTGTCCCGGGTCATCCCCATGACGTTCGGCACCGGCCCCGGGCGGGTGCCGTCATGCGTCTCGCTGTTCCATTCGGACAACGTCGGGCAGGACGGCTCGGCCGTTGGCGCCGTTACCTCCGCTGCCCCGGCCATCGGCTCCGCCCACGCCGCTGCCTCCGCCCCAGCCGCTGCCTCCGCCGCCCCAGCCGTCGTCAGCGCCGCCGCCCCCGCTGCCCCGGCCGTCGCCGGGCTCAGCACGATCAGGCACGCGGCCGTCAGCGTCATCACGCTCGCGGCAAGTACGTAGGCCACCAGGCCGTACCGGCGCATCGCCACCTCCCCGGCTCAGGGTTTTGACGCTAGGCGCGCAACCCGGCCGGGTCATGAGTAGGCCTCTACTCAACTCGCGTACTCAACTCGCCTGGCGGCCTCCCCGCAGGAGCGAACCAGCCCTTCGCACGCGCGGGGACGGCGGTGCGCGTCGTCCCCGCGAGGGCGGCCGGGCGGCGGCCGGGGATGAAGGCCATGATCACCAGGCCCGACGGACCCATCACCAGGCCCACAGCAGCAGGACGACCCGGCTTCCGATACCGTGGTGACCTGATGATGGAGAGGACCGCCCGGGCCGAGCGCGTGAGCGCGACGCGAGAGCAGATTTTGACGGCGGCGGAGCGGCTGTTCGCCGAGCACGGCGTCTTCGCCGTGTCCAACCGCCAGGTCAGCGAGGCCGCGGGGCAGGGCAACACGGCGGCGGTCGGCTACCACTTCGGCACCAAGACGGATCTCGTACGCGCCATCGTGCGCAAGCACTCCGAGCCGATGGAGCGGCTGCGCCTGCGCATGCTGGCCGAGACGGCCGGCTCCACGGACGCGCGGGACTGGGTGGGCTGCCTGTTGCGCCCGATCACCGAGCACTTGGGCGCTTTGGGGAACCCCACCTGGTTCGCCCGGTTCAGCGCCCAGGTGATGACCGATCCCGCACTGCGGGAGATCATGGTCAAGGAGACGATCAGCTCGCCGTCCCTGCGCCAGGCGGTCGACGGGCTCAACCGGTGTCTTCCCGATCTGCCGCCGGAGGTACGCCTCGAACGCGGCGACATGACGCGTCAGCTGATGGTGCACATGATCGCCGAGCGCGAGCGCGCACTCGCCGAAGGCACCCCCACACCCCGGTCCAGCTGGCATGACGCCGCGACCGGGTTGATCGACGCGATCGTCGGTCTGTGGCTGGCACCGGTCACTCCCCGCTCGTAACCGCTGACCGTTCAGGTAGGGCTCACCGCACCTGAACGGTCAGCGTCGCGCGGTACTTAGTCCGATCTCAAGCGAAAGCTGTTTGATCGTGCGTAATTAGGCCCTCCTCGATCGGCGTAAGGCGGGTTACATTCACGTTAATTTGCCCTCTCTTATCCCCCTGAGCAGAACGAAGGGAGAGGCATGAGAACGAGAACCGCAATCGCCGCCCTGACCGCTGCGGCGATCCTCATGCCGGCCGCCGCCGCCAACGCCACCGGGACCGCCACCGCTACTGGGACGGTGGGCATCGCGGCTCCGCCGCCCGACGACCAGTTCCAGAAGGTGACCCTGAACGACAATCCAGGAGAGCCCATGGACCTGGCGGTGTTACCGGATTCGAGGGTCCTGCACACCACCCGGCCCGGTGTGGTCTGGTTGCACGATCCGAAGACCGGTCTCAACACGCAGGCCGCCCGGCTCGACGTCTACCGTCACGACGAGGAGGGACTGCAGAGCATCGCCCTCAGCCCCGGCTTCGGCAAGGGCTCCAAAGCGGACGACTGGGTCTACCTCTACTACTCCCCGCCGCTCAACACTCCCGTCGACGACCCGGCGACGCCGGACTTCAACGAGGGCGACGCGCCGGTCACCGGCACACCGGCGGACTTCGCGCCCTTCGACGGGCTGATCCGGCTGTCCCGCTTCCGCTTCACCGGCGCCACGATCGACCTCCGTACCGAGCAGCGCATCCTCGACGTGCCGGTCAACCGCGGCATCTGCTGCCACGTCGGCGGGGACATCGTCTTCGACGCCGACGGCAACCTCTACCTGTCCACCGGCGACGACACGAACCCGTTCTCCTCCGACGGCTACAACCCCATCGACGAGCGGCCCGACCACAACCCGGCGTTCGACGCCCAGCGCAGCGCCGGCAACACCAACGACCTGCGGGGCAAGGTCCTTCGCATCAAGGTCCGCGCCGACGGGTCCTATACGATTCCCCGCGGCAACCTGTTCCCGCCCGGCACGGCACGCACCCGGCCGGAGATCTACGCGATGGGCCTGCGCAATCCCTTCCGCATCGAGGTCAACCGGTCCACGGGCGAGCTCTACGTCGCCGACTACTCGCCCGACGCTCGGGAGGCCGACCCCCAGCGCGGCCCGTCGGGGACCGGCAAGTGGACGGTGATCCGCAAGGCCGGCAACTACGGCTGGCCGTACTGTGCGACGGCGCGGCTCCCGTACGTCGACTACGACTTCGCGACCGGCGCGTCAGGCGCGGCGTTCAACTGCGCGGCGCCCGTCAACGAGTCGCCGCACAACACCGGCCTGCGCGCGCTGCCACCGGTGACGCAGCCGAACGTGTGGTACTCCTACGGGGCTTCACCGGAGTTCCCGCAGCTGGGCACCGGTGGCATCGGGCCGATGGCCGGTCCGGCGTACCACTTCGACCCGCGCGCCACGCGCGGCCGAAACTCCGTGGCGTGGCCGAAGTACTTCGACGGCGTTCCGCTCTTCTACGAGTGGACCCGCGACTACGTCAAGGCGTTCCACCGCGACGGGCGGATCGAGGACGTGCTGCCCTCGTTCGTCTTCGACAACCCGATGGACATGGAGTTCGGCCCTGATGGCGCGCTCTACGTGCTGGAGTACGGCGACGGCTACTTCCAGGAGAACCCGGACGCCCAGCTCTCGCGCTACGACTACATCGGCAACACCGGCAACCACACTCCCGTCCCTGTCGCCGCCGGCTCGCCGACCGACGGCCACGCCCCGCTGACCGTCCGCTTCACCAGCGCCGGTACGAGCGACCCCGACGGCGACAGACTCCGCTACGCCTGGGACTTCGACGCCGACGGCAAGGTCGACTCCCGCAGCCCCGAGGCGTCGTACACCTACCAGAAGAACGGCCTCTACAACGCCACGCTCAAGGTCAGCGACACCGCCGGCATGTCCGCGGCGACGTCGGTGCGGATCGTGGTCGGCAACGCCGCGCCCGTCGTGGAGCTGGTCCGGCCCGCCGAGGGGCAGGCTTTCCACTTCGGCGACGTCGTCGAGTTCGAGGTGCGGGTCACCGACGACCAGCCGGTGGACTGCGCCAAGGTGACCGTGGACTACATCCTCGGCCACGACGACCACGGCCACCCGCAGACCACGGCCCGCGGCTGCACGGGCTCCATCCAGACCACCTTGCCGAGCGGACACGATCCGGAGACCGACCATCTCACCGGCGTCTTCGTCGCCGGCTACACCGACCCCGGCGGCACCGATCTGCCCCCGCTGACCGGCAGCGACCAGGTCGTCCTCCAGCCCACACGTTAGGAGCTCTCCCATGTGCTACGGCTACGGTCCCAGCAGGCGCTCCCTGCTCGCCGCGGGCCTCGGATTGGGGGCGGCCGCCCTGGCCGCCGCTTCCCCCGCAGCCGCGGCGACGCCGCCGCACCACTCCGGCGGGGAGCGCGTCCCGCCGAACCAGATCAGCATCCAGCTCTGGACGGTACGCGACGACCTCGCCCAGAACTACGACGCCACTCTCACCTACCTGGCCGAGACCGGCTACCCGAAGGTCGAGCTGGCGCTCGGCTACTTCGGCCGTACGGCCCAGCAGCTCCGCCAGTTCCTCGACGGGATCGGCATCCGGGCCAGCTCCAGCCACGACGGCCTCACCACCGACGCCGCCGGTCTTGACACGAAGATCGCCAACGCGCTGACCCTCGGCCAGTCCTTCATGGTCGTGCCCTACCTGAACTCCACCAGCGAGGACGAGTTGAAGGCGTGGGCCGAGCGCATGAACATCGAGGCGCGGGCTGCCCGCTCGGCCGGGCTGCGCTACGGCTACCACAACCACGCCCACGAGTTCACCACCGACCTCGGCGGCGGTAAGACGCCCTGGGACGTGCTCACGGCCGAGCTCGATCCGCACCTGGTCCATCTGGAGATCGACCTGTATTGGGCGGTCACCGGCGGTGTCGGGCGCGGGGCCGCCGACCCGGTGCGCTTCGCGCTCGACGTCATCCGCGAGGCGCCGCAGCGGGTGCTGCAGTTCCACGTCAAGGATCGAGCACTCGACGGCGACATGGCCGACCTCGGCACCGGGACCATCGACTTCCGGCGCATCTTCGACAAGCACCGCGTGATGGAGTACATCGTGGAGAACGACACTCCCGATGTGACCCCCCGGCGTACCGCCGAGGTCGGCTATCGCTACTTGCGGAAGGTGCGGTTCTAGAACCTGGTGGTGGCCCAGGTGGCCTGATGCGACGGGTTGCTTCGCGCCCGAGGACGTACCGGCCGCGGCGGCAGACGATCATCACGATTTATCGGCCTGCCGGCTCTGCCGGATAGCCGCCGTGGTGTCGGCCGAGGGTTGGCGCAGCCGCCGCGCCGCGACCACCAGCAGGACCACCGCGCCCATGGTGAAGAGGGCGTTGCCGGCCAGGTCCACCGGAAGGCTGGGCGGTGGGTTTCCAGGGAGCGGGATGACTCTCCACGGGAAGGAGTGCCAGGCGTAGGTCAGCATGGCCCCGCCGGCGAGTGCCAGCCGGTGGGCCTGCGACCAGCCCGCGCGGCGTGACCAGCGGACCAGCGTGGTGACCGCGGTCACGAACAGCGCCAGATAGAGCAGCACGCTGAGCCACGCCGGGAGGGGGATCGCCTCTGCCAGCCAGGGCGACAGGCCGGTGGGGTCGACCGCGTACAGCAGGACGAAGACGCTTCCGGCGATCAGGGCGAAGGTGCCGGCGACCCACGGGCTGGGGGCGCGGCCGGGCAGGGGAGTGGCGTCGGTGCTGCGCCTGGGGAGGCGCAGGCCGATGACGATGATCGCGGCGATGACGACTCCGGCGCCGATGAGCTGGGGCGCGGAGGCGAAGTCGGTGAGGGCGATGGCGGCGATGGCGCCGCCCAGGACGATGACCCCGTACAGCACGCTCATGACCGTGAGGCCGACCTTGCCCAGCCACGGTGTGGTGCGCCGCGAGCCGGCGAGGGTCTCCGCGACCGCGATCGGGACGCTGATGCTGAACACCGTGTGTACGCCCACCATGAACATCGTCCACGGCCCGGCCAGGCCGAGCGCGGGGATGAAGCCGTAGTCGAGGATGCGGAAGCCGGACCAGTTCGGGTTCCAGAGTGTCTGGGTGACGAAGGCCTCCTCGATCATGCCGTAGGCCAGTGCGAAGGTCATCATGGTGGGCCAGCCGCGTCCGGTGCGGCGGGCGAACTCGCGGATGATGAGGGCGCCGCCGCCGTACAGGGGCACCAGGGCGAGCAGGTTGCCCACGTCGGTGATCGACATGTTGCCCATCAGGTATTCGCCCGTCAGCGGTGCCAGGAAGAGCAGCCAGACGGCGGGTGCCAGGCGAGGAAGTAAGGCTCCTTGGGTCATGACTCTTGAATACCATCAATCGGTGCAAATTTACAACAGTGTAAAAATATTCTGATGTAAGATCACACCTCATGGAGGAGACACTGCGCGAACGCAAGAAGCGGCAGACCAGGCAACTGCTCATCCGCGCGGCCGTCCGGCTGTTCGCCGAGCAGGGCTACGAGGAGACCACCGGCGCGCAGATCGCGGCGGCGGCGGACGTGTCCACCAAGACGTTCTTCAACTACTTCCCCAGCAAGGAGGACGTGCTGTTCGCCGAGGTCGAGCAGTACTACGGGCTGGCGCTGGAGGTGATCGCCGACCGCGCGCCGGACGACACGGTGCCGCAGGTGCTGCGCAGGACCTACGACCGGGTCATCGCCAACTACCTCCGCCAAGGGCCGGGGATCGAGGACCCGGAGCTGGCGGAGGTCTACCAGAGGGTGCTCGCGACCGTTCCCGCCGTGCAGGCCAAGGCCTTGCTCATGACGTTCGACGCGCAGCGCCGGATCGCCGGCGCGTTGCTGGCGGCATTCCCCGACCGGCTGGACCCCATCAGCGCCGCGTCGGCGACCGGCGCGTTCATGGGCGCGGTGCAGGCGGCTGGGCTGGCCAGCCTGGAGACGTATGGCGAGTCGGAGCAGGACTATCTGGCCTCGACCCGGCGGGCCGTGGACATCGCCATACAGGGCCTGGAATCGCTGTGATGGACAAGGGCGGCGTCTAGGAGGCAGAACCGGCGACTGGCGGCCGGACGCGGCCATGTTGCCGATCCGGACGCGTGTCACGTTGCCGATTCGGACGTTTTCAGACCGGAAACCGAGTGGCATCCTCACGGTTGTAGGAAACCTGTTCGCAACAATCCTGGCGCGCGGCCCTGGACCGTCCGACGATCCTGGCGCGCGGCCCTGAACCGCCGCTCGCGGGCCGGGATCCTCCGCCGCGACAGGTCATGTCCGGCGTACTCGCGCATCCTTCACACCGTGGGGTGATTCACCATGCCCGCAGCCAGGGGCCTTCCCCTCGCCGGTCTTCGGGTCATCGATCTGGCCGACGGCAAGGCCGAGATGTGCGGCCGCTTCCTCGCCGACCTCGGCGCCGACGTCATCCGGGTCGAACCGCCCGGCGGCGCGCCGACCCGGCACCGCGAACCGGTCCACGACGGCGTGAGCCTCTACTTCGCCACACACAACGCCAACAAGCGCGGCGTCACCCTGGACCCGCGCGACCCCGCCGGCCGTGACCGGCTGCTCGACCTGGCCGCCGGGGCGGACTTCCTCATCGAGACCGAACGCCCCGGCACCCTCGACGCCCTCGGTCTGGGCGCGGATGCGCTGCACGCACGCAATCCGGCGCTGGTCGTCGTCTCGATCACCGACTTCGGGCAGACCGGCCCGTACCGGGACTGGATCGGCACCGACTGGACGCACATGGCGCTGGGCGGGGTGCTGTCGCGCTCCGGCATCCCCGGCCGTGAGCCGGTCATGCCGCCCGGCCCGCTGGCCTACGAGTCGGCGGCCGTCCAGGCCGCATGGGCGGGCCTGCTGGCGTACCTGAACCGGCTCGACACCGGCCGCGGCGATCACGTCGACTGCTCGGTGTACGAGATGACCGCCCAGGTTCTGGACCCGGGCTTCGGCATGGGCGGCTCGGCCACCGGCGGGGTCCCGGCCACCCGGCTGCCGCGCGGCCGTCCGCAGGCGGGCGACCTCTACCCGATCTTCCCGTGCGCCGATGGATACGTCCGGATCTGCGTGCTGGCCAAACGCCAGTGGCGCGGGATGTTCGGCTGGCTGGGGGAGCCGGCGGAGTTCGCCGACCCCAAGTACGACAGCATTGGCGCCCGATTCGGCGCCGCTGAGCGGCTGCGCGTCCTCATGGGCGAGCTGTTCAGAGACCGGACCAGGGACGAGCTCGTGGCCCAAGGTCAGGAGCGCGGCGTGCCGATCGCGGCGCTGCTCGACCCCGGCGAGGTGCTCGACAGCCCGCACTTCCGCGCGCGGGAAAGCCTGCTCGACGCCGAGGTCGCCCCCGGGCTGACCGGCCGTGTGCCGTCCGGGTATGTCGAGGTGAACGGTGCACGGGCCGGGTTCCGGCACCGGGCCCCCGAGCCGGGGGAGCACGACGACGAGGTCTTCGCCGAGGTGGCGCCTGGTGGGCCGGTCACCTCCGGCACAGCCTCCGAGTCGGCCGAGGTCGCGCCGCGGCGGCCCCTCGACGGGCTGAGGGTGCTGGACCTGGGCGTCATCGTGGTCGGCGCGGAGCTGGGCCGGTTGCTCGCCGACCAGGGCGCCGAGGTCATCAAGATCGAGAGCCGGGCCTACCCGGACGGCAGCCGCCAGTCGCTCGGCGACGAGGTCATCAGCGTCGGCTTCGCCTGGGGCCACCGCAACAAGCTCAGCGCCGGGATCAACCTCCGCTCACCCGAGGGCCTGGAGCTGTTCAAGCGGCTCGCCGCCGGCTCCGACGTCATCCTGTCCAACTTCAAGCCGGGCACGCTGGAGTCGCTGGGTCTCGGCTATGACGTCATCAGCGAGCTGAACCCCGGCGTCATCATGGCCGACAGCAGCGCCCTGGGCCCGACCGGTCCGTGGAGCAGGCGCATGGGCTACGGCCCGCTCGTCCGCGCCTCCGCCGGGCTGACCGGGCTCTGGCGGGACACCGAGGTCGAGGCCGGGTTCTGCGACGGCATCACCATCTATCCCGACCACATCGCCGCGCGGGTCGGCGCCGTCGCCGTGCTCGCCGCGCTCATCGAGCGGCGGCGTACCGGGAAGGGCGGCACGGTCAGCGTCGCCCAGGCCGAGACGATCCTCACCCAGCTGTCCACCGGCTTCCTGCGCGAATCACTCGAACCCGGCTCGTTCACCGCCCACGGCAACAGCGGCGAGTGGGACGCGCCCCAGGGGGTCTACCCGTGCGCGGGCGACGACGAGTGGTGCGTGGTGAGCGTCGACGGCGACGAGCAGTGGCGGGGCCTGTGCACGGTGATCGGCCGCGCCGACCTGCGCGCCGACGCGCGGCTGGCCACCGCCGCGGGCCGCCGCGCGCACCGCGACCTCGTGGACGCGGCCGTGGCCGAGTGGACGGCCGCCACCCCGCCGCGAGCGGCCATGGAGCGGCTGCAGGAGGCCGGGGTGCCCGCCGGGATGATGCACCGCGTCATCGAGTATCTCGACGACCCCCAGCTCACCGCCCGCGGGTTCCTGCGGGAGATGCGCCATCCCTACATCGAGCACGCCCTGCGTACCGAGAACGCCCCGGCGACCTTCCGCGGCGTCGCCGACCCCGAGCTGCGCCCCGCGCCGCTGGCGGGGGAGCACACGCGAGTGGTGGCCGCCAAGCTGCTCGGCCTGGCCGAGTCCGAGATCCAGGCGCTCATCGACGCGGACGTGCTGGAAGAAGCACCCGTACAGAGTGATGAAGGTAAGAGGAGTTGACCATGGGTGAGCCCGCCGCGCTCGTCGAGCGCCGCGACCACATCGTGTTGATCACATTGAACCGGCCCGAGGTCCGCAACGCCGTGAACGCGGAGCTGACCCGCGCCGTCGGTGAGGCCCTGGACGAGGCGGACGCGGACGCGTCGGTGCGTGCCGTGGTGCTGACCGGGGCGGGTGACAAGGCGTTCTGCGCCGGTGCCGACCTGAAGGCGGTGGCCCGCGGGGAGTTCGCCACCGAAGGGCTGGGGCTCAAGCCGCACTGGGGATTCGCCGGATGTGTCACGCATCCCATCGCCAAGCCGGTCATCGCCGCCGTCAACGGGTTCGCGCTCGGCGGCGGCACCGAGATCGCCCTGTGGGCCGACCTGGTGGTGGCCGCCGAGACCGCCGCGTTCGGGCTGCCGGAGGTCAAGCGCGGCATCCTCGCGGGCGCGGGCGGCGCGTTCCGGCTGGCCGCGCAGCTGCCCACGAAGGTCGCCATGGAGATCCTGCTGACCGGCGAGCCCGTCACCGCCGCCGACGCGCTGCGGCTCGGCCTGGTCAACCGGGTCGTACCGCGGGCCGAGGTGCTGACCGCCGCGTTCGCCCTGGCCGAGACGGTCAGCGCGAACGCCCCGCTGTCGGTGCAGGCCAGCAAGCGGATCGCGCGCGGCATCTCCGACGGCACCATCCCGTCCGAGCAGGCCGCCTGGGAGCGGAGCGCCGCCGAGAGCGCCGCGCTCATGCGGTCGGCGGACGCCAAGGAGGGGCCACGCGCCTTCGCCGAGAAGCGCGCCCCGGTTTGGGAGGGACGATGAACGCCACGTCGGTCATCGCCGGTCTCGGCATCACCGAGATGGGCAAGGTCTACGGCCGGAGCGCGCCCGAGTTCGCCGCCGAGGCGGTACGGCTCGCCGCCGCCGACGCCGGTCTCGACCTGCGCCAGGTGGACGGCCTGCTGACCAACACCGGCCTCACCGCCGACGTCGGGCTGAGCCTCCAGCGGGACCTGGGGCTGCGCGAGCTCCGCCTGCTGTCGGAGGTGCAGGCGTACGGCTCGTCGGCCGGCGCCATGGTCCAGTACGCCGCCATGGCCGTCTCCTCCGGCATGGCCGACATCGTGGCCTGCGTCTTCGCCGACGCGCCGCTCAAGGACAAGGCGTCCGGGGGCGGCGCGGCCTACGCCGGCGCGGGCCGCAGACTGGCCGGCTGGCAGGGCCTGACCGCGGCTTCGGGGATCTACAGCGCCAACACCATGTACGCGCTGGCCGCCCGCCGGCACATGCGGAAGTACGGCACGACCAGCGAGCAACTGGGACACATAGCCGTCGCGCAGCGCGCCTGGGCGGCCAGGAACCCCCTGGCCCAGATGCGGGACCCGATCACCATCGAGGACCACCAGAACTCCCGATGGATCGCCGAGCCGTTCCACCTCCTCGACTGCTGCCTGGTCAGCAACGGCGGCGTCGCGGTCATCGTCACCTCCGCAGACCGGGCCGCCGACCTCGCCCAGCCCGCCGTGCACATCCGCGGCTGGGGACAGGGGCACCCGGGGTATGTCATGGGCAGGGACAGCGAGTTCGGCCTGGTCAGCGGTGCCGCCCTGTCAGGGCCGACGGCGCTGAAGATGGCCGGGGTGTCGATCGAGGACATCGACGTCGCCGAGCTGTACGACTGCTACACCTACACCGCGCTCATCTCCCTGGAGGACTACGGATTCTGCGCCAAGGGCGAGGGCGGCCCCTTCGTCGCCGGCGGCGTACTGGGACCGGAGGGGACGCTGGCCGTCAATACCGGCGGTGGCCAGCTCTCCTCCTATTACATGTGGGGGATGACCCCGCTGTCGGAGGCCGTCATCCAGGCCCGTGGCCAGGGCGGCGACCGTCAGGCGCCGCGCAACGACATGGTGCTGGTCAGCGGCAACGGCGGCGTACTCGACCACCACTCCACCCTCATCCTCAGCCCGCACGCGCGATAGGAGCATGCCGATGCCCGTGGGAATCGTCCACCGTGACGCGGCCACCGCCGAGTTCTTCGACGGCACCGCGCGCGGCGAACTGTTGATCCGGCACTGCGATCAGTGCGGCGCCTTCTCCGCTCCGCAGGCGCGTACGTGCCCGCGGTGCGGCTCACCCGAGCTGTCCTGGACGGCCGCGGCCGGGACGGGGTCGGTGGTGAGCTGGTCGGTGGTGCACACCAAGGGCGCGCCGCCGATCGTGGTCGCGATCGTCGAGCTGGAGGAGGAGCCGTGGCTGCAGCTCCAGATCACCGGTGCCGCGCCCGAGGAGGTGTACGACGGCCTGCCGGTCCGCGTCGCCTTCGAGCACCCGGAGGGCGGCGAAGCGGTCCCCGTCTTCCGCCCGGCGTCGTCGTGAGCCACTGATCACGGGTCACACCAGCACCGCGCCACCGGCGATGTCGACGATGACGCCGGTGATCCAGCTGGAGTCGTCGGAGGCGAGGAAAAGCGCGGCCCGGGCGACGTCCTCGGGCGTGCCGAGCCGCCGCAGCGGGTGTGACTCGGCCAGCGAGCGCTGGACGTCGGCCGGTAGCCATTGCTGGTTCGTCTCGGTGAGGATCGTCTCTGGGGCGAGGCAGTTGGCGCGGATGCCGTACGGGCCCACCTGGGCGGCCAGATCCTGGGTGAAGAGCTGCACACCGGCCTTCGCCGCGGCGTACGCGACGATCGTCCGTTCACTCGGCTTACGCCCGGCCGCCGAGGACAGGGTGATGATGTTGCCGGTCCCGCGCTCCTTCATGCCGGGCAGGAAGCACTTGACGGTCAGGAAGGTGCCGGTCAGGTTCCGGTCGATGTCGGCCCGCCAGCTCTCCTCCGTGATGTCCTCGATGGGCATGGGGCGGCTGTCCGAGCTGCCGGCGTTGACGACCAGCACGTCGACGCGGCCGTACCGGTCGAGGATCTCTTCGCGAATCTGGGTGAGGTCGTCGGCGACGGTGACGTCCCCGGTCACGCTGATGGCCTCGCCGCCGAGGCCGTCGATGCGTGCCTGGACCGCGGCGAGCGCGGCCTCGTCCCGGCCGTGCAGCGCGATCCGGGCCCCGGCCTGCGCGAACGTGGTCGCGATGGCCGCGCCGATCCCTCGGGAGCTGCCGGTGACCAGGGCGACCCGGTCCTTGAGAAGGTTCATCGGCTGTCGTTCCTCCGGGGTCAGGCCGTCGCCGTCAGAGCGATGATCGCCACGGCCAGGGTGGTGTCGAGCATGAGACAGAACTCGGCGAGTGACCGGGTCACCACCCTGTTCGCCCGGTAGTGGTAGACGTCCCATGCGGCGTGGCAGAGCAGGCCCAGCGCCACCAGGTAGCTGCCGGCCGTCGGGTTGACGAACAGCGCGATCGTGGCCGCGGCGCCGAAACCGAGCATGGCGATCAGCTGTAACGGCAGCCCACCGGGCTCAGGCCGGGTACCGCGCAGGGGGCCGTAGCCACGCAGGAGACCGTAGCCGCCCAGCAGGACGCCCAGGCCCAGCACCGCCCAGGTCGCCTCGAAGTCGTCATCGATGAGCTCCGCGGCCAGGATGACGGAGAAGGTCAGGAAGAACACGGGCCAGGTCGAGGCGGGTTTCCCGAACGCGGCCGCGCCCAGGTACACCACCGCCGAGGCGGCCAGCACCTTCGCCAGTTCGAGGCCCGTGGCCAGGTCCAGGATCATGAGTACGGCGGTCCCGACCCCGACCAGAACCGGCCAGTGCCGCAGCACCCGGCCGCCGAGTGGCGGGATCGTCTGTGTCGTCATCGTCGTTTACCGCCTCGGGGGATCGCGCAGTTGCGTTCATCCTCTATCCCGGCGAACTATCGGGGCCAGGACAGCAACCGGACATTTACCGGACATTGGGCCCGGACGTTTACCGGGCATCGGGCGGCATGCCCGGGAACGGGGGCGGGGTCGGGCTATGCGTCGTCGGCCATCGGGCTGAACTGGATGCCCGCCAGCCGCCACGAGCCCTCCTGCCTGACCCACGTCTGGGACACCCGTACCCGCAGCGCGACCGCCCGGCCGTGAGAGGTCGCCTGGTTGCTCTGCACGTTGCGCACGATGGCGGCGTCACCGTACATCCGGATGTCGATCTGGCTGGTGTCCAGGGCGTGGTACTGGAATTGGGCGTGGCGCCCGATCCACTGCTCCTTGTCGAGCACGTACCCCTTGGGCCCGATCGACTGGAAGTCGTCGGCCAGTAACTCGCGCAGGCGTCCGGCGTCGGCGGCCAGCTCTGCCGCGTCGAACTGCCGCTGAAGGCCGAGAACCGTCTCTTTCACCGTGGCCTCCGTGGTCTCCACGTTCTCCATGAGAGCAGAGCATAGGCGGGAGGACCGGAATGGTCACCGGACAAAATGCCCTCCTGAATTGTCCGGTTAATGTCCTGGACTACCTTCCTGGCGATGGCCGAAAATTGGCGCGCGTAACGTGCGTCAACCGAGGTCTCCCTGACCACCGCATCCCTGGCTGCGAGAGCCCCACAGCGTGCCGTAAAGTGCCACATCATGGTGGATTGGGGTATTCGGCGGGCTTTGGCGGTGGACATCGAGGCGATGGTCGAGCTACGCGCCGTGGTGATGCGGGCGGATCTGGAGCGGCTCGGCCGGTACGACGAGCACCGAGTACGGCAGCGAATGCGGGACGCCTACGAACCGTCGCACACCTGGGTGATCGAGGTCGGCGGCGAGTTCGCCGGCTGCGTGGCGCTACGGGAAGCCGAGGACACTCGCTGGCTGGAGCACTTCTACCTGGCCCCGCACCTACAGGGTTCCGGCATCGGCTCGGGCGTCCTGCGCGAGCTGTTGGACCGGTGCGACCGTGACGGTGTCCCTGTCCGGTTGAACGTCCTGCAGGGAAGTCCTGCCCGGCGGCTGTACGAGCGGCACGGGTTCACCCTGGAGTCCGAGGATCCGGTGGACGTGTTCATGGTCCGCGGCGTGTCTTGAGATCGGTGGTTCGAGCCACCGGCTGAGTCGTGATCATAGGTTGGCCTGATCGTGAGCATGCCCGTGTCCAGCGTCGGTAGGGCGCGTTTTCGTTGGGACACGCCAATGTCAAAACTGCGCGAAAACGGGGGCTCGTACGGCAAGGCCCCGTATCGTGCCAGGTAGAGGGCCTTCTCCTACTGGATCCACCCCGGACGGCGTCCACTGCGCACAGCGCGCATGGAGCCTGCTTCGGATGGGGTTCTTCGTCGGATAGGAGTTGGTTCGTATGGACTTGCAACGTGCGCTTCTTATAGCGCTCGCGATAGTCGCCTCCACCAGCATCGCGACCGCTCTCATGCTCGCGGACGGCTCCACGTGGCCCGCCGCACTCCTGACCGGTCTCGCCGCCGGCGGCGCCGTTCTGTGGGGGCTGCTCGGCTGTTTCAGGCACCACCTATAGACACGAAGGAAGGGACCCAGCCCTTCTCCAGGTTGGGCCCCTTTCTCGTCACCACAGCACGATTGGGGCCACCACGAACAGCCCTCTCCGGCAGTCGTCCTCAGCGGTGGCAGGACGCGGCCGACCGGCCGGTACCTTCGGCCGGCGGGTGACGCCGCAACGTCTATCACGCTGGATCGCCGAACCAATGGCCGGCGGCTCGTTCGAACGCTGCACGATCAGGGTCGCGATCGCCTGCCCAGGCGACTATGCCGTCGGGTCGGACGAGTACGGCCCCGAATCCGAGGTCGTTTCTCGCCGGGCCGGCCGCGTACCGTATCCGGCTCTGCCAGCCCATCGCTGAGTCGTGCAGGCGTCGGTCGGTGCTGAAATCGAGTGCGACGCCTCGCCCGTCCCGCATCAGGTCGCCGAGGCGAGTGCCGTCCTCAAGGTGCAGGTCCGGGGCGTTGCGGCCGACCAGGGGCGGCTGCTCGCTGCCGAGGTCGTAACGGAGCGACCATCCCGAGATCTTCTCGAACGCGTAGGTGGTTCCGTCACGGGTCCCGAGCAGGTCGCGGATCACTGCTTGGATCGCCTGGGCGTGCGGGTCCGGCCGCATGACCGCTGTCTGGGCGCGCGTCCAGTCGAGCACCCAGGCGCCGATCGGGTGGCGTTCGCGGGTGTAGGTGTCGAGAAGTTCGTCCGGCGCGTCTCCGTGTACGGTCGCCGCGAGCTTCCAGCCCAGGTTCAGGGCGTCGCCGACGCCGGTGTTGAGCCCCTGCCCGCCAAAGGGTGGGTGGATGTGGGCGGCGTCGCCCGCGAGCAGGACGCGTCCCTGCCGGTAGGTCGTCGTCTGCATCGCCCGATCGGTGAAGCTCGAGGCGAGATGGACATCTTTCAGCGTCACGTCGGTGCCGGACACCCGGCGCAGAACCGCCTGGAGATGGTCGCGAGTCGGCTGCTGCGAGCGATCGAAGGTGCCGCCGTCGAAGTCCAGCATGCCGATGTGCCCCTCCGCGGCCATCTGGATGTACATGCCGGTCGCGGTCGGGTTGAATCCGGGGCGTAGCTTCTCGGGATCGGCGATGGTGGCGAGCATGGTGTAGCCGGTGAACTGCGGTTCGGTGCCGACGAAGTCGAAGCCCGCGAGCCCGCGCACCGTGCTGCGGCCGCCATCGCAGCCGACGAGCCAGCGCGCCGCGTACTCGTGCTCGCCGGCTCGCGCGACCACGCTCTCATCGGTCTGCGCGACGGCTGAGACCGTGACGCCGCGCCTGATCTGCACACCGAGCTTGGCCGCCCGCTCGGACAGCACCGCCTCGACCGCTTCGAGGCTTGTCAACATGGACTCCGGTGCCGGGCTGGGCAGCCGGAACGGCAGGGCGGCGACGTCGACCTTGGCCGGATCGAGCATCATGCCGGCGAAGTGGCCCACGTTGCGAGGGGGTGACGGCTCGTCCGTGCCGGGGTTCCCGCCGGAAGGGACGCCTGAGGCCGTCAGGAGCGGGTGCAGCATCCCGCGGCGGTAGAACGCCTCCACCGACGTGGCCGACAGGCCCCGCATCCCGAGCGGGTACGCCTTCCACGGGGAGTGGCGCTCCGGCTCCCGCTCGAGCACCAGGACGGAGCAGCCCGCGAGGCCGAGCTCGCAGGCAAGGAACAGACCGACCGGGCCGGCGCCCACGATCACTACATCATGCACGAAAACTCCCCTTGCGCAGCCTGCTGCTGATGGACATCTGTACATGCTGGTCGCCAGCCATCACCTAACGGCTGATCTGGCGC
This sequence comes from Nonomuraea sp. NPDC050680, assembly GCF_040654555.1. Taxonomy (NCBI): domain Bacteria; kingdom Bacillati; phylum Actinomycetota; class Actinomycetes; order Streptosporangiales; family Streptosporangiaceae; genus Nonomuraea; species Nonomuraea sp. NPDC050680. The sequence goes on along the minus strand of NZ_JBFAIF010000001.1, from coordinate 909,091 downwards.
GGAACCGCCACCGCGAGAAGTTTGTCTGGGTTGCGAATGGCGTAGAAATTGGTGATCTTCCCATCGGCGATCTCGATCAGGAAGACGCCTTCCAGACGCTCGCCGCTGAACGCCATCGCGGGCGTGTTGTTGCAGTTGACCATCTCGGCCCGCAGATCCCCTCGCCGCTCCTGGCGGAACAAGTTCATGATGACCGCGGCCACCTTCTCCGCGCCCACCACCGGCCGGCGCGCCGCCGTGACCTTGCCGCCGCTGTCGGCGGTCCAGGCGACGTCCGGCGCGAGCAGCCAGAGCAGCCCTTCCAGGTCGCCGGTGGACGCCGCGGTCATGAACTGCTCGGTGATCTGCGCGGTCGTCGCGGCGTCGACGGGCTCGAAGCGCTTACGCCGCGCCTGTACGTGCTCGCGGGCGCGGTGCGCCACCTGGCGCACCGTCGCCGCGGATTTGCCCACCGCTGTGGCGATGCCGCGGTAGTCGAAGCCGAACACCTCGCGCAGCACGAACACCGCGCGCTCATCGGGGGTGAGGGTTTCGAGTAGCACGAGCATCGCCATCGACACCGACTCGGCGAGCACCAGATCGGTCGAGGCGTCGTTCTCGTCGAGCAGCAGCGGCTCGGGCAGCCACGGGCCGACGTAGTCCTCACGACGGCGCGCGCTCGCCCGCAAGGCGTTGAGCGCCTGACGGGTCACCAGCTGTGCAAGATACGACTTGGTGTCCCGTACCGTCGCGAGATCCACGTTGGCCCACCGCAGATAGGCCTCCTGCAGCACGTCGTCGGATTCGATCGCCGAGCCGAGTATCTCGTAGACGATCGTGAACAGCAGCGGCCGCAACAGGGTGAACCGCTCGGCGTGCTCGTCGGTGTTCACGGGGAGGTGACCACCCGTGTGGCGGAGGCCGGCTGCTCGGGACGCGGGCCGCCCTTGGGCCAGCTCATGGAGCCCGGCTTGCGGGCCTCGCCGCGGATCCGCTTCGACACCACGAACTTGCAGGTCACCTCCTTGATCGCCGCGCCCATGCGGCCGCCGATGTAGATGTTCACCGCGGTGTCGTCCTTGCGGGCGAGCTGTCGTATGCCGGCGTGCCGGCCGAGGCTGACGCACGCCCCCGTGAAGGCCAGGTCGAGCACCGCCGGTTCGGTCCCCGCGATGCGGCTCAGCACGGTGTTGGCGGCCTGTGCCCCGAGCGGCCCGGCGGCGTAGCCGCTCATCCGCAGCGGCTGGCCCGACGGTGCGGCGGCGTCGCCGGCCGCGACAATGCGGTCGTCGTCGACACTGGTCAGCGTCTCGTCGGTGAGCAACCGGCCGAGCGCGTCGGTGCGCAGCCCACTCGCCGCCGCCAGCTCCGGCACACCGAAACCGGCCGTCCAGATGGTCAGCGCGCTCGTACGCACGGCACCGTCGGCGACGACGACCGCGTCCGGCCGCACCTCGCTCACCACGGCGTCCTGGAGCACCACGACACCGTGCCGGGACAGCCATTTGGCGATGTATCGGCGACCCGATGCGCTGAATGTCGGTGCCAGGGTCCGGCCGCACACGAGCGTGACCCCGCGCCCTTGCTCGGCCAGCTCGGCGGCCGTCTCGATGCCGGTCAATCCGCCGCCGACCACGGTGATCGGAGCATCGAGGGGCAATTCCTCCAGCCGGGCGCGCAGCCGCTGCGCGTCCTCGAATTCCGCGATGTCGAATGCGAATTCGGCCGCGCCGGGCACCGCTGGTCGTACGGCCCTGGTGCTGCCGACCGCGTAGATGACGTAGTCGTAGTCCAGGGTACGGCCGGACGCCAGCCGCACGGCGCGGGCGGCGGCGTCGATGCGCGTGACGCTGTCGACGACCAGGCGGATGCCCTCGCCGAGCAGTGTGCCGTAGTCGATCGTGGGGTCGCCGGTACGGGCCACGAACTGGTGCAGCCGGATGCGTTCGACGAACTCCGGGCGCGGATTGACCAGCGTGATGTCGACGTCGTCGCGCATCCGCAGACGGTTGGCCGCGAGCGTTCCGGCGTAACCGCCACCGATGACCACGACCTTGTGGGATGTGTTGTGTTCGGTCATGCCCTCAGGACACCGCGGACGGTTGAGGCGTGACATCACGCGACGTGACACGCGTCACCCTGCCGCTCAGGTCGAACGCGGTCCGCCGGTGGTTGCCTTCGTCGTCGATCCGCCTAGGTCATGACCGCCTGCGGTCATCTCGGCCAACTGGGTTGGTAGCAGCAGCGCATGCCCGTTTGTACGGTGGTGCTTAGTTCGTCGCCGATGATCGGATCGGCCTCCGCTATGCGGTTCAACGTACGCCTGATAGCCTTGCCCACCGCGACCCTGGCGCGTTCGGCGCTGCCGGTGAAGTGGCGGGTCCGCTCGCCGAGGCCGGTGGCCGCGGCCAGCTCGTCGAGCAACCAGTCGCGCTCGGCGCGTACCGCGGCGACCCGTTCCGAGTCGTTCATCGACTCGAGCTCGTCGATCTCGGCCCGCAGGTGCGACAGCCGCTGCATGTAGCGGCGTTTGGCCAGGTCGTCGAGTACCGGCTGGGCGCTCTCGCCGTCCCGGCCCGTCGATTGTCCGGGGAGCGCGGAGCCGGCGGCCAGTTCGAGGGCGGAGATCTCCTGGTACGGGTTGGCCAGCAGGAGCGCCAGGTGGTTCATGCCCACGCTGTGGTCGACGTAGGCGATCCGGCCGGCCAGCTCGATCCGCCATTGCCGTCCCCAGCGGTGGCAGGACACGGCCGACCGGCCGCTACCTTCGGCCGGCGGGTGATCCTGCCGTGCCAGCAGGGCGCCCAGTTCCAGCAGGCAGCGCTCGGCCCGCGAGTCCGTGGGCTCGACCAGGTCGATGATGCGCCGCAGCAGTTCCATGAGCAGGTCGGCGCGACCGTCGCTGGTGATCGGCCGCATGTCCATGTCCATGACAATCGGCCGCATGTCTATGACAGACGGGCTGGTACGCCGCGCCATGCCGTCCCCCTTATCGCCGTGATGAGTCCCCGTGCCGTGATGAGTCCCCGTGCCGTGATGAGTCCCCGTGCCGTGGTGAGTCCCCGTGCCGTGGTGAGTGCCTCGACCGTACGGGGGCGGGGTGGCGGTGGGGATCGGCGGCCGATCCCTATATTGCGGCGGGCGATACCTAACTTTCCGCCCTGGGTTCCCTTTCGGCCAGGCCGAGCCTGATGGCCTGGTCGGCGGCGGCGTTGCGGCTCGGGGCGCCCAGTTTGGCGAGGATGGACGAGACGTGGTGACCGACCGTCTTGGCGGAGATGAAGAGCTTCGCGGCGATCTCGGCGTTGGTGCACCGGGCGCAGAGCAGGGCGAGCACTTCGTGTTCGCGCCGGGTCAGCCCGAACGGATGCCCTCGGGTCGCCGCGCGCGGCCCGGCGGGGAGTGACCGGGCGCCGAGTTCGCGTAGTTTGCGCCTGACGACGCGGGTGGCGGAAAAGGCGCCGAGGCCGGTGAGGATCTCCAGGGCCTGACGGAGTTCCCGTTCCCGTGGGGCGTGCGCCAGGGCCAGCGCGGCGTCATACGGGGAGCGCAGCTCGGTCCAGGCATGCGCGGCCTTCGTGGCGTCCCCGCCGAGCTCCAGCCGGTAGGGCTCGGCGTGCGCGCCATGCGCCGGGCGGCGAGAGCCGGTCCGCCGCAGCCAGACGGCGACCGCGCCGAGATCCCACGCGTCGCACCCGTCGGAGGCGGCCGCGGCCAGTTCGGCCTCCCGGCGGGCGTGGTCCGCCTTCCCCTCCAGCCAGTACGCCTCGGCGCGGGTGAGCCGGACGGGCACGATCTGCTGCGGTTCGCAGGTACGGTCGGCGATCTCGGCCGCCTCGTCGAGATACTCCCAGACGCCGGGCTCGCCACGGCGGGCGTGGATCGCGCCGAGCTTGCGCACGATGCACAACCGGCTGCACGAGGAGAGCGGTGTGGTGGCGAGGATCTCGGCGCAGAGCGTCACCGCCTCGTCCCAGCGTCCCGTCCGCTCCAGCATGGTGGCCTGCTCGCTACGCAGGTGCATCGCGTACGTGGTGAGATCCCGCTCATCGCAATAGGCGAGGCCCTCGAGCAGTAACGGCTCGGCTTCGGCGAACTGCCGCTCGCTCACGTACGTGGCGCAGAAGTTCGCGAACGCCCGGCCCGCCTGATCTTGGTGGTGCCCGGCCAGAGCGAGGTCCAACGCCCGGCGCATGCCCCCCACCCAGTCCTCGCCCTTGGCCGCGGCCGACGCGGCCATGGTGTTGAGCACGTCGCTGAGTACGTCGGTGGCACCCAGACCCTCGGCGATCGTCTGCGCCCGCCGCGCCAGGCCGATCGCCGCGTCGTGCTGGGCCTGCAGCATGCGCCGGTTGGCGAAGATGGCGTACGCCCAGGCCAGCTCGACGCTCGGCCCGAGTGGTTCCAGGACGGACACGGCGGCTTCGGCGGCGGCGACCGCCTGATCCGCGCGGACAAGGTTCCACAGGGTGCGCGACAGCCGCCGCAGCGTATCGCCCTCCCGCAGCCGATCTCCCGCCTCGCGCCACTGCGCCAGCGCGTGCTCGCAGGCATCCGCCGCGTCCTCCCACTGGTCGAGCAGCGCCGCCTCGTCGGCCAGCCCCTCGTACAGCCTGGCGATCGTCGAGGCGTCCGCCCCGTCCGCGAACCGCAGTGCCCGCCGGAACTGCGCCGCGGCCTCACGGTGCGAGGCCAGCCACGCCGCCCGGCGGGCGGCGGCGGGGGCGTGACGCAGAACCGCCTCGGCATCGCCCGCCGCCTCGGCGTGGAAGGCCATCCGGGCCTCGTCATCACAGCCCAGGTCGGCCAGCGCGGTCAGGACGAGGCCGTGAATGGCCCGGCCGCGATGCGCCGAGACCGCCCCGGCCACCGCCAGCCGCGCGATCTCATGCCGGAACCTCAGCCACGGGCCGTCCTCGATCACCAGCCCACACCCGAGCAGCTCGTCCAGGGCGGACGGCGGGCAGCCGGTCACCGACTCCAGTAATCGCGACTCGACCCTGGTCCCGGTCAGCGCCGCCACGTCCAGCACCTGGCGGGACCCGCCGTCCAGGCGCGTCGCCCGCGCCAGCACCGCGTCCCGCGCCGACGGCGGCACCTGTGTCACCCCGGCCTGTACGACCTCGGTCACGTAGAACGGGTTCCCGCCGGTCAGCCGGTGCAGCGCGGACGCCTCCCACCCGCTCCCACGGGCCAGCAGCCCCACCGCGTCGGCGGACAGCGGCGCCAGCGCGATCCGCCGCGTCGGCCGCTGCGAAGCCAGATCGCCCAAGGCGACCCGGAACAGGTCATCCGCTGCCCGGCCCTCGTCCCGGTAAGTGGCGATGACCAGCACCGGAGCGCTCCACAGCCGCCGGCTGAGGAACCGCAGCATGTCCAGGGTGGCCTCGTCGGCCCAGTGGACGTCCTCGACCGCGACCACGTTCAGGGCCCCGGGCTCGCTGACCTCGTGCAGCAGCCCACGGAACAACTCCTCACGTCCGGCCCCCGCGCGACACAGCTCCAGCAGCGCGCCACGACGCTGGTCCGCCACGTCGAAGAGCGGCCCGAGCGGCCGCGGAGTGAACAGCCCGTCGCATATCCCCCACGACCAACGGGCATCCGGCAGCTCTTCCTGGAAGCGCTCCACCAGCGCCGACTTCCCGACGCCTGCCTCACCCGAGACCAGAACCAGCCGCCCGGCACCCTGCCTGGCCTCGGCCGCGTACTCAGCCAGCGCCGCCAGCGACGGTTCCCGCTCCAGCAACCGCATGCCCGCAGTATCCGCCATATCCCCGGAAACCGTAAGGCCGATCAGGGGCGGCCCCGTTCAGCGCAGTTCGACCTCGACCCGCTTCTCAGTGAAGATGCTGAGCAGGTACTCCAGAGTGATCGCCGGTCCCCACATCCAGCTAGTCGTCGGTCGGCCCTGTGGCGCGGAACGGGTCGTCGGCCGGCAGCCAGGCCGTGTCGGCGTCCAGGCCGAGCCTGCCGACGTCACGGGTCAGGGCTTCGACGGCGGCTCGTACGGCGGCGCGTTTCTCGACGTGGCGGCACACCAGGGCCCAGGTCCAGTACGGCGACGGGTCGGCCACCGGTCGCCGGACGAGATCGGGCGGCAGCGGCGTGGTCTGGCCTTTCGGTGAGTTGATGACAGGGCGGCGCAGCCGTCGTACGTGGTCGAAGAACGCCGGGCCGGTGATGCCGGCGTCGTCAATGTGGACGGTCTGGGATCCGGTGTCGCGGGCGAACTCCTTGGCGTAGCGGTTCCAGGAGTCCCAGGTGACGGTGTCGGCAGCCAGCAGCACCAGAGTGTCCCTGGCCCGGACCACGGACGTGTCGGCGCCTGCGGAGATCGCGTGGAGCCGATCCGCGCCGATCAGCCGAGCGTCGAGGTCGTAGGCGGCCAGGTCGTCGGTCTGAACCCAGCAGATGGCCAGATCGATGCTGCCGTCGGCGACCCGGCCGGCCTGGGTGTGTGACGGCATGACCCACGCGTCGACGTGCAGTTGCGCGATGCCGGACATGCGCGCGGCGAGGTCGGGGGGCCGCCAGTTGACGTACCCGAGCCGGACCGGTTCGGGGGCGGACAGGCGGGCCGCGGACCGGCGCAACTCGTCGGCCTGTTCGAGCAGCGCCCGGGTCGGGGACAGCAACGCCTCCCCGGCCTGAGTCAGCGTGACCGAGCGGCGGTCGCGGTCGAACAGCCGCACCCCCAGATCCCGCTCCAGCGCCTTGATCTGCTGGGAGAGCGACGGGCCGGCGATGCGCAGCCGGGCCGCGGCGCGGCCGAAGTTCAGCTCCTCGGCCACCGCGACGAAATAGCGCAGCTGGCGTAGCTCCACCCGCCCATCGTAGTGCGGTAGGAGGCTGTGCCTACTAGCAGAGAGCTAGCCCGTCGTGGCGCGACGGCGACCGCCGGGTGCACGATGGAAGCCATGGCCCCGGGGCCGGTCGGGACACGGCCGCCCGCTGTCTGAGCCACTCCCCCCACACCGGCGCCGCCCAGGAGCGGTGCGGGCGCCATAGATCCACCATCACTCACAAGGGGGAAACAATGAGTACGCCAAAGGTCGCCGTGATCACCGGCGCGTCCCAGGGCATAGGTGCGGCGCTGGTGACCGCGTACCGCAAGCTCGGTTACGCGGTCGTCGCCAACTCCCGGTCGATCGCGGATTCCGATGACCCCATGGTCCGGGCCGTCGCCGGCGACATCGCCGCCCCGGCCGTCGGGGCGCGCGTCATCGAGCAGGGATTGAAGGCGTTCGGCCGCATCGACACGTTGGTCAACAACGCCGGCCTCTTCGTGGCCAAGCCGTTCACCGACTACACCGACGAGGACTACGACCTGGTCACGGGGGTGAACCTGCGCGGGTTCTTCGAGATCTCCCAGCGGGACGTCGAGGCGATGCTCACCCAGGGCGGCGGACACCTGGTCAACATCACGACCAGCCTGGTCGATCACGCCAACAGCAAGGTACCGTCCGCGCTGGCGTCACTGACCAAGGGCGGCCTCAACGCGGTCACCAAGTCACTGGCCACCGAGTACGCCACCCGGGGCATCCGGGTCAACGCGGTCGCGCCCGGCGTCATCCGCACTCCGATGCACCCGGCCGAGACCCACGAGTTCCTGGCCGACCTGCACCCTGTGGGCCGGATGGGCGACATCAGCGACATCGTGGACGCGATCATCTATCTCGAGAACGCTCCGTTCGTCACCGGCGAGATTCTGCACGTCGACGGCGGGCAGAGCGCCGGTCACTGAGCCGGGGGGCGGCCGGTGACCCCGCCCCCGCCCCGACTGGGGACACCGCCCAGCCGGCGCCCATCACGATCCGCCCATCCGACAACTGACAGGAGAGGGCCATGACCAGTACCGAGGCCGAGATCCTCCGCACCGTCCTGGACCGATGGAAGAGCGCCGTCGACGCGCACGATCCCAAGCGCGTGGCGTCGTACTTCACCGACGACGTGATCTTCCAAGGTCTGCACCCGTACGGCATCGGCCCCGAGAGCGTCGCCGAGTACTACGACTCGCAACCGATCGGCATGACCGCCGCATACACCATCCTGGAGACCCGGCGGATGGCCGACGACCTCGTTCTCGGCTACCTGCACGTCGACTTCACCTTCACCGACCGGCCGGTCGTCACGGTCAACCTGTGCGTGCTGGCGCGGCGGGTCGGCGACGACTGGCTCATCGACCACTATCAGGTCTCACGGCTGCCCTGATCTGCCGAAGCGCGGGAGGCCGAGGGCGGCTATCGTCTTCCTGGTGACGTCTTCGTGCCCGAGGGCGAGGGTGCAGGCAGGGGCGGCCCGGTGACGGACACCCGGCGCTCGCAGCCGTTGCGCGGCCTGCGGATCGTCGAGATCTCCAGCTATGTGGCGACCCCGCTGAGCGGGATGACACTGGCCCAGCTGGGCGCCGACGTGATCAGGGTCGAGCCGGTCGGCGGCGCGGTCGACCGTACGCGCTGGCCGCTGGCCGAGAGCGGGACGAGCCTGTACTGGTCGGGGCTGAACAAGGGTAAGCGCGCCATCGAGGTGGACCTGTCCGCCGAGGAGGGTCGCGCACTCGTCGGCGAGCTGATCGTCAGCGGCGGGCCGCGCGGCGGGATCGTGATCAGCAACTCCGAGCGCTACCCGGAGCTGTCCTTCGAGGCGCTGAGCGCGCGCCGCCCCGACGTGATCCACGTGCTGCTCACCGGCCGCCGCGACGGCGGGGCCGCGGTGGACTACACGGTGCAGGCGGCGACCGGGTTCCCCCTGCTGACCGGCCCGGAGGACGTGGCGGAACCGGTGAACAGCCTGGTGCCGGCCTGGGACGTGGTCGCGGGTCTGTACCTGACGGTCGGGCTGCTGGCCGCGGAGCGGCACCGTCTGCTGACGGGGGAGGGGCAGCAGGTACGGGTCGCGCTGGAGGACGTCGCCCTGGCGACCGCCGGGAACCTCGGCTATCTCGCCGAGGCGCAGCTGAGCGGCACACCGAGGGAACGCGGCGGCAACTACGTCTACGGCACCTTCGGCCGCGACTTCACCACGGCCGACGGCGGGCGGCTGATGGTGGTGGCGCTGACCGCCCGGCACTGGCGCGGGCTGCTGACCGCGACCGGCCTGAGCGACGTGGTCAGCGCGCTGGCCGCCGCGCTCGGGGTGGACTTCGCCGACGAGGCGGCCCGCTACCGGCATCGTAAGGTGCTCGGCGAGCTGCTCGCGGGCTGGTTCGAGGGCCGTACCCTCGCCGAGGCCGAGTCGGCGCTGCGGGCCGGCCGAGTGCTGTGGTCGAGATATCGCAGCTTCACCGAGCTGGCCGCGCTGCTGGGCGAGAACCCGCTGATGGGAGCGGTCGAGCAGCCAGGAGTCGGCGGGCACTGGGCGCCCGGCTCGCCCGTGGTGATGGACGGGGAGCAGTCGCCGCCGCAGGCCGCGCCGCAGGTGGGCCGGCACACCGGCGAGGTGCTGCGGGCCGAGCTCGGACTGTCGGCCCAGGACGTCGCGACGCTGCGCAAGCATGGTGTCGTCAGTGAACCGGTAAATCCTGGGACGGCCGAATGAAGCGACCCACGATCGACGACATCGCCCGCCGGGCCGGTGTCTCGAAGGGCGCGGTGTCGTTCGCGTTGAACGGTCGTCCGGGTGTCTCCAGCGAGACCCGCCGCCGTATCCAGGCCATCGCCGCCGAGCTGGGCTGGCAGCCGAACAGCCTGGCCCGGGCCCTGTTCGACGGGCGGCCCGACGTACTGGGCCTCGTCGTGGACCGGCCGGCGCGCACGCTCGGGCTGGAGCCGTTCTTCATGCAGCTGATCTCCGGCATCGAGGCCACGCTGTCGGCGGAGTCCGTGGGGCTGCTGCTGCAGATGACCGAGGACCCCGAAACCGAGATCGCGATTTATCGGAAATGGTGGGCGCAGCACCGGGTGGCCGGGGTGTTCGTCGTCGATCTGCGGGCCGAGGACGCCAGGATCGCCGTGCTGGAGGAGCTGAAGCTGCCCGCCGTGGTCATCGGCGGACCTGAAGGGACCGGGCGGCTGCCCGCCGTCTGGAGCGACGACGCCGGCGCGATCGGCGTGGTGATGGAGCACCTGGCCGGGCTGGGGCACCGCAGGATCGCCAGGGTCGCGGGGCAGGAGGAGCTCAGGCACACCCGCGCCAGGACCGTCGCGATGCGGGCGGCGGCCGACAGGCTGGGGGTGGCGGCCGTCACCGTGTACGCCGACTACAGCGGCGAGAGTGGCGAGCGGGCCACCCTCGACCTCCTGCGCGGACCCGGGCGGCCGACGGCCATCGTGTACGACAACGACGTGATGGCCGTGGCCGGCACCGCCGCCGCTCGCGAGGCGGGCTTCTCGGTGCCCGCCGAGCTGTCCGTCGTGGCCTGGGACGACTCCGCCCTGTGCCTGCTGGCCCGCCCGCACCTGACGGCGGTGAGCAGGGACATCGCCGCGTTCGGTGCCAACGCCGCCCGGTCGCTGCTCAGCCTGGTACAGGGCCGGGAGGTGGCCGACTCGCGGCAGGCCGAGCCGCGCCTGGTGAGCAGGGGGAGTACGGCTCCCTGCCCTGAATCGGTTCAGTAACCGAGCGGAAATGTCCGCGACTAATCATTGCAACTAAACGGGTTTAGTGATGGCATGTCAGCCAATCCCCGCTGCTCAAGTCCGGAGGGTTGATGACCCCGCTCCACCCCTTGCCCGAATCCTGGACCGTCCGCTCGGCGAGCGGCGACGTGCGGGCTCCGGCCACCGTGCCCGGTTGCGTGCACACCGACCTGCTCGCCGCCGGGCTGATCCCGGATCCCTACCTCGACGACAACGAGACCCGCCTGGCCTGGGTGGGGCGTACGGAGTGGCGTTACGAGACGGAGTTCTCGTGGGACGGCACCGAGCACGAGCGCACCGATCTGGTCTGCGAAGGGCTCGACACCGTAGCCGAGATCGAGCTCAACGGCGTGCGCGTGGGCGAGACCGCGAACATGCATCGCTCGTACAGATTCGACGTCCGCCCCGCGCTGCGCACCGGGAGCAACCGGCTGGCGGTGACCTTCCGGTCGGCGCTGGAGTACGCCGAGCGGCTGAAGGAGGAGCTCGGAGAACGGCCGAGCGCCTATACCGAGCCCTACAACTTCATCAGGAAGATGGCCTGCAACTTCGGCTGGGACTGGGGGCCGACGCTGGTCACGGCGGGCATCTGGCGGCCGATCGGGCTGCACGAGTGGAGCGGCGCCCGGCTGGCCGCCGTGCGGCCGGTGGTGACCGTCGAGGACGGCGTCGCCCGGGTCGCCGTGCATGTCGAGGTCGAGCGGGCCGTAAAGGCCGTCCAGGAGGAGCTGCGGATCACCGCCACCGTCTGCGGCAGGTCTGTGGTGGGAGCGCTCCCATCGGACACAGGGGTACTCGAGGTCGAAATTCACCAGCCAGAGCTCTGGTGGCCGCGCGGGTACGGCGAGCAGCCGCTGCACGAGCTGACCGTGACGCTCGGCGACGACCTTGACACGTGGCAGGGGAAGATCGGCTTCAGGACGGTCGAGGTGGACACGGCCGATGGCGCCTTCACCATCGTGGTCAACGGCCGCCCGGTCTTCGCCAAGGGCGTCAACTGGATTCCCGACGACTGCTTCCCGGTCAGGATCGACCGCGCCCGCTACGCCGAGCGTCTCGCGCAGGCGTGCGAGGCCGGCGTCAACCTGATGCGCGTCTGGGGCGGCGGCCTCTACGAAAGCGACGACTTCTACGACCTGTGCGACGAACTGGGGCTGCTGGTCTGGCAGGACTTCCCCTTCGCCTGCGCCGCCTACTCGGAGGAGGAGCCGCTGCGCTCGGAGGTCGAGGCCGAGGCCCGCGAGAACGTCACCCGCCTCATGCCGCATCCGAGCCTGGCCCTGTGGTGCGGCAACAACGAGAACATCTGGGGCCTGTTCGACTGGGGCTGGCGCGAGCGGCTGGCCGGGCGCACCTGGGGTGAGGGCTACTACCTCGACCTGCTGCCCGGCATCGTGGCCGAGCTCGACCCGGGCCGGGCGTACTGGCCGGGCAGCCCGTACTCGGGGTCGATGGACGTCCATCCCAACGACCCAGGCCACCACAACATTCACATCTGGGACGTCTGGAACCAACGCGACTACACCGCCTACCGCGAATACCGGCCCCGGTTCGTCTCGGAGTTCGGCTTCCAGGGGCCGGCCACGTACGCGACCATCAAGCGGGCCATCAGCGACGAGCCGCTCGCGCCCGACTCGCCCGGCATGCGCTTCCACCAGAAGGCGGTCGACGGTGACCTCAAGCTGGCCGCCGGGCTCAAGCCGCACTTCGCGCCGCCCGCCGGCTTCGCCGACTGGCACTACCTCACGCAGGTCAACCAGGCCAGGGCGATCCAGCTCGGCGTCGAGCACTTCAGATCCTTGTGGCCGCACTGCGCGGGCACGATCGTGTGGCAGCTCAACGACTGCTGGCCTGTCACGTCGTGGTCCGCGATCGACGGCGACGGGCGCAGGAAGCCGCTGTTCCACGCGCTGCGCCGGGCGTACGCCGACCGGCTGCTGACCGTGCAGCCGCGCGACGGCGGCCTGGCCCTGGTGGCGGTCAACGACACCGACGAGCCCTGGGTGAGCGGCGCGGTGGCCGCGCGGCTCGGCGTGGACGGTACGGAGTTGCGGGCCGAGAGCTTCGAGCTCGAGGTGGCGCCACGCGGCGCGGTGACGGTGCCCCTTGGCGTGGGTGAGCCGGCCGACCCGGCGAGAGAGCTGATCGCGGTGCGCGCGGGGGAGCGCAGGGCGCTGTGGTTCTTCCTGCCGGACAAGGACCTCGACCTGCCCGAGGGGCGGTGCACGGTGACGGTCGAAGGGCGAGACGTCATCGTCAGCGCGCACACGCTGGTGCGGGATCTGGCGATCTTCCCTGACCGGGTGCACCCCGACGCCGAGGTGGACGACCAGCTCATCACCCTCCTGCCCGGCGAAAGCCATCGATTCACGATAAATCGGGAAATCGGGGCTGATGTGCCCATGAGGTGGGTGAACGACCGCTCATCGATCTCCAGCAGGGACACCACCTCCCTGCCCGACCCCCCTGGGAGAAGTGCATGAGAAGAACCAAGGCGATCGTGGCAGCGGCCGCGCTTGCCCTCCTCACCGCGTGCTCGGGTGGTGGGGTGCCGCTGACCGCCGGCAGCGCCGCCCCATCCTCCGGCCCGGCCGCCGCCTCCGGAGGCGGCGCCAAGGACACCATCGTGAACGTCATCGCCGGCACCGGTCAGTTCAACGAGAACCTCAACCCCCTGGTCCAGGGCGCGCCCAACCTCATGGGCACCTGGGGGCTGATCTACGAGACGCTCATGTTCTTCAACCAGTCGAAGTCGGGTGACGTCCAGCCCCTGCTGGCCACCAAGTACGAGTTCGGCGACGAGGGTAAGTCGATCACCTTCACTCTCCGCGACGGCGTGAAGTGGAGCGACGGCAAGCCGTTCACCGCCGAGGACGTCGCGTTCAACTTCCTCTACCGCCGCGACGAGAAGGACCTGAACGCGGCCGGCACCAACATCAAGGACGCCCAGGTCCTCAGCCCCACCTCAGTGAAGATCAGCTTCACCGAGAAGATGTACACCAAGCTGTGGGACGTGGCCGGCCATCAGTACATGGTGCCCAAGCACATCTGGGAGAAGATCGACAAGCCCACCAAAGAGACGAACACCAAACCGGTCGGCACCGGGCCGTTCATGATGGGCGAGTTCACGCCGCAGAGCTACACGATGGTCAAGAACCCGAACCACTGGGACACCGGCAAGCCCAAGATCGCCGGAATGCGGTTCTGGTCGTACAACAACAACGACGCCTCCCTCCAGGCGATGGTCACCGGGCAGCTCGACTGGGGCGGCATGTTCATGGCCGACCCCGACAAGCAGTTCGTGGCCAAGGACCCCGAGCACAACGCCTACAAGAACGAGTCCCAGCTCTACGTCACCAACCTGGTGCCGAACCTGACCAAGGCCCCCATGAACGACCTGGCCGTCCGGCAGGCCATCAACCTCGGGCTCGACCGCGACAAGATCATCGAATTGGCGTTCGCCGGGCTCGGCAAGCCGGCCAGCCCGGCGGGCATAGTGCTGCCGCTCTTCCAGGACTACCTCTCGCCCAAGTACGCCACCGCGAAGCTGGAGTTCAACCAGGACAAGGCCCGCCAGACGCTGGAGGCGGCCGGATACGCCAAGGACGGAGACGGCTACTACGCCAAGGACGGCAAGCGCCTGTCGGTGACCTGTCACCTGGTGAGCGGCTGGACCGACTACGTCTCGGCCGCCCAGGTCATCAGGCAGCAGCTCAAGGAGGTCGGCATCGAGTTCAAGTCGAAGGAGGTCTCCTTCAACGCCTTCGTCGACATGCAGCAGAAGGGCGACTTCCAGCTGATGATGTGGAACGCCTATGGCGGCCCGCACCCGTACTACATGTACGACAACATCCTCAACAGCAAGAGCATCCCCCCGGCCAACCAGAACATGGCCCGCTACAAGAACCCGGCCGTGGACGCCGCGCTGAAGGTCATCGCCGACACCCCGCCGGAGCAGACGGACACGATCAAGCAGGCGATCTACGCCATCCAGGACGCCGTCGTGGCCGACCTGCCCTACATCCCGCTCCAGCAGTCCAGCGCCCTGGCCGAATTCCGGACCGCCAACGTCACCGGGTGGCCCAGCGAGCAGAACCCCTACGCGCTCGGCCTGCCCTTCTCCCACCCCGACAACGGCATCGTGGCCAAGAACCTCCAGCCGGTGCAGTAGGAACGACGAGGACGCGACCGGGGCCGCGCGCCCCGGTCGCCCGGGGAGAATCACATGGCATACCTTTGGCGCAAGCTCGGCTTCTACGCGGTGGCGCTGTGGGCCGCACTCACGATCAACTTCCTCATCCCGCGCCTGATCAGGGGCAACCCGGTCGACATCATCCTGTCGCGCTTCCAGACCAAACAGCCTCCGCCGCCGGAGTTCCGCAAGACCCTGGAGGTCATGTTCGGGGTGAGCCACGACCCGCTGTGGGTCCAGTACTTCGCCTACCTCCGCCAGCTGGCCACCGGGAACCTGGGCACCTCCGTCACCTACTACCCCGCCCCGGTGGGCACCGTGATCGGCCAGGCGATGCCCTGGACGCTCGGGCTGGTGTCGATAGCGCTGCTGATCACGGTCGGGCTCGGCGTCGGCCTGGGCATGGTGGCCGGGTGGCGGCGGGGGAGCTGGCTGGACGGGCTGATCCCGACCACGACGTTCCTGGCCGCGATCCCGTACTTCTGGCTGGCGCTGCTGCTGCTGTACTTCCTCGGGGCCGGGCTCGGCTGGTTCCCGCTGAACGGCTCCTACGACTACGCCCACGTACGCATGGGCTTCACCGGCGACTTCATCGGCAGCGTGCTCTACCACGGCGCGTTGCCCGCGCTCACGCTGGTGATCTCCGGCATCGCGGGCTGGCTGCTCGGCATGCGCAACATGATGGTCTCGACCATGGCCGAGGACTACGTGGTCATGGCGCAGGCCAAGGGGTTACGGCCGCGCCGGGTGATGGTCGCGTACGCGGCCCGCAACGCCGTCCTGCCCAGCGTGACCGGGTTCGCGATCACGCTGGGCTTCTTCGTCGGTGGCCAGGTCGCCACCGAGGTCGTCTTCTCCTACCCGGGCGTGGGGTTCGCGCTGCTGCAGGCCGTCGGCAGCGCCGACTACCCGCTCATGCAGGGCCTCTTCCTGATCATCTCGGTGGCCGTGCTGGCCGCCAACCTCCTGGTCGATCTGCTGTACGGACTGATCGACCCCCGAGTGCGGAAGGCGGGCTGAGGCAGTGACCGCTGTTGTGACCCTGGCCGCTCCCCGGGACCGGGTGCTCGGCCTGCCCAGATCGGGCAAGCTCGTCGCCGGACTGGTGATCGTCGGCTTCTTCGCCCTGCTCGCCATCGTCGGCCCCATCCTGGCCGGAGACCCCGAGGCCCTCGTGGCCGGCCGGCTCGAACCACCCTCGGCGCAGCAGTGGCTCGGCTCGACCGACACCGGGCAGAGCGTACTGGCCCAGCTGATGCACGCCACGCGCGGGTCGATGCTGATCGGCGTGATCGCCGGGGTGCTGGGCACGGTGGGCTCGCTGTTCATCGGCGTCGTCGGCGGCTATTTCGGCGGCTGGGTGGACGAGGCGTTCTCCCTGCTCAGCAACGTAGCCCTGGTCATCCCCACGCTGCCGCTGCTGATCCTGGTCGCCGACTACGTCGAGGACAGCGGCCCGTTCACCTACGCCCTGATCATCTCGATGATCAGCTGGGCGGGTCCCGCGCGGGTCATCCGCTCCCAGGTCATGTCGCTGCGCAACCGCGACTACGTGGACGCGGCCCGGGTGAGCGGCGAGCCCGGCTGGCGGATCATGGTCTTCCAGATCCTGCCGAACCTCGTCCCCGTCATCGCCTCCGGCTTCGTCTGGGCGATCATCGGTGCCATCCTCACCGAGTCGGGACTGTCCGCGCTCGGCCTCGGTGGCGGCGCGGTCACCTCCTGGGGCGGGATGCTCTACTACGCCCAGAACGGCTCCGCGCTCTCCATGGGCGCCTGGTGGTGGTTCGTACCGCCAGGGGTGTTCATCGCCGCGCTCGGCACCGGGCTCTCGCTGATCAACTTCAGCATCGACGAGCTGATGAACCCGCGACTGCGAAAGGCGGCCGCATGAACGACACGGTCCTGTCCGTACGCGACCTGAGCGTGGCTTATGGGCAGACCCGCGCGGTCCGCGGCGTGAGCTTCGACCTGGGCCGCGGCCAGGTCCTCGGCATCGCGGGCGAGAGCGGCTGCGGCAAGTCGACGCTGGCGTACGCGATCAACCGGCTGCTGCAGCCGCCCGGCCGGACCACCTCCGGCGAGGTGGTCTTCCATCCCAAGGACGGCGACCCCATCGACGTACTGGCCCTGGAGGGTGAGGAGCTGCGGCGCTTCCGGTGGCGACGGGTGGCCATGGTCTTCCAGAGCGCCATGAACGCCCTCAACCCCGTGCTCAGCGTCCGGCGCCAGCTCCACGACGTGTTCACCACCCACGAGCCGTCGATGTCCAGGCGCGAGCGGGAGGAGCGCGCCCGCGAGCTCCTGGAGCTGGTCGGCATCGATCCGGGGCGCATCGGCGCCTATCCGCACGAACTGTCGGGCGGCATGCGCCAGCGGGTGCTGATCGCGATGGCCATGGCGCTCAACCCCGACGTGGTCGTGCTGGACGAGCCCACGACGGCGCTGGACGTGGTGGTGCAGCGCGACATCCTGGAGGAGATCGACCGGCTGCGGGAGATGTTCGGCTTCGCCGTCGTCTTCATCACCCACGATCTGTCGCTGCTGCTGGAGATCAGCGATCATCTCGCGATCATGTACGGCGGCCGCATCGTCGAGTACGGCACCAGCAAGGACACCCTCCTCCAGCCCCGCCACCCCTACACGGTCGGCCTGCTCAACTCCTTCCCCAGCCTGCGCGGCGAACGCCAGGCGCTGCACGGCATCCCCGGCAGCCCGCCCGACCTGTCGAAGGAGCTCACGGGCTGCTCGTTCGCGCCCCGCTGCCCGTACGCGTTCGAAGGCTGCCACACCCACGAGCCCGAGCTGGACCCGATCCAGGACTCCCTGGTGGCCTGCCTCCAGTACGACCGCAGGCTGCACCCCGCCCGCCCCGACCGGCGCCTGCGGGAGCGCCGGTTCGAACACGCCGAGCAAGCCGAGCAAGCCGAGCATGAGGTGACGTCATGACGCCGATGACGGTCAGCCACCTGAGCAAGACCTTCAAGCTGTCCAGGAAGGAGCACCTTCGGGCGGTCGACGACGTCTCCTTCGAGCTGCGCTCCGGCGAGACCACCGCGCTGGTGGGGGAGAGCGGCAGCGGCAAGTCCACGATCGCCCGCATGCTGGCCAGGCTCGCCAAGCCCACCTCGGGCGAGATCCGGCTGGAGACCTCGAACTACCGCAAAGACGTTCAGATGGTCTTCCAGGACCCGTTCGCCTCGCTCAACCCGGCCCACACGATCGGCTACCACCTGCGCCGCCCCCTGGAGATCCACAAGTCGCCGGGCACGGCCGAGGAACTGCTGGAGCGGGTCAACCTGCCCGCCGCCTTCGCCCGCAGGTATCCGCACGAGCTGTCCGGCGGCCAGCGGCAGCGGGTGGCGATCGCCCGCGCGCTGGCACCGCGCCCCAAAGTCCTGCTGGCCGATGAACCGGTCTCGATGCTGGACGTGTCGATCAGGTTGGAGATCCTCAACCTGATCGACCGGCTCAAGAGGGAGGAGGAACTGGCCGTCCTCTATGTCACGCACGACCTGGCCACCGCGCGCTACTTCGCCCGCGACATCATGGTCATGTACCGGGGCCAGATCGTCGAGCGCGGCCCGGCCGACGACGTCATCCTCGCGCCGCGGCACCCGTACACCCGGCTGCTGGCCGAGGCCGCCCCCGACCCCTGGGCGGCCCACGAGGACGGGCGGCCCGCCCGGCAGGAGCGCAGGAGCGGCCCGCCCGTCGCCAGCGGGTGCCTGTTCCGCAACCGCTGCCCGTACGCCGCCGACGCGTGCGTCGGCCAGATCCCCACCTACGGCGAGGAGCACCGCGTCCGATGCGTCCTTGGGGAGGGCGAGCCCGCGGCGTCAGGTGTCCCGGGCGACGGTGAGCCCGCGGGGCGAGGTGTCCTGGGCGACGGTGAGCCCGCGGGGCGAGGTGCCCTGGGAGACGGTGAACCCTTGGCGTGAGATGTCAGCTCGAGACCACGTCGCTTTGAGCCAGGATGCGCAGGTGTTCCAGCAGTTCGCCGCTGGTCTCGGCGAGCGGCTGGATGCAGACGTGGTCCGCGCCGGCGTCGAGGTGGGCCCGCACCCGCTCGATGATCGCCTCCGGGTCGCCCCAGGCGACGATGGCGTCGACCAGGGCGTCGCTGCCGCCGTCGGCGAAATCCTTGTCATCCCAGCCCAGATCGCGCAGGTTGTTGGCGTAGTTGGGCAGCGCGAGGTAGTGCGTGGTGAAACGGCGGGCGGTCTGCCGGGCCCGCTCCGGGTCGGTGTCGAGCAGGACCGTCTGCTCCGGCGCCAGGACCGGATCGGGGCCGAGGACCGCGCGGGCGCGCGCGGTGTGCTCCGGGGTGACGAAATAGGGGTGCGCGCCCTGGGCGCGCTTCGCGGCCAGGTCCAGCATCTTGGGCCGTAGCGCGGCCAGCAGTCGCGGGGCCGGCTCGGGCAAGGGGCCGCCGTACTCCGACGCGTCCATGGCATCGAGGTAGTCGCGCATCGCGGACACCGGCTTGCTGTAGTCGTGGCCTCGCGCCGACACCAAGGGCGCGTGGCTCACGCCGAGGCCGAGCACGAACCGGCCGCCGTACGCCTCCGCGAGGGCGTTGGCCCCGGTCGCGATGGCGGTGGCGTCCCGGGCCCAGATGTTGGCGATGCCGGTAGCGATCATCATCTGCCGCGTCCCGCTCAACAGGATCGCCGAATGGACCAGCGCCTCCTTGGCCTTCGGCCCCTCACCCACCCAGAGCGTCCCGAAGCCCAGGCTCTCGATCTCGGCAGCCGCGTCCCGCTCGAAGGAGGCCGACTCGCCGCCCAGCGTGCTGTTCCAGACCCCTACTCGGCCCATGCGCCGCTTCAGCGCCGCGACATCAATCGTCATCTCGGGCATCACAACTCCCCGCCTCGTCGTCACAGTGGATCTCACGATACGCAGCGGATCATCGGGGCAGGTTAATGCCCGATTCACGGGTTGCCGTATTCCGGCGGTCCGCGGCGTGCCTGAACCCGGGTGCCGTGGGAGCCGTACCTTCTGACGACTGTCTGGAGCGGAAAGTCCTGTTGCGTGCAGGCGTCAGCAGGGCCTGGCGCCTGTGCGTCCTTCTAGATGGGCAGGCGATGGCACACGGCACCAAGCACGGCGACACGGTGGACGGGACGATCGGCGGTGACCCCCGGCTGGTCGGCGGCCATCGCATCATCCGCCGGCTCGGCGCGGGTGGGATGGGCGTGGTGTACCTCGCCGAGGGCGGGGCGCGGACGCTGGTGGCGATCAAGGTCATTCACCGGCACCTCGCCGGCGACCCGGAGTTCCGCCGGCGCTTCCGCCGCGAGGTCGCCACCGCGCAGCGGGTCGCCCGCTTCTCCACAGCTCCGGTGCTCGAGGCGGATCTGGACGGCGACCTGGCCTACGTCGTGACCGAGTACGTTCCGGGGCCGACGCTGTACAGCGCGGTCAAGGAGTGGGGCCCGATGGCGGGCTCGGAGCTCGAAGGGCTCGCCATGAGCATGGCGGTCGCGCTGGGGGCGATCCACGCGGCGGGCGTCGTCCACCGGGACCTCAAGCCGTCCAACGTGCTGCTGTCCCCGGCGGGTCCGAAGGTCATCGACTTCGGCCTCGCCTTCGCGGCCGACTCCACCACCCTCTCCGTCACCAGGATGGGCACGCCGGCGTACATGTCTCCGGAGCAGGTACGGGGGCTGCCGCTGGCGACGGCCTCCGACGTCTTCGCCTGGGGCGGGGTCGTGGTCTTCGCGGCCTGCGGGCAGCCGCCGTTCGGCTACGGGGCGGGGCACGAGGTGCTCTACCGGGTGGTCCACGACGATCCGGTGCTCCCCGAGCTGGACGGGGTTCTCGCGGATCTGGTGCCTCGGGCGCTGAGCAAGGACCCGGCGGCGCGGCCCACGGCGGCGGAGCTCGTGGACGCGTTCGCCGAGGGCCCGACGAGACGCCTCCCGCCCGCCGCCGTCCCAGCTCCGGCCCCGGCCCCGGCCCCGGCCCCAGCTCCGGCCCCGGCCCCGGCCCCAGCTCCAGCTCCAGCCCCGGTCGACACGCTCGCGACCGAGCCCCGCCTTGGTGCACGGCCACCTGCCCCCGTGCGTGAGGCCCCGGTCGGCACGACCGAGCCGCCGGGCGGCGATTCCAGGGGCCAGGCGACCACCTCGGAGCCAGATGGCGTCGTCGCCGGGGCGGGCAGGGATCGGCGACGACGCCGCAAGGCCACGTCGAGACGGCGGGTGTGGGGCGGCGCCGCCCTCGCCCTGGTGACGGCGGGCGCCGTCCTGACCTCCCTGGCGATCACCCACCGCGACCCGCTGGCTCCCGGCCCCTCCACGCGGCCCGCCGGGGACCCGGCCGTGGCGCAGGACGCGGGCGCGCGGTGGCGGAAACTCCCCGGCCAGAACCCCCTGCGCGCCGCCGGCGTCCGCTTCTACGTACAGCCGGACACCGACGCGGCCCGCCAGGCGCGGACCTGGTCGGCACAGGGCAGGACGGCCGACGCCGCCCTGATGCGGGCCCTGTCGGAGGTCCCCCAGGCCATCTGGCTCAGCGGCGGCTCACCCGCCGACATCTCCCGTACGGTCCGCGAGACGGTCACCCAGGCGGACCGGCAGCGGACCGTCCCGGTGCTCGTCACCAACAACATCCCGGGCCGTGACTGCTGGAACGGCGGCGCCCCGAACACCGGCACCTACCGCACCTGGATCGACGCCGTCGCCGAGGGCATCGGAAACCGGCCCGCCGTCGTCGCCCTGGAGCCCAGCGCCCTGGCCCGGCTGCCCGGCAGCCCGGAGTGCCCGCAGGGCGGGGAGGCGGCCGCCGTCGAGCGGTACGCCGATCTCTCCTACGCCGTGGAGACCCTCACCGGCCTGGCCGGCACCGCCGTCTACCTCGACGGTGGGCTGGCGGGGTGGCCCGCGTTCACGCAGATAGCCGACCGGCTGGTCAACGCGGGGGCGGTCCGCGCCGACGGCTTCTACGTCAACGCGGTCGGTTACCGCCTGACCGACCGCTCGCTCGCGTACGGCGCGAAGCTGTCCAGATGTATCTACCTGAGGGCGGTGTCGCGGACGGCCTCGTGCGCCGACATGGCCCTCGCCGCCGTGCCGGACGACGCGCCCGGCCTGCCGCACTTCGTCGTCGACACGAGCCGGAACGGAACGGGCGAGTGGCAGCCACCGGCCGGGCGCTTCCCGGCGCCGGACGAATGGTGCAACCCACCGGGCAGGGGCGCGGGAGCCCGGCCGACCGCCGACACCGGCAACCCACTGGCCGACGCGTCACTGTGGCTCAACAGCCCGGGGTTCTCCAACGGCCAGTGCACACGGGGCACTTCGGGACCGGCGGACCCGGCGTACGGCATCGTCACCCCGGCTTCCGGCCAGTGGTGGCCAGACCAGGCCCTTGAGCGGGCGCGAAACGCGGTTCCGCCGCTGCGACCCGGTGCCCCATAGTGGCGGCCGCTCCACCGGTTGTGCGGGTCCATCGTGGCTCTTCGAGCTTGGTGGGGTTTGACCGCCGGGCGGCACCGAACTGTCAGTACCGTTGGTGTCCGCTTGGCTGTAGCAGGGAGTTGAACATGCAGGACATCGTTGTCGACCCCGTTGCCCATAATCGGGCAGCCTGGGACAAGTATGTCCATGAGGGCATCGAGTGGTCGAGGCCGGTGAGTGCTGAGGATGTCGAACGCGCCCGCATGGGCGACTGGTCGATTGTTCTCATCGGGCGTGAGCCAGTCGACCGCTCCTGGCTGCCGACGGACGTGACCGGCAAGGACGTGTTGTGCCTGGCCTCCGGCGGTGGCCAGCAGGGTCCGATCCTCGCTGCCGCAGGGGCGCGGGTCACCGTGTTCGACAACTCGCCCCGCCAGCTCGGCCAGGACCAAATGGTGGCGGCGCGCGACGGACTCGAGCTGCGCACCGTCCTAGGCGACATGCGCGACCTCAGCGCCTTCGGCGACGCAACATTCGACGTCGTATTCCACCCGGTCTCGAACCCGTTCGTACCAGACTTGGCACCAGTGTGGCGTGAGTGCTTCCGCGTCCTGCGGCCGGGCGGAACTCTGCTCGTGGGCTTCCTTAACCCTGATGTGTACTTGTTCGACCACGAGGCGCTCGACGAGCGCGGCGAGCTGGTCGTCGTGCACCAGCTGCCCTACAGCGATGTCACGCAGTACTCCGCTGAGGAACGCGCCACGAAGTTCGGCGCGGATGCCCCTCTTGAATACAGTCACACCCTCACCGACCAGATCGGCGGGCAACTCGCCGCGGGGTTCGTCCTCACCGGCTTCGCAGAAGCACCGCACCAATCCAACGCATCCGCTCCATACATGTCGCACTATTTTGCCACTCTGGCGGTCAAGCCGGGCTGACCCAGCGGGGGCCGGCCGAAATGGCCCTGTCTCCGAACGGCCAAGTGGAGCGCTGTGCCAGCCCGACCCCCACCAACTTCGCTGAGCCTCCATCGTTCGGGTGCGCGGGCTGAGGGTCGTACCGTGTGATCATGGGTTGATCCAGCGGTCGGGCAGGTCTCATGTGCGGCGGTCAGGATAGAGATGCGTTTGTCGCTCGCGCGAGGCAGCAGGCGGGCCTCCCCTTGTAGCGTGGTGCCGGTCCAGGCGTCCACGCAGGGGAGCAGCCGCATGCGTTGGCAGGTCCACTCGGAAGAACCGCTGTACACCGACCGCTGGCTTGACGTTCGGGTGGCCGACGTGGAGCTTCCGGACGGAAGACATCTCGATCACCGGCTCCTTCGTACCGCGCCCGGAGCGGGTGCTGTCGTCACCGACGATCAGAACCGTGTACTGCTCATCTGGCGGCACCGCTTCATCACCGACACCTGGGGTTGGGAAATCCCGATCGGCAAGATCGAGGAGGGCGAGGAGCCGATCGCTGCCGCCGCCCGCGAAGTCGAAGAGGAGACCGGCTGGCGACCGGGCCCCTTGCGGCCGCTGCTCTACACCCAGCCGACCAACGGCATCTCCGACTCCGAGCACCACATCTTCCGCGCCGACAGCGCCCAGCACATCGGGCCGCCCACCGAAGGATGGGAGGCGGAACGCATCGAGTGGGTCCTCCTGACGGACATCCGCCGCCTGATCGACAAGCGCGACATCGTCAGCGGCACCAGCATGAACGCTCTGCTCTACGTCCTCGCGGGGGTGTAGCGGCGCGCGGCCGCTGTGGGCCGGGGGCCTCCACCGCTCCGTGTCCTCTGGTGCTCTGCATGCCAAAGACCGGCACACCACAACAGGGTCATAGACTCGGCTGGAGACTGAGCCGAGAAACCGCACGTCGGAGTGGTACGAGGTGGGACCTGAATCCGCGACCAACGGATTATGCGGGCGCTCATCGGGCATGTGGGGCCGGAAAGAGTTACGGGCGACATCCGAAATCCCCTACGGTCTGTTGGTCACTACTCTAAGTTCCGCAACGGTGCGTGCTCCGGGAGGTGGCCGCGATCGGGAAGGTGGCATGGGTGACGGTCGGCGCTGAAACGCAGATCACGGATCTGACCATCAACGATCATGCCTGCCTGACCTTCGGCGAGCATGAGGAGTTGCTCGACCTCACCACGGCCTTCGTACGGGACGGACTGGCAGAGGGGCAGCGCGTCGTCTGGCTGGCGGAGGAGCCGGCGCGCAGCCTGGCGGAGCTGGACCGGCGGGGAGTGGTCGCGCGGGAGGCAACGACGGCTGGGCGAATAATGGTCATGACCTGCAAGGACGGGCTGCTGGACGGGCAGGCGTTCACCGCGGAGCACGCCACGCGGTGGCTGCGCGATCAGATGGTACGCACCGCGCGCGAGGGTTATCCCGGACTACGCGTGGCGCTCGACATGAGCTGGGCCTTAACGCCGGTGAGCGGCATCGAGCAGTTGCCGGCCTTCGAGGAGGAGATCGCGGCGACGCTGGCGGGCGGCGGCGCGGCGGTCCTGTGCCAGTATGACCGCGAACGCTTCGACCCGATCACCCTCGCCTCGGTGTCGGGCTATCACACCCATACGGTCGCCGCGGCCACTTATCATCACGACGCGCTGCTGCGCATCTGCCGGCAGTACGCTCCGCCGGGCATTCGGCTGGCCGGGCAGCTCGACCGGGCGGCCGAAGACGCGCTCAGGCTGGCCTTGAGCGAAACCATTCGGGTCGATGACGACATAACCGTTAACATGGCCGAACTCTCCTTCATCGACCTGTCCAGCGCTCGTATGATCATTGACGCCGTCCGCAGCCTGCCCGCGCCTCGCAAAGCGACACTGCGCTGCAGCCCTGCCATCCACCCGCGATTCGCCCTGCTGGGCGCTTCCGCGCTGCCCGGACTCAGCTTGGTGGCCACTCATGACGGGTAACCGGCCACCTGATCGTCCGGCGTCGTCCTCCGGCGAGCTGGAGGGTCAGCGGCACCTGGAGGATCAGCCGGCTGTACAGGATCAGCAGCGTCTGGAGGATCAGCGGCATGTGGCAGGGCCGGTCGAGTCGGCCGTCCTCCTGGACCAGCCCTTCGACCGCGGCTCGCTCTACGCGCTGCGGGCGACACTGGAGGCGCACGCGATCCAGGCGGGGCTGCCCGAGGGCCGAAGCGCGGACCTGGTCCTCCTCGGACACGAGCTGGCCAGCAATGTCATCCTGCACGGCTCCGGAAACGGATGGGTGCGCCTGGCGGTCGCGGACGGCATGCTGCGCTGCGAGGTCGTCGACAGCGGCGCCGCTCACCCGAAGCAGGGGACTCCTGGATGGCCGTACCAGTTCGGGCACGGGCTGTGGATAGCCCGCTTCCTCAGCGATTTCCACACCGTGAGCCATGGCCCCGGCGGCACCGTCGTCACCGTGGATTTCGCGCTGCCCAGCCCGCTCCGCCCGGCCTTCGAGCTGACCCGCCATTCCCAGAACGGCCGCACCACGCTGAGTCTGGTGGGCGACCTCGACCAGCGGACGGCTCCCGACGTCATCGCCACCGTCGAGTCCCTGATCTCGACGACCAAGCCCCTCCGGCTCGTCCTGGACCTGAGCGGGATGACGTTCTGGGACTCCACCGGCATCACCGCCCTCGTCACCTCACAGGAGCACGTCGCCGCCGCTCCAGGCGCGACCATGGCCCTGGCCGGGCTCTCGGCGGAGCACCAGGGGCGCCTTGACTCCCTCGGGTTCGTCTCCTTCACCTACGACAACATCAGCCACTAGAGCGGCGACCGCAGCGGTCTCCGAGGCCCGTCGTGTGCTTCACCTTTGTCACCATGCATGGACGGGTGGGTCCTGCTCGCCGGGCACCACCTGGGTGCGACCGGTTTCGAGGTCGAGGCGCAGCAGTTGCGAGCGGGCGCCGCCGCACGGAGGCGGTCCGGCCAGAGGCGGCTGGTCCATCTCCGCGCCCTCCCGGTCGACGCCGACCAGCACGTAGCGGCCGGTCGGGTTCAGCGCCAGCGATTGGATGTGGCCGCAGTCCACCGCCAGGACCTCCCTGACCAGCCGCGTCCCCTCATACAGGACCAGCGTGCGAGCCGGCCTGCCTGACGCCCGCAGTTGCCGCCCGCCGGGCAGGGACAGGAGCGAACGGGTCAACTCGGGGTCGGCCGGCACAGCGACCTCCCCGATCGCGCCCGTGCCCACGTCGAGGGTGGCCAGGCCGCTGGTCGGGACTCTGTGCTCGGGGAGCGCGAGGATCCGGGCGTCCAGCCACTGGAGACCATCGCCGCTGACCGGCCATTCGCGTTCCAGGGTGCCCGCGAAGTGGGTTTCGCCCGTGATACGCCCGTAGGCGATGCGGCCCTCGGCCGAGACGGCCAGACCGCTGACCGTGCCCTTGAGGGTGGGAGTGAGCCGCTCGCCGACCGTGATCCGGCCCTCGCCGTTCATGGACAGCCGGTAGAGGCGGGAGTAACGGCCCGACGGGCTGGTGAGCGCCGCTACATAGTGGCCGGGTTCGGTGTCGCGGACGATGCGATCGTACTGAAAGTAGGTGCGTGTCGCCTGGGGCAGCAGGCTCACCGGCGCACCGGACTCCAGGTCGAGCACGTACGGCCGGTCCACGCCGGCCACCGCGTAACGCGGGGTGCCGTCGGCGTTGACCGGCAGCCCGATCAGCGCGGCTGGCAGGAAGGCGGCCAGTACGACGGCTGCCACCGCCAGCCCGGCGGCGCGCAACTCGGTCAGACGCGGCCGAATTCCCGCGCCCGCGATCCCGGCCAGAAGGACCATGGTGGCGGGGGAGAGCAGCCACACCAAGATCAGGCGCGGCACCATGAACGACGGCGGCGGCGCCTGCGCGTACAGGCACTCCTGCCAGGCGAAGGGCAGGTCGGGAGACAGCCGGTCCTCGACCTCGGACAGCACGGCGGGGAGCAGGGCGACCGCCAGTCCCAGCGTGACGGGGAGCGAAGAGCTGCCCCGGCTCGCGTTGGGAACGCCCCGGGGCCGCGACCGGATCGCCCAGCACGCCGTCAGTGCCAGCAGTACGGGCTGGAGCCAGACGACCCAGTCACCGAGGAAACCGGCCACCTGGGCCGCCGGAACGGGTTGGGGCCAGTCCATCCACCCGTCACCGCCGCAGCGAACCATCACCGTTTCAGTGAGCAGCGGTTCGACCAGCAGTTTCCACAGCGACAGCGCCACCACTGCCGACCAGAAGAACTTCATGACGCGCATTTGGGGGGCTTTCCGCGCTCTTAGTAGGGGGCCGGAGTAGCCTAGCGGCCGCCGCGCCCGCCATGATCACCAATCCGCGCCGGGTCCGCCGAGTCGATGGTCAGCCCGCGGCGGAGTCGCGGGTGCGGCCGTGGGCGTCGTGCGGGAGGTCGGCGTAGTGCCACTGGTGGTCGCGGGCGTGCCGGCACGCGGTCTCCAGGTCGCCGTCCTCGATCGTGGCCAGCAGGTCGGCGTGGTCGCGGACGATGTCGTGCAGGTCGACCTCGGTGGCGACCATCGTGACCGACGTGCGCGCCTCGATCTGCAGGCCCTCCCATGAGAGCTTGAGCAGCTCGTTGTGCGCGGCCTCGACTATGCGCCGGTGGAAGGACACGCTGGCGCGCGCCGACGCCTCGCCGTCGCCGCTCTCGGCGGCGGCCCGCATCGCCGCCACGTCCGTACGCAGCTCCTCCACCGGCATGGTTCCGGCCAGCAGGGCGAGCCGGGTGGCCGTCTCCTCCAGCGCCGCCCGTACGACGTAGCTCTCCCGGAGGGTCTCCTGGACGAAGGGCCGGACGAAGGTGCCGCGGCGCGGCTGGGTCTCCACCAGTCGCATCACCTCAAGCTCGCGCAGCGCCTCGCGCACGGGCGCCTGGCTGGTGCCGTAGGTCGCCGCGAGCCGGGTCTCCACCAGCCGCTCGCCGGGCCTGAACTGGCCGGACACGATCCTGCCGACCAGCGAATCGCGGATCTGCCGGGCCAGGGTGAGGCGCGGCAGCTTGGAGGGCTCATCAGCCATGGAGTGATCCTACCGATTATCGATAGCCATCTTGACTCCTCACGCTTCGATAATCAATTATCGATAATTACGAGCCGAGCGCAGGGGAGGGCCGCGACATGGTGATCCAGGCGGTGCACGTGCCGGAGTCCGCCGAGGAGGTGGTCACCCGCTCCGGGCGGGGCGGCTGGATCATGGGTGGCGGCACCGTCGTGATGCCGCTGGTGAACAGTGGGGCGGCGCCCGCGACCGAGCTGGTCAGCCTGCGCCGGGCCGGGCTGGACGGCATCGAGGTGCGCGACGGCGTGGCCACGATCGGGGCGGCGGCCACCCTCGCCGCCGTCGGCGAGCATCCCGGGCTCGCCTTCCTTCGCCCCGCGCTGCGGACGATCGCCTCTCCGACCATCCGCAACCAGGCCACGGTGGGCGGCAACCTGTTCGTCGCGCAGCCGTACGGCGACCTGGCCGTGTGCCTGCTCGCCCTCGACGCGAGGTGCGAGATCGCCGGGCCGGCCGGGCGGCGCGACGCGCCGGTGGCCGACGTGCTGGGCTCCGGGGTCGGCTCGGGCGAGGTCGTCGTGGCGGTACGGGCCACGCTGCCGGAGCCGGGCACCTGGTACTACCACAAGGCCATGCGCCGTCGCCTGAACTCGGCGGCGATCGTGACCGTCGCCTCCGTGACCCGCACCGCCGATGGCACGGTCACCTCGGACGGCGTGGTCACCTCGGACGGCGTGGTCACCTCGGACGGCGTGGTCACCTCGGACGGCGTAGTCACCTCGGACCACGTAGTCACCTCGGACGGCGTAGTCACCGCCGCCACGATCGCGCTCGGCGGTGTCGCTCCGCGTCCGGTGCGCGCCGTGTCGGCCGAGCGCCTGCTGTTGGGGCGCCCGCTGACCCACGAGGTCCTCACCGAGGCGGGTGAGGCGGCCCGTGGCGACATCGACCCCTTCGACGACGCCTACGCCAGCGCGTGGTACCGGACGCGGGTCCTGCCCGTGCACCTGCGCCGCGCCTTCATCCCCGAGCCCGAGCCTCAGCCGTACCAGTAAAGAGGGGTGGACCGTGCCGTCACAGATCGTCTCGCTCGTCGTCAACGGTGAGCGGCGGGAGTTCATCGCCGCGCCGGGGGCCACGCTGCTCGCGAGCCTGCGTGAGTCGCTGGGGCTCACGGCGGCCAAGCGTGGCTGCGCGCAGGGTGCCTGCGGTACCTGCACCGTCCTGGTCGACGGCCGGCCCGAGGTCGCGTGCCTGGTCGCGGTGGAGACCGTGGCCGGCAGCGAGGTTCGCACGCTGGAGGGGGTCGCCGCCGGTGGTGAGCTGGACGAGGTGCAGAGCGCCTTCGTCGACTGCTTCGCCACCCAGTGCGGCTTCTGTACGTCCGGAATGATCATGGTCGCCGAGGCGCTGCTCGAACGGGATCCCGATCCGAGCGAGGAGGACGTCGTGGAGGCGATATCGGGCAACGTCTGCCGGTGCACCGGCTACCGGCCCATCGTGATCGCCATCCTGGAGGCGGCCAGACGCCGGCGCGCCCAGCCCCAGCAAGAGGAGGAGGCGGTCACGCGATGACCTACCGGCTGGCACCCATCGACACGAGCACGTTCGCCGCCGAGCGGGCCGCCGCGGGCACGGGGGTGGACGGTGGTGGCGACTTCACCGTGATCGGCTCCGTGGTCCAGCGGTCCGACGCGCGGGGGCACGTCACCGGGCGTACCGAGTTCTTCGAGGACGTGGCCCCGGCGCGGCTCGCCCACCTGAAGATGCACCGCTCGGCCCGGCACCACGCCAGGATCCGGGACGTGGACCTGAGCGAGGCCCTGGCCGTGCCCGGTGTCCTGCGGATCCTCACCCACACCGACATCCCGAACAACCTCTACACCCCGCTCAAGCTGATCGGCGTCGGGCCCGACGACGAGCCCATCCTGGCCGTGGACAAGGTGCGCTACCTCGGCGAGCCCATCTGCGCCGTGGTCGCCGAGACCGAGGCGGCCGCGCTGGAGGGCGCGGCCAGGATCAGGGTCGTCTACGAGGACCTGCCGCCGGTCTTCGACGTCGAGGAGGCGTTGAAGGAGGGCGCGCCGCTGGTCAACGACTACCACGGGCAGAACCACTTCATCTACGAGGGCCACCACTGCCGGCGGCTCCGGTTCGGCGACGTGGAGGCGGCGTTCGCGCGGGCCGATCACGTCTTCGAGTGGCGCTACCAGTCCGCGCCGATCGAGCAGGCTCCCGCCGAGACCACCGGCTGCGTCGTGGTCCCGCAGGCCGATGGGCGGCTGCGCATCCACTCCGACACCCAGGCGTGCTTCTTCACCCTGGACAACACGGCGCTGATCCTGGAGACGCCGTTCAACAAGTTACGCATCGTCGGCGGTACGGTCGGCGGCGGCTTCGGCGGCAAGGTGGACGTGGTGGTCGAGCCGGTCGCGTGCGTGGCCGCGATGGCGACCGACCGGCCGGTCAAGTTCGTCTACGACCGGGCCGAGGAGATGCAGGTCTCCTCGCCGCGCGCGGCCGAGCGCATCTACATCAAGGACGCGGTGATGGCCGACGGCCGGATCATCGGCCGCAAGGTCACGCTGTACGTCGACGCCGGCGCGTACGCCCGCCACACCCCGTACGGCACCACCAAGGCCGCCGCGCACCTGCCCGGCCCCTACTCGATCCCGAACGTGTGGGCCGACTGCCACTGTGTGTTCACCAACCGCACGCCGTCCAGCGCCATGCGCGGGTTCGGCGTGACCATCGCCGACTTCGCGCTGGAGTCGCAGATGGACCGGATCGCCCGCGCCCTGGAGCTGGACCCGCTGCGGCTGCGCCTGCTCAACGCCTACCGCGACGGAGATCTCAAGGCCCATCGCAAGGTCGCCGAGGGTACGGCCCTGGTCGAGGTGATCCAGAAGGCGGCGGAGATGGCCGGGCACGAGCTGCCCGAGGCGTACCGCCGCATGTCCTCCACGACCCGAGAAGGGCTGTAGCGATGGCGAAGCTGCGCGGGCGCGGATACGCGTCGGTCAACTACCCGACCGGCATGAACCTGGGTGGCGATCCCTCGCAGGCGCTGATCCACGCCACCACCACGGGCACGTTCGTGATCTCGCTGTCCTCGGTGGACCTGGGCCAGGGCATCAAGACGATCGCCGCCCAGTGCGCCGCGGAGACGCTCGGCCTGCCGATCGGGAACGTGCTCGTCGACACCGCCGACACCGACACCGGCCCGCACTGCATGGGTACCTTCGCCAGCCGCGGCACCCACCGCGTCGGCAACGCCGTCATCATGGCCGCGGCCGAGGCGCGCGGCGTGATGCTGGAGGTGGCCGCCGAGGAGTTGGAGGTGGACGCCGCCGACCTGGAGACCGACGGCACCGGCTTCATCAGACTCAAGGGCGCGGAGGAGAAGCGCATCCACATCACGGACCTGGCGCTGGCCGCGCACTTCAAGCACGGGCGGACGATCTCCGGCCGCGGCATCTATCTCAAGGAGCCGAGCGCGCCGGTGCCCGAGACGGGGGAGATGGACCCCGACTCCTGCCAGGCGCACGCGTGCACGGCCGCCGTCGTCGAGGTCGACGACGAGACCGGGGTGGTGGAGGTGCTGGAGCTGTACAACGCGTACGAGATCGGCCGGGCGCTCAACCCGGCCATGGCGACGCAGCAGGTGGAGGGCGGGGCCTGGATGGGCGTGTCGCATGCCCTGTTCGAGACCACCGAGCCCTATTACCCGTCGCGCGAGCACGGCCCGCGCGACTTCGCCGGGTACCTGATGCCCGGCCCCGCCGACATTCCCGTACAGCACAGCCTGTTCCTTGAGCGCCCCGCCGGAAACGGGCCGTACGGCGCGAAGGGGATCGGCGAGATGACGGCGAACGCCCCGATCCCGGCCATCGCCAACGCGATCTTCGACGCCTGCGGCGTGCGCCTGGAGTCGATGCCGTTCACCCCCGAACGCGTCCTGCGCGGGCTCGACGCCCTGCGCCTGAAAGTGGAGGAATCATGCTGAAAGTAGTCTCCCTGCTCAAGCGGGCCGAGGGCCTGTCTCACGAGGAGTTCGCCAAGTGGGTGGTGGAGGACCACGTCGAGTTCGCCAAAAGACTGCCCGGCCTGCGCAAGTACACGGTCAGCGTCACCACCGGCGACGGCGGGGCCTACGACTCGGTGAACGAGCTGTACTTCGACGACGAGGACGCCCGCGCCACCGCGTTCGGCTCCGAGGACGGCAAGGCCGCCGCGGCCGACGCCGCCGCGCACACCTCCCAGCGCGTCCACCTGCTGACCACCGAGCACGCCCAGCTGTGACCGCCGCCGCCGGGCTCTGGCGCGAGCGCGAGCTGGCCGCCGCGCTGGAGGGGGCGGGCTACTTCGCCGACGATGGGCTGTGCACGGCCATCCACCTGGCGTTGCGGCTGGGCCGGCCGCTCCTGCTGGAGGGCGAGCCGGGCGTCGGCAAGACCGAGGTGGCCGCGGTGCTCTCGCGCGTCACCGGCCTGGACCTGATCCGCCTGCAGTGCTTCGAGGGGCTGGACTCCGGCCAGGCGCTGTACGAGTGGGACTATCCCAAGCAACTCCTCCAGGTCCGGGTGGCCGAGAGCCGTGGCCAGGACGTCGGTGACCTGTATCGCGAGGAGTTCCTGCTGCGCCGGCCGCTGCTGCGCGCCGTACAGGCCGAACGGGGGGCGGTGCTGCTGATCGACGAGATCGACCGGGCCGACAGCGAGTTCGAGGCGTTCCTGCTGGAGTTCCTGGGCGACTTCCAGATCACGATCCCGGAGCTGGGCACGGTAAGGGCGCGTACGCCGCCGATCGTGGTGCTGACCTCCAACCGCACGCGCGAGCTGCACGACGCGCTCAAGCGGCGCTGTCTCTACCACTGGATCGCCTTCCCCGAGCCGGACCGCGAGCGGGCGATTCTGCGCGCGGCCGTTCCCGGGCTTGAGGAGCGGGCGGCGGAGGGGCTCGTACGGGCGGTGCAGCGCGTACGCCGGCTGCCGCTGCTCAAGCGGCCCGGCATCGCCGAGTCGGTGGAGTGGGCGCGCGGCGCGCTGGCGCTGGCCGAGGGCGGTAGCCCGTGGCCCGTGGCGCTGCGCCGGGCGCTCGGCCTGCTGATCAAGGACGAGGAGGACACCCGGCTGCTCCTCGGGCACGCGGAGGAGGTGTTCGACGATGCCTGACCCGGTGGCCGCCGGTGGCGGAACCCTCCGGCAGCGAGACGCCGCCGCCGTGCTCGCCGCGGACCATCTGTGGGGGTTCCTGACCGCGCTGCGCGGCGTGGGCGTGCCCGCCGCGCCGACCAAGCGCGCGGACCTGCTGCGGGCGATCGCCGAGTCCCCCCCGCCCGACCTGACCACGCTGTACTGGTACGCCCGGATCACCCTGCTCCAGGACGTGGGCGACCTGCCCGCCTTCGACCGGGTCTTCGACGCCTGGTTCCGGCAGGGCGGCCCCGCGCTCGCCGACCCACCGCCCGAAGGCGACGACGGCGGCGCGCCGTCCCCCGGCGGACCCGGCGAGGAAGACCCGCCGCGTGAGGTACGGCCGGGCGACGGCATCGAGGCCAGCACTCTGAGCACCTACGGCACCCGCGAGTTCGGCCGGACCGGCGAGGGGCGGCACGCGCTCATGCGCACACTCGAAGCCGCCTGGCCCGCCGTACTGCCCGCCACGCCGTCACGGCGGCGCCGCCCGGCCCGGTCGGGGGACCGGCTGGACGTGCGGCACGCGTGGCGGCGCGCCCATCGCCACGACGGGGAGATCATCGAGCTGCGCCGCCTCGGCCGCCCGCCGCGTCCGCGCCGCCTGCTGATCCTGGTCGACGTCTCCGGCTCGCTGCGGCTGCACACCCCGGACCTGCTCCGCGTCGCGCACACCGCGCTGCGCGCGGCCCCGGCCCGTACCGAGGTGTTCACCTTCGGCACCCGGCTCACCCGGATCACCGCCGCGCTGTCGCATCCGCACGCCGACCAGGCGCTGCGGGCCGTGTCGGGGCTGGTCACGGACGCGGACGGCGGCACGGCGATCGGCGCGGCGCTGGCGCGGTTCCTGGGCAACCCGCGCTTCGCGGCCCTGGCCCGCGGCGCGCTCGTGATCGTGCTGTCCGACGGGCTCGAACGCGGCGACTGCACCCCCATGGTGCGCGCCACCGCCCGTCTGTCGCGGCTCGGCCACCGGCTCGTCTGGTGGTCCCCGCTGGCCTGCTCGCCGACCTATCGCCCCGCCACACGCGCCATGGCCGCCCAGCTCCCGAGCCTGGACCACCTCGGCGGGGTAGGCGATCTGCCCACCGCTTTGGAGGAGGTACGCCGCCTCCCCGCCGTCCTGTCCGGCCCCCGCCACACCGCGGCGCGGCGCTGGTCCACCCCGCGACCCCTGGGAGCCGAGTTTTGGACGGATTAGATTTGGACGGATCAGATTTGGACGGAATCGTGGACGCGCACCACCACATCTGGCGGGCCGCCGACCTGCCCTGGCTCCAGGGGGAGATGATCCCGCGCATCTTCGGCCCGTATGAGCCGATCCGCCGCGACTACCCCGCTTCCGAGTACGCCGGGGAGGCCACCGCCTGCGGCATCACCTCGGCGGTCTACGTGCAGGCCAACTGGCCGCTCGACCGCTCCGTGGACGAGGTGCGGTGGCTGCGCGACGTACACGCCGAGACCGGCTGGCCCACCGCGGTGGTGGGTTCGGCCGACCTGTTCGACGAGGGCGCGGCCGACGTCCTGCGCCGGCAGGCCGCCGTGACCCCGCTCGTCCGCGGCACCCGGCTGCAACTGCACTGGCACGAACGACCGGAGTTCCGCTTCGCCGCCGCCCCCGACCGCATGAGGGACCCGGTCTTCCGGCGCAACATCGGCGCGCTCGCCGACCTGGGCTGGCTGTTCGAGCTGCAGGTGTTCCCCGCCCAGATGGCGGACGCCGCGGCTCTCGTGTCCGACTTCCCGGACGTGACGTTCGTGCTGGTCCACGCCGGAATGCTGGTCGGGGCCGAGCCGCCGGCCGTCGCGGAGTGGACCCGTGGCCTGAGCTTGCTGGGCGAGCGGCCGAACGTCGTGGTGAAGCTCACCGGCCAGGGCACCTTCGTGCACCGCGTGGACCGGTCGTTGATCGAGCGGGTGGCGGGCACGTGCCTGGAGCTGTTCGGCTCCGGTCGCTGTATGTGGGGCAGCAACTTCCCGATCGAGAAGCTCTGGACCGACCTGCCCACCCTGCTTTCTACGTGGCAGGACGTGCTCTCGGGCCGATCGGCTGAGGAGATCCGGGACGTGTTCGCCGCGACGGCAACTCGGGTCTACCGCCTCTGACTGACTACAACGACGCCCGCGGTGGAGATCGCGTAACGTACCTGAAAATCGGGATCTATCCCGTTAAGGTGCGTTGGGTCCGTTCCGGCCGTCACAGGAGTCACCCCACTCATGCCGAATGCCGAACCGCTGCGCCCCGGCGACCCCGAGGCGATCGCGGCCTACCGGATCGTCGGGCGTCTCGGCGAGGGCGGCCAGGGCATCGTCTACCTCGGTCAGGCCCCGGACGGGCGGCCGGTGGCCGTCAAGGTGCTGCGGCAGTCCGTCGGCGGCGACGACCGCTTCGCCAAGGAGATCGCCGCGGCCCGGCGCGTGGAGCCGTTCTGCATCGCCCAGGTGCTCGACGCGTCGATGGGCGGACGTCCGTACATCGTCAGCGAGTACGTCGAAGGCCCCTCCCTGCGGCAGGCGGGCCGCCATGGCGGCGGCGACCTGCAGCGCCTGGCGGTCAGCACCGCCACAGCGCTGACCGCCATCCACCAGGCGGGCATCGTGCACCGCGACTTCAAGCCCGCCAACGTGCTGCTCGGCCGGGACGGACCGCGCGTCGTCGACTTCGGCCTCGCCCGCGTCGCCGACTCCGCCGTCACCGTCACCAGCAGCGTCGTCGGGACGCCCGCGTACATGGCCCCCGAGCAGCTCGCCGGCGCGTACGTCGGCCCGGCGGCGGACGTCTTCGCCTGGGCTTCGGTCATGGTGTACGCGGCGACGGGCACGCCGCCGTTCGGCGAGGATTCGCTGCCCGCGGTCATCAACCGCATCCTGAGCCAGGAGCCGTTCCTGGGCGACCTGCCTGAGCCGCTGCGCTCGGTCGTGTACACCTGCCTGGCCAAGGACCCGGCCGCCCGCCCACGGATGCAGGACGTCCTGCTGCGCCTGCTCGGCGGGACCAACAGCGGCAGAAACCAGCACATGCCGCCAGCGGCTCAGTCCACCCCTCCCGGCTCCGGGTACGCCCCTCCCAGCCTGGGGCACGCTCCGGCCGGTGGCGGTCAGCGTCCACGCCGTCGCTTTCCGCTGGTCGCGGGCGTCTCCGGAGCGGTTGCCGTGTGCTTGGCGGCCGGCGTCATCATCTGGAAAGGCCCGCTGAACGGAGGCCAAGCCCTCTCGGCTCTGGCCGCGAACTCCAGCGAGGCATCCCCCTCCGCCACTACGTCCAAGCACAAAAAGACCGCAGCGCCCAAGAAACCGCAGACCTCACCGATCACTCCCAAGCCCACGCACTCGCGCCGCACCCCCGAGCCGTCGCAGGAGCGCACGCCCGTCCGCCCCACCCCCAAGAGCACCCCTAAGAGCACGCCCAGGAACACGCCCACGAGCACGGCGACGAAGAAACCGGCGACAACGCGACCGTCGCCGACCGCGAGCAAGAGGACCAAGGCCGCCTCCTTCAGCCTCGCCTACGTGCGGGTCGCCGGCTCGTCGAAGATCAACGACGCGGGCGTCACCTGCTACAGGGGCTCGTTGGGCTTCGGCGTCGGCATCGACTCCTCCGAGATGGGAGCCGCGTTCTCCTACCAGTGGCTCGTCGACGGCCAGGTGATCGAGAGCGGCTCCAGGCGGATCCCGTCCTACGGCCGAAGCGACTATTTCGGCTCGAAGAAGCAGATCACCCCCGAGCTCGGTTCGAAGCACACGGTCGTCTTCCAGCTCACCTCGCCGACCCAGCGCTCCAAGTCGACCTCATGGACCATGTGCTGACCCACAGCCCTCAAAGGCACCACGACGCCACCGCTGGACAATTCAATTCTTGAGGAAGTTAATTACCAGTACAATCGGTTGCACACCCCAGCCCTCTCGGGAGGCACCAGTTGCACTGGGTCATCACCGGCACACTGCTCGCCGGATTGCTCACCGTTCCCGCCGCCACCGCCCCTACCGACACCTGGACCGTCAAGGCCCCCACAGGTGGGCCCGTCGCCACCGTCCACCTCGACCCGCAGGGCCGCCCGTCCGTGGCCGTGTCGCGGGACGGCGCGACCGTACTTGAACCCAGCCCGGTCGGCCTCACCACGGAACAGGCCGACCTCACCACCGGCCTGAGCCTGACCGGCCGCTCCGGCCGCGTGGTCGTCGAGAAGTACACCACCACGGCCGGCAAGCGCCTCAACCGCCTGTCCGTGATGAACGAGACCCGCTTCCGCTTCAGCCGCGCAGATGCCAAGCTCGACCTGGTCGTCAGGGCCGCCCGCGACGGCGTCGCCTACCGCTACGAGCTGCCCGGCGCGGGCGCCGTCCTCAGCGAGGCATCGGCGTTCGCCGTCCCCGCCGGGTCCACCGCCTGGCTGGCCGGATATCGCCGCGACTACGAGAACCCGTTCATCCAGTACGCCGACGTCCCCCCGGCCGAGTACCAGATGCCCGCCCTGTTCGGGATCGGCCGCAACCACCTCCTGCTGGCCGAGTCGGCGCTGAACGGCTCCTACACCGGTCCTCGCCTGGTCCGCGACCAGGACACCTACAAGATCGCCCTCTGGGACGCGCGGGTCCCCTACGACCACGGCCTGACCACGCCCTGGCGGGTCATGGTGACCGGCGACCTCGCGACCGTCACCGAGTCCACCCTCGTCGACGACCTCGCCCCCGGATCCCAGGTCGCCGACACCTCGTGGATCAAGCCGGGCAAGGTGCTGTGGAGCTGGCTGGCCGGCGGCCGGAGCGTGCAGCAGAGCCTTGAGCGTCAGAAGGAGTTCGTCGACTACGCCGCGCGGCACCGCTGGCCGTACGTGCTGGTGGACGCCGGCTGGTACGACGATCCGGTCACCGGCGAGCGGGCCTGGACGGATCGGACGGCCGAGTTCACCTGGATCCCCGAGCTCGTCGAGTACGGCAAGGCGCGCGGAGTCGGCATCATGACCTGGCTGCGATTCTCCGACTTCGACACCCACGACAAGCGCGTCCAGCGCTTCGGACTGCTGCACCAATGGGGTGTCAAGGGTGTCAAGCTGGACTTCATCGACTCCGAGGCGCAGGAGCGGCTGCAGTGGTACGACGGGACGCTGCGCGACCTGGCCGACAACCAGCTCATGGTCAACTTCCACGGCTCGACCGTGCCCAAGGGGATCAACCGCACCTGGCCCCAGGTGATGAGCATGGAAGGAGTGCACGGCGCGGAGAAGTCGTCGAACCTGACCACCAGCCACCTGGCGGCCCTGCCGTACACCAGGAACGAGATCGGCTCGATGGACTACACGCCGATGGCCTTCCAGCGCCCCGGCCGGCCCACCTCCGACGCGCACGAGCTGGCGCTGTCGGTGGTGTTCGAGTCGGGGCTGGAGAACCTGGCCGGGTCGCTTGAGGCCTACCAGGCACGGCCAGAGGCTGAGCGCTTCCTCGGCCAGGTGTCCACGGTGTGGGACGAGACGCGACTGCTGTCCGGGAAGCCGGCCGACCACACGGTGATGGCCCGGCGCAGCGGCGACCGCTGGTTCATCGGCGCCGGAGTCTCCGGGGCGGCCCGGACGCTGCAGGTGCCGACGGGCTTCCTGCGGGGTCGGTGGCTGGTTGAGGTGACCGGGGACGGCGCCGACGGGCTGGTCCGTGAGGCGCACGTGGTGAACGGCGGCACGCTGCCGGTGGAGGTCAAGGCGGAGGGCGGGTTCGCCGCCATCGCCTGCCGCTGGCGCCCCGGCCTGACGACCTGCGCCCGCTGAGGCCGAGGAAACAGCACGGGCACCCCGGCCGATGTGCCCGCTGAGGAAACAGCGGCCAGGGACGCGGGCACCCAAGCCCGCGTCCCTGGCCGACCATGAACACGCTTCAGTAGTTCGGCAAGCGGTTGCAGAAGCCAGAAACTCGGACCTTTACCGAGCCTTGACCGCACGCCACGCCGAAAATACCGTCATGGTGCCTAACACCTCCGATCTATTCACGATGAGGGGCACCCTATGGATCGGCGAGACCTGCTGAAGGCCGGGGGCGTCCTGGCCGGGAGCGCACTGCTGGCCGGCGGCTTACCCGGACCGTGGAGACCGCCCACTGCCGGTGCCGCCTGCGTTGGATCATCTCTCCTGGCAGTTAGCGGACGTTCGTCGAATCTCGATTCTCCCGTGCCGACTCCTCCTCAGCAGTGTTGGTAGTTTCTCCTTGCGCGTCGCGCGTCTGAGTCGTCATGGAATGCAGGAGATCTGCCACGACGGTGGCTCTCTGGGCCTCAGGGAGAACGCCCACGGCGTTGAGGAATCTCTCGGCTGCGAGATATCGGGAGAATTCCAACGGCTGGTTGAAGTAGGCCCGCAGGTGCAGAGCTGAGGATTCTTGGGAGCGAATGAAGGTCCGGCTGATGTAGGCGCCGAAGGCGGCTGAGGCAGTGCCGAGCACCCCCGTCACGACGGTCGCGGACAGGGTGGACGCGTTTAGGGCAAAGTAGCCCAACACCCCGAGTTCAATGAATCCGGCGGCCATGGCCACCTGCGCCATCCAGAAGCTTCGGCGGGCTTGGCTTGTCGCGATCTGGTGGTAGTAGTCGAGTCGCTTGTGGGTCACGTCCCACAAAGCTGGTAGTGCTAGAGGATCTTCTGATTCTGCAAGCGCAGCCTCAGCGTCCCGTAACACCTCGCCTGCGTCTG
Organism: Nonomuraea sp. NPDC050680; assembly: GCF_040654555.1. NCBI lineage: Bacteria > Bacillati > Actinomycetota > Actinomycetes > Streptosporangiales > Streptosporangiaceae > Nonomuraea > Nonomuraea sp. NPDC050680. The sequence goes on along the minus strand of NZ_JBFAIF010000001.1, from coordinate 869,104 downwards.
CTCTCTGTTCCCACCGAAGCTCTCGCCTGTAGAACTGGGCGACCAACGTGCCAATGAATGGTAAGCCAAGCACCCATAGGTTTCCGAAAACCCATTGCCTTACTACGTGGTTGAGCAGAAGAACCGCAGCCATCGGAGGGGTGAAGAAGGCGATGGCGCGGAGTATTCGGCCTCTGTCATGCCAGAAGCCACGCGAACTGGCCGTCGAGCTGGAGGCAGGGCTCGGCTGATCGGCTTGGCCGCCCGATGGCTCTTGGGAATCCATGGCAGAAAGATAAGCTCCGCTTTCACGAACCGGAGGCGGTCTGCCTAATTCGCCCGACCGCCTTGCCCTGTGATCGAGGCGACGTTAAGACCCTGACTCGGCATCCTGCGCCCTCGCCCGCCACACTGAACGGGCGGACCCCGATCCGATGTCAGCTGCTGACCGCTGGGCCGCCGTTCCGCTGACCTCGGTGTCAGCCATCGCCCGCCATGGGCGCTGGTCGGAGAAGTCGCCAGTGGTCCACAGGCACATTCGGGCGGTCGACAACCCGATGTGCGGGGGTAGGACGCTGAGATCGCCCAAGGGAGGCGCACACCTGCGGTGCGGTAAAACAGGATCTTGCCCTGGCGGCGGTGGGCCCAGCGCAGTATGCGAGCTGATATCGGAAGCGATGAGGTCGCGTACTCGGGCTAGCAGCCAGGCCGGGGATCGCTTTCCAAAACCCGTCCGCGCAGACCCTCCAGCTCTCGCCGCAGTGCACATGATCCGACCAGCATCAAGGCATGTACGGCGCTCACTTCCCGGGCGGCTGCCCATATGCCCGATCCGGGGGTCTGGAACGGAAGAACCTCGATCGAGTGGACCCGAAAAGCGGCTGGCGCCAGGTATCGCATACCTCCGGTCCCGCACAGATAGGTCGCGGCGCCTGTCAGCCAGGCCAGGTCGGCCAGCCGCTGCGAGCGCTCACCACGCGCGAGCAGATCACTGCTGTGCAGGATCCGTCCCCGCCACCCGACTTCCTCCAGCAGCAGGCGCGTGGACAGCTCCGTCACGTCCGCCAGCCGATCCGTACGCGCGAACGCGGCGAGCACGGGTTCGAGCCGCCGCTTGAACGGCGGCCAGTGAGGGCTGTGCCGGTAGTGGTCAGCGAGAAGTTGGACGACGCGGCGGCGGCAGCGGGCGGGATCGGCCAGGCGCGCTCCGCGGATGGTGGTGGAGCGGCCATGCGGCAGATGGGCGGCGATCGACAGCCACTGCGGCTGTCCCGAACCGTCGAGCGAGGCGAGGCGTGCGCGGTGCTGGTAGTCCCTGCGGGCGAACTGCACGTCGTCCAGGACGATCCAGTAGTCGGCGGTGAACAGCTTCGCCAAGGTGGTCAGCCGTGGGAAGAGGTTGGGCTGGTGGATGGCACACACCTCGCCGTACGGCAGGTCAGGGCATAAGGAGCCTGCTGTCGAATCCGGCGCGGAGGAGAGCCTGGTAGGCGTCATGGACCTCTCCTGGGACGGGTTGCTCGATGGCGTAGCCGAGCTTGGGGTACTCGATCACGCGCTGGAGGTCGCCGACGAGCATGTCGATGACCAACTTCGGATCGCCGATCGAGCTGACGTAGTTGTCCAGCTCAAGCGGCTCGGAGGCGCACACCACCTCCACCTCGGGCCACATCTTCCGCGCCGTGGCGTACGCCCGGCGCTCCATGTACGGCTTGGAGATCAGGAGCACCGAACCAGGCTGGAGACCCGCGTCGGCCAGTACCTGGCGGGACAGGCCGATGTTCTGGCCGGTGTTGGTCGCGTTCGGCTCCAGCAGGATCGCCTCGTCGGGCACGCCGAGTTCCAGCGCGTGCTCGCGGTAGTGGACGGCCTCGCCCCGGGGGAAGCGAGCCGCGGTGGTGGGGCTGGTGGCGCCCGAGAAGACGAGCAGCGGGAACCGCCCGGCGTGATACAGCTCAGCCGCCGCACGCGCGACCCCGAGATCATGGCTGCCTAGGCCGATGGCCACATCGCACCGGCGCAGATCGTGATGCATCTGGTGGTAGTCCCAGATCGCGCGGGCGTGCCCCCACTGCTCGTCGGTGATGACCTGCTGCTTGACGCTCACTCGGCTGCTCCCTGATCGCCGTGGCAGAAGGAGACGGCTCTCCCCCTGCATGGTCCGCTGGATGCCCTCGATGCTGCGCAGTTGGTGCGCGAGCCCGTGCTGCGCAGCCTCGCGTGCGGCGCGGTCGAGGATCATCAGCCCATCATCCACGGTGGCCCGGTCGGAAAGCAGGATGTGCCCGTAAGCCGTCTCCAATCGGACCCGCTGCATGGGCGCATCGGTCACGGCGGTGGCGCGGGCGAGGTCGATCAGCCGTAGCGCCTCCGAGAGGTTGCCGGTGCCGCGGTGAGCCAGGGCGAGTTTCTGGTGCGCGACGGACCAGTCCTCGGGTTCACCGAGGCTCTCGAACTCGCGGATGGCGGTCGTCATCAGGCGGGCGGCGTAGTCGTTCTTGTCGTTCTTGCTCAGGGCGGTCCCGACCCACAGCCGGGCTCGCGTCCGGTCGCGTGGTGAGAGGCGGTCATCCACCGCCAGTGCCTCATACTCCCGGGCTGCCTCGTCCAACCGGCCCGACATCTCGGCGACCACCGCCAGCGAAAGGTCTAGCTGGGCGATGCGGCGGGGGATGTCGATCTGGCTGTAGATCGAGCGAGCGTTGAGGTAGGAGCGGCGGGCGGACAGGGGGCCGGCGACTGCGCCTTGGTCGCGTTGGAGGTCGCCGAGCAGTGTCGTGGATCGTGCGAACAGGTACAGGCCCTTGTCGTCCAGGACGTGTGGGTCGTAGCGGGTGAGCCATCGGTTCAGCAGGTCGGCGGCGTAGCTGAAGCTTTGGCGGCTAAGGGCGACCACGGCCCGGTCAAGGTCGTCGGTCCATGTCTCGTAGTCCCAGGCCCGTGGTCCCACGCGTGTGACTCGCAGCCCTTGGTCCACGTCCTGGCCGAGTTCCAGGAGTAGGGTCTCGAACCGCAGGTGGGTCGCCGAGTTCCCGCGAGCGAGTGCGGTGTCCAGGATGGCCTGGGTGTCGGGGCGTGGCCGAGTGGCGGGGCCGAGGTGGTCCCACTTCGCCACGGTGCGGGGAGCCACGCCGAGGTGCTGGGCGAACGCCCGCACGCTCATCCGCAAGGCAAGACGAAGTGCATGCGCTTCGAGCCCGGTCCACTCATGCACGGTCGTCACGTCGCTGCTCCCTTCCACGGCCATGGAAGCACGCAGCGGTACTGAGGACCTACGGAAGTGCAACGGAAGTGCGACAGCGGGTCGTATCCAGCCGGGCCGGAGCTGGTCATGCTCGAAGTGCGGGCCATCAGCCCCGACCACGGTAAGGACGGCTATCTTGTGGATACTCACCGAACAACACGAAGTGGACGGCCCGATCGTCTACGGGTACCTGCGGCTGCATCGCTCGACAACCGAGCGGCAAGCAGCGCTGACGGTGGCCCTTGCCCAATACTGCGAGCAGCACGAATTGCAGCTCTGCGGCATCTTCACCGATCGAGGTACCGAATCGGCGCACGCCCCGGCATTCGCCGGGCTGCTGGATGTCCTTCTCCTGTCCAACGTCTACGGGGTGGTCCTACCCACTGCGCACCACCTGGGCGGGAAGCACATCGCCGTTCGGCGGCGAGAACAGCTCAACGCGATCGGGGCGCGGCTGCTGTTCGTGCGTGGAGCTCTCCGTACGGCCGCCTCCTCCGCCAACTGGGACATTCATAACCCGGGCGTCATCCGGACCATCGACCGCGCTGAGGAGATGTCACGGCGTCCCGACCCGGACGTGCCGCATTTCCTCATCGACCTGGCGGACACCCCGCAGAGCGGCTGAGCCGGGCATAGCAGCCACCAGTCACAAAGACAGGCGTGCGGCACGCTGTGCTGCCACGCCGAGCGCGGGCGGCCCGGTGTAGTCGTCCCCGTCGCACCGCGCTTTTCCGGCGCAGGCCGGGGTCGGTCGCCTATCGCCCGGCCTGCGCCATCACATCGTCCCTGCTCTCGAGGAGGAACCCATGCGGGCCAGTGAGGCCGAGGCCGCTGCCGATGCGGTAGCGAGGAGGCAGGTAGCCGACCTTCAGCGTCGTGCCCGTGGCATGACGGTGGACAAGACCACCGAGGAGCTGAGCGACGAGAAGGCCCGGGTCCTGGCCGCGCAGTCGCAGGAGTCGTGGGGCGGCCGCTGGCAGGTGATGTGGGAGCCCTGGGGCCGCCGGTTCCGCGCGTTCCCCGCCTACGCGATGGACGTCAACACCCCGGTAGAGGGTCGCAGCCTCCGCGAGCTGCGGCGCAACGTCATCAACGTCGACCAGGTGTTGCTGGAGGCGATGGTCGAAGCCATCCCGGCGCACCCGCCCAAGGTCGTCCACCTACCCTCCGGCTTCCTCCAGGAGGTGTTCGGGTGAACAAGCGAGACGTGACAGCCAGGCAGGCGATCCCGTGCGCAGACGGGAATCCAACGCCACGTCTCAGCGCGGTCCGGCAGGCGGAGAGGGCTACCTCATTGGACGGCTGCGCACTCCGGCGCGGGCCAGGTCCCGAATCCAAGCGCCGTCAGACTGACCCGCGCCGCCTCAGCTCACCGGCCAAGACTCGGCCCCATCCAGTTGCGGGCGGTGAGAACCACCTCAGTGCCGTCCCCATCCCTGCGCGAGCCTGGCAGTCCGCCAGCAGGACGGCCGGGGCGAGAAAGACGGGCATCGCAGCCCTGCGCCCGCCGTCTTCCTCGCCCCTACTCACAGGGCGGACAACGTCCTACTGCACCAAAGGTCGACGCCGATGGACTCCATCATGCTCGCCATGCTCCGCATCGGTATCCCGCACCATGCGCCCGTCCCGGCCGGCTACGAGACTGCGCCGCCGGTTACCGCTCGATCGGCACCGTCCCAGGCCAGATCGAGCGCGGAGACAGCAGATGACACCACGAGCCCGCCCATCGCGCCGGGGTAAACCCGACGCGGCCCGGCCCGCCGAGTGGCAGCCCTACGCCCCGAATGGCAGCGTCCTGCGGTCCAGAGTCATGTCTTGCTGCGGCCTGTACGAGCTTGCGTCGGAGGGCGGCCAATACGTGGTGCTGCGCCAGGCCGCTGACGGCTACGAGGAGATCGGACGTGGCGTTCACCAAGCCGCGGTCACGGTTTACGTGGCTCTCGTGGAGGAGCATCGTGGAGAGCATCGGCGCCGGGGAGAAGTACCGGAGTACGACGCTCTCCTCGACGGCGCCGGTGCGGTGGATGCGTCATGACGAGCCCGCGACGTTCCTTCCCGCTGAGGGCCGACGACCATCGCCCTGATCCGACCCACGGCGGTTCCGCCTCGGCGAGCCCGGTCGGGGCGACGAAAGGCCGTGGAATGGCGTCCCCCCGCCGCCGTTCCACGGCCGCCCCATCGCAGCCGCGTGATCGGGGGGATCCCGGAGGATCCACATGGACCTTGTCTTGCTCGTTTACGGAGACCCCTGGGCGCCCGACCTACCAGCCGACGCCACCCTCCGTCCCGGGCTCGTGCGGCCGTTCATCGTTGCGGGACTGGTGCTGCTGCTGGTGTTCGGCGGCGCGAGGACTGTCGCGGGCAGCGTCCCGTTCTGCTGCTCACGCAGGCCGTCATCCGCGTGGGTGCGTGGTCGACCGAGACGCGCTGGACGGCAGCCTTGCCCCCAGGGGACGGCGCATCCCAGCGCCCGGCGTGTCCAGTGGACAGCGATTACCGGCCCCGGCCAGCGTGAACCCCGCCCCACCGACCCCTCCGTGAAGCCCCCGCCCGACCAGAAGACGAACAACAAGGAGATCACCGGTGAGTGACATGAACATCGACGAGGCTCGGGCCGCTGAACTGAGGGACAAGCTCGCCGACGAACTCAAGACGGCGGGGTACATCAAATCAGCCCCGGTCGAAGCGGCGTTCCGCACGGTGTCACGGCACGCGTTCGTGCCGGCCGACACCCCGCTGGACGTTACCTACCACGTCGATAGCGCGGTGGTGACCAAGAGGGATGAGCACGGCATCGCCATCTCCTCCGTCAGCGCGGCGTACATCCAGGTGGCGATGATCGAGCAGGCCGAACTGGAGCCGGGCATGACCGTGCTGGAAATCGGCAGCGGTGGTGTAAACGCCGCGATGATCGCCGAAATCGTCGGAGCGGACGGGCACGTGGTCAGCGTCGATATTGATGAGGCGGTGGCCGAGCGCGCCGCCGAGCTCCTGGACGCCAACGGGTACGCGGACCGGGTCAGCGTGATGGCGGTCGACGCTGAGCACGAGATCCCCACGTTCGAGCAGTTCGACGCGACCATTGTGACGGTCGGCGCGTGGGACCTGTCTCCGGCCTGGCTGCGCCAGTTGGCCCCTGACGGCACGCTCGTGGTGCCGATGCGGATGAACGGCGTCAGCCGCTCCATCGCATTCCGCCGCACGAACGATCACCTGGCCAGTACGTCCGCCGTGGTGTGCGGCTTCGTGCCGATGCAGGGAGCCGGTCGGCACATCGACCGGGAGTTCCGGCTGCCCGACGCGAACGGCCACGCGGTCGCGCTCCGGTTCGACGACGGGGCGCCAGACGATCCCGCACTGTTGGACGGCGTCTTGGCCAGCGAGCGCAGCGAGGTGTGGTCCGGCGTCACGATCAAGCACGGCGTGTCGTTCGCCGACCTTCACCTGTGGTTCGCGAGCTTCCTGCCCGGCTTCTGCCGGCTGGCGGTCGACGAGGGGACCGAGTTGGCCCAGGAGCGCAAGTCGTGGTTCCCGTTCGCCGGCGTGCGCGGCGACTCCTTCGCCTACCTGTCGGTGCGGCCCGCACTGGAAGGCGCAGGCGCGGAGTTCGGCGCCCGCGCCTACGGGCCGCACGGCCAGGAGGCGGCAACCGCGATGGTCGAACAGATCCGGGCGTGGGACGAGCAAGCCAGGAACCGGCCGGAGCCCACGTTCGCCTACTGGCCCACCGGCTACACCCCCGCCGACCTGCCCGAGGGTACGGCGGCCCTCCACAAGACCCACGGTCTTGTCACGATCTCCTGGCCCACCGGCTGATCGGCAGGTCAGACGGGCCAGGATGCCCCACGCCCAACCCGATGTGAGGAGTGTGAACCGATGGCTCCAACGCTGACCCTCGACGCCACCGACGTCCTGAACCCCGCAGACCTCGTGGCCGACGAGGAGTTCGAGCTGGACATGCGCGTCGTGGAAGCGGCAACGCCGCTGGTGATCATGATGTGCGACACCAGCGACGGGTGCGGCACCTCGTGCAGCACCAGCGCGTGCACCACCAGCTCCAACGACCCTTCCTGAACCACTCTCTGCCGCCGGCGCCCACGATCCCGTGTGGGCGCCGACCGCGCGGCTCACCACCGACCCAGCAGAGGGATCACAATGAGCGTCCCCCCGCGTTACCGGCACACCGGCTTGGTGATGGTGCGAGCGAGCACCGACCCGGGCAACCTCGAATTGCCCACCCACCTCAACCTGCGCGACCCCGCCGCCGTCCAGCAGGCAGGCCGGACATGGCTGGCGAAGGTGTGGACTCGCGGCGAGGTGCGCGAGGCCCTGCAGATGGCCAGTCCCGATCTCGGTGCCTGCGTCGACGGCCTGCTCATCGCTGCCGCGCCGCCCAGCAGCGACGTGCGCCGAGCCGTCATGTCCACCATCTCCTACCTGCTGCGCTGGCAGCGCCGCCCGACCCCGTTCGGGCTGTTCGCCGGAGTCGCCACCGCCGCCATCGGGCCCGCCAGAGCCGACATCGGCACCCAGCACCACGCGTTCGCGCGGGTGAACGCTGATTGGGTCACCCACCTGACCGATCAGATCGAGCGGCATCAGGGCCTGCGGCCACGCCTGACGGTGATCGCTGACAGCTTCGGGATCGCCCGCGACGGCCGCTTCATCGTGGCCAGCCGGGCACAGGGCGACGCCCGGCTCCCCGGCCCGATGCGCGAGGTGTCCGTGCGTCTGACCCGGCCCGTGCGGATCGCGCTCGCCGCAGCCGCGACACCGATCCGGTTCGACCAGCTCGCCGCCGAGCTGACCGCGCGCTTCCCCGACACCTCGCCGGGGAAGATCCTCGCCCTACTGCACACGCTGGTGGACCAGCGCATTCTGATCACCAACCTGCGTCCGCCGATGACGGCCGCCGACCCGCTTCAACACCTGATCGACGTCCTGCACGACGCGGGCGGCGGCGACCTGGCCGACGTCGCACGGCTGCTACGCCACCTCGAACGCATCCGCGACCTGCTGACGCGCCACAACACCACCGCCCCAGAGCGGGCCACCGCGCTCCGCACCGCGACCCGCGTGGAGATGGCTGCGCTCGCCCCGGGCGCCGGGCTGGTCACCGATGTGACCCTCGACGTCCGGATCGCCGTCCCCGAGGTCGTGCTGCAGGAGGCCGCCCGAGCCGCCACCGTCCTGCTGCGCCTGTCCACGGAGCCTTTCGGCCGCACGGCATGGATGGACTACCACGCGCGGTTCCTCACCCGCTACGGCCCTGGCGCCCTGGTCCCGGTGAAGGAGTTGGTGGCCGACTCCGGGCTCGGCTTCCCCGGCGGCTACCTCGGCGCACCCCGCGCCCGGCCCACCTGGCGCACGCTCACCGAGCGAGACGCCGCCCTCCTGGCCCTCATCCAGGAGGCCGCCAGGACGGGAGCCGACGAGGTCACGCTCACGGAGGCGGACGTCGCCGCGCTGACCGTGGGCGACCAGGGCACCGTGGTGCTGCCACACCGGATCGAGCTCGGTGTCGGCCTGACCGCCACCTCCACCGAGGCTATTGATCGCGGAGAGTTCGACCTGCGCATCACCGCCAACCCGCGCGCTCACACCAGCATGACCGGGCGGTTCGCCTACCTGCTGGACAAGGATGAACGTGCCCGGCTGGCCGCCTCCTACGGCACCGGCCCCGAGCACATCGGCGATGACGCCGTGGCGGTGCAGCTTTCCTTCCCGCCTCGCCGCTCCCGCAACGAGAACCTCACGCGGGTCCCGCCGCTGGTCCCCGACGTCGTGCATCTGGGCGAGCACTCCGGCAGCGGCGCGATCGGCGTCGACGACCTGGCGGTCACCGCCGACTCGGCCCACATGTACCTGGTGCAGCGCTCCACCGGCCGGCGCGTCGTAGCCCGCATCCCTCATGCGCTGGACACCACCGTCCAGACTCCGCCGCTGGCCCGGTTCCTCGCCGAGGCCGCCGATGCCCGCAGCGCCGTCTACAGGCCGTTCGACCACGGCGCCGCCCGTACCCTGCCGTACCTGCCGCGCATCCGCTACCGGCGAACCATCCTGGCCGCCGCCCGCTGGCTCCTCACCACCACCGACGTGCCTGGCACCGGGCAGGACTGGGATACGGCGCTGCAGGCGTGGCGACAGCGGTGGCGCATGCCGGCGCGTGTCCTGCTCTGCCACGAGGACCTGCGTCTCCCGCTCGACCTCGATCAGCCGATGGACCGCGCCGTGCTTCAAAGACGGCTGGAGCAAGCTGGACGGATCGAGCTGCAAGAAGACCACCCGCCGAACGGGTTGGACTGGATCGGCCGACCGGCCGAGCTGCTGATCCCGATGGCCGCGGTCAACCCGCCGCCATGCCGCCTCCCGGCGACTGCGGCCCCGGGCGCCGCCGCACTGCTGTGCGCCCACCTGGTCGGCAACCCGGCACGATTCGACGACATCCTGGCCCGACATCTGCCGCCCTTCGCCGACGAGCTTGCCAACCTGGTCACCTCCTGGTGGGTGCGCCGCAGCCGCGACATGATCCGGCTCGACGCCGACCAGCATCTCGCCGTGTTCCTGCGCCTGGCAGACCCCTCCCAGTACGGGCCGGTCGCGGCGCGCCTGGCCGCGTTCGCCGCCCGGTTGGAGGCGCTCGGCATGCCCGCGCAGCTCACCGTCGCCACCCGCCACGAGCAGCCCGGCCGGTACGGCGAAGCCGCGGCACTGGCGGCGGCCGAGCAGGTGTTCGCCGCCGACACCAAGGCCGCCATCGCGCAGATCACGATGGGCGACACGGCCCGGCTGCCTGGCCAGGCGCTGGCCGCCGCATCCATGGCGCACCTCGCCGCCGCGTTCGCCCCCGACACCATCGCCGGTTACCGGGCGCTGCTCCGCTGCCTGAGACAGCAGGCCGGCCCGCTCGATCGGACGCTCCGCGACCACGCGCTCTGTTGGGGCGACCCCACCGGCGGCTACCAAGCTGTGCGCGCTCACCCGGGAGGCGAAGCCATCGCCGCCGCGTGGCAGGCCCGCGACGCGGCGCTGACCGCCTACCACCGCGCCCTCGCCGAGCAGCGCGACCCGGCCACCGTGCTGCGAACCCTGTTGCACGACCACCACGTGCGCGCCCTCGGCGTCGACCCGGAGTTCGAGAAGACCACGGGCCGCCTCGCCCGCGCGGCCGCCCTGCGCTGCCTCGCTCTGGCAGGTGCTCTGTGAACAGCCAGCCAGCACCCGAACCGGTGGAGCTCAGCGAACACGAGATAGCGAGTCAATCCCTCACCAAGCCGACCGCCGCAAACGCGCTCCTGCACATCGAGCGCGCCCTGACCGGCACCGGAGACTGGGCGAACGCCCACGCTCACATCCGGCAGACCACCGCCGGACCCATCGACAGCGCACAGCACACCGGGCTCTACTACGGGGCGCCGGCCATCGCGTTCGTCCTGCACGCCGCCAACACAGGCAACCCCCGCTACCAGGCGGCGGTCCGCACCCTCGACAAGCACGTCGCGCGGCTGGCCCAACGCCGCCTGGCCACCGCCGCCGAACGGATGAGGGGACGAGCCCCCGCCGCGTTCGCCGAGTACGACGTGTTCCGCGGGCTGACCGGGCTCGGCGCGCTGCTACTCCTGCGGGCGCCCGGCAGTGACCTACTCGGCGCCGTCCTGAACTACCTGACCTGGCTGGCCAAACCGCGCCGCGTGGATGGCGTGGAGCTGCCCGGCTGGTGGGTCAACCACGACCCGGATCCGCTCACGCCTACCCCCGGCGGGCACATCAACCTCGGCCTCGCGCACGGCGCGGCCGGGCCGCTCGCCCTGCTCTCGCTCGCCGCCCTGCGCGGCTGCACGATGCCCGGCCAAACCGACGCCATCGAGGCATTGGGCGGCTGGTTCGACCGGTGGCGGCAAGACTCGGCAAACGGAACCTGGTGGCCGCAGTGGCTGACCCGCGATGACCTCCGCACCGGCCGCACCACCCAGCCCGGCCCTGGTCGACCGTCGTGGTGCTACGGCACGGCCGGGATCGCCCGCGCCCAGCAACTCGCCGCCCTCGCCACCGACGACCCGGTCCGGCGCGGGATCGCCGAGAAGGCCATGACCGAATGCCTGACCGACCAACACCTCCAGGACATCAGCGAGGCGGGGCTGTGCCACGGCATGGCCGGCGTATATCAGACCGCCTACCGGGCCTCCCTCGACGCCGCGAACCCGGCGATCGGCGACCGGCTCCCCGCACTCGCAGCCGCACTCACACAACACGCGGCCACCTGCCAAGACGACGCCGAAGGGCTGCTGGACGGGCCCGCCGGGGTGGACCTGGCCCTGGAAACCGCACGGCACAACACACCCCCACGCTCTGGATGGGACGCATGCCTCCTCATCACCTGACCACCGCCGCGCCGCACCAACTCGCCGCCGGCGTCCTCGCCCTCCTCACAGGGGCAGACCTGGACACCGCCGCCGCCGACGTCGGCGTGGATCCGGTCGATCTGGATGAAGCCGCCATCGTGTACCAGGCCGCCGGGCTCACTGCGCTCGAACGGCGCGCCGAGGCTGGCTGGTACCAGCTACGCGTCCAATTCCCCGGCTGGGACACCGCCGAGCTGGCCGGCGCCGACCAGCTCGCGCCGCGCCTGGAGCAGTTGCAAGCAGGCGGGGCGATCTCCGGGTGGTGGTTTCTGCGCAAGCCCCCTGGCTGGCGGCTGCGCCTGCGCGACGCCGACATCCCGACCGTGGACCAGGTGCTCGACGAGCTGACCTCCGCTGGGGCGCTCACCCGTTGGTGGCCGACTGTGTACGAGCCTGAAACCGCCGCGTTCGGCGGCTCGGCCGGGGTGCAGGCCGCGCATGACCTGTTCTGTGCCGACAGCCGCGGCGTTCTCGACTACGCCCGCCAGAGCACTCCGGATCTCGGCCGCCGTGAATTGTCCATTGTGCTGGTCAACGCTCTGCTACAGGCGGCGGGCCTGGACTGGTTCGAGCGCGGCGACGTCTTCGCCCGGGTGGCCGAGATGCGGCCCGCACCCACCGAGGCCGACACCGTCCGCATCGAGAAGTTGACCGCCAACGTGCGCACGCTGCTGGCCCTACCCGCACAGCCCGACAGCGAACCGTTCGCCCCAGGAGGTACTGCCGCGTTCGCCGCGCCCTGGCTCACCGCGTGGCAGACCACTGGCAACCAGCTCGGCCGAGCCGCCGCCGAAGGTCGCCTCGACCGCGGGCTGCGCGCACTCCTCACCCACGTCGTGATCTTCCACTGGAACCGGCTCGGCCTGTCGGCCACCACGCAAGGCATCCTCTCCCGCGCGGCCACGGCCGCCTTCCTGCCCGAGAGCTGACCATGGACCCCACCACGCTGCGCGCCGCCGTCCGCCGCTTCCCTCTCGTTGGCCTCGCCCGGCCCGGCCACCCGCCGCTGCCCGAACGGGTCAAGGAGATCGCCGACATCGCCGAAACCGCCGCACGGCCAGGCGCGGACACCCTGCACGAGGGGGCGCACGCACTGAACAAAGCCGCGCTGCTGGCCAGTGACTGCGGCCTTCCGGACCTGGCCCGTGACCTGTGCTGGCAGCACATCAACATCTACCGTGGCGCCGGCCACCCGCTGACCGTGCTCCAGGCCCGGTACATGCTCGAACCCGCCCTCAACCTCGCCCGGCTCCAGATCCGCGCCGACGCCGGGCAGCACGCGCTACGGCTGCTGGACGCGATGTACCAGGCGGTCACGCACGGCACCGACCTGGTGATCGAGAATCGCACCCTGCCGCTGACCAACCTCACCGGCACCCCGAAGGAGCGCCACAAGCTGCGCGAATGGATCTGGCTGCAGTACCTCGCGGACGGCATACGCGCCCTGGCGCTCGCCGACCGCTGGGACGAGGCCGTCACACATGCCAGAGCGCACCAAGGCATCGGGCTGCACCTCATGGAAGGACGGCAGGCCGCGATCATCGCCCCCTGCCTGCGCGACACGCTTTCGGCGGCGCGGGCCGTACTGGAGGAGAGCATGGCCACGGAGCCGTGGGAGCAACAGGTGGCTTCGTGCCTGCGTGTGATGTGCGCGGAGCCGGACGGAGCACCGCCAAGCCGGGACGCGGCGGCGATGGTCGAACAGTTTCTCGGGCACGGGCTGATGCCCGGCTACGTGGTCTTCCGGACCCGGTTCGGGCTGACCGTCGCCACCCTCGCCGACACCACCGAGGCCGCCAATCGTGTTTACGCTCAACTGGCCGCCGAGGTGATCGCGTCCGGAGACGGGTACGCCGCGCGGGACATGCTCAGGCACCGCCCCCTGGCTGGGGTGTCGGATACGCACCGCCAGGCGCTGACCGACCTAGTGGTGTCCTCCGGCTTGAGGGCAGGGGCGCTGTCGGCGCCGCTGCTCGATTCGCTCACGTACTCGATGAAGACGGCGAGCGAGGCGTTGGCCATAGCTGTGTGACTATCCGGTGGCCGGGGGGACGCTGGTCTCCCCGACCAGCGCGGGGACCGCGACACGCGAAGGAGGAGCCTCCTTGTCCTGCAAGGGGATAGCGGTCGACTATGGCGACACCCTCACCGCGACGCACTCGTCGACCCCGAGCTCGGGCAACGGCCCGTGGATCCCCGCGCAGCTGGCGCGCTCCGGAAGCTGCACGGCCTCGGCTTACTCCTGATTCTGTCCAGTGACAATCGTGCAGATCAGCTCCGCGAAAAGGCGCTACGTGAGGCCGGGCTCGCCCTCCGCCGCCTCGGCGAGCCCGGCCGCCGACTCGCCGCACTCGACCCCGGTCAACTCGACATCCTCGACGCGACGTTAAGGCCACAACCTTGACCTCATCCCGCAAACAATCGGGAATCCGAGTCAATCTCGACTTGACCCGCTTCAGGTATGCAAAGTCCGATTTGCGAAGATTTTTTAAAAGGCCACGCGAGCGCGGTTCCGCTGGCCACAGCGAGCATGCCCAAAACGATCTGATGAGCGGCGGGTACCTCGCCAAAGTTTGAGGCGATGCTGCCAAGCAGGGTGTACACCAAGGGCAAGACGTACATGAAGGGCACCGATGTCGAGGCGTGGCAGACCCTCCTCGATGAGCTCGGCTACGACATCGACGTGGATGGCCTGTACGGGCCAGGCTCCGCCGACGCCACCCGCAAGTTCCAGTACAAGGCCGACGTGCTCAAGACTGGCACCGTGGACAAGACCACGTGAACGGCCGCGCACGAGAAGAAGGCCGCGAAGAAGTAAAACGGCTGGACCGTAGCCGATCTCGAACGCGAGCTCGGCACTCGGCCGTGACGCGCCGATGGCGGCCGCCTTGGAAGGACGGCCGCCAGCGCTAGATGACGGGGAACGGCTTAGATCAAGGGCGACCCTTGATCAGCACCGCGAGGAACGAGGGATCGAACCCGTTCACGATGAGGAAAGCCCCGATGACCGCCAGAGCGATCGTGACAAGGGCGGCCGTCGGACATGAGATCGTGAGCATGAACCTGTCATGGTTCGTACCCCCGGGTGGTTCATCTGGTGGGCTCTTGGCCACCTGACCTCCTGTAAGGCATGCGGATTTGCCGCACGCCGGTTCCAGGAAGGAGCAGGTCATCGCGCGTTTTCTTGCGCGCGATCTTCGCGAAAAGTATTCTGGCGTAGCTAGTGCAATAGATACTCACCGCGTTGTCCCTCCCCGGAGGTCCGGCGTGCTGCGAACTCGGGTCTCGGTCGGTGGCACGACCGGGACCTTTGTTCGTAAAGCCCAAGAGTAGTAGTCGTCATCCCTCTTGCGCCGCACTCGCGGAAATAAAGTGGCGGCACGTCCGAAGTGCGAACAAAGGCCCACAGCAGCGCGGCCAACGTCGCCGCCGTGCCGACCGCTCCCGCCTGAGCAGGGTGCACCTCCTGGCCCTGCTTGGCCCGCATCTGACCGGCGAGTCCGTCTTCTTTGATGGCTGCTTCACACTGAGACATGAGTCTGATCGTGGGTCAGCCCAGCAGATGGGGCGTCGTCCCGGTGCACCGGATGATGCAGCGTTTGCGCAACAGGAGGATCGCGGACGTCACCCAGGTCGCCCGCGAGCGCGTGGCCGACCGCGAGATGCGGCTCGCGCAGCGGGACCAGCGGTTCGCCGAGCTCGAACGCGAACTCGGCATGCGTGAGTGACATGCCGCTGGCGGCCGCCTTGGGGGACGGTCGTCAGCGCTGGGGGATACCGGCGTGAGCTACTTCGGCAGGGAACTCACGAGCAACTCGACCAGCGGGGCCGGGTCGTACTTCAGCGCGACGAGCACGATGCAGCCGACCATGATGATGACCGTCACGCCGTTCGCACTGGTCCGCTTCGTGCCGGCACGGGCGGTGAGTTTCCGGGTGATGACGGCCGCGACCGGCGTGGCGGCGAGGACCGACCGGCGACCCGTCGCAGGGGGAGTCCACGACCCGAAGGCGGGGACGACGTTCGTCTCCTGGGGCGGGACGAACGAGGACAGCTACGTCCAGGCGTTCCGCCACGGCCGCTGGTCGGCGCCGCTGAAGATCATCGACGGGCGGGGCGACTCCCACAACTACCCGACCATGGTGCAGGCCGACGACGGGCATCTCGTGGTGGTCGTCGGGATGTACAACGGCGAGACCGTGGTCGCCAGGTCCCCGCAGCCGCACACCATCGACGGCGAGTGGAGCTCCCGGGTCGTCGCGGAGGGCGCGGCGGCCAGCTATCCGATGCCGTTCAAGGCGGCCAACGGGCACCTGTTCGTGTTCTTCCGGGAGGCCACCCGGACCGTGGACCCGAGCGCGCCGACCGACAACCGGCCGATGCTGTTCATGAGGTCCACCGACCACGGGGTCACCTGGCAGAGCTCCAAGCAGCTCACTGGCCTGCCGTACGCGCTCGGCTCGACCGACAGGGCGGACAACCTCAACGAGATCTACGTCGGGCAGCTGAGGTACCAGCGGTGGCCCGAGCGCGTGCACCTGGTGTGGACGCTGGCCGGCGGCGGTCCCGCCCAGCACCGGCACGACTACTACCACAAGGACATCCACTACGCCTGGTTCGACCCCAACGCGCTGATCTTCTACGCCGCCGATGGCACCGACCTCGGGCCGCAGCTCACCAACGACGAGATGGAGGGACCCTGCAAGGTGGCGGTGACGCCGCTTGAGCGCACGGCCGACGTCGTCTCGCCCGACTACATCCAGTTGGTCGGCTGGCTGCGGAACGGGCGGCCGTTCGTGGTCTGGTTCACCAGGGACGCCGCCCTCGGATTCCACGACTTCGCCTCGGTATGGACGCCGCGCGGCTGGCGGACCAGCGAGGTGGCCACCGGGCTGCGTACCAGGGAGATGGAGCAGATCGGGCCGGACACGTGGCGGGTGTACACCACGGCCGACGGACAGCCCGGCATCGCGACCCATCGGCTGGAGCACGGCCGGGGGTGGACGCCCGAGACCGTGATCCCCACCCCCAAGCCGGTCGCGCGGATCGAGCTCATCACCCGCTTCCGCGACCCGGCCAGGATCCTGGCCACCGGAGCGTCGAGCGCCCGCGAGGTCACCGTGGCCGACGGCGACGTCTACGTGGCGGGCCAGGACTGAGCCGGCCGTCCGGGCGAGGGCGGAGCCGGTCGTCCAGGCGGGCGCGGCTCGGTGCCATGTTTCCCCAGGTCAGCGCCACTGCGATGCCATCTTTTCCGCATATCACCGAGAATGCGCATTTATCCGCAGTTGAACCCCACAAGGGAGGTAGCCGTACCAGGCCGAGAGAGAACGGAAAGGGTAATCATGAACATGCGCACCCTCATTGTCCCCGGCCTTGCTGCCTCCCTCGTACTGATCGCCACCTCACTCAGCCCGGTTTCCGCACAGGCGACCACCCCGGTTTACCTGGCCGCGTCGCTCAAAGGCGCGAACGAAGTGCCCGCCCAGGGCATGAAGGTAGGTGACGTGGACGGGAGCGCGCTCGCCGTGTTCCGGATCCATGGCAACCGGGTCGACTACGCCGTCCGGTGGAGCAAAGTAGACGCGCCCAGCGGGTTCCACATCCACCGTGGCGAGGCGGGTGAGAACGGCGACGTCAGGGTCCCGTTCTTCGGCGAGGCGCTGCCCGCCACGTTCCACGCTGTCAAGGGCGCGGTCAAGGTGGACGACGTCGCTCTGCTCGGCCGCATCGTCAACAACCCTGGCAAGTGGTACGCCAACCTGCACAACGCCGAGTTCGGCGGTGGCGCCGTACGGGCTCAGCTGTACCGGATCCGCCCGGTGGAGCTGGAGTCGGTGCTGGCGCACGGGTTCGGCGCCACGCTCACCACACGGGCCGACGGGCGCCAGGAGATACCGGCGCCCGGCATGAAGGTCGGCGACCGCGACGGGCGCGCCGGGTGGCTGGTGCAGCCGGAGGGCAACCGGGTGTGGTTCGCCGCCGCGTGGGCGGGGGTCGGGCCACCGGTCGGCGCGCACATCCACCGCGCCCCGAAGGGCAGGAACGGGCCGGTGGTCGTGCCCTTCTTCGCCGCCGAGAAGGGCCTGCCCGCCAGCGTCAACGGCATCGCCGGCAGCACGACCACCTCTACCGCGGTGGCCCGCCGCATCTGGAAGAAGCCGAAGAACTGGTACGCCAACCTGCACACCGCCGCGTTCCCGGGCGGCGCGGTACGCGGCCAGCTCTACAAGGGCGACTGGTAAGCCGCCCCACCCCTGTAAGGAAAGGCTCACGCGCCGTGCGAGCACGGCGCGTGAGCCTTGTCCGGGGAGCGCTCGACCACGTCGTGGCTGATGGCGGCGGCAGCGAGCACGCACAGTTCTTCTTCCCGTCAGTCTCTCCATGCACACCGTTCACACGCGCGCTCCAACGTGTCCGCTTGAGGGAAACCGGCCTGGCCGGTTGCCCGTGCGAGCATGCAAGTGAAGGGACTGCGCCTGATGCGGCCAGCAGCAAGACATTTATTCGGCGGCGTACGGAGCCGGGGGCGCCTGGCCGCCGTCGGCACGGCCGTGGCGCTACTCGTGAGCAGCCTCGTGACGGCGGCGTACGCCGACCCCGGGCCGACGGAAACGGATCGGGGACGGCCCACCCCGACGCCGACCAGTTCCCAGAGCCCTCCGACGCTCACCCCCATCAGCGGGTCCTACCTCGAGGGCAAGGTGAAGGTCGCCGCGGCCCCGGTCGCGGCCGGAGACAGCGTCACGAAACTCGCCATCGACGGCGGCGCGCTCAACGCCACCAAGACCGTGGGCGTCTCCAAGCTCCGCTTCGACGTGGGCTCGAACTCCACGGAGGCGCAATACCACAGCTACGTCCTCGTCAACGGCGCGCACCGCAGCGACATCGGCGACTACGTGAACGAACGAGCCACGATCGACATCCCCAACGAGCAACTCGTCAAGGGCGAGAACACCGTTGAGATCGTCGTCGGCACCATCCAGTCCTCCTGCGGCACCAACTACGACGACTTCGTGCTGTCCGACGTGGGCCTCGAACTGCTCGGCGAGGTCGCGGACGGCGAGGACAACCCCTACACCCTGTCCTTCGGCGACGGCAGCTGCGGCACGAACACCTCGCTGCTGAAGCGCGCCACGCTCAAGTTCTTCGTCCAGGTCGACCCGCAGGGCACCACCGGTCTCGCGGCGGACGTGGACACGACGACGCTGACCAACGGCGAGCACGCCATCACCGCCACGACCGCGGCCGGGGCGAGTGTCAAGAACACCGTGACCGTGAACAACGCCCCGGCCGGTGCGCCGCGGCTGATGCCCACGGACGGCACGCTCGTGGCGGGCACCAAGCCGGTCTTCGCCACCGTCCCGGCCACCGGCGAGGGCGGCGTCAAGTCGCTCACCGTCGACGGCGCCGAGCCCGTCACGAAGGCCACGCTCGGCAACGGCGCCGCGAAGCTCAGTTTCGACGTGGGCGCGGACTCGATCGACGACAAGTACGACAACTTCCTGCTCGTCAACGGCAAGCGCGTCGACCTGGGCGGCTCCTGGGTGAGTCAGCGGGTGACCGTCGCGGTCCCGGCCAGGTTCCTGGTCCCCGGCGACAACACGATCAAGCTCGTCACCGGGGACTACAAGGAGACCTGCGGCAACGGTCGCGACGACTTCACCATCGCCGACCTCGACCTCGCCCTGGACGGGGCCACCGTCAAGGGCCAGGACATCAAGTCGTCGTACGAGATGGGCGACGGCACCTGCGGCAGCGACCAGAGCGCCCTGCGCGAGGCCGAGCTGCGCTACACGATCGACGCCCCGGCGGTGCACGTGGTCGAGACGCTGGGCTCGGGCGACGCGACCCTCAGCTTCAACGTGGGCACCAACTCGATCGAGGCGCGCTACCAGAATTACCTGCTCGTCAACGGCCAGAAGGTCGTACTCGACGGAGACTTCGTCAGCCGCCGCGTCGATTTCACCATCCCGAACGAGTTCCTGGTGCCCGGCTGGAACACCATCGACTTCGTGGCCGGCACCTTCCCGACCTCGTGCGGCAACAACCGCGACGACTTCGCGATCTCGAACATCGCCCTCACCCCGGTGGGAGGCACGGCGACCGGCCAGATGATCAAGACCTCGTACGGCATGGGCGACGGCAACTGCGGCGACAACGTGAACCCGCTGACCGAGATCGACTTCGAGTTCCTCGTGGACGCCCAGGCCCGCGGCCTGCGCGCGGACCTCGACACCACGGCCGTCAAGGACGGCAAGCACACGCTGGAGGCCACGTCGGCGGCGGGCAAGGCCGCCACGCGGCTGCTGGTCACGGACAACTCGGCGCCGAAGGTCGCCAAGAGCGTCCCGGCCGCGAACGAGAAGATCACCGCCTCGGTGGTGCTGGACGTCAAACTTGAGGACGCCTCGGCCGTCGTGTCCGGGCCGGACGTCAAGCTCGACGGCCAGCCGATCGAACTGGGCGCCAAGGTGGGGCCCGGACTTCGAGCCGGCAAGCACACGCTGGCCGTGACCGGCGCCGACGGGCTCGGCAACACCGCGACCCGCGAGATCGTCTTCGACTCCGCGGGCATCCCGGACGTCCCCGCTGAGCTGACCCCGGCGCTGGGGAGCGTAGACGTGTCGGACCCCGTCAAGCTCTCGGCGAAGGTCGCCGAGCCCGATGGCGGCCGGCTGACGGCGACGTTCTCGGAGGCCAAGATCCTGGCTCCTGAGCAGGCGTATCAGGGCACGACCCAGTCGATCCCCACGACGCTGCAGGTTCCCGGCGAGAAGCGCGTCGGTACGGACGGGCTCGACCCGGCCGACGGCAAGACGCTCGACGCGCCCACCGGTCAGGACCTCACGTACCAGCGGTTCGACGTCAAGGTGGAGGGGCACGTCGACTCCCCGGTCCTGCGGTGGGAGGGCGTCATCGACCCCGAGCGCCTGGCGGCGCTGCGGGTGTGGAACACCAAGGCCAAGACGTGGGACCTGCTGACGAGCGCCCGCGGCGCCGCCACGGGCAAGACCACCCTCACGGCCGTCGTCGACACCAAGTACATCGACAAGCGGCAGGTCCACGTCATGGTGACGGGTGAGGACCCGTTCGCCGACGACATCGAGCCCGGCGACCCGAACGGCTTCGCCGACCCCGCCACCTACGACTTCTCGATCGTCCACTTCACCGACACCCAGTACATCTCCGAGGGCGCGGTGGAGCAGGAGACGCCCGAGGAGCGCGCGGTGTGGGAGCGTGCCTACTTCGGCATCGTCGACTGGATCAAGGCGAACAAGGACCAGCGCAAGATCTCCTACGTCGCGCACACCGGCGACATCATCGAGAACAACATCCGCAAGCCCGCGGACGAGGCCACGCAGAAGGAGGTCGTGGGCGAGTTCGAGGTGTCGTCGAAGCAGCAGCGCGTGCTGGACGAGGCGAACATCCCCAACGGCGTGATCGCCGGCAACCACGACAACCAGTCGGGCACCGAGGACGGACCGGAGGCCATTTACAACAAGTACTACGGCCCCAACCGGTACCAGGACGCCTCACAGGGCTGGCAGCACGCCAAGTACGGCGGCCCGTGGAAGGAAGGCGACAACCAGAACCACTACGACCTGTTCTCCGCCGGCGGGCTGGACTTCGTCGTGGTCGGCCTGTCGTACGGCGTGACGAGGGACGAGGCCGAATGGGCCGACTCCATCTTCAAGAAGTTCCCGGGCCGCAACGGCATCCTGCTCTCCCACGACTATCTCGTGCCGAGCACCAACCCCGACGGACGCGGCGCCGGATTCTCCGCGCCCGACGGCTCGATGCTGTACAAGACCGTGGTCGAGAAGAACCCGAACGTCTTCCTGATCCTCGCCGGTCATGAGCACGGCGTGGGCACCAACGTGAAGCCGAAGGTGGGCCAGGTCGGCAACGGCGTCGTCGAGCTGCTGGCGGACTACCAGTTCTACACGGTCTCGGCCGACCGTCTCGGGCTCACCGAGATCGGCGGGTACAAGCCGGACGACCAGCTCCAGTTCGGCGCGAGCTTCTTCCGGCTGCTGTCGTTCAACGTCAAGCGGGCGGAGCTGAGCGTGGACACCTACTCGCCGCTGCTCAACGACTTCGGCGCCACCGAGTTCGATCCGCTGCGCCGCTACAACGGCAAGGAGGACAACATGGTGCTGCCGGTCGATCTCACCTCCCGTACGACGAGCTTCCAGACCGACTCCCTGGCGCTCTACAAGCCCAGCCGGATCATCGGCAAGAGCACGGTGACGTCGGGCGAGGTGGCCTCGGTCACCTGGGACCGGCTCAAGGACGACACGGCCTACGCCTGGTTCGTCACGGCACGTTCGGCCGGCGGCGGCGTGACCGCGTCCGAGCCGAGCGTCTTCGTCACGAAGGACAAGGACGGCCGTCCGGGCAAGTGGGGACCTGACTCGCCCATGTACCACTGGTTCAACCGCTGATCCATCCGCCGCCCCGGACCTGGTCCGGGGCGGCATCCACCTCTTGGAGACACGAGACATGCCCCATATGCGGCGGCTGGCCACCCTCCTCCTCGCTGTCGTCCTCGGCGGCGTGCTGGCCGGCCTGGTGCGTCCCGCCCCGGCATCGGCGCACGACGTCACGACGACCGCCCAGGCCGAGGTGTTCGGCACGGGGACGAACGGGGCGAACGTCAAGGTCGTGCTCGAGCTCGAGTACGACCTGCTCATGAAGTCGGCCTGGCTGTACGCGGAGGCCTACGAGGCCAAGGAACGGGCCGAGCAGCTGCGCCAGCTCACGATCAACCGCGACGCCGTGACCACGTACGTCACGCGCCGCTTCGCCGTGGCGTACGAGGACAAACCGTGCGCGCCTACGCAGGTGGGCGCGGCGGACATACGCCTGCGCGACAAGGTGGCCTTCGCCGTGCTGACCTTCGCCTACGCCTGCCAGGGCGACGGCGGGGGAGCGCACGCGATCTCCAGCGCGCTGTTCCCCGACGCCGAGAGCTTCGTCCACAGTACGAAGACCATCGTCCGCTACGACGTCGACGGCGAGAAGGGCTCCGCCGTCCTGGCCGCTGCGAACCCGACGCTGCGGGTCGGCGAGCATCCGGCGCCGAACCAGATCGGGGAGTTCTTCCTGCTCGGCGCCGAGCATCTGCTGTTCGGCCTGGACCACGTCCTCTTCCTGCTCGCGCTGCTCATCGGTGCGCGCCGCCTGCGGGACGTCGTCATCACGGCCTCCGCCTTCACCGCCGCCCACAGCATCACGTTCCTCCTGGCGGCGATGGGGATCGTGGACGTTCCCGGTCAGATCGTCGAGCCGATCATCGCGGGGTCGATCATCGTCGTGGCCCTCGCCAACCTCCTGGGCCGGGGCGAAGACCGGCTGGGCAGGTGGCGGCTGCCCATCGTGTTCGCCTTCGGCCTGGTGCACGGGCTCGGCTTCGCGGGCGCGCTGGACATCGACCAGAGCGGATCGTGGGAGCTGCTCCTGTCGCTGCTGAGCTTCAACCTCGGCATCGAGGCCGCGCAGCTCGCGATCATCGCCGTGCTCTTCCCGCTGCTGGTGCTGCTGCGCCGCACGCCCGCCGCCCGCTGGGGAGTGGTCGCGCTGTCGGTCCCCATCGTGGCGGTCAGCCTGTACTGGTTCGTCGATCGCATCCCGCCGCCCCTCTGAACAGGAACCGGCATCGGAGCGATCAGAAAGCCGGAGCGATCAGAAAGCCGGAGCGATCAGAAAGCCGGAGCGATCAGAAAGCCGGGGCGATCAGAAAGCCGGAGCGATGAGAAAGCCGGGGCGATCAGAAAGCCGGGGCGATCAGAGGATGGTGAGCGGGTCGGCGGCGCGCTCGCGCAGCGCGGTGATGACGCTCGCGAGCGGGCCGCGGCGGTCCGCGGCGCCCGCGGGCCAGACCACGCCGAGCCGGAAGTGCAGGTCCGGGTCGTCCAGCGGCACGAGGACGAGCCCGGACTCGGTCAGGACGCGGCCCGCGATCGTGTTGGGCGTTATCAGGGACAGAGCGCGCGAGTGGGTGATGTGCGCGGCGATCTGTACGACGTCGCTGTGCGGCATCTCCCGGATCCGGGTCACCCCGCCCTCGCGCAGATGGTCGCGCAGCCCCTTCATCACCAGCGGGTGCACCTTGAACGAGGTGAGCAGCATCTGCCGATCGGCCAGGTCGCCGAGCGTGAGCCGGTCACGGCCGGCCAGCGGGTCGTCGGCCCGCATGGCGATGGCGAAGCGGTATTCGGCGAGGGCCAGGCTGTCGAGGCCGGGGGCGTCCACGGGCAGGTGGACGACGGCGATGTCCAGCCGATGCGCTGCCAGCAGGGCGAGCAGCCCCGCCGACGGCTCCAGACTCACCGGCAGCTCGATCCCGGGGCTCATCCGCTCGAACGTCTCCAGCACCAGGTCCAGGACATGGGTGGGGGCGAGCGGCGTGGCCCCCACCCGCACGGCTGGGGCGACGGCGACGGGCCCGGCCGCGAGGTCCGCCAGCGCGTCGAAGCGGGCCAGCACGTCGCGGGCCGGCTCCAGGAACGCCCGCCCGAAGACGGTCAGCTCGACCTGGTGGTAACCGCGGTCGAACAGGTCCTCGCCGAGCTCCTTCTCCAGCTCCCGGATGCGGCGGCTGAGCGGGGACGACGTCACGTGCAGCCGTTCGGCGGCGCGCCCGAAGTGGAGCTCCCCGGCCACGGCCACGAAGTAACGGAGCTGCTGGATGTCCATCCCGCTCAGCGTAGCGACGGCCCCCGGCGATCAATCACCCGCACTGATCACGACGGCGCCAGCAACGAGACGAGATCGTCCCATCGGGCGAACAGCAGCCCCAGAGTGGCGCCGAAGACGCCGACCACCACGCTGAGCGCCGGGTCGAAGGAACCGCTCACCAGCGACCCCGCCAGTCCGAGCAGGGCGATCACGACGAGCACCACGTTGCGCACCACGTGCCCCGCGCCCAAGGGCGTCTGGGTGGGGCCGAAGCAGCGGCAGGCCACGGTGTTCCCCCGCCGGACGACCAGCGCGACAGCGACGGCCAGGCACCCGAGCAGCCCGGCCGCGAGGACGAACGACGCCGATCCGGCCCAGCGAAGGGGAACCGCGGCCAGCACGATGACCCCACCCTCGGCCGCCACCGTGGCGACCGCCGCCGGCACCTTCGCGCCGCCGACCAGCCCCATCGCCCCGACCGAGACGACGAACTCGTCCCAGGCCCGGCGGCTGGAGATCTTGCCCACCAGCGCGAGCGTGAACATCGTGAGCAGCAGCAGTCTGCTCGCCACATCGACGTACTGCATGATCACAAGGTAGCCACGGGCGAGCGGATCCGGCAAGAGGGGCCTCGTTACGCTCGAAGATCCACAAGCAGGGAGTAGACCGTCGTGCTGATTCGGTTGCTCGGACCCGTCGAGGTGGAGCGTTCGGGCCAGACCCGTCCCGTACGGCCGCCGCAGGTCGCGCTCGCACTTGCCGCGCTCGCGTGGGAGGTCGGCCGGGTCGTGTCCGTCGAGACGCTCCTCGCCCGGGTCTGGGGCGAGCAGGTTCCGCCCGGCGCACGGCGCACCCTGTACACCGTCATCACCCGCATCCGGCGCGACGTACTGGCCGGTGACGGCGCCGTCGTCCAGCGGCTCGGCGGCTACCTGCTCGACGTGGACGAGTCCGCGGTGGACGTGTCGCGCTTCCGGAGCCTCGCCTATCAGGCGATGGCCGAGCCGGATCCGGCGCCGTTGCTGGGCGAGGCGCTCGCGCTGTGGCGCGGCGACCCGCTGACCGGGCTGGCCGGCGAATGGGCCGAGCGTGCCCGTCACCGTCTGAGCGACGAGCGCAAGGCGACCATGCTGCGGTGGGCGCGTACGGTGACCGGCCGCGACGCGGCGGCAGCGGTGGCGGCGCTGACGCCGCTGGCCGACGAACATCCGCTGGACGAACTCCTGGCCGCCGCGCTGATCGAGGCGCTGCACACGTGGGGGCGGACCGCCGAGGCACTGGCGCACTTCGCCCGGGTGCGCCGGACGCTCGCCGACGAGCTGGGCGTCGAACCGGGTACGGCATTACGGCGCGTCCACCGGATGCTGCTGCGCTCCGGCGATGTGGCCGAGACCACGCAGGTGGTCCCGGCCCAGTTGCCGGTCGACCTGCGGGGCTTCGTCGGGCGGACGGCGGAGCTGGACCGGCTGGCCGAGGCCGCGACCGGTGACCGGCCGGCGAGCGCGGCGGTCTGCGCGATCTCGGGACCGGCCGGGGTGGGCAAGTCGTCGCTCGCGCTGCGCTGGGCCCACCTCAATCGCGACCGCTTCCCGGACGGGCAGTTGTACGCCGACCTCAGCACGGTCGATCCGGCCGACGCGGCCGTGGTCCTGCCCCGGCTCCTCGGCGCGCTCGCGGTCCCGGAAGCCCGGATCCCGTCGGACGTCGAGGCCCGGATCGGGCTCTACCGCAGCCTGCTGGCCGCCCGGCGGGTCCTCGTCGTGCTCGACGACGCCCGTGGCGCCGACCAGGTACGCCCTCTGCTGGCCGGCGCGCCGGGATGCCTGACGCTGATCACCAGCCGGGCCGAGCTGACCGGTCTGGCGGTCACCTCGGGCGCCTCCCTGGTGCGCCTGGACGTCCTGCCGGACGACGACGCCTACCGCCTGCTGGCGGCGAGGCTGGGCGAGCCGAGGCTGGCTGCGGAGCCCGAGGCCGCCGCGCTGATCATCCGCCGATGCGGCCGGCTGCCGCTGGCCCTGGCGATCGTCGCGGCGCAGCTGGCGCGGCGCACCGACCTCCCGCTGGCGGAGGTCGCCGTGGACCTCGCGCGGGCCGGCGCCGATCTGGAGCCGTTCGCCCACAGCGACCCGGCGATCGACCTGCGCAGAGTGTTCGGGCGGTCCTACAGGGACCTGCCCGAGCCCGCGATCCGGCTGTTCCGGCGCCTCGGGCGGCACCCCGGACCGCACGTGCCGCTCGCCGCGGCGGCGAGCCTGGCCGCCCTCCCGCTGGACCGCACCCGGGAGCTGGCCGCGCTGCTCGACCGCGTCAACCTGGTCGACCTGCGCGCGCCCGGCCGCCTGCACCTGCACCTGCACGACCTGCTACGCGTGTACG
This sequence comes from Nonomuraea sp. NPDC050680, assembly GCF_040654555.1. Taxonomy (NCBI): domain Bacteria; kingdom Bacillati; phylum Actinomycetota; class Actinomycetes; order Streptosporangiales; family Streptosporangiaceae; genus Nonomuraea; species Nonomuraea sp. NPDC050680. The sequence continues at coordinate 842,416 of NZ_JBFAIF010000001.1, read as the reverse complement.
CGTCGGAGCAGGAGCGGGCCGCCGACAGCCGGGCGGTACGGCGGTCGGCGACGAGGCGGCTGCTGGACCACTACCTGCATTCGGCGTGCGCGGCCAGCGAGATCTGCTACCCGCACCGCGAAAAGCTCCAGCTGGAACCCCGGGCACGAGGCGCCGTGACGGAGCGGTTCGCCGGTCAGGCGGAGGCCCTGCGCTGGTACGCCGACGAGTCGGTGGCATTGCCCGCGTTGCTGACGGAGGCGACCGAGGCCGGGCTGGACCGGCACACGTGGCAGCTGGCGTGCGCGTTCGCGGAGTTCATGCAGCGCAGCGGCTCATGGGAGCAGCTGCTGCGCGTTCAGGCGGTGGCGTTGGACGCGGCCGAGCGGCTCGGCGACCGGCTGGCCCAGGCCCGCTGCCACAACAGCATCGCGCGCGCCCACGCCAGGCTCGGCCGCGACCTGGCGGCCATCGAGCACTATCAGCAGGCGATCGAGCTACTTCGCGACCTCGACGAGCCGGTCTTGGAAGCGCACATCCACCTGGGCCTGACGGTCTCGCTGAACCGAGTGCGACCCGCCGAACAGCTGGTGCACACGCTGCGCGCGCAGGAGCTGTTCCGGCAGGCTGGCGATGCCATCGGCGAGGCGCGGGCGTTGAACAACGCGGGCTGGTGGCGGGCCCAGCTCGGCGAATACGACCAGGCGCTGGCCGACTGCCGCCGGGCACAGCGCATCCTGGCCGAGTTCGGGTACGCCCAGGGCGAGGGGCACGCATGGGACAGCATCGCCTGCGTACTGGAGGCCAAAGGCGACCTCACGCAGGCCGTGGCGTCCTACGAGCGGGCGGTGGAGCTGTTGCGCGGCTGCGATGACCTCCACCCGGCCGCCGAGACGCTGGTCCGGCTGGGCGAGACGCACCTGCGGGCGGATGACACCTCCGCCGCGCTCGACGCCTGGAAGCGGGCGGCGGAATGCTACGACGCCCTCGGCGACGCGCAGGCTGACAAGGTGCGCGACCGCATCGCCTCCCACGACCAGGACAAGGTGCGCGACCGCATCGCCTCCCACGACCAGGACAAGGTGCGCGACCGCACCGGAGACCCACGACCAGGGCAGGTAGGCCGTTAAGAATTCATTGAGAAATCGCTCAGAGCCCGGGTGCAGGCTGCGACGAGCGGCGAGTTGGTCGGCGTGGGCCGGCCGTGCTCTGCCGTGCCGGCCGGGCGAAAGGCCCGCCGGGACCCGCCGATATGGAGGTTCGATGCGCGCCGTGACCAGAATGGCTGACCGGCTCCTTGAGCTGGTCGTGCCGCACACCGTGGCCCGGGCTACCGACTGCGGCTATGAGTGCTGCAGCTTCCCCGCGTTCACCGCGAAGTACTGCTGCTACTACCCGAACGGTCACGTGTCGTGCGGCGGGTGCAAGAGCTACATCTACTGCTCGTGACCGCTCGCCCCCGAGCACGCTCATGTAGCGCGCGCGGGCCTTCACGGTGACGAGTACGCCGCGATGACCGGTGCCCGGCGGTGGTCGGCCGCGGCCGGGCACACCCTCATGAGCTTTCGACACGGAGATGTCCAGTGCCTTACCTGATCGCCATCGTGGTCCTCGTCGGTGCCCTGTGCCTGCTGGACCTGCTGCTGACCCTCGGCGTGGTCCGGCGGCTCCGGGAGCAGACGAAGCTGATCGACGCGCTGTACGAAGCCGTCGGCACGGGCGTCCTGGCCGGAGCGGGCGACGGTCTGTCCGCCGGAGAGGTCGTCGGCGACTTCGCCGCGACGACCGTGGACGGCGCCAGCGTGACGCGCGACCTCCTGCCCGAGGGGACGGTCGTCGCGTTCCTGTCGCCGGACTGCCAAGGCTGCCATGAGCAGCTTCCTGAGGTGGCCTCCTGGGCGGCGGGCCAGGACCGGGCGCGGGTGCTGGCGGTGGTCGACGGACGCTCGGGTGATCCCGCGTCCCTGGTCACCACGCTGTCGCCCGTCGCCCAGGTGGTCGTGGAGGAGGCGCCTTCCGGGGTCGCCACCGCGTTCCGCGTCCAATCGTTCCCGACCTTCTTCCAGGTGGCCGCGGGCGGCAGGCTGCTCGCGCGGGCGCCCCGGATCTCTCGGTTGCCGGCCGGTTCGCCCGCCGTGGACGTCGCCGGTTCGTCGGCCGTGGACGTCCACGGGTCGCCGGCCGCGGGCATCGCCGGTTCGTCGGAGTGGCAGGCCGAAGAGCAGCCGGCGTGAGCGGTCGCCGGCCGGGGACGGCGCCGACGCCCCGGGTCCTGGCGGGATGCGCGCTGCGCGCCGCCGGGATGGTGTGGCGGTCGGCGCCCGCCCACGTCCTCGGATACCTGGTGGTCACGCTCGTGGGCGCGGCCGCCCCGATCGCGCTGGCGTGGCTGACGAAGGCCGTGCTGGACGGCCTGGCGGACCGCCGGACCACCGTGCTGCTCGGCCTGGCGGTGACGATCGCCGTCGTGACGACGGCGGCCGTGGCGGCGACGCACGCCGCGCACTACCTGCGGGCCGAGGTGGACCGCCGGGCGGCACAGCGCGCCAAGGACGAGCTGTTCGCGGCGGTGACCCGCTTCACGGGACTGGCCCCGTTCGAGAGCCCCGCCTTCCTCGACCGGCTGCGCCTGGCCCAGCAGAGCGCGAGCAATCCGGGCAGGCTGGTGGACACCGCGGCCTCCGCCGCGCGCAGCACGATAACCGTCGTCGGGTTCGTCGGCTCCCTGGCGCTGATCAGTCCCGCGTTCACCGTCCTGGTGCTGCTGTCGGCCGTACCGGCGCTGCTGATCGAGCTGCGGCTGTCACGACAGCGGGTGGCGATGATGTGGCGGATCGGGCCGGCCGAGCGGCGGGAGCTTTTCTACGCGCACCTGATGTCGACGGCGGACGCCGCCAAGGAGATCCGCCTGTTCGACCTCGGCGCCTTCCTGCGTCTGCGCATGCTGGCCGAGCTGCGGACCGCCAACGCCGCTCGCCGGCGGATGGATCGGCGGGAGTTCCTCGTACAGGCGAGCCTGTCGGGCACGTCGGCGGCCGTGGCCGGCGTGGGACTCGTCTGGACGATCCTCGCGGCCGGCCGCGGGCAGCTCAGCGTGGGCGACGTGTCGATGTTCGTGGCGGCCGTCGCCGGTGTGCAGGCCGCGCTGAACGTCATGGTGTCGGCCGGCGTGATGGCCTACGAACAGCTGCTGACCTTCCACCATCACGTCACGATCGTGACCGCCGGTCCCGACCTGCCGACGCCGGACGAGCCCAGATCGCTCGCGCCGCTGCGCCGGGGCATCGAACTGCGGGACGTCTGGTTCAGGTACAGCGACGACCATCCGTGGGTACTCCGCGGCGTCAACCTGTTCATCCCGTACGGCCGGACGGTCGCGCTCGTCGGCCGCAACGGCGGCGGCAAGAGCACGCTGGTGAAGTTGCTGTGCCGCTTCTACGACCCGACGCGCGGCGCGATCCTGTGGGACGGCGTGGACCTCCGCGACGTGGCGCCGGAGACGCTGCGCGCCCGGATCGGCGCGGTCTTCCAGGACTTCGTGGCCTACGAGCTGACCGCGACCGACAACATCGCGTTGGGCGACCCGGCCGCCACCGAGGACCGCACCCGGGTCGAACGGGCGGCACGGGACGCCGGCGTCCACGACACCGTCGCGGCGCTGCCGCACGGCTATCGCACGCTCCTGAGCCGTCAATTCACCCCGGAGGAGGAAGGCGAGGAGGGGGCGGGCGTGCTGCTGTCGGGCGGGCAGTGGCAGCGGGTGGCGCTCGCGCGGGCGTTCCTGCGCCGCGACCGCGACCTGATGATCCTCGACGAGCCCAGCGCCGGCCTGGATCCCGAGGCCGAGTACGAGGTGCACAGGCAGCTCGCCGGCCTGCGGTCCGGGCGTACCAGCGTGGTGATCTCCCATCGCCTCGGCGCGGTCCGCGACGCCGACCTGATCGTGGTGCTGGCCGACGGCGTCGTCACCGAGGAGGGCACGCACGCCGCCCTGCTGGCGGACGAGGGCACGTACGCGCGGCTGTTCACCCGGCAGGCCACCGGTTACCGGGACGAGGTCCACCCGGCCTGTCAGGCGGAGGTCCACCCAACTTATCAGGCGGAGGTCCACCCGACTTATCAGGACGAGGTTCACCCGAACTATCGGGACGAGGTCCGCCCGACGGGTGCGGCGCGTTGATCGGCGCGCTCGCCGGTGTCGCCGTGGTGGTGCTCGTCATCCTGTGGTTGCGCAGGCGGTATGTGGTGGTGACCGTTCATGGGGAGAGCATGCTGCCGACGTATCGGCCGGGCGAGCGCCTGGTCGTCCGGCGGACATCACCCCGTTCACTGCGTACGGGGCAGGTCGTGGTGCTCGCGGGAGTGCCGAGAGGGTCGCGCGCCGGAGCGGTGGGAGGGTCGGTCGCGGGATTGGTGGGAGAGCCGGTCGCTGGAGCGACGAGAGGGTCGCTCGCGGAGGAGACGGGCACGGGCTGGATCGTCAAGCGCGTCGCGGCCGTCCCGGGTGACCCAATACCGAGGGACACGGTGCCCGCGCTGCGGACCGCGCCGGGTACCCGCGTGCCCGCCGGCCATCTGGTCGTGCTGGGGGACAACGCGGACCGTTCATACGACTCCCGCCGTTCCGGATATATGACGACGGACCGCTTGCTCGGTGTGGTGCTCCGCAAGGTCGGTCAGCCGCTTCGCTGATTCGCGGTCGCTATTGAATACGCGAAGAATAGGCCAGATATTTCTGGCCGAAAAGCGGCCCATCTTTTCATCGGCCCCGATCGTTTCACCATTGTGGCAAAAAGCGGTCACCAGCCTTGTTGGGCCGGTCACGCGGGCGCACAGTCAAGGCATCGCCTACTGGAATGGAGCGCCATTTATGGACAGAACGGTCGCACCACATCGCCGCGCGAAAATCCTCGTACGGCGTCTCTTCTCCGCCGGCATCGCCATGTTCGTCGTGGCCTTCCTCGTCGCGCCGCCCGCGCAGGCACTGGTCCTGCCGACGCCGAATGCATTCGTGACGAACCTCGACCTGGAATGCTTCAAGACCACCCCGTACCAACCGCCGCCCACCACTCTGAAGCTGCGGCACCTCAACCCCGTACTCGCCAATCAGCCGAACCTGGCCGTCACGCTCGGACAGCGCGAGCAGCTGTGCGTCCCGGTGGCCAAGAACAACGTGATCCCGCCGCCGAGTGTCCTCGATTTCATCAGGTTCGTCGACCTGTCGTGCTATCGGGTCACCGGCCCCTCGCTCAACCTGAGCCTGGCGCTGCGCCACCTCAACCCGGTGCTGCAGAACGTACCGGGCATCGGGGTCGTCCTGAACGTGCCCGAACATCTGTGCGTCCCGGTCTCCAAGAACGGCGTGGTGCCCTCCGCGGACGTCCTGCGGCTCATCTCCCACATCGACCTGCTGTGCTACGCCCACACCCCGAACCCGGCCATGAACGTCGGCCTCAACCTCACCCAGCTCAACCCGGTGCTGACCAACCAGATCCCGACCTCGGACGCCAAGGTCACCGCCGCCCGCCAGCTCTGCGTGCCGGTGCAGAAGTCCGGTGACGCGATCCCGGCGGACGTGATGAACATCGTGCGCTGGGTCGACCTGGAGAAGTTCGACATCACCGCCTCGACCATCACGCCGGTGCCGCTGACCCTGAAACACCTCAACCCGGTGCTGGCGAACCTGCCGGCCGAGGATGCCAGGCTGACCGGCGCCGTGCAGCTGGCCGTACCGGTCTCCAAGAACGGAATGATCCCGCCGAACTGAGCCATCGATGACGCCCGAGGAGAGCGACGACCGCGCACCGTCACCCTCCTCGGGCGCGGCCTTGTCATCGCCGGGTGATCGAAGTGCGACAGACGTCCGCCGCCTGGCCGGCCTGCTCCACGCCGACCCGCAGGTGGGCCCGTCCTGAGCTTGTCCATGCCGTTGACCAGGACTTGACGCCTTCCTTGCCTGGCAGGTGCGTCCCCGGATCTAGCCTTGAGCTGGAAGGGGCACGCCATGATCATAAATATCGTGCTCGGGCTGATCGTCCTGTTGACGGTCTGGGTGGCCGTCAGCGCCATCAGGGTCGTCAACCAGGTGGAGCGCGGTGTGGTCTTCCGCTTCGGCAAGGCTCAGCGGGAGGTCCGCCCGCCAGGGATCACCCTCCTCATTCCGGTCGTGGATCGGATGAAGAAGGTGAACATACAGATTGTCACGATGCCGGTGCCCACGCAGGAGGGCATCACCCGTGACAACGTCTCCGTTCAGGTCGACGCCGTCGCCTATTTCCGCGTCGTGGAGCCGCTGCGGGCGGCCATCGCGGTGCAGGACTATCTGTTCGCGATCGAGCAGGTGGCGCAGACTTCACTACGCTCGATCATCGGCAAGAGCGATCTGGACGACCTGCTGTCCAACCGCGAGCAACTGAACAAGGGCCTGGCGCTGATGATCGACAGCCCTGCGCTCGGCTGGGGCATCCACATCGACCGCGTGGAGATCAAGGATGTCCATCTGCCCGAGGGCATGAAGCGATCCATCGCCCGCCAGGCCGAGGCCGAGCGGGAACGCAGGGCCCGGGTGATCACCGCGGACGGAGAGTTCCAGGCCGCGCGGAAGCTCTCCGACGCCGCAACCATCATGACCGAGGCGCCTGGCGCACTTCAGCTGCGGCTGCTGCAGACCGTGGTGGAGGTGGCGGCCGAGAAGACCTCCACGCTGGTCATGCCGCTGCCCGTGGAGCTGCTGCGCTTCTTCGAGCGCTCCGCGAGGAGTGAGCCGGCCGTGGGCGCCGCCAGTTCGCCGGAGCAGCCGGCCGTGGGCGCCGCCGGCTCGTCGGAGCAGCCCGCTGTAGACGCTGCCAGTTCGCCGGAGCGGCCAGCTGTAGACGCCGCCGGTTTGCTGCCGCGGCAGGCCGGACAGCAGTCGGCCGTGGAGGCCGCCGATTCAGCGGCGCGGCAGGCCGAAGAGCAACCGGCCATGCCGGACTCCGCCACGCCCGAGCTGGCTTCGCCAGGGCCCTCCTTCGAACGCTCCGCAGCGAAGAACGGGGCCCCGCGCGCTACATAGGCACACAGACAAGGCTCCAGGCCCCCGTCGCTGGGGGTAGATCATCCGTCTCCCGCAGAATGTCCTAGGGATGATCAATACTGGCGCCATGGGATGGATCGGGATCGCGACGGGCCACGAGCTCACCGTCGAGGGGACGCGGCGGCCGGTGCTCGCCTGCCGGACGGCCGCGGGCAGCTCGGCCGCTGCGCGCTCCTGCGCGAGGGCGCGTGGACGGGCGCGGGCGCCTTCGCGATCCCGCACCCGCTGCTGCTCGGCGACGAGCTGCCCATCTGGCGGGGACGGAACCTCACGCAGGTTGTCGAGCAGGAGGCCCGCGCCGCCGAGGACGCGCACGCGCTGCCGGTCGACGAGGCCGCGCTCGTCGCGGCGCACCTCGCCGCGGGACCGGACGCCGCCGGAACGGCCACGCTCAAGAGGCACGGCAAGCGGCTCGCCGCCCGCCATCCCGCCCCTGGCGCCTACCGCTGGCACCGCAGCCTGCTCACCGAGTGGTGCGAGGAAGTCCCGGACGGCGCGGACGGCGCGCTGGCCCTGGCCGACGGCGCGGGCCTTTCGCCCCGTTCAGCATGTTGCCCGGGGCGGTGGTCAAGGATTGGCTCGGCCGCTTCCTGAAGCTGTACGCGGGGCTCGCACTCCCGGTCGCCGGTCTCGGTGACCTCCTGCACGACGCCGGTACGCGGCTGCGCGCGGAGGGCCTCACCTGCGACGGCCATGAGGCGGTACTGGGAGTGGACGAGGACGAGGTCAACCGCTGGGAGGAGACCGCCGCGGACCTCCCGCTCCTCGATCTCCTCCTGGACCGCGGCGTCCCGCTCGCCCGGCCCCGGCTGCTGCACACGTTCAAGCTGTACGACCGGCTCGCCTCCGGAGCGGGCACCGATCTGGCCGCCGTCGCCGCCGACCCGGACTGGGCTCCGCTGTTGCGCGACGCGATCGTGGGCAACGTGACCAACCAGCTCAACGTCACGTGCCGCCCTGGTCATGGAGGACCTGCGCTTCCTCCGTTCGTCCGAGCCGCTGGAGGCCGCGGCCCGGCTGGAGTGAGGTTCCCGGAGGTGCGGGGGTGGTGGCAGGCGAAGGGAGGCCGGATGGCGTGCGAGCGATCACGCCATCCGGCCGGCCCGCTCAGGTCGGGGTGTGCTGTGGGTCAGGTCTTGTCGGCGCCGTTCTTGGGGTTGCCGAGGCGAACCCCTTGGCGGTAGATGAAGGCCCATCTCCTGCAGGCGGGACGGACGAGGATGAAGTAGGCGTTGCAGGTCCAGTTCTTGAGCGTGCTGTAGAAGACGTCGTCCACCTGGGACTTGCGGTACCTGTCGAGGTAGTACTTGTAGTGCTTGTAGGTGTTGCCGATCAGGCCGTACCCGTAGTCGTGCATGTCACAGGCGGGCCGGAAGTCGAAGCCCGTCGGCCGGTCGGGGGCGTTGGTGCAGTGGTCGAAGGTGATGCCGACGACATAACGCTTGCTGGGGAGCTTCTTCCACAGCGGCTTGTGCCAGCCATTGTGCGCGACCCAGGCCGAACAGCCGGCCCGCTGGTAGTACAGCCACTTCCAGGCGTCGTTGCAGTACGACGGGTACGCCTGGGGGGTGGAGATGTCGCCGGGCAGGAAGTCGCCCGGGGACGGCGCGGTGGCGTTGGGGTCGTTGATGCCGCTCGCGCCTTGGAACGGGTCGCCGGCGGTCGGCTGGGCGGTGCCCGTGGCGGTCGCGGTGGGGGCGGCGGTGCCGTTGGCGAAGGCCAGTTGCCAGCTGCCGTCGGTGGGGGAGTCGATGGAGGTCAGGCGGCCGAGCTGGTCGTAGCCGTAGGTGGCGGCGGGGGAACTGCTCTGGCCGGGGTCGGCCACGGTGCGCAGCAGGCCGTTGGGGTCGTATCCGTAGCTGGCCACGGTCTGCGGGGCGGCCGAGCCGGAGGTGAGAGTGATGTCTTTGAGCCGGCCCGCGAAGTCGCCGAAGGAGGCGGTGGTGGCGGTGGTCGTGGCGGCGTAGTGGATGGTGAGGGTTTCCTCAGGAGTCTCGCCGCCGGCCGGTTCCTTGATGGTGCTGATGCGGCCCTGAGGGTCGTAGGTCACCGATGAGGTGCCGTAGGCGGTGTTGCCGGTGCTGGTCGCGCGCCAGGTGTCGGCGCCCTGCAGGCCGTCGATCTTGTTCCAGGTGTAGGTCAGGCTGAGGTCGGCGTTGCTCTGGCTGAAGGTGTCGTCGCCGGCTTCCGTGGCGCCCTTGTCCATCGCGATGGTTTCGGTGATGGAGGTACGCATCGCTCCGGCGGTGGTGTCCCACCGGGTCGTTTCGGTGATCTTGGAGCCGTCGGTGCTCTCGTACCGCTGGACACCGCCGCCGTCGGGGAAGGAGATGCTGCTCTTGAGGTCGTAGCGGGCGGTGGTGCCGCCGTCGAGTTCGGTGACCACGATGGCGCCGTTCTGGGTCTCCAGTTTCCGGTCGACCATCCCGCCGAGGAACTCCGCCGTCCAGCCGGGCCCGAACACCGCCATCTCAGGGCGGGAGGCCAGGGCCGACTGCGGCCGGGCCAGGTCACCGCCTCCGGTGGCCACGCCGTGTGAGCGGCCGATCGCCCCGGCCGGCACGTCGGTGTCGCTGATCTTGAAGGTGTCGGTGTCGGTGAAGTACAGCCCCGGACCGACCTGCTGGACGTTGTCCGGGTCCGCCTCATTGGTGGCGCTGGTGGTGGTGGTGACGGCGGACGCCATCGGGGAGAGCAGCGGGAGCAGCACTGCCGCAACGGCGACGGTGAATGTTAATCGACGCAACCGGTCCTCCTCATTAAGAGAGCGAATTGATCCCCTGGACAGTAAATGATCGAAAGTCGCCCAACAAGGGTCTGGACAGATGTTTAAGTCGATGTTCAAATCACGTACGAAGCCACGCCTGAAAGGCGATTTCAGAAAAGCGCCACGATGATCGTCCGTCTGTCGACTAATATGCATCAGCGCAGGTGAGACTACCTGTGTGGCGAAAATGTAGTGATTATATGGCATCTTCGCCGATAATGCTTTATGTGTAACGTAAAAGGCGGGCCAGTGCGGCAGGCGACGCAGCTGTGGGGGGCTGTTCAAATTCAGATGATGACGGGGCGGCCCGTTCTTGCTCTCCCTCGGAGGGGGTGCCGCTCCATGGGACCTCTGCCGCGACGGACCGTTTCGTCTTCTGCGCCGAAGGGGTGTCTCTCCAATGGTCCCCAGCTACCACGGTCCGTCACAGGGATTGAGACGGTCGCGTAACGGGCCACCCGGGGAAATCATTGTGTTCGCCGCACTAGATCGTCTGATTTCCGTCATGGACGCATTTCTTTCGACATGATCGGAACATGAACGCATCGCTGAGGGCCGCGCTCGTAGGGGCAGTGGTCGGACTGGCCCAGTTCGTCCTCCTCTGCTTGCGGGGAGACAACATAGGACTGCTCGACCTGCTGATGACGGTCGTCCTGTCCTCCGGCCTGGGGTTCTTCCTGTCCTGGTGGGGCAGGCTGCCGCGCTGGTGGGGGGTGGGCCTGGTGGGTCCGGCCGTCATCGTGGCGTTCCTCCTCGCCGATCTCCCCCTCGTAAGCGCCACCGAGACCATGGACTCCGGTGACTGGCAGATGGGCCTGTCCCTCATGGCCCTGGGCGCGACCGCCTACCTGGCCGCGGCCGGTCTGTTCATGTCGGTGCACCGGGCACTCCGCGTCCTGATGGTCGCGGGCGTCGCCGTGGCGTACCTGGCCGTGTGGTCGGCACAGGACGTGCTCGCCGACGCGACGCGAGCTCACAGACTGGCCCGCTCCGGGGTCCCGCTCGTCGCGCCCACGCTGCCGAGTTACCGGCTCTGGTCCGTGACGGGCGTGGATGGACGGTTGGAGCTCAGGTACGAGCGTGAGGACGGAGTCTGGCAGGTCGACGTCGCCGTCGAGCCAGTGGGCGCGGTGAGTCCCAAGGGCGCCTGCAAGCATGCCGTGCCGTACGACGGCCTCCCGGAGCACGCGGAGTGCCGGCAGGTGTCACCGGGCGCATGGCTCCTCCCCGGCGACTCCCAGAAGATCCTCTGGGCATGGTACGGCGACGCGTTGGTGCGGGTCGAGAGCCTGACGATGGGCGAGAAAGAGCTGATCGCCGTGCTGCGCTCGTTGCACCCCGTCGAAGCCCGGGAGTTGGCCAGGCTTCACGAGGACTGGACCCCATCACTGTCGAGCTGAGGTCACCGGCCCGACCACAGTACGGCCCGGCCGGTGACCACTTCTCAGCGTTCGACTTCGACGTGGTAGCGGCCGTCCTCGCCGCGGTGCGCGCCGTGGATGTCGGTGGCCAGGTCAGGGAAGCAGCGGTCGAAGTCCTCCAGGGCGTGCAGGTACGCCATCAGTGGACCGTCGGCGGGCCCGGTCGCCTCCCCGGGCATCAGCATGGGGATCCCCGGCGGCGTGACGACGACGGTGGCGGCGGAGATGCGGCCGGGCAGGTCGGCGAGCGGGACGCGTTCGGTGCGTGAGCGGATCAGGGCCTGGTAGCTGTCGGCCGGGGTGCGGACGGGCTGGGGGAGAGTGGTGAAGATCTGGTCGAGGAGCGCGCCGAGTTCGAGGGCGCGGAGCTTGTCGTGTACGTCGGCGCAGAAGCGGCGCAGCGTGGTGGCCGGCGGCCCGAAGCCCGGCAGCACCTCGGCCAGGGGCAGGTCGTCGTCGTAGGCGCGTTTGAAGTCGGTGAGCGCGTCGATCAGCGTGCCCCACTTGCCCTTGGTGATGCCCATGGAGAACAGCACCAGCAGCGTGTGGTCACCCGTCTTCTCCACGGCGATGCCGCGCTCCCGCAGGTAGGTGGCGACGATCCGAGCGGGAATGCCCCAGTCGAGCGTGCCTTCGGCGGCGTCGGCGCCTGGGCAGGTGATCGTCACCTTGATGGGGTCGAGCAGGCAGTAGCCGTCGGTCAGACCCTGGAAACCGTGCCAGGCGGCGCCGGGCTCCAGCGTCCAGCACGCCGGATCGGTGCTCAGCAGGACGGGGTCGGCGTCGGCGAAGGGGACGGACAGGCCGGTATGGGGGTCAGTGACATGCGTGGGCTGCCAGACGCCGAAGTACCAGTCCGGCCGCCGGCCGTCCTCCCGGATGCGCGCGGCCAGCCGGACCATGGCCTGGCGGAACCTGACCGCCTCGATGACGGCCTCGCCCGTCAGGTACGGCCCGGCCGGACCGTCCATCATCCCCGCCGCCACGTCCAGCGAGGCGATCATCGGGTAGAGCGGAGAGGTGGAGCAGTGCATCAGGTACGTCTCGTTGAGCCGCTCGTAGTCAACCGGGGCACGATCGGCCGACCGGACGTGCAGCATCGCCGACTGCGACAGGGCCGCCAGGAGCTTGTGCGTGGACTGGGTGGCGAACACGGTGGGGCGCTGCGGCCCCGGCAGCGTCCGCTCGTCCACGGCCATGCCGTAGCGGCGGGCGTACAGCGGGTTGAAGCGGGCGTAGGCGAACCACGCCTCGTCGAAGTGCACGCGGGGGACGCTCTCGCTCAGCAGTTCGGCGACCCGTACGGCGTCGTAGCAGAGCCCGTCGTACGTGGAGTTGGTGATCACGGCGTAGGCCGGGTCGGTCTGTGCGAGAGGGTGGCCGGCCAGGCGGTCGCGCAGGGCGTCGGCCTGCAGCGCGGCGGGCGGGATGGGGCCGGCCAGGCCGAGGCCGTTGCGTTCTGGCACCAGGTAGACGGGGCGGGCGCCGCTGATGGTCAGCGCGTGCTGGAGGGACTTGTGGCAGTTGCGGTCCACCAGGGCGGTCTCGTCGCGGGCGATGGCGTGGTGGCCGACGATGCGGTTGGCGGTGGCGTTGCCGTTCATCACGAAGAAGGTGCGGTCGGCGCCGAAGACGCGGGCGGCATTGCGTTCGGCGTCGCCGATCGGACCGGTGTGGTCCAGCGGTGAGCCGAGCTCGGGGACGGAGATGGACAGGTCGGTGCGCAGCAGGCGCTCGCCGTAGAAGTCGAAGAACGCCCGCCCGACCGGCGACTTCAGGAACGCGACGCCGCCGGCGTGCGCCGGGGTGTGCCAGGAGTACTGGTGGTGGTCCTGCAGCTTGCGCAGCGCGCGGAAGAACGGCGGCAGGATCCGCTCGGAGTATTCCTCGGCGGCGTGCGCGATGCGGCCGGCGATGAAGTCGGGGGTGTCCTCAAGCGGGAACACATAACCCTGGATGACCTCGTACACCCATAGGGGGAGCTCCTGTTCGGCGGTCATGAGGAAGACCGGCAGGCCGCGGAAGCGCTGGGTGACCGCGCCGAGCACCTGATCGGCGCCCGGCGCGTCCCAGTCGGCCAGCATGCCGGACAGTGAGGCGTCCGAGCCGATCACCGCCAGCGCGTCCTGCGTGCGATGCGTCCAGCGCACCTGAACGCCGAGGTCGTCCATCGCCGCGCCGACGCGGCGGATCTGCTCGGCGAGTGCCGTGTCGGCGTCGGGGCGCTCGGCGACTGCGGCGAGAACCGTACGTTCCATGCGAAACTCCATGGCCAGGGGGACTGTCGCTCCGCTCTTTACCCTGAGTCGTTGATCGTCACTCAGGGTGCCCGGCCGGCGAATCGCCTATAGCAGCGCGGAATCCGCGGTCCCGACGGCGGGACTCTCCGCTGCCGAACGATCAAGCAGGTGTCGGCGCAGGAAGGACAGCTCGGCGTCGACCGCCTGCTCGTGCGCGTCCATGAAGGGCGCGTAGTGGGAGCCGGGCAGACGAACCACCTCCGCGCGGGGCGCGCGCCGCGCGGCGGCGAGGGCCTGTCCGGGAAGCGCTGTCTGATCCTGGTCGCACACCAGAACGAGCAGCGGGCACCGTACTCGGGAGGCGTCGCGGCCCGGCCGGTAGAAAGCCAGGCGGAGCGCGGAGCGGGCGGCGACCGCCTGCTGCCAGTCGGGGTGTCTGTCGCCGGGGTTGAGCGCCCGGTCGCCATCGACGCTGTCCGGTGTGGTGAGCAGCGCGAGCGTCCCCGGCGCACCGGCCAGCGGCACCAGCAGCGGCGGGCGGCCGATGAGCCCACCGACGGCATCGAGCAGGCCCCTGCCGGTGAAACGCAGCATCGCCAGCGGCTTCTGGTGACGCGCGGCGTTGCGCGTGCCGTCGAGGCCGTCGACGTTCGGCGTCTGCGCGATCACCGCGGCGATCCGCGGGTCGCGCGCCGCCACCCGCATGACGTGACCGCCGCTGGTGGAGAAACCCCAGACGGAGAGCCTGGCGGGGTCGACTCCGGGCAGGGTCGCGGCGAAGGTGATCGCCGCCTGCCAGTCATCGAGCTGATCTTTGACGGGCAGCACCAGACGCGGTTGCCCCCCGCTCTCCCCGATGCGGCGATAGTCGAAGGCGAGTACGCCGAACCCGGCCTCGTGAAACCGCCGGGCGAACACGTCGGTGCCCGGCTCCTTCGTCACCGCGAACCCGCCGGCCATGATCACCAGGGCGCCGTTGGTCCCCGGGTAGTGCCAGGCGGCACATTCGGCGTCGCCGCTGACGAAGCAGACCTTCTCCCGCTCCACAGGAATGGGCACTAGGACCTCCGAGCGATCTGGATCAACACTGATGGCAAAAGTGAACCACGTGGTTCGCAAAATCGCAACGGAGCCCGCGGAGCACCGCGCTACAGCGCGGAGAACTCCCGGATGACCTGGGCGAGCCTCGCCGGCTGGTCGAGGGGGATGAGGGTGTAGGTGTCCGCTATCTCGACCAGCCGCCCGTAGGGGAGGAGCTCCGCCAGGCGGCGGCCGTGCTCGGGCGGCATCACGCGGTCGCCGCTCGCCCAGACCACGAGGGCGGGGCGGTCGAAGCTCGGCAGGGACTTGGCCGCGGCGAGGAGAAGGCCGGTGTCCGCCGCTGCCGCCCGGAGCACGCGTACGGCGTCGCGGCGGATCTCGGGCTGTCTCATGACCGGCTTCGTCCAGCGGGCGGTGGCGGCGTCTCCGCGCATGGTGAGCCAGCCGAACGTGATCGGCAGCCGCCGGAGCGGCCGGAGTCGCATCTGCTGCATGAACAGCCCGAACATCCGGGGCGAGAGCCTGCCGCAGAGCACGAGCGTCTTGCCTGTCAGCCCTGGCGGGAAGTTGTCGAACGCGTCGCAGGAGGCGAGCACGACCCGTCCCACCCGCGCCGCGCCCTCACCCATGATCAACTGGACGAGCGCCCCTCCGGTGTCATTGCCGACGAGAGTGACGTCGTGCAGATCGAGGCGGTCGAGCAGCTCTGTGACCAGCCGGGCCACCCCGGCCAGTGAAAGATCGGCGTCGGCGTGCATCGCGCGCCGATGCGCGCCGAGCGGCAGTGTCGGTGCCACGCATCTATGGTCCACGGCAAGATCGGCGATCGGCCCGTCCCAGAGCGAGGCGTCCATCATCAGCCCGTGCAACAGAACGAGCGTGGGGCCGCTGCCGCCCGTGTCCGCGTATTCGACCGTCCCGGCGGACAGTTCGATCTCCTTCATGGACATAGCGGGGCACCCTCCCGATCGGATGTTCGTCGGGGGAAGTGAACCATGCGGTTCGCAAACTGTCCACGGCTACTCGTCGACCGCCTCCTCGCGCTCCAGCATCCGGATCAAGGTCTCGACTCCCACACCGACTCGCTCGACATCGCCACCGATCAGCCGCTCCAGCAGGAACCCTCGCAACGATGCGAGGATCATCTCGGCGACCGCGCGCTTGCGCCGGCCGGACCAGTGCTCCGGGCAGAAGGACGTCAATACGGGCAGGTACTGCGCCGACGCCTCCTCCCCGAGTTCCGTATAGCGGTCGGGGTCGTACATCGCCAAGCCGATCGCCTGGTCGAGCACGCGCCGCAGGCCCGGTTCCTCTGCCATGAGGCTGGCCCACGTGGCGCGTACCTGGGCCGACAGCGTCCGGGTGGAGGCCTCCCCGGCGGTGGCGGCCAGCGCGTTGCCGATGCGCCTTTCGCGCAGCCGGCCGATCGCCTGCCTGAGCAGGTCCTCGACCCCGTCGAAGTGGTAGAGCAGCACCTTGTGCGTGGTGCCTGCGGCCCGCGCGGCCCGCCGGAGCGAGAAGTCCACGAGCCCGTTGACCGAGAGGTCGTCGGTGACACGATCGAGCAGTTCGCGGCGTCTGGCCTCGCCGCGCGGGGACCCCGCCGATCGCCGGTAGCCCGCTCGTCCTGGTGTGCCGTCGTCGGCGGGGGTGTTCACGTCGGCGGCTTCCACGATCGTGCGCCGGGACAGTGGTCTTCCGAGGTCATCGGACGATGGTAGCCAGGCGCGAGGGGTCTGCCGGTAATGGTCGGGCCGGAGGTCAGTCGATGCGCTGGCAGATGGTGACCGGCAGCTTCGGAGACCAGGTCCTGGTGGCCTCGTCATAGGCGCGCGCGTAGCCGTTGTTGCCCGGCGCGCACGGAGCCGCGATCGTCGTCTCCACATAAATGGCCCCGCCGGGAGTGATGGGGTGCGTCCGGGCGATCTCCCACTTGGAGAACGCCACCCGGCCGGTGTTGAACTTGACGACCAGGAAGACCCGCTGATTGACCGTGAAATTGCCGCCGGCGACCTTGAGATGGCCGTTGAAGGTGTAATTGAACAGGAAGGACTGAGCCTGTCGGAGACCGGCGGACGCGGTGGCGGACGTGGTGGACGCGTTCGCGGCGCCGGTGAAGGCCGGGACGCCCAGGGCGAGGATGCCGGCGGTGGCGGCGACTCCGAGCACGGTACGGATTCTGCGGTTCATCGGATCTCCTTGGTGACGGTGTGCACCGTATGCGTAACCATTGACGGGCACGCCGCCTGCAATGCGCTTTCAGCGCTCTGACGGGCCGCTGGCGATTGCCCTATGTGCCATCCGGAAACCGCGATTCCGCGAATGACGGAAAGGAAAGCGATCACCAGGAGTCGCTTCTTTCGCGGAGGATGCACATGGACGATCCGTCGGTGGGGGAATGCACGCAACAGATCGTCGCCGGCCGTGCGGGCGAACTGCCGGCATGGCTGCTCGACGGTATGTTCCGGCTGCGTCACGAGGTGTTCCACGAACGCCTCCGCTGGGACGTCCACAGCCTCCACGGAAGGGAACGCGATTCCTTCGACGACTGCGATCCGGTTTATGTGATCAGTTACGCGGAACGCTGCCGGGAGATCACGGGGTGCTGTCGGCTGCTGCCCACCGAGGGCCCTTACATGCTCCGCGATGTCTTCCCTGAGGCGTTACGTGGTGACCCGGCTCCGTACGATCCGGCTGTCTGGGAGCTCAGCCGTCTGGCCACGGCTCGAGCTTGGTCCCGTTCCGTGGTGGCGGGGTTCGGCCCTCGCGCCCGTGCGTTGCTGTGGGAGGCGTTCCGCTGGGTCGACCAGCGCGGTGACACGATCGTCGCGGTCTCCAGCGTGGCCGTGGAACGCAGCGTGCATGCCATGGGCGTTCGTACCCGGCGTCTCGGCGACGGCAAGGCGACGCGCTTCGGCAAGCTTCTCTGCTCGGCCTACACCACCTCGACCAGGGATTTCCTGGAGAACGCGCTCCCCGCGCCGGAAGGGGAGCCGCACTGCCAGAACGGGCGGCGCTGAAGGCGCTCCAGCGGGTCCCATCTGCGAAAAGCTGTACAAAACGGACGTGAAGGAATAATCTCGACATGCCTCAGTCGGGGGCCCTGAGGCACCAAAGCGCATGGGCTAAGACGCCCCGGTCCCACTGGAGACCGGGGCGTCTTCACGGGCGAATCCAGCGGTCACGCGGACGCCGCAGGTCGCGAGGGATCAACGCCGCGAACGCCCTCTTGTTACCGCATCGTGTTGGTGTGATCGCTGGTCGTGATCAAGAGGTGGCATGCACACTTGAGTCGGGATCGCCCCGACGGGAGGTTCGGCGTGCACGATGAGGCCGTGGCACTGCTGCGCGAGGCTCTCGGCTGGGAGCTGCCCGCGGCGAAATGGGCGAATGTGGCCGCGGCCGTGACCAGGCTCGCGGCCTCGGCCGACCCGGACGCGGAGCTCGGCTACCTGGAGCTGGCCGGGCCCATGCGGATCATCACCAGATATCCCGAAGAACCGGTGGCTCCGATGCCCGAGCAGATCCGCGAGCGCGTCAACGAGCTGATCCACAGCCTGTCGGCCTCCGTCGCGGACCGGGCCGATGAGGCTGGGTGAGCCTGCCGCTCCAGGGCTGATCGTCCACGTGTTCGTGGCCGCCGCCGGACCGGAGGCGGCCGCGGGTGAGCGGCGGCTGCGCCAGGTGTGGGACGCGCTGGGCGACCGGTTACACATGCCGGCCTCGACCGTGGGCACGGTCGAGGTGCGTACGGCGCGGGGCCTGCCGCTGCGCCAGGCGGTGCTGCGGCAGGAACACGACATGCGCTGCCTGAGCGTGGCCTTGACCGGTGGTTCGTGGAAGGAGCTCGACGCCCTCTGGGCCGGATGCGCCGGTGCGGACATCGGGGAGTGGGCGCTCGGTGAGTGCCGGTTGTTCGTCGCCTACGGCCGTACGCGGCGGGCGGATCGGATCGTGGCCGCCCTGCCGCAGCCGTACATGCCGCGCACGAAACCGGAATCGTACACGACGAGCCGGATGACCACCCGAGACGGCCTGGCTCTGTGGGAGGTCGGCCACGAGCAGGACACGCGGAGCCGGCGCGTGTTCGCGGTGATCGCGTCGCGCAGGCTGGAGACCCGCCTGGACGCGTGGGCGTGGACGGCGGGCGACGACCGGATGGCGCCGTTCGCCCGTTACCTGATGCACGCCGCCAAGGTCCGCTACCACCTGCGCGTCTATGCGGACGGGGCGAGCGTGCGGGCGGCGCGCCGCCGGGTCGACGAGCAGGTCGACGCGACGATGGCGCTGCTCGGGGACGACGGGCTGACGTCGGCGCGGCGCGAGCTGACCGAGCGGCAGACGGCGGCGGCCGGGCTGATCTGGGCCGCGACCCGGCTGCGCGAGATGCGGCGGAGCGTGGAGATCGCGCTGCACAACATGCGCGCGCAGGCGCTCGAGGACGACCTGGCGTTGACCGAGTGGTTCCTGCGGCGCCTCGACGACGACCTCGCCTACGCCGAGGCGGCCAGGGAGCGGGCCCGCGAGATCGCCGCGATCGCCGACATCGTGCTTGCCGAGCGGCTGCAGCTGCGGGCGGAGAAGACCGAGCGCCGCTGGGAACGCTTCGGCGTCCTGAGCGCCGCGGTCATCGGCAGCCTGGTCATGATGCTGACCGCGGTGCAGTCCCTGAACTACCGCGTCCCCATACCCGATTCCGTGAAGCCCTTCATCGTGGCCGCCCTGGCCCTGACGGCCTTCGGGGTGACCGCGTTCGGCGTCGTCAGATGGCGGAGGAGCCGATGAACCCGGCCGAGCTCATCAACCGATACCTGTTGACCGGCGACACCAAGGCCCTGGAGGACGGGGTGGCCGCATACCGCCAGGCGGCGGCGCGCGACCCGGACCCGCTGCTGCTCAGCGAGTACGGCAACGCCATGAGCATGCGCTATGACTGGCTTCGGGACGAACAGGACCTCCTCCAGGCCATCGACCTGCACCGCCGCGCCGTGGCCGCCTTGGCCGGGCGGCCGGAGCTGGCCGAGGCTCAGGCGGCGCTGGCGGGCGTGCTGGGCAACCACGTGAAGGCCGGTGGAGGGGTGCTTGGGGAAGCCCTGGAGCTGTACGAGGTGGCGCTCCGCGGTCAGCTCCAGGACCGGCCGCTGGTGCTGGCCAACCACGGCATGGCCTTCATGCTCAGCCACATGCGGACCGGCGACCGCGACCACCTGGGCCGCGGGATCGACCTGCTGCGCCAGTCGGTGCACGCCACCGACCGCTCCAGCGACAGGTACCTGTGGCGGCTGGCCAAGCTCGCCAACGCCTTGGTGCTCGTCGCCCACGAGGACCCGGCCAGGGCCGAGGAGCTGAAGGCGACGCTCGACGAGGTGCGCGCCCGCTACGCAGAGGCGTCCGAGCCGGTCAAGCAGGAGATCATGGTCCTGCTGGGCGCCATCATGGCGGCGGACGAGATCCCGGTCATCACCCCCGAGATGATGGACCAGCTGCGGAACACCGCCGTCGGTGAGGAATTCCTGGGCCCGGACGGCCGCTCGCGCTACCTCGCGGGCATGGGTGGCACACTCATCGAGGACGTCCGTACCTCCGGCGCCCTGGACCGCGCCGACCAGGCGGTGGAGATGCTCCATCAGGCCGTGGCCCAGGCGCCGCCGGGCCATCCGGAGTTGCCGCAGCTGCTGATCTCGCTGGGCGCGGTGCTGGGCATGCGCATGGAGTTCAGCGGCACCGTCGATGACCTCGACGAGATGATCGACGTCCTGAGGCGAGGGGTGGCGCTCGTCAGCCCCACCGACCCGCATGTCGGGATGTACCGCTCGGATCTGGGCAATGCGCTGATGTTGAAGTTCCGGTTCGGTGGCGGTCCGAAGGTGATCGACGACGCCATCGGCTGCTACCGGCGGGCGCTCAAGGACTCGCCGCAGCACCCGGAGCGCGCGATGGCGCTGACCGGCCTCGGATCGGCGCTCTTCTTCCGGTACGAACTCACCGGCAACCTGGCGGAGCTGGACGAAGCAGTGAAAAGCCACCGCGCGGCCAGCTCCATAACGGGCTCCGAGCACCGCAACTACGCCCTGATCCTGGCCAACCTGGGCGGCGCGCTGCAGCAGCGCTACGAGCGGACCCGCCGGAGCGAGGACGCGGAGGAGGCCGCCTCCGTCCTTCGGGACGCGGTGGCCGCCACGCCGCTGACCAGCCCATACCGTCCCAGTTATCTCAGCAATCTGGCCGCCGTGCTGGTGGAGCGGTACAAGTACGCCGGTCAGACGCCGGCGTTGCTGGAGGCCGTGGAGCGGATGCGCGAAGCCGTCCGTACGGTGCAGCCCGGCAACATCCAGCGGCCCGGCGTCCTCAACTCCTTCGGTACGGTACTCATGCAGGCGGGCGACGGCCTCGACGAGGCGATCGACATGTTCCGCCAGGCCAAGGCCGCCTCTCCGCCCGGCACCGCGATGCGCACCCGCGCGACCGTCAACCTGGGCGGCGCCCTGCTGATCAGGGCTCTGTCGCCACGGATCAGCCGGGCCACGCTGGCCGCGATGATCGCCGAGGCGCTGGGGGAACCGGCCCCCAAGGGCGCCGTCGAGCAGATCCCTGACCTGGACGAGGCCATCGAGCAGCTCACCGAGGCCATCAGGGCCAAGCCGCCGGGTGGCCCGGTCGCGTACAGCCAGCTCGGGGGCGCCCTGCGCAAGCGCTACGCGATGACCGGGCGGGGCGCGGACCTCAGGAGGGCGCTGCGTACGATGCGGACCGCCGTGGCGACCTGCCCGCCCGACGCGCCGGCCGCCTCGATCGCGCTGTACCACCTGGCGGGGACGCTCACCGACCAGTGGGAGATGACGGGCGCGCCCGCGCCGCGCGACGAGGCGCTCGCCCGCTACCGCGAGGCCGCCCAGGTCGAGACGGCGTCGGCGGACTGGCGGGTCACCGTCGGGCAGCGGTGGGGCGAGTTCGCCATGGAGGCGGGGCCGGCCGAGGAGGCGGTCAGGGGGTTCGCCACGGCGGTGGCCGCGCTGGACGAGGCGGCCTGGCGCGGGCTCGGCCGCGCCGACCAGGAGCGGGTACTGCGGGACTATGAGGGGCTGGCCCGCGACGCGGCGGCGGCCGCGATCCGGGCGGCCGACCCGGGCACCGCGCTGGAGCTGCTGGAGCAGGGTCGAGGCGTCATGCTCACCCAGGTCATCGACAACCGCAGCTCTCGCGACGTCCTGCACGCCGCCGCGCCCGAACTGGCCGACCGGCTCGCCGAGGTGCAGGACGCCATCGACGCCGCCGAGCGCATGGACCTGGCCGACGCGCCGGCGGACGGGTCCGACGTCCCCGCCTTCGACCGTGAACGCCGCCTCGACCAGCGCCACACGTTGCGCCGGCGCCGCGAGGAGATCCTCACCGAGATCAGGGCGCTGCCGGGCTTCGCCGGCTTCTTGCGGCCGCCACGCCACGAGAGCCTGCTGCGGGCCGCCGACGCCGGGCCCGTCGCGATCGTGAACGTCAGCCGCTACGGCTGCGACGCCCTGCTCGTCACGACCGAGGGCATCCGCGTCGTGCCACTGGACATCACTGCCGCGCAGGTCGAGGAACGGGCCGCGGCGTTCGCGGCGGCGGTGGACACGAGGGCCAACGAAGCGGTCGTGACCTGCCTCGACTGGCTCTGGGAGCACATCACCGGCCCGGTGCTGGACGCGCTCGGCGAAGCGCCGTCCAGGATGTGGTGGTGCCCCACCGGCCCGCTGACCCTGCTCCCGCTGCACGCCGCCGGCCGGGCGCCCGACCTGGTCATCTCCAGCTACACGCCCACGCTGCGGGCCCTGCTGCACGCCCGCGAGCAGTCCGGGCCGACCGCCGGCCGGCAGGTGCTGCTCGTCGGCGTCCCCGCCGTGGACGGGGCGCCCGTGCTGAAGGGCGTGGAACAGGAGCTGTGGGCCGTACGCCGGCACCTGCCGCGACGGCTGGAGCTGACCGGCGCCGACGCCACCCGCGACCGGGTGCTCGCCGCGCTGGACGAGAGCGCCTGGGTCCACTTCGCCTGCCATGCCGTGCAGCAGCCGACCGACCCCTCCAGCGGCCGGCTGCTGTTGCCCGGCCCGCCGCTGACCGTACGGGATCTGGCGGCGCGCCGCCTCGACCGGGCCGAGCTGGCCTTCCTCAGCGGCTGTGAGACCTCGCGCGGCGGCGACATCCTGACCGACGAAGCGGTCAGCATCGCGGCGTCGGTCCAGCTCGCCGGGTTCCCGCATGTGATCGGCTCGCTGTGGCCGATCAGCGATCTGCACGCGCCGGCCGTGGCGGAGGAGGTCTACACCGTGCTGACCGCGGGCGGCACCCGCGAGCCGCATCCCGGCGCGGCGGCCATGGCGCTGCACCTGGCCGTACGCTCGCTGCGCGGCCGCCGCCCGGGGTTTCCGATCTTCTGGGCGGCGTACGTGCACGTCGGCCCCTAAATGACCGACCCGGCCCAACCTTTCGCCCGCCCGACTGCGTCGCTAACGGCGAGAGGAGTCGTCTTGGACCACAATGACAGCTTCCGCGAGTTCATGGCCGCCCACCAGCAGTCGCTGATGCGGACGGCGTATCTGCTCACGGGGGATGCCCACCTCGCCGAGGACCTGCTGCAGAGCGTGCTGGTCAAGCTGCTCGGCCGCTGGCCCAAGCTGGCCAGCCCGCAGGCGTACGCCCGTAAGGCGCTGGTCAACCAGTACATCTCCTGGCGCCGGCGGCTTGTCTGGACGACTGAGCTGCCGAGCGCCGAGCCGCCGGAGCGGCCCCACTCCAGCGAGGAGTCCACGATCGCCCGGCTCGCCATGGGGCAGGCGCTCGCGCGGTTGCCACCCAGGCAACGGGCGGTGATCGTCCTGCGCTACTACGAGGATCTCACCGAGCACGAGACCGCCAGGCTGCTGAACTGCTCGCTCGGCACCGTCAAGAGCCAAGCCCACGACGCGCTGGCCCGGTTACGGGCGCTCGCGCCGGAGCTGGCACCGAAGTTCGCCGAGATGGAAGAGCTGAAGGGGGCACACCGATGACCTGGCTGCGAGATGCGCTGAACGATGTGGCCGACGACGCGCCCCAGGTGGACCTGACCGAGCGGACGATCAGAACCCGCGAGCGGCGGCGCAGGGTGACTCCGCTCGTGGCGGCCGCCGCGGTCATCGCCGCCGCGCTCGCCGCGACTGCCGCCGTACGATTGCTGCCGGCGGAGCCGGAGGCGGCCACAGACCCCAAGGCGGTGTCCGACCTCCCGGCCCGCGGGGTGGAGCCACTGAGCCACGCCTACATGACGTTCTGCCGGCCGCAGGGCGGCGAGGTGCCGGCCGGGTGCGTGGACGGTGGCTGGCGGGTGGTCACCCGGGACGGCAGGACCTACCGGGTGGCGCAGGCCCTGCGCGGTACCCAGTCCGGGCTTGTGACCAGCCCCCTGGCGATCAGCCGGGACGGCGGCAAGATCGCCTACTACGACATCGGGGCCCGCACCTTCGTGGTACGCGATCTCGCCTCCGGATCCGTGCTGACGGCCCCGGCGAAGGTGCCCAAGGCCCAGCTCGGCAGCATCGCCCATCTTCTGCTGTCGGACGACGGCCGCTTCCTGGCCTTCACCAAGAGACCGCCGCTGAAGGACCCGGCCATGCTGTTCGACATGCGCGAGCACAGGGTCCGGTCGTTTCCCAACGGCGGGAATCCCATCGGCCTGTCCCCGGACGGCGACACGATCACCGTGGCGGAGTACGCGGGCAAGACGCGGCTGCAGACCATCACCCGCCTCTGGCAGACGTCCAAGGCGATCAACGTGAGGACCGTCGACGTCACCGGCCACTACCTGGCCGGCGGCCTCGGTCCCGATGGAAAGACCGTCGTCGCGGTGGAGAGCGAAGAAGTTCCCGGCACCGGATGCTTCAAAAGCGGCCGGGATCTCGTGCAGCTGGACCGGGAAACCGGCAAGGTGGTCCAGAGGGTCCCCATACGGGGCCTGTTCACGACCAGTAATCGCGTCTATCTGCGCAGTTGGACCGGCCTTCAAGAGATCACCGCCCTTGCCCAGCCCCTTGTGTGCAAGAAGAGTCGCGACTCCGACCCTGCCCCGACCCTCGACCCTCCGTACGCTCCCTTCACGGCCTACGCGGTGAACGTCAAGACCGGCCAGGCCAGGAAGCTCGCCACCTACACCGCCCAGGACTTCTTCTCCCTCGTGCTCCCCGGCAACCCCGGGACCCTGTGACGGGTGGACCCTATGGCTCTCGGCCGTCAAGGCCGGGCAGTAACGTGCCCGATGCGCGACCCCGCCTCCCGGCCGTCCGGGAGGCGGGGTGTTCGTCTACTCTTGCCCCTCTTCCGGCAGGCCGTTATCGAACTGCTTCGGCTGTACCTGCTCGCGCGGCTTGCCCTGCTCCGACTTCGCCAGGGCGGCGGTGTCGGGATAGTCGGTGACGAAGGCGTCCACGCCCAGGTCTATGTGCGCCCGGTATTCCGCCAGCGCGTCACCGTGGTCCGTCGGGGTCTGGCCGCGGCGCAGCTGCAGGGGCAGGTACTGGTTCTCGCTGCGGAAGGTGTACACGCCGATCTTCAGCCCCGCCTTGTGCGCGTCGGACACCAGCGTCGTCGGAGTGCCCGAGCTGCCGTCCGGGTTGAGCGGGATCGCCGATGACTTGTCCGGCCCGATCCACTTCGCGTACTGCGCGATCTTCGCCAGCCCTTCGGGCTTCATCATGTCCGCGTAGGTCGTCGGGTCCCCGGCCGCGGTCAGGTCGTACGGCTGTCCGCTGGTGCCCAGAGCCTGCCACAGCGGCACGCGGAGCTCCTTCGCCACCCGCTTCAGGCTGGACGGCTCGAACGACTGCACCACCACCGGGCTGTTCGGCCGGTTGAGCCCGTTGCGCTTGACGGTCTCGATCAGCGGCTCCTCCAGCGGCAGCCCGATCGACCTGAAGTAGGTCGGGTGCTTGGTCTCGGGAAAGACCCCGACCTGCTTGCCGTACTGGCGCGAGAGGCGCTTGGCCAGGTCGAGCACCTCCTGGAAGGTGAGCACCTGGTAGTAGCCGTTGTAGACGGTGTTGCGCTGCCGGATCGCGGGCAGCCGCTCGACCGCGCGCAGCGTCTTCAGCTCGGCGAGGGTGAAGTCCTCGGTGAACCAACCGGTCACGTTGCGCCCGTCGACGACCTTGGTGGTCTTGCGCGCGGCGAACTCGGGACGCAGCGACACGTCGGTGGTGCCGGAGATCTCGTTCTCGTGCCTGACGACCAGCTGGTGGTCCTTGGTCGGCACCAGGTCGGGCTCGATCCAGTCGGCGCCCACGGCCACAGCCAGCTCGTAGCCGCCCTGCGTGTGCTCGGGACGGTGGCCCGCCGCGCCGCGGTGTCCGATGATGACGACCTGGGACCGGTCGGGTGCGGACTCGGCTGCCGCTGCGGCTGGAGCCGTGGCGGCTCCGGCCCCGGCTCCGGCGAGGGGGGTGAGGATGGCGAGGGTGGTGGCTGCGATCTTCCGCACGTTGAAACTCCCTGCGGCATCTGTACCGGAGACTCTCACCGATGATCACCGCGGCAATTATGGTAATGACCGAAATCTAGCCATGGGCCAATAACGGCGGAATTTCCGGTGACGAGCCCGGATGATGTGCCCGCCGCGCAGGGCGGCGATCTTTGAGCGCGGCGATCAAGGCTGTCCGCCGTGGCGCTCCCGGGCGCGGCTCTGGCCCCGACGTTCCCGGTGCTCCTCGTGCTCCTCCGCACACGCGGACACCAAACGCTGACCTCCGGCCCAGCCTCCCACGCTCCCACCGCAGCACCACCGCCGAGTGCCCGCACCTGCTCACGGCCCGAGGCGGGCCTGTCTTTACGGCCCCCGATGGGATTTGTCAGGGGCCGCATGGTCGATGGCGCTAGAAGTCGAATATTCCGTTCTTCGCGCCTGCTACGAACTTATCCCAGACGGCCCGGCGGACCACCCAGGGCTCGGCATCCGGTTGCTCGGTGTCGCGCAGGGCGACGCGGCCGTCGGACAGATGCTTGGCTTCCAGGCAATCACCGCCTTGACCGCTCGATGCGGTGATCCATCCGATCGGGTTTGCGATCTCCTTGATAACGCCCTCATTCAACTCCACGCTGCCACTCTCTCCTTGATTCGCTGCACTGACAGATACTCGGGGAGCGCCGCGCTGCGTATGAGTTCGAGTCTGTCCACGAGCCGCTTGATGTCGCTGGTGGAGTCAACTACGCGACCGTGGATGGCTGATTCGACGTAGGCGGCGATCGGCACTCCGTTTTCCCGCGCCAAGAGAGCCGAGCCCACCAGCACCGCTGTGCACCGGGCTGCATAGGGGAGGAGCTGGACGGTGAACCATTTTCTCTCGGCCATGGCGATCAGGTGTTCCAGCTGACGGCGGGTCACGAAGTCATCTCCAATCGGACGATACAGGACGCCCTCGTCCACCACAGCAAGGAACTGAGGGGGATTCAGCCGGTCGAAGATGGTTTGCCGCTCTATTCGGGCCTGGACCGCTTCTTCGGCCTGCTCCGGCGTCGTGTGAGGCTCCCCTTGGAAGATCGCGCGAGCGTACTCCTCCGTCTGTACCAGCCCGGGCACGATAAGGGGAGCCCAGGTGATGAGCTGGTCGGCCTTCCGCTCAATCGGTGGCCACTGCCGGAACCAGTCGGGCATCCGGTTGCCGCTGATGGCCGGCCAGTGGGTGAGCAGCGCGCCGTCCAGCCCCAGCGCCTTTTCGCAGAGCTCGATCAGTTCGCGCGTGGGCTTCTCGTCTCCGCGTTCTACGTTGCCAATACGACTCTTGCTGTAGCCGATGCGCTCGGCGAGCTGCGCCTGAGTCCATTTAGCCGCGTATCGGTATTTCCGTAGATCGGCACCGAAACGTGCCATTGGGCCGACGGTTGGATCGAGCTCTTTGGGTGCTGGCATCAATACCCCTGTGACCGCGACTGTTCCAGCTCTTCTGGTTTGGTGCCAGGAGAAGTCTGGGACCGCTCTGGGATTGTTTCACCACACAATGTAGCCCGTTGCATGCAGTGTTTGAAATGGTAATCGGAAGCTGGGCGCCGCCAATTCGTATAACAGAACTCTGGCGCGAGCGACAGTGGCATGCGCCAGGCTGCAACGGTGGGAAATGGGTGGTAAACATGGCAGAAGCCAGTATGCGGCTCGTCGGCGAGATGCGGTTTCCCGGATGCCCCGAGGTCGTCAGCGATGTACGGATCTATGCTGCTAGCTGGCTTGTCAGGGAGCTGCCTGAAGCCGCCGACGATGCGAATCTTCTGGATAATGTGCGGCTTCTGGTCACCGAAATCGCCACCAACGCAATAAGGCATACTATTTCTGGCCGCTGGAGAAAAGGGGCTTTTCGCGTCCGCATGTGGCTCGGCAGCGGCGGCCGCATCCGTGTTGAGGTCAGGGACCAGGGCTGGTGGTCGGGGCCGCGACTCCGCGACGACGCGAACGAGACCGGCGGGCGAGGGCTGCAGATCTTGGCGGCCGTGGCGACGAGATGGGGTGTCAGAAGGCACTGGCTCGGCCGGACCGTATGGTTCGAACTGCTTGTCCAGGCCCCTGTCGCGGGGGGCACGGCGTACCTGGACGAGCCAGAGCAGAGAGATCTATTTCCCAGGCAAGCGCACGCGTGATCAGGGGTTGCGGCTGAGGAGCCGGCCTATCCGGTCCGCGACGAGGTGCGGTTGCTCGGCCTGGATGAAGTGCGCCGAGTCGACGGCTTCGTAGCGCCCGTCGGGCAGGGTCTCGGCGTAGCGGCGCTGGTGCTCGCGGATGGCGGCGTTCTGGCGCTCCCGCCCTTTGGCGGCGCGGGACGCGGACAGCACGATCGTCGGGCATTTCGGGAGCTGGGGCGGCTGGGCGCGGAACCGCGGGATGGCGGCGGCCACCGCCTGCATCTCCTTGCGGGTCTGGGCGGTCCCGGCGGGGGTGAAGTTCTCGGCGAGCATGGCCTGGTAGGTGTCGGCGGAGAACAAGGGCCGGACGTTGCCACTGAACAACCGCGCCAGGGGGCGGAAGCGGCTGAGCGCCTGCGTCACAGCCAGCATGCGGTCGATCTTCTTGGTGGTCTGGTCCCACGCGTCGTACACCGGGGCGGTCTCCGGTGTGGGGTCGACCAGCAGGAGTCCCCGCAGCCGGGATCCCAGACGCTCGGCGGCGCGGCGGGCGACCAGCCCGCCCATGCTGTGCGCGACGAGGACGAACTCGCCCGGGACGACGGCCTCGGTCATCGCGATCAGGTCGGCGGCCAGGTCATCGACGCTGAGCTGCTGGGTGGTGGGGCCGCTGAGCGCGCGCCCGGCGCGGTCGTAGGCCACCAGCCGCGCCTGGCCGGTCAGCGGTGGCAGCACCGGGTCCCAGCAGGTCCGGCCGCAGCCGCTGCCCGCCTCGAAGACCACCCAATCCTGCCCCTGGCCGGACTCCTCGACATAGACGGTTCGGCCGTTGACGGGCACCTGCTGTCCGGGGGCGTCTCGCATGGCTCCTCCTTCAACGTTTTCATTTTGGATAACGGTATCGCATATGAAATCGTTGGGCCATGGATCCTGTCGAGCAGCTGTTGCACCCGGTGCGGCTGCGCATCGTGCACGCCCTGTCCGCAGCGGGCGCGCTGACGATCGCGCAAATGTGCGCCCGCATGCCCGAGGTACCGAAGATCACGATGTACCGGCAGGTCGCGCAGCTGACCGACGGAGGGTTCCTGAAAGTGGACGGCGAGCAGCGGGTACGCGGCGCCGTCGAGCGCCGCTACCGGCTGCGTCAGGACCGGCCCAGGATCGGCGCCGGCGAGGCCGCCGCGATGTCGCTCGACGATCATCGCCGGGGATTCGCCGCGGCCATGGCCGTCCTGATCGCCGAGTTCAACGCCTACCTGGACCGCGACGGCGCCGACCCGGAGGCCGACTCGGTCTCCTACCGGCAGGGCACCCTGTGGCTCAGCCCGGACGAGCTCACCGCCATGCTGACCGACCTGCTCGCGGTGCTGCGCGACCGGCTGCCCAACACTCCCGCACCAGAGCGCACACCGTACCTCCTCAGCGCGATCTTGTTCCCTGCCGAGCAGCCGCCCGCGCATGAAACCGGCGGTCCCGCCTCGCGATGATCGAGGCGCATGTTCGTAGCAGTCGGCCACGACGCCCCTCGATGGCGATCAGGCCGATATTGTGCGGCCATGGCCGATCATGTCCAGCGCCCACTGCTGTTCCTGGACGTCGACGGGACGCTCCTGCCCTACGGCGGCGGACGGCTCCCATCAGCCTTCGATGAGTGGGCGGCATGGCAGGACCCGGCCAATCCGCAGCTGGCGAAGATCGATCCCGCGCACGGCCCGCGACTGCTGGCGCTGTCCTGCGAGCTCATCTGGGCCACGGCGTGGATGCACGACGCCAACGCCCAGGTCGGCAAGATCGTCGTCACTGTCCAGCGCTGACCACCAGGAAAGGAACCTCCGGTGGGTTATTTGTAGTACTGCACCCAGTACTCGACGGTGTGCTTCTTGTTAAGGGTGAAGGTCGCGTAGTACGTCGAGTGCCCCGCGTTGCTGATGCGGACGATGCCGTACCTGCCGTTGCAGGCCCACTTGCCGGACTTGGCGGTCTTCCAACCGAGGCCGCCACGGCGCTTGTACACGAGGTTCACCTTCATCTGCGAGTTGTTGCCCCAGCAGCGGGCCTTGACCTGCATCACGCGGACACCCGAGCGCCGCTGCCAGTTCGTGGTCTCCAAGTACTTGCCTGGGCCCAGCGACTCGTGCCGTTGGGTGTGCCAGCTGGCCATTGCCGTTGCGACGCTCGCGTGGGTCGAGACTTCACTGTGCGCGGCCGGGGCCGCGACGGCCGGTGCGGCCGCCGCCAGGGCCAAACCGGAGGCGGTGGTGGCGAGGGCGAGGGAGATGCTTGCGAGACGCATGATTACCTGCCTTTTCGGGATGAGACGGGGGTCTGTTTCCGAATGAGAAGGTAAGGCGGAGCGTGTTGACTATCTGTTGAGCCTGTGTTGAAGGCCCTCGTTGAGAGCTGCGCTTCTACGCCTGTCAACCTCCGTCGGGAGAGGCGAGCGGAGCCGCAGACCGGCGGGACAGGCGGGTGCGAAGCCGGCCGAAGACCGAAGGCCCGCCCGCGAAGCACCACAGCGCTATCACCGGGTCGCAGATGGCGCAGCCGAAGAAGGAGAGTCGAGGACAACCTCGCCCGGGAGATGACCCTGACCTAGATGGCCAGGCGCGGCGGGCTCAGCGAGCGGACCTTCAGCCGCCGCTTCCGGGAGCAGACCGGCACCACTCCGCTGCAGTGGCTCCTACGAGCCCGGGTACGCCGGGCGCAGCTCCTGCTGGAGACCACCGACCACGGTGTCGAGCGCGTCGCGACGCAGGCCGGGTTCGGTTCGCCCACCGCCTTCCGGGAGCGGTTCAAGCGCGTCGTCGGTGTCACCCCGCAGTCCTACCGCGCCTCCTTCCGGAGTGTTCCGGGTCGCGGACCGGCCTAAATCTCCAGCCGCCAGTCCGTTTGCTCGTCGAAGAGCTCGAAGCCCAGGGCCTCGTTGATGGCCAGCATGTGGGCGTTGGAGACGGCGTTCCACGTGATGACGCGCTCGATGTGGGGCTCCCGCTCGCGCAGCCAGAGCAGGTTGCCGATCTTGAGAAGCAGGCCCAGGCGGTGGCCCCGGTGCTCGCGCAGTACGGTCGTGTCCGTCTGATGACCCCAGCTGTCGGAGCGGTCCTCGTCGACCAGGATGCGCGTGTAGCCGGCGGGGGCACCGTCGGACGTGCGCCTGACGATCATGGTGTACGGGAGGCGGCCGATGGCCGGAAGGGCCTGCTCGCGGGCGCGCAGGCGGTCGATGGAGAAGTTCACGTCCTCGATGTCCGCGTCGCGCGGGGCGTCGTTCATGCCGCCCATGAGCGTGGCCAGGTCCCGCAGCAACTCGGGGGCCGTCGGGCCGACCCAGCGCTCCAGGTGGTAACCGTCCACCTCGGGCCGCATCCGCTCCAGCGCTGCCCAGTCGATCGTACGCAGGTCGAGCGTGCGGCGGGCCTCCGTGATCGAGACCGTCATCCCGCGCGCGGCGGCGAAGCGGGCGCCCGAGCCGGTGGCGGGCGTCTCGGCCAGGACCAGGTTCCGGCCATGGGCGCGCAGCCGCTCGAGGGCGTGCTCGAACAGCGCCGAGCCCAGCCCCCGGCAGCGCCGCTCCGGCCGCACCACGAGGGTGAACAGCCGGCCCGTGTGGGTGTTGTCGTGCTGGGGGAGCGCCAGTGCGTACCCGCCGACCACCCTGCCGCCCTCGGTCGTCACCCACGCCTCGGACCGCTGGCCCGGCCCGCCTGTACTGACGACGTAGGAGTACCAGGGCAGGGACGGTACGGGGCCCAGGTCGTCGCCGTTGGCGGCCACGAACGCGTCGTACAGATCCGTGACCAGGTCACCCGGCTGGTCGAAATCGATCGGCTGGATCATCCGCTGCTCATTTCGCACTGAGCCTCCCCGAAAGCCAGTCCATGTCGCCATCAACCTACAGAACCAGCCTCGCTCGACGCCGCTGAGATGTCCTGATGACTAGCCTTCGCCGGATGTTGGAATCGGGCTCCAAGGAAGCGGTGTCCACAGGTTCTGCGCGTTCACGCACCACGATCACGCGGGCGCTACTGTGCCCTCATGCTGAAAGGACGCCGCCTTGAGCGGAGTCGCCTGGAGCGGTTGCTCGCGGAGGCACGGGACGGGCGCAGTGGCGCGCTGGTGCTGCGGGGTGAGGCGGGTATCGGCAAGTCCGCGCTTCTCGACGAGGTGGCGTCGGCCGGGCACGGGATGCGGGTGCTCCGGGGAGTGGGCATCGAGACCGAGGCCGAGTTGCCGTTCAGCGGCCTGCACCTGCTCCTGCATCCGTTCGTGGACCGGCTGGAGGTGCTGCCGAAGCAGCAGGCGGGGGCCATGCGGTCGGTGTTCGGGCTGGCGGAGGTCCCGGTGAGCGACCCGTTCCTCGTCGGCGCCGCGACGCTGACCCTGCTGTCGGATCTCGCGGGGGAGCGGCCGCTGGTCTGCCTGATCGACGACGCCCAATCGCTGGACCGGGCGTCCTCGGACGCGCTGTTGTTCGCGGCGCGGCGGCTTCATGAGGATCCGATCGTGATGGTCTTCGCGGTACGGGACACCGCGCAGCCGTTCCCCACGCCCGGGATCGAGGCCATGCGGCTGGACGGGCTGGACCGCGACTCCGCCATGGAAGTGCTGGCGGACTGCGCGCCCGAGCTGACCGTCCCGGTGCGCGACAGGCTCCTGGACGAGGCGGGCGGCAACCCGCTGGCCCTGACAGAGCTCGCGCGCGTGTCACGGGACGGCCTGGTCGCGCCGGTCGGTCCGCTGCGGGTCACCGGGCGGGTGCAGGACGCCTTCCTGGCCCAGTTGCGCGAGTTACCCGGCGCCACCCGCCTGCTCCTTCTCCTGGCGGCGGCCGATGG
Source organism: Nonomuraea sp. NPDC050680 (assembly GCF_040654555.1). Lineage (NCBI taxonomy): Bacteria > Bacillati > Actinomycetota > Actinomycetes > Streptosporangiales > Streptosporangiaceae > Nonomuraea > Nonomuraea sp. NPDC050680. The sequence goes on along the minus strand of NZ_JBFAIF010000001.1, from coordinate 809,450 downwards.
TACGTCCGAACTCGGGGTGGTCCTGCGGGCGGGCGTGACGTTCGGCGCCTCACCCGTCGATCTCGGCCCGGCTGAAGAGGCCCGTCTCGTCGTCACGTCGGGAGACGAGATCAGGTTCCGTCATCCGCTCATCCGCTCGGCCGTCTACCAGAGTGCCCCGCACCATCAGCGCATCGCCGTACACGAGGCTCTGGCCCGTGCGCTGTCGCCCGCGGCGGACGACGATCGCCGGACCTGGCATCGGGCCGCCGCCGCCGGCGGCCCCGACGAGGAGGTCGCCGCTGACCTGGAACGCACAGCCGAGCGGGCCCGGCATCGCGGTGGGACAGTGGCGGTCGCCTTGGCCTACGAGCGGGCCGCGCGGCTCAGCGCCGACCAGGAAGGCAAGGCCCAGCGGATCGTCCGCGCGGCCCGGTCGGCCTACGACGCCGGGCGTCCGGAATGGGCCACCCGGCTGGCCACCGAGGCCGCCGCCTTGACCGACAGGCCCGCCGTCGTCGCCGAGGCGATCTACGTGCGGGCGCAGGTGGCCTACGAAAGCACCTCACCGGCCGCCGACGCGGCTCTGGCGTCGCAGGGCGCCATGCTGATCACTCGGACCCATCCGGAGCGGGCGGTCTCCATGCTGACCGAGGCCGTGTGGGCGGCCCGTGACGCCTGCGCCCACGATCTCCTCAGGGGCGCCGTCGCCCAGCTTGAGACCGTCCGGCTGCCCGCGGATGCGGCGCTGGCACCCGTCGTCGCGGCGCTGATCGGGTACGGCAGGCTCGCCGACGGCGACCCCGGAGCGGCGGTCGCGCCGATGCGCGCGCTGGTCGAGGCCGTCCAGGCCGGAACCGTCCAGGATTTCGTGGAGCGGGTGATCGCTGGGTTCATGGGGCTGCTGACCGCCGACGACGAGGCGGCGACGGACGTGCTGGAGTCGCTGGTGGCCGACGTCAGAGCGGCGGGATCGCTCGGCTGGCTTCCGTACGCCCTGGAGCCCCTGGCGATCGGGCGGCTGCTACGCGGTGACTTCCGCGGCGCTCAGGCCGACGTCGCCGAGGGCATCTCGCTGGCCTCCGACATCGGCATGGACATGCAGGTGACCGTGCTGAAGGCCATCTCGGTATGGCTCGCCGCGGTGACCGGCGACGTCGCCCAGTGCCACGCGCTGGCCGGCGAGGTGCGCGAACACGCGATCCTGCATCCCACCAACGCGGCCCTCGCGTCGTGGGGTGTGGGGTTGCTCGATCTCGCCGACGGGCGTTTCGAGCAGGCGCTCGACCGGCTCGACGAGGTGTGCGGGGGACCCGCCCGACACGATCTGCTCATCAGGGCCGTGCCGGACCAGGTCGAAGCCGCCATTCGCGCCGGACGCGCCGACCTGGCCCGGCGGCACCTGCCGGCTCTGGCGGCGTGGGCCGAGCACAATGTCGTCGGCAAGGCGCTGGAATCGCGCTGCCAGGCCATGCTCAGCGACGGGGACCAGGCCGAACAGCACTATCGCGCCGCGCTGCGGCTCATCCCCGGCCGGCCGTACGAACTCTCGCGCACCAGGCTCGCCTATGGTGAATGGCTGCGCCGCCAGCGCCGCCGTTCGGAGGCACGCCTCGCTCTGACACAGGCGGAGGACACCTTCGCCAGGCTCGGCGCGGTGAGGTGGGCCGAGCGCGCCCGCGCCGAACTGGCGGTGCTCGGTGACCGGCCGGTGGCCCGCGCCCAGGCCGACGACCCGCTTCAGCGACTGACTCCGCAGGAACTCCAGGTCGTACGGCTGGCCGCGGCCGGGCACAGCAACAGGGAGATCGCGGCGCGGTTGTACCTCAGCCCGCGGACCGTGGGCCATCACCTCTACCGGGCCTACCCGAAGATCGGCGTGACCCGCCGGATGGAGCTCGCCAAGTTCGAGCTGTGAGCCCGTATCAGTCAACGTACTTACCTCCTGACCGCGACCGCACCCACCGCGGACCGCGATCAGGTACGGCGGCGTCTTCGCCGTCCGCCCTGATCAGCGGATCCGCCGAAGCAGTCATCAGTCCGATGCCCGCCGTACCGTGCCGTTCCTAGAGTCGAGCCATCGAACCGACGGACGGAGACAGTCATGCTTCTGGAGAACAAGACCGCGGTGATCTACGGGGGCGGCGGCGCCATCGGCGGCGCGATGGCACGGGGTTTCGCCGCCGAGGGAGCGAGGGTCTTCCTCGCCGGCCGTACTCCCGGCAAGCTCGACGTGGTCGCGGAGGACATCCGGCGCGACGGCGGCCTGGCCCAGACGGCCATCGTGGACGCCCTGGACGAGAGCGCCGTCAATGGCTGGGTCGACTCCATCGCCGCGCAGACGGGCAGCGTCGATATCTCGGTGAACGTCATCTCCCAGGACGCGCTGTTCGTGCCGCTGCTCGACATGCCCGTCGCCGACTTCGGTCTCGCGATGGACAAGGTGGCGCGCTCGTTCCTGCTGACCGCCAAGGCCGCCGCACGGCACATGGTCAAACAGGGCTCGGGAGTCATCCTGCACTTCGGCGGCTCCGATCCGGCCAACTCCATGCCCGGCCTGGGCACCGTACAGGTCGGCAACGACCTGGTCGAGGCGCTGCGCCGCCAGTGGGCCTGCGAACTCGGCCCGCACTCCGTCCGCGTCGTCTCGATGCGGACCGGCGGCATCCCCGAGTCCATGCCCGACGTGCCGGAGATGGCGCCTTTCAAGCAGAAGATGATCGACGCCACGCTGCTCAAGAGGGCGGCGACGCTGGCGGATGTCGGCCGGGTCGCCGCCTTCCTGGCGTCGGAGCAGGCCGGCAGCATCACCTCCACGCAGGTGAACATCTCCTGCGGGGCCCTCGTCGACTGAGACCAACCGAACGCACATCAGGAGACCGGCATGAATGACGAAGTCACCCAGTACATCAACAACACCGCACCATGGCAGCTGGCCGTCTGCGAGAAACTGCGCGCGATGATCCACGAAACCGTTCCCCTGATCGAAGAACGGTTTCAATACGGCAAGCCGCACTTCTTCAAGAACGGTCAGTACGCGGCCGTCATAGCCGTTTCCCGAAACAAGGTGTCGTTCATGGTGTTCAACGCGGAGGACATCCCCGTGGTCAAGGGATTCATCCGGGCGCTGGGCAAGGGGGACCGCAAGGCCACCGACATCGAAGAAGGGCAGGAGGTCGACTACGACGCACTCGCCGACATCCTGGAAAAGACCACGACCGCCTTGTAGCCGCCAGTGTTACGTATTTGCTGCGCGGCGAAGGCGGAGTAGCTAAACGTCGCCGGACTGATTCAGCCGGCGGCCGGCAGGAGAGCGAGCGTCCGGGTGAGCGCGGCGCGACCCCTGCGTAGAGCAGCGGTCCGATCGGTTCCGGCTGGTCCCTGCCATCGGAGATAAACCATGGTGGTGCCATGACGCACGGCCACCGAGACATTCGCCACCAGGTGATGGGCCGGCCGGGACGACGGGTCGCGGCGTCGTATGACGAAGGTCTCGATCTCGCCGGTCCAGGGTCCTGCGGTGAAGGGCCTGACCAGGTGACTGCCCCTCACGTGTGACTTGTCTTCGGTCTCGCAATTGACCCAGTCGCCCCAGCTGAGCGGGCGGGTGCGCGCCTGTTCGGCGGCCTGCTCGTCGGGCAGGAGCAGCACGTCCGTACGTATGGATACCTCGCCGGCCAGGCGGCGCCTGATCGTGGGAGCGCCGCCGTAGACGTTCTGGTCGAAACCGGCGGACGGGCAGACGGTGTCTTGCTCGGGATCGAAGGTCTGCCACGACTTCATGTTCTTGCCGTACGTGGACGGCGCGGGCAGGGCCGCGGCCATCACGCTCAAGGCCGATCTTGGCGAGGCGCCGGCCGGGGCAGGGCTGCCGGGGTCGCCGCCGACGGCGGCCAACACGGACGCTGCCGCGGTTTCCTGGCTGAGCGGGAGCGCACGCGGGTCCATCGCTCTCCATGACACCTCCGCCAGCAGCCCCCCTCGGGCGGCCACGATCGTCGACATGATGTCCGGGTCACTGTCCTTGATGAACTCCTCTTCCTTGGCCGCAGCCTGCACCCCGTGCCATCCCCAGCGGTCGAAATCCGCCAGATCGCTGCCCGAATAATGGGATCGGGGCTGGCGGGCGCAGTCTTCCGCGCCGCGACGGGCCTCTCGGACCACGCGGCTCGCCTGGCCGGGCGAAGTGATCCAGAACCTGACGTCCAGCGCTGAGGACACCTCCGGGGCGCGTATCCGGCCGGTGTAGGCCGGAACCCCCTCAGGGGGGCAGCGCATCGAGGCCGCGATCCGGCCAACAGGAAAACAGAAGGGGGACGTCCAGGTTCATCCCGGCGGGAGCGATGGTGAGGCTCATGTTCTCGGGACGGCGGTGGGCGTCGTCATCCACGCGGCTCCGCAGCCGCTCGGCGATCTCCTCCGCCGAGGTCGCCGCCTGTACGGGTATCGGCAACAGGGGCGGCATCGGCCGGTCGGTGACGCCTGAGATCAACAACAGGGCGACAGCTGTGGCCGCGACACGAAGCCCACGACGCCTGGCAAGATCCACAAGGGGTACGACGCCGGGATTCCGAGAAAGGTTCACCTGGAGCGAGGGCCTCGAAGACCGGTCCATGTCGCCGGCAAGGGCCTCGCCCGCCGCCGCTGAGACGTCTTGTTGGCTAGTCGCCCATCCATGATCATCGGTTCGGGCCCTGCACGCTCCCCGACGAGATCACCGCCGGCAGCGCGTCCCTGAGTCACCGCACAAGCGGCTGTTACTGGCGCGCCAGCGACCACTACTGGTTCGATTGCGGTGGTGGCGAGGGCGGCCGGGAATGGTACTCCTTCCGGCGCGAAGGACGCCGCCGCAGCCGTCGCCAGGCGCGCCGCGAATTGCGCGCCCATCACGGCGAAGACTGACGGAAAGTCAGGGCGAACAGTGACGGAAAGCGGGAGTGCCGGGTATCCGGCCCTCCCGCTCGTATTTCCGCGACCAAGCGCGATGCGGCTGTGAAGTGCTGTCACGCTGCGATCAGCCGTCGCTCACCAATTGCGCCTGAACCGTTTGAGTCAATCGATTGGATCGATTGATTGAATCCCCTGATCCGCCGCGCGCGGATGATGCGGGTCGACCTCGAGGCGGAGCGGTTGGGACACCGAAGGCCGGCGGCTGGTGGCGTGAAGTCGCCTGGGTGGCGCCCTGGTGCAGGCTCGATTGTGCTTATCGTCAGGCTCGCCCATCCCGAGTCGGAACGATCAATCGGCCCCGCAGAGCAGCAGGGCGCTTCTGGCCAGGTTGTCGCTGGCCTGCTGGGGTGTCATCCGTCCTGCCCGCACCTCGTCTCCGGCGGCGTGGCCGAGGGTGGCGACCGCGGTGACGAGCCAGGGTACGGGAAGGTCGGAGACGAACTCGCCGGACTGCCGGCCTCGGCTGAGCACCCGTTCGAGGTGGTCAAAGACCGACTCGTGCCGCTTGTCGTCGGCGGCGGAGTCGCCGGCGGGGGTGGAGACCGTCAGCAGGAGCGGATATCGCTGGAGGGTGCGCCAGCTGATGTCGAGCAGGCGCAGGAGCGCGTCCACGGCGGATCCCCGGTCCAGCTGGGCTGCGTCCATCTGGGCCGCCGCCTCTGCGGCGATCTCGTCGAACACCGCGCCGATCAGCGCCTCCCTGGTCTTGAAGTGGGCGTAGACGGTCTGGCGGCTCACGCCGGCCGCGACGGCGATCTCCTCGACGCTCGCGTGCGGCTGCACGGCGAGCAGATCCTTGGTCGCCCTGAGGATTTCGCTGGCGCTGCGGTCGGCGTCGGCGCGGCGGCGTCGGCGTCTGGAGGGCGTTATCTCGGACACGTTGTCAATCTTAGCCACCTCCGCTATGTTTGACAGCATGTCAGAGTTAATGAAGAGGCGTGACGCGCTGAAGGCGGGCGCGATCATGGTGATGGCCGGGACCGCAGTGGGCATGGGTCAAGCCGCAGCGGCATCGCAGGCGCGCTGGATCGCGCTCACCGGAGTGACCGTTGTCGACGTCACCGGGCGCCCGCACCGGCGCAACAGCACCGTGCTCATCCGTGGACAGCGGATCGTCTCGGTGGGACCGCGCCCTGAGATTCCAGAGGGCACGCAAGTCATCGACTTGCCAGGCAAATTCGTGATCCCGGGCTTGTGCGATGCCCACGTGCACAGCATTCCCGCCGAGCGCATCTCCCCTCCGCTGTACCTCGTCAATGGCGTCACCACCGTGCGCGAGATGTCCGGCAGCCCGCTGCTGCACGAGTGGCGCGAGCGGATCGACCGGGGCGAGTTGCTCGGGCCGCGCTCGGTCATCGCCAGCCGGATCATCGACGGCGCGCCGACCATCGGCGACCCGTCGACCTTCGCCGAGGTCGCGACCGAAGCCCAGGCCCGCGAAGCGGTCCGCCAGGCGAAGCGGGACGGCGCGGACTTCGTCAAGGTGTATTCCAGGCTCTCTCCCGAGCTGTACCGGGTGGTCTCCGACGAGGCGCGCAGGCACCGAATGCCGCTGGCCGGGCACTGCCCCGACGGGGTCGCGCTGACCACGGCCAGCGATCTCGGCCAGTGCAGCGTCGAGCACCTCTACTCCACCTGGTACGACACTTCCACGCGGGAGCGGGAGCTGCGGTCCCGGATTGCCGACCTGGAGTTCGCCCAGAGCGACTACGTCAGCTGGATGCGGGAGATCCACCGGCTGGAGTGGGAGGCGGTCGCCGGCTACAGCGCCCGCAAGGCGGCGTCGGTCTTCGCCACGCTGGCGCGCAACCGAACCCGGGTCGTGCCGACCCTGACGGTCTACCAGGTGCTGGACCGGCCGGACGAGGTGCTGGACGACGGGCGGCTCAAGTACGTGCCCGCCGCCGTGGCCGAAGGCTGGCGGTGGGCGCTGGCCAACATCATCAAGGCGGGCCGTACGCCCGAGGTCACCGCCCAGCGGTACGCGCTGTTCGAGCGCCGCAAGGCGTTCGTGAACGAGCTGGATGAGGCCGGAGTGCCGGTGGTGGCGGGGACGGACGGCGGCGACGTGCCGTTCGTCGTGCCCGGCTTCAGCCTGCACGACGAGCTGGCCAACCTCGTGCGCTCCGGCCTGTCGCCGCTGCGCGCGCTGCGGGCCGCGACCCTGGAACCGGCGCGGCTGCTCGGGCTGGACGACTCGATCGGCGCCGTCGCGCCCGGCAAGGCCGCCGATCTGGTGGTCCTGGACGCCGACCCGCTGGCCGACATCCGCAACACCACCCGCATCCACACCGTGGTGACCCGTGGCCGCGTCATCTCCACGGAGCAGCGGGCCCGGATGCTCGCCGAGATCAAGAGCGCGGCAGCCGCATGAGGGCTCCGGATATGGTGATACGCCTCGTCACCGCGCTCTGTCTGCTGTCCACCGGACTGCTCGCGGGCGCCTTCGGCTACGGCGCCGTCAACGTCGCGACCACCTTCAACGCGGTGCCGCTCGACGTGCGGCTGACCTTCCACTCCGCCCTCATGCGCATGAACGGCCCCGTCATGCAGACCATCATGGCGCTGGCCGCCCTGAGCTCGCTGGCCCTGGCCCTGCTTGCTCGGCGCTATCTGGCCGGGCTGGCGGGCGTGCTGGCCGTGCTCTCGTTCCTGATCACCCGGTTCGGCAACGTGCCGATCAACGGCCAGATCAAGGTGTGGGCCGTCGGCACGCCCCCGGCCGACTACGCCGAGATCCTCCAGCGGTGGGAGATGTTCAACGTCATCCGCACGCTTACAGCCTTCGTCGCCTTCGTCCTGATCATCACCCTCACCGTTCGAGCTCGGCAAGGAGATCGCTAGTGCGTTTCGTCAGGATTCTCGTGGCGCTGCTCCTCGCCACGACTCTGGCCGCCCAGCAGCCCGCCTCGGCGGAGCCGGGGCTCGGCTGGAAAGCCGCCTGGTCGGCCGCGCCCCAGCGCCCGGGCGCCAACTTCACCCCCAATTGGTCCGAGCAGGGCTTCGCGGGCCAGACCCTCAGGCAGGTGGTGCGGACCACCGTCCCCGGCGCCGCCGTCCGGATCCGGCTGACCAACGTGTACGGCACCGCCCCGCTGACGGTCAGCGCCGCCACCGTGGCCCGCAGCTCCGGCGGCGCCGCCGTGAAGACGAGATCGCTCCGGCGCCTGACGTCCGGACGCGCGGCGAGTTTCACCATCCCGGCCGGCGCGGAGCTGGTCAGCGACCCGGTGGCCCTGCCGGTCTCGGCACTGGAACGACTCACGGTCACGCTGCACTTCGCCAAGCCGACCGGGCCGGCGACCTACCACGCCCAGGCGATGGCCGCGAGCTTCCGCGCCGAGGGGAACCACGTGGCCGACCAAGGCTCAGCGGCCTTCACCGAATCCAGCGTGTCCTGGTACTACCTGTCCGGCATCGACGTTCGGGGCACCTCACGGAGTCGCAACGGCGTAGCGCTGTTCGGAGACTCGCTCACCGACGGCTACGGCTCCACTCCCGGCGCCGACAACCGCTACCCCGACGAGCTCGCAGAACGGCTGGTGGCCGGCCGCCGGCCGCGTGCCGTACTCAATCAGGGCATCGGCGGCAACCGCCTGACCGTCGACTCCGCCTGGCTCGGTGACAAGGCCACCGCCCGGTTTGACCGTGACGTCCTCGGCAGCCCCGGCGTGAGCACGGTGATCGTCCTGCTGGGTGTCAACGACATCGGCATGAGCGTGGCGCGTCAGCCCATGGCCGCACCGCACACCGAAGTCTCGGCCGCCGAGATGATCGCCGCGCACCGCGAGCTGATCCGCCGGGCGCATGCCAAGGGCCTGCGCGTCATCGGTGGGACGATCCCGCCCATGAAGGGCTCGCGGTACTACACACCGCTCAGCGAGGCCAAGCGCGACGAGGTCAACGCCTGGATCCGTAGAAACGGCGAGTACGACGCGGTGGCCGACTTCGACCGCGCGCTGGCCTCGCCCGCCGACGAGGATCAGCTTGACCCCGCCTACGACAGCGGCGACCATCTGCACCCCGGCGATGCGGGATACCGTGCGATGGCTGATGCCGTGGATCTCACAGATCTGGGATGAGCCATCATCCTTCGGGCGCCGCCGGTCTTCGGCTTCCCCGGGATCGCCGAGGCGCGCACCTGGTGGGACTCACCCGCGTACCAGGAGATCGCCCCGCTGCGCTCGCGGCACATCGAGGGCGACATCATCCTGGTCGAAGGCGTCCCCGAGGGCTACGACCCGACTCCCGCCGCGAAGGCGGTGCGGGAGGCGCTGGCTGCCGAGTAGCCCCAGCATCGCCTGGGTGTGGTGCCGGCCGTTGACGAACAACGGCACGGCCGTGCCGAGCGCGCGCCGTCCTTCCGGGCGTCGGTGGACTGCTCGTTGTACGGCGGATGCGAAACCATTCGTCTGAGCGCCAGGATCCGTAAGGAGCCGTGCCTCGAAAAGTGCGAGGGTGGCCGCGTCGGTCGGCTGGTCTCGCTCGTCGACGGTCGAATGCGATGACCAAAGCGTATTCCGGCCTCAGGAAGGGCGATTCTCTGGTCACGGTCGGAAAGATTCACCGCCACGAGAACCGCGTCTTGGCCGTCACCGCGGCGGTAGACGAGATGGTCCGGGTGGGCGGACAGCACGGTGATGCTGCCTTCGCGCAGTGCGGCCAGCTCTTTTCGGAGCGTCAGGAGTTCGCTGGCGAGGGAGAGGACCGAGCGAGGGTCGAGTTCCTGGCTCTCGACGCTGAACTCAGCGTGGTCGACGAATCGGCGCTCATCGCGGCGCTGGAGGACGGACGGATCGGTTTCGCGGCCCTCGATGTGTTCGAGGTCGAGCCGCTGCCCGCCGGGAGCCCGCTCTGGACCATGCCGAACGTCCTGATCAGCCCGCACACCGCGGCCCTCGCCGTCGACGAGGAGGCGGCCGTCGTCGAGCTGTTCGCCGACAATGCCACTCGTCTGCTCGACGGGCATCCGCTGGTGAACGTCGTCGACACGGTCGAGTTCTACTGACGTGCCGGGTTCACGGAAGGAGTGACACGGAAGGAGTGACACGGAAGGAGTGACGCCGTCCCCGTCTCGATCACCCGGCCGCGCCGGGGCCGGGCAGCAGGTCGACGTCGCCCGCGTGCATCGGCTCGCCGCAGTGGGCGCAGCGCAGGTCGACGCGGCTGATCTCACCGCACGCGTGATGGCGGTAGAGCACCGGCGGGCCGGCCTCGCCCGCGAGCCACTTGTCCCCCCAGCCGGCCATGACCATGAGCAGGTCGACGAGCTCGGCGCCCTTCGCCGTCAGGCGGTATTCGTAGCGCGGCCGCATGTCGTAGGCGTGCCGATCAAGCACGCCCTGGTCGATGAGGTGGTTGAGCCGCTCGGTCAGCACCTTGCGCGAGATCCCGAGGTCGGCCTGGATCTGGTCGAACCGGCTCACCCCGGCCCACACGTCACGCAGGATCAGCGGCGACCACGGCTCTCCGATCACGTCGAGGGTGCGCGCGATGGAGCAGGCCATCTCCCTGAAGTTCGTGCGTTGCATGAAGGCAGTCTAGCAATTGGGGTTCCCTTAGGGAACTTCGAGTGTTACGCTCATGGAGTCTCTTCAAGGAACCCTAAGACCGCCATCAGGAGATGATCACCGTGCTCAACCCCGACGTACGCCGCGTGCTCGACGGCACCTCGCTCGCCCACCTCGCCAGCGTCCTTCCTGACGGCGCTCCCCACTCCGTTCCGGTCTGGATCGGCACGTACGGCGACCAAGTCGCCATCATGACCGGCCCGGGCTCCCAGAAGGCCCGCAACCTGCGGCGCGATCCCCGGGTCGCACTCTCCCTGACGCCGCCCGACAACCCGTTCCAGCCGGTCATCGTCCGCGGCAGGGTCGTCGAGTGGATCGAGGGCGACGCAGCCTGGGAGATCGTCGACCGGATCTCGACGAAGTACATCGGCGGCCCCTACTCGCGCGATGTGGAGCGGGTCGTCGCGCTCATCGAGCCCGATCGGCAGACCATGGGCTGAGGCGCCCTGCCGCACGTCATCTTGCTTGGCGCAGAAGAGTATCGATCTTCGCTTACTGTGCATCTCGGGGAAATCGCTGAGGCAGAATGTCCGAGCCAGGGCGCACGGATGCGCGGCGTGCCGGGGGGATCACGGAGGATGACGTCGGGAATGAGCACTCAGGCTCAGGAGCAGCTCGGCCCTTACCGGGTGATCGAGAAGATCGGTGAGGGCGGCATGGGGGTCGTCCACCTCGGTCTCGACGGCGCGGGCCGCAAAGTCGCGATCAAGGTGCTGCACCAGCATGTGGCCGCCGACCTCAAGGCCCGTGACCGGCTGGTCCGCGAGGTGGAGACCATGCGGCGGGTGCGCAGCCCGTACGTCGCCGAGGTGATCGACGCCGAGCTGACGGGTGGCCGGCCGTATGTGGTGACCCGTTTCGCCGCGGGACGCACGCTGGAGGACGCCGTGCTGTCCCAGGGCCCGATGGAGGCGCGCGAGGTCATCAGGCTCGCCCAAGGGCTGTGCCAGGCGCTGGTGGACGTGCACGCGGCCGGTGTGATCCATCGCGACCTCAAGCCGTCCAACGTCATGCTGGTCGGCGGCGAGCCGCTGGTCATCGACTTCGGCATCGCGCATCTGGTGAACGCGACCCGGCTCACGCTGACGGGCATGTTCGTGGGGACGCCGGGCTATCTGGCGCCGGAGATCATCCGCGACTCGCAGATCACCCAGGCGGCCGACGTACACGCGCTGGCCTCGACGGTGTTCTTCGCCGCCACGGGGCTGCCGCCGTTCGGGACGGGGGCGTTCGAGACGGTCTGCTTCAACACGATGGAAGGGCGGGTGCAGATCGACAAGGCGCCGGTGTGGCTGCGGCACTGGCTGAGCCGGGCGCTTGAGGTCGATCCAGCGGCTCGGCCCAGTGCGCGGGAGCTGCTGCGGATGGCCAGGGCGCTCGATCCGGCGGGCCGCCCGGTCGAGGCCAAGGGGCGCGGGGATCGTACGCTGACCATGGACGCCGTCTCCGACCTGCTCCCGCCGGTCGACTACGCCCAGAGGCGCCACGAGACACCTCCGCCGTACGTACCGGCCCCGGTGCCCACCCTTCACGTCGATCAGCCGGAGGAGCGCCGCCCGGCCCCGGCTCCCGCGCAACCCTTCGAGCTCCAGCGGTTCTTGGCCGGTAGCGGGTTCGTCGGGGTGCTCGCGCTCGTGACGCTGGTGGCGTTGACCGTCCTCATGCCGGTCGCCGTGGGCCTGCTGATGGCGGCGCTCACGGTGGCGTTGCGCGTCGCCGAATACTTCTTGGGCGAGACCGAGCGGACGTGGTCCAGGGAGGCGCTCGTGACGGGAGGCCACCTGCTCCTGTCGCTGGCGTTCGGCATCGCCGCCGCGACTCTCCTGCACATGGCCAGATTGACGGTCGGCCACGCGGAGTCCTTGGCCGCCGGCGCGTTCACGCTGGGGCTGTTCGTGCTGCCCGGCTCGGGGACGGTGCGATGGGCCGCCTCGCACATCCTCGCCCGCTTCCTGCCCGGCCGCAGCGCGACGGTGGTGTCGGTGGCCGTGATGGGGCCGATCGCCCTGATCTCAGTGATCGTGGCCCTGGTCCAAGGCTTGTAGCATCGCGCGAACGGTATCCCCGGTTGCTCCCCTCAGGCGGGTTGGCCGGCCGCCGCCGCGCGCGCCGCCATCCGCCGTTCGAACCACAGGGAGCAGAACGGCGGTACCGCGCAGGCCAGGCCCAGCACCACCGCGCCCCGGCTCCAGCCCGCCTCGCGTGCCGAGAGCAGCACTCCGACCACGTACAGCACGAACAGCGCCCCGTGGATCGGCCCGAACACCTTCACACCGAGTTCCCCGGTCGCGGTCACGTACTTGAAGAACATCCCGACCAGCAGCCCTGCCCATGAGCATGCCTCGGCCACCGCCACGACCCGGAACCAGCCCAGCATGCCCCACTCCTTCGTTCGAATACCGCGGATACTCTACAGGCTGTAGAGGGCGGCGAGAGTGGGGTGCGCCTGTCCGTTCTGCCCGCGGGCGAGCGATAGGTCGACTCAGCGGGCCTCGAGGTGGGCCTGGATGGCCTCCATGACGGCCCGTGGCGAGGCCGAGCGGCTGAAGGTGGCCACCACCACCTGCTCGCCCTTCTCCTGAGGCTGCTCCAGGTGACGGAAGGTGGCGATGACGTAGCCGAGAGCGTGGTCCAGGAGCCCGAAGGGATCGTAGGCGCCGCCCGCCCGCAGCCAGCCGCGCAGGACCTGGTTGTGCGCCGCCACGACGGAGGCGGCCATGAGCTCGGCCCGCAGGCCGGCGTCGGGCGAGTCGCCGAGCCATTCGCCGACGAACTCCCGGAACAGCCGCTGGTAACGGGCCACGCTGGCGATCTCCCGGTCGCGCAGCGCGGGCACCTCCCGGACCAGGCGGTAGCGGCGCAGCGACACCTCGGCGTCGTCGACGTAGTGGGCGAGCACGAGGCGCACGGCGTCGGTGATGGCCACGATCGCGGTGTCGGCGGCGGAGGCACGCAGGCGGGTGTCGATCCTGGCCAGCAGCGCGTCGTGGTCGGGGAAGATCGCGTCTTCCTTGGAGTGGTAATGGCGGAAGAACGTGCTGCGGCTCACGCCCGCCCGGGCGGCGATGTCGTCCACGGTGGTGGCGTCGTAGCCGTTCTCGTCGAACAGGGCGACGGCGGCTTCGGCCAGGCGGTGGCTGATGCTCGGTTTCGGCACAGGGGCCATTCTCCCGGATTCAGGGGTGTCCAAAACGTACGATACTCAGTACCGTACTTGTGAAACTCAGTCCCATGGACGGTGATGGATGAGACCACCTGACACCGCGGGCAGCCTCGCCCGCCTGAAGGAGCGGCTCGACGAGGCCGTCCACGTCGCCGAGGCGCGGGCGGCGACCAAGCAGCACGCCAAGGGCAGGCTGACCGCCCGCGAGCGGATCGAGCGGCTGCTTGATCCCGGCTCGTTCGTCGAGCTGGACGCCCTCATGAAGGGTTCGCTCGGCTACGGCGACGGCGTGGTGACCGGGTACGGGACGGTGGACGGCCGCCAGGTGTGCGTGTTCTCGCAGGACTTCACGGTCGCGGGCGGCAGCCTGGGGGAGGTGTACGGGCAGAAGATCTGCAAGGTCATGGACCTGGCGATGCGCAACGGGTGCCCGATCGTCGGCATCAACGAGGGCGCCGGGGCGCGCATCCAGGAGGGTGTGGTCTCGCTCGGGCTGTACGGCGAGATCTTCCGGCGCAACATCCGCGCCTCCGGCGTGATCCCGCAGATCTCCCTCATCATGGGCGCCTGCGCGGGCGGTCACGTGTACTCGCCGGCGCTCACCGACTTCACGGTCATGGTGGACGAGTCCTCGCACATGTTCGTCACGGGCCCGGACGTGATCAAGACCGTGACCGGTGAGGACGTCACATTCGAGGAACTGGGCGGCGGGCGGGTGCACAACAGCCGCAGCGGCGTGGCCCACTACCTGGCGCACGACGAGGACGACGCGTTGGACTACGTCCGGGCGTTGCTGTCGTACCTGCCGGACAACAACCTCGACGAGCCGCCGCACCCGGTGTTCGAGGCGGACCTGGAGGCGTCCGCCGACGACCTGGCGCTGGACGTGCTGGTCCCGGACTCGCCGAACCAGCCGTACGACATGCACGAGGTGATCGGCGCGCTGCTGGACGACGGCGAGTTCCTGGAGGTGCAGGCGCTGTTCGCGCCCAACATCGTGGTCGGCTTCGGCCGGATCGAGGGCCGGCCGGTCGGCGTGGTGGCCAACCAGCCGATGCGGCTGGCCGGGACGCTCGACATCGACGCCTCCGAGAAGGCCGCCCGGTTCGTGCGCACCTGCGATGCCTTCAGCGTCCCGGTGCTCACGCTGGTGGACGTGCCCGGCTTCCTGCCCGGCACCGACCAGGAGTGGAACGGCATCATCCGGCGCGGCGCCAAACTCCTGTACGCCTACGGCGAGGCCACCGTCCCGCTCGTCACGGTCATCACCCGCAAGGCCTACGGCGGCGCGTACGACGTGATGGGCTCCAAGCACCTGGGCGCCGACGTCAACCTGGCCTGGTCCACCGCCCAGATCGCGGTCATGGGCGCCCAGGGCGCGGTCAACATCCTGCACCGCAAGCGCCTGGCCGCCGCCGCCGACCCCGACGCGCTGCGCGCCGAACTGGTCCACGAGTACGAGGACACCCTCGCGACCCCGTACCTGGCGGCCGAACGCGGCTACGTGGACGCCGTCATCCGGCCGAGCGAGACCCGCCGCGAGGTCACCAGGGCGCTGCGGCTGCTGCGTGGCAAGCGCGACGCGCTGCCGCCCAAGAAGCACGGGAACATCCCGCTGTGAACAACATCGAGCAGACACCTGGGGGCGAGGTGCGCGTGGTGAAGGGCGCTCCGACGCCGGAGGAGCTCGCCGCCCTGGTCGTGGCCCTGCGCCTGGCGCGACCGGCGGCCGCCGCTCCGCGACCCGCCGTCACCCGCCCACGGCGCGTGCTGCGCCGTCCCCTCGTGCCAGGCCCGCGCGGCTGGCGGGAGTCGAGCTGGAACCTGGGAGGACACCTGTGAGCCTGCGCAAAGTGCTGATCGCCAACCGCGGCGAGATCGCCGTCCGCGTCATCCGCGCCTGCCGGGACGCCGGCATCGGCTGCGTGGCCGTCTACGCCGATCCCGACCGCGACGCGCTGCACGCCCGCCTGGCCGACGAGGCGTACGCGCTGGACGGCGCCACGCCGGGAGAGACGTACCTGTCGATCGACAAGATCATTGAGGTGGCGACGCGGTCGGGCGCCGACGCCGTACATCCCGGCTATGGCTTTCTGGCGGAGAACGCCGCCTTCGCCCAGGCGGTCATCGACGCCGGGCTGGTCTGGATCGGCCCGCCGCCGCCCGCGATCACCGCCCTCGGCGACAAGGTCGAGGCCCGGCACATCGCCCAGAAGGTGGGGGCGCCGCTGGTGGCAGGAACGGCCGACCCGGTGTCCGGGGCGGACGAGGTACTGGCGTTCGCGCGGGAGCATGGCCTGCCGATCGCCATCAAGGCGGCCTTCGGCGGCGGCGGGCGCGGGCTCAAGGTCGCCCGCACCCTGGAGGAGATCCCCGACCTGTACGACAGCGCGGTCCGCGAGGCGGTGGCGGCCTTCGGGCGGGGCGAGTGCTTCGTCGAGCGCTACCTCGACCGGCCCCGCCACGTCGAGACCCAGTGCCTGGCCGACGCCCACGGCGGCGTGGTCGTGGTCAGCACCCGCGACTGCTCGCTCCAGCGCCGCCACCAGAAGCTGGTCGAAGAGGCGCCCGCGCCGTTCCTCAGCACGGAGCAGGAGGCCCTGCTGCGCGACAGCTCCAAGGCCATCCTGCGTGAGGCCGGCTACGTCGGCGCCGGGACCTGCGAGTTCCTCGTCGGCCAGGACGGCACGATCTCCTTCCTGGAGGTCAACACCCGCCTGCAGGTGGAGCACCCGGTCAGCGAGGAGGTCACGGGCATCGACCTCGTACGCGAGATGTTCCGTATCGCCGAAGGCGAGCCGCTGGGCTACGACGACCCGCCGGCTCGCGGCCACTCGATCGAGTTCAGGATCAACGCCGAGGACCCCGGCCGCGGCTTCCTGCCCGCGCCGGGCACCATCACCCGCTGGCGGGCTCCCTCAGGCCCCGGCGTCCGCCTCGACGGCGGCTACGAGCAGGGCGAGACCGTGCCCGGCTCCTTCGACTCCCTGGTCGCCAAGCTGATCGTCACCGGCGCCACCCGCGAGCAGGCGCTCCAGCGCGCCCGCCGGGCGCTGGCCGAGTTCGAGGTCGACGGCATGCCCACCGTGCTGCCCTTCCACCGGGCGGTCGTGGACGACCCGGCGTTCACCGCCGAGCCGTTCACCGTCCACACCCGCTGGATCGAGACCGAGTTCGACAACCAGCTCACCCCCTACGCCGGACCGGCCGCCACGGCGGAACCGGCGCAGCGGGACCGGATCACCGTCGAGGTGGCGGGCAAGCGTCTGGAGGTCGTCCTGCCCGCCGGTCTCGGCGGTCCGCAGAGTGCCGGCCCGCCCAGGGCCGTCGCCCCGCGCCGCCGAGGCGCGAGTGCCGTGCGGTCCGCGCCCAGCGGAGACGCCCTGGTCAGCCCGATGCAGGGCACCATCGTCAAGCTGGTGGCCGCCGACGGCGACACCGTGCGCGAGGGCGACACCATCGTGGTCCTGGAGGCCATGAAGATGGAGCAGCCGCTCACCGCCCACAAGGACGGCACCGTGGTCGGGATGTCCGCCCAGGTGGGCGCCACGGTCGCGGCGGGCGCGGTGATCTGCGAGATCAAGGACCCGTCGTGACCACGGCGGCCCGGCGGTTGATCGTCGAGGCCGCCGCGCCACTACCGCTCCTCGCCTGAAAGCTTCACGCGTGACCTTGGGATTTCGACTCGCCCGCGCTTGTTGAGTTGACTTCCCGGTCAAGGTGCCTCTTCCTCAGTGACGACGAGAGGAAGGGGAACGCGACATGTTCGTACGCAAGCAGGCAGGCGCCGCCTTGCTGGCGGCCACGGCGATGGTCTGCGGAGCCGTACCGCAGGCGGCGGCCGTATCCGGCTACTTCGATTCCCTGGCCAAGCCCACAGTGGCGGCGGACGGTTCCGGCACCTACCGAACCGTGCAGGCCGCCGTCGACGCCGTGCCTGCGGGCAATGCCGGCCGGGTGACGATCACCATCGCGCCCGGGTCGTATCGCGAGATCGTCCGGATCCCGGCGAACAAGCCGTACATCACGCTCCAGGGACTCGGCTCTTCGGCGGCCCAGACCGTCATCGTCAACAATCACTATGCCGGCCAGTACGGGACATTCAACAGCGCTACCGCCTTCGTCGACGGCCACGACTTCGTCGCCACCAACCTGACGATCTCCAACGACTTCGACGAGAACCCGAACGTCACCGGACACCAGGCGGTCGCGCTCCACCTGAACGCCGACCGCGCGGTCCTGCGCAACGTGCGCCTGCTCGGCGACCAGGACACCTTCCTGGTCAACACCGCGACCCGCGCCTACGTCGCCGGCTCCTACGTCGAGGGCACCGTCGACTTCATCTTCGGCGGCGGCACCATCGTCTTCGACAGCTGCGACATCTACGAGAAGCGCAGCACCGGCGGCCCGATCACCGCCGCGAGCACCGACGCCGCCAAGACCTACGGCTTCCTGTTCTACAAGTCGCGGATCTCCGGCGGGTCCTCGGCCGGGACCACCACGCTGGGCCGTCCCTGGCGGCCCAACGCCCAGGTGCTCTACCGGGAGTCCACGCTCAGCTCGGTGATCAAAACCGCCCAGCCATGGACCGACATGTCCGGCAACTCGTGGAAGAACGCCCGCTTCTTCGAGTACCGGAACAACGGCTCGGGGGCGGGCTCGAACGCCAACCGGCCGCAGTACACCGACGCCCAGGCCACGAACTACACGCCCCAGAGGTACCTGGCCGGCTCCGACGGCTGGAACCCCGTCTCCTGACCCCGCGAAGGAGGATCATGAACTTCCGTGCAACGCTCACCGCGCTGACCGTCCTGGCCGCGCTCGGAACGGCCGCCCCCGCCGCCGGCGGAACCTACCAGCAGCGGGCCTCCGAACCGGTGGGCATCGCGCGCACCTGGCCGAGCACCGCCGACGGTTTCGCCGCCACCAGCGGAAACGGCCTGAGCACCACCACCGGCGGCGCGGCCGGCGCCACGGTCACCGTCACCACCTACGCCGACCTGGTCAAGTACGCCACCTCCGCCACCCCGTACACCATCCGGGTCAATGGCGCGATCACCGTCACCCCGTACGGCACCGAGATCAAGGTCGCCTCGAACAAGACCATCGTCGGCGTCGGCACCAGCGGTCACATCGTCAACGGCGGCTTCTTCCTGGGCACCGGCGTCAGCAACGTGATCATCCGCAACCTGACCATCCGCGACACCCGCATGGCCGACGACGACCCCGACGACAAGCTCTACGACTACGACGGCATCCAGCTGGACACCGCCCACCACGTCTGGATCGACCACAACCGCATCATCCGGATGAACGACGGCCTGATCGACAGCCGCAAGGACACCAGCTACCTGACGGTCTCATGGAATGTCCTGGCCGAGAACAACAAGTCGTTCGGCATCGGCTGGACCGACAACGTCACCGCCCGCATGACCATCCACCACAACTGGATCCACGACAACAACCAGCGCAACCCCAGCACGGACAATGTCGCCTACGCCCACCTGTACAACAACTACCTGCAGAACATCACCAGCTACGGCAACTACTCGCGCGGCGCCACCAAGATGGTGATCGAGAACAGCTACTACGACCACGTCAAGGATGCGTACTACCCCGACTCCACCGCCCAGCTCCGCCAGAGCGGCAGCGTCTGCGTCAGCTGCACGGGCAAGCGCACCACCAGCGGCTCGGCCTTCACCCCTGGCTCGTTCTACTCCTACACCCTCGACCCGGCCGCCGACGTCCCGTCCCTGCTCAGGACCTACGCGGGACCCCAGGCGAACATCGGCACCTGACGCTCCTGACGCCCCCGTCGCGGGCCGCGCGCGTCCCTGTGGCGCGGGCGGCCCGTCACCGCGCTTGGGTCAGCCGGACGTATCCGTACGGGTTGAAGAACAGGTCGTCCTCGTCGTAGCGGTCGCACGGGCCGGTGCGCAGCAGCCGGCGGGGTGCGTCCTCGGTCATCCGGAACCCGGCGCCGTCCTCGATCTCCTCCGCGCGTGGGTCGGTCAGCAGGTAGGTGGCCAGCGTGTCCAGGTGTGCGACCAGCTCAGGCAGCTCGTCCTTCGCCGGAGGCTCCGCACCGACCTCGATCTCCACCTCGGGCGCGCCGAGCAGGTGCATGCCGCAGCTGTAGAGCACCTGGCCGTCGTAGATCGGCCGCTTCACCCAGGCGGCGACGAGCGCGCCGGCCAGGCCCTCGTCCGTGACGTCGGCCACGCTCTCGTCCGTGACGTCGGCCACGCTCTCGTCCGTGACGTCGGCCACGCTCTCGTCCGTGACGTCGGCCACGCTCTCGTCCGTGAGGTCGGCCGCTTGATCGGCCAGCGCGAGCCAGCGGTCCCGGCCGTGCGTGATCCCGCTGCTCTCGTTCTTCACCGCCGTGGCGCCGGACCGCAGCAGAGCGGCCGTCACCGCCAGCAGCCGCCGGGAAGTGTCGAATGCCAGCTCCCGCATCATCGGCGCGGACAGCAGGTAGCCGACCGTGTCGTGGGACTCGACCGCGGCCCAGTCCGCCTCGTCGAACGAGGCCGCCGCCATGCTGGCCTCGAACGCCCCCGGCATCCGGGGGTCGGGTTCGGCCTCGGAGTACTCACGGTCGAGGACGAACCCGCCGAAGCCGGAGGCGATCCGTTCCATCTCTGAAAGGGCCAGCCCGGAGCCGAGTACGCACAGCACATGCCTGGGGAACGCTTCACTCATCCCGGTACATTAGCGATCAGACCTACTCGCCGGTGTGGTGGCCGCGATTTCGGTCAATCATCGGTGGCGGGACGGTCGACAACGCCAACACCAAGCGGGCGTACGTCTGGACGGCGGTCGAGGCGTTGTTCATGAGCGGGGCGCGCCCTCAGCGGGGCATTCGCGGACGAGGCAGTACGGGACCGGCCACGTCCAGGGTGAGGCGGACGATGTTGGGCTCATGCCTCGAGCCGAGCATTCCCAGGCTTGTCACGAGAAGCCCGTCGTCGATGACGGCGATCGCGGTTGGGCCGTCCAGGCCGTCAGCCTCGGTGGCAAGAACCGTCATGGCGCCGCCTGGGGCAATGCGCAGGACGGTGTCGCGTGGGTGGACGGCGAGGTACAGCGTGCCGGCGGAGTCGAAGGCGAAGTCGTCGGCGGGTATGCCGGTGTGCACCTGCGTCAACTCGCCCGGACGACCGTCGTCGATGCCGATGCGCAGGACGGTACCCTGGGCCGAGCTGGTCGCCCACAGGTTGCCGTCCCAGACCTTGAGCCCGTTCACGCCTGTGGACGACACCGCGTCGTCCGGCGATGTCGGCGCGAGTCGCTTGTCGGCGAGCCAGAGCCGCAGCGTGTCATCGCCTGGGGGACAGCAGAGGATTTCGCCGCGGTCGGAGTCTGCCGCGAACAGAGTGCCGTCCTCGGCGAACGTGATGCCGTTGAGTCCCGCCTGGGGTTCCGCGGCGGCGAATCGGATCCAGCGATGGGGAGCCTCGCGCCGCCATATTCCCGCCACGGTGTCAGTCGCGCTGCGCACAGCGGCGTAGAGCCGGTCGTCGGCGTCCGAGGCAAGCCCGACAACGATCGCGCCCGCGTGTTCCGGGACCACCTGTTCCTGCTCACCGCTGGACAACCAGACGGTACCCGCCATCAGCAGCGTCGCGCAGATAGTCCCGTCCGTAAGGATCACGATGTTCTCTGGCATCTCTCCGGCGCCGTGATCAAAGGTTTTGATGATCTTAGAATTGGCCATCCACAGATCTAACGCGCAAATGTCTGGAATGCCAAGGCATGCTCGCCAAGTCACCGGAGATCTGAGGCTGCCTGTGATTCCAGCTCCGCGAGGTCGGTGGTGATCAGAGGAGGCGCGCGGCTGAGGAACATCTCCATCTGATGCTCGCTGGGGTGCCGAATTCCGGCTTCCCGCTCGGTCACTGTCATGTTCCTCCGAATCGTGATGCCTGTCGCCCCCGGAGAGGCGACCTCACCGGGAGCGACCGTTCGTACGCGGGGGTTGCAGAGCGCCCTTGCTGAGGGTGATGGTCTGCACGTTCGTGTACTCCATGAGGCCGTGGAAGGAGTTCTCGCACAGAAAGGATGAGCCAATGAGCAAGACGATCACCTATGTCATCACCTACGAGAACGAGCGGTGGGTGTCGCGTTGTCCCACCGGGGAGACGGAGGGAGTGGGTGTCGCCGGCTCCTTGTCGCAGCTGGAGCGTGATCTGGTGGAGATCCACGCATGGGCCTGGCCTGAGAACACCCCTGGTGTGTTCGACCTGCCTGGGACGTGGCCGTGCTGGTGGCCGAATACAGCCATGAAAGGGAGCTGGCCGAAGCCCACGCCAAGCGCGCTGCGGAGCTGGCCGTCAAAACCGCGAAGGCTCTCACGAGCCACTGGTCGGAGCCGGACACGGCACGTGTCATGGGCCTGTCCAAGCAGCGCGTCCACCAGTTGAAGGTCAGCGCCTGACGATTGCGGGACACGCTGCGGGCCGACCTGGTCTCACCGGTGCGCTGAAAGGCTTGAGGCGTCCCTGCCCGCCCGTAAATTCATGTATAACCTGTAGGAAATCGACGCGGGCAGGAGCGCCGCCGAACTCCGGACCGAGTTGCTGCGGACGCTCGGCGTTACCTAGCACCGTGACGCACTCGCTCATCCGCCCAGCAGCGGAGCTCGACGTCTGGCCTCACTCCGGGCCGCGGTCCGCGGCGGGGCGCCAGCCGAGTTCGGGGCCCAGCTTCGTGGCCATGTCGGTGAGGATCTGTACGTAGTCCTCGTGCTCGAAGGTGAACGGCAGCGCGAACGCCACCTCGTCGATCTCCCGGAAGGCGGCGTGCGCGTACAGCCGCTCGGCGATCTCGGCGGAGCTGCCGACGAGGTCGGGTGCGAACATCATGCGGGCCGGCCCCTGCGGCGTGGCGGTGCGGGGCGTGCGCTTGTCGGCGTACGCCTGGTACCTGGCTCGCTGCTCCGATGTGGCCGTGTCCGTGGGGATGACGACCAGGCCCTGGGAGACGCGGGCTCGCTCGCCGTCGGGGTGCCGCGCGCGGAACGCCCGCACGTGGGAGAGCTGGATCTCGGCGAAGTCCTCCGACTCCTCCGCCTTCACGACGCTGCTGGTCAGGAAGTTCATGGCGTGCTCGCCCGCCCAGGTGGCCGAGCGGAGGCTGGCGCCGCCGTACCACATGCGGGCGCCCAGACCGGGCGAGTGGGGCTGGACCCGATCGGAGAAGACCTCGAAGCCCTCGACGCCGCTGAAGTCGGTGGCCGGCTCGCCGCGGACGAAGGACAGCAGCCGCCGCACCCGTTCGTAGCTGAAGTCCTCCTGGTCGGCGGTGCCGGGGTGGAGCGCGTCCTTGACCTGGTCATAGTGGAGCGGCGGGCCGACGCTGACGCCCGGGTTGAGCCGGCCGCCGGCCAGGATGTCCACCGTGGCCAGGTCTTCGGCGAGCCGCAGCGGGTTCTCCCAGCCGAGGGGGATGACCGCGGTGCCCAGCTCGATGCGGGTGGTGCGCTGGGAGGCCGCCGCCAGGACGGCGACCGGGGAGGAGATGCCGTACTGGAGGTGGCGGTGCCGCACCCATGCGCTGTCGAAGCCCAACTGCTCGCCCAGCTCGATGATCCGCAGCGTCGACTCGTGGCCGGGGCGCGGGTCGTCACCGTCGAACAGCCCGATCGTCAGGAAACCCAGCTTGCGCAGTGGTCGCGTGGGTGGCGGCACGATGGTTCCTCCTCCTTGTCATTCCTGGCAGCGGAGAATAGCCGCGGACTCAGCGCGTCCGCGTCACTGGGGCGCCGTTCTCGGACAGCGTCCGCGTCACCGGGTCGCTGATCGTCCGTGCCACCAGGTCGCCGATCTCGGGGATCGTCCGTGCCACCAGGTCGCCGATCTCGGGCAGTACGGCGTCCGCGACCGAGATCTCGCGCTCGATCAGCCCGTTGGCGTGGAAGAGGTCGGCGGCATGCTGCTGCTCGGCGACGAACTCCGCACTCACCGGGCGCAGCCCCCAGGGCCGGGTACGCAGGGCGTGCTCCCAGGCGTCGAGGTCACCGTCGAACAGGGCGGCCGCCTCGCGCGGGTGCTCCTCGGTCCAGCGGTCGGCCCCCTGGAGGGCGGTGACGATCCTGGCCAGCTCGTCGGGCCGCGCCAGCGCGAAGTCGCGACGGGTGAACCAGAGCGAGCGGTGACTGAACAGGCCGTCGGTCTCCACCAGCGTCCTCGTACGCGACTCGACCGGCGTCAGGTACGGGTAGGAGCCCACCCAGGCGTCCACGTCGCCGTTCACCAGCAGCTCGGCGGCGTTGCCGTAGGCGTCCACGGGGACGATGTCGCCCCAGGCGAGCCCGGCCCGCTCCAGGGCGAGCAGCAGCAGGGTGGTCTGCCACGAACCGTGCCCGAGCGCGACCCGCCTGCCCTTGAGCTCCGCCACGGAGCCGATCGGCGAGTCGTCCCGGACCACCAGGCGGCCGTTCTCGACGCGCGGCCCCGAGATCGCCACGTACACGATGTCGTGCCCCTTGGCCTGGGCGGTGACCGGGGGAGTGGAGCCGGTGCCGATGAAGTCGTACCCGCCGTCGAACAGGTGGTCGCCATGGGCGGACGGGAGCGCCTTCATGGGATCGACCCGCTCGCCCCTGCCCAGGCTGTTCAGGTCCACCCACTCCACGGCGGGCAGCAGGTCGCGGTGGCGGGCCACCCACAGGGTGTTGTTCTGCGGGAAGAAGCCGACTCTGGTGGTCATGAGGTACGTCCTTTCAGCAGGGGCAATACGTGGCGGCCCACGCGGCGGGCCTCTTCGAGATGGGGGATCCCGGCCAGGATCAAGGCGTCCACGCCGAGGTCGAGGAGCTGGTCGAGGCGTTCGGCCACCTGGTGGTAGTCCCCGACCAGGCCGAAGGCGGGGCCGTCGCGGAGCGCGTTGAACCCGCCCCACACGTTCGGCGCGACCTCCAGGGCGCGGTGGTCGTCGCCGGCCTCAGCGAGGAAGGAGCGGCTGCGCCGCACACCGACGGAGTCACCCTGCCCCGCGCCGCCCTCCCTGGCGCCGCTCCGTCCCACGCCGCCCTGCCCGGCCCGCTCCGGGTCGATGGCGCGGGCCCGCCAGCCGTGCGCGATCTCCTCCCACGCCTCCTCCTCGCTCTCGCGGGCGAGCAGGTCCACGCGTACGGCGAACCTGGGCGGGGTGTCGCTGTGCGCGCGCACGGCCGCGAACTTCTCCGCCAGCGCCTCGTACGGCTCCAGCCAGGACAGGTAGTAGTCGGCGTGCCGTCCGGCGGCGGCGATGGCGGCGGGGGAGGAGCCGGAGAAGAAGATCTCCGGGAACGGCTGCCCGGCCAGCTCCTCCGGCAGCCCGGCGTGCTCCGTACGGTAGAAGCGGCCGTGGTGGGTGAGGTCGCCCGCCCAGACCCCCTTGAGCACGTCGAGGAACTCCGAGGTACGCGCGTAGCGGTCGTCGTGGTCGACCTTGTCGCCCCACCACAGCTGCGCGGGCCCGCCGCCGCCGGAGATGACGTTGTAGACGATCCGGCCGCCGGTCGCCCGCTGCAGCGTGGCCGTCATCCTGGCCGCCTGTACCGGGTGCAGGAACCCGGGCTGGAAGGCCACCATGAAGCGGTACGACGTGGTCTCGCGGGCCAGCGTCGCGGCGGCCGCCCAGGGGTCGTCGGTGTGCGGGAAGTTGGGCAGCAGCCCGCCGACGAAGCCGGACTCCTCGGCCGCCCGCGCGACCTCGGCCATGTAGTCGGCGTGCGTGTAGCCGTCGTCCCGGCCGTCCCGGGTGCCCGGGGCGGTGCCGCCGGGGGCGAACCCGCCGCGGCTGCGGACCCTGCGGCGCAGCGAGGACTGGTCGCCCTCCATGTGGATGCGCCAGTAGATGTCAATCGGCAAGAGCCCGCTCCTTCACGTGCTCGCCGAGGCGATAGACGTCCTCGGTCTGGAGGAAGAACTCGGTGACGCCTCGCCCGGCGTAGTAGTCCGCGTGGTCGAGCGAGGACAGCTGGACGCCGTACCGCAGGCCGGGCAGCTCGGGGACGAAGGCGTCCAGGTCGTCGCCCTCGGCGAAGACGTGCACGTCCGCGTGCCGCCGCGACAGGGCCAGGGCCTCGGGAGAGGTGCCCGACAGCTGTACCTCGGGGAAGGGCGGCGCCGACAGCGGCGGCCCGAAGCCGCCCGCGACGACCTCGTAGAAGTCGCCGTGGAAGTCGAAGGGGCCGCGCCAGACGCCCTTGGCGACGGTCAGGAACTCCTCGGCGCGGGCGTACCGGTCGGCGCCGGTCAGGAAGTCGCCCTGCGCCCTGGCCACGGCCGGGTCCAGCTCCACCGCCGGCCGCCAGCCCAGCCGGCCCGCGGTGAAGCGCTGCAGGGAGGCCGAGACCTTGGCCGCGTAGACGGGGGTGGCGACGGCGGCGTGGAACTCGGCGACCACACGCAGGTGCCGGGTTCGGCGCAGGACGTTGGCCGCGACGGTCAGCGACTCCTGCCCGCCGGGGTCGAACGGCACCAGCGCTCCCGCCAGCCCCGCCAGGTCCGCGGCCACGGCGATCCGCCCGGCCGGATCGGTGGGCGCGGGCCGTACATCGGTGACGAACGCGGGCAGTTCCGCCCGAGCGGGACTTCTGGTGGGGAGGACCACGTGAAAGCGCGTCATCACGGCGCCCGCACCTCCTCGCGCGCGTGGGTGTCCACGCCGAGATCGGTGAGCAGCTTGCGGCGCAGCCCGACGAAGCCGGGATCCGTACGGTCGCGCGGACGGTCGATGCCGACCCGCAGATCCGTGACGAACCTGCCCTCGCGCAGCACCGCGATCCGGTCGGCGAGCAAAATCGCCTCCTCGACGTCGTGCGTGACCAGTACCACGGCCGGGCGGTGCCGGGCGCACAGCTCGGCGATCAGGTCCTGCATGTGCAGCCGGGTGAGCGCGTCCAGCGCGGCGAACGGCTCGTCCAGCAGGAGCAACTCCGGCTCACGGACCAGCGCCCGGGCGAGCGCGACGCGCTGGGCCTCGCCGCCGGACAGCGTCGCGGGCCAGGCGTCGGCGTGCCGGCTCAAGCCCACTTCCGCGAGCGCCGCCAGACCCTTGGCACGCGCGGAACGGCCCTGGCCGATGATCACGTTGGCCAGCGCCCGCTTCGACGGGATGAGCCGCGGCTCCTGGAAGACGACCGTGCGCACCGGTGGCACGAGCACGCTCCCGCCGGTGGCGGCGTCCAGCCCGGCCAGGATGCGCAGCAGCGTCGTCTTGCCCGTGCCACTCGCGCCGAGCAGCGCGAGGAACTCGCCGCGGCGTACGTCCAGGTCGACGCCGTCGAGCACCGCGCGGTCGCCGAAGACCTTGCGCAGCCCGGTCGTCCGTACCGCCAGGCTCATCGGATCGTCACCGCCTTGCGCCAAGGCATCAGCACCCGTTCGGCCACCCGCAGCGTCAGGTCGGCCAGCAGCCCGATCACCGCGTACAGCAGCACGCACAGCGCCAGGATGTCGGTGCGCAGGTAGTCGGTGGCCCGGGCCATCAGATACCCGAGCCCGGCCGTCACGTTGATCTCCTCGGCGGCGATCAGCGCGATCACGCTGAGGGTGGTGGCCAGGCGCAGCCCGGCGAAGACCGACGGCAGCGCGCCCGGCAGCACGACCTCGCGCGCGATCGCGAGCCGGCCGAGGCCGAACGAGCGGGCCGCCTCGACGACCTTGCGGTCCACGTTGCGTACGCCGCTGGAGACGTTGACGTACATGGGGAAGGTGCAGGCCACCCCGATCAGCAGGATCTTGGACGCCTCCTCGATCCCGAACCAGACGATGAACAGCGAGGTCAGCGCCAGGAAGGGGATGGCGCGCAGCGCCTGTATCGAGGAGTCAAGGAGCTCTTCGCCGAGCCGGGTGAAGCCGGAGACGACGCCGAGCAGCAAGCCGGCGGAGGCGCCCAGCACCAGGCCGAGGCCGGCCCGGGTGATGGAGACGCGCAGCGCTTCCGGGAGCTGGCCGTCCGCCCACAGTTCGCCGAAGGTCTTGATGACGTCCTGGGGACCGGCGAGCACGTCCTTGGTGAGGGCGCCGGAGGCCGTGGCCGCGTACCAGGCCACCAGCAGCAGGACCGGCCCGATGGCCCGCAGCGCGAACGTCGCCGCGGGGTGGCGGCCGGCCGATCGGGGCGGATCCGGCGCGACCAGCCCCGCCACGAGGGTCTGCGCGGTCATGACGCGGCGTCCTTGGTCGCGCTGTCCTTGGTAGCGCTGTCCTTGGTCGCGTTCCCGAGCTCGGCCGCGTTCCCTTGCTTGGTCGCGTCGCCGAGCTTGGTCACGTCCACGACGTGCTGGGAGACGTCCAGCGGCGTGGTGAGCACCTTCTGGTCGAGGAAGAATTTCGCGACGTCCTGATATTTCGCGATCTCGGCTGGGGTGACCGCCTGGGCGGGCTTGCCCTTCTTCTGGATGTCGACCACCAGGTCCTTCTGCTTGCCCTGTACGGCCTGCGGGCCCGTCTGAGTGAAGACGTTCAGGTAGGCCGCCGGGTCGGCGATCTCCTTCGCGCTGCCCTCCTTGAGGAACTCGAACAGCGCCTTGACCACCTCGGGATGCTCGTCGAGCAGCTTCTTGGCGGCCACGTAGATCACGTAGTTGTCGGACTTGATCGCCTCGCCGTCGGCCAGGATCCGGGCGTCCAGGTCGGTGACGGCGGGGATGAGGAAGGTGGAGAACGTCGACCAGCCGTCCACCTTGCCCGAGCCGAAGACCGGTGCCGTCTGCGGCGGCGGCAGGTAGACGCGCTTGACCTTGTCCACCGGCACCTGGAAGGTCTGCAGCGCTTTGAGCAGCAGGTATTCGCTGGTGCCGCCGTGCCCGACGGCCACGCTGCGCCCGGCCAGGTCCGCGACCGACTTGATCGGGGAGCCGTTCTTGACCACGATTCCCTCGCCGGCGAGGTCGGGCGGCACGGTGGCGAAGATCTTGAAGCTGGGCTTGACGGCCAGCGCGGTGACGCCGGCGGTGATCGAGCCGGTGGCGATGTCGAGCGAGCCGGCGTTGATGGCCTGGGCTGCCGGGGCGAAGACGGAGAAGTCACCGGCCCACTTGACCTTGGCATGGACCTTGGCCAGGGCGGCGTCCAGACGGCCGTCCTTCTTCGCGGCGGCCAGGAAGCCGCTGTTGCCCGGGTCCGAGATCCTGACCACCAGCTGCTCGGGGCCGGTGGTGGCGTCGATGCTCCCACAGGCCGCGGCCAGGAGGGCGAGGGGGAGGGCGAGCAGCGACTTACGCATGGGTGACTCCTTGCAGCGGGGTGTGATCTGCCCAGGCCGCGACGTCCACGGGCGACTCGAGGAAGCCATGGGCGCGCAGGAAGCGTTCCTGCCGGGCCAGCAGATCGAGGCGTTCGGGCGACAGGCTGAGGTGGAGCGAGGCGCCGGGGACGTAGGCGGCGGTCACGCCCGTCGCGCCCGCGCCGGTCTCGGCGCCGAGGATCCTGGCCACCTCCGCCGGGTGTTCGGCGGCCCAGTCGGCCGCGCGTACCAGGACGCCGAGGAAGCGGGTGACCACGTCGGGGTGCTCGTCCAGCAGCCGCTGGTGCACGGTGATCGGCCGAGGTGTGCCGTTGTTGACCCGCGCCCGCCGGTCCGGCACCTGGTCGAGGTCGATGCCGACCTCCACGCCGTGGCGCAGGGCGGCCTCGACGGCGAGCGCGCCCTTGACGTAGACCGCGTCCACCTCGCCGGCGGCCAGCGCGGCCAGCTCGGCCTCCCATTGGCCGCCGCCCGGCTCGGCCTCGACGTCCACCGGCTCGGCGTCGCCGAGTCCGAGCCCGGCCAGCCTCAGGGCGCCGTGGAAGCCGTGCAGGGCCATGGCCCGCCAGAAGTCGATCGCGATGCGGTGCCGGGGAATGGCCAGCCGCCGACCCTTGAGCTGCCCGGGGTGCTCCAGGTCGGTGCCGGCGCGGACCAGGATGGCCTGCCGCTCCTCGATCCAGGTGAGCCCGATGAGCCGGGTGTCCTCGCCGCGCGAGCGCGCCCAGAGCGCGGGCACGTTGCCGCCCTCGCGGAACAGGCCGGTCAGGGCGTGGGTGTAGTGCGTCTCGCGGGGGACGTCAGGAGAGTCGTCCTGGAGGGACCGGACCTCGATCCCGTCACCGGCGAACTCCCCGGCCAGCCATCCCTGGTCCGCCGCGATACCCGTGGCGGTGGGCACCGGACAGCGGGTGAACCAGAGGGTGTCGAGTGCGGTGGTGGTCATGGGAGAGAGTTTGCTAGTAAATTGGTAGGAAATGCAAAGAATGTCCCGCGATGCGGGAAGCGTTTCCGGCCGGACCGGCTCTCACCTGGTTCCTGTTCTCCCTACTCGGAAGACGGAGTTTCCCGCATGGCAGCAGAAGGCGGCGTCCAGTCCGTACACAGGGCGATCGGCATGCTCGACTGCTTCGGCGGCGGGGACGTCTCGCTCAGCCTGTCCGACCTGTCCCGCAGGATGGAGCTGCCCACCTCCACCGCGCACCGCCTGGCCAAGACCCTGACCGGCGCGGGTTTCCTGGAGCAGGAGGCGCGGACGGGCCGCTACCGGCTCGGGCCGTCGATCACGGAACTGGGTCAGCTCTCCTTTCACCGGCGCGGCCTGCACCGGATCGCGCCCGAGCTGGCCGAGCTGGCCCGTGTCACCTCCGCAACGGTGGACCTGGCCGTCCGCAACGACAGGCACGCGGTCATCCTGAGCGGCGGCTCACTCAACCGCGACAGCGGCATCGGCCTGCGCCGCCCGCTGCACTCCACGGCGCTGGGCAAGGTACTGCTGGCCTGGGATCCGGAGGGGAAGGCGGACCTGGCGGCGCTCGGGCCGCTGCCGGCGCTGACCGGCCGCACGATCGTGGACCACGGCGAACTGCGCGCCGAGCTGGACCGGGTACGCGAGGCCGGGTACGCGCTCAACGACGGGGAATCGGGCGACGGGATCCGTACGGTCGCGGTGCCGGTGCTCGACCGGCTCAACCACGTCCGCTACGCGCTGGCCGTGCGCTCCACGCCGCTGGTCATGAGCGACGCGCGGATCGGCTGGTTCGTCGCGCACACGCGGGCCTGCGCGCGGGCGCTGGAGGTGCTCCTGCTCCCTCCGGCCGAACGCAGGCCACGCGCTCGGGACTGATCACACCCCGGGCTGCTCGCCGCCTGGTGACGGCCGGGATCGTAGGCTGTGCGGTTGTGGGAGATGGTCGGCCGGGGTGGCGGGACGTGTCGCTGCCGGGGATCCTGGCCGTCGCGCTGATGGCGCTGACGGTGTCGCACAGCTTACCGGCGGCGCTCACGTGGGTGGCTGAGCCGGGGTCGCCGCTCGCGGCGGGGAGTCCTCTCGCGACCACGTACGCGATGCTGGGCTCGGGAGCCGCCTGCGTCGCCCTCGTCTTTCGCCGGATCACGCCGGTGTGGGCCTTCGGGGCCACGCTCGCGGCAGCGGTACTGAGCATCAGCGCAGGTGGCGGTGGCGTCCTGTCAGGGGTGGTCACCGTGATGGTGGCGCTCCACGCGCTGTCCCTGTATCGCACGGCTGGGGTCGCCGCGGTCGGCGCCTGCGCCGCCACGCTGCTCGGTGCCGCGCTGACAGTCGCTGCCGGCGCAGGGGCGAAGATCGTGGCCGGGATCGCGTTCCAGGCGGCCGCCATGGCGGCGGTGGTCTGGGTCATGGGGAGGTCGCGACGGCGGAGGCGAGCCGGCCGATCGGCTGTCTCGGCCTATCGCGCGGGCTCGGCGTCTGTGCCTCGACTCGCCGCCGGTGCGGAACGGCGGCGGCTGATCACGGAGTTACATGACGTGGCCGCGCATCGGCTCACCGGCATCGTGGTGTCGGCCGCCACCGCCACGCGGCTCACCGATCCCGAACTCGCCGCTGCCGCCACCCGGCACGCCGCCGAGGCCGGGCGCCAGGCTGTGACGGAGCTGGACCGCCTCGCCGAGGCCGGGCGCCGGGTCGTGACGGAGCCGGACCGTCTCGCCGAGGCCGTCGAACCCATGACTGCCGTCCAACCCATGACTGCCGTCGAATCCATGACTGCCGTCGAATCCATGACCATGGAGGACATCGACGCACTCGTCGCCGAGCACATCGGCCTCGACTATCGGCGCACCGCCGCCGGCGCGCCTCCGGAAGTCATCTCCATCGCCTACCGGGTGGTCCGCGAGGCGCTGACGAACGCGACCCGATATGCCGCGGGTGCCTCCCGGGTTCGGCTCGACATCCTGGCCGGACACCTGGTCGTCACGGTCACCGACGAGGGTGGTGACGCGGCGGCCCCTGACCTGGGGACGGGCAACGGGCTGGCCGGACTGCGCTCCGCCGTGCATTCCGTCGGCGGCACGTTCTCAGCAGGGCCCAAGGACGGCACGTTCTCGGCAGGGCCCAAGGACGGCACCTTGTCGGCAGGGCTCAAGGACGGCACCTTGTCGGCAGGGCCCAAGGACGGCGGCTGGGAGGTGCGGGCCGACTTCCCCTTGGACCCGTCCGCTCCTACGCCGGTCATGGCCAGGGCGAGGCGGATGGCTGATTGGCGGGGGTCCAGGGCGCTCGACGGAGCGCTGGTCGTCCTGGCGATCGCGCTGACGCTGGGCGCGAACCTGCTACCGGGCGATGACCTCGACCCCTTCGCCGCCCCCCTCCCCGGCCTGCTGCTGGCGTTGCTGTTCGCCCTGCACGCGCTCCCCCTGGGGTGGAGGAAGAACGCGTCCCGCCAGGGCCTGGCGGTCACGCTGGCCGCCGTCCTGGTCTGGCTGTGTCTCGACCTGGCGGGGTGGCCAGGACCGCCGGTCAGCGACATGTTCCTGTGGTGCTGCTGGATGGAGCTGGCGCTGCTGTACGCGATCGGCACCCGTACACAGTCCCGGGACTGGCCCGCGCCGGTCGTGATGGCCGGGGTCGGCGGGTTGGCACTCGTCAGCGGGGACGGCATCACGGGCGATCGGCCGGCCGCGTGGCTGGTGCTGACCGCTGTGCTGGCCGTACCGGCTGTGGCGGCCTGGGGCCTTGGGAGGTTCGTCGCGGCGCGCCGCAGACGGCACAGGACGGCGCTCGCGCGGGAGCGGGACCTGCTCGAGCGCGCGGCGGTCGTGGCGGCGGCGGCCGAGCGGCGGCGAATCGTCGGAGAGCTGCGTCGTACGGCTCGTCGGCATGCGCAGCGGGTGGTCGACGGAGCCGACGCGGGGCGGTTGGACGTCGTGCTCGCCGAAGCCCGAGCCGGATTGACCGCGCTGCGGGAGCTCATGGAGCAGGAGCGGGACGATGGTGACGAACCGCCGCACACGGTGAGTGGCATCGCCGTCCTGACGGCGCGACGCGGTGGCGCGGCCCGCTACGTCGGGCTTCGCCGGCCGCTGCCGCCGGCCGTCGAGGTCACCGCCTATCAGGTCGCGAGGGAACTGCTCGCCGACGGCGCGGCCGTGGCCGTGACCGTGACCTTCCTCGACGGGGGCGTCACGGTGTCTGGTCGGTCGCCGAGCA
Organism: Nonomuraea sp. NPDC050680; assembly: GCF_040654555.1. Classification (NCBI taxonomy): domain Bacteria; kingdom Bacillati; phylum Actinomycetota; class Actinomycetes; order Streptosporangiales; family Streptosporangiaceae; genus Nonomuraea; species Nonomuraea sp. NPDC050680. The sequence goes on along the minus strand of NZ_JBFAIF010000001.1, from coordinate 776,356 downwards.
GCGGCGGGCGACTGCGCGCGCTGGTCGACGCCGCGGACGGTACGCTCATCGTCGCCGACGACGGCTCGGCACGGGTGTGGCTGCCGGAGGTGTCCCTCACATGATCAGCGTGGTGGTCGCCGACGACCAGGCCGTGGTCCGGGCGGGGATCAGCGCCTTCCTGGACGCCGAGCCGGACCTGACCGTGGTCGGCCAGGCGGCCGACGGGGAGGCGGCCGTGGCCCTCGTGACCTCGCTCCGGCCCGACGTCGCGCTCATGGACATCCGGATGCCGGGCATGAACGGACTGGCCGCCACCACCAGGATCACCGCCGAGGTTCCGGCGACGCGGGTCGTCGTGCTGACCACGTTCAATCTCGACGACTATGTGTTCGCGGCCTTGCGCGCCGGTGCCGCCGGATTCCTGCTGAAGGACACCGACCCCGAGCGGGTGATCGACGCGGTACGCGTGGCCGCGGGAGGCGACGCGCTGCTGGATCCGGTCGTGACCCGGCGGCTGATCGACCATTTCGCCACCGGCCCGGGTCCGGCCGACGCCGGACGGCTGTCCGTTCTCACCCCCCGCGAGACGGAGGTGCTCCTGCGGGTGGCGCGCGGCCTGACCAACGCCGAAGTCGCGCTCGCGCTCGGTCTCAGCCCCGCGACCGTGAAGGACCACGTCGCCGCCGTGCTCAGCAAGCTCGGCGTGCGCGACCGGGTTCAGGCCACGATCGTGGCCTACGAGACGGGCCTGGTACGGCCGGGAGCCGTCTGACCCCAGGCCACGACTCCGCCACGGCCGGGAGCCGTCTGAACCGCCTGCTCGGAAGCCCGGGCGGTATCCGCCTGGAAGCCTGGGCGGCATCCGCCGGGAAGCGGGGGCGGCATCCGCCGGGAAGCGGGGGCGGCATCCGCCGGGAGGCGGGGTTCCGGCAGGTGAAAGACGGTTCTGAAGGGCCAGGAAGCGGCCTTTTCCCGCTCCTAGCGTGATCTCCATGGCACGAACCTTTCCACGCCGCCTCCTCGGCGGCGCACTCCTCTTGGCCGCACTCGTGGTGGCGCCGCCCGCCGGGGCCGCCGGCTTCCTCGCCACCGCCGCCATAAGCGCACATATCCCGATACTTGCGGCCGCTGGGCTGGTGACGATGACCGGCACCGGCTTCCTGCTCGCCTCTCCGGCGCTCAAGCTCCTCGGCGCGCGCCGGAGCCGCATGGTCGCGCTGCTGGCCGCTGTCGGCTTGACGGCCGTCATCGCCGGGCTCGCGGCGGCCACCGTCTTCCGGCCAGGCTCGGCCCCGAGCACCGCCCCGGCTCCCGAAGGCGTCCGTTTCTGGGATCTGCCGACCGGGTCCAGGATCGCGTACGTCCACGCCGCCGCGGCCGGCAAGCCCCGCCCGACACCAGTGATCTTCCTCCACGGCGGCCCAGGCACCCCAGGAGAGGGGATACCGGTGGGCGGTGAGGCCCTGGCCGCGGCGGGTTTCGACGTGTACGCCTACGACCAGCTCGGCGCGGGGCGCTCCACCAGGCTGGACGACGTCACGGGCTACACCGTCGCCCGGCACGTCGCCGATCTCGAGGCGATCCGCCGCGTCATCGGCGCGGACAAGGTCATCATCGTCGGCCAGTCGTGGGGCGGGTCGCTCGCGGCCCAATACCTGGCCGCTCATCCCGGGAACGTCGCCAAGGTGGTCTTCACCTCGCCGGGCACGCTCTGGCCGGGCGCGAACCCCGACAACGATCTCTCGCAGCTACTCACGCCGGCGCAGCGGGAACGCCACGACGAACTGACCGAATCACCCCGGATGCTCACCACGTTCCTCTTGCTGGGCATCAATCCCGAGGCCGCGCACGCCCTGGTCGGCGATCGGGAGGCGGACGAGCGCTTCCACGAGCTCGCTCTGGTGAGCAAGGACGCCGGCTCCTGCCCCGGCACTCCCTCACGAGAGCCGCATGGCAACCGCCAGGGCTTCTACGTCAACCAGGTCACCAGCGAGGACTTCCGCCAGGTCCCCGACCCCCGGCCCGAGCTTCGGCGGATCGGGGTGAAAGCGCTGATCATGCGTGGTAGCTGCGACTTCATCCCCTGGAAGAGCACGTACGAGTATCGGCGTACGCTGCCCGGCTCGACGCTCGTGCCCATCGCGGGGGCGGGACACGCCATCGCGGGTGACCAGCCCGCCGCCTACACCCGGCTTCTCCAGGCCTTCCTCACCGACCGGCCCCTTCCCCTGCCCGCCCACGACTCGGCCGATCCGCCCCGCTGACAGCGACCCGCTGACGGCGGTGCCCTGCGACGTCGTCGGCAGGCGCTCGGCGACGGTGTCTCAGCCAGAAGACGAGCAGCAGCAGGGCGACCGCCGAGGGGCCGGCGAGTGCGAGATGGCCGGTGATGCGGTGGATGATGTCCGGAGCCAGGAAGCGGCTCAAACTCACGAGCGTCGCCGCCCAGGCGGCGGCGCTGGGCAGACTCGCGCACGCGAAGGCACGGTACGACATGCCGGACCAGCCCGCGAGACGGGGAACCAGCGTGCGAGCGCTGCCCAGCCATTGCCCGGCCAGGACGGCCCAGACCCCACGCCGCACCAGCAGGCGGCGGCCGTGCTCCCAGAATCCCGCCAGAGCGTCGCGCCGCTTTCCCAAGACGGGCCGCTTTCCCAAGGCGCGCCGTCTTCCCAGAGTGCGCCGCTTTCCCAAGGCGCGCCGTCTCCCCAGAGTGCGCCGCTTTCCCAAGGTGCGCCGCCGTCCCATGAGGAAGGACAGCTGCGTACCGGTGATCGCCGCGAAGGCGGCCACCGCGATCGTCGCGCCCAGCGGCACCACGCCGAGATGTGAGAGATAGCCGAGGGCCACGAGCACGCTCGTCCCCGGCAGGAAGACCCCGATCAGCAGGCCGGCCTCAGCCACGATGAGCAGCCAGCCGACGATGAGCACCAGCGGCGGTGAAAGCTGCCCCAGCAGCTCAGACATCGAGCACCGGCCGCCGGCACACGTACGTCATTCCGGGCGGGAGGTTGCGCCAGACCGGCCCGGTGGTCAGGACCTCCTCGAAGGCGGACCGGAGCCGCCGCCGGAACGCCCTGGACCTCGGGAGCGGCATGGCGTACAGGTAGGTCACCGTGGTGAAGGCGGCGCCCGGGGCCAGTACGCGACCGATCTCGTGCAGGATGCGCGACTGGCGGGGGCCAGGGAACAGCGACCACGGGAGTGTGCTGACCACGGCGTCGACCCGGGTCACGCCGGCCGCCGTCAGAAGGGCGCCCAGCTCCACCGCGTCGCCGTGGATCACCTCCAGCCACGGCTTGGCGCGGCGCAGGTGGGCGACCATCGAGGGCTCGACGTCGATCGCGAGCTGGCGTGCGCCGGGCGGCAGCCTGCGCCGGATGACCTCGCTGATCGACCCCGTACCCGGCCCGAGCTCCACCACGACCGGGGCCCCCGAGGACGGCACCACCGCCGTGAGCGCCCGCGCGAGCGACGGCGAACTCGGTGCCACGGCGCCCACCACACCCTGGTTGCGTACGGCCACCGACATGAAGGCCCGCAGGTCGGCGGCCCCGTTGGTAGCTTTCGCCGACCGCAAGGCAGCTGTCTCGTTCATGGAGCAATGACATCGGCGGCGCCGCCGCGGGCGCACGGAGAGAGGACCTACTCTTCGGAGTAGGGCTGGGCATACCTCCGAAGTAGTGCGGGACCCATCGGAAGCGCCCCCGCCACCCCCTTATCTTTTGGGGGTGCGACCACGACAGGCCTGGCAGGCGCTCGCCCGGAGAGATCTGATCCTCTCCTCCTTGCCATGGCGCGCGATGGCCTACCTCGTCACGGGGGTGGGCGTCGGCGTGATCGTGCTCGCGCTGTGCCTGGGCCTGCTGGTCACCGGTGCTGTGCTGAACCTGGTGCTGATCGGCATCCCCGTGGTGCTGGCGCTGGGGTTCGGCGGCGTTCCGGTGGCCGTGCTGGAGCGCAGGCGCCTGCGGATCATCGATGGGGAGCCGGTCACGACTCCCCATCGCGTGCCCGCCCGGCCCGGCCCGCGCGCGTGGCTGGAGTTGCGTTTCAGGGAGCAGGCCACCTGGAGGGAGCTGGCCTACACCGGGCTCCTGGCCCTGGTGCTGTGGCCGGTCGAGTTCGCCATCACGCTCTACGGGCTGGTGGTGCCCGTCGTGATGATCTGTACGCCGCTCGCCGTCGGTGAAACGGGCTCGATCAACGTCCTCAAGCTGTGGCACGTCGAGGGCTATCCCCAGGCGTTCCTCGTGGCGGTGCTGGGAGTCGTCGTGCTGATCCTCACCATCTATCCCCTGACGGCGCTGGCGATGGCACACGCCATGCTGGCCCGTTTTCTCCTCACCCCTCGAGACGACGAGCAACTGGCCGAGCTCACCCGTTCCCGCACCCGCCTGGTGGAGGCCTTCGAAGCCGAGCGGCGGCGCATCGAGCGGGATCTGCACGACGGCGCTCAGCAGCGGCTCGTGTCGTTGACGATGACGCTCGGGCTGGCGAAGATGTCGGACGGCGAGGAGGCCGCCGAGCTCGTCGACGAGGCGCACAAGCAGGCGAAGCTGGCCTTGGCCGAGATCCGCGACCTGATCAGGGGCATCCACCCGCGCATCCTCACCGACCGAGGTCTGCCCGCCGCGCTGGCGGACGTGGCCGACCGCTCTCCGGTGCCCGTGGAGGTGTCCGTCGAGTTCTCCGAGCGGCTGCCGGGGTCCGTGGAGTCGATCGCCTACTTCGTCGTCTGCGAGGCGCTGGCCAACGTCGCCAAGCACAGCAAGGCCCGGCGGGCCACGGTCGACGGGCGGTTCGAGGGCGGGCGGCTCACGGTGGAGATCCGGGACGACGGAGTGGGCGGCGCCGACGCCTCGGCCGGCACGGGGCTGGCGGGCCTGGCCGACCGCGTCTCCGTGGTCGACGGCAGACTGATGTTGTCCAGCCCCACCGGGGGCCCGACCCTGTTACGGGTGGAGATCCCTTGCGCGTCGCACGTTCCCTCAAGATAGTCGTCGCCGAAGACGCCGTGCTGCTGCGCGAGGGACTGTCCGGGCTGCTGGCCCGGTTCGGTCACAAGGTGGCCGCCTCCGTCGGAGACGCCGACGCCTTGATCACGGCCGTCGCCGAGCACCGGCCCGACATCATCGTGACGGATGTACGGATGCCGCCGGGTTTCTCCGAGGAGGGGCTACGCGCCGCCGTCGCGCTGCGCACCGCCGACCCCAGCCTCGCCATCCTGGTGCTCAGCCAGTACGTCGAGCAGACCTACGCCTCCGAGCTGCTCGACTCCGGAGACGGCACCGGGGTCGGCTACCTGCTCAAGGACCGCATCGGCGACGTCGAGGAGTTCTTCGACGCCCTGCACGCCGTCGCGGCGGGCGGCACCGTCGTGGATCCGGAGGTGGTCAGGCAACTGCTGCGCCGCCGCCGCGGCCCGCTTGAGCGCCTCAGCCCGAGGGAACGAGAGGTGCTCGCCCTGATGGCCGAAGGACGGTCCAACACCGCGATCGCCCGGGAGCTGGTCATCTCGGAGGCCGCCGTGGGCAAGCACATCGGCAATATCCTCACCAAGCTCGACCTGCCCCCCGCCGAAGACGACCACCGCCGCGTACTCGCGGTCGTCACCTACCTACGAGGGTGAGGCCGCCCCTCGACCCGGCGAACACCGGCTCGTTCGCGCCGGGACATCGGTGGCGCTGACCCTGTGCGGGGCCGAGCGCCACCGGCGCGCACGCGTCAGCGGAAGTCGGAGACGCGGAATACGGCCATCATGTCCTTGGTCCTGCCCCCGGAGGAGAAGGACGCCTCGGCGCCCACCCAGCCGCGGAAGGCTCCGCTGTCGTCGATGATCTGTTCAAGCGGCTTGATGTGGGAGTTGCCCGAGTAGCAGAACTGCTTGGCTTCCATGGCCAGGCAGGTGCACCAGTGCCACAGGGTGTCGCGGCGATCGCTGTTGGAGACCTTGACGAGGTAGTACTGGATGGAGCTGACGTTCGCCTTGGTGCCGCCGCCGACGTTGGGGCAGCCGCCGGACTTCTGGCAGGCGCCCGGGGACGACGGCTGCAGGTACGTCAGGCACCAGGTCGTGGTGGCGCAGTTGCGGAAGGAGGACTGCTTGAAGACCTGACCGTCCGACTTCACGATGTGGTTGCCCGCCCAGGAGACCAGGTCCTGCTTGAGCGTTCCGGAGAAGGCCCGCACGGAGCTCATCGCGCGGCGAGTGCTGAGTGAGGCGTTGCTTCCGTAGCCGTATCCGTTGGTGGCCAGGGTGCCGCCGGCGAACTGCAGCTGGGCGAGCTTGCCGTCAGGCGACAGCTTCACGCGCCACTTCTCGGTCCAGGTCTGGGCGATCTTCCACCTGATGCTGACCACGTCGCCGGCCAGCGTGTACGTTCCCGTGCGGGATTCGTCCGGGGCGCCGGTGAAACCGGCCGCGGTCAGTACGTCGCAGGCGCGTACGCGCGTGCTGGAGCCGCCCGCCTTGGTCGCGCAGCTCGAATCCGGGACGACACCGGTTTTCTGCCTGCCCTCGGGGTTGCGCTGCCACCAGAGGTAGGTGTTCGCGCTGACGGTGCCGCCGGCCTTGAACTGGTACGTACCCAGACGCACCCAGTTCTGAGTGGACCCGGCGCGCAGGAAGCCCTGCGAGACCACAAAGTTGGCCTTCCCGCCGGGCAAGGACGACTGGGATGGTGCGGCGCTTGCCGAACTGGCCACGGTGGCCAACATGGTGAGCGTCGCGAGCACGGCGGTGAGAACTGCGCGCACGAGAACCTCCTTGAATACGGTCTTTACCGATTCTTGCCTATGCGGCCCTCCGATACCTGACTGTTTGACTTATGTTCATCGCCGTCAGTCACGATTGTTGGAACTCCCGGTCTGCGGTTCAGGCCGGCAGCCGGGCGAGCCAGCCGGTCAGGATCTCGTTGACCTCCGCACGGCGTTCCTGCTGAACCCAGTGGCCGCAGCCGTCGAGGATGTGCGAGGAGACCAGGCCCGGCAGGGTCGCCGGGAACGCCTTGATGGCGGAGGCCAGCCAGGTGGTGGAGGCGTCCAGCGCGCCGCCGATGAACAGGGACGGCTGGGTGATGGGGGCGCCGTCGAAGCCGGCGAGGTCTTCCCAGTCCCGGTCCATGTTGCGGTAGCGGTTGAGCGCCCCGCTCATGCCGGTCCGCTCGAACTCCGCGGCGTAGGCGTCGAGGTCGTCCTCGCTGAGCCAGGCGGGCAGCCGATCGGCGGGGAAGCGCTCGCGCAGCGTCCCGCCCCGGGACACGAGAAGCGGATGGGGGGCGTCGGCGGGTGGCATGGTGTCGGCGGACAGGGCGGCGTAGAGGCCGGCGAGCCAGCCGCGGACGTCGGGCTCGATCTCGGCCTCGGCCCGGCCGGGCTCCTGGAAGTAGCCGACATAGAACTCCTCATCGCCGCCCATGCGCGCGAACATCTCGCTGGGTCGTGGCCCGCCGCGCGGGCTGTACGGCACGCTCAGCAGCCCGACCGCGCGGAAGACGTCCGGCCTGACCAGGGCGGAGTTGGCGGCGATGGGCGCGCCCCAGTCGTGGCCCACGATCACCGCCGTCCGCTCGCCCAGGGCGTGCACCACCTCGACGTTGTCCTCGACCAGGTCGAGCATCCGGTACGCGGCTATGTCCGCGGGCTTGGAGGAGCGGCCATAGCCACGTACATCGACCGCGGCGACCCGGTACCCGGCCGCGGCCAGCGCCGGCATCTGGTGGCGCCAGGAATACCAGGACTCTGGGAAGCCGTGCACCAAGAGCACCAGCGGCCCGGAGCCCTGCTCCACCAGGTGGATGCGGCCGGCACGCGTCATGACCAGCCGATGTGTGAGCTCTGTGTCCGAAGCGGGCGGCATCATCGATCCTCCAAGCCTGTGAGCTCCGTGTCAGAAGCGGGTCGCACCATCGATCCTCCAAGACTTTCCCCGGCCGAAAGCCACCGGTCGGCGGCTTTCGTGGGAATCATCCGGGAGGCCGTGAGGGCGCCGCGAATCGGGTTGCCGTTTCGGCAAACCCGCTCGGGGATACTACGCCGCGTTGGCTCGGGATCAGCGCGTTCGGCGCCAGAGGGACGGGCTGAGGCCGCGGGCGCGCTTGAAGGCCACGCTGAAGGCGAACGGGTCGTCGTACCCGACCGCACGGGCCACGGCGGCGATGGTCATGTCGGTGTCGCGGATCAGGTCCGACCCCAAGGTCATCCGCCAGCCGGTGAGGTAGGTGAGCGGGGGTTCGCCGACCAGGTCGGTGAAGCGGGCGGCGAAGGCGGCGCGGGACATGCCGACCTTGGCGGCCAGCGCGGCGACCGTCCACCGGTGAGCGGGATCCTCGTGGAGCAGTCGCAGCGCGTCGCCGATGGCGGGAACGGTCAACGCCCGATACCAGGCGGGCGATGCCGCCTGGGGTGCGGCGCACCAGGCCCGCAGCGCCAGCACGAGCACCAGATCCAGCAGCCGGCCCAGGACGGCGTCCTGACCGGGCTCCTCGCGGGCGATCTCGGTGGCGAGCAGATCCAGCGCTGCCCGGGTACGGGGGCCGGCGGGGATGACCGCGAGCGGCGGGAGCATGGTCAGCAGGCGGTCGCCCACATCGCCGTAGAGGTCGTAGCCGCCCCTGATCAGGGTCGTTGCCCCGGGCAGACCGTCGCCGTAGGTGCGCGGGGCCAGCCTCCGCTGGGCCCCCGGCGGCGCTTCGCTCCCGTCGAGAAGGTGCTTCCTGCCCTTGTAGAGAACGACCTGGGGTGGGGTGGACGGGTCGTCGGCGATCGTGTGACGACCGGTGCCGCTGATGAGGGCGAGATCGCCCGCGGACAGGCGTACCGGTGCGGCATCGGCCTCGTCGAGGCGGACCGACGCGTGGCCGCCGAGCGTGGCCACGATCGTGAGCGGAGGAGCGTCGGCGAAGGTCAGCGACCACGGTGGCCGCTGGATCAGCTGCCTGATCATCGCATTGCCGGCGCGGGCCCGATGCAGCAGATCGCTCAGGACGTCCATGCGGCCCACCGTAGACGATCACAAAGGTATTCCGGACTTTCTCCCATGGACCGTCTTTGCCTCCCTGGAGTTGTCTAGGCACATGACGAACATCCTCATCTTGGGCGGCGGAAACGGGAAGACCGGTCGCCGCATCGCCCAGCGCCTCCGGGCCGCCGGCCGGCCGGTACGCACGGCGTCACGCGCCTCCGGTGACATCCGCATCGACCTGGGCGACCCGGCGACCTGGGCACCGGCGCTCGACGGCGTCACCGCGGCCTACGTCATGGAGCCCAGCCTGCAGTCCGACGCCGAGGGACGGGAGCGCATCCCCAGGTTCGTGGCCGAAGCGGTCGCCGCGGGCGTGCGACGGCTGGTGCTGCTGACCGCTTCCGGCGTCGACCAGATCGACGATCATCCCCTCAAGGCGGCCGAGCAGGCCGTGCGCGGCTCCGGTGTGAACTGGACCATCCTGCGGCCGGACTGGTTCGCGCAGAACTTCAGCGAGGGTCCCTGGCTGCCAGGGGTCCTGGCGGGAACCCTGGCCCTGCCCACCGGCGACGGGCGCGTTCCGTTCATCGACGCCGAGGACATCGCCGAGGTCGCCGCGGCGGCGCTGACGGAAGACCGCCACAACGGCCAGATCTACCAGCTGACCGGCCCGCGGGCGATCGGCTTCGGTGAGGCTACGGACCTGATCGGCAAGGCCGCCGGGCGCACTGTTCGGTACGTCGACGTCGCTCCCGAGGTCTTCGTCGAGCGTCAGGTGGGTTTCGGCGTTCCGCCCGAGGTCGCGTCGCTGCTCGCCGGCGTCCTGGTGGCCGTTCGCGACGGCGGGGGCACTGAGGTCTCCGGCGACGTGGAACGAGCCCTCGGCCGCCGGCCCAGGTCCTTCGAGGACTACGTCACCGAAACCGCAGCGGCCGGTCACTGGCACTGATCGAGCGCCGAGCATGGTGGTGGGCATCGTGTCGCGCGGGGTCCGGTGGGCGCCACGTCGACATGATGCCCACCGAAGAGGAAGGCTCCAGCTGTGCAGCGACTGAGTGTGCCGGGTGAGTTGGCCCCGCCGTTGCAGGGTCATCTGCGTCTCGGCGATCCGGCGCACGGGCCCGACGCGATCGAGGTGAACTCGCGCCACCTGACCCGTGGGGGCAGGCCGTGGTTTCCGGTCATGGGAGAGTTCCACTACGGCCGTTATCCCGTGGGCGAGTGGCGGGAGGAGCTGCTCAAGGTGCGGGCAGGAGGAGTGACGGCTGTCTCCACCTATGTGTTCTGGAACCTGCACGAGGAGCGGCGCGGCGTGTTCGACTGGACGGGCGACCGTGACCTGCGCCGGTTTGTGATGACGTGTGCGGAGCTCGGGCTGGACGTGGTCGCCCGGATCGGCCCGTGGGGTCACGGGGAGTCGCGCAACGGGGGATTCCCTGACTGGGTGCTCGCGGGGTGACCGACGAGAGTCACCTGGCGCGCTACCCGTTCGCCACCTGCGAGCTGGGTGGTGGCATGTACACCTCCTACCACCGTCGCCCCCTGGTGACGGCCTCCGACATCGCGGCTCTGGCGCTGGTCAAGCTGGGGAGCGGCTCGGTGTGGCAGGGCTACTACATGTACCACGGCGCGTCCCAGAAGATCGGGGCCCTGTCCACGTTGCAGGAGTCGCACGCCACCGGCTACCCCAACGACTGCCCGGTGATCACCTACGACTTCCAGGCGCCGCTCGGCGAGTACGGGCAGTTCCGCGACTCCTATGCCTACCTGCGCATGCAGCATCTGTGGCTGGCCTCCGACGGGGCAGATCTGGCCACCATGGTGCTGACGATGCCGCCGGACGCGCCGGACGACACCGCCGACCGGCGGTCCCCGCGCTGGGCCGTACGCTCCGACGGACGCTCGGGATTCCTGTTCGTGAACAATCACCAGCCGGTCGAGACGCTGCCCGACCAGGAGAATGTCCAGTTCGCCGTCGAGCTGGCCGGCCGCGAGCTCGTCGTCCCGAGTGAGCCGGTGACCGTGCCCTCCGGGGCCTTCTTCGTCTGGCCCCTCGCGCGGCCGATCGGACGCAGCATCCTGCTGACCGCCACCGCCCAGCCGGTGTGCGTCATCGACGGCGCCGAGCCCATCCAGGTCCTGACCCAGACCGCGGGCATCCCGGTCGAGCTGGTCTTCGACGGCGACACCGTCACCACGATCGACGGCCCGGCAACCGTGACCGGCAACGGCGACGGCGGCGGCAGTGGTGGCGACGACGACAGCGGCAACGGCGGCAAGGACGGCAAGGTTCTCGTGCGTGACCTGCGCCCCGGTCTCGACTGCCTGTTGCGTGTCACAGCCGCCGATGGGTCGAGCGCGCACGTGCTGGTCCTGGACGAGGAGAGCGCGCTCACCGCCACGCGCGCCAAGATGTGGGGCAGGGAGCGGCTGATCCTCAGCTCCCGCCCGGCGGTCGTGGACGGGGACCGGCTCGTCCTCTACGGCGGCGGGCCAGGTGATCTGCTGCGCGTCTTCCCCGGCCCGAACAAGGAGTACGACGGCTGCGAGGTCATCGAACTGCCCACTCCGACAGCATCCGCCGAGAGGGTGGTCGCCGAGGTGGAGCGGGTGGAGGCGGCGGGGCCCGCCAGGCGGCCGGTCATCGACGCGGCGTCAGGCCGCGCCTCGGCCCCAGCCGACCAGGACTTCGAGCGCGCCGCCGTCTACCGTGTCACCGTGCCCGCCACCCTGCTCGGCAGCGCGGCGGAGGAGGTGTTGCTGCGTCTTGACTGGTCCGGTGACGTAGGACGGGCCTACATCGGCGGGCGCCTGGTGGCCGACCGGTTCTGGTACGACCCGTGCTGGGAGATCGGCCTGCGCCGTTTCCGCACGGAGCTGCTGGAGCACGGGGTGATCGAGCTGCGCCTCCTGCCGTTCGCGCAGGACGCGCCCGTGTACGTGCCCCCGCGGACGCGCGCGGGAAGGTGGCCGCTGGAGCTGCGCTCGGCGGAGTTCGTGCCGGTCACGCGTACCGTGCTGGAGACGAAGTGAGCGCCCCCCGCCGCCGATGACCTCTCCTTCGAGGCGCCCCGCCTCATGGCAGGCGAAAGCATCGACTATATTGCAAGTGACGCATAGCCATTGCAAAACGTGCAACGGGATGTGAAACCGCATGTACATCGACTCCAGCGCCTATGAGGGATGAGCGGCCGATGAGACCCGCAGACGTGCTCGCGATCGGCGAGACCATGGTGATGGTCACTCCGACCGCGGGCGGCCGCCTCGACGCGGACAGCAGCTTCATCCTGCGTCCCGGCGGCGCGGAGTCCAATGTCGCCGCGCTGCTCGCCCAGCTCGGCCACACCACGGCCTGGGCCGGCGCGGTCGGCCGCGATCCGCTCGGCGATCTCGTGGTCGACTCGCTCCGCGCCCGGGGCGTGGACGTCGGCCTCGTCCATCGCGACGACGAGCGGCCCACCGCCGTGTACTTCAAGGACCCGACCACCTCGGGCACCTCCGTCTACTACTACCGAAGCGGCTCGGCCGCCTCGGTCATGACCGCCGCCGACGTCGCGGGCTGGGCCGCGCGGCCGGCGAGGGTGACGCACATCTCCGGCATCACCGCGGCGATCTCCCCGCAATGCCTGGAGCTGACCAGGCACATCGTGTACGACCGGCCGCTGCGGCCGTCCGTGGTGAGCTTCGACGTCAACCACCGGCCGCGCCTGTGGAACGGTGCCGACGCCGCGTCGGTGCTGCTGGAGCTCGCGCAGCGGGCCGACATCGTCTTCGTCGGCCGCGACGAGGCCGCGGCGCTGTGGGGCACCACGGACGCCGAAAGCGTGCGCGCACTGCTCGACGGGCCCACGTACCTGATCGTCAAGGACGCCGCGATCGAGGCGGTCGGCTTCACCCCGACGGGGGTGCACCGAGCGCCGTCCCTGCCGGTCGAGGTCCTCGACGTGGTCGGCGCGGGCGACGCGTTCGCGGCCGGGTGGCTGAGCGGGTACCTGGACGGCCGCGACGAGATGACGCGGCTGCGCCTGGGGCACTACGCGGCCTCCCGGGTGCTGATGTCTCCGGCCGACCTTGCCGATCTTCCCTCCGCTGACGAGGTCGTCTCGCTGCTCGCAGAAGGAGGGCACGACCATGTCGCAGACCGTCGCTCGGGCCATTGACATCGTCGCCTTCGTCTCCGTACGACACCGCACGCTCGGTGAGATCGCCGAACATCTCGGCGTGCACAAGTCGACCGCGCTGCGCCTGCTGCAGACGCTGGAGGAGGGCGGTTTCGTCCGGCGCGTCCCCGGCAGCGCGTACGGCATGGGCTTCCAGCTCATCGCGCTCGGCCAGCTGGCCCTCGACCAGGTCGAGGCCCGCTCTCTCGCACACCCGATCCTTAACGACCTGGGCGAGAGGTACGGCCACACGGTCCACCTGGGGGAGCTGGCCGGAGACCAGATCGTGTACGTCGACAAGATCGACGGCCGGGGCAGCGTGGCCATGGGCTCGCGCATCGGGCTGCCCGCCCAGACGCACACCGCGGCCGTCGCCAAGGTCATCCTCGCCTACCAGGACGACAAGACCCGCGCCCGCGTCCTGGAACACGCCACGTTCACCCGCTTCACCCCCACGACCATCACCGATGCCGACTCCTTCGAAGCCGACCTCGCGCTCACCAGGGAGCGGGGATGGGCCGAGGACGACGGCGAGCACGAGGACTACATCAACTGCGTTGCCCTGCCGGTGTTCGACGCCCGTGGCAAGGTCACCCACGGCATCTCCATCACCGCCCTGCGAGCGGTCACGCCGCTGGAGCAGCTGCGTGAGCACATCGGCGAATTCCGCCAAGCAGCCCACGAGATCTCCAAGAAGCTGGGCTGGACAGGAGACGCATGTTGAACAGGAGACGCATGTCGATAGGAGACGCATGTTGACAGGAGACGTATGTCGATAGGAGACGTATATGGACGCCGCTGAGTTCTTCGGCAGCCACCTCGACCGCAACCCGGTCCTCGGCATCTTCCGCAACCTCGATCCCACGGCCACCGTGCGGATGTGCGAGCGCGCCTGGGCGTCCGGCATCGAGCTCATCGAGGTGCCCGTGCAGACGGCCGACGCGTTGCCATCGCTGCGCGCGGCGCTGGACGCGGCCAAGGGGAGCGGAAAGAGCGTCGGCGCGGGCACGGTGACCACGGCCGAACAGCTGGCGGCCGTCAGCGAGCTGGGCGTCGCCTTCACGGTCGCGCCCGGACTGCATCCCGAGGTCGCCACGGAGTCGCTGCGGCTCGGACTGCCGCACCTGCCGGGTGTGGCCACCTCCACGGAGATCGCCACCGCCCTGGCCCGCGGCTTCACCTGGCTGAAGGCGTTCCCCGCGGCACAGCTCGGCGCCGAATGGATCAAGGCGCAGCTCGCGCCGTTCCCCGGAGTCAGGTTCGTCGCGACGGGGGGCATCGACGCGTCCAACGCCGCCGCCTTCCTCGCGGCCGGCTGCCGGGGTGTCGCCCTGGGCTCGGCGCTGAGCGACCCGGAAGCCCTGGAACGGCTGCGCGAGGTGACGAATCGTTGACGGCGATATTTCGGCTGCCGCAGCAGGTGAGCGCGCCGCTTGTCGTCTGAGGCCATCTGAAGTCGTCTGAACCGGCGAGGAAGCGGTCCTGTCAAACGGATGCCGAGTCCTGGGCCTGGCCGCCGGGAGGCGCGGTGGAGCGGCGGACGACCAAGGTCGGCGTGACGGAGAAGTGCACCGCCGATGTGCGGCCTTCGATGCGCTCCAGCAACAGTCGTCCAGCCGTACGGCCCATGACCGCTCCGTCCTGATCGACCGTGGTCAGCGCGATATGGGGATGGGCGGCCAGCCGGGTGTTGTCGTAGCCGGCGACGGAGACGTCGCCGGGGACGGAGAGAGCGACCTCATGGAGGGCGGCGAGGACGCCGAGAGCCGCCTCGTCGGAGCCCGCGAAGATCGCGGTGGGGCGCGGAGACCGGCTCAGCAACTCGTAGGCGCCGCGATGGCCGCCCTCCTCGGAATATGAGGTCGCGACCATGGCGATCTCCCCGGCCAAGCCGTGATCACGCATCACGCGCTCGTAGCTCTCGGCCCTGATGCGCGGCACCTGGTCGGCGGGCTGCCGCTGATCCTGGCGAAAGGTGATGTGCCCGATGCGGCGGTGACCGAGCGCGATCAGGTGCTCCATGACGAGCTCGGAGCCGATCCGGTCGTCATCGACGATCGAGTCGTACGCCGGCGACCGGTCGTGCCTGCCGAGCACCACGGTGGGGATCTCGCGTGCCACCTGCTCCAACCGGGTGCGCCCGGCGAGCGGAGCGATCATGAGGATGCCGTCCACCTGCCGATCTATCAGAGCGTCGATCGCTCGTTCCTCGGTCTTGTCCTGGGTGCCGCCCTGGATCATGATCGCTTGATAGCCGGACTCCGCGAGCTGCTCCACCAGGCCGGTCATGATCTCGGCGTAGAACGGGAGCCCGATGTGCCGCATGAGCACGCCGATGGTGTACGCCCGTCCGCGCAGCGCTCGCGCGGCGGCTTGGGGCCGGTAACCCAGCTCCTCGATGGCCCGCTGGACGCGGTCGCGCATGGCCGCGCTGACGCCGTAGTCGTTGCGGATGACCTTCGAGACCGCCGCCTTGGAGACCCCGGCGTGTTTCGCCACGTCAGAAATGGTCACTCTTCGTCGTCGCTCGGGCGCGACCATGGGGCATCCCTTCTCGCCGAATCCCGCAGATGTCAGGATGACCTGGTACGCGGAGCCAGTGCCGCCTCAATACGGTCATGAATCCCGGCCGCCTCGGCCGAGAGCGGCGGCCTGCGCACCGTGGGAAGTCGGCCGGCGTGCCGCAGCACCAGCATCGCGAACCGCTCGGCCTCGTGTTCCTGCGGCTCCGAGTATGTCGTCCGGCCGAGCACCGAGCGGACCATGGCCGGGTCCAGCGTGGGTAGCAAGATGCGCAGCAGGTCGTCGGGGGCGATCGGCGCCGACGCATGCTCGCACAGCATGTGGCCCAGCTCGTGCAGGATGATGTGCTCCTGATGGGAGCGGCTGGTCCGCTGCTCATAGCAGATGAAGTCGACCGAGTCGGTGGCCAGCCACATGCCGCTGGGGCCGTCCGCGGCGGTGTCGACGGGCCTGAGCTCGATGCGGCGCCGCCGGGCCCGCGCCACCTGGTGGGTGAACTCCACGATGTCGAACGGGTGCGGGATCTCCAGCCGCTCGACGATCTCTTCCAGGCGTTCGCCGCTCACGAACCTCCTCATGGGGCGTACCGGCCACAACACCCACATCATAGGCCGCCCGCGAAGCTTCAACGGAAGTTTAAGCACGCAGTGGCCGGTCTTAGCTTAGATTGACAGGGAGGGCGGCAACTGTCGTTTATCCACCATCAATACCCGGCAAATGCCGGCAACACGGTCCGTAGCTCGTCCCCGTGGGAGGTCAGGCATTGACAGGCGTGTCATCCGGAACGGCTGTGGGATCACATGGCGGCGACATCAGCTTCGGCGTCCTGGGGCCCTGGGAGGTGCAGGTCGGTAAGGACGCGGTGGCGGTGCCCGTCGGCCAGCTACGGACGGTCCTCGCGTCGTTGCTGCTGTCGGTCGGCCAGTCGGTCTCGACGCCCACGCTCGCCGAGCGGCTCTGGCCGGGCGAAGGGCCGGGCTGGCCGCGCGGCGCGGTGCACACCTATGTCACCAGGCTGCGGCGGTTGATAGGGGCGGACCTCATCCAGACCGAGCCGGACGGTTACCAGCTCCAGATCGAGCCCGGCGCGGTGGACCTGCACCGGTTCCGCGGTCTCGTGCGGCGCGCCGACGACGCCGGCTCCGCGCAGGAGGAGATGGACCTGTTACGCGAGTCGCTGCGGTTGTGGCGCGGTCAGCCCTTCGGCAACGCCAGCGGCCCCTGGCTGGAACACGAGGTGATACCCCTCCTGACCGAGGAGTGGTTCGGCGCCACCGAGCGCCGGATCGACCTGGAGCTGGCCAGCGAGCCGCCGGGGCGCCTCATCGCCGAACTGTCGGAGCTGACCAAGCGCTACCCGAGCCGCGAGCCGCTGTGGACGCGCCTGATCACCGCTCTGCACCGCAGCGGCAGGCGCGCGGAGGCGTTGAGCGCCTACCAGCGCGTACGTACGGTGCTGCGCGAGGAGCTCGGCCTGGACCCGAGCGAAGAACTGGTCCAGCTGCACCAGATGGTGCTCATGGGCGACACCGGCGACCACCCGGGCGGCACCGCCGTGCGGCGCGGGACGCCGAGCCCCCGGCAGTTGCCCCACGGCATCGCGCGCTTCACCGGCCGGGAGGAGGAACTGGCGGCACTGGACCGGCTGTCCTCCGGCGTGGCGGCGCCGGGCCGGAACGGCAGAGGCGCGAACGCCCCGATCATCGTGACCATCGACGGCGCTCCCGGCACGGGCAAGACGACGCTGGCCGCGCACTGGGCCCACCGAGTCGCCCATGACTACCCTGACGCCCAGCTCTACCTCAACCTCCGCGGCTACGGACCGAGCGAGCCGATGACCCCGGCCGCCGCGGCGGAGAGCCTCCTGCGCGGTCTCGGCGTGGAGAGCGACGCCATCCCCGTCGACGTGGACGAGCGCTGCGCGTTGCTGCGTACCATCCTCGCCGACCGGCACGCGCTCATCCTGCTGGACAACGCCCGCAACGCCGACCAGGTGCGCCCGCTCCTGCCGGGCGCCAGCGGCCTGGTCATCGTGACCAGCCGCGACCAGCTCCGGTCTCTGTCGATCCGTGACGGCGCGCACCGGGTCACGTTGGGCGCGATGCCGGAATCCCAGGCCGTCGAGCTGCTGGCGGCGGCCGTCGGCCCCTCCCGGGTCGCCCGCGAGCCCGCGGCGGCCTCCAGGCTGGTCGAGCTGTGCGACCATCTGCCCCTCGCGCTGGCCATCATCGCCGAACGCGCGCAACGCGCCGGCACGCTCGCCGAGGTCGTCGACGGGCTGGAGGACGAGAAGGCCCGCCTCGACAACCTGGGAACCGGTGAGAACGATCCGAACATCGACCTGCGCGCCGTTCTGTCCTGGTCCTACGGAGCGCTCAGCCCGGCGGCGGCCGCCACGTTCCAGGCGCTGGGACTGCACCCGGCCAGCGACATCGCGCTGGAGACGGTCGAGGCGCTGGTCGACCTTCCGCCCGCCGAGGTCAAGCGGGGCCTGGACCAGCTCGTGGCGGCCCATCTGCTCGAACAGCGCCGCCCCTGCCGCTACCAACCGCATGACCTGATCCGGTTGTACGCCGTCGATCAGGCACGGCTGCACATGCCACCCGGCGAGCGGCAGGCCGCCATACGGCGATTCCTCGATCACTACCTCTTCACCGCCGTCAGCGCCGACCAGCACCTGGTGCCGTACCGCCGCCGCGACTTCCTCGCGCCGATGCGGCCGCGCCGGCGCCCCCTCGCGTTCGCCGACGCCGACGAGGCGATGGCCTGGCTGGAGCTGGAGTACGACTCTCTCCGGGCGGTGGCGTCGTGGGCGGCCACGAACGGGTGGGCTCACTACTCATGGCGCATAACCATGGCGATGACCAGCTTCTTCGACGCGCGCATCCCGTGGTCCGACGGCCTGGACAGCCTGAAGTCGGCGGTACGCGCGGCGCGGGCCGCGAGCGAGCCCATCGGCGAGGCCTACACCCTCAACTCCGTGGGCTGCATCTACTCCGACAGGGGTGACGTCGATCTGGCGAAAAGACATTTCCGCGAAGCGCTCATTCATTTCGAACGGAGCAAGAGCCCGTACGGCGAGGCCATGGCGCTGTGCAATCTCGGCATGACCTATGGCGAGGCCGGAGAATACGGAAAGGCCCAGCGGCACCTGATGCGCGCGCTGGATCTGCACGAGCGGAACGAATATCCCCGTGGCATCGCCCTGGCCCTGGACAACATAGGAATCGCGCAGACCGTGGCCGGCCATTACCGCTGCGCGGTCAAGGCGTTCCAGCAGGCGCACCGGATCAACCTGCGGCTCAGGGAGTACACCTCCGACGCGATGTGCCTGCGCAACATGGGCCGCGCCTACGTCATGTCGGGCGACACCCGCGCCGCAGTCCGCGCCTTCCGTCAGTCCGTCGACCTGTTCCGCCGGACGAGGAACCAGCGCTGGGAGGCGATCACCCTCGCCGATCTCGGCAACGCGCTCAACGAGGCCGGACACGACATGCTGGCCCGCGGCATCCTGCGGACGGCGCTCGACCTGATGAGCGGGCTGGCGGATCCGCGAGCCCACGACATCGAGGCCGTTCTCGCGTCCACCGCGTGAGAGCGGCCTTTCCCAGCAGCTTTTCAGCGCGCCGACAGGTCGGTGACAGGCCGGAGAAAGGCGGTTCTCCGCGCGCCGGGGCTAGCCTTCCGTCGGAAGCCATCAGCCGCAGGTTTCCTGGAGGTAAGCAGGGGGCCGATTATTCACGGCTATGGGTCTCACGATTTCTCCCGAGAAAGGCTGAAAAGAAAAATGAGCGTTTCCCAGAAGCTCGACTTCGACCTCAAGAATCTGCCGATGGACGTTTTCGACCTCGCCGACAGCGGTCTCGCCATCGAATCGCTGACCGCGGGCCACGGGATGGCGGAGAACGGCGCGTCCGTGCTCTGCCCGAGCGTCTGCAGCACCTCGACGTCGTCGACGAGTTCGAGCAGCAGCTGATTCCCGGCCGGGCCGTCGGCGTGGCGCCGGCGGCCCGGCTCTGGCGCTTCCGGGAGGAAACGGTGATCTTAACGAGCGGCGCCCACGTGGAGCCGTCTGTCGTGGTGCGGGTCGCGGGTGTGCCGGTGGCGGCGTTGTCGCGACTGCGCCTGGACAGCGCGTACGGACGGGCGGACGGGCTGGCCCGGCTGGCGGCCACGTTGCGGCGCGACGGCGAGGCGTTGTCGCAGGCACTGTATCCCCTGATCGGAGCGCTGGAGCCCGGTACGGCCAAGCCGGCTCTGGTCGGCCTGCGCCGGGCGCTGCACCAGCGACGACTGCCCCGCGACACCGAATGGAACGCGCGTGTCGCCGAGCTTGTCCCCGCCGAGATCGGCGACGCGATCGAATCCTGGATCGTCTCCAGGCACCGGCTCGACGAGGGGCGACGCGCGCTCGACGACGTGTTCGCCGCCGAACTGCGGGAGAAGGAGCCGGTCCTGCGTGAGGTGGCCGGTCATCCGGGCTTCCGCCGGGCACTGTCCCAGGCCAGCCCGGCCCTGTTCGGCGAGCTGGCCAAGTGGCTGGCGGACGCGCGGCGGCGCCCGCGCAGGCAGTCCATGGCCCGGCTGGCGAAGTACCTGGCCAGAGCGGCCGCCAAGACGAGCCCCTACGGCACCTTCATGGCGAGCGGCACGGGCACGTGGGCGGACGGCGGTTCTGGATCAGGTGAAGCACCCGTACGGTTCACTCCCGCCGAGGTCCAGGGAGTGCTCGAGATCCACACCTTCCTCCTCCAGCGGATCGGCGAGACGCTCACCCGCGATCCACGCCTGGCCCGGCACCTGGTCCTGCGGGTCAACCCGAGCGCGACCTCGCGGGACGGGACCGTCAGCTTCATCGGGCGCTCCGCCGAGGAACCCATCGTGACCCTGCCGGCCACGGCCGCGGTCGAGGCATGCCTGAACCTGGCGGCGCGCCGCCCGCGGTCCACGCTGGCCGAGCTCCGCTCCCGCCTGGCGGGCGGCGCCGCTGACGAGTCCCCGGTCGAGGCGTTCCTCCAGGCGTTGGTGCGGGCCGGGCTCCTGGAGGAGCAGCACCCCGTCGCCGACCAGTCGGCCGATCCGCTGGGCGAGCTGGCCGCGTGGGTCGAAGACCATGGGGGAGCCGAGTTCGCGGACGTCGTCCAGGCGTTGCGGCGCGTACGCCGGCAGGCGCGCCTGCCCGTGGTCGTGGACGACGTCGAGGGGCACCGGAAGCGGCAGCACGAACTGGAAACCGCGCTCACCGCTCTGGCGGAACCGCTCGGCTTCGAGCCGGCCGCGCTCGACGGGCAGGGCCGGCACACCTTCCGCGAGAACGCCGTCTTCACGGGCCCGGTGGCGCAGGTCGGGCCGGCGGCATGGCGTCCGGCCCTCGACGACCTGGACGTGGTACGGCGCTGGCTGGGCGCCTTCGACCTGACGCTGCCGTTCCGCATCGCCCTCGGCGCCTACTTCTCCGAGCGGTTCGGCCCGGGTGCCCGCGTTCCCCTCCTGGTCCTGCATCGAGCGCTCCAGGAGGTGCTCGCCCAGGACGGCGAAGCCGCCGAGCTGAGCGACGCGGCGCGTGAGGTCGCCCGGCTGATGGGCCCGTCCCTGGGGGCGGGTGGCGCTCTGTCCGAGAGCCCGCTGCCGCGGCTGCGGGAGCTGGCCGCGATCCAGCGGGAGGCACGTCAGGCGGTGCTCGCCCAGCCGGAGAAGGACGGGGTCGTGAGCGTCCCGGCGGAGCTGATCAGGAAGCTGACGGAGGACTGGCCGTCATGGGTGGTCCCGCCGCGCTCTCTCGCCTGCTATGTGCAGGTCGTCCCCGGTCCCGGTGAGATCGGCCTGGTGCTCAACGCGGCCCACACCGGTTACGGCCGTGGACGGAGCAGGGTGCTGGCCCTGATGGCGGAGGCCACGGGCGAGAGCCAGGCCACGGAGCGCCGGCCGAGTGCCCGGGTGCTCGCCGAACTGGGCGGAGTGGCCGCCTCGGCGTTGAACAGACGGGTGCCGCACGTGGCGTACGAGATCGACTATCCGTTCGCGGTCAGCAGCCGTCCCGCCGAAGAGCGCATCCCCCTGGGAGATCTCGGGATGGTCCTCGATCCGCGCAGCGGCCTGCTCAAGGTGGTCTCGGAGCGGCTGGGCGCCGATCTCTCCGCACTGCATCTGGGCATGATGTCCGACCTGCTGCTCCCACCGGCGGCTCGCCTGCTGATCCAGGTCTCGGGAGAGACGCATTACGTGCATCCCAGCATTCCGTTGCTGGCGGATCAGGCTGATCTGGACCTTCCCTCGTCGTTGGTGGCCTATCCCCGGGTGGGGATCGGCGGCGTGGTGATCCAGCGCGCCCGCTGGATCGTGCCGAAGGAGCTGCTTCCGGAACGGGCCAAGGGCGAGGGCGACGCCGCCTATCTGCTGCGCCTGGTGTCGTGGCTGCACGAGCACGACATCCCGGTGCGCTCTTTCGTCCGTTTCGCACGTCCGGAGGAGGGTGAGGGCGAGGGAACGGGTGACTGGACGCAGTGGATTTTCGACAAATCCCGCAAGCCCGTCTACGTCGACTTCGCCAACTGGTTCCTGGTCACGGCCTTCGAGAAGATGCTGGCGAGTTCGGGGCCGATGGTGATCTTCGACGAGGTGCTGCCCGACTTCGAGGACGCGCTGGGGCCGGACCCCGATGACCCCAGCGTCACCGAATTTCTCATCGAGATCTCTGACCAGGACGGCCGGCATGCATGAATCGGACTGGGTCAGCGCCCACGTCTTCTATCACGAGAACCTGGACGCGCTGCTGACGAACGCGGCCGGTCCGCTGATCGCCGAGCTCGCCGGGCGCGGGCTCGCGGAGGCGGCGTTCTTTCTGAGGTACTGGGACGGGGGGCCGCATCTGCGGTTCCGCGCGCTGCCCACCGGCCCCGCGCACCGGGCCGAGGTGGAGCGGGTCCTCGCGGAGCGGTTCGAGAAGTATCTCGCCGAGAATCCGGCGGGTCGTTCCATGAGCCAGCGGGACTATGCCGGCATAGGCGAAGCCCTGGCCCAGTGGGAGGGACTTCCCGGCCATACGGAGCGGCTCTTCCCGAACAATTCCGTGGCGTTCATCCCGTACCGGCGTGAGCACGACCGCTACGGCACCGGGGCCTCGATGGAGGCGGTGGAGCGGCACTTCGCGGAGTCCAGCCGCATCGCTCTCGGCCTGCTGCGCGACGGCCTGCGGCCGGCGGACCGCACCACCGCGGGAGCCGCGATGATCCTGCTCACCTGGTTCTGCGGTGAGCGCGACGCGGCCCGGCTGGCGCCGTGGGTCAGCATCGACCAGGACCGGCCCGGCGACATACCCGAGGCCGACCGGCCCGGCGACGTGACCGAGGCCGACCGGGCTGGAGACGTGAGCGAGGCCGACCGGGCTGGAGACGTGAGCGAGGGCGGCTTCACCCAACCGGCCGCGCGAGCGACAGAGCGCCGGCGTGAGCGCGTCATCGGCCTCGCTCGCGGGATGAGGGAGCTCGCCACGCACCTGGAGCACGTCTCCGGGCCGGGCTCCCTGGCGGATTGGGCCCGATCGGTGTCCACGCTCCGTGACGCGCTGGCCGCCGAGGCCGCCGCCGGCCGGTTCGAGCCACCGCCCCGAGGCTGGGAGGGCGAGGGCGCGGTCAAGACGCGGCAGGTCCTCACCGTTCTCGACATCTGCGCTCACCTGGTCTGCAACCGGCTGGGCGTGACCGTGCAGGAAGAGGGGGCCGTCCGGCGGCTGTGCGCGGACGCGGTGGCCGTACTCGCGGAGGAGGGGAGATAGTCCGTGCGCTGGAACAGCATTCACGTCCGCTACTACGACCATGACAAGGACCCGTTGATCCTGCACGGAGTACGCCCGCTCTTCCGTGAGGTGGCAGGGCAGGTGGAGGGGCTCTTCTACACCCGGCACTGGCGGCAGGGACCGCATCTGCGGCTCAACTTCCGCACCGACCACGACACCTTCACGCACGTGGTGCGGCCCGCCGCGGAAAAGATCATCGGCGGCTGCCTGGCCGAGCGCCCCTCATCGCTGCTGCTCGACCCCCAGCAGGAGCACTCCGCGCATCAGCGGCTGGCCGAGCTGGAACGGGAATCCGGCCCTCTGACGCCGTGGTTCCCCGACAACACCCTGCGCGTCGCCGAGTACGACGACCGGACAGAGGTACTGGGCGGGCCGCACATGGCCGACCTCGTGGCCGATTTCTACGCCGACACCACCGACCTCGCCTTCGCGATGACCGAGGCCGGTGGCGGCGCGCGACGGCGGCAGCTGGCGTTCAAGCTCATGGTGGCGACGGCGCACCGCCTGTCGGGCACCGACATCTCCCAGGGATACTTCACCTTCAGGTCGCACGCCGAGGCGTTCCTGGCGACCTTTCCGGAAGCGCGCGGGATGCGGCCGATGTGGGACGGCTACTACCGCGAACACCGCCCGATCCTCCTCGCCCAGCTGCGGGCGGTGCTCGGCGGCGACGACGTGGACGCCGCGCTGCTGGCGGACTGGGAGGCCGCGCTCGTCCCGTACCGACGGCGAGGGGCGCGGCTCCTCGAACAGGGCGCGTTCGTCGTGCCGACCGTCAGCGCCGAGCAGGAGTCGAAGCTGGCCGAGTCGAGTCCCTTTCATCGCGCGGGTTACGCCGATCCGGTGTGGGCGGAGATCCGGGACGCGCCCGAGTTCCTGTTGTACCGGCTGATGCTCAACCTCACTTATCTGCACATGACCCGGCTCGGCCTCGTCCCGGTCGAGCGCTTTCTCCTGTGTCATCTGCTCGCCAACACCGTGGAGGCGTACCTGGAAACACCGGTGCGGGAAGGAAGTGGATCATGACCGGCGAGGCTCCGGCGTACGAGGAACATCTGCGGCTGCGGCCGGGGGTCTACAGCGCGACGGGCGCGAACGGCGAGCTGCACCTGTTCCGCCATGATCTGTGGCGGAGGGTGGCCTCGTTCGGGCCGGTGGGCGCGGGCGGTCGTGCCGTACTGCGTCGCCTGGCCGAGGGGCCGTGCCCGCCGTCGGAGCTGACGGCGCTCGGCGCGTCCGACCCAGAGTTCCTCGGAGCCCTGCGGAGCGGGGGATGGGTGACGACCACGCTGAGCCATCTCGGCAGGCCGTTGTACACGGTGCAGCCCGTCCGAGCGCCCGCTCCCTACGTGGAGCAGGACGTTGTGGAGAAGGACATCGACCACGAGGTGAAGCTGTCCGGTTTCGCGGTGTTCCGGCGTGAGGGGGAGGACATCCTCGCCGAGGCCCCGGCCTCGTGGGCACAGGTGCTGATCCATGCCCCGGAAGTCGCGGCCATGCTCACGGAGATGGCGCGGCCGCTGTCGGCCGCCACGTTGAAGGGCCCGCTGCCCGAAGAGCTGATCGCCAGGCTGCTGCGGGATCTGAGCTGGACCGGCCTCGCGATCCCGGCCGGGAGCGAGGCGGAGTCGGAGTGGCGCCTGCGTCAGTGGCGACCGCACGACCTGTGGTTCCACTCACGCAGCCGCAACGGGAACGGAGGCTACTTCGACGCCGGATTCGGCCGGACGAAATGGGGGCAAGGGCACTTCCCTCCGCTCCCCGCGCGCCGGGAACCCTATCCGGGACCCGCGATCGACCTGCGGGTGCCGGACCTGGACCAGATTCGCGTGCGCGACCTCGGGCTGACCGACGCCATCGAGGAGCGGCGCTCGATCCGCGAGCACGACGACGAGCGCCCGATCACGGTCGATCAGCTCGCGGAGCTGCTCTACCGATGTGCCCGGGTGCGCCGGGTCAACGTGTGGGAGGGCGTGGAGTACGTCGACACGCCCCGTCCCGCCGGCGGCGGGGTCGACGAGCTGGAGTTGTACCCGGTCGTCCGGAATGTCGCGGGCCTGACGCCGGGCATGTACCACTACGACGCGCACGAGCACAGGTTGCGCCTGGTCCGCGACCCCGGCCCGGCGGTCGGGCGGCTGCTCGCGACCGCGGGCCGGGCGGCGGCCACCACCACGTTGCCCCAGGTCCTGATCGTGGTGTCGGCCAGGTTCGGGCGGGTGATGTGGACGTACGAGGAGATGCCGTACGCGCTGATCCTCAAGCATGTCGGGGTGCTCTTCCAGACCATGTACCTGGTCGCGACCGCGATGGGACTGGCCGCCTCCGGTCTTGGCGGAGGTGACGCGCCGGCCTTCAACGAGGCCACGGGAGCCGATCCGGCGATCGAGGCCAGCGTGGGCGAATTCATGCTCGGGAGCCGGCCGAGCCCGCCCGCCGACGAGGAACAGGAGTAGACGAACGTGGGCCTACTGCTACGCCCGGATGCGTTCCATGCCCCGGATTCCGCAGGGATGTACCTGCTCACGTATCGGGGATCCAGTCATCTGAAAGGCCGATCCGTCGGCCCGCTGATCGACCTGCTGAAGCCCTATCTCGACGGGCGGCACACGCTGGCCGAACTGACGGCGGAGCTGCCGCCCGAGCGCCGGGCCGCCGTGGAGAGCCTGGTCACCGCGCTGCTGGAACGGGATGTCGTGAGGGACGTCGGGGCCGTGGAGCAGGAGGCGGTCCTGGAATATCCGGAATACCGCCATGAGGTGGCCTTTATCGCGCATTTCCGAGACTCGCCTATCACCATATTTCGGGCATATCGGGATAAAGTGGTGCTCGTTCTGGGGGTGGGGGACATGGTGCCGTGGGTGGCGCGTGCCGCCGTACGCACGGGGTCGCGCCTGGTGAAGATGGCGAGCCCGGAGCACCTGGGCGTCGAATGGGTCGAGCGCGGGCGGCGTACCCCTGACCAGAAGGTCGAGCGGCACTTCCTCGCCGACTTCGGCGAGGAAGGGCTGCTGCCCCTGCTCGACAGCGCGGACCTCGTTCTGCACGTCTCCGGCGGCGCGACTCACGAACCGCTGCTCGACCGGCTCTGCGCGGAGCGGGGGCTCCCCCTGGCTCAGGCGGTCGTGCTGGACGGTGAGGTCTGGCTCGGCCCCGAGGACCTCGGCACGCGCTCGGCGGCGAGCTGGACGGCGGGCCGGCGCCGGGTGGCCGCCCGGCCCGCGCCGCGCCCGCCCATCGGCGCCGCCGAGACGCACGCCGCTGCCATGGCCGCCGCCGAGACGCACGCCGCTGCCATGGCCGTCGCCGAGACGCGGGCCGCCGCCGTAGCCGCCGCTTTGGTGCAAATGGCTTTTCGAACCGCCACCGGGTTGCTGGACGACCATCGTGCCCGGCTGACCAGGATCGACCTTTCCACGCTGCGCCGTACGTCACACACCTTCGTCCCGCACCCCTACGCCCGGCCGGCCGAACCCGTGGAGCCCGGATCCGCCGACCCGGCCCGCGACGGCGCCGTTCTCGGTCGGGAGGCGTTCTCCCGGCGGGCGGTGGTGTGCGCCGACGATCTCCTGGGTGTGTTCGGGGAGCCGACCGAGCGCGACTACGCGCAGATCCCCCTGCACGTCAGCGAGGTGGAGGTGCCCGACCCGGCCGGACTGCTCGGCGGGGCCGTCTCAAGGGTCGTCGGGACGGGGCTCGACTTCGCGTCCGCGCGTCACCAGGCCGCCCTGAAGGCGTTCGCCGTCTACGCCTCGCTGATGGTGGATCCACGTCGGCTGCTCGCAGGCGACGGCCGCACTCCGCTGGCCGCGCCGGAGTCCGACCCCGACGCGCTGCTCGCGGACCTGCGGGCCGGCCGGATCAGCGGGCTCGTCCTCGGCCACCGGCTCGCCGACGGCGGCACGCGAGCCGTCGCCGCGGACGTCGCCTTTCCCGCGCTGTCCGGCACGGGCCGGGCCGACGGCCGGACGCCGGCCCGGCCTCCGGGGATCACTGCAGGAGTCACTGCGGGAATGCCTGCGGGCATCGCCGCCGGATACAGCTGGCAGGAGGCCGTCGACGTCGCGCTGGCCGAGCAGGCGGGACGGCTGGCGCTCGCCGACCTGGAGCACCGGACGACGCCGTTGCCCCGGTTCGACCTGGACAGCGGATCGCTGCCACCGCGCGGCGAACGGTACCGGTCCATGATCCAGGCCACAGGTGAGGCGGTCACGTGTTACGACCTCACCGGGCCGTCGGAGATTCCGGCCGCCATGAGTTACCTGGGTGACACGCCCGTCGGATACGCGGGCGGGTCGTCGGCGGCCGAAGCCGTGACCGGCGCGCTCGAACAGGCCCTCCTCCACTACCAGGCGCGGCAGAACGCCCAGCCCGCCTACGCGCCACCCGCACCGCCGGGCATACCGCCCGGACTGCGCGGCTCGGCGATCCGCCGCTTGCCCGACGCCTCCCGTACCGACTCGGCGAGCCTGGTGTCCGCGCTGGTCAGACGCGGCCTCTCGCCGGTGGCGGTACCACTCGACCACGATCGTGAGGTTCATTCGATCATGCCGTACACCGTCCATGTGGTGCTGACCCATGCATGAGATCGCCGTCCTCGGTGAAGGACTGCTCGTGGAGAGCATCGTCGCGGCGCTGTCCGGCGGCGGATCCTGCGTCTCGCCGCTCCTGACGTCCGGTGCCGTCGCGGCCGTCGTGGCCCATGACCGCTGGGACCTGTCCGGCTACGCCGAGGTCAGAGCCGCCGCCGCGGCGGCGGGCGTGCCCTGGTTGCCGGTACGGGCCGAGCTGGGGCGGGTCGTCCTCGGGCCCCTGGAGGAGTCCGGGCTGCCCGGCTGCGTGGACTGCGGGGAGTTCCGGCGGAGACTGGCCCATCTCCAGCCAGACGGGCACGAGACGGTGTGGCGAGAGCAGGGGGCCACGCTGTCCGCGCTGCCGTCGGCCTGGCTCACCGGACTGTCGGCCGACCTCGCCGCCACCTTGGTCACCGAGGAGATCGCCCGGCTGGTCAACCGGGAGACCGCGCGTACGAGATCCGCCTTCGTCTACGTGGACCTGGAGACGCTGGCCGTCGAGCCGCACCCGTTCCTGCCCGACCCGCTCTGTGACACCTGCGGGACGCTGCCGGCCGACGACCGCTCGCGGGCGAACATCTCCCTCCGGTCCCGCTCCAAACCGGCCCCGGACGTCTACCGGCTCCGCTCGATGACCGGCGAGGTGGACACGCTCAAGGCCAGGTACGTCGACGGCGAGAGCGGTCTCATCCGATCCGTCCTGAAGAGCACCGAGGGCGGCATCGTCGTCGCCGCGGCGCCCATGGGCCTGCGTCAGGGCTCGACGGAGTACGGCTTCGGCCGTACCCGCAACTACCAGGGCAGCCAGGTCACCGCCATGCTGGAGACGCTGGAACGGCACGGCGGCATGGAGCCCGGGGGGAAGCGCACCACGGTGTCGGCCAGTTACGCCGAGGTCCGCCGCGAGGCGATCGACCCCCGGACGCTCGGCCTCTATCCGGCGGAGCGGCATCGGCTCCCCGGCTTTCCCTACCGCCCGTTCGACGAGGAGCAGGTGTGCCGCTGGGTCTGGGGATACTCCTTCGCTCGCGGCGCTCCCGTGCTGGTCCCCGAGACCTACGCCTACTACCGGGCCCGCCACTATGACGCCGCCCGCCCGCCGTTCGTCCAGGAGGTCTCCAACGGCTGCGCCCTGGGCGGCAGCCTGGAGGAGGCCGTCTTCCACGGGATCCTCGAAGTGGCCGAGCGCGACGCCTTCATGATGACGTGGTACGCGCGCATGCCGGTCCCGCGGATCGAGGTGACCTCGGCCCGCGACTCGATGATCCCCCTGATCATCGAGGCCATCGAGGCCGAGACCGGCTACCAGGTGATGCTCTTCGACACCACCCTCGAACAGGGCATCCCCTGCGTCTGGGCGATGGCCGTCGATCCCGGCGACGACGAGAAACGCCCGAAAGCAGCCTGCTCGGCGGGCGCTCACCCCGTCCCGGAACGCGCGATCGAGAACGCGCTCAACGAGCTCGGCCCGCTCCTCGCCGACCTCATCACCCGCTACCCCGACCACATGGACGAGGCCGGCCGGATGGTGGACGACTCGTCGCTGGTGAAGGAGATGGAGGATCATCGCCTGTTGTACGGCGACCACCGGACGTACGACCGGCTGCGCTTCCTCACCGAGACGCCACGGCGGCGGCACATCGACGACCTTCCGTCGCCGGCGCGACTCCGCAACGCCGATCTCCGGGACGACCTGATCGAGCTGGTCGACCGCTACCTCGTCACCGGTGCCGACGTCATCGTGGTGGATCAGACGACCCCCGAGCACGAGGTGTCCGACCTGGCCTGCGTGAAGGTCGTCATCCCCGGAACCCTGCCGGTCACCTTCGGCCACGAATACCGGCGGGTCGACGGTCTGCCGAGGTTGTACGAGGTGCCGTACCGGCTCGGATACCGGGATCGGCCCCTGGAGCCGCAGGACGTCAACCCGTTTCCGCATGCTTTCCCGTAGAAGGGCCGGCCATGTACGTATCGATCGTCGCCTGGGATCTCAGCAGGTCCACCGAGACCGTGGAGAGCCTGCGCGACTACCTGCGGGACTACGCCGTCGACGCCTACGCCACGCTTGCGGGGATGCGGCTGAAGGCGTGGTTCTCCAATCCCGCCCGCCAGACCTGGGGGGCGGTCTACCTCTGGGACTCCGCCGACGCCATGGACGGGCCCGCCCGGGTGAGTCGCGTCATCGAGCGCATCGGCTACCCGCCCACGTCGGTGAGCGTCTTCCAGCTGGAAGCCATCGCGGAAGGCATCAGTGTGTACCCGAGCCTCACAGGGCTCGGCGCCGCGATGGAAGGAGACCATGCGACCGCGGGCTGAGCGGGTTCGGCCGCCGTGAGGTCTCTGACACCGAGCTCAGGCTCTCGGCTCTGACGGCCGCCGCCAACCGGATCAACCAGTCGAGTTCGGCGTCGGGGTCGGCCGGGCTGTTGTCGGGGACCGCCGGTCCGCGCGGGTCCTGCCGTACGCCGAGCCTGCTGCGGCGCAGGGCGGAGGTGATCAGAGCGGCCTCGACGGCGATTGTCCGCGCCTCATCGGACAGGTCCGTGGCCTGCGCCCGTCGCGTTTCGGCGATGCTCGGGTCGAAATAGGGGAGGAGCAGCAGGCGGCCGTCCCAGATTTCGACGATCCGCCGGTACAGGGCCTGCTCCGGTTCCCGGAAATCGACGTGCCGAGTCCTCGGCGGATCGAGGGCGATGGCCGGGAACGCGTCGTACAGCGGTTTCCAGAGCGGGAAGAGCCGGCGATAGGAGCGATCGAGCGACCACCACCGCGCGAGATGGTCCAGGCCCAGTCGCGGCCCCGTGACGGGCAGCAGGACGCCGGCCACGACGAACAGGATCGCGAGGCGGAACACGTCCCCGATCAGGTTGCCGTACAGCCACGACACCTTCCATCCGAGAAGGTGAGCGGACATGGCGGAGAATCGCAGCCCGGCGTAGGCGAGGGTGCAGGCGAGACCGAGCAACAGCAGCCGCAGGCCGTTGCGGAGGGAGAAGCCTCTCGCGGCGCTCGCGCGGTAGTGCGTGGCGCGCGCGACCTCGGTGACGGTCAACGCCAGATATGCGACATAGACGTAGGCGGCGGCCGAGATCACCGGGATCTGCACGGCCATCCGCTGACTGGCCAGGGCCTGCGCGTAGTTCGACGGGGTCGTGGCATGCAGAACGCCGATCAGTGCCAGGACGCCGGTCAGCAGCCGCAGACGTAGCCGGGCGCTCCCCATGGCCTGCTCAGCCGGATAGACCATGTAGAGAAACGCGCATTGCCCGGACGTCCCGGCGATCAAGGTCAAGCAGTTGGAAAGGGTGCCCGCGGTGTTGAGCGTCGTGTGGCCGTCGATCACCTCGTGGACCGTCTGGTCCTGCAAGCAGATCGACACCGAGAGCGCCAGCAACGCCGCGCACAGCCAACGCGTCGACCGGCAGCCGGGTTTGGCGCGAAGGTGGAACAGCTTGATGCCCACCGCGATCCATCCGGCGACGGCCAGGCCGATCAAGATAGGCGCGCCATGACCGGCGGCGGACATCGAAGATCGGTGGCCAAGAGATCACCTGGCATCTTCATCGGAGGGATTCTCCAGCTTCCAGAGCTGATTGACCATTTCGGTGATGGCGGCGCGGCTGCCCTGAGTCAGCTCGGCACTGCGCAGGGCGATGTGCGTGACACCCGCCTTCCGCATGCCGGCCAGCAGCTCCAGATCCTTGTCGATCCTCGCGGTCTCCGCGTCGTCCAGGAAGTAGGCGACCGGCACCCCGAAGAACGCGGCCAGCGCCGTCAGGTGCATGATCGTGGGATTGACCCGCCGGCCCGTGCGCAACTGCCAGATATAGGTATGCGAGATCTGTACGTCCTGGCCCTTGCTGATGGCCTCCGCGACCGCGACATTGCTGTATTCGGCGTCACCTTGGCGGCGGACCGTCTGGAACAACCGGTTCAGCTTGTCGGCCAGCGTCCGGGGAGACTCATCAGCGCTCATCGCCGTGCCGATCCTTAACAGCCAGAGTTTAGCGAATTTGCCGTCATCCTACACAGAGGTTGACGGGCGGCACCTTTGCCGCCCAGCGCGCTTTTACCCGGCGATCCGGCTCGTCGCGGCCGAGACGAACTAGGGTTCGGCCGTCGCAGGGGGGATGAGTTCGTAGTTCGGGATCGTGGGTCTCAGCCGCTGATACTCCTGCTCGCCCGAAGCCGCCGCAGCGGCTTCGGGGATCTCGACGCGGCCGAGGTAAGGCCCCCGCAGGCAGTGGTCGCACCAGAAGTGGGCCTCACCGATGAGCAGGTGGGGGATCCGGAGCCGATACACCAGGCGGAGGCAGGCCCGTCCACAGTTCGGGCAGCGCCTGGTGATCGGTCCGGGCAGCTCGTCCCGTGCCTGCTCATAAGCCTGCAGCCAGCTCTCCCAGCGGAGTGCCTCGTCATGCGTGTTCGACACGGGGGCCACCTCGGTGCTAGAGCCGTTTCGCCTATGGTCCCTTACTGGTTACGTGGATGGTTGGCCCACCACTCGTCCTCGAAGGCATAGGCCCGGTCTTCCCAGGGGACCGCCTCTTCGTTGGACGTCGGGTAGCTGCCGCCCAGGCGCAGGTCCTCCACGTGGTACCGCTCATGGGCGAGGGTGCGGGCCAGCAGTTCCTCGCTGCGGAAGGCCGCTCGCCGCAGCAGGACCTGCTGATTGGGGTAGGTCACCCCGGCCAGCCCGTCAATGCTCTTGTCGATCCTGATCTTCAGGTCGTCGATCCGGATGTCCCAGTCCTGGGCCACCCGCCGGACCGTGTCCATGCTCATCGGGAGCTTGGCGCTCCAGTGCGGCCTTTCAGCACCCCTGCGTGCCAGCTTGACGGAGTCACCGCCGAAGCCGGCGCCGGACCCCGCGTTCCCCAGCGCCGCCGCCTCCCCGGAGGAGGAGCAGGCGGCGCCGGCGCCCGTCACGCCACGGCAGGGGGCAAGCTGCACCGTCGGGTCCGGCGGGACGCCTGGGCCCGGATCGACGCGGCAGTCCTGCATCGCGTCCGCGCCGAACACCCCTGAGCACTGGCCGACGACGTGCGGGGCTGGGTCGAGGCCGCCGTTGGGCTGCCCGTCGCCGGCCCTGGCCTCGATCGGCGTGAAGGCCACGCCGACCTTGTCCAGGATCTTGTCGATGGCGTTGTCGACCCGGTGGTTGAGCCCCTTGTCGAGTGCGTCGGCGAGCGAGGTGCCCGCCGGACCGGGCAGCCGGTCGTGATCGATGGGGCCTGGCCTGGCCGCGCGCGTCTTCGCGGCGATGTCGGCCAGCTCCTGAGGTGTGGGCGGCGGAGGCGGCGGCGGATCCGCCTTGGGCGGGCCGTTCGTCCCCTTGCCGGGTGAGGCGCCGGGCCCGTCGTCGCCGGGCGTGCCGCCGGTCTTGCCCTTGCCGGGCGAGCCGCCGCCGTCCGGGTACTGGATGTACGGCCCGCTGCCGTCCGGCCAGCCCTTCCACCAGTTGTTCTGCCACCACTTCCCGGCCAGGTACCCGGCGCCGGCGCCGATGGCGACCGCCGCGAGACAGCCGAGCCAGGCCGGACCGCAGAACCGTGAGCCGCGCCCGAGCGCGCCGACCTCCCCGCCACCGGTGAGGATGTAGTCGGCCGCGTTCCAGGCCGGCTTGGCGATGTCCCGCTCGACGACCTTGATCACCTGCTTGGCGGTGCCGCACACGAAGGCGGGGCAGCCGAAGTGACCGGTCGGGTCCACCTGGTTGAGCGGGTCGCCGTCCGCGTAGGTGAAGCGGTTGCCCTTCACCGACGGCATGGGATTCACCTCGAACGTATCCCTGCTGGGGAACGCCCCGGTTCCGGGGTCGTACCAGCGGGCGGCCATGTTGACCTTGCCGGTGGCCGGGTCGGTCCAGCCGCCCTGGTAGCCGACGTCCCGCTTGGTGCCCGAGCCGGCGACGACCTTCCCGTACGGGTCGTAGGCCGCCGAATCGGTCAGCACACCCGCGCCGGTGAAGGTGGCGGTGAGGTCGCCGTGCCGGTCGGTGTAGGCGTACAGGCCCGCGACGGAGACGATGTCGCCCGCCGGGTCCCTGCCGTAGAGCTCGGCACCCGCCGCGGCCGGGGTGTTGCCCAGGCCGGAGTAGCTGAAGGTGCGGCCCGCGGCGGACGCGAGCCGGTCCAGCCCGTCATAGGCGTAGCTCGCCGCGCCGTCGGTGATCATCCGGTCGAACGCGTCGTAGCTCGTCGCGCTCGCGCTCCCGCCGCTCGGCGTCCTGGACTTCAGGGTGCCGCGCGCCGAGTAGGCGTAGCCGGCCGATCCGTCGGAGACCAGCTGGTTGCGCGCGTCGTAGACGGAGGCGGCCGTTCCGGCCTTGGTCCGGTTGCCCGCGTCGTCGTAGTCGTAGGCGAGCGAGTTCCACGACGTCAGCCGGCCCGCCAGGTCGTAGCCGTAGGTGTTGGCGGCGGCGCCCGCCGTACCGGTCGTGGTCTTGGTGGTGAGCCGGTCGGCGTCGTCGTAGCCGTAGGCGATGGCGGCCAGTGCCGCGCCCGCGGTGGTCTTGAGCGTGTCGGAGGTGGGCCGGTGCAGCGCGTCGTAGTCGAAGGAGCGCTTGGCGCCGCCGTAGTCGACGCCCTTGAGCTGGTCCATCGTGTCGTAGGAGTAGATCGAGGTCCCGCCGGTGAGCGGGTCGCGGACCGTGGTGAGGCGGCTGCCCGCGTCGTAGTCGTAGGCGGCCGTGCCCGCCTTGTCGGTACGGGTCTTCATGCGGCCGTCGGCGTCGTAGGTGAAGGACGCGGTGCCGGACGGCCCCGCCGTGCTGACGAGATGATCACGATCGTCGTAGCCGAAGGTGTTGCCCCCGGCCGAGGTCAGCCGGCCCACGGTGTCGTAGCCGAAGCTGTGGGCGGCCGTGGCGGTCTCGGCGCCCGCGCCGGTCTCCGCGGTGAGCCGGTTCAGCGTGTCGAAGGTGCGGGCGATGGTGACCCCGCCCGGCTTGGTGACCTGGACGGGGCGAGCGGCCGCGTCGTAGTCGGTGATCGTCTGGCGCTCGGCGGGCGTGGTGTAGGTCGTGGTCGGCGGGACGAACATCGCCACCTGGAGGTTCAAGGGGTTGAAGGCGTAGGAGGTCGCGTTGCCGTTGCCGTCGGTGAAGCGGGTGCGGTTGCCGGCCGCGTCGTAACCGAAGGTCGTGGTGATGGTGTGCGTCGGCGTGGTCTTCTCGTGCTGGCCGGTCAGCCGGTTCAGCGCGTCGTAGTCGTAGGTGGTGACCCCGCCGCCCGGTCTGTTGACGGTGACCGGGTTGCTCCCGTCGTCGTAGCCGATCGTCATGGACCGCAGCTGCTTGCCGGCCGCGTCGAGATCTGCCGTCGCGGTCGCCCGGCCGGCGCCGTCGAAGGTGAGCGTGCTGCTGGTGCCGTCCGGATTGGAGACCTTGGTCGCCCGGCCGGCGTGGTCGCGGGTGTACCAGTGGCCCTGGGTCAGCGGGTCGACGTCGACCACGACCTCGCCCGCCGCGTTGTAGCCGTACTGGCTGCGCGCGCCCGACGGTGTGGTGACGTAGGTCAGGTTCCCCGCGTCGTCGTACTCGTAGGCGGTGGTGTACCCGGCCGAGGCCGGTGTGCGGTCGACGGCGGTGCTGGAGATCCGGCGGCCGAGGTCGTCGTAGGTCGCCCCGGTCACCCGGCCCGCCTGGTCCCGTGTCCACAGCCATTCCCCGGCCACGTCGAAGCCCGACCGCGACTGGTTGCCCGCCGCGTCGGTGGTGGCGACCAGATTGCCCAGCTGGTCGTAGGTGTGGGTGTCGCCGTGGCCGAGCGCGTCCTCGACGCGCGTCACGCGGCCCAGCGCGTCGTACGTCGTGGTGGAACTCGCGGTCACCGTGGCACCGGCGCCGAGCTGCCGGTAGGAGGGCAGAGTGAGGACCTGCGGCCGGCTCATGCCGTCGTAGGTGACCGAGGTCCGGTAGCCCTCGGCGTCCTCGCTCGTCACGACGTCGCCGAAGCTGTTGTACCCGGCCCGTGTCGTCGGTCTGACGTTGTACGGCGTGCCGCCCGCGTGCTCGATGGCCACCGTCGGCGCCTTGGTCGTGGTGAGCCGGCCCGCCTCGTCGTAGGTGTAGTCGGTCACCGCGCCACGGGGGTCGGTCATCGTCTTCGGCAGGCCCCGCTGGTCCCTGGCCCAGGACGTCGTGAGCCATTCGTCGCCGTCCCAGACCTTCTGGGACAGGGGCCGGCCCAGCGCGTCGAGGTCGAACGCGGTCCACGTGTAGCCGCTGTCCTGCGCCTGGACCAGGGAGACCACGCCGCCGTCGGCGTCGTAGCCGTAGGTGGTCTTGCGCTTGATGCCGGCGGGGTCCAGCAGCGCCTCGGTGACCCGGTTGGCGGCGTCCACGGTGTAGGCGGTCGTGCTCTTGCCGTTGCCGGTGATCCGCTGGACGAGGTTGCCCGCACTGTCGTAGGTGTTCTGCTGGAGCGGGATGTCCCGGGTGGTTCCGTCGGCGTTGTGGAAGCCCTCAGCCCAGACCGATTCGAGCAGGTTGTCGTCGTAGTAGCGGTAGCGGGTGGTCCGACCCATGGCGTCGGTGACCGTGGCCAGGCGACCGGCCGGGTCGTAGGCGCGGGATTCGAGGACCAGTTCCTTGGGGGCGTCGTTGTCCAGCGGGTCGCCCACCCAGTTGGCGAGGCTCGTGGTCAGCGGCAGGCCGGTCGGTCCGTAGGTGTGCCGGAAGTCGGCGCCGGTGGCGTCCACGGTGCTGGTGAGGTTGCCATAGAGGTCATAGCCGTAGGTGGTGGTGTTGCCCGCGGGGTCCTTGACGGACGAGACGCGGGCGGCGGCGTCGTAGGTGTAGTCCGTGGTGCGGGTGACGTCCTTGCCGGTGGGGTCCGTCCGCTCGGCCTTGGTGACGTTGCCGTCGACGTCGTAGGTGTAGAGGACCCACGGCAGGTGCTTGACGCCGTTGATCACGTCCGTGGTCGCGGGGCCGACGGTGGCGGTGAGATGGTTCAGGGCGTCGTAGCCCATGGAGGTGCTGACGCCGTTCGGGAAGGTGTCGGAGATCTTCGTCTCGGAGATGGGCCGACCGGCGCTGTCGTAGTCGTACTTCGTGGTGAGCCCCGCGGCGTCCACCACCTGGGCGAGGTCGCCGTTCTGGCGGTAGCCGTAGCGGGTGGTCCTGCCGCCGGGGGTGGTCGTGGCGGCGAGCAGCCCGTCCGGGACGGTGCCGCCGTCGGTGGCGGCCTCGGTGCCGTCGGTGTAGACGTACTTGGTGATGCCGCCGTTGGCGGATCCGGCCACGGGAGGTGTGGTGACGCTGAGCAGGTCGCCCGAGATGTCATAGGTGTAGCTGGTGCGGTGCGCAGCGTCGTTCCCGGCGCTGGCCCGGGCGTCGAACGCGCCGGTGAGTTTGTCGTTGCGGGGGTTCAGCGGGTCGTCGGGGTCCAGGTAGTAGGTGAAGTAGGAGGTCTGGCAGGAGCGCGGTCCGCGGCAGGTCACCTTCATGACCGAGTTGCCGCGGTCGTCGTTGTACAGCTGAGTGGTGTGCCCGTCCGGGTCGCTCACCGTGGCCAGGTTGCCGTTGAGGTCGTAGCCGTAGCGCGTGGTGCCGCCCGAGGCGTCGTACAGCGAGGTCGGCCGGCCGCCGTGCTGGGGGTCGTAGCCGTAGACCATCGCCTTGCCGCGCGGGTCGGCGGCGAGCACGGTGGTGGCGGGGATGCCGAACGTCGCGACGTCCTTGTAGTGCGCCTGGATCGCGTCGGTGTGCAGACTGTTCCAGTAGATCGCCACCTCGTCGATGGTGCCGTTGAAGTGGCCCAGGGTGTCCGAGGGCTTGGCGGGCCAGTTGCCCGCGATGAAACCGGCGCCGACGTAGACATGGTTCTGCGCGATCGTGGACACCGGGCCCTTGGACCTGGTCCCGACCACGGCACCGTCCAGCCAGAGCCACTGGGTGCCGCCGGAGGCCGTCAGGACGGCGTGGTGCCAGCTCGCGTCGGTCACGCTCGCGCTCGTGGTGATCGGCGCGACCGCGGCGCCGTCCCAGAACTGGCCGCGCAGCTTGCCGTCCGTCCCGACGTACAGCGCGGGCGTGTAGTTCGCCTGCGGCCCGGCCGGGTCGGTGAGGGCCTGGGCCTGGTAGGCGAGCAGGACGCCGGGCTTGGCGGTCTTGAACCACAGCTCCGCCGACAGGTCGCCGCCGCCCTTGATCTCGCCGTCGGGCAGCTCCAGGTAGGAGCTGGAGCCGTTGAACCCGGCGGCCGTGTCGCCGCCGGTGGCCAGGACGATGGGTGCGCTCTGGTTCAGGGTGACGTTGTGGTAGGTCGCGTCGGTGTCGCGCCCGTCGCCGTAGGCCGCGCTGGCCGCCTGGGTGCCGGAGAACTCGGCGAGGCGGTAGTACTCGCGCGGCCGGGCGCTCAGGACCGCGTTCGGGTAGTACTCCGTGCCGCCCTGTGTCTGGGCGGGGTAGACCCGCCACTGCCCGCCGCCCGCGTCGGTCATCGAGGCGACGCGGTCGCTCTGGGTGTCGTAGGCGAGTGTGGCCTGCAGCTTGCCCGACGGCAGCTTGACCGTCTCCAGCGCGCCCGTGTACTGCCCGGCCGCGTACTGGGCGGCGACGGACGTGGGGCCGAGCGGGTGGGTGTAGAAGGCGGGGTCGTCGATCTGGCCGGTGAAGTGGCCGCGCGTGTCCGCGGGCGCGGCGGGGCACCAGCCCGAGGTGTTCACGTAGCCCGCCCCGATGCTGGCGTACGGCAGATGGGTCGCCTTGACCTGGTTGAAGCGGCTGCCCACGATCGACCCGTCCAGGTACATGCCCTGCCACGTTCCGCTCGCGGTCAGCACCACATGGTGCCAGGTCCCGTCGCTCACCGACGCGGTCGACTTCATCGATCCGCAGCTGCCGTCGTCGGCCATCTGGCCGTGCAGCTTCCCGTCGGTCCCGACGTAGAGCATCGGCAGGAAGCCCCACGGGAGCGGGCCCCGGGAGTCCTCCAGCGTGTTCATCTGCGCGCCGTACAGCACGCCGGCCTTGGTGGTCTTGAACCACATCCCGACCGCCGCGTAGGTGGTGTCGTCGGTGATGTTGTACGGCATGCGCACGTAGGAGCTCGTGCCGTTGAACGTCGCCGAGCCGTCCGTGGTCCCGGCCGGGGCGCCCGCCGCGCCGTAGGTCAGGTTGACCGCCTGCGCGTCGTCCTGGCCGACGAACAGCTGGGTCTCGTTGGTCGTGCTCTGGTGGAGCCGGTAGTACATCGCGGGGGCGGCGTCCACGACGGCCGTGCGGTGGTGGGACACCATTTTGTAGGTGTACTTCGTACAGGCCGTCGTCGTGCCCGGCGGGCAGACCTGGGCGAGCAGGCCGTAGCCGTAGCCGTACGTCCACGCGGGCGCTCCCTGGGCGGGATCGGTGGCGACCGAGGTCACCAGCCCGCTGTTCCAGGTGAAGTAGAGGCCGCGGCCGCTGACCTTGTTCACGACCTTGGCGAGGGTGCCGTCGCCGTTGTAGGTGAGGAACTCGCCGTGCTGGTCGTCGTCGTAGATCCCGGTCAACCGGCCGTTCGAGTCGAACACGTACGCGCCGCCGGACTTGTCACGCAGGAACCACGCCGTATCGGCCTTCACCAGGCTCACCGACCGGCCCTCGGGCGGCGCGTACGTGCCGTCGGAGTTGCGGCCGAAGCGCGCCTGCCGCCCGTCCGGGTAGGTGACCACGACGTTGCCCGTCAGGTCGCTGTCGGTGACGATCTTCATGTCGTAGGCGGTGGTCCAGCCCACGCCGAACAGCCCCGAGCGGGAGTTCAGGCTGCTGTACGAGCGGGTGATCGCCAGCGCGGGACCGGCGGTGGTGAGGCTCGCGTCCGTGGTGGTGGCCGCGTACTGGCCGGTCAGCGGGTCGATGCCCTTGACGGCGGCCGTGCCCGCGCTGTCGGAGACGTGTGAGGAGACCAGGGGCTGCGGCACGACCGTGCGGAAGGTGCTCCATCCGGTGGCCGGGCTGGAGGTCTTGCCGTCGGTGACCAGGGCCTGCCACATGTACTGCTGGCCCCACTTGAGCTTGCCCTGCGGGACCGTCCAGTTGGCGGTCTGCTCACCGGTGTTGGAGTCGCCCGTGATCAGGCCGGTCGCCGGGCACGTGCTGGGGGCCGAGACCAGGCAGATGTTGAAGATGAAGTTCAGCTCCCCGCCGGGCCACTCGTCCTGGTCATGGCCGGTGACCGTGAACTCCGGCATCAGCGTGGACTCCACGTACCCACTGCCCGGCCACATCGAGTCGATCTGGGGCGGCAGGTTGACCACGGTCAGGCTCACACACCAGACGGGTACGCCCCAGTCGGAGAAGAACTGCCCGTTCGTCACCATGTCCCAGCAGACCTGGTACGAGCCCGGGTTGAGCGGGTCGATCGTGGCGCTCACCTTCGCCGAGCCGTTGTTGCCGATCGTGGCGGGCAGCGTGGCGGCCGCGGTGGAGCTGCCCACGAAGCTGCCGCCGAGGGTGTACACCTTGTAGCCCAGCTTGACCGTGCCGGGGGACCAGGAGTTCATCCCGTTGTTGATCACCGTCACGGGGAGCCTGCCGAAGCCGTTGGCCGTCACCGGCGGGTCGATCGTGGCACCGGAGTCGATCGCGTACAGCGCCCGCCAAGGGCTGTAGTCCACCTGCAAGTACGGCGGGTTGGCCGAGTTGGCGCTGGCGAACTCCTTGAAGCTGTCGGCGGTCAGCGCCAGGCCGTTGTTGCCCGCGCCGTTGGACCAGTCCGACAGGGCCGACAGGCCCGCGCTGTTGATCCCGATCCACGCCCAGCCGGCGCCGCCGCAGGTGACGCCGCCGCTGAAGCTGGCCGACCCCCAGGTGCCGCCGAGGCTCACGCCGGGATAGGAGGAGATCGTGCCGACGTTCCAGCTGCTGGTGATCTCCTTCACCGTGACGGGGTTGGCCGCGCAGGAGTTCGACAGGGTGTTGTAGAGGAAGAGCGCGGCGCCGGTCACGTAGGCGTGGGGGATCTGCGAGGCGAGGTTGAAGTTGATGTAGGCGTTGTTGCGCTTGGTGCCGTCTTGGGAGCCGACCAGGAGCTGGTCGCTGCCGGAGTGATTGGCGCCGGAGTGGTTGTCGACGTAGGTGTCGGAGGAGGCGCCGCTGGTGGTGCGTACGTAGGAGGAGGGGTCGATGACCACCGGGAACGCGCGGTCCTTGGCGCGCAGCCACTTCTGGTCGGCGCTGACTCGCAGGACGTCGCCGACGAGGGTGTAGCGGACCGCGTCGGATCGGGCGCCCTCGGCGTCGCTCATGAATCCGGCGGGAACGGTGACGCGGACGGCGCCCTGCTCGTCGACGAACTCCACACCCTGCGGCGCGCTCCGCGGCGTCAGGCCCTTGGCCTGGAAGGGGAAGTCCCAGGGGCCCGTCGCGGCCTGGCGCGAGGTCAGGACGAGCGACTCCTTGATGCCGTTCCAGGCGGCCTCGACCTCGAGGTCCGTCCCCGGCAGCACCTCACCGTACTTCGCGATATTTCCAGAAATATTGGCTTTGGTGCTTTTTGCCCCTTGGAGGGCGAAGGACAGGCTGTGCTCGTTGTCCAGGGTGAGCGACTGGAGCCTGGGGTCGGCGGCGTCGTCGGCCACCTCGGCTCCGACGTCACCCGCCGCCGGTCGCCAGCGCCCGTTCGCGCCGGTCAGGTTGAGGTCGATGTCGGCCCATTGCCCGGTGGCCGTCCGGTACCTCACTGGCCTGGAGTACGTACGCACGGTGTAGGTCTGATCGGGGTTCTGGAAGACCTTCGACGTCGCGTCGCCCAGCTTGGGGACCACCCGGCTCTGCTTGGCGTCGAACCCGTGCACTTCCCCGTTGCCCGGCTTGCCGGTCGCCTCACCCACCAGCTGCGGCTTGTTCGACAGGCGGGAGACCAGCTTGGGCGGCTTCTGGGCCTCCCGGGGCACGACCCCCTTGGGCAGCTTGGCGGCCTTCTTCTCGGGCAGCTCGGTCCGCGCCCGGGTCGCCTCCGCCGCCACCTGGTGCGCGCGGTTCGCCGCCGAGCCCAGGCGCTGCTCGGGGAGCGTCGGCTCCTTGGCAGCCGCGTGGGCTCCCTGACCTGCCATGCTGATGACAAGGGTGGTCACTGTCAGTGCCGAGCAAAGACGAGTGGCCCAACGATTCCTCATGCCGACCTCCGGCGGTGACCGTAGTCGCCGCCTATCCGTCCCACATCTGTACGGATGACCTGGATCGAGGGTGTCGGAATGTTCCCGGTTAGGTATGAGATCAACTCCGAGTCCGGTACTCTCGCCTGGTGCTGCACGGGCGCATCGCGGAGCAGAGCGGAATCACGCGACTTCTCGCTGGTGAGAGCGGCGCCCTGATGGTGCGCGGGGAAGCCGGGGCGGGCAAGAGCGCGTTGCTCGCCTTCGCGGCCGAGCTCGCGAGTGATCAAATCGTGCTGCGGGCCTCCGGCACACCGGAGGAGTCCCGCCTCCCGTACGGCGGCCTGCACATGCTGCTGGCGACCACCCGCCCGCGCTGGAAACACCTGCCCGCCCAGCAGCGCGACGTCCTCGACCGCCTGGGCGACATCAGCGCGGGCGGCGAATCCGCTTCGCCGTACCTGCCTGTCTGGGACCTCCTGCGCCACCTGGCGGGCAGGCGGCCCGTGCTCTGCCTGATCGACGACGCGCACTGGCTGGACCGGGAGAGTCTGGCGGTCCTGTCCTTCTGTGTCCGCCGCCTCGCGGCCGCGCGGGTGGTCATCCTGGTGGCCGCCGAGGGCGAGGTGCCCGCGCTCCAGGGGATCGACGAGCTGGACCTGCCCGGTGTCGACCGGCAGGCGGCGCTGGACATCGTCGCCGAATGCCGGCCGGGCATCGTCCCGCAGGTGCGTGAGCGGATCGTCGAGGACGCTCGCGGCAATCCGCTGGCCCTGCGCGAGCTGGCCGCGGGGATCAGCCCCGCGCAGGTCGAGGGCAGGCTGTCGCCGCTGGGCCTGCACACCGGCTGGCCCGGGCGTTCGCGGCGGGCCGATCAGCTGTACGGCGCGTGCCTACGGGCCCTGCCTGAGCGGACTCGCTTCCTCCTCCTGCTGGCCGCCGCCGACCCCGCGGCCTCGCTGCCCGAGTTGCTCGCCGCTGCCGCGGCTTCCCCGCTTTTCACCGCTACCGTGGCCGCTCCGCCCGGCCTTCTTGCCGCAGCCGGGGCGACACCGGCTGATCTGGAGCCCGCCGAGACCGCCGGGCTGGTGGAGGTGCGGCCGGACAAGCTCACCCCTCGCCACCTGCTGATCCTGGTCGCCGCCTACCAGTCCGCGCCGGTCGCGGCCCGGATCGCCGCGCACCGGGCCCTGGCCGAGGCGGCCGAGGCGTCGCCCGAGCACCGAGCTCTGGCGGAGGCGTCGCCCGAGCGGTGGGTCTGGCATCTCGCCGCCGCCGCGCTGGGGCCGGACGAGGAGATCGCGCGCGAGCTGGCAGCCATCGGCACGTCGTCGGCGCTGGAGCGGGCGGCCGAGCTGACCAGCGCCCTCGAGCCACGCGCCCGGCGCTACGCCGCCGCCGCGCTCGCCGCGTGCGACGCCGGCCAGCTGCGCCGCGCGGCGGACCTGGCGACGTGCGCGACCACGCTGAGTGCCGAACCCTCAACGCTGGCCTCGGCCGCCCGCGTGCTGGCCACCGTGGAGTCCGAGATCGGCTCGCCGACCAAGGCCGCGCGGATGCTGCTGGATTCGGCGGCCAGGATCGGCGACGACGACCACGCCATGGCCATCGTCATGATCGCCGACGCGATCCGCCTGTTCGGCTACAGCGGCGACGAGGGGCTCGCGGCCGAGATAGCCGCCGCCGTCTGGTCGGCGCCGGCGGCTTCACGCGCTCCTTCGCCGGCTTTCTCGCCAGTCTCTTCACAGGCTTCCTCGCCGGCTTCTTCGCAGGTCGTGCGATCAGGAGCCCAGCCCACCTGGTCCACTCCGCTGGCCCGTTCGCTGCCCACGCTGGCGAAGATCATGGCCGGTGACCCGTTCAGCGGCTTCGCCGCCATCGGCGAGCTGATCGAGCACACGCCCGCGCTGGCTACCCAGCAAGCCATGACCGCCACCTCTTTGAGCCTGATGGCCGCCGACGCCGGCTCGGCGCTGCGCCTGACCTCAACGCTGGTGACCGACTGCCGCCACCAGGACCTGATGGGACTCCTGCCGTACGCCCTGCAACTCCAGGCCCAGGCCCTCCTGCTGAGCGGCCGCAGCGCCGAAGCGCTCAGGCTGGCCACCGAGGGGCTGAAGCTCGCCGGTGACCTGGGCCAGACCCACCGAGTCGGGCACCTGAGCGGCCTGGTCGCGCTGATCGCCGCGTTGAACGGCGATGAGAAGCGCTGCCGGGCCTACGCCGAATCGAGCCTGGACTACTGCGCCGACCACGACGCGCCGGCCAGCGCGGCGCT
Source organism: Nonomuraea sp. NPDC050680 (assembly GCF_040654555.1). Lineage (NCBI taxonomy): Bacteria > Bacillati > Actinomycetota > Actinomycetes > Streptosporangiales > Streptosporangiaceae > Nonomuraea > Nonomuraea sp. NPDC050680. The sequence goes on along the minus strand of NZ_JBFAIF010000001.1, from coordinate 731,994 downwards.
GGCCACCTGGGCGCTCGGCCTGCTGGAGCTGGGGCTGGGCCGGGCGCGCGCCTCCACGGCGCACCTCGAACGCGTGGTCGCGGGCCCCGCGCACCACCCGGTGATCGCGGTCTACTGCGCGGCCGACCTGGTGGACGCGGCCGTCCAGGCCGACCTGCCCGGAGCCACCGTCGAGCCGCTCGCCCTGCTGGAGCGGTGGGCGGGGGACACGCGCCAGCGCTGGGTGGGCGCGGTGGCGCTGCGGTGCCGGGCGCTGGCCGCGCCGGACGGCGAGGCGGAGCCGCTCTTCCTCGGCGCGCTCGACCTGCACGGCCCGTCTCTGACCACCTTCCAGCGGGCCAGGACGGAGCTCGCCTACGGGCAGTGGCTCCGCCGTATCCGGCGCAGGTCCGAAGCCCGCTCTCACCTGCGGGCCGCGCGTGCCGCGTTCGAGCAGCTGGGCGCGACCCCCTGGGCGGAGCGCGCCGCGGCTGAGCTGAGCGCGTCGGGGGAGTCGAGCCCCGCGGAGCCGCTGCCGGAAGCACTGCGCGGGCTGACGCCGCAGGAGCGGCACGTGGTGTTCCTCGCCGCGCAGGGGTCCTCCAACCGGGAGATCGCCGCCCAGCTCTTCCTCAGCCCGCGGACCGTCGGCTTCCACCTCTACCGCGCCTTTCCCAAGCTGGGCATCACCTCCCGAACCGAACTGGCGGATCTGGTACGGCAAGCCGTCGCCGGCATCGGGACGATCACCCCGGCCGCCGAGTGACACTCCAGAGCGGACAGGCTCGTACCGAACCCTTGACTGCGCTGGTCAGATCGATTAGACCTCAGGAAGCCCGGCGATCATCACACAGCGGAGGTCAGGATGTCCGGCAGAGCGTTGGTACGACTCGCGGCCCGCGCCGCGTTATCCGCGGTCACGACAGGCTCGCTGATCGCGATCGGCACGCTGCCGGCCTCGGCGGCGGCCTTGGACAAGCCGCCGCGAACGACCAAGGGGCCGTGCCAGTACACCGAGACTCCCGATGACCCGGCCGTACGGGACGTACCGCTTCCGCCGGACCCGCGCCGCACGCCCACGCGACCGGTCTCCGCGGTGCTCCGGACCAACCACGGCGACATCGGGCTCGCCCTCGATCCGGCCAAGGCGCCCTGCACGGTGCAGAGCTTCGTGCACCTGATCCAGCACCGGTTCTACGACGCCACGTCGTGCCACCGGCTCACCGCGTACGACCGGCTGAAGGTGTTGCAGTGCGGCGACCCCAGTTTCACCGGCGAGGGCGGGCCGGGTTACCGGTACAAGGACGAGCTGCCCACGGATCTGCCGCCGTGGCCCGGCGATTCGACCGGGGTGCGCAAGACGTACGCGCGCGGGGTGCTGGCCATGGCCAACGCCGGTCCGAACACCAACGGCAGCCAGTTCTTCCTGGTCTACGGTGATTCCGGACTGGCGCCCAACTACACGATCTTCGGCACGGTGGACGCCGCCGGGCTCGCCGTCCTCGACCGCATCGCCGCCGGCGGCATCCAGCCGGAGCCGGACGGTCCCACGCCTCCGGTGGACGGCAAGCCCGTACTCCCGGCCGACATCCGAGACGCCCGGGTGTGCCGCCGGTAGACCGTCGTGAAGACCGGCCACTTGGCCCGTCTTGATCACATATCTGCAGATTCCCCGTAAGATGCCGTCATAGATGATGAAGGGTGTAGCGTGACCGAGCCTGAACGGCCTACGGGGAAGCTGGATCCGACTGTCCCGACCGTCGCCCGAATGTATGACTATTACCTCGGCGGGAAGGACAACTTCCCGGCTGACCGTGAGGCGGCCGAGCGGGTCCTCGAACTGAGCCGCCAGGGCGGCGCGGATGTACGGGAGATGGCCAGGGCGAACCGTGACTTCCTGATCCGCGCCGTGGAGACGGTCGCCAGGGCCGGTGTCCGGCAGTTCCTCGACATCGGCACCGGCCTGCCCACTCAGGACAACGTGCATCAGGTCGCGCACCGGATCATCCCCGACGCCAAGGTCGTCTACTCGGACAACGACCCGATCGTGCTGGTCCACGCCCGCGCGCTGCTGGCCGACAACTCCGACACGGTGATCATCGACGGCGACGCGCACGACCCCAAGGGGCTCCTGGCCGCCGCCGCCCAGCACCTCGACTTCAGCCGGCCCGTGGCGGTGCTGGCCGTCGCGCTGTTCCACTTCTTCAGTGGCGACGACGAGGTGGCCGGCATCGTCCAGGCGCTGCGCGAGCCACTGGTGCCGGGGAGCCACCTGATCATCTCCCACGCGTACGTGGAGCGGGGCCAGAGCACCCCCGGCCGGAGGGTCGAAACCGAGAACGTCTACCGGCGGACGACCTCCGGCGGGCTGCACTGGCGGGACCGCGACATGGTGCGCACCTACTTCGACGGGCTGGAGCTGCTCGAACCCGGCGTCGTGCCGGTGCAGGACTGGCGCAACGACGACCCGTTCATCGTCCCCGGGCTGGAGAAGGGCGGCATCCTGGGCGGCGTCGGCCGGGTCCCCTAACCGTAACCGGTACCTAGCGGCGGGCCTTCAGCACCGCGGCGACGTGCTTGGCCGCCTGGTCGGCGGTCCGGTAGCCGGGCCGGGGGCCCAGGTAGTTGACGTACGCCAGCACGTTGGCCAGGCAGAACGACACCTGCGTGTTGTGGAAGCCCGCGGCCACATCGGGGTCGCGGCGGGTGTAGGCGGACGTCCTGTCGCCGACGACCCGCGCCGAGCGCAGCTTGGTGTCGGGATGGCGCGCGCGCTCGTCCTTCCCCAGGGTGACCATGCCATCGAGGTTTTCTACAATCTTGCCTCTTGTGCCACAGGCGACCACCCGCGACCCGCCGGTCGCGCGGGTCCCGGCCCGTCCGTACGACCCGGTCAGCCGAGAGCCTTTTCCAGCTGTGCCTTGCTCATCTTCGAGCGGCCCTTGATGTTGCGGCTCTTGGCTTCGGCGTACAGCTGATCCCGGGTACGGCCGCCCGCGCCGGAATGGGAGCGCAGTCCGCCCCGCCGGCTCGACGAGATGTCCTTGGTGGATGTACGGCTCGCGGTCCGGGACTCACCGGCCCTGGCCCGCTCCTTGTTCACCGTACGGGCGGCGATTTCGGTCGCGCGCTTGTCGCTTTCTCCCCGCTGCTTGGCGCTGTCCTTGATGTGCTCGTATTGGCGTTCCCGCTTCGGGCTCGATCCGCGAGGCATTTCTCCTCCTCATTAAGAACCGTCAGACCTTACGCCCCCTACCCAGCCGGGAACGTCCGAAGACCAGGTGGAATTGCCCATGCGCAGGGTCGTGTGCGAACGGCACTCCATGACCACGGGCGAGAGCGCCGCCCCGGGCGGGCGGACATGACGGCTGGTTTCGCGTTCGATTCCCGCGAAGTCGAATGTTCCTGCGCCACTACGGCGTGAGGACCACCTTGCCGCGTACGTGTCCTGACTCGACCCCGGGACGGGCGGTTCGGTGTCCACGAGTTCCAGGACGTCGGTGCCGCCGTAGGTGTTGAAGGCGATGGCGACGACCGCCGAGATGGGGCGTCGTGTCATGGGGCAAGGGATCACTCATTTAGATGAATTTTGTCAACTGAATGACTGAATCGCTAGGATGGCGGCCATGACAACGCGGCGACGTGCGGTGACCGAGGACGAGCGAGGGACCGCCGCGGAGCGGACTCGGGAGCGGATCCTGCGGGCGGCGCTGGAGGAGTTCGGGGCCAAGGGCTACTCCGGAGCCCGTACGGCGGCCATCGCCGCCAGGGCCGGGGTCAACCAGCAGCTCATCAGCTACCACTTCGGCGGCAAGCAGGGCCTGCTGGCGGAGTTGCGCAGGCGGTGGAACGAGACCCAGGCCGCGCTGCCGCCGCCGGAGTCCTCCTTCGCCGACTCCTTCGCCGCCGTCCTCGACGCCACGCTCGAACGGCCCCAATGGGCGCGCATGGTGCTCTGGCAGGCGCTCGGCGACGATCCCGGCGACGGCGGCGGCATGTCCAGCGCCCAGCGCGAGCAGTTGCGCGGCGGCATCGAGCGGCTGCGCCGGCGCCAGCGCGACGGGGAGATCAGCGACGTGCCGTCACCGGAGTTCGTGATGCTGCTCGCGTACGCGCTGACCTTCGCGCCTCTCGCGCTGCCCGATCACGTCGCGGCGATCCTCGGCGTGGATCCGCTGTCCGAGGACTACCGCCGCATCGCGCACGAGCAGCTCATGGCCCTGCTCCGCGGCCCCGCGCCCGCGTCGGACGGCGCCTGCCGGCCTCAGGGGGCGTAGCCGCGTCAGTTGTCACGCGGAGGCTCTGTGCCGGAGGTGCGGACGGGCCTCGGCCCAGATCGTGGCGGGCTCGAAGCCGGCGGCGTTCCAGGTGGTGGACGTCAGCCGCCCCCGCCCGCGGTAGCGCCGCACGATCGTGACGTGCTCCGGCCACCGCACAAACCCTCGAAGGGCCTGCTCGTCCCGCCAGATCGACACCGAGCCGCACCTGAGCTCCAGTGGTCGCGTCCACAGCCACATCCCGACCGCGCCCTCCAGGTGGGGCCAGGCTCGTCGCAGCGCGATCCCGGACCGGTAGATGCCGGGCAGGTCGCGCGCCTTGTCGGCCTGGTAGGCGGTCACCGCGACCAGCACGGATCCGGTGATGTCCGCGGCGGGCCCTGGGGTCCAACGGCTTCTCAGCATGACGGCGTCCACGCTCCCGAACCTCCTTTTTCAGCACGAACGTTCGTGCTTGGATGGGACGGTACCACGGTGCGGCATAATTGACCGAACGTTCGTGCGCGAAAGGAGCGGCAATGGCGGGCCGGCCACGAGATGAGCGGGCGCGGAAGGCGATCCTGCGCCGCGCGGCGGACATCGCCTCCAAGGACGGGCTGGAGGGCCTGTCGATCGGACGGCTGGCCGCCGACCTCGGCGTGAGCAAGAGCGGGCTCTTCGGCTACTTCGGCTCCAAGGAAGAGCTCCAGCTCGCCACGATCCGGGCCGCGACGGCTGTCTACCTCGGCGAAGTCGTCCAGCCCGCCCTCGCGGTGCCGCCGGGCTTGGGACGGCTGTGGCAGTTGTGCGACAGCTGGCTGAGCTACTCGGAGCGGCGGGTCTTCCCCGGCGGGTGCTTCTTCTTCACGGTCACCGCCGAGTTCGACGCCCGCCCGGGTCGCGTACGGGACACCGTCGCCGCCGCCGGCCTGGAGTGGAACCGCCTGGTCGCGAGCGCCGTCGGCGACGCGCGCCGGCTCGGCGAGCTCACCGAGGACACCGAACCCGATCAGCTCGCCTTCGAGCTGATCGCGTTCATGGAGACCGCCAACGCCGTCTCACTGTTGCACGACGATCCCGTCGCCTACCAGCGGGCCAGGAACGCGATCCAGAGATGCCTGCGCGCGTCCGCCACCGATACGGGGTCGCCGGTGCTCAGGCGTCTTCGACCGGTACGGGAATCCGGGCCTCGACCTTGAACGACGCCCGGTCCGCGCGACACACGTCGCGGGCGAACTCGATGCACCGCCCTGCCGCCCCGGGCCGGGTCTTCCGCGTACCCTTCACCCTCGTGGCGGGCGCCGACCCGGCGGGCGGCCCCGTACGACTCGTACTGGAATGACCATCACGGTGTCGCTGTCAGGGCAGTGCGAGCCGCGGTGAGGATCTCCTCGGAGAGGGGGGAGTCCTTCGTGGCGCGGGCCAGGACGAGTGCGCCGAGCATGGTGCACAGTCGGGTGATGCCGTCCTGGTCGTGGGTGGCGAGCCGGTCGGCGAAGTCGCTGACTCCCTGGGTGTAGACGCGGTGGGCTTCGTGGTTGCCCGGTTCGCGCGCCATGTCGCCGGCCAGCGCGGCGACGGGGCAGCCGTCGGAGGGGTTGTCGCGGTGCTCGACGGAGAGGTAGGCGTCGATCAGCGCCTGCTGGGCGGCGTCGGGTTGTCCGGTGCGCTGGTCGAGCGCGGTGTAGCGCTGGGTGAGTTCGGCGAACGCGTGGCTGGTGGCTTCGTCGATGAGCGCCTCTTTGGAGGCGAACTGCTTGTAGAAGCCGCCGTGGGTCAGGCCGGCCGCCTGCATGAGATCGGCGACGCTGACGTGTGTGCCCTGCTCGCGGAACAGCCGGGAGGCGGTTTCCACGATCCGCCTGCGGTTCTCCTGCGCTTGCGCCTGCGATACGCGGCCCATCGGCCACCCCCTCATTTGGATGTCGGCTGTCATCTATCCTATGCTCCAGCTTAGATTGCAAACGTAATCTAAATGGGCCCGCAACGCTGGGAGCAGACATGGAACTGAAGAACGCGGTCGCCGTGGTCACGGGCGCCAACCGAGGACTGGGCCGCCATCTGGCCGTCCAGCTTCTGGAGCGCGGCGCGAAGGTGTACGCGGCGGCGCGCCGCCCGGAGAGCGTGGACGTGGCCGGAGCCATCCCGCTGCGCCTGGACGTGACCGACGAGGAGTCCATCCAGGCCGCGGCCCGCCTCGCGTCGGACGCGACGCTGCTGGTCAACAACGCCGGGATCTCCACCGGCACCCCGCTGATCGCCGCCGACCTGGCGGCGGTGCGGCTGGAGATGGAGACGAACTTCTTCGGCCCGCTCGCCGTGACGCGGACCTTCGCCCCGGTCATCGAGGGCAACGGCGGCGGCGCCGTGGTCAACGTCCTGTCCGTGCTGTCCTGGTGGCACCCGGCCGTTACCGGGGCCTACGCGGCGGCCAAGGCCGCCGCCTGGGCGCAGACCAACGCGGTTCGCGAGGAACTGGCCCCGCGCGGCATCGCCGTCTCGGCGCTGCACGTCGGATACATGGACACCGACATGGCCGCCGACGTTCCCGCCGACCAGAAGGCCGACCCCGTCGACGTCGCGGCCCAGGTCCTGCACGGCATCGAGAACGGCCTGCCCGAAATCCTCGCCGACGAGGTCACCCGGAACATCAAGCAGAGCCTGTCCACCACGCTGAACCCCGCCTGAACCGCGTTAATGCTGCCATCCAGGACGAACACCATGCCTGGCCGCCCACGGGCGAGAAAGGGAGACGATGATGAGGGCCTTCATGGTCGAGCGCTACGGCGGCGAGGCCGGTGTGCGGGCTGGTGAGATGGCGGACCCGCAGGTCGGCGCGGGCGACGTGCTGATCCGGATCCACGCGGCGAGCATCAACCCGCTCGACCTCAAGATCCGGGACGGGGAGTTCAAGGCGATCCTGCCCTACCGGGTCCCGTTCGTCCTGGGCAACGACCTGGCCGGGGTGGTGGTCGGCGTGGGTGCGGACGTCAGCAGGTTCGCGGTGGGCGATGAGGTGTACGCGCGGCCCGGCAAGGACCGGATCGGCACGTTCGCCGAACTGATCGCCGTGCATCAGGACGACGTCGCGATCAAACCGGCCACGCTGACCATGGAGGAGGCCGCGTCCCTTCCCCTGGTCGCCCTGACTTCATGGCAGGCGCTGGTCGAGCGGGCACACGTCCGGCCGGGCCAGAAGGTCCTCATCCACGCGGGCTCCGGCGGCGTCGGCACCATCGCCATCCAGCTGGCCAAACACCTGGGCGCGACCGTGGCCACGACCACCAGCACCGCCAACGTCGACCTGGTGAAGAGCCTGGGCGCGGACGTCGTCGTCGACTACAAGAAACAGGCGTTCGAGACGGTCCTGCACGACTACGACGTCGTGCTGGACCCTCTCGGCGGTGAGAACATCACCAAGTCCCTACGGGTCCTCAAGCCCGGCGGGAAGGTCATCAGTATCGCCGGGCCGCCCGACGCCGCTTTTGCCCGGGAACTCGGGGCGAATCCGATCATCCGGCTCACGATGACCGCGCTGAGCTTCCAGACTCGCCGCCGCGCCCGACGCCACCGCGTCACGTACGCGTTCCTGTTCATGAAGGCCAACGGCGGCCAACTCCGCGAGCTCACCCCGCTCATCGACGCGGGCGCGATCCGGCCCGTCGTCGACCGCGTCTTCCCGTTCGAGGAAACCCGAGAAGCACTGGCCTACGTGGAGGCGGGACGCACGAAGGCCGGCAAGGTCGTCGTCACGATGATGTCCGCGGCCTGATCCCCACTGAGCTCGGGCGAGAATGGGCCGACCGTGCCGTCCCGCAGGTCGCGGGCCATCACTCGACGACGGAGGAGGATGCCTCCGGCCGTCAAGAGGAGAACGGCGGCGACCGCGCCCGATGACCTACGGGATGACGTCCGCCACGATCTTGGCGGCGGCCTTCTGGCACGAGGAGATCCGCCCGCTGATGCTCGCCTGAGCGGCCGAGTTGCTGGCGCAACGCCATCCACCGACGGCCGCGACCCCAGCGCTGCCCTGCTTGGGGGTATCCGGCCGGTAGTAGGTCCGGAAGACCTTCAGCGCCGTACGGCAATCGGCCCGCCCCGCGGACACCGCGACCGCGGCCATGGGCCCGCCGCCGGGCGGCTGAAGCTCACCGCACACGGTCCCGGGTCCGGCGAGCTTCCGCGAGGGCCGAGCCGTCGGCGTCCCCGTCTCCGGTGCTTTCGTCTTGGCCGGTTCCGGCGCCGATGTGGCGGGGGTCGCCAGGGTGGCGGACGGTGCCGCCTCCGGCTCGGTCTTCTCCCCGCAGGCGCTCAGGAAGAGCAACAGCACCGGAACACAGGCGATGACTCGTGACCGCACGAAACAGAACTCCGCAACTCGACGTCAAGGTCGGCGTAGTCTCTCACGCCCCAGCACATTGCTCCGCCACACCGACGTCCGTCGTCATCGCTGAAACTTTCACCGCCGCACAGCATGAGGATGAGGCCCTCTCCATGCTTTTCACCGCCCGTGACCTCGGCTGACGTGCTGTCTCCGGGTTGGGGTCGCCGGGTCCTCCGCGTACGGGAGACCTTTCCAGGCTCGGCGGTGCGTGCTTCACTTCGCTCATCCATCGGAAAGCGCTTACCAAGCTCACGGAGACGAAGGATGCGCCTGAAAGCCGTCATCGCATGCGCCGGCCTGCTGGCCGGCGTGCTCGTCGCACTGTCACCATCCATCGCGAATGCCGCGACCACCCGGTACGAGGCCGAAACCTCGCCGGCGGTCTGCACCGGGACGATCGACTCCAACTGGGCCGGCTACTCCGGCAGCGGCTTCTGCAACGGCACCAACGCCGCGGGCGCCTACGTCCAGTACACGGTGAACGCCTCGGCGGCGGGTACGGCGACGCTCGGGGTGCGGTTCGCCAACGGCACCACCAGCAGCCGTCCCACCAACCTGATGGTCAACGGTACGACCGTGCAGTCGGTGTCGTTCGAAGGCACGGGCACGTGGGACGCCTGGACCACCAAGACGTTGACCGTCAACCTGACCTCGGGCAGCAACACCATCCGGCTCGACCCCACAGGCAGCACCGGCCTGGCGAACATCGACTACCTCGACGTCACGTCGGGTAGCACACCCCCACCGACCGGCACGCTGTACGCGTCGCCGAACGGCAGCGCGAGCGCGCCCGGAACGGAGTCGGCCCCGACGACGCTCGCCTCGGCGATCACCCGCGTCACCGCGGGCGGCGTGATCTACGCGCGCGGCGGGACCTACAACCTCTCGCAGACGCTCACCATCGCGCCGGGCAACAACGGCACCTCAAGCGCCCGCAAGAAACTGTCCGCCTACCCGGGGGAAACCCCGGTACTGAACTTCTCGGCCCAGAGCGAGGACCCGGCCAACCGCGGGCTGGCCCTGAACGGGTCGTACTGGCACCTCTACGGCATCGTCGTCGAGCGGGCCGGTGACAACGGGATCTTCGTCGGCGGCAGCAACAACATCATCGAGCGTACGGTGACGCGCTTCAACCGTGACTCGGGGCTGCAGATCTCCCGGATCGCCTCTGACACCCCTCATGATCAGTGGCCGTCCAACAACCTCGTCCTGAGCGCGGAGTCGCACGACAACGCCGACTCCGACGGAGAGGACGCCGACGGATTCGCCGCGAAGCTCACCGCCGGCCCCGGCAACGTCTTCCGCTACGCGGTGTCTCACAACAACATCGACGACGGCTGGGACCTCTACACCAAGACGGACACCGGAGCCATCGGCCCGGTCACCATCGAGGACTCCCTGTCCTACAACAACGGCACCCTCAGCGACGGCAGCCAGGCCGGCAACGGTGACCGCAACGGCTACAAGCTCGGTGGCGAGGACATCGCGGTCAATCACGTGATCCGGCGCAGCATCGCCTACCACAACGGCAAGCACGGGTTCACCTACAACCGCAACCCGGGCTCGATGTCGATCTCGGACAACGTCAGCATCGACAACACCGAGCGCAACTACTCCTTCGACGCCGGTACCTCGGTGTTCCGCAACAACGTCTCATGCCGCAGCGGCAGCGGGACCAACGACAGGATCGTGGGTAACTCCGACAGCTCCAACCAGTTCTGGTCGGGCTCGAACGGGTCCCGGTGCTCCTCCTACTCGGGTGCCCTGCACTGGTCCTTCGCCGCGGACGGCCGCCTCGTGGTCACCTTCGGCGGCTAGCCGGCGACGCCATTCCCGATCGCAGCCCTCAGACGTCCAGAGCGCCGCCGCCGATCCGCCGGAGCGCGACCCCCACCACGTCCTCCACGAGAAGCAGCCCGAAGTGTCGGGAATCCAGGCTGTGCTGGGCATTGTCGCCCAGCACAGCGACCCTGCCCGCCGGTACGACCCCGCCGCCGAGTGCCGCGGGCAGTTCCTCGCCCGCGCTCGCGACCAGCCGCTTGACCAGCAGCGGCGGGTCGCCCTTGGGATTGCGGATCACCACGATGTCGCGGGTCACCGCGGCGCCGCGCCTGGCCAGCAGTCGCTCGCCCGCGCGCAGCGTGGGCTCCATGCTGAGACCTACGACCGTGACCACCATGCGCCGCCTCCGCAGCCACAGCAGCACGCCGCCGACGACCAGCGCCGCCACCCCGATACCGACCGCCGCGACTCTCATTCCGCGCTCTCCGTGACGTAGCCCGTGGACTGCAGGGTGAAAAGTCTGGCATAGGCGCTCTGCCGCCCCATCAGCTCGTCGTGCCGCCCCTGCTCGACGATCCTGCCCTCCTCCAGGACCACGATGAGGTCGGCGTCCCTGACCGTGTTGAGGCGGTGTGAGATCAGCAGGCTCGTACGGCCCGCCCTGCTCGCCCGCATCCTGGCGTGGATGTCGTACTCGGCCTCCGGGTCCAGCCCCGAGCTCGGCTCGTCGAGGATCATCAGCTCCGGCTGGTCACGCAGCATCGCCCTGGCGATCGCCACCCGCTGCCACTGCCCACCCGACAGCACCACGCCCGCGGCCTGCGCGTCGTCGTCCTCCTCGGAGACGCCGAAGAACACGCGAGTCAGCAGCGTCTCGTAACCCTGCGGTAGCGATGCCAGCAGGTCGTGGACGCCCGCCTGCCGCGCCGCCCTCTCGACGGCCGACCGGTCTTCGATGCGCCGCAGGTCGCCGAGGCCGACGTTCTCGGCCGCCGACAGGTCGTAGGACATGTGATCCTGGAACACGGCGCTCACCCTGGCGCGCAGCTCGGCGGGGTCGACATCGCGGATGTCCACTCCGTCCCAGAGGATCGCGCCCTTGGTCGGGTCGTAGAAGCGGCAGAGCAGTTTGACCAGCGTGCTCTTGCCCGCCCCGTTGAGTCCGACGAGCGCGACGGCTTCGCCGTACGGGATGAAAAGCGTGAGGCCCCGCAGGATCCAGGGATGGTCGTCGCTGTAGCGGAACCAGAGGTCGCGCAGCTCGATGCCGCGCCTCAGCGCGGGCAGCGGCGCGGCCTTGAGGGGCACGGGCAGGTCGGAGGCGGTCTCGGTGACGTCGAGGTAGTGGCCGAACAGCTGCAGGTTCTGCGCGATCTGCGCGATCGTCTGCACCAGCGTGTTCAGTCCCAGCTGCGCGCCGGCGACCGCGCCCGCGAACAGCACCACGTCACCGACGCTGAGCGCGCCGTCGCGCGCGGCCAGGCCGGCCCACACCAGGCCGCCGCCCGCGATGAGCGCGGTGAGGAGCTCCAGCGCGCCGTTCATGGTGAGCTGCCGCAGGTCCATGCGGCGCTGCGCGGTGTTGACCAGGCCGCGCTCGCGCACCATGCGCTCGCGCAGGAACGCGCCGACGCCAAAGAGCCTGATCTCCTTGGCGGCCTCCTCGCCGGTCAGCAGCTGGCTGTAGAAGAACTCGCGGCGCTGCGCGGGGCTGGTCTGCCACATCATCGCCGTTCGCTGCCTGGCCAGCCGCAGTTGTACGGCGAGCGTCGGCACGAGCGTGGCCAGCACGATCGCCGTCATCCAAGGGTTGATCACGATCAGCGCGCCCACGAAACCGGCAAGCGTCAGCGTCGACCGCGCGCTCTCGAACGCCGAGCCGAGCAGCCCGTGACAGGTGACCGTGGCCTGCTGCCCGAGGCGCAGCCGGTCGAGGAAGTCGGGGTCCTCGAAGTACCGCAGCCCGACGAACCTCTCCGTCGCCGCGAACAGCCGGTCGGTCGCGCGCAGCCCGACCGCCCTGCCCAGCGCCGAGTTGGCGTACGTGGAGATACCCGGCAGCAGCCCGGCGGCCAGCCCGCACGCGGCCAGCCCGAGCACGGCGCCGAGCACCGACCCTTGTCGCGTTGTCAGCGCGTCGAGCAGCGCCTTGGTGAGCAAGGTGGTGGCCACGGGAAGGACCGCCTGAGCGAGGGTGGCGGCCGCGTAGACCACCACCATCGCCGGCGCGCTGCGCCAGGCCAGCCCCGCGACCGCGGCGAGTGAGCGCGGCCAGGAGCGGTCAGCCACGAGCGGGGGTGAGGACACCGTCCAGCGCGTCGAGCGTGTGACCGGCGGCGAGCACCGTGCGGGTCTCATCGACCAGGAACACGCGGGGGAAGGCCTCCACCTTGAACGCCTTGGCGAGCGGCCCGCCGTCCGGATCGCCACTGACGATCTTGGCGACCGGGGAGAGCAGCTCCTGCATGTCGCCCATCTCCTCGGGGAACCCCGCGATCACGGCGATCACCCCGTCACGCCCGGCGGCCAGCTCGGCGAACTTGGGCGCGAGCTCCTTGCACGGCGCGCACGAGGGAGAGAAGAAGCCGATGAGAGTCCGCTCACCCAGAGCGGCGGCCGACAGCGTCTCGCCCTCGCTGGTCGTGGCCTCGAACTCGCCCGCCACCTCGCCGGCCTCAAGCCCGGGCCCCGGGTTGCCGGTCCGCTCGTAAAGGCTGTCGAGCCGCTGTGTGTGATCGCGCAGCCTGCGGATGACGCCGACCACCAGCACCAGATTGAGCAGGGACACCAGGCTGAAGACGAACACTGCCGCCCACAGAGCGAAAACCATCACGAGCTCCTCATCACGAACAGGGGCTGAGTTGCGTACACGAAGAGGGCGAACTGCAGTCCATCGCGCACCTTGGAGAACGCGGACGCCACGAAAACCGCCGCCAGGAGCGTGCCCGCGGCGATGGCGAGATAGATCACGAGCATCCCCCCGGGAAGTTGAGCAGACCGGGCCCACTGAGGTGAGGCCCGGACTGCGGAGTCGGCTAACGACTAGCACTTACTCCAGGCGCCGCAGTTGAGGGTGCAGGCGCCGTTGTAGCAGCAGGTACGCACGTAGCAGGTACCCGAGCCCTTCCACTGCTGGAAGCAGTCCGGCGGGCAGCCGGCGGCGGCCTTGACATTCGGGACGAGCATGGCGACCATGCGGTCACTGAGGTCCTTGAAAATACGCATGAATCCCTCACTTCTGAGAATGCAGAACGGTGAATATCGCATTTTCCTATAATGCGACCAGGGAATGCCTGAAATACGCTTGTGGCGATATGTAGGCATGGATTCAGAGCGTTATATGCGCAGGTAGTTACGCCGCACTCCGCCTTGTCCCGGGGCAGAGCCTGGCCACCAAGCCGGCCCCGAGAATAGAAGTGAGCGCACCATTACCCCCTTTCCGGACACTGCAGGGCTTGATCACAACGGAGTCAAGCAGCCGTGCAAGTGTCCGTCAAGGCCTCTAAAACGTGAATTATTGTGCCTCCGGAATATGCCCAGGTCGTTTCGTTGGCGAAGCTGGTCACTGTCCACTTTCGCCCGCCGACCAGATGCCCGCCGATGCAGAAGTGGGCTCGGCATCGGTCTCCGGGACCCCAGCGGGGACCTTGTCCGGCGTCATCCGCTCAGGGCAGAGCTTCCCAGCCCCCGAACGGACTGTCGGCTCCTGGAGCCGATTGCCTGCGGGCATGGACAACGCCGTCGGTCCCCACGGCGAACATCACGGCGGCCCCGTTCGCATCGAGCGTGACCGCCGGGTAATCGACGATGGTCCCGCCGAGGTCGGCCCACGTGCCGTAACCGCTGCCGTTCGCGATCGACTGCTTGGTCATGCTGACCCCGGTCGCGGCGTTGCGCTCGAACATCAGGATCCGCGAGTCCAGACCAGCCGGTGTGGTGACGAGTGCGGGCTCACCAACCCCCGCATGTCCCCCGATCACGGCAGGCGTGGTGCTCCAGACGAGGCCGGCCACGAGTTGGTAGCTGACGACCATCGCGGCGGTGCCGGCGCGGCGGTAGGCCACGTGGAGGCGCCCGTCCTGGGACAGAGCGAGCGAGGGCGGGCTGGCCGGGGTCATCGACGGGACGGTGGTGTCGCGGGTGAAACTGCCGTTGGGGGTGGACTGATACCAGCGCAGCAGCCGAGTCCTGGAGCTGGCGAACAACTCGATGCGGCCCAACGGCGTGGTGATGGCGCTGAGGCCGTCCTGCACGTCGGTGCCGCCCTGGTTCTGCCACGCGCCCCAGCCGCCGTTGGCCGCGGTCTGGACGCGGCTGCTGACCCCGCCATTGCCGTTCTTGACGAACATCTGCATGCGGCCGTTGGCGTTGGAGGCGACAACGGGCAGACCGATCTGTTCCTGGACTTCCCAGTCCGTGTGGGGGTTGCCCAGGTCGCTCCAGCTCCCTGTCCAGGCGCCATTGGCCGCGGTCTGGGACATGGTGACGATGTGATGATCGGTCATTCGCCTGGCGAAGATCGCCAGGCGGCCGTCGGCCTGTTTGCCCACGCTGATCGCGGCCCCCAAAGCGCCGCCCGCGCCGGCCAGCACGTGCGGGCCGTCCCACGCCCCGGCCGGGGTCTGCCCGTAGGTGGTCACCACACCGTTTCGCACCACGAAGATCTGGGGTCTGCCGTCAGCGTTCCGGCCCGCCCAATGGGTTCCCCTGGCCCAGCGGTAGTACATCCGCGTCGGCCACACGTTCGGGTCGAACGCGTGGTCGTACTGGATGTAGTGATCGATGATCGCGCTCTTACGGGCGCTGATCGCGGTTGTCAGGTTCATGGGCGCGTCGGCGATGTTGTAGTCGCGGTAGTTCACCAGCAGAACCGGCAAGCCTGACGCCTCGGCGGCCTCCCCGGCCAACCGTCCCGCGGCCACGTGGTCGCCGTGGCCCGGGTCGTAGCGGTTGTCGACGATGGGGTCTTGGGCGCGCAGCACGTTGGGCTGGTAATGGTTCATCAACCCCACCAGTACGGTGATCACGTCAGCGTGATCGTAGGTGTACGACTCGCTCACCAGGCCGTTCTCAGGGATGATCGTGTGATCGACGAAGTCGTCCACGACGTTGAACCAGCCGATTTCGTTGTCCCGCATATTCATGAACACCAGCTGGATCTGCGGATGGCTCGTGAGCGTGTATCGCTCGACCTGCCGATCCGCGATCGTCCAGGCCACCCCGATCCACTCCTCCTGGGCGGCCGGATCCACATCCGGCGCTCCCGCCATCCGGGCGTAGGCGTCGAGCATGCCGCGCTGCCGATTACGGGCCCGCTGCTCGTCGGTGTCACCGTCGCCGGTGACCTGCCCCGCGGTCATGAAGACCGTCACGTTCGCCGCCCCCGACTGGATCGAGTCGTCGATGTCGGGGTTCATGAACAGGATGTCGTCGTCCTCATGCGCCACGATCTGCATGAACGCGCCGGGTGCGATGGCGGGCGTGGCGACGGCCACTCCGCCCATCGGCACCAACACGACGAGCGTCGCGAGCACGGCTAACAGCCGCGACCAGAATGATGTAGTCCTGCCTCCGCGCATGTGCTTCCCCCCACGCAGGCCGTACTGGACCAAAAGGGTTTTAAGGGTCCAGGGTCGAATAGTGAATAGTTCTCAACCGGAGAGCAAGGGGAAGCTCGATAACAACTGTGTAACACGCTTTGCGTGGAGGTCGTTCTCTCTGGGGAAATGGCTCTGACCTGGTAAGACGCCTTGGAGTGGTCGCTCCGGCCGCCTTCGATGTGCGCGAATGGATGCGCCTGGCGTTTGGCGACCGGTCGCTTCTGGGGTTGACTGGGCGGCGAGTATAAATTGACTATAAAATTCGAGAGGAAAGGAATTTCGCGCGGGATTCGAATCCCTTTCCGCCCGGCTCCCAGGCCTTCGGTTTCGCCGACACCACGGGCGAACGCCGGATGACGCTGTCAGTCAGCGTGCAGCGCGACGATCCGGTGGTCGCGCCGCGATTACTCCAGGCCCGCGAGTTCGCTCTCGAAGCGCTCGCGCAGCGCGGTCTTCTCCGGCTCCGGCAGCCAGCACGCCTCCACCCCGGCCAGCGCCATCGCACGCAACCGCTCATCCGGTACGGCGAGCTGATCGGAGAGGATCCGATACTCCTGCGCCAGCGACGTCGGGAACATCCCAGGGTCGTCGGAAGCCGGAATGACGTTGAGCCCGGCCTCGAGCATCGCCGCGATCGAGGCCCGCCGCCACGGCCGCCACGAGCGCCGCGAGGTGGTCGAGATGACCGTGAACGGGATCTGCTCGTCCCTGACCCTGGCGACGACCTCGTCGTCCTCCAGGACGAAATAGCCGTGGTCGATCCGGTCGCACCCGAGCACGTCGAGGCAGGTGACCGTGTTGACGGCGACGGGTGCGTGCTCGGAGGAGTGAGCGGTACGGCGGAGCCCGGCCTGACCGGCGAGCCGGAAGGCGGCCTCGAACCGCTCGGGCGGCCCGGCGGTCTCCAGGTTGTCCAGCCCGATCCCGGCCACGTAGTCGTGCGGGTTGTCCACCACCGTACGAATCCAGGAGAGCGCCTCCTCGCCCGAGGTGCTCCGGTCGACGGCCGCGATGAGCCTGCCCGACATGCCGAAGTCGCGTTCCGCCATCCTGATGCCCTCGGCGTACGCCTCGACCACCGTGGCGTAGCCGAGCTTCTCCTGGTGTTCGGTCAGCGTGTCGAAGGAGACCTCGAGATGCCTGGTCGCGCTGGTCCGGTGGGCGTTCTCGAACGCCTCATAGGTGATCCTGGTGAGATCGTCGGCGTCGCGCAGGACCTGGAGAACCCACGAGGACACCTGGAACAGCGAGTAGGAGACCGCGGGCTCGTCCGCGCTCCTGCCCTGCGGAACCGGGATCCGGGTGTTCAGGTAGAGCGCCGGGTCCGGCGGGAGCGAGTTCACATCCGCGTAGATCCGCTCGGGTGTGTCGGGCAGGTCGAGCCCCTCCCGCCTGGCCAGCTCGGCGAAGGTCGAGGCGCGCACGGTGCCGATGAGGTGGCAGTGCAGATCGACCTTGGGCATCAGGTCGAGGTTCACTTGCCGGCCACCTCGCGGGTGAAGCGGTCGACCCAGGTGGTGCGGGTGTCGACGAGCTGGGCGGGGTCGAGGGTCTTGAACCCGGCGGCCACGGGGTCCTTAGCCGCCTCGCCCGTCACCTTGGCGACCTCGGCCGGGATCTCGGCCTTCGGGTTCGTGGGCAGGTCACCGGCGGCCTTGGCCATGGCGCTCTGCGCCTCGGCCGAGAGCATGTAGTCGATGAACTTCGCCGCGCCCTGCTGGTTGCGCGCGCCCTTGGGGATCATCGCCCGGTTGGTGGCCATGTAGCGGCCCTTGGCGGGAGCGGTCCAGGCGATCGGCTCGCCCGAGGTGACCAGCTTGGTGGCGAAGCCGCTCAGCGCGTCGGCGGCGACGATCTCGCCTTGGGTCAGCAGGTTCGTGACCTCGGTCGAGGAGGTGTAGAACTGCAGGACGTTCGGCGCCCACCCGGACAGGGTCTTCAACGAGGTGTCGATGTCATAGGGGCCCTTGCCGTACGACTCACCCACCCCCGAAATCATGAGTTGTCCGGCGGTCACCGAAATATCGGGAAGCGCGACCTTACCCTTGTTCGCCGGGCTCGCGAACAGTGCCCAGTCGGCGGCCTGCTTCTGGCTCAGCTTGCCGGTGTTGTAGATGATCCCGTTGAGCTGGTGCGTGTAGGCCGGCCCCTCGAAGGTGCCCTCGGTGGCGAACGGCGCCAGCTGCTTGATGTTGGGCACGTCCACCTTCTGGAAGAGGCCGTCCTTCTGCCCGAGTGCGGCGAAGTAGTCGGAGATCAGCACCACGTCCGCCTCCGGCTTACCCTTGGCGAGCCTCAGCTTCGACAGCCGGTCGGAGTTGGACCCCGTGTCCAGCTCGACCTTGATCCCCGTCTGCTTGGTGAACGGAGCGACGACCGCCTGCTCGAACTCCTTCACACCGAAGGGGAAGGTGCTGACGACGAGGGTGTTCTGATCGGCCTGCTTCTCGGCGGAGCCGGAGCCGGAACATCCGGCTGCGGCCAGCACTGTCAGAGCAGCGGCCAGTATGGCGGCACGGCGCGTGGGCATGAGGTCGTTCCTTCTTCCCATGAACTTTTTCCAGTGAACTTCCAGCTGAACTTTCAGCGGGGGAGTGAGACCAGATGGTCGTCCGGCGCGATCACCGTGACGCTCGATCCGGGTGTCAGGGGCGTGTCGCCGCGTACGTCGGCGCGCAGCCTGACGCTCGCGCCCGACGGGTCGGTCACGTCGAGCGAGACCAGCAGGTCGACGCCGCGGAAGGCCACGTCGACCACCTTCGCGTCAAGGCCCTGACCCTTCTCGGCGATGCGCAGATGCTCGGGCCGGATGGTCAGCGGGGTGCCGTCGGCCGCGGTGAGGAAGTTCTCGTAGCCGAGGAACTCGGCGACGAAGCGGTCAGCCGGACGAGGGAAGACCTGCTGCGGAGCGCCCTGCTGCACGATCCTGCCCTCGTTCATGATGACCATCTCGTCGGACATCTCCAGCGCCTCGTCCTGGTCATGGGTGACGAGGATGACGGTCAGCCTGGTCTCCGCCTGGATGCGCCTGATCTCGGCCCGCATCTGGACGCGCAGGCGGGCGTCGAGGTTGGACAGCGGCTCGTCGAGCAGCAGGAGCTTGGGCCTGATCGCGATCGCCCTGGCCAGTGCCACCCGCTGCTGCTGACCGCCGGACAACTTCTTCGGCTTGCGGTCGGCCAGGTGCGCGAGCCCGACGAGTTCGAGCGTCTCCATGACCCGCGACCGTCTTTCCGCGGACGGCACCTTGCGCAGCTTGAGCCCGTAACCGACGTTGTCGGCCACCGTCATGTGCGGGAACAGCGCGTACGACTGGAAGACCATCCCCAGATTCCGCTTCTCCGGCGGCGTGCGCGTACTGTCGACCCCGTCGATGCGGATCGTCCCCGACGTCGGTGCCGAGTAGCCCGCGATCATCCGCAGCGTGGTGGTCTTGCCGCAGCCGCTCGGCCCCAGGAGCGTCGTCAGCTGCCCTGAGGGCACGGTGAGGTCGATCTCATCGACGGCGGTGAAGGAGCCGAACCTCTGGGTGACTGCGACCAACTCGGCGGCGGCGGTCATTGGTTGATCCCTCCGAAGATCTTGGCGAATCCGACCGTGCGCTCGGCGATCACCGCGATGACCACGGTGGCGGCCAGCACGAGGGTGGACGCGGCGGCGACCATCGGGTCGTAGGACTGCTGTACGTAGTCGAGCATCGTCACCGGCAACGTACGGAAGTCGCGTCCCTGTAGCAGGAGCGACAGCGGCACGTTGTTGAAGGAGGTGACCGCGCTGAGCAACCCGGCGGAGAAGATTCCCGGCCGCAGGATGGGCAGCGTCACGTTGAAGAACGCGCGCAGCGGCGAGGCGCCGAGCCCGCGGGCGGCCTCCTCCAGCGCGGGGTCGGCCAGCGCGAGCGAGGCGCCGGTCACGCGTACCGCGTAAGGCAGCATCAGCGCCGTGTGCCCGACCAGCAGGGTGCTGAAGTTGTCCAGGTCCAGGCCGACCATCAGCTGCTGGAACAGCGCGAGGCCGACGACCAGCTCAGGGACGATGAGCGGCGACAGGAACAACCCCTCGACCAGCCCCTTACCAGGCAGCTTTCCCCGGTGGACGGCGAGCGTGACAGGCACGCCGACCAGCAGCGCGAGAGCGGTGGCGAGTACGGCGAGCTCCAGGCTGGAGATCGCGGCCCCGATGAACGGCTCGTAGCCGAGCGCCTCGTCGAACCAGCGCAGCGAGATCCCGTCGGGCGGGAACCTCAGGGTGCTGCCCGCCGTGAAGGCGGTGGCGACCACGAAGATGATCGGCACGATCATGATGACGTAGCCGATGACCGCGAGCGCCGCCGTGATCGGCCGCTTCATGAGGTGGCCCCCTTCCGCCCGATCAGCGAGGACAGCCCGGAGACCAGGAAGACCAGGACCGTCATGATGAGCGCCGTCGCCGAGGCGGAGGCCCAGTCGACCGTGGTGCTCGCGTAGTTGAACAGCTGCGTGGACAGCATCCGCTGGCTGGACCCGCCGAGCAGATAGGGCGTGGTGTAGGCGGTGACGGACCCCGCGAAGACCAGGGTTGCGGCCACCACGATGCCCGGCATGGTCAGCGGGATGACGACGCTCCACATCGTGCGGATCCTGCTCCCGCCGAGCCCGCGCGAGGCGTCGTCCAGGCCGGGATCGACCTGGGCGACGGCCGAGTAGCAGGAGATGATCGCCAGCGGCAGGAACAGCTGCGTGAGGCCGAGGATGATCGCCAGCTTGGTGTAGAGCAGTTGCGGCGCCACCTCGACGATGCCCAGCTGGACGAGCAGTTGGCCGAGCGCCCCCTTGGAGCCCAGGATCACCAGCCAGCCGAAGGTCCGCACCACGTTGCTCAGCATCAGTGGGAAGATCGCCACAGCCAGGAAGACGCCGCTCCAGCGTGACGGCGAGCGGGCGAGCCAGTAAGCGATGGGGAAGCCGAGGACGACGCAGATGATCGTGACAGCCAGCGCCAGCCCGACCGTGCGCCCGATCACCTCGAGGTCGTAGGGATCCGTGAGCATCTCGCCCAGGCGCGCGAAGATCTCGCTGGTCGCCACGTCCGGCGGCGCGAAGAGCATCGCGGCGGAGGGGATGAGGAAGCCTGCGACGAGAAGGACGAGACCAGGCACCAGTAGAAAGGCCGATGTGCGGGAGATGTCGGCGTCCTTTCTCAGTGGCGTACGCTTACCTGGAACCGGTTGCGGAACCGGTTCCAGGAGCCTGACCATAAGTTATGAGCGGCCTCGCGCACAAACCCCTGTGTGAAATCCGTGTGACGATTCAAGGAGGATGAGTGCCGACACTCGCGGACGTCGCCGCGCTGGCCGGGGTTTCGAAGGCGACGGCCTCCCGCGCGCTGGGCCGGCCGGACCTGGCCGCCCCGGAAACGGTGGCCCGCGTCCGCGCGGCCGCTGAGCAGCTCGGATTCGTCCCCAACCGGGCGGCCACCCAGCTGGCCAGCGGTAGGACCGGGGTGGTCGCCGTCGTGGTGCCCACGCTCGACAATACCTTCTTCACCCCGATCATCGGCGGGGCCCAGGCGCGCGCGGCCGACTCGGGCATGCAGCTGACCATCTCGGTGCACTCTCTGGAGCACACGGCCCAGATCGCCGCGGTCGAGCAGCTCGCGCACCAGGTCGACGGCTTCCTGCTCACCGCGCCCCGAGGTTCGGACGAGATCGTCCGCGCCGCCGCGTCCTTCAAGCCGACCGTGCTCATCGACCGCGAGATCGAGGGCATGACCTCGGCGGTCGCCGACACGGCCACCGCCTTCGGCGCGCTCGTCACGTGGTTCGTCGAGAAGGGCCACGAGCGCATCGTCTACATCGGCGGCCCGGCGGGCTCCTGGCAGGATCGCCAGCGCCAGGCGGCCATCCGCGCCGCGACCGAGTCGAGCGGCGCGACGCTGACCATGCTCGGCCCGTACCCCTCGACGTTCGCCGCCGGAGTGGCGACGGCGGAGGCCGTGGTGGCCGCCCGCGCCACCGCAGTCGTCCCCTATGCGACCTCGATCGGCCTCGGCCTCATGTTCGCCCTGCTCAGCCGCGGCATCCGCGATGTCGTGGTCAGCTCGGAGCGCATGATCGTCGAGAGCCTCGGCCTGGACGACGTCCCCTCGATCGACGTGGACGGCGAAAAACTCGGTGAGGTGGCCATGGACCAGCTCATGACCCTCCTCGGCGAGCGCAAGGAGTCACCACCCACCAGACGCCGCCTGACCGTCCCGATCAGCTAGGCGGGTGCCGGCCGGGCCTGCGCCCGCGCGATGCGCGCCTTGACATCGCGAAAGTGCAGCCGCATCGCCTCCCGTGCGGCCTCGGCGTCCCGAGCGCGAAGCGCCGCCACGATCCGGCGATGGTTGACGGCGATCTCAGCGCTCCGCTCCTCCGGCGGGCCGAGTGTCGGCTCGACCTCGTGGTAGACGTCCCAGAACAGGCCGATCAGCTGCAGCACGAGTTCGTTGCCGCACGAGTCGTACAGCAGCGCGTGGAAGGCCCGATCGGCTTCCCGGTCCCGATCCATGCCGTTGGCCAGGGCCTCCAACGCGGCGAGCCGGGGGGCGCTGGTGCTCTGAGCCACCTGGCCGATCAGCCCGGTCTCGAGCAGCTCGCGGACCTCGACCAGATCGTGCAGCGCGCGGATCCCGCCCGGCCCCGAACGCACCCGGAAGGCGAACGTGGCAGTCAGCGCGTCGAGCGATGCGTGCCCGACGAACGTCCCATGTCCGTGCCGGATCTCGATGATGCCCAGCGCCTGCAGGGCCCGCAAGGCCTCGCGGACGCTGTTGCGGCTCGTCCCGAACAGCTCCATCAATTGCAGTTCGGTCGGCACAGGTGACCCGGGGGCCAGTCCGCGCTCGTGGATCAGGGCGACGATGCGCTCCTGAAGCGAGGCGTCGTCGCTCGTACGCATGCGACCTCCAGGCTCGTCGAAGACCTTGCGTCAAACATCCCACCTCGGTCCGGGAAGGCCAGCCCGGGGCAGGAAAGTTTACGCCGACGACACAGATGACCCACCAGGCGGACACGGCCTGTTCGCATGCTCGTCCGGGACGTAGGATGTCCTATGTTTGCTGAAACGGATAGGACGTCCTTCAGCTACCGTCAAGGCGCGGCGATGACGCCCGCGGGGCCCGCGAGCGCCATCGCCAAGCGGTCGATGTCCCCTTAGCCGACCTGGTCGAACGGTAGCCGCAGCCCAAGCTGACCGCCGATCGGGAGGTTCCGCTCTCGGATCAGGTCCAGTTCGGGGTCGGTGAGGGCGCGCCGGTAGACGCGTACCTCGTCCAGCGTCCCACGGAAGCGGTCCACGCCGTCCAACCGCTGTCCGACGTGGATCCCCTCAAGACCGAACTCCTTGCCGAGGGTCACCGAACCGGCCGGCGCCGCCGCCGACGAGACCTGTACGCCGTCCACCAGGAGCCGGAGCTCGCCACGTACCCGCTGGAGCGCCACGAAGTGCCACTGCCCGTCGTTGTACGCGCTCGGCGACTGTACGGTCACGTTGAACCGGTCGACGGAGAGGACCGCCCGGATGCGGTTGCTGGCCGGTTCGGCCCGCAGCCACAGCGCCGGCGGGTTGGTGCCCCTGTTCACCCGGTGGAACCAGAGGATCGTGTGCGCGCCGGTCTGCTCCGAATACCGGATCCAGGAGGTCAGCGTGAAGTCCTTCGCGCCGAGGTCGATGGAGCCGTTGAACGGCACCTCCACCCGGTCGTCCACCCGGTCCAGGGCCAGCCCGCCGCCGAACCGCCCGTCGGTGGTCTGCGCACCACCGCGGACGTACGCCTGGTTGCGGTACGGCGACGTGTCCGGCGTCGTCGGGCCAGGCGCCGGGGGGCCGGGGATGCCAGGCGGGGTGCCGTTCGGCGTCTCCAGGTACGCCTCGTTGAACCGCGCGAACCGGATCTGCTCGTACGGCGTGATGTTGCCGGCCTCGTACATCAGGGCCGCCTCGTCGCCGTCCAGACGTACCATGTCCGAGTACGCCGACGGCCCCCAGTAGAAGACCTTGCCCTCATCCCACGTCTCGAAGCGGCGCCCCTCGTCGTAGGACGACCTGATCCCCATCGCTTCCCGGGCACCCGGGTGCATCGGTGCGGAGAAGAGGATGCGCTTGTCGCTGAACCGCAGCAGCGACGCCTGGATGTCGGTCGTGGCCAGCGCCGACATGGTGCTGAACGGCGCGTCCCACGTCTCGCCGCTGTCGCTGCTGGTCGCGTACGCCCGGTTGCCCTTGTCGGTGCCGCGCTCACGGGCCGAGGCGTAGATCCGCCCGTCCGTCAGCTCGATGACGGTGACCTCCTGGGCGATGACCGTGCCGTCGTCGCGGGAGGTCTCCGCGCCGATGTGCCACGTCACCCCGCTGTCGTCGCTGTAGAGCAGGTGCGTGCCGTAGACGTGCTTGCCGACCCGGTCCCAGCTTTCGAAACTCGCCCCGACGACCAGCCGGCCGGCGTGCGGGCCGAGCTTGAGCTGGATGCCGTGCATCGGGCCGGTGGCGTACCAGAAGTTCCACTCCGGACGCTTGCCCTCGGTCATCTCCCTGGCGGCCGACCAGGTCGCCCCGTGGTCGTCACTGAACTGCACCCAGGGGTCGCGGTCACAGCCGTTCGGGCACGGCTCCCCGCCGTTGTGGGTGCTCACCAGCACGATCCGCCCGGTGCGCTCGTCGACGATCGGCACCGGGTTGCCGTGGGTCGTGCCGTTGCCCTCCGAGATCACCTGCAGTGGTCCCCAGGTTCGCCCGCCGTCGGCTGAACGGCGCACCACGAGGTCGATGTCCTCGTCGTCGCCGCAGTCCTTCACCCGTCCTTCGGCGAACGCCAGGACCATGCCGTTCGTGGCCCGCACCACGGCGGGGATCCGGAAGCAGCCGTATCCGAAGTCGCCCTGTTTGTAGAGCACCTGCTCGTCCACGAACGGTGCGGTGTCGGCGCTCGCGCCGGCCTCGGCGGTTGTCGCCGGCGCCGCGGTCGCCGGCGCGCCGAACGCGCTGACGAGTAAGCCGGCAAGCACCGCTACGGCGCCCGCCCTGCGGCGCCAGGAGCGGCGTCCGGTACGGCTCTCTGGGGGGTGACCATTGTGCATGTCCTCGCCCTTCGTGACAGGAGAAGGTTACGAGAGGACATCCTACGTCCAACGTCCCATGTTAAATAGTGATGAACGTAGAATGTTGTCCAGAGGGCGTGATGGGAGTCCTTACAGGTTGCGAACGTCAGCCCCCGCCTCCTTCGCCCGACCGGTTGCGATGATTACTGTCGGCCAGGTGAAGGTGATGGTCACCGGCTCTGCCGGTTTCATTGGAAGTCATGTGGTCGAGTCGTTCGAGGCGGCCGGGCATGAGGTGTCGGGACTCGACCTGCGCGAGGGCGCTGATCTTCGCGAGCGGGACACCCTGGATCGGTTGCTGCCCGGGGTGGACCTGGTCGTTCATCAGGCGGCGAAGGTCGGGCTCGGCGTGGACGTGGCCGACCTGCCGGACTACGCCTCGGTCAACGTGTACGGCACCGCCATGCTGCTGGCCGCGATGGCCAGGCATCATGTCGGACGGCTGGTGCTGGCCTCCTCGATGGTGGTCTACGGCGAGGGCGCCTACGACTGCGCCGAACACGGCCGGATCAGGCCCGGCCCGCGCGCGGCGGCGGACCTGGAACGGGGGCGGTTCGACCCGTCCTGCCCTGTCTGCGGCGAAGTGGTGCGCTCGGCCGTGATCGGGGAGGACGCGCCGATGGACCCGCGCAACGCCTACGCCACGACCAAGCTGGCCCAGGAACACCTGGCCGCGAACTGGGCGAGAGAGACCGACGGGAGCGCGGTGGCGCTGAGATACCACAACGTGTACGGGCCGCGGATGCCGCGCGACACTCCCTACGCGGGTGTCGCCGCCATCTTCAGGTCGGCGCTGGAAGC
This sequence comes from Nonomuraea sp. NPDC050680, assembly GCF_040654555.1. NCBI lineage: Bacteria > Bacillati > Actinomycetota > Actinomycetes > Streptosporangiales > Streptosporangiaceae > Nonomuraea > Nonomuraea sp. NPDC050680. The sequence continues at coordinate 706,074 of NZ_JBFAIF010000001.1, read as the reverse complement.
CGGACGGGCGCCCCGGGTGTTCGAGGACGGCTGTCAGATGCGCGACTTCGTGCACGTGCGCGACGTGGCGCGAGCGAACCTGGCGGCCGCCGAGGCCGAGCCGGTCGCGGGTGGCCTGGTCGCGTACAACATCGCCAGCGGCGTCCCGCACTCCGTCGGGCAGATGGCCGCCGCCCTGGCGGCGGAGCGCGGTGGGCCCGAGCCCGTCGTCACCGGCGAATACCGGCTGGGCGACGTACGGCACATCGTCGCCGCGCCCGGTCGGGCCCGCGCCGAGCTCGGGTTCGAGGCCGAGATCGGCTTCGAGACCGGCATGAAGGAGTTCGCCACCGCCGCTTTGGGGACGCCATGACCCGCTCTGGGGACGCCATGACAACGACCATCGATGTAGTGCTGCCCTGCCTGAACGAGGAAGCCGCCCTCGCCTGGGTGCTCGAACGGATGCCGCCGGGCTACCGCCCGATCGTGGCCGACAACGGCTCCACCGACTCCTCGGCGAAGATCGCCGCGGAGCTGGGCGCGCTGGTGGTGAGCGAGCCGCGGCGCGGGTTCGGAGCGGCCTGCCACGCGGGGCTGCTGGCCGCCACGTCCGAGCTGGTCTGCTTCATGGACGCCGACGCTTCCCTCGATCCGCGGCAGCTGCCCGAGGTCGTCGCCCCGGTCCTGGGCGGGCAGAGCGATCTGGTGCTCGGCAGGAGGGTGCGCCGGCCTGGCGCGTCGTGGCCGTCGCACGCCAGGCTGGGCAACGCGGTGCTGGCCGCGAAGCTGCGCCGCCGTACCGGCGCGGCCCTGCACGACCTGGGGCCGATGCGGGCCTGCCGCCGGGCCGAACTCCTCGCGCTCGGGCTGCGGGACCGCAGGTTCGGCTACCCGCTGGAGATGGTGCTGCGGGCGGCGGGCGCCGGGTGGCGGATCGCCGAGGTCGACATCGACTACCTGGCCCGTCGCGGGCGGTCGAAGGTCACTGGGACCGTTCGCGGGACCGTTCGGGCGATCTCCGATATGCGAGCCGTCCTGCGAGACGGATGACGGCGGCGACGAGCCCGGTCCCGGCCAGGACGATCAGCAGGTTGAGCGCGTAGTCGTGCGGCAGGATCGACGGGTTGTCCGCCCGCCTGCCCAGCGCCAAGACCGTCGGCAGCGTCGCGAGCGTCGCCATCCCCGCCACGATCAACCATGCCCTCAGCGCCGCGCCCGCCCTGGCCACGAGTACGCCGGCGAGCAGCACCGCGGGCGCCAGCACGGCGTCGTGCGCGATCAGGACGCCGCCGAACCACAACGCCCAGCCGGGCGGGTCGCTGTCCATGAGCAGCCCGGCGAAGCCGAGCGCCACCAGGGCGCCGCCGAAAGCGTATCCGAGCCACCTCATGACACCCTCACCTTCGTGACCCATTTGGTCTGCATGACCCCGGGCCGGTTCGGTGCGATCAGCCGGACCGGGTAGCCGTGGTCGGCGTCCAGGGTCCGGCCGTTGATCTTCAGTGCGAGCAGGGTCAGCGGATCGTTCCAGTGTGGTGGCCGGATCTCGCTGCTGCGGTAGTAGCCGTTCTGTTCGAGCGACTCGACCGTCAGGAACGCCTCGGGGGAGCCACCTGCCTGGGCGATCAGGTCGCGCAGCCGGATTCCGGTCCATTCGCACTCCACGCTCCAGCCCTCCACGCACGAGATGGGCAGGCTGACCGTGTGCTGCGGCAGTCGTACCAGATCGGCGTAGGTGAGGGAGAGCGGCGTGCGGACGGCGCCCGTCACGACCAGTCTGTAGCTGCCCGGATCGCTGATCGCCCCGGTGATGCCGGCGGCAAGCGCGGACCTGTTCACGGGCACACCCTGGGAGCCGATGCGCGGGTTGCGCGGCGCCAGTACGGCCAGCCGGTCCAGCGGGGCGACGGTCTCGCCCGCGGTGACCAGGGCGGCCACGCCGCAGGCGGCGGCGATCGTGTACAGGAAGCGACGGCGGTCAGGGTCCTGAACCCTGGTCCACAAGTGTCGCCGGAGCTTGGCCCACTCGTTGACGACGTGGACGACGAGCGCGCCGTAGACGATGAAAGCCGTCCAGTAGTGCGCCTGGATGAATCCGAACGGCCAGGCGTAGTCGTAGGCGATGTTCATCAGCCCGGTGACGAGCTGGAACAGCGCCCCCGCCACGAGGAGCAGGACGAACAGCCGCTCGGCCGCGTGGCCCGCCGAGCGCAGCGGCGGCCACTGCCACAACTTCGGGTAGACGGCCCACAGTTTCGCCAGGAGCAGCGGCACCGTGGCGATGCCGCCGATGACGTGCAGGCCCTGCGTGACGCGGTACAGGTTGACCGGCCGCGACGGCCACAGCAGCCAGGGGGGCGGATGCTGGGTGAAGTGGCTGAACAGCCCCGTCGCGAAGGCGAGCGTGAAGCTGATCCCCAGCCACATGCCCAGCCTGGCCGACACCTGCTCCGACCTCAGGCGGCTGGTGAACCTGGCCGAGAGCGTCTGGATGAACATTATCGTGCTCCTGCCTCCTCGAGGGTCCGGGTCGCACGCCTCTGTCGTACGGCCCAGCCCGCGACGACCGCCACCGTGGCCAGGGCATAGGCCAGGGTGGACGGGCCGAACTGGTAGGTGACCGCGCCTGCCAGCGCCACGCCCAGCCACTCCCATCGCCCGTCCATGGCGGCCAGCGCGACGACCAGGAGCGCGTACCAGGAGTAGGCCGGGGTGAGCAGCAGCAGGAGCGAACCGCTGACCAGCAGCGCCCCCGCCCACGGGCGGTCCGGGTCGCCATGGCGTAGCACCAGCCAGATCACCAGCGCCAGGACGGCGATGGCGGCGAACGGCGTCCAAGAATCCGGCATGACCAGCCGCAACACCCCGTACCGCGCTCTCGCCGACGGCGCCTCGTAGCCCTCCTCCTGGAGGTAGCCGAACAGGTAGCCCAGCACGGAAGCGCGCGAGGCGAGCACGTACGGCAGATAGGCCAGCACGACGACGGCCCCGGCGGGCAGCACAATGGCCAGGACACGCCGCCAGGCGACGCCGTCGCGCAACACCCCGGACAGCGCGCCGGGAAGCGTGACGGCCGGCAGCAGCTTGGCCGCGATCCCGGCGCCGAGCAGCGCTCCTCTGCCCCGGACCACGCAGAAGGCGAGCACCACCAGCAGGACGCCCAGCATGTCGACGTGCGCGTTGTTGACCGCCTCCGCGGGCACGGCCGGGCACCACGCCCAGCACGCCGCCTGTCTGACGCCGATCCATCGCAGCAGTGCCAGCAGCACCGCGATCGCCATCAGCGCGCCACCCACCTGGTACGGCTTGTGCCGTGCCCCGTCCGGCGACAACCAGTGCACCAGCCGGAAGTAGCCCTCGGCCAGCGGCGGGTAGATGGTGTGCACGAGCGGCCGGTTGATGCGCGTGCAGACTCCCTCCGCCACGCGGGCGCGGTCGGGCGCCGCGCAGTCATCGGGGAAGAGCCAGTCGTCGCGCAGCGGGCCGAGCGCCGGATCGGCCGGCGCGTAGTCGTACGGCGAGTGCCCGGCTGCCTGCACCCGGCCGTCCCACGCGTACCGGAAGGAGTCGGTGCTCGTGCTCGGCGGCGCGACCAGGCCGGTGGCGGTCACCACGATGCCGCCCGCCACGACCAGCAGGGTCAGCTCCCGCTTCGGCACCTTGCGCGCCCACCAGAAGGCGGCCGCGAACAGCCCCCATGCCAGCAGGTACCAGCCGAGCAGGCCGGGCCTGCCCAACGCCATCCTGATCAGGACGAGCACCAGGGCGACAAGCGTCGCGCCGGCGAACGCCGTGTGTCTGCTCACGAACCGAGCGTGTCACCCCTGGCCCGCTGGGGACCGCCGCCACGGCCACCCGTAACAACCCCGTAAGAGACAGCGTAAGAGCCGGGCACCCGTAACAACCCCGTAAGAGTCGCCCCAGGTCACCGGCTCTACTGTCGGACCATGAAGATCACTCCAGGGGCGGCGCAGCTCGTGGTCATCGCCAAGGAACCCGTCGCGGGCCGTGTCAAGACCCGCCTGACGCCACCGTTCACCCCGGGCCAGGCGGCCCGCCTGGCCGAGGCGTCGCTGGAAGACAGCCTGACCACCGTGGCACGGGCGCCCGCCACCCAACGTGTCCTGGCCCTGGACGGACTGCCCGGCAACTGGCTGCCCGACGGCTTCGTGGTCATCCCGCAGCGCGGGAACGGCTTGGACGAGCGCCTGGCCGCCGCCTTCACCGATACCTACCGGCTTCGCCCCGAGCCGGTCGTGCTCATCGGCATGGACACCCCGCAGGTCAGCCCGGCCCTGCTGCGCGCGGCCACCAGCGCCCTGGCCGGGCACGACGCGGTCTACGGCCCGGCCTCCGACGGCGGCTTCTGGCTGCTCGGCCTGCGCCGGCCCGATCCCCGCCTGCTCCTCGGCGTGCCCATGTCCCAGCCGTACACCGGCCGCGCCCAGCTCGACCGGCTCGCGGAAGCCGGCCTGAGCGTTCGGCAGCTGCCAGAGCTGACCGACATCGACACCGCGGCCGACGCCTTCCACGTCGCCGCCGAAGCTCCCGCCTCCCGCTTCGCGGCGACACTGGCCGAGGTGGCGCCGCTGGCAGGGGTGACACCATCGGCCCAGCTGACGCCCTCGGCCCAGCTGACGCCGTCGGCCAGGGTCGCACCGCCGGCCGAGGCGGGTGCGCGCCGATGATGGGCGAGATCTACGCCGAGGCACTGTCCGGCGCCACCGTCGAGGTCGAGCACGCCGACGGGACACGCCGGCCGCTGAACGTGGCCAGTTGGTTCGAGCCGATCGACGGGGACGAGGCGATGCTGAGCCGGTGTACGGGCCCCACGCTCGACATCGGGTCGGGTCCCGGCCGGCTGACTGTCGCGTTGAGCCATCGGGGCGTACACGCTCTCGGCATCGACATCGCGCCGCGCGCCGTACACCTGACCCGGCGAGCGGGCGGATACGCGCTGCTCCGAAGCGTCTTCGACGTGATCCCCCGGACGGGAAGCTGGCAGACCGCGCTGCTCGCCGACGGCAACATCGGCATCGGCGGACATCCACGCGTCCTGCTGCGCCGGGTGCGCGAGCTGGTACGGCCGGGCGGCGAGGTCGTCGCCGAGGTCGAACCCCCGGGCGTGACCAGCCGGGTCGACCGCGTCCGCCTGCGCCGTGCCGACATCGCGGGGGACTGGTTCGCCTGGGCCGTGGTGTCGGCCGACGACATCGGCCGGCTCGCCGAATCCAGCGGCTTCGACCTCGCCGAGAGCTGGCAGGAGCAAGGCCGCTGGTTCGCGGCCCTGCATCCAGTGGGGTGACCAACGCAACCGATCGGCAGCCGCGGCGTTCGGGCGATCCACGCGGGGCTCGTGGCCGGCCACGGTCCGGGCTGTCAGGTTCGGCGGGCGTGGGACGCGAGCCGGTCGGCGAGCGCGACGACAAGGTCGCGTAGTTCGCCGGGACGCTCGATGACGAACGGCCGGTCCAGCGCGGCGAGCACCGCGGGCAACCAGTCGAGCCGTTCGGCCCGTAGCTCGACGCGCAGCCAACGCTCGGCCGCCGGATCCTGGTCCGCGGTGGGGGAGATCTCCGCCACGCTCGCGAGGCTCGCGGGAAGGCGAGCGCGGATCTGCTCGACCGTCCCGTGTATCCGCAAGGTCACCTCGTACCGGTAGGAGGCCGTGGCGAACCCCGACAGGACCCGCTGCGCCGGGTCCGGTCCGGCGGGTACCTCGAAGGAGCCGGGCAGGGTTCTGGCGTCGGTGACGCGGTCGAGGCGGAAGGTCCGGTTCTCGCTGATCGAGGGGTCCGCGCCGGTGACGTACCAGCGGCCCGAGTGGTTGACGATCCCGTACGGGTGTAGCGTGCGGTCGCTGCGCCGGCCGTCCCGATCGGTGTACCTGATCGAGACGGGACGGCGGTGGCGTACCGCGTCGGCGATGGTGAGCAGGGTCCCGGCGTCCGGGGTGACCGGCTCGCCGGCCGGCTTGGTGAAGGCGAGCGATTCCAGGACCGTGTCGAGCCCGCGGGTGAGACGTTCGGGAAGCACCCGCCGGATCTTGGCCGCCGCCGTCTCGCTCGCGGTGTCGGTCGCCGTCGCCAACCCCGTACGCCGACCGGCGATCAGGCCGAGCAGCACGGCCAGCGCCTCGTCGTCGTTGAGCATGAGCGGCGGCAGACAGTAGCCGCGGCCGAGACGGTACCCGCCGTAGCGGCCACGCACCGCCTCGATGGGTATGCCGAGGTCGATGAGCTGGTCGACGTAGCGCCGCACGGTGCGGCCGTCGACCCCGAGCCGGTCGGCGAGTTCGGCCATCGTCCGGGTGCCGCCGGACTGCAGCAGTTCCAGGAGGGTGAGCACGCGGCCGGTAGGTCGGGACATGTCTGCGAGCCTACGTCCGATAGTGGACCGATTCTGTCCAGTATTGGTCGTAGCGTGTGAAGCGCCAAGGCACCACGACTAAAGGAGGAACGTCATGGACTTCGTTTCGATCCGCATCATCACCGGTGATGTCGCCCGCCTCGTCGAGTTCTACGAGAAGGTCACCGGGGTACGGGCGGCCTGGTCCACCGAGGACTTCGCCGAGCTCAAGACCTCCAGCGCCACGCTGGCGATCGCCGGCACCCGCACGGTTCCGCTGTTCGCTGCCGGGTCCGCCCGCCCGGCCGACAACCACAGCGTGATCATCGAGTTCCTCGTCGACGACGTGGACCGCGTGCACCAGAACCTGACCGAATTCGTCACCGACGTCGTCGCCGAGCCCACCACGATGCCCTGGGGCAACCGGTCGCTGCTGTTCCGCGACCCGGACGGCAACCTCGTCAACTTCTTCACTCCGGTCACCCCCGCCGCCGTCGCCAAGTTCACTCGCTGACGCTGTCCGCCTCTGATCCGCACCGCAGTGTCTAGATCTCGTCCGCGTCGTCACATGGCGTAGGCCTTGGTGACGGAGATCTTGGTGTCGCCGAGGAACAGCCAGCCCGGTGGGGCGATGAAGCCCGGAAGTGCGGACATCTCACGGGGATTCCGGCTCACATCGGTGACCCGCAGCCGGATCTTGCCGCCGGGAGCCTTGACGGTCAGCGACGCCTCGACACCCGCCGGTCCCGGGGCGTGGAAGACGAAGCCCGCCGGATCGACCGTTATGGAGCGGCCCTCGACGGTCAGCGAACGCACCGTCGCGGTGTCCCCGTCCACCCGCAGGCCGACCGTGTCCGCTCCGCGCTCGGAGTGGATCCGGACGCGCAGGGTCCGTACGCCCTGCTGGGTCGTGTCCGCGAGCACCCGCAGCGAGGGCGCCTGTAGCGCGGCGGCCTTCGCCGGGCTGATGAGCTTGGACGCGCCCCACGGCTCCGCCGGCGGCCGGCCGGCCGCGACGGTCCCGCCATAGCGCCGGGCCCACTGGTCGGGCGCCTTCGAGGTCAGCCAGACGGCCTTGCCGGTGTCCGCGTCGAGGCCGTACGCCAGGCTGGTTCGCCGTGGGTGCTCCTTGTCGATCGGCTCGACCAGCAGCCCCGCCGCCACCAGGGCGATGGAGACGACCAGCGCGATCAGCGGGATCAGCGGGGACCGCCTGCGCGGCCAGACCACCTCGATCAGCGGCAGCAGGAGGCCGCCGAACAGGATCATCAGCGGCATGGGGGCGTAGCCCGCGTACTGCAGGCCGGTCGGCAGAGTGCTCCACGCGCTGGGCAGCAGGATCAGGGCGCCCGGTACGAGAGCGGCGGCGAGAGTCAGGACGCGCCACCGCGGCGGGCAGCGGAGTGCGGCCAGCCCGCCCAGCGCCGCCCCCAAGGCGGGCCAGGCGGCCAGGTGCGACGCTCCGGGCGACACGATGCCGAGTCCGAAGCCGATCAGGGCCGCCCAGGTCAGCATGCCCAGCGCCAGTTCGGCGGTGCCGACGCGACGGCGCAGCAGCGCGTACCAGGCGATGAGGATCGTGCTCGCGAGCATCAGTACGGCGAGCCACAACAACTCCGGCCGATACGGCGTCGTGGTGGCGGTTCCGCTGAGTTCGGGCCGGATCATCTTGAGCAGGTCCCAGAAGAAGACGCCGACGCCGACCCCGGCTCCGATCGGGATCAGGGCGAGCGCGGTGCCGAGGAGCGTGCGCCGCAACGTGACCACGCCCCGGCGGCGGGCCAGGAAGATCAGTGTCAGTGCCGCCAGCAGGGCGACGGCGCCCAGCAGGCAGGCCGCCCAGGTCGGATAGCGAACCAGCAGGCCGGGCGGGAGGTTGAAGTAGACCAGGTCGTTCCCGGTGGTCAGCCGCGCCAGGTCGGTGCCGCCGAACGCGCGCACGAGCGCCAGCGTGTTGTCGCCCATCTGCTGCAGTGCCGCGAGATCGACGTGCGCGGGGTCGTCGAGAACGCTGTGGTACAGCGTCCCCGCGTTGGCGTAGGCGGAGTCCAGCACGGCCATCCCGCCGGGTTTGAAGGCGGTGAAGTCGGTGTCGTTGTTGAGCAGTTTCATCAACTCGGCGTACACGGAGTCGGCCACGGGCATGGGCGCCGCCGATCCGAACATGGAGATCAGGCCGGCGTTCGACTCCGTGCTCCGGAACATCAGCACCGGCCCCTTGGCCCCGCGCGCCTCGTTGTTGAGCACCACGCTCCGCCCCTGTGCGAGCGGGTGTTCTTTGACGAACGCCTCCGAACCCAGCAGCCCGGCCTCTTCGGCGTCGGTGATGAGGAACACGACGTCGTTGCGCAACCGTGTGCCGTCCGCGACCAGCGCCCTGGCCGTCTCGATCGCGCTCGCCGTACCGGCCCCGTCGTCGTTGGCGCCCGGTCCCTCGGGGACCGAGTCGTAGTGGGCGGTGACGAAGACCCGGCCCGTGGGAGCGGTCCCGGGTATCACGGTGACGATGTTGAAGACGCGCCCGGCGGTGACGGGGTCGCCCTGCTCGTCGATAGGTGAGACGCCCACCGCCTCCTGCACCTCGGGCCGCAGGCCCAGCCGCCGCAACTCACCGACCAGGTAGTCGCGGACCCGGGTGTGCTCGGCCGTGCCGACGGGGTGGGGTTTGACGGCGAAGCGCTCGACCTGGGCGAAGGCCCGCTGCGCGCTGAATTCCCGGACCGGGGCGGTGGCCGGGCTCACCGCGGTGGGGGTGATGTCCCTGATCGCGCCGATGGCGATCAGCAGGAGCACGCCCAGGGCCAGAAGCCCGGCAACGAGTGAGCGCCGTCTCGATACGTGCTCGTCTGATGTCATCCTCGGTCACTCCTCGAGCTCGTGTCCTGTGTGTCCCCTTGTCGCGGCATCGGGGTCACGGCGATGGAGTATTGCAGAAGAAATGCTGCAGCGAAAATTCTGCAATATGGAAGCGAGGGGCGGTAGGCTCGCTGCGTGGCGAACAGACCGTCGATCCGGCAGCTCAGTGATCCAGGTGCGCACAAGGCGCTCGGCCATCCGCTGCGACAGCGGATCCTGCGACATCTCGGCATCCACGGCCCGGCCACGTCCACCACGCTCGGCCGGGCGCTCGGTGAGAACACCGGGACGCTCAGCTATCACCTGCGCCAGCTGGAGCGCAACGGGTTCATCGAGGAGATCCCCGAGCGGTCGAACGGAAAGGAGCGCTGGTGGCGGCAGATCAGCGCCGACCTGAGGTGGCCCCCGGCGGGTGAGATGGACGAGGAGTCACAGAAGCTCCTCGACGAGATCACCGAGTTCAAGGTCGACCAGGAGCTCGAACTCGCCCGGCGCTTCTTCAGGGACCATCGGCGGTACGGCGAGTGGGCGAAGGCCTCGCGCGGGCTCACTCACCTGACCCGGGAAGAACTCGACGAGTTCTTCGAGGCGTACATGGAACTGCTGTCCAGATTCGGCCGCGCGCAGGAGGACGCGTCACCGGGAGCGCGGCCGGTGTTCCTGAGATTCTTCACGATGCCCGCCTCCGAGGACCCACCGTCCTGACGGCCGGTCTCAGCGGAAGATCGTACGGTCAGCGCGGGGTGGCGGGCCCGACCGAGCCTCGGACCACGATGTGGGTGCCCAGGACGACGTGCTGGGATTGCCGGCGGTCGAGCGCGAGCCTGACCGCGGTCCTGCCCAGCTCTTCGGTGGGGATGCGTACGGTGGTGAGGCCGGGGGAGAGGTCGGCGGCGAACGGGATGTCGTCGTAGCCGGCCAGCGACACGTCTTCGGGCACGCGTAGCCCGGCCTCGCGCAGTGCGGCGAGCACGCCGATGGCGACCATGTCGGTGGCGGCGAAGACGGCGGTGAACTGCGCGCCGAGGGTGATCAGCCGGCGGGCGGCGGTGTGTCCGTCGGCGCGGCCGAAGCCCGCCGGGACGATCAGATCCGGGTCGTAGGGCACCCCGAACGACTCGTGGGCCCGGACGAACCCGCGCACCCGGTCGAGCTTGGTCGTGCTCGCCTGGCCGGGGTGGTCGGCGCCGATCAGGGCGATGTGCCGGTGTCCCTGGGAGAGCAGGTGGCTGGTCATGGCATAGGCGCCGCCCTCGTTGTCGTACTCGACCACGGTGGTGGGCACGTCGTCGCCCAGTGGCGGCCGCCCGCACAGCACGAGCCGGGAGCCGGCCTTGTCCAGGGCGTGGGCGAAGTGGGACATGCGTTCGCGGTAGGCGTCGTCCAGCGTGCCGCCGCCGACCAGGATGACCGCGTCGGCGCGCTGCTCACGCATGGCCTCGACCACGGCCAGCTCCCGGGCGGGGTCGCCGTTCGTGGCGCACACCATGCACAGGCGTCCCTCGGCGGTGGCCTGCTGCTCCACGCCCTTGGCGACGTAGGCGAAGGACGGGCCGGTGACGTCGTCCAGCACGAACGCCACCATCTTGGTGCTGGCCCCGGACAGGGCGCGGGCGTGCACGTTGAGCACGTAGTCCAGCTCCCGCATGGCCCGCAGCACCCGTGTCCTGGTGGACTGGGCGACCGGGTAGTCCCCCTTGATCACCCGGGACACCGTGGAGGGGGAGACCCCGGCCCGGGCGGCCACGTCGCGGACGGTGGCCCGATCGGCATTCATCAAGCCACCCGGTCCAGGTCGTCAGCGGTCACCCGGTGCGCCAGAGGCTGCCCCGCGCTCAGGCGTTCCAGCTCGTCCAGGACCAAGGTCCCCATGCGGGCCACCTCGTTGCCGTGCGAGCCGGCGATGTGTGGAGTGAGAAAGACGTTCGGCAGGTCGAACAGGGGCGAGGCGGGCGGCAGCGGCTCAGGGTCGGTGACGTCGAGGATCGCCGACAGCCGCCCGGACTTCAGCTCGGCGACCAGCGCGTCGGTGTCGACCAGCGATCCACGGGCGGTGTTGATCAGCACCGCGCCGTCCGGCATCAGCGCCAGCCGGGTGCGATCCAGCATGTGCCGGGTCTCCGGGGTGGCGGGCGCGTGCAGGCTGACGATGTCGCTGCGGCGCAGCACCTCCTCGAGCGAGGCTCGCCGCACTCCGGGAACCCGGGTGTACGGGTCGTAGAGGCACAGGTCCAGATCGTACGGCGCCAGCAGTTCGATCACCCGGCGCCCGATTTGTGAGGCGCCCACGATGCCGACCCTGCGGCCGTTGTTGCCGACCAGCGGCTCGATCTTGGCCAGAGTGAAGCCGCGTTCGCGCCGGTAGCGCTCGCCCAGAGCGAAGACCCCCTTGCCCGCCAACAAGATCGTGCCGACAGTGTACTCCGCGACCGGGACGGCGTTGGCCGCGGCCGCCGAGGAGACCAGCAGGCCGCGTTCCCAGCCGGCGGGGGCGACCAGGCCCTTGACCGAGCCGGCGGCGTGCAGCACGGCCCGCAGGCGGGGGGCGGCGGCCAGCACCGCCTCGTCCAGCGGCGGGCAGCCCCAGCCGGTGATGAGGATCTCGGTGTCGGCCAGGTCCACCCGCGGATCGTCGAAGCGCTCGGCGACCAGTGTCACGTCGATGTCGGCCAGTGTGTCCAGCCGCCGCAGCAAGGGCGCGGGGAAGAGCAGTGCGAGGTGTTCCTCGCGCATGGCGAACAGCGCCTTCGGGCGTGGGGACACGGGGTAGGCCCTCCATTCGATAGACATCGGTTTCTACGCTAGAGGTACGGTCGCTTTCGGTCAACGGATGGCGTTGCAGCAGGGCAGCGACCCATTTGTAACGTATCTGTAACGCGGCCTTGTAGGTAGACGTCACTCAGTCGTAGCGTTCGCAGCGACCGGTTTCTATCGCACTTTGAGAGTCAGCTGCTGCCCCTCAGACGGGACTTAGGTGATGAGCACGCTAAAGACGAGGCATGAGTCTCGGACGAGTCCGCCTTCCGGGCCGCCCGCACGCGGACGCCGTACACGTGGCAAGGTGACGGGCCGGACGAGCTGGTCGGTCGGGCTGCTCGCGCTGCCGGCAGTCGTCTTCTTCCTGGTCTTCAACTACCTGCCGATGGCCGGGCTGGTGGTGGCGTTCAAGGAGTTCGACGTCAACCTGGGGATCTTCGGCAGCCCGTGGAACGGGCTGGCGAACTTCGCCTACTTCCTGGAGTCCGGGGACGCGGCGCGGATCCTGTTCAACACGCTCTTCCTCAACGTGCTGTTCCTGGGCGCGACGCTCGCCGCCGGGATCGTTCTGGCGATCATGCTGAACGAGATCCGCGGCACCTTCTTCAAACGGGCCTCCCAGTCCGTGGTCTTCTTCCCCTACTTCGTCTCCCCGGTCGTGATCAGCATCATCCTGCAGGTCCTGCTCGCCGGGGCCTCCGGCGGGGGAGGAGCGGTCAACGACGCCATGACCGGCTTCGGACTGCCCACGGTGGACTGGTACACCGAGCCGGGGCCGTGGCCGTGGATCCTCACCGTGGTGAAGGTCTGGCAGCTCGGCGGCTACCTCAGCGTCATCTTCCTGGCCGCGATCACCGGCATCCCCGAGGAGGTCTACGAGGCCGGGATGATCGACGGAGCCTCGCGGGCCCAGATGGCCTGGCGCATCACCTTGCCGCTGCTCAAGCCCACCGCCGCGGTGCTGCTGGTGCTGGGGGTCGGCCGGATCTTCTACGGCGACTTCGGCACCATCTACGCGATCATCGGCGACAACGGCACGCTGTTCGAGAACACCGATGTCATCGACACCTTCGTCTTCCGCGCCCTGCGTCAGCTCGGCGACTTCGGCACCACCGCCGCGATCGGCCTGTTCCAGTCGGTCGTCGGCTTCATCCTCGTGGTGATCGCGGTGCTGATCCAGCGCAAGTACTCCAAGGAGACCAGCATCCTATGAGCGGCAGAAAGCTGGAACCGTTCACCGTCTTCAGCATCATCGGCGTCGGCCTGGCCGTGCTGTGCTGTGCCATCCCCTTCTGGCTGATCATCTCGGGATCGTTCACCAGCGAGTCCGAGCTGGCCACGACCGGATACAGCCTTTTCCCGGTCGATTTCGATCTCACCGCCTATGAAATGATCTTCACGGGTCCAGCGGTGCTGGACGCCTACCTCGCCAGTGTCTTCATCACCGTGGTGGGCTCGGCGCTGTCCCTGGCGGTGACCTCGGGCCTGAGCTGGGTGATCGCCCGCCGGGTGCCCGGCATCAGCCGGCCGCTGACCGTCTTCTCCTACCTGCCGATGCTGTTCTCCGGCGGCCTCGTCCCCCTCTACCTGCTGGTGACGCAGTATCTGCACCTGCAGAACAGCTACTTCTCGGTCATCCTGCCGCTGCTGGTCATGCCCTTCCTGGTCTTCGTCCAGGTCAGCGCCTTCCGGCAGCTGCCGGAGTCGATCTTCGAATCGGCCAAGATCGACGGCGCGGGCGAGCTGCGCATGTTCTTCACGATCGCGTTGCCGCTGTCCAAGCCGATCCTGGCCGTCGTGGGCCTGTTCTACGCCGTGCACTACTGGAACGACTGGTTCATGGCGCTGCTGTTCATCGACGACGTGCACAAGTTCCCGCTGCCGCTGGTGCTGCAGAACCTCATCTCCAACATCTCGTTCACGCAGATGCTGCCGCAGCTGGCCGAGACGGCCACTCCCGTCTACCAGCTCCGGCTGGCCCTGACCACCGTCGCCATCGGGCCGATCCTGCTCGCCTACCCCTTCGCCCAGCGCTACTTCGTCAAGGGCATCACCCTCGGCGCCACCAAGGGCTGATTCCGCTCCCCCCACCTTCTGGAGTCACCATGTCCAACCCCACCATGTCCCGGCGCGGCCTGCTGGCCGCCGGCGGCGGCCTGTCCGTAGCCGCCTTGCTCGCCGCCTGCTCCTCCCAGCCGAAGGCCGCCGGCAACCAGGCCGGCGGCGCGCTCGCCTTGAGCCTGCTGCTGCCCGGCGACCTGCCGGCCGGCTGGGACGCCGTGCTGGCCGAGGTCAACAAGAAGCTCCAGGCCGACCTGGGCTTCACCATCAAACCGCAGTTCATCCCGTGGACCAGCTACGGCCAGCAGGCGCTGCTGAAGTTCACCGCGGGGGAGAAGTTCGACACCGCGCTGCAGGCGCGCTGGCTCAACATGACCCAGCTGGCGGCGAGCGGCTCGATCGTCGAACTGAGCAGCCTGCTGGCCGGCGGCAAGTACCCCAATCTGACCGCCACGATCGACCCGAAGATCATCGAGTTGAACCGGTGGAGCGGCAAACTCTACGGCCTGCCCCAGATCAACTCGGTCGCTCGTTTCCACCACTTCAGCATCCGCCAGGACCTTGCCGACAAGTACGGCATGAGCGACATCACGGATTTCGCGGGGCTGGAGAAGTTCTGGTACGACGTCAAGCAGAAGAACAAGGACATCATCCCGATCGGGCTGACCTCCCGCATGCCCAAGCTGCTGGTGGCGTGGAACCCGGTGGGCTGGCTCAACCCCTACATGTGGGAGAACCCCACCATGAGCCTCGCCTCCTTCACCGGCGAGTCGCTCAACTTCGTGCTGGCCGCCGACGGCAAGCAGACCGGCTCGTCCCACCCGCTCCCGTTCTGGGAGGCCCCGGGCATGATGGACGCGCTGCGCCTGGTCCGCAAGTACTACCAGGACGGGCTGTTCAACAAGAACGCGCTCACCCTCGACTCCAAGGCGCTGGACTCCCAGTTCAAGGCCGGCCGCGTCGCCACCACCTGGGCCATGACCGACGGCCTGTCCTCCGCGGCCCTGCCCGAGCTGACCAAGAATGTCCCCGGCGCGATGATCGCGAACGTGATGCCGCTCAAGGGCGGCGAGAACGCCAAGCCGTACCAGACCTTCCAGAGCGACAACTTCGTCGTGCTCAACGCCAAGGGCCAGAGCAACGAGAAGGCCATGCAGCTGCAGGACTGGGCGTCGATCAAGGAGAACCACGACCTGCTCAACTACGGCATTCCCGGCAAGGACTGGAACCCCGTCGGCGACGACAAGTACGAGAAGGTGTCCACCTACACCTTCCCCGGCTTCGGCCTCGCCTGGCGGGCCAAGCTGGAGCGCCGGATCAAGGAGATGACCGAGTCCGAGGCCAAGTGGTTCGACTGGGCGCAGGACATCGACAACTTCACCATCGACCCATACGCCAGCTTCGTCCCCGACCCTGAGCCGGTGAAGCGGGAGAACGCCCAGGTCACCGCCGCCATGACGCAGTTCGCCAACCCGCTGTTCATCGGCGCGGTGGACGTCGACCAGGGCCTGGACAAGTTGAAGAAGGCGCTGGACAGGGCGGGTCTGGCCAAGCTCCAGGCGGAGATGGCCAAGCAGGCCGACGCGTATCTCAAGGGTCAGTAAGCGGCGACAGAGCACACCAGGACGGCGGCTCGGGCTGCCGGACATAGGAGAGAGGCACCCCCCATGAAGCCTGAGCTGTCCCGGCGTGCCCTGCTGCGCGCGACCGGCACCGGCGTCGCGGCCGCCGCGAGCTGGAACCTGCTGACCGGGCCCGCGGTCGCGGCCGCCCGCACCGGTCGGCCGTTGGATGTGGTGATCTTCGGCGACGCGGCGTCGGAGGCCGCCCACGCCGTCACCCCGACGGGGTCCGACGTGGTGGCGGGGGAACTGGGCCAGAGCGCCCGTGTGCTCAACCCCCAGACTCCCGCGAGTGCCTGGGGCGGCACCGTCGCCTGCACCGTCAAGTGCGTGCCGGATGGCACCACGTACGTGACCATCAAGCTCTGGGGCGGCGACCGCGCCCCGACCGAGGCCGACCAGTCGCGGCTGCAGTTATTCGCCGAGGGCAAGCAGGTCGGCCACTACCATCTGGGCGCGGTCGACCCGCTGGACATCCTCAGCCTGGACGCCCACTCGCCGGGGCGTTTCCATTACCACACCCTGCCGCTGCCCGAGGCGATGACCAAGGACAAGGAGCGGGTCACGCTGGAGATCCGGGCCATGGGCCGGGTCTGGGGTTACGGGCAGAACGCCGCGGAGTTCTACCGCGCGCTGACCAGGCCGACCCGCCCCTTCTACCGCGTCTACACGCACAAGGAGCCGTATTTCCCCGGAGACGGCATCCAGGGCCCCGCGCCCGAGGCGGCCGTCCGCCCCGAGCTGGGACCCGAGATCTTGGAGACGATCAAGGCCAGGGTGCTCAAGGAGCACGGCGGCTGGCTGGACGGCAGCGCCGCCTCCATGGACTCCTGGGCCTACCTCAGCCTGGCCGAAGGGTACTTCTATCCCGACAGTCCCGCCTACCAGAATCCCGACGCCATCGACCAGGTGCTGGGCGCCATCGACGCCCGCTACACCAAGTGGCGCACGGACCCGGCCGTGCTGACCGCCTCCGACCAGCAGTGGGAGGGCTTCGGTAAGGTGGGCCACGTGCTGGTCCTGCTCAAGGACGTGCTGGGCGACCGGCTGGAGCGGAAGATCGGAGCCAGGACCGTGGGCGCGCCCAATCCCGGCTTCGAACGCGGCGGCACGGCGCCCGCCTCCTGGACCACCACCCGCTGGGCCGGTACGGCCACCTGGCTCTGGGACGACACCGTCAAGCGCAGCGGCTCCCGCTCCGTCAAGGTCGTCGCCGAAGTGGGCGCGGCCGCCGGGTGGAGCACCTCCCAGAACCGCACGCTGATCGGCCAGGGCAAGCACCGCTACGGCGTCTGGGTCAAGACCGAGAATGTCGCCGCCCCCGGCGCCTACCTCGACGTCCTCTTCTACGACTCCGCTGGGAAGATCGTCGGCACTGACAACAAGTTCTACGCACCCTCCGGCACCGACGACTGGACGCAGATCACCGCCGAGCTCACCACCCCGGCCACCGCCACCGAGCTCCGGCTGGACGTGCGGGTCCAGGGCGGCGGCACCGCCTGGTTCGACGACGTCGAGGTCACCCCGCTGGAGGGTGCCACCGAGCCGGACCAGGGGGATCTGCCGGTCCGGCGCGACGCGTACACGAAGATGATGACCGAGTCGATCGCGTACTGGCGACAGCACATGCCGCACTACAGCAACCAGGTGCAGATCTGTGCGCTGGGCATCTACCGCTGCAACCGCGGCCTGATGCTGATAAATCCGGACAAGGCGCCGATCACCGAGGAGAAGGCCCGCGACTACATCCACCAGGCCGTCGGTCTCAAGCCCTTCCTCGGCAGGGAGGACGTCTCAGGAACCCCCGGCAAGCCGCTGGGCGAGCACTTCTATCAGGCTACGCGGAAGGGACTGACCAAAGAGCTGGGCTACGTCGGCAGTTACGGTGAGGTCACCTGCTGGCTGGTGCAGCTGTACGAGGCGGTCACCCGCTTCGACGGCGTCAAGGATCCCGAGCTCGAGGCGCAGCTGGTCAAGATGATCAACGCGCGCGCGGTCTTCCGCTACCCCGAGGTCGACAACGACGGCTACCGTACCCTGCGCCTGGAGGCGGCGGTCGGCTGGCGTGACGACCACTATCCCGGCATCGTCACCTACGCCCAGCGGGTGGACTGGGACGGCCACCCGCTCATGGCCTCCGCAGTCTTCGATGACCCCGCCATCGTCGGCCACGGCAAGCGCATGGTCGCCGACAACCAGTTCCTCAGCAGCCTTGACCTGCTGCGGGACCACTCTTGGTCGCGGGTCGGGGTGGTCGCCCTGCGCCTGCTCCAGCGGGACTGGCCCGCCTTCGACGCGCGTACGGAGGGGCCGCGGTCCTTCCCGATGGACTGGGACGCGCCCGGCTTCGTCTTCTCCGACGAGGAGAACGGCGTCGTCGCGATCAAGAACGGCAAGGAGATCCTCTACGCCTCGCTCTATTGGCGAGCCAGGCAGGCGGTGAACGACCTGGCGCGGGTGCACCACATCACCCCGGACACCCACCGCATCGCCACCCTCCGCCAGCAGTGCTCCGTCACCCCGACCGGCGAAACCTGGACCGAGCGGGACTGGCTCTGCTTCAACTTCGCCATCAACGACCCGGCCGCCTCCCACATCCCGCCCGGCGGCTTCCCGCCTCCCGGCCCCGAGCTGCACCAGGCCTTCGCCGGTGAGGTGCTCAAGGTCGGCCCGTACCCGGCCGACGTGCCCGACCCGGCCCTCGGCGTGGACTTTCCCGGTGTCGAGAAGCTGTTCGTCGGCAGGGCGCAGTTCTACCGCTGCTCGTATGGCCGCTATCTCATAGGCATGAACACCTCCGAAGATCGTTCCAGGCGGCTGTACACCACTGGCCCCGGCTACGCGCGTGACCTGGTCACCGGCCGCCGGATTCGCCTCGGCGGCCCGATCGAGGTAGAACCGCTCAGCACAGTCGTGCTTTTCTCGGAGGAATGAGCTTGATCCGCAATCCCGTCCTTCCCGGCTTCCACCCCGACCCGTCGATCGTGCGGGTAGGGGAGGATTACTACCTGGCCACCTCGACCTTCGAGTGGTATCCCGGCGTACGCGTC
Organism: Nonomuraea sp. NPDC050680; assembly: GCF_040654555.1. NCBI lineage: Bacteria > Bacillati > Actinomycetota > Actinomycetes > Streptosporangiales > Streptosporangiaceae > Nonomuraea > Nonomuraea sp. NPDC050680. The sequence continues at coordinate 687,401 of NZ_JBFAIF010000001.1, read as the reverse complement.
CACCACTCCCGCGACCTGGTGAACTGGCGGCCGCTCGGCGGCATCCTGACCGAGCGCGGGCGGCTCGACCTGTCCGGCGTGCCGGACTCCGGTGGCGTCTGGGCGCCCGACCTGACCTACCACGACGGGCTGTTCCACCTGGTCTACGGCGTGATGGACAACTACGCCCTCGGCTACAAGGACATCGCCAACTACCTGGTCACCGCGTCCTCGATCGAGGGGCCGTGGTCCGACCCGGTCCGGCTGCCCGGCCGCGGCTTCGACGCCTCCCTCTACCATGAGGACGGCCGGAGCTGGCTGCTCAACATGGTCTTCGACTCCCGCCCCGGACGCGGGTTCGCCGGGATCGAACTGCAGCCCCTCGAAGGCGGCGAACCCGAGCTGATCCTGCCCAACCGCAACATCACCGAGGGGCCGCACCTGTACAAGATCGACGGCTGGTACTACCTGATGGTGGCCGAGGGAGGCACGGGGTACGAGCACGGCGTCACGGTGCTGCGTTCCCGTTCGATGGCGGGGCCGTACGAGGAGGACCCGGCCGGGCCGATGCTCACCTCGCGCCACGACCCGAGCCTGGAGCTGCAGAAGGCGGGCCACGGCTGCCTCGTCGAGACGCAGACGGGGGAGTGGTACCTCGCCCACCTCGTCGGCCGCCCGTACCACAACCGCACCTGCGTGCTCGGCCGCGAGAGCGCGCTGCAGCGTGTGGAGTGGGTGGACGGCTGGCCGCGCGTGGCGGGCGGCGTGCCCGCCGTGGAGGTGGTTGCGCCCGCGCTGCCCGCCCATCCGTGGCCGGCGGCCGACGGCTGGAACGGGCTGGAGCAGGACTGGAGCACGCTGCGCCGGCCCCCCTCGCCGGACTGGCTGACCGCCGACCACGACGGCCTCACCGTGCACGGCGGTCAGTCGCCGTACGGATTGCGCGCCCCGAGCCTGGTCGCCCACCGAGTCACCGCCCAGAAGTGCTCGCTGGAGGCGGTCATGCGGTTCGAGCCGGGCACCGTCCATCAGTCCGCCGGCATCGCCGCGTACTACAACTCGCGTAACTGGTTCTATCTCGCGGTGACCACCCATGGGCTCGTGCTGACCAGCAGCGACCGGGGCGCCCGCACCGAGCACCTGCTCGGCCCCGTGGCAGGCGAGGTCAGGCTGCGCGTGGAGTTCGACGGGCCGGTCGTGCGCTTCAACCACGGCCCCGAGCTGGACGCGACGATCCTGTCGGACGAGCATGCCGACGAGCGCATCGACGGCCAGATGCGGGCTTTCGGCTTCACCGGCGCGTTCGCCGGGTTCTGGGTGCAGGACCTGGCGGGCGAGGGCTGCACGGCGCGCTTCGAGCAGATCCGGTATGAAGCCGCACGTTGAGATCCGGGGCCACGATGGGCCCGCGCTGCTCCTGGTGCACGGCTGGGGCAGAGACCATCGGACGTGGCGCGCCCTGGACTTCGGCGAGCGCCGGGTGAGCGCGGACGCGGCGTCGCGGCAGCTCGGGCCGCTGCCCGGGCCGATCGCCGAGCAACTGGCCGCCAGTGCCCCGGCATCTCGACACGTCCTGGCGGATCTTCTTGCGCTCTCGAGGCATGGGCTTTCCTAGCTGCGCCCGAGGGTGCTCTGGCGGGGGATCAGCCGGTGCTTGGCGAGCAGCTCGACGCCGGCAACCGGCTGGGGGCCGCTGATCCGCATGATCAGTCGCTCAACCGCCAGTTGGGCGATGGCGGTTTTGTCGGGGGAGATCGTGCTGATCGTGGGGTGGCTGTAGCGGCCGTCCTCGATGTCGTCGTAGCCGATGATGGCGATGTCCTCGGGAACGCGCAGCCCGCGCTCCAGGATGGTGTGGATGGCGCCGGAGGCAACCAGGTCGCTGTAGCAGAACACCGCGTCGGGCGGGTCATCGCGGTCAAGGAGTGCGGCCATCGCGGTCGCGCCGTCGGCCCGGTTGAACCGGGGGGTTCTGATGATCAGTGACTCGTCGACCGGCAGCCCGGCTGCGGCGTGCGCGTTGTGAAAGCCGCGCGTGCGCAACTGGGCCGCTTCGCCGGTCGCGTACGGCTGGTCGCCGATGGCCGCGATGCGTTTGCGGCCGAGTGAGATCAGATGTGAGACGGCATCCTGCGAGGCGGCGACGTCGTCGATTCCGATGTGGTCGAACGTGCCGTCGCAGACCCGTTCGCCGAGCACGACCAGGGGCAACGACAGGTCGCGCACGGACAGGTCCTGCTGGGACAGGCCGAGCGGGCTGATGATCATGCCGTCGAACAGGAAGCCTCGGGAGCCGCGCCTGATGAGCTCGCCCTCGTGCTGCCGGTCGCCGTCCGTCTGGTCGATGAGGACGTTGTAGCCGCTCTTGCGCGCGGCCGGAATGATGGCCTGTAAGAGTTCGGCGAAGTACGGGGTGTCCAGGTACGGCACGACGACCGCGATCTGACCGGAGCGGCCGTTGGCGAGGTTGCGGGCGAGCACGTTCGGCCGGTAGCCGAGTTCGGCGATGGCGCGCTCGACCTTCTCCCGGGTGGCCGCCGTCACGTGGGCGTAGCCGTTGACCACGTTCGAGACCGTGCGGGGCGAGACCCCGGCGAGCTCGGCAACGTCACGCAGCGTGGCGTCCCGCACGAGGTTCCTCCTGAGTGTAGGGGGCACTCATGTGCCCTGATGTAACGATCATATTTCGGAGATATTGCCTCTTGCCAGAGCCGGAGGGTCAGTGCATAGTCCTTTGCAGCGCTGCAAATGCCAACATACAACACAGCTTGCCCAGCGTGGGAGCTTCCCCTCCCCGCGTCATCCGCCGCGCGAGCGCGACATTGCATCCTCCATCCGCCGAGAACCTGTCCGGTGGCATCGACGGCCACGGTCCTCCGGATTGTTCCCGACCGAGTGCGCCCGTAGGCGAGCGTGCAGGGATCGTGTGCGCACCGCCGCGCGGATCGCAGGCCGGCAAGTTCACCCAGGAAGGCCGGAACATTGAGCTTTAGGAACAAGATGGCGCTTCGACGTCTTGTGGTCACGATGTCCATCTCGTCCATCGCCCTTGGCGCGGCCGCCTGCGGAAGCGGTGGAGACGGCGGTGACACCGCCGCCAAGGCCAAGCCGACGAACTGCACCAACAAGATCGTCCGCCCGGATGCCGCCCGCGTCACGGTCTGGGCCTGGTACCCCAACATGGCCAAGGTCGTCGACAACTTCAACAACGCGCACACCGACGTGCAGGTTTGCTGGACGAACGCTGGTCAGGGCGCCGCCCAGTACGCCAAGTTCCAGACCGCGATCGCGGCGAAGAAGGGCGCGCCCGACGTCATCATGCTGGAGAGCGACCAGTTGGTCGGCTTCGAGATCCAGGACGCCCTGGTCGACATCAGCGCCTATGGCGCCAACGAGGTGAAGGCCAACTTCAGCGACGGCGCCTGGAAGGACGTCTCGCAGGGCGAAGCCGTGTACGCGATACCGGTCGACGGCGGCCCGATGGCGATGATCTACCGCACGGACGTCTTCGAGAAGTACGGGATCAAGACGCCGCCGAAGACCTGGGCCGACTACGCCGAGGCCGCCGCGAAGGTGAAGGCCGCGGGCGGTCCGCTCTTCGGCGATCTCGGCAGCAACGTGCCGGCCGTGGTGACCGCCCTGATGATCCAGAAGGGCGCCAAGCCGTTCACCTACGACCTGGCGAACAAGCAGAACATCACCATCAAGCTCGACGACCAGGCCACCAAGGACGTGCTGAACTACTGGGCCGACCTGGTCGGCAAGAAGCTGGTCGGCACTGCGGACCAGTTCACCACCGACTACATCGCCGGTGTCGTCAACGGCAAGTACGCGACATACATCTCCGCGGCCTGGGCCCCCGGATACCTGACCGGAGCCGGCGTGGGCAGCGGCGCGTCGAAGGGCAAGTTCGCCGTGGCGCGGCTGCCTCAGTGGGATGTCAACGCGCCGGTCTCGGTGAACTGGGGCGGCTCCGCCTTCGCGGTGACCTCGCAGGCCGCGGACAAGAAGGCCGCGGCCAAGGTCGCGACGGGCCTCTACGCCGATGACGCGTCGCTGACCGACGGCTGGAAGACGCAGACCATCTTCCCGCTGAACCAGAGCGTGCTGAAGTCCGACGCTTTCATCAACAACAAGGTCGAGTTCTTCAACGGCCAGACGGCGAACAAGGACATCTACCTCCCCGCGGGGGACGCCTACCAGGGCGCCACGTACAGCCCCTTCACGGTCTACTACTACGCCCAGCTCCAGGCGCAGATCGTGAAGATCAACAGCGGCAAGACCACCGGCGACCAGGCGGCGACCGAGCTCCAGGACATCATGGTCAAGTACGCCAAGAGCCAGGGCTTCATCGTTCAGTGATCCGCCGACCGGACGGGCGCCCGCTGCTCTGCTCCTCCGCAGTCGGCGGTCGCCCGATCCTCGCTCGTGACGCGACGACGCCGCAAAGAGAGACGCGAACCGCCATGGCCCTCACCCGATCGACACCACCCACACCGCTACGCGCAAGCACCGGCACGCGGCACCGAGCCGCCTCGGCGCCACCAGGCCGCCGATTGGCGCGGCGTGGTGCCGTCGGCTGGCTGTTCATCCTGCCGTTCCTGGTGGTGTTCCTGGTCTTCCTGATAGCGCCGCTGCTCTACGCGGGCTACCTGAGTCTTTACACCAAGGGACTCGCCACCGGGACCGCCTTCGCGGGCATCGACAACTACATCCGCGCGTTCACCGACCCGTCCTTCCTCACGGGACTGTGGCTGGTGCTGCGGTTCAGCCTCGTGGTCATCCCGCTGCAAATGATCGTCGCGCTGGCGGCGGCACTCCTCTTCGACGAAATCACCGGCCGGCTCGCCCGCTTCTCCCGCCTGATGATCTTCCTGCCGTACGCGGTGCCCGCGGTGATCGGCGCACTGATGTGGGGCTTCCTCTACAGCCCGAGCTTCGGGCCGCTCGAGCAGATCTTCTCGCTGTTCAACACCCAGGCGCCGTTCATGCTCAGCCAGGGCAACATCTTCTACGGCCTGCTCAACGTCGTCACCTGGCAGTGGTCCGGCTATTACATGGTCATCATCTACGCCGCCTTGAAGGGCATCGACTCCTCGATCTACGAGGCGGCCCGGATCGATGGCGCCACCAGCCTGCAGATCGCGCTGCGCATCAAGGTCCCGATGGTGTCGTCGGCGTTCGCGCTCATCCTGATCTTCTCGCTGATCGGCACCCTGCAGTTCTTCACCGAGCCTCAAGCGCTCGGGCCGATCGCCAACGGCTCGGTGACGCCGGACTTCACACCCAACATCTACGCCTTCAACCTGGCCTTTACCTACGCCCAGTTCAACTATGCCTCGGCGATCTCCTTCGCGTTGGGAATCGTCGTCTTCGTGGCGGTCGCGATCTTCATGTTCTTCACCCGCAAGCGAGGGAGCATCTTCACGTGAGCACCGCATCCACCACGCGCGGGTCGAGTCCCCGCCGTGTGTCCACCGGGCGCGGGCGACGTCCCCGCCACGTCTTGGCGAAGCTGCTCATGCTGGCCCTGGTCTGCTACTTTCTCGTCCCGGTCTGGTGGCTCATCGTCGCCAGCACCAAGAACGCCGAAGGGCTGTTCTCCGGTACGGGCGCCCTGTGGTTCAACGGCTTCCACCTGTTCGACAACCTGCGGGACCTGTTCACCTTCAACAACGGCGAATACCTGCGCTGGCTGGGCAACTCGGTGCTGTACGCGCTGGCCGGCGGGATCGGTGCGACGATCATCTCGGTGCTGGGCGGATACGGATTCGCCAAGTACAGGTTCCGTGGGCGCAACGTCGTCTTCGCGCTGGTGCTCGGCTCGGTCATGGTGCCGCTGACCGCCCTGGTGATCCCGACGTTCGTCATGATGTCCAACGCCGGGCTGACCGACACGGTGTGGGCGGTCATTCTGCCCTCGCTGCTCAGCCCGTTCGGCGTCTACCTCATGCGCGTCTACACCGCGGCGTCCGTGCCCGACGACCTGCTCGACGCGGCCCACATCGACGGTGCGGGGGAACTGCGTACCTTCTTCCAGGTGGCGCTGCCGCTGATGCGGCCCGCGGTCGTGACCGTGCTGCTGCTGTCGGTCGTCTCCACCTGGAACAACTACTTCCTGCCGCTGACGATGCTGTCCGACGCGAAGCTGTACCCGCTCACCGTGGGCATCGGCCTGTGGTCGCAGCTGGCCAGCTCGAACAACGGCGGCGGTCAGTCGCTCTGGAGCCTGATCATCATCGGCTCCCTGGTGTCCGTCATCCCGCTCATCATCACCTTTCTCACCCTGCAGAAGCACTGGCAGGGCGGGCTGACCGTAGGCAGCCTCAAGTGAACCTCCCGCCCGACGCCACTCATGACCACATCCCCTCGATCTCTGGGAGATCTGTGCTTTCCGCGACCCTCACCCTCAACCCCGCCTTCACCATCGCACCGGTTTCCCGCCGCACCTTCGGCTCCTTCGTCGAGCACATGGGCAGATGCGTTTACACCGGCATCTACGAACCTTCACACCCCACCGCGGACGCCGACGGCTTCCGTGCCGACGTGCTCGCACTGACCCGCGAACTCGGCGTCTCGCTCGTGCGCTACCCCGGCGGCAACTTCGTCTCGGGCTACCGCTGGGAAGACGGCGTCGGCCCGGTCGCGGACCGGCCCGTACGGCGCGACCTGGCCTGGCACAGCCTGGAGACGAACGAGGTCGGCATCGACGAGTTCATGCGCTGGGCGCGCAAGGCCGACGTCGAGATCATGTACGCGGTCAACCTCGGTACCCGCGGCGTGCAGGAGGCCCTGGACGTACAGGAATATCTCAACCATCCCGACCGGACCCGCCTGGCACTCATGCGCCAAGCCAACGGATCCGCGGAACCGTACGGTGTGACCATGTTCTGCCTCGGCAACGAACTCGACGGCCCCTGGCAGACCGGGCACAAGACCGCCCGAGAGTACGGCCGGCTCGCCATGGAGACGGCCCGGGCACTGCGCAGCGCCGAGCCGTGGCTGGAACTGGTGGCCTGCGGCAGCTCCAGCTCCTCCATGCCGACCTTCGCCGCCTGGGAGGCAGAGGTCCTCGAGCTGACCTACGACGCGGTCGACTACATCTCGGCGCACGCCTACTACGAACCGATCGACGGTGACCTGGGCAGCTTCCTCGCCTCGGCGGTCGACATGGACCACTTCATCAACAGCGTCGCCGCCACTGCCGACAGCGTCGGCGCCAAGCTGAAGAGCTCCAAGCAGCTCAAGATCTCCTTCGACGAATGGAACGTCTGGTACCAAAGCACCTTCCAAGCCACACAGGAGACCGAGTGGCAGGTCGCCCCCCGGGTCATCGAGGACTGCTACAACGTTGTCGACGCCGTGGTGGTGGGCAACCTGCTGATCTCACTGCTGCGGCACAGCGATCGAGTGACCGCCGCCTGCCAGGCCCAGCTGGTCAACGTCATCGCCCCGATCCGCACCGAGCCCGGCGGTCCCACGTGGCGGCAGACGATCTTCCACCCGTTCGCACTGACCTCCCGCCTCGCCCGCGGCGAAGTGCTGCGTATAGAGACACAGGCGCCCAGCTACCCGACCGCCCGGTACGGTTCGGTGCCCGTCCTCGACGCCGTGGCCACCCACGACGCCGAGACCGGCGACGTCACGGTCTTCGTCGTGAACCGGCACCTCACCGACGGCATCGACCTGGCGGTCTCACTGGCCGACTTCCGCCCGGGCCTGCGGGTGTCGGAGTCGTACACCCTCGCCGACGAGGACCTGTATGCCACGAACACCATGGACGACCCCGACCGCGTCGTCCCCGGCCCAGCGAAGGACGCGGACGTCACCGACGGCATCTTGCGGGCAAGCCTGCCGCCAGTGTCCTGGACCGCGATCCGGCTGTCCGTCGACTGACCCGCACGGCCGAGGAGGGAAACCGAAACGCGATCGATCCCAACCGGGTCATCGACCTTCGTGATCGGGGGCACCCAGTTCGCCCTCCAGTACGGGCAGGGCTTCTACGGCTGGATCGGGGACGTGCGGATCGTCGCCCGGGCGCTCAGGCCGGCGGACTTCCCGACATAGGGCGACTGCCTCCGGACGACAAATTATTGAGGATCGCGCAGATTTTCGCACTCCGCAAGAATCATCGTCCACGAGGCGGCGGGCAGCCGCGCCGTCAGCCGGTCACCGTCGGCCTGTACGGTCAGCGGCCGCGGAAGGGCCTCCACCCGGTGCGGGTCGTCCCCGGCGGCGATCACCGAGGCCGACACCGGCCGGACCGCCGCCGGGAGCCGGGCGGTGAGGTCGAGGTCCTGGTCGGGTGACCGGTTGACGGCGAACAGCGCCACCTGGGACCCGTCGACGGTGGCCACCGCCGACAGCGCGGGCGCCTCGCCGTACCGTTCGGTCTCCAGGAGCGGCCCGGACGGCTCCACCCGCAGCACGGTGCCGCGCGCGTGCCGGGCCGTCAGCGCGAACGGGTGGAAGATCGTCTGACGCCAGGCCGGGCCGCCGGGCTCGGTCCTGATCGGCGCGATGATGTTGGCCAGCTGCGCCTGGCAGGCGATGCTCACCCGGTCGGCGTGCCGCAGCAGGGTGATCAGGAAGTCCCCCACCACCACGGCGTCGGCGGCGGTGAAGGTGTCCTCGATCAGCTCCGGCGCCTCCTGGAACGGCGAGCGCTCGCGCCCGGTGAACCGGCTCTGGTTCCAGACGTTCCACTCGTCGAAGGACAGGTTGATCTTCTTCTTGCGCCGGAGCTTCGCCCCGATGTGGTCGGCCGTGGCCACGATGGCCGAGATGTAGCGATCCATGTCCACGGCGCTGCAGAGGAAGCCGGGCAGGTCGCCGTTCTCCTCGTAGTAGTTGTGCAGCGACAGGTAGTCGACCGCGTCGTAGGCGTGTTCGAGCACGGTGGCCTCCCACGCGCCGAACGTCGGCATCCCGCTGTTGGAGCTGCCGGACAGCACCAGCTCGATGTCGGGGTCGACGAGCCGCATGGCCTTGGCTGTCTCGTTCGCGAGCCGTCCGTACTCGTGCGCGGTCTTGTGGCCGATCTGCCAGGGTCCGTCCATCTCGTTGCCGAGACACCAGAGCTTGATCCCGTACGGGTTGGTCACTCCGTGTTTGACCCGCAGGTCCGACCACTGCGTACCCGAGCGGTGGTTGGTGTATTCGAGCAGGTCACAGGCCTCCTGGATGCCCCGGGTGCCGAGGTTGACGGCCATCATCGGCTCCACCTCAGCGGCCCGGGTCCAGGTCATGAACTCGTTGAGCCCGAACGCGTTCGTCTCGATCTGCCGCCAGGCCAGGTCCAGCCGGGAGGGCCGATCGGGGCCGACGCCGTCCTCCCAGCGGTAGCCGGAGACGAAGTTGCCTCCCGGGTAGCGAACCACGCTCACGCCCATCTCGCGGGCCAGCTCCAGCACGTCGGTGCGGAAGCCGTTGTCGTCCGCCGCCGGGTGGCCCGGTTCGTAGATGCCGGTGTAGACACACCGGCCCATGTGCTCGACGAACGAGCCGAACAGGCGCCGGTTGACGGGGGCGATGCGGAAAGAGGGGTCAAGGGTCAGGTGTGCTTGCGGCACAGGTCAGGCTCCTCGGTAGACGCGTACGTAGTCGAAGTCGGCGTTGACGGCCGGCTGGGCCCCTCCGTGGGCGACCAGGCCGATGCGCACGGCCGCGTCCTTGGGGAAGGTCCACACGCCGCCCCAGGTCCAGGTCTTGCCGTCGCGGCTGGATCCGGCGCGGAACTCGTGCTCCCCGTTGGCCGGGTCCACGTGGTGCGCCAGCCGAAGCCAGGTGGTTTTGGCGGGCGGGCCGACGATGTTGCCGCCGTAGGACAGGCGGCCGGCGAAGGTCAGCTCGCGGCCGTACTCGACCTGGCGGGTGTTCCAGATGGCGACCTGGGACAGGCGGGCGAAGTCGTCGTCGGAGGCGTAGGCGACCAGCCCGGCCTGCTGGTAGTTGCGTATGGCGTCCTCGCCCAGGTCGAGCGTGACCTTGGTCTCCACGACGTAGTCGCCCTTGGGGGCCTCGCGCAGCAGCACCGACGCCTTGTTGCCGGTCCCGACCAGGTCGGTGCCCTGGACGGGCCAGCGCAGCACGCCCTGCTCGATCGTGGCCGCGGCGTCCTGCCGCACCCAGGTCCAGCGGGGGTCGAGCGGCCCGGTGAACTCGTCGGCGTCCAGCAGCCTGCCCGTACGCGGCGTCGGCGCCGCCTTGGTGACGGCCTTGAACAGCGGGGCGGCGGAGACGTTGTCGAAGTCGGCGCCCCCGTCGGCGACCAGCCCGATCGGGCCGTTCGCGCTGCCGGTGACGGTGACGCTCGCCTGCGGGTCACGGAGCCGGGCCTCGGTCACCTCGGCGGTGATCGTCCGTCCCTTGACGGTGACGGCCAGGTTGTGCCAGCTCGCGGCCCCTCCCGGCAGCGCCACCGTACGGGACGCGCCGCCCGAGGTCAGCGTCAACCCGTCGCGCGAAACGACCGCGGTCGTGCCGCCGATGCGAATCCCGGCGGACTTGTCCGTCTTCAGGTCGGTCTCGACGCGGACGTCCCCGCCGAGCGACTTGCGGCTGATGAGCGTGCCCTGGCCACGGAGATGTCCCTCCTGTACGGTCCAGCCGGCCGTGTTCCGCCAGCCCGACAGATCGCCCGCGAACCGATCGTCCACGACCCCGCGGGTCACCGGCGTCTCCCGCGACCGCTCGGAAGGCCCGGCCCCCGCCCGTACGGTCGGCCAGCCGTCGATCCAGTCCAGCCGGTCCAGCAGCATGGGCCGCTCGTTGATCCCGTACGGCTCGTCCAGGAACGGGTCGCTTCGATCGATGGCGTGGTAGAGCATCCAGTCCTGACCGGAAAGGTCGGTGAGCTGGGCGTGGTGGCCGGTGCCGATGAAGCGGTTGCCGTTCTGGTCCAGGACAGGAGTGCCACCGGCGCGCGAGGCCAGCAGCGGCACGCCCTCGCGGTCGACGAACGGCCCGCGCGGGCTGGTCGAGCGCCCGGCCAGCACCGAGTAGCCGGTGGTCGGCCCGGCGCAGCAGTTCGCCGAGGAGCCGAGCAGGTAGTAGTAGCCGTCATGGCGCACCACGTACGCGCCCTCGAACTTGTTGTCGATCGCGACCTGCTGCGGCTGCCCGGTGGCGTGCAGCCCGTCGGCGGACAGCTCGCTCACCCACAGGCCGCCGAAGAACCCGCCGAAGTACAGGTACTTGCGCCCGTCCACGTCGGTGAACTGCGAGGGGTCGATCGTGTTCCAGTACGAGTTGCCCGAGGGACGCGGGGCGACGACCGGGGCGTCGATGTGCGTCCATGGCCCGGTCGGCGTGGGTGCCGTGGCGGCGCCGATCGAGTAGTCCCAGTTGGCGGGCGTGGTGGCGGTGTCGGTGACGGTGAAGTACATGACGTATCGGCCGTCGAGGTACCGGATGTCCGGGGCCCAGAACAGACTGCCCGGCGCCGCGTACGACGGCAGGTTGTCCGGCCCGAACGCGTCGCCCACGTAGGTCCAGTTGACCAGGTCGCCGGAGCGGGCGATCGGCAGGTTGTGCAGGACCTTCTCGCCCTCGCGCAGCGGGTCCGAGGTGCCGTAGGAGTACCAGTAGCCGTCCTGCCCGCGGATCACCGACGGGTCGGCGAACGTGTCGGAGAAGGAGCCGGACACCGGATTGGTGAAGAGGGAGAGGATCAGCGTGGCAATGGCAGCCAAGTACATATGTCAGCCTTTCAGGCCGCTACGAGAGATGCCTTCGATGACGTACCGCTGGGTCAGACTGAAGAGGATCAGGACGGGGATGCTGGCCAGCACCGCGCCCGCCATGATCACCGGATAGTGGATCGTGTACGCGCCCTGGAGGATCGACAGGCCCGGCGGCAGCGTGAAGTACTCGGGACTGAAGATCACGTAGATCGGCCAGATGAAGTCGTTCCAGTTGGACAGGAAGCTCAGCACGGCCAGCGTGGCCAGCGCGGGCCGCGACAGCGGCAGCGTGATCCGCCAGAAGATGTGCCAGTGGTTGGCGCCCTCCATCAGCGCGGCCTCGTCCAGCTCACGCGGCAGCCCGACGAAGAACTGCCGCAGGAAGAACACCCCGAACGCGCCCGCCGCCCCCGGCACGATGAGCGCCGTGAGACTGTCCAGCCAGCCGAGCTGGTCGACGATCAGGAACTGCGGGATGAGGAAGACGAACCCCGGCACCAGCAGCGTGCCGACGATCATCCCGAACATCAGCTTCTTGCCGGGGAACTCCAGCCTGGCCAGCGCGTACGCGGCCAGCGACGACACCACGAGTACCAGCAGCATGTGCCCTGTGGCGGCGACGAGACTGTTGGCGAACCAGCGCAGCACCGGCGTGTCCGTGGTGCCCTGGAAGACCGTCCCGTACGCGGACGTCGTCGGCTCGGCGGGCAGCAGTGTGGGGGGCACCCGCGTGGCCTCGGTCTGCGTCTTGAACGACACGCCCAAGGCCCACACCAGCGGGCCCACGAACAGCACGGTGAGGGCCAGCAGGCCCGTGTAGCGCTTCATGACCGAGTCCTGAACAGCCGGAAGTTGACCACGCTGACCAGGATCAGCAGCAGCGTGAGCAGGTAGCTCATGGCCGAGGCGCTGCCCATCTTGTACTCCCTGAGCCCCTGCTGGAGCATGTACATGATCGCTGTCCGCGTCTCCCCGCCCGGCGCCCCCTGGGTCAGCAGGTACGACTGCCCGAACATGTTCGCCGAGGCCAGGATCGTCGTCGTCACCACGAACAGCGCGACGGGCCGCAGCCCCGGCAGCGTGACGTGGACGAACTCGCCCCACCGGCCCGCGCCGTCCACCTTCGCCGCGTCGTACAGCTCGCGCGGGATGTCCTGCATCCCGGCCAGGTAGATCACCGCGTTGAACCCGAGCGTCCACCAGACCGTCACCCCGACCAGCGCGATCCAGGCCCACGGCGTGGCGGTGGTCCAGGGGATCGGCGTGCCGAGTATCCAGGCGACCAGGCCGAGGTTCGGGTCGAGCAGCAGCCGCCACATCAGGCACACCACCGCCACGCCCAGCACGAACGGCGCGAAGAACAGCCCCCGGAAGAACGTCCTGCCCCGGAAGGGCCGGTTGAGCAGCAACGCCACCCCGAGCGGCAGCACGACCAGGAACGGCACGCTGAACACGGTGAAGATCCCGGTCGCCCGCATCGACATCCAGAAGTCGCCGTAGACGGGCGACTGGGCGTCGAACAGCGCGGTGTAGTTGTCCAGGCCGACGAACGGCTTGCCTTCGAGCATGTAGTCCCAGTCGTGCAGGCTCACCCAGATCCCGAACAGGGCCGGGGCCAGCACGAACACGGAGAACAGGATCAGGTACGGCGCCAGGAACAGGTACGGCGTCGCCTTGCCCGATCGGGGAACGCGCACCTCCCGCCCCGGCGTCTCCTCCGCCGCCCTCTTCGCCGAGATCGCGACCATCAGGCGCCGTACTTCTTCCGGTTGGCCTCGAGTATCTTGTCGGCCTTGGCGGCGGCCTCCGTGAGCGCGTCCTTGGGGCTCTTCTTGAGCAGGATCGCCGCGTTGATCGCCTGGTCGACGGCCGCGAAGGCGTCCCCGATGCCCGCCGCCGACGGCGGGAAGTACAGGTAGTCGATCTGGGTGCCGATCGTGGCCTGCTCCTTCAGCGCCGCGAACTCCGCGCTGTCGCGGATCGACTTGCGGGCCGGCACCTGGCCGCCCTTGGCCCACTCCAGCGAGTGGCCGCTGATCCAGTTGATGAACACCTTGGCCGCGGTCAGCTTGTTCTGGTCGGGCGTACGCTGCTTGAACACCACGAACTGGTGCGAGCCCGCCCACGCCGCCGGCTTCGCCCCGATCTGCGGGAGCGGCGCGACACCCCACTCCAGGTTCTTGATCTCCTTGAGGGTGTTGATGGACCAGATGCCGTTCCAGTTGAAGGCGGCCTTGCCGTTCTGCAGGGCGATGAAGTCGGCGTCCTGGCCGACGTTCTTGGGGCTGTAGCCCTTGTTGACGAGGTCGACGAGCCAGGTCAGGGCCTGCACGCCGGGGTCCTCGGCGAAGCGCGAGACGCTGGCGTCGTCGGCGAAGTGCTGGCCGCCGTTCTGGTAGAGCAGCGACCCGAACTGCATGCTTCCGGTGAACGGGAACGGCGTGGCCCAGTGCCCCTGGATGCCCGCCTTCTTCAGCGTCTCCAGCGCCGCCATGTACTCCTCGCCGGTCTTGGGCGGCTGCTCCGGGTCGAGCCCGGCCTGCTTCATGACCGTCTTGTTGTAGAAGAAGCCGAGCGGGTGCACGTCGAGCGGGATCGAGTAGCGCGCGCCCTTGTAGACGCCGGCCTTCCAGACCGGCGGGGAGAAGTCCGCCTCGGTGAGGCTGAGCGCGTTGGCCACGTCGTCAAGGGGCAGGACCACCTGACGTGCCGCGTTGGTGGCGACGCTGTCGACGTGCATGATGCCGAGGTCAGGGCCTTGACCTGCGGACACGGCCGCGGGGACCTTCGCGTAGTAGTCCTCCCACTTGTAGACGTTCATCGACACCTTGATGTTCTGGTGCTCGGCGTTGAACTGGTCCACCAGCTTCTTCATGACCGGGCCGTCGCCGCCGGTGAAGCCGTTCCAGAACTTCAGCGAGACCGAGGGCCCGGCGTATGCGGTGGGCGCCGCCGTGGTCGCCGGCGCCTGCGCCTGCTTGGGACCGCCGCCGCCTCCGCCGCAGCCCGCGGCGCCGATGACCAGCGCACCGAGGCCCAGGCCCAGTGCGTGCCGCCTGGAGAGATTATCGAGGGACATGCCAGATCACTCCTGCCAGTGAGGTTACGGACGTTCTACAACGTTGGTTCCAACGTTGTAAATTGTCTGGCGCCAGTTCGTTACATCGTTGTAAACCAGATAGGGTTCCGACGGCGAAGGGGGCGAGGGGGCATGGTGCGGCCGAGGCTGAAGGACGTCGCCGAGCTGGCCGGGGTGTCGATCAAGACCGTGTCCAACGTGGTCAACGACTATCCGCATGTCAGTGACGAGACACGCGCCCGGGTGGCGGCGGCCATAGCCGAGCTCTCCTACCGGCCGAACCTGTCGGCGCGCAGCCTGCGCGCGGGCCGCTCCGGTGTGGTCGCGCTGGCGGTGCCCGACCTGGACAACCCCTACTTCGCCGAACTGGCCACGCACGTCATCGAGGCGGCCGACCGGCGAGGCTGGACCGTGCTCATCGACCAGACCCAGGGCGACCGGACCAAGGAACGCGTGGTGATCTCCGGGATCCGCGACCACCTCATCGACGGGCTGCTGTTCAGCCCGCTCGCGCTCACGGGCAAGGACCTGGCCGGGCGCGACGAGCGTACGCCGATGGTGCTGCTCGGGGAGCGCATCGGGATGGGCCGCTCGCCCTACGATCACGTCGGCATCGACAACGTGGCCGCCGCGCGGGCGGCCACCCTGCACCTGGCCGAGCGCGGCAGGCGCAGGATCGCCGCCATCGGCGTGCAGCGCACGGCCGTCGCCGCGACGGGCCGCCTGCGGTTGAAGGGCTACCAGCAGGCGCTCGCCGAAGCCGGCGTCCCCGCCGACCCGTCACTGGTCGCGCCGGTCGCACGCTGGGGGCGCGCCGACGGCGCCGAGGCCATGAGCCGCCTGCTCGACTCCGGCGCGCCGGACGCGGTCTTCTGCTTCAACGACACGCTCGCGCTGGGCGCCCTGCGGACGCTGCTCAAGCGGGGGTGCGAGGTGCCGGGCGAGGTCATGGTGATGGGGTTCGACGACATCCAGGACGGCCGGTTCGCCACGCCCACGCTGTCGACCGTGGCGCCCGACAAGGCGCTGATCGCGCAGTCGGCGGTGGACCTGCTGGCCGAGCGGCTGAGCGGCGGGACGGGTAAGGCACATGAGGTGTGCGTGCCGCATCGACTGGCATTTCGGGAGAGTACGGATGTGCTGGGGGAAGAGCCTTCCCGAACGCTCAACTAGAACAGCCTTTCGCCGCGACGGCGACATTCGCGGCAGCGGTCAGTCGCCGCATGAGTTTCCGGTCGTGCGTGCAGTGGGACAGAACTCGCATGGACGACATGTGGGACGTGGCGATCGTGGGAGCGGGACCGGCGGGCTCGGCGGCGGCGCTGCGGGCCACGCAACTACGCCCGGAGCTGCGCGTGCTCCTGCTGGACAGGGCCGACTTTCCCCGTGACAAGCCGTGCGGCGACGGCATCGCCGCCCACGGGCGCGACGAACTGGCCCTGCTGGGGCTGCCGGCGCTCATCGACGACTACCGGCCCACTCCCCGCCTGACCGTGGTCTCACCGGGTGGGGTGCGGGTCTCCGCCGAGGCCGCGCGGCCCAATCACGTGGTGCCGCGCCGGGTGTTCGACGCTCGCCTGGTGGCCGCCGCGCGGGCCAGGGGCGTCGAGGTACGCCGCCACCGCGTCAAGGATCTCGTCTTCGACGGGTCCGGGGTGGTCATCGACGGGCGGCTGCGGGCCCGTACGGTGGTGGCCGCCGACGGCGCCGGCTCGGTCGTGCGCCGCCTGATCGGCCTGGCCGCCGCCGCCGAGAAGCACACCGCCATCGCCGTGCGCGGCTACGCCGACGTGCCCGAGGAGGACGATGTCCAGCTCATCGCCATGCAGAAAGCGGGCTGGCCGGCCTACGCGTGGTCGTTCCCCATCGGCGACGGCACCGCGAATGTCGGCTTCGGCATGCTGCTGCCCCGGCTGCGCGCGGCGGGGGCGCCCGGACGTCAGGTGCTGCACGGCAGGCTCGCCGAGTTGCTGCCCGACCGGCCCGCCCGCGATCTGCGCGCCCACCATCTGCCGCTCTCGACCGGGCGGCCGATGCCCGGCGCTGGACGGGTCCTGCTCGCCGGTGACGCCGCGGGGCTGATCAACCCGCTTACCGGCGAGGGCATCTACTACGCGCTGCTGTCCGGGCGGCTGGCCGGCGAGGCGGCGGTGGAGTCGCCGGGCGATCCGCTGGCGCTGTATCGGGGCAAGCTGCGCAGGGCGCTCGGAAGACACCTGCGCACCACCGACGTGCTGGCCCGGCTGGCCCAGTTCCCCGGTTTCATCGACGCGGCGATCGAGACCTCCGTGCGCCGCAAGGAGGTGTTCGACCTGCTGGTGGAGGTTGGGCTCGGGGCCGGGACGGTGCCCGCGCCGCTCGCGCTGGCCGTGGGGATGAGGTGGCTGCGCGGATCCTTGCGCGCTGGGCGGTGAGCGGGGAGTGGGGCCATGCGGTTACGCGGTGAGCGGGCGTGAGGGCGTGAGGGCGATGTGGGTTACGCGGTGAGCGGGCGTGAGGGCGTGAGGGCGATGTGGGTTACGCGGTGAGCGGGCGTGGGGCGATGTGGGTTACGCGGTGAGCGAGGCCCCGCCGGCGACCAGGAGGATCACGTCCACGGCCGCCACGGCGACGGCGGTGACGAACGGCACCCGTGAGGACCGGGTGGCCAGGAGCAGCCCCGTGGCCGCGAGGGCCGAGGCGGCGGCTACGGCCAGCCAGCCCGCCACGCCGGGGGCGGCGCCTCCGGGGCCGAAGACGAGCAGGCAGGTGGCGGCCAGCAGCGGCACGGGCACCAGGAGCCGTACGCGGGTGGCGCCCATGCGCTGCGGCCAGCCGCGTACGCCGGTGTCCAGGTCGCCCGCGATGTCCGGCAGCACGTTGGCCAGGTGCGCGCCCACACCGAGCAGCGCGGCGGCCAGGACCGCCCACCACGCGGGCCACGGTTCACCGGGCAGGCCCAGTGTCACGAAGGCCGGCAGCACGCCGAACCCCACGGCGTAGGGCACCCACGACAGAAGTGTCGCCTTCAGCCCGAAGTCGTACCCCCAGGCAGCCAGCACCCCCGTGAGGTGCAGCGCGCCCGCCCGCCAGCCGGAGGCCAGCGACAGCGGCACGCAGGAGGCCAGCGCCACAAGTGCGGCGATCCAGACGGCACGCGCGCTCACCGCGCCGCCCGCGACGGGCTTGCCCGCACGCCCGGCCGCCGCGTCCCGCTCGGCGTCGACCGCGTCGTTGCACCAGCCGATCGAGAGCTGCCCCGTCAGCACGGCCGCGCCCGCAAGCACGCACCCGACCGCGTCGCGCCCGCTGGCCACGGCCAGCGCGGTGACCAGAGCGGTCACGGCCGCGGTCGGGCCGGGATGGCACGCGCGCACCAGCCCGACGGCCGGTCGCCCCGGCCCATCGCGTACGACGGCGGCGGCCGCGGTGTCGGGGTCAGTCACAAGGTGATCGTAGACCGGGCGATCGCCGCCGAGAATTCCCACGCCATGCGTGGCTTAGATGACCATTTGGACGGGAAGCGTCGGAGCGAGAGTTGTCGGCTGCCGAGGGAGAACGCATGACCCGTATCGCCGCAGTTCGTTGTGCTTTCCCTCCCCACCGATACCCACAGTCCGAGCTCACCGACATGGCCGCCCGCGAGTTGCTGCCGGAGAACACCGACCGGCGCCTCCTCGACCGCCTGCACCGCAGTGCCCGGGTGGACTACCGCAATCTCGCCCTGCCCATCGAGCAGTATGGGAAGCTCAACGGCTTCGGCGCCGCCAACGACGCCTTCGTCTCGGTCGCCGTGGACCTGGGGCTCGAGAGTGTGAAGGCCGCCCTGGACGCGGCCGAACTGGAGCCGACCGACGTAGACATGATCATGTTCACGTCGGTGACCGGCATCGCCGCACCCTCCATCGATGCCCGGCTGGCGGCGGCGCTCGGCCTGCGGCCCGATGTCAAGCGGGTGCCCGTCTTCGGCCTGGGCTGCGTGGCCGGCGCGGCGGGCATCGCCAGGATCCACGACTACCTGCGCGGCTGGCCGGACCACGTGGCCGTGCTGCTGTCGGTGGAGTTGTGCTCGCTCACCGTGCAGCGGGGCGACTCATCGCCCGCGAACCTGGTCGCCAGCGCGTTGTTCGGCGACGGCGCGGCCGCCGTGGTGGCCTGCGGCGGCGGACGCGCGGCCGCCGGTCCCACCGTGGTGGCCACGCGCAGCCACCTGTATCCGGGCTCCGAGCACGTCATGGGATGGCAGGTGGGCGACACCGGGTTCCGGGTGATGCTGGACGCGAGCGTCCCGGCGGTCGTGCGGCGGTACCTGGCCGACGACGTGCACGGCTTTCTGGCCGGGCACGGCGTGACGGCCGGGGAGGTGACGGCGTGGGTGTGCCATCCCGGCGGGCCGAAGGTGCTCGAAGCCGTGTCGGACGTGCTCGGCCTGCCCGCGGACGCGCTCGACGTGACGTGGCGCTCGCTGGCGGCCAACGGCAACCTGTCCTCGTCGTCGGTCCTGCACGTGCTCGGCGACACCCTCGCCACCCGGCCGCCCGAGCCGGGAACCTGGGGACTGATCATCGCCATGGGCCCCGGCTTCTGCTCGGAACTTGTCCTGATCCGCTGGTGACCGCGCTCATGGGAGACAGCCTTATGACCTGGTATCTGATACTCATCGCGTTGGTCGGCCTGGAACGTGTGGCCGAGCTGGTCGTCGCCCGGCGCAACGCCGCGTGGAGCATGGCGCGTGGCGGTGTCATGACCGGTCAGGGGCACTATCCGTGGATGGTGGCCCTGCACACCGGGTTGCTCGTCTGCGCGCCGCTGGAGGTCGCGCTGGCGGAGCGGCCTTTCCTTCCCGCGCTCGGCTGGCCGATGCTCGCCCTCGTCGTGGCGGCACAGGGGTTGCGGTGGTGGTGCATCACCTCGCTCGGGCCGCGCTGGAACACGCAGGTGATCGTGGTGCCCGGCCTGCCGCTGGTGACACGCGGCCCCTACCGGTTCCGGTGGCTGCGGCATCCCAATTACGTGGCGGTGGTGGTGGAGGGGCTCGCGCTGCCGCTGGTGCACACGGCCTGGGTGACCGCGCTGGCGTTCACGGTGCTCAACGCGGCGCTGATGGTGGTGCGGATCCGATGTGAGAACGCGGCTCTCGCCCTCGCCTCGGAGCGGTGACGGCGTGATCGACGTGCTCGTCGCGGGCGGCGGCCCGGCGGGGCTGGCGACGGCCGTTCACGCGGCGCTGGCGGGGATGGAGGCGGTCGTCGTCGAGCCGCGGGCCTCACCCGTGGACAAGGCGTGCGGCGAGGGCGTCATGCCGGGCGGGGTGGCGGCGCTGGCGGCGATGGGGGTGGAGGTCGAGGGGCGTGAGTTCCGCGGCATCCACTACCTCGACGGCAGGCGAGAGGTGCGGGCCGCCTTCTCCGGCGCCCCTGGGCTGGGCGTACGCCGTACGCATCTGCATGCCGCGCTCGCGCGGCGAGCCGCCGACCTGGGCGTCAAGACGGTCACCGGCAAGATCACCCGCGTCGAGCAGGACCGGGACGGCGTTGCGGCCGCCGGGCTGCGGGCTCGCTGGCTGGTGGCCGCCGACGGGCTGCACTCGCCGCTGCGCCGCTCCCTCGGCATCGACCTGCCCGCGCGCGGACCCCGCAGGTACGGCCAGCGCAGGCACTACAGGATCGAGCCGTGGACCGACTTCGTCGAGGTCCACTGGTCGGGCGCCGGCGAGGCGTACGTCACGCCCGTCGCTGGGGACCTGATCGGCATCGCGATACTCAGCTCGGTGCGCCGCTGCTACGACGAGCACCTGCGCGGCTTCCCCGGCCTGAGCCGCCGCCTGCGCGGCCCGGCCGTCACCCCCGTGCGCGGCGCGGGCCCGCTGCGCCAGGCGGTGCGCGCCCGCCGCGCGGGACGCGTCCTGCTGGTCGGGGACGCCGCCGGCTACGTGGACGCGCTCACCGGCGAGGGCGTCTCCCTGGCCGTGCGCTCAGCCGAACTGCTGGTCAGGTGCCTGGCCGAGGACCGGCCCGAGGACTACGACGGCGCGTGGCTGCGGCTGTCTCGCACGCACCGGCTGCTGACGGGCGCGCTGGTGCAGGCCGCGCGCCGCCCCGGCACGGCCCGGCTGGTGGTGCCCGCCGCCCGCCGCCTGCCCGGACTCTTCACCGGCATCGTCAGGATCCTCGCCTGACACTGTGGAGACATTGGCGAGCACGCAGCCGAGCGGCTACCTCCGTGCGTAACCGCCACGCGCCTGCTCGTCGGGGAAGACCCACTTCCGGAGCGCCCAGAAGCGGAAGACCATGGCGATCAGCGTGCCGATGATCTGCGCGCTCATGAAGTCGGCGATCTCCTGGGTCACCAGGCTCACGTCCGGGGTCTCCAGGCGAAACACGTACCGGGAGATCCATAGCGGCGCGGAGCTGAGCACCAGACCGACGCCACTGACCAGGAAGAACAGCGCCGCCTCGTGACGGCGCTCGCGGCCGCCCCTGGTCCGGAACGACCATTCGCGATTCAACACGTAGGACACGATCGTCGCCACGAGCACGGCCATGACCTTCGCGGTCACCGGCTTCGGCTCCAAAATGGTCAGCTTCAGCCCATAGAACACAGCGTTGTCCACTAAGAACGCTGTTCCACCCACCACCGCGAACTTCACCAGTTCACGATGCTTCAGCACAAGTGCGCGCAGCGGTTCCGGTAATCTCGCGAGTACTGCGTCTGCCATTCGGAGCACCCCCGATCTTCTCACCAGCCGCACACGCTCATGGCCAGGTGGCGAAACTGCTGAGGGACCGTGACGCTACGTATCCAGCGACCGCTCTCGAATCCGAGCCGCTGCTCATAAGCAGCTCAGCCTTCCGCCGCGACCCGTTCGATCATGGGAGCTTGTACGGCGGCCAGCACCGCGGCGGCGAAGGGCAGGGAGTGATGCGTGGCTCCCCAGCCAATGCCGAACACCACGCAGGCGGGATCGTTGTTGGGGTTGGAGACGGTCTGCTGCCCACGGATGTGCAGCCGCAACGACCCGCGAGCGTCCTCCAGCGCATGCCACTCGACGCCCTCGATCTCGGTGATCGGGTAACGCCGGTCACCTGCCGTGTATTTGGCGGGGGAAGCGCTGGAGGAGAACCAGGTGAAGGTGACAGCCTGCCCGTCGAAGGCGGCCTCACCGTCCCATGCCTTGAACCGACGCGGCACCGAAGGACCGGCGATCAGGAACCGCTCAGCCGGACCGCGCTCGGACAGGGCCGCGCGCATCTCGTCGGCATGCTGCTCGGCCAGCGTCTCCGTGGCGGCGGGCAGCACCAGCCGGTACGGATCGAGCGACTCCTGGAGCTGCCCCGTCGCCGCGGACATGACCGGATCGGCTCCCTCCCGGGGAACCACCCGCAACACCACCCTGCCGCGTGCGCCAGGCTCCAGCATGACATCGGCCAGCGCGTCGTAAGGTACGAACCGCTCACCGAGCTCCATGCTCAGTTTCGAGGCCTTACCCGGCTCAGGCGTAATGCGCAGCCCCCCGTCCTCGAACTCCCACGCGCAACCTCGCCCCTTCAGTACGTCACCCATGCAAGCAAGGATAGGTGCCCGAACACTGGCGGCTGCGCGGACGGGCGGCTACCGCGACGAGCCGGCTGGGCCTGTTTCCGGCACCCGGCGCTCTATCGGTCTCGCGCCCCGAGGCTGGCCTGATCGGCGGCGGTACGGCCGGCCGCCCAGCCCTCCCGGTCCCAGGACGTGCGGATCGCGTGCGAGACCAGGTTCGGGAACATGCGCTCGACCGCCTGCTCCACCTCCTGTTCACGGGCCGCCAGTACCGGCACCAGGTCGGTGCCCCGGCTGGCGCTCTCCTGCGAGACCGCGCAGGCCGTGGCCTCGGCCAGCCGCTCCCCGATCCTGGAGGCGAACGCCGACAGGAACGACTGGCGGAACGTCTTGTTCCTCGACCGGCCGGTGCCGTGCTTCTTGGTGCCCGAGTTCACCAGCGCGGTCTGCGCCTGCACCAGCAGCGAGGTGAACAGCACCTCCACCCAGGACAGGTCCGCCCAGAACCCCAGCACGGTGGCGAACCCCAGCTCCTTCGACCAGATCACCCGGCACCTGTTGGCCTCGGCGATGAGGTTGAGCAGCACGGCCTTGGGCTGCTCGTACGGCGCGTCGATGCCGACCCGGATGCCCGCCGGGGCCTCACCTCCACCTGGCCGCGCATCCAGCATCGCCGCGTCGATGCTGTACTTCGCCATCAAGCTCTGCGCCGCCGACGTGAACGTCTCCGCCTCCGCCTCGTACGCCGTCGACTCCGCCTTGGCAAGCAGCGCCCGCACCCGCGTGAGCGTCTTCTCGCTGACCGCGTGCGAGCGTGCCTGGACCGTACGGCGAGCGACCCCGGGCCGCGGGCTCAACGTCTCCAGCCGCGGCAGCCCGGTCAGCAACCCCAGCAGTTCCAGCACACCGGAGACGGTCGCCAGCCGGCCGGCCCCGTCGCGCGCCTGCCGCGCCGCCAGGTAGCCGTCCTTCCACCACACTGCGGCCTCCAGGCCGGCGAGTTGGTCGCGCCAGCGCTCATCCACCGTGGCCGGCGCGTAGGCCCGCATCTCCCAGGCGATGAGGTCAGCCGCCGCCCGCCCGTGCCAGTCGGTCAGCCGCCTGGCCGCGATCCTGACCACGTCGGCGGGCTGCCAGCCGTTCCGCCACAACCCCGAGATCGCACGGGTCACAACCCCCACCAGTACGCGATCGGCGTCGTCCCGGTCGGCCAGGAAGGCAGCAGCGGAGTCGAAAGCCGCCTGATCCTCGCTGGCAAGCGCCTCCATCGCCGCGCCGATCAGCTCATCAGCCTTACTCACACGTGCCGTCCACCTTAATGAAAGTCCGCCAGAACCCTACCGTGACGGAGTCTCGTCCCCTGCTCACCGGCGCGGCGGAAGGCCGGTCCCCGGCTGAGCATGGTCATGAGAGCTGGCGCGAGCGGATGACGTTGGCGTACCAGCGGGCGCTGTCCTTCAGCGTGCGGACCTGGGTGTCGTAGTCGACGCGGATGATCCCGAAGCGTTTGGAGTATCCATACGCCCATTCGAAGTTGTCCATGAGCGACCACAGGAAGTAGCCGCGCACATCGACACCTTTCTCGATAACGTCGAATACTGCCTGAAGGTGCCGCCGGACGTAGTCGATCCGGTCCTCGTCGTGAATCATCCCGTTGTCGACGGTGTCCGGGAAGGCGGCGCCGTTCTCGGTGATCATGAGGGGTTGGTTCGGGTATCGCTCATGAAGTTCGGTGAGGAGGTCACGGAGGCCGTCTGGATCGATGTTCCAGCTCATCTCGGTCAGCGGGCCCCGTTGGGTGAGGAACTCGACGTCTTCGGCACCGGGCCAGGGAGAAGCGGTCGAGCGGCCATGTCCGTCAGACCGCTCCCGATCATCTGACCCGTCCGACATCCGCACCCGGTTGGTGTTGTAGTAGTTGACGCCCAGGACGTCGATGGGCTGGTGAATGATTTCCAGGTCCCCATCCTGGACGAAGGACCAGTCGGTGATGTCGGCCGTCGTCTCCAGGAGCCGGTCGGTGTAACGACCCTCCAGCATCGGCCCCAGGAACGCGTCGTTCGACAGCGCCTCCACTTTTGAGCGCGCGGTCTCGCCACTCGGGCCGTCCGGGCGGAACACGTGCAGGTTGAGGGTGACGGAGAACTTTGCGTCGGATTTGACCTCCGAACGCATCGCCTGGATGGCCAGGCCATGCGCGCGGTTGAGATGGTGCACGGCCAGCAGCGGCTCCAGCCTGCTCGTGCGTCCGGGCGCGTGCACGCCGCTGCCGTAGCCGAGGTAGGCCGAGCACCAGGGTTCGTTGAGCGTGGTCCAGGTGTCGACACGGTCCCCGAGCGCGGAGCTGATGACCCGTGCATACTCGGCGAACGTGTCGGCGGTGGCTCTGCTGGTCCACCCTCCCTCATCCTCCAGGGGTTGGGGGAGGTCCCAGTGATACAACGTCGCCACCGGGCGGATGCCGCGTTCGAGAAGTCCGTCGACCAGGCGCGAATAGAAATCGACGCCCTGGTGATTGGTCGGGCCCACGCCGGTCGGAATGACCCGCGGCCAGGCGATGGAGAACCGGTAAGCCTCGAGTCCGAGCTCGGCCATCAGGTCGAGGTCGGCATCCAGACGGTGGTAGTGATCGTCGGCGACGTCTCCGGTGTCGCCGTTGAACGTCCGACCGGGCGTGTGGCTGAATGTGTCCCAGATCGACGGGCCGCGCCCGTCCTTGGTGGCGGCGCCTTCGATCTGGTACGCGGCCGTCGCGGACCCGAAGACGAACTCGTGGGGAAACCTCACTGGAGCTCCTCGCGAAAGGTTTGAGTCATGGCGTCACGGCCGGGGATCGACGTAGGCGTCATCCGCCTCGTACCGCACAGAGGCGACGTCGACCGTGCCGCTGATGGCGCGGACGCCGGCGACCCGGCCGGTGAATCCGCCGGCGACCTCGGTGGAGAGATATCGGCCGTCGAAGCGCGCGAGCATCACGCTCTGGCCGTTGTGGATCACTGACAATGCGATGTCATCTGGGCCGTCGTGGGTGGCGGGCAGTGACTCGATCCGCACCGTCGGCGTCGGCCCGAGGCCGGTCGCGGCCTCGCCGGCGTGGGATTCGAGCGGACCGATGTGCACAACCGCGTGCGCGGAGCCGTCGTTCACGCGCACCTCGCACCAGTGGCGGTCATCCAGTCGGAGCAGGACGCCCGCCGCGCCGTCGGCCGTCCGTAGCGCTACATCGAAGCGCCAGCGCTCGTCGGTCACACGGGTCATGAGGGCACTGACGTTCCCGCTGGCGGAGGCGGCCGGGATCAGCGAAATGCCGGGTTCGGCGGGTGAGACGAATTCGCCGAGGGGAGCGCCGGGGGAGACCCAGCGAGGATGGAGTGAGGAGGCGGCGAATCGATCCAAGAAGGAGCGGTCGGGGATCTCGTACACGAAGCGCCCCTCGTCGAACTGCGGCCACCCGTCGATCCAGTCGATGCCGGCGAGGAATGTCTCGCGGCCGTTGACGTGGAACATCGGGGTCATCCCGCGCGGGCGGACGCCGAGATACACGGCCGCCCACCGTCCGTCGGGGGCTTCGACGAGGTCCGCGTGCCCCGTGTTCTGCACGGGATGCGTGGTGCTGCGATGCGAGAAGACGGGATTGCCGGGGGCGGGCTCAAAGGGGCCGTCGGGGTTCCGGGATCGGGCGATGGTGATGGCGTGGCCACGTTCCGTGCCACCCTCGGCGATCACCAGGTACCACCACCCGTCGCGGCGGTAGAGATGTGGAGCTTCCGGGAAGGCCAGTCCGGTCCCCTGCCATACGGGCCTCGGCTCCTCCAGCGTAATCCCCTTCTCGAGATCAACTCGGGCCTGGGCGATGCCCTCCAGGCCGGGGCGTGTCGAGCAGTACGTGACGTAGCAGGTGCCATCGTCATCCCAGGCCAGGTCGGGATCGATGCCCGCCAGGCCGTCGATCACCACGGCCGGAGCCCACGGGCCGGCCGGGTCCGTCGTCGACGTCAGCAGTTGGCCGCCGCTGGTGGAGACGTTCGTCGTGATCAGCCAGAAGCGGCCCGCGTGATGGCGGAGCGTTGGAGCGTAGATTCCCTTGCTGGCGCCGGCTTCTCCCGCCTGGAACCCATCGGTGCCGCCCAGGGCGTTGCCGATCTGAGTCCAATGGGTGAGGTCGGTGCTGTGCCAGACCGGGACGCCGGGGGAGTATTCGAAGGAGGAGTTGACCAGGTAGTAGTCGGCGTCGGCGCGGCAGATGCTCGGGTCGGGGTAGAAGCCGCCGATGATGGGATGCACGCCGGCGGCCTCGCGGCGCCTGCCTTTTCGCGTTTCGAAGGTCATTTGATTCCGGTCGCCGTGATTCCTTGAATGAAGTAGCGCTGCAGGGCCACGAAGAGCAGCAGCACGGGGGTGATGACCAGCACGGAGCCGGCCAGCAGAACTCCGTAGTTGGTCGCGTTCTGCCCCACCGAGTACAGGGAGAGCGCGACGGGGAGGGTGTACATGTCCTCGGTCTGCGCGACCACGAGCGGCCACAGGAAGTTGTTCCACGATCCGAGGAAGGTGAGGATGGCGAGCGTCGCCAATGCCGGCCCGCAGAGCGGCAGGATGATGCGCGTGAAGATGCGCACCTCGCCCGCGCCGTCGATGCGGGCGGCTTCGATGAGCGCGTCGGGGATCTCACTGATGAACTGGCGCATGAGGAAGACGCCCATCGGCCCTGCGAGGAACGGAATGATCAGCGCAGGGTAGGTGCTGACCATCCCTAGTTTGCTCACCACGACGAACAGCGGGATGAAGGTGACGACACCGGGAACCATGAGCGTGACCAGCACGAGCAGGAAGAGGGCCCGCTTGCCGGCGAAGTCGAGTTTCGCGAGGGCGTAGCCGACCATGGAGCAGAACAACAGCGTTCCGAGGACCGTGAAGACGGCCACGATGACGCTGTTGAGAAAGAACGTCTGGAAATTCAGTCGGCCGAACCAGGTGGCGAAGTTCTCGAACGTGAAAGTCTCGGGCCACCATGTGGGCGGTCGCCTCAGCAGTTCCGACTGGGTCTTCGCCGAACCGAGGTACATCCAGACGAACGGGATGAGCGTGGCCACAACGGCGATGACGAGCACGATGTACACCAGGGCCCGGCCCGGGATGATGGGCTTTCTCATGGCGCGTCCTTGGGGCGGAAGGCTCGGAACTGCACGATGCTGAGCAGCGCGATGGCGATGAAGAGCACGTAGCTCGCCGCCGACGCGGTGCCGTAGTTGCCGAATCCGAACTGGTTGTAGGTGAAATAGCTGATCGAGAGCGTGGAGTCCAGCGGGCCTCCCTTCGTCATGACGAACGGTTCCTCGAAGAACTGCAGATACCCGACCGAGAGGAGAACGGCGCCGAGGAGCAGCGTCGGGCGGAGCATCGGAAGCGTCACCCGGACGAATCGCTGCCAGGCGGTGGCGCCGTCGACGGCGGCCGCTTCCAACACGCTCGCGGGGATGTTCTGCAGCCCGGCAAGGAAGATGATCATGAGGGTGCCCATGTTGCGCCAGATGGCCATGAGGATCATGGCAGGCATCGACCAGAGCGGGTCATTGAGCCAGTCCGGACCCTGGATGCCGACGGCGTCGAGCGCGGTGTTCAGCAGGCCGTCCGGTTGGAGGATGAACCGCCACACCACCGCGACCGCCACGATGCTGGTGATGACAGGGGCGTAGAAGCCGACGCGAAATGCCGTGCGGAATCGCGTGATCCCGTTGTTGAGCGCCACGGCGAGGGCGAGAGCCGCGACCATCGTGAGCGGGATGCCCACTGCGACGAAGTACACGGTGTTCAGCAGCGACCGCACGAACTGCTGGTTCTCGAACAGCCGGAGGTACTGGTCCATCGCGACGAACTCGACGGCCATCGGGCTCTCGATGTCGCTGTTCCTGAAGTCGGTGAAGGACATCAGGAACGACGAGACGAGCGGGAACACCATGAAGACGGCGAAGCTCAGGATGAACGGCAGAGCGAAGAGGTAGGCCATCACCGTCATCCGGCGACGACGCGCCCTGGTGGTGCCGTCGCCGCCGGAGCGCGACAACGCTCCGGCGCCGGCGACTCGTGTCACGGCCATGCCTATTCGCCGGTTCCCAGCGAATCGGCGGCGGACTGCAACTGCCTGACCGCGTCCTGCGGGCTCTTGCCGCCACGGGCCATCCGCTCGATCTCCGTGTCGGCGGCCGCCGACACCTGCGTCCACGTGGTGAGCGCGGGAGCCGTCTTGACGCTCTCGAGCTGCTTACCGAAAACCGACACCTTCGGGTCGCTCGTCAGCGCGGTGTCCTTCCACGCCGACTGCCGCGAGGGAAGGTCATTGACCGCCTTGAACCACTCGACCTGAACCTCGGGCTGCGTGAGCCACTGGATCAGCTTCCATGCCGCGTCCGGGTTCTTGGAGTTCTTGAACACGGCGAGGTTGGCGCCGGCCGCGAACGAGGTGGACGTCCCGCCCGGCGGGGCCGGGATCGGCGCCACCGCGAACTTGTCCTCGAATCCGGCGCCGCCCGCGGTCTTGAGCCCCGGGATGTCCCACGGACCACTGATGAACATCGGGACAGTACCTTCGACGAAGGCCGAGGCAGTGGACGCCGACTCGGAATCGGGATTCTTGTTGGCGATGCCTTCCTTGAAGAAGCTGTTGACGTATTCGAGGGACTCGACCATCTTCGGGGTGTCGAACGTCCACTTCGTCTGGTCGGAGTTCATGACGTCGGCTCCGCCCGACCAGACGAACGGCAGACTGTTCAAGAACCCGTTCCAGCCGCCGGACGGAAGCACGACGCCGTATTTCGCGTCGGCCTTGTCCTGGTACGCCTTGGCGAGCGCCTTGAATCCCTGCCAGTCTCTGGGAAAGCTGTCGAAGCCCGTCTTCTTCATCAAGTCGGTACGGTAAAAGATCACCCGCGTTTCGACGTACCATGGCACACCCAGCTGCGATCCGCCGATGTTCGTCGTCTGCCGCGAAACCGGGAAAATGTCACTCGTGTCGATGTCGGCGGGCGTCGGAAGGAGCGCCGAGGCGAACGTCGGCATCCAGTCGGTCCCCAGCATGCCGATATCTGGAGTCGTTCCACCGGCGATCGCCGTCTGATATTTGTTCTGCGCCGAGTCCCACGGAATCGGGGTCACCTTGACCTCGATTCCGGGGTTCTTCTCCTTGAAGGGCCTAAGGAAATCGGCGAGCGCTTCACCCTCCGTGCCTTGCGCCCAGATAGTGATGGTGCCAGTGGCCGGACCATTCGTCAGGCGACTTGCCGGCACGTCGTTCTGTGGGCGGTCGTTCGAACGTCCACAACCGCTGAGCATGAGTGCAAGCGTCGCGGTGACGGCCGTGGCTGCCGCCATATTCCGTCGGATCATCATCGTTCCCCTTCGTGCATGGGGGGTTGCGGGGTGCGCGAGCGGTGCTCCACTGCAAGCACAGGTCGTGCCGGATCGACTCCGTTTCGGCATCTAAGCGCATAACATCAGGTAGGCGCAACCATGCTCACGACTGAACTCTTTGCACGGTGATGCGCGCGCCGCATGTCTGACGCGGGTCGCCGTTCTTGATCCATGCGGCAATAACTCCTGGTAGAAGGGATGGATATCAAGATCAGCGTTGTCTGCTCGTCATCTCGGGCGCGCGGCTTCCGTATGGTGGCCGCGTTCGCCGGAGGCGGCTCTCCTCATGCGGGACATGATCGTGATGACTGTCCCGGCCGACCGCGTCCGCCGCGCGGTCGCGTGTCAAGGCCGAGCCTCCCGATCACCGGGCGACAGCCGAAGGGGGCGCAAAGGCGGCGGCCTTGGAGCGCCGTCGAACCGGTACTGTACGAGTGCTCTTGATGGACTCCTGACTCGAATTGGGGTGGACATGACGAGGCGACCGACGGTATACGATGTCGCTCAGCTTGCTGGAGTGTCGATCGCAACGGTTTCCTTTGCTTTCACCAAGCCAGAGCGGGTGAAGGCGGACACTTTGCAAGCGGTTCTGCGCGCTGCCGACTCCATCGGCTATGTGCCCAGTGCGAATGCCCGGGGGCTTGCCAAAGGAAAGACCGGAGCGCTGGGCTTGTATGCGTTCGACTATCTGCTCGAGCCGGTCGCTGATTCACCGAATTCCGCTTCGCTTGATTCGACTCGCGTTCCTGACGGGCGACTTTTCCCGTTGTATTCGGATGAGGTCCAGCGGGGCGTCGAGTTGGAGTGCCGAAGGCACGGTTACGCTCTGATGCTCGGTTCCGGCCGTAATCCTGGACATTTGCCGAGCGTGATCGACGTCGCGGGGCGCGTCGACGGCCTCATAGCGTTCGCCGGTGCCGCATCGGGCGCTCTTTTGGAACAGATCTCAGCCCGTATACCCGTCGTCGAACTCGGCGGGGAAATCCGGCGAGAGGGGATGCACACCGTCTTCGTCGACAACCGTGCCGCCATGGCCCGTCTTACCGAGCACTTGCTGATCGATCACGGTTATCGCGACTTCGCCTACCTCGGCGAGTTGGGCACCCCGGAGTTCGTGGCCCGCTATGAGGGCTTCTCCGAGGTCCTGCGGCAGGCGCGACTCTCCCCACCGCCCCCGGTGAGAAGCCATCCCGGCGACGATCAATCGACGATCGCCGCCGTTCGCGGCCTTCTCGATCGGCCTTCCTTCCCGCAGGTCCTCGTGTGCGCGACCGATCAGGAGGCCCTCGTCGCCATCGACGCGCTTCAGGAACAGGACATGGACGTGCCGGCCCAGGTGGCGGTGACCGGCTTCGACGGCATACTGGCGGGACGGCTGATCACACCACGCTTGACGACGGTGCGACAGCCAATGGAGGACGTCGGGCGGGTCGCGGTGCGCATCCTCCTCGAAGCCCTCGAGGGCAACGAAGACGCGAGCCGTCACGAAACTCTCGGGTGTGTGGTGTGGCGTGGCGGAACCTGCGGTTGCTCCGACGACTGACAGAAACCTGCTGCCGGCTGTAGTGGCGCAGCGCGACCGCGACTCATGATCCGGAACGCTCCCGCCACCCTGGTGGAAGCGTAGAGGACTCCCCTCCCGTCATGCCAGGTCAAAGGGCACCTCGCCCTATTTCACGCTTCTATTGTCAGTCCCCAGCCGTGGATTCAGGCTCAGAGGCCCTATGCGCGGGCCCTGTCCAAGGTGGCCAGGAAGTCTTCCGCGCGTCGTGCGAACAGGTGGGTTCTGCGTTCGGTGGAAATCCTGCGGCTTCGCTCGGCGATGGCCCTGACCTCGGCGACGGGTTCCCTTCGGGCCAGCAGCAGGCGCGCCCGCAGCAGGAGAAGCAGGCCCTCCGGGTAGCGCTGACCATAGAGGTCGAGGCTCGCGTCGGCCCGGCCGAGGGCCGTGGCGGCCTGATCGAGCGCCCCCGCCGCCAGCCATATCTCGCAGAGATGAAGGAGATCGCGGCCGAGGCAGACGGGCGCGGGGCGCTCGTCGTCTGGGGCCGCTGCCTGGAAGGCGACGGGACACCGTCGATGTGGCCATGGGTACAGGCGGTCGGCACGATCCTGAACGCGTTGCCCGCCGCCGCGCGGGACAAGTGGCTCGCCACCGGACTCAGCCGTCTCGTCGACCCGCGCGATGACGGATCCGCACCAATATCGCCTCCACCGGCCGGGACGGACAAGTCCTGGTCCTTGATGCTGCCAAAAGCGATGGAGTACTCAGGGTGGCTGACGGCGAGTCCGTTGAGCAGGACTCTTCGGATGCCCTTGGAGGTGATGCCCGCCCACGGCCCCGTCAAGTGAAGTGACACCGCCGCCGCCAGAGCCAGGGCGATCACCACGCCCACGCCGGCCATCCAACGCTTACGGGCAGAAAATGCTCTCATGTTCGAGGTCCGATTCCCAAGTTGTCGTAGAGGTGCGAGGCCGCTCCGGCCCCGCACCCCTTCGTCCGACCCGCTACCGAGAACTCAGTTCAGTCCTCCGTAGAGGGGCGTGGCCGATCCCACGCAACCCAACGGCCAGTAGTTCGTCAGCGGGAAGACGCCGCCAGGGAACAGTGAACGCTTTTCATCCTCACGCCACCTGCGCAGCTCGGTGATTCTGCAGGACGGCGATGGCCTTGCATAGGTGGCCGGCCTTGGACGGGCTGCAGCGTAGCTTGCGGAGGATCTTCCAGCTCTTCAGCTGGGCGTTCGCGCGCTCTCCGGGGCCGCGGAGCCTGGCGTGGGAGCGGTTGGCCCGCTTGATGTGGATCAGCGTGCCGTCCAGCACCAGGTAGTGCAGGCCGTCGCGCTTGGCTTTGCGCAGCGCCTGGTCGAGCTTGGGTGAGCGCGCCGACAGCAGCATCACGGTCTCCTCCACATACCGCCACGCCGTCGTCGTGGAGACTCCGAAGCCAGCTCCGAGCTGGGGGAACGTCTCTCCCTTGCGCAGATAGACCAGCACCAGCAGGGCTTGCTGTCCCGGGTTGAGCAGCCGCCATGTCGACCCGATCGTCTTGCGGTGCCGGCGGATGAGGCCGGCGACGTAGTTCAGGGTTGAGCGCGACAAATCGACGGCAGCACGATGCTTCTATGGTTTGTCAAGCGCGGATGGATGATTCGGTTGCTTGCGCCTGCGCGCGGGTGATGATCTTGTAGAGCTGGCGGGCGACGTATCGCTTCAGACAGCGGATGATCTCTCTTTTGGACAGTCCGTCGGCGGTTCTGCGTTCAACGTAGGCGCGGGTGGATGGATCGCAGGACATGCGGGACAGCACGACGATGTATAGGGCCCGGTTGGCCTGCCGGTCGCCGCCATGGTTGAGCCGGTGGCGTCGTGTTTTGCCGCTGGATGCGGGGACCGGTGATACTCCGCACAGGGCCGCGAACGATCCCTCTGAGCGCAGCCGATCAGGATTGTCGCCACAGGTGACCAGCAGCTGCGCCGCCGTCTCAACACCCAAACCCTTGACGCTCAGCAGTTCGGGCCGGGCCTGCTCGATCAGCGTCTTCAACTGGTCGTAGGTGGCGTCGATCTCGACGCTGAGGGCGCGATAGCGAACGGCCAGATGCCGCAGCGCCGCCTTGACACTCTGGGCTGGATCGGCCAAATCCGGGGAGGGCCTCAACCGTTTCCTGCACCACCTTCATCTTCACTCCGGCGGCCAGCATCAGCGAGGCCGCGCCGTGGCGGAGGTCGTGGAGCCGGATGGGAGGCAGCCCGGTCAGGTAGGCGAGCCAGAGGAACTGGTCGGAGACGTGCTGCGGGTGCAGGCGGTTGCCGTCGGGCTGGGTGAAGACGAACGCGGTGTCGGTTCATGCCTCGCCCATGGCCAAGCGTTCCTGGAGTTGCTGTTGCCAGTGGGCGCATAGTATGCGGGCGGTGTCGGTGTCCAGGGCGATGGTTCGCACGGAGGCGTCGGTTTTCGGGGTGCCCTCGTGAACTTCCCAGGCCAGTTGTACGAGTTGCCAGTTCACGGTCGCCGCACCGACCCTCCGGAAGCGTGAGGTGCTCGCGCACCGGTGTAGCGCTCACGTGAATTGCTGGAACAGTGGTGAGCCGATCGTCGCAGGCGGATGAGAACGCCAGCTGCGCGGTCGTGGTCCTCAGGTTGCGGGCGGAGACCGGCGGGAGCACTCCCCGGGGCAGCCCCAGCCCGCCCTGTAACAGGCCCATGAGCCGAGCCGGGGAGCACCCAGGCTACCGTCTCGCCCGCGACGACACCGTCTACCGACCCGAGCTCAAGAAGTTCACCCAGGTCGCCGTCCCCACGGAAAGGTGCCCGCGGGCTCGGTGACGATGGCGGCGCTCAGGAGGCCAGCAGGCCGCTCGACACGAGGGTGGCGGCTTCGGCGCCTGCCCGCCGGCCGAACACCGACCCTGCGGCCAGGCCGCTGCCGCCTGGGTAGTTGTGGAAGAACAGGCCGCCCGCCATCTCGCCCGCCGCGAACAGCCCGGTGATCGCCGCGCCGGCCTCGTTGATGACGCGGCCGCAGGTGTCGATCTTCACGCCGCCGAAGGTGAACGTGATGCCGCAGGTCACGGCGAACGCGAGGTAGGGAGGCTGGTCGAGCGGCTGGGCCCAGTTGCTCTTCGGCGGGGTGAGGCCGGTGGTGCCGAGCCCGTCCTTGACGGCGGGGTCGAACGTGCCGGGGCGGGTGGCCGCGTTGTACTGCTCGACCGTGGCGGCCAGCCCGGCGGGGTCGATGCCGGCCAGTTCGGCCAGTTCGGCGATCGAGTCGGCCTGGTAGCGGGAGACGCCGGGGGCCTCGTACTCGGCTTCGCGCAGCAGGGGCGCCGTCTTGGCGTCGAAGAGCTGGAAGGCCAGGGCGCCCGGCTGGCGCAGGATCTCCGCGCCGTACTTGGCGTAGGTGTAGTTGCGCAGTTCGGCCCCCTCGTCGAGGAAGCGGCGGCCGGCCGTGTTGACCACGATGCTCAGCGGATAGGACTGCTTGGTGAGCCGGTTGGTCAGCTCCAGGTCGCCGCTGTCCGGCGCGTTGGCGTCCCAGGCCACGGCGTGGCAGCCGCTCCAGTGGCCCGCCGGCTGCGCTTCCACCTCCAAGGCGGCCATGAGCGCGCTGCCTGTGTTGTACGGGGTACCGCGCACCTTGGCCAGGTCCCAGTTGGGCCCCAGGTACTGGGCGCGCAGCACCCTGCTGGCCTGGAACCCGCCGGCGGCCAGCACCACCGCGCCTGCCCGGAACTCGGCGCCGCCCGCCGCGACGCCCGTCACGCGCCCGTCAGCGTCGCGCAGGATACGGTCGACGGCGGTGTCGCAGAGGATGCGCACGCCGTTGCGCTCAGCCTCCGCCAGGTGCTGGGCCACCAGGCCCTTGCCGCCGTCGACGGTGGCGAGCGGCAGTCCGCCCCAGAACCGGTGGCGGCCATTGACCTCGTAGGCCTGGCGCTCGTACTGCAGGCGAAACCGGATGCCGTGCTCGCGCATCCACCGCACGGTGTCGGCGATGCCGCGCACCACCGCGTCGGTCAGTTCGGGGTCGCAGCGGCCCAGCGTCACCCTGCTCATGTCCTGGGCGAAGTCGGCGGGGCCGTAGGGGGCGATGTCGGTGTGCGGCAGCCGCTCGTCGGGGTCGTCGATGACGCTCACGAGGTCGTCGAGGTCGCTGAACGTGGTGCGAATCGCTCCGGCCGTGAAGTAGGTGTTGCCGCCGATGGCCGTCGCCGGCCCCTTCTCGAGCATCAGGACCCGCGCCCCTCGCTCCGCCGCCGCGTGTGCGGCGCAGAACCCGGCGTTGCCCGTGCCGACGACGATCACGTCCGCGTCGTAACCCATAAGTGAAGATCCTCCTGGTCGTGGTGGGGAGAGGTCAGCCGGCGGTGTTGCCGGCCCGCGACTGGACCCGCTTGGAGAGGATCCGGATGGCCGTCGCCTTGTTGAAGTGCCGCAGGGTGACGCGCTCCGCCAGACCGGCGTCGCGTGCGCCGATGGCGTCGAGAATCGCGCGGTGCTCGTCGAGGGCCTGCTTCTGGCGGGCCTCGGAGCCGAGAGTGGTGGAGTTGAGGCGTTCGATCAGGGAGCGCGTCTGTCGCAGGAGCCGCTTGAGCGGGGCGTTGCGGGCCGCGTCCCACACCGCGTCGTGGAAGGCGTGATTGAGCTCGACGATCTCGGCGACGTCGCCGCCGATGGCCTCCTCGAAGCGTTCGGTGAGCTCCTGCAGCAGCGCGACGTCGAGGTCGGTACGGGTGGAGGCCGCGAGCCGGGCGGCGAGGGCCTCCAGCGCGTTGCGGACGGTGCACGTCTCCGACAGTTCGTCCGCGGTGAGCTCGCTGACGAGCAGTCCGTGCTGGGAGGCCCGCAACAGCCCGTCGGACTGCAGGCGGCGCAGCGCCTGCCCCGCCGGCGTGCGGCTCACGTTGGCCCGCGCCGCGATGTCGCCTTCGACCACGCGCATACCGGCCGGCAGTTCGCCGCGGATGATCGCCTGCCGGAGGTATTCGTACAGCTCGTCGGCGATGGGAAGGTTGCCGGGGAGCACGATCGGGGGTGCGTCGTCTGCCGCGGATTCGTCCATACGACCAGAATACCTTTGAATGCACACGTACTCAAACTCCTTCCCCGATGTTCGTGTCATCCGTTTCCGTTGAGCGAACGGAGGGACGTTCGCCAAGGTAGAGCGGGGTCCGGCCACATTAGAGCGGTCCGAAACTTGCCCTTGTGGTCGTGAATACGGCCGAGTACAGTCGCATCCATGCCAGACGAAACGGTTGTGGGCGCGGTCGTGCAGGCGCTGGAGGCCGAAGGCACCGACGTGGTCTTCGCGCTGATGGGCGACGGGAACCTGGATCTGCTCAGCAGGATCTCGGCGGCGGGACGGATCAAGGTGGTGCACGCGTGCCACGAGCAGGGCGCGGTGGCCATGGCCGACGGGTACGCCCGGTTCTCCGGCAAGCCCGGGGTCGCGAGCGTCACCCACGGCCCCGGCCTGAGTAACACGGCCACCTCGCTACTGACCGCGGCGGCCGCCGCGTCGCCCGTCGTGCTCATCGCGCCTGACACTCCAACCGGCGACCTGAACCATCCGCAGCGCTTCGACCAGCAGTCGTTCATCCGGTCGACGGGAGCCCTGTTCCGCCCGCTGTACCGGCCGGAGTCGGTGCACACCGACACTGCCGCGGTGTTCCGGCATGTCCGGTCCGGCAAGGGTCCCGCGGTGCTGAACGCCCCCGTCGACGTGCTGCTCGCCCGCATGCCTCAGGGCACGGCCCCCTACCGGCCCGCGGACGGGCCGCCCGCAGGCCCGCTACCGGATCCCGCGGCCGTCGACGCCGCCGCGGCCGCGCTCGCCGCCGCGCGCAGGCCGGTGATCCTCATCGGCCGGGGCGTGCCGCCTGACGACGCCGCGCCGGTCGGCGACCTCGCCGACCTGCTGGGCGCGCCTATCACCACCTCGCTCAAGGCCAAAGGGCTGCTCGCCAGGCACCCGCGTAGCCTCGGCACGGCCGGCGGGCTCGGCACCATTCCCGCCGCCCGCGCGCTCGCGGACGCCGACTGCGTGCTCGTCCTGGGCGCCACCGCGAACCAGTGGACGACCGACGGCGGCCTGGACGGCCGGGTAGTCGTGCAGGTCGACCGCGATGCCGAGGCGCTGGGCAGGTATACGCGGCCGGACGTCGCCGTCCTCGGCGACGCCGTCACGACCGTGACCGCCCTGATCGAGCGGCTGTCCGCGGGCGGCGCGCGCACCGGCTGGACGCCTCCCGCCATACCAAACGGCCCGGCCGGCGTCACGGGCGACACCGCGCCCGTCCATCCGCAGCAGGTGGTCGACGCCCTCGACGCGGCACTGCCCGAGGACCGTCTGCTGGTCGTCGACGCCGGCCACTTCGGCTCCTACGCCCAGCAGACGCTGCGGAGTTTCGACCCCCGCCGGTACGCCTTCACGCACGATTTCGGCGCGATCGGTCAGGCCCTGGGCGTCAGCATCGGCGCGGCCTTCGCCAAGGAGGGCGAGCGGGTCACAGTGGTGCTCGGCGACGGGTGCCTGATGATGAGCCTCAACGAACTGGCCACGGCGCGGCGCTATGACCTGCCGCTGACCGTGGTGGTCATGAACGACGGCGGCTACGGCCAAGAGCGGCACAGTCTGCGGGCCAAGGGCTACCCCGTCACGGGGTCCGAGCACTCCTGGCCGGACATCGCGCGCATCGCGGAAGGCTTCGGAATACCGTCGCATTCCATCGAGCGCGCCGAAAGCCTCGCCCTCATCCCCCACGTGCTGGACCAGGCCATCGGCCCGGTCCTGTTCGACGTCCACATCGACCCGGACGCCCAGAACCGGGCGTTCGCCGACATCGCCGCCAGGCTCCGAGGTTCGGACGCGCAGCATCCCGAAGGAGAGACACGATGACGCAAGCAGAGGCAAGTGACGGGGTGCTCGACAGCAGAACCCCGAGCCCGGCGGAGGCCTCCCGCGTCGCCAAGGCGGCATTCATCGGGACCACGATCGAGTGGTACGACTTCTACATCTACGCGAGCACCGCGACCCTCGTGTTCGGTACCCAGTTCTTTCCCGCGATGTCGCCGTTCGCGGCGACGCTCGCCTCGTTCGCCACGATCGCGGTTGCCTTCATCGCCAGGCCGATCGGCGGCCTGATCTTCGCCCACTACGGCGACCGGGTCGGCCGCAAGACGACGCTGATCGTCTCCCTGCTGCTGATGGGCGTCAGCACGATGCTCGTCGGCCTGCTCCCGACGTATGCCACGGCCGGCGCGCTGGCACCGATCCTGCTCGTGCTCATGCGCTTCGTCCAGGGCGCGGCGGTGGGCGGCGAGTGGGGCGGCGCCATCCTGATGGCGACCGAGTTCGCGCCGCCCGACCGGCGGGCCCGGCTGTCGAGCTGGGCGCAGCAGGGGGTGACCGCGGGGCTGGCGCTGTCCACGGCCGTGCTGCTGGTGGTGTCCCTCGCCGTTCCGCACGAGCTCTACGTGGACTGGGTATGGCGGCTGCCGTTCCTGTCCAGCGCCGTCCTGATCGTCGTCGGGCTGGTGATGCGGCTGCGCATCGCCGAGTCGCCGATCTTCGAGGCCGGCAAGAAGGCCGGTGAGTCGGCCCATGCGAGGGCGGGTGCGAGCGCGGGTGGCACCACGAGGGCCCGGCTGCCGATCGCGACCGTGCTGCGCGAGTCGCCGCGCACCCTCGCGCTGGCGACCCTCGCCTACCTGACCGTGAGCGCGACCTTCTACGTCGCGTTCGTCTTCCTGCTCTCCCATGCCACCGGCACCCTGAAGATCAGCCAGGCGGCGGCGCTCACCGGGGTGCTGGTCGCCGCCGGGTCGTACAGCATCGGCCTGCGCGTGTCGGCCGGGCTGGCCGACGCGCGCGGCAGGCGTACCGCGCTGATGACGGGCTTCGCCGGGATCCTGGTCGTCGTCTTCCCCGCGCTCGCCCTCATCCAGACCGGCTCGCCCGCCCTGTTCGCCGCCGGCCTCGCGCTGCTGGCCTTCCCCGTGGGCTGTGCCTACGCCCCGATCGGCGTCTACTTCGCGGAGCTGTTCCCCACCGCGACCCGCTACTCCGGCATCACCGCCGCCAACCAGGCCGGCTCCCTGCTGGGCGCTGCGGTGGCCCCGTTCATCGCCATCGCGCTGTTCGCCGCGGCTGGAATGTACGCCGTCGGCGCGTACGTGGCACTGGTCACGATCATCAGCGCCGCCGCCGTCCATGCGCTCGGCGAGAGCCGGCACCTGAACCTCGAACGCTGAGAGAGCCGAGAACGCCGGGAGAAGCTGAGGAGAACCGTGCACAGCATCGACATCGCCGTCCAGCGAGCGGCAGAGCTGGAGCTGGCCCAGGTGCCCGACCAGACGCTGCGCCGCGCCCTGCTCGTCATCGCCGACAGCGTCGCGGTCGCCACCGCGGGCGCCAGGACCCCCGAGGTCACCGCTCTGGTGGCCCTCGACAGGCACGACGCCCTGGTGACCCCGGCCGACCGGCCCGGCGCGGGGCACACGGCGACCGTGCTCACGACGCCGCGCCTGCGGGCGCACCCGGCGCACGCGGCGTACCTCAACGCGACCGCGGGCACCAGCCTCGAACTCGACGAGGGCATGCGCCCCACCGGCCATCCCGCGATGCACGTGGTCCCCGCGGCCCTCGCCGTCGCCGAGCGCGCGCACGCCACGGGCGCCGACCTCGTCCGGGCGGTGCTGGCCGGGTACGAGGTCAGCAGCCGCCTCTTTCGCACCTTCCGGCTGCGGCCGGGCGTGCATCCGCACGGGCACGTCGGCGCGGTCGGCGCCGCGGTCGCCGCCGCGCTGCTCGACGGCACCGACCCCGTGGCGGCGGCCAGGATCGCGGCGACCAGCCCGCTGCTTTCGGTGTGGCAGGCTTGCTACGACGGCGCTACGGCGCGTAACACCTATACAGGTCATGCGGCCCAGAGCGGCGTACGCGCCTCCGCCCTGGCCCGTGCCGGATACACCGGCTCGGCCGGCGCGCTGGAGGTGGCCTATGGCCAGGTGGCCGGCGAGGCCGTGGACGAGTCCGCGCTCACCGCGCCGTTGCGCTACGACGATCTTGGCATCACCCGTAACTACTTCAAGGTCCACAGCGCCTGCGCCCTGTCGCACAGCGCCGTGGAGGCGGCCCTGTC
Organism: Nonomuraea sp. NPDC050680; assembly: GCF_040654555.1. NCBI lineage: Bacteria > Bacillati > Actinomycetota > Actinomycetes > Streptosporangiales > Streptosporangiaceae > Nonomuraea > Nonomuraea sp. NPDC050680. The sequence continues at coordinate 647,087 of NZ_JBFAIF010000001.1, read as the reverse complement.
CGTCGCGCCGATCCGCCCGAAGGACATTCGCCAGGTACGGGTCGACACCGTGGCGGTGAACCTGAAGATCGACCGGCAGCCGGTCGCGAACGACCTGTCTGGCCGGTTCTCGCTGCCTTACGCCGTGGCGACCGCGCTAGTCCTAGGCCGCAGCGACGTGGCGGCCTTCCGCTTCCGCCCCGAGATCGCCGCCGTGGCGGAGAGGGTCCAGGTGCACGTGCTGCCCGAGTTCGAGGACCAGTGGCCGGATTCCGCCCCGGCGCGGGTGAGTGTGGTGACAGGCGACGGCGGCACCACCGCCGCGACCGTGCCGAATCCGCGCGGCCATCACACGCGCCCGCTGAGCCAGGCCGAGCATCGGGAGAAGTTCGCCACGCTCATGGGCGATGGGCGCACGGCGACCGTGTGGCAGGACCGCCTCGACGGCCTGCTCACCCACGCCGACTGCGCCGACCTGCTGGGTGACCCGCCCGGGGAGGCGGCGTGACCAGAGCGGTGGTGAGCCTGCTGGCCATGGGCGGCACCATCGCCACCACCCGCTCCGAGGGCCGGGCCACTCCGCGCCGCGGCGCCGCCGACCTCGCGGGCCTGCTCGCGGGCCTGCCGGCCGCCATCCGGACCGTGGACGTGCGCACCGTCTCCAGCCGGGCCGTCACCCCGGCGGACATGTGGACGCTCGCGGAGGCCGTACGCCGCGAGATCGACGGCGGCGCCGACGGGATCGTGATCACACACGGTACCGACACCCTGGAGGAGACCGCCTACGCGCTGGCCCTGCTCGTGGACACCGCCGTTCCCGTCGTGCTCACCGGGGCGATGCGCGGCCCGCACCTGCCCGGGGCCGACGGGCCGGCCAACCTCACCGCCGCCGTGGCCGCGGCGTTGCACGCGCCCCTGGCCCGGTACGGCCCGGTGGTGGTGTTCCAGGACGAGATCCACGTGGCCCGGCTGGTGAGCAAACACCACAGCGCCAGAGTCGCGGCGTTCTCCTCCCCGTCCGCGGGACCGGTCGGATTCGTGATCGAGAACGAGGTCGAACTGCTGCTCGGCCCCCCACAGGACCCCGACCGGCTGGCGGCCGTCGCCCCTCCCGACCGCACCGTGGAGGTCGTTATGGCCGTGACCGGTTCCGGCCCGAGGATGATCGAGGCGATCGCCGGCGACGTGGACGGACTCGTCGTCGCGGGCATCGGCGGCGGGCACCTGCCCCCCGCCATGGCCGAGGCGGTCGTGCGCGTGGCCAGGGCGGGCCGGCCCGTCGTCCTGGCCAGCCGCTGCGCCGACGGCCCCATCCTGCGCGGCACCTACGGCGGCCCCGGGTCCGAAACGCATCTGCTCGGCGAAGGGGTGCTCGCCACCCGCGTCCTCTCGCCGGTCAAGGCCCGCCTCCGACTGCTCTTCGGTCTGTCCGCCGGTCTGCCCGCCACGGACCTTTTCCCACCCCGCACTCCCTCCACCGATCCCGTAAGGAGCCGGCATTGACGACCGCGGCACGCGACTTCATCGGCTACGGCCAGAACCCGCCGGAGTTCAGCTGGCCCAACGGCACCCGGCTCGCCGTCAACATCGTCATCAACTACGAGGAGGGCGCCGAACGCAACGCGCTCGACGGCGACACCGCCCGCGAGACCCTCGTTGAGGCCCGCTACGACGTCCCGGACGGCGAGCGTGAGCTGTTCACCGAATCCACCTTCGAGTACGGCAGCCGCGTCGGCATCTGGCGGATCCTCCAGGCGCTCGACGACCACGGCGTCGTTCCCACCATATTCGCCTCGGCCCTCGCCCTGGAGCGGAACCCGGCCGTGACAGACGCGATCGTCAAGCGCGGTTGCGACGTGGTCGGACACGGCTACCGCTGGATCCCGCACACCGGCATGACCGTCGATGAGGAACGCCGCAACATCGAGGACTGCGTCACCGCCCTGGAGCGCCTCACCGGCCGGCCGGTCAAGGGCTGGTTCACCCGGCCGCCGAACACCGTGCACACCCGCCCCCTGCTGGCCCAGGCCGGGCTCCTCTACGACGCCGGTTCGGTCAGCGACGACCTGCCGTACTGGGAGCGGGTCGGCGACAGGCCGTTCCTCATCGTCCCCTACTCGCTGGACGTGAACGACACCAAGTTCTACAAGGGCCAGTTCTTCACCGCCGACGACTTCGCCCGCTACGCCATCGACTGCTTCGACGTGCTGCTCGCCGAGAGTGTGCGGCAGCCGCGGATGATGTCGATCGGGTTGCATCCGCGCATCATCGGCCGTCCGGCCCGGCTGGCCGGGCTGCTGCGGGTGCTCGAGCGGATCAGGGAGCGCGACGACGTCTGGATCACGGGACGCGACGCCGTCGCGGACTTCTGGCGTGACCGTTTCCCTGCTGCCGGCCTCTGACAGGGGTGGCCCTCCACCGGCCGTGTCCTGCGCGCGCAATCGGCCGCCCCAGCGATCAGTCGGCACGTAGGTCACCCTGCGGTTGGTGCTCGGCATGCGCCCGCTCACCGCAGCGTGCTGTGGTCTAGGCCCAGCTTCGCCGGGATGGCGGCCGGCACCACGATGGCGGCCGTGCCGGCCCGGCGCACACGTCCCGGCTGGGTCATCACTGGTGCGCTGATACTCGCGGCCGCAGGGCTCCTGCTGATCACCGGGGTGCGCATGGACGGAGGGCGGCGCTCCTGGCGACCGGCAGCGTGCTCATGGCCGGCAGGTATGGCGGTCCTCAGAAGCGTCGGTCCGGTCGTGTACCGGGCGGAACGCAACGTCACCATGCCCGCCGGCCTGGCGGCGGATGCGGCCGACGCCGCCCGTACCACCCTCGGCGGCTCTGCTGAGGCACGTTCCCCGCATCACTCCGGAGCGGACGATCTGCCACGAGGGGCGAACCAACTCCTGTGCGTGGTGATGCCGAGCCTGACCGGGCCGGGGCCGTGGGAGCGGATCAGGCTGGGGATGACACACGTTTCGGTGGTGGGCGAGACGATCGCGACCTCGGCGGGCAGGCCGATGCCGACCAGCAGGATCATGAAGAAGATGAACGCCGGCACGAAGTTCGTCAATGGCCCGCCGGACATGATGATGACCTTCTGCCACCACTTCTTGCGGTAGAAGACGCGGTGCTCGTCGCCTGGACGCACACCTCCTCCAGCGCGGCCTCCCGGGCGGACTCGATCAGTCCCTGGAAAGGTCCTGTCGTCGTGCTCCTGACCTTGGTGGGATTCTCTCCAGGGTGCGGCGGCAGCATGCCGATCATGCGGATGTAGCCGCCGAACGGGATGCACTTGACGCCGTCCCGCTTCCTCGGTGGTCGGCCGCTTGACGCGCGGGGCGGACGGGTTCGCGGCAATTCGCGCGGTCACTCAACCATTCGGCCGGTTGCCGTGTCCTTGACAGGCGGAGGTGCGAGTGGGCGACCCGACGCTCGAGACTTTCGCGGCGCAGCGGCTGCCGGCGCTCTATCGCTACGCCATGGTCCTGACCCAGAACCGGCACGACGCCGAGGACCTGGTGCAGGAGGCGCTCACCCGTACCGGCTTGCGGTGGAACGCGATCAGGCGCAAGGACGACCCGGAAGGGTACGTCCGCACCGCCATGGTCCGCATCATGACCAATCGCTGGCGGCGGCCGAAGCGCGAGGTGAGCATGGCGGCTCCGCCCGAGACCGTGGCGGAGGACGTGGGACTGCAACGCCTCCTCGACGACGACGGCCTGCGCTCCAGGATCGCCGCTTTACCCCCGCGGATGCGAGCCGTGCTGGTGCTGCGATACGTCGAAGCCCGTAGCGAAGAGGAGATCGCCCGGCTGCTCGGCTGCAGCCGCGGGACCGTCAAGAGCCAGGTCTCGCGAGGGCTGGCCCGGCTGCGTGAGGCCGTCAAGACCGAGGAGGTCGAACATGGATGACCTGGAGCGTCGCCTGGCCGCGTTGCTCAGCGAACCCGCCGCGGACGATCCACCGCCCGGCCTGGCCGATCGGATCCACCGGGCCGTGGCCGTGCGCCGCAGGAACAGGCGGGCGCTGGCGCTGGCCGCCGCGACGGGCATGACGGCGGTGCTGGTCGCCGTGCCACTGGCTGTGCGCGGCGGGAACGGCGACGCCGCGACGACGGTGACGCTCAGCCCGACCTCCGAGCCGACCCTCCCGTCGCCCTCCACGTCGATCGATGACCCGACCGCACCCTCGGTGCCGACCGCGACCGTGACGCCGACGCCGGACGAGGCGGGTTTCCGCACCCCTGCCGCGGGCGGCCTCGAACAGGCCCTGCGTGACCTCGTCGACGTGCGGAGTGTTGTGGACGTCGAGAGCCGTACGAGTCAGGGTGAGCCGTTCGTACCCTGGGCACTGGGCAGCGACGGGACGGTACTCGGCTCCACGCCCGACGGGCAGGTAGCGGAGGTGGGCGCGAGCGGCGGCACGCCCAGGGACCTCGGTTTCCCGGCGCGGTCGGGACTAGGGACGGGTACGGGCTTCTCCACCTGGGCGGAGCAGAACGGCTCGGCGGCCGAGCAGCGGTGCAGGACGGCGGACGGGACCACGCGCACGGTCAGCCCGCAGGGCACGGACGCCGGGGCCCGGGTCTGGGTGGACGGCGGCGTGATCGTCGGCAGCGACGTCATGCGGCAGCCCTGGGCGGCCAAGGGCTGCGCGGGGGTGGGCACGGTCGTCAGGGACGGCGACCCGGCGAGCGGGGAGGCGGTGGCGTTCTCCTACCCCTACCTGTTCACTACCGACCGATCGAACGACAAGGTGCTGCGCGTGATCGACGTCGAGACCGGCACGGTGACAGCGGAGCATCCGTTGCCGGAGGGGGTCCGCCCGCAGCGCATGGGCGAGCCGCGCCAGAGGTGGTACGCGGCGGCTTCCGGGAACTGGTTCGCCTGGGTGGCCGGCAACACGGTGCGGTGGATGCCGCGTGTCTCCTGGGGGCCGGTGTCCACGCTGGCCGGGGTTCCGGCGGCGAAGAAGGACGTCTCGCCGTGGATGACGGCGGGCAGGCGGTTCATCACGTACAACACCGGGGCCGACTCCTTCCTCCTCGACCCGGTCACCGGCCGGCGCTTCAAGAGCCCGGACGTCATGCCGGCGGCGGGCGACTGGCTGCTGTGGAGGGACGGCGACGTCTACCGCCTGGCCAGCCTCCGTTGAGGTCTCCGGGAAGCGTCCTGCTGGTGTTCGTCGCGACCCCGACGGCCGCCAACCTGGCCGGCGGCGGCCCGACCTGGATCTGGACGCCGTCGCTGCCTATGCCGGTGCTGCGCCTGGTCGCGGAAGCGGGGCTGCTGGACGCCTGGCTGGTCGTCGATCTGCTCACCGCCGTGGGCGTGCTCGGCGGCCTCGCGGTGGTGGCGACGGCCGCGCGAGACCTGGCCGTGGCCGCGGTGCTGCTGGCTCTGGTGGCCGCCGTCAGTTTCGCCGGCGCGGCGAGCGGGGGCTGGCTGCCCCTGGGGTACGCCCTCGCCTACACGGCAGGACTCGTGCTAATGCTGCGGGCGAGGCGTTCCCGAAACCGCGGGTCCGGAAGGTGACCTCGTCCAGGTCCACGAGGCGCGGCGTGTCCGCAGCCGGTCGGTGGCCTCATCTCGCATCGGGCGACCAGCTGGGCGCGGGTGGCTGCGAGCGGCGCCCAGCAGCCGAGTACGGAACGCCGCGATGTTTTGTGGGTCACGACCGGCTCGTCTCCTCGTACACGGCTGTCGCGATCTCGCCCAATGTCTGGCCCGCGGTCGTGAGGAGATCGGGAGAGGTGGCCTGCTGTTCCATGAATGCCGCGAACGTCGTCCAGGAGCCGTCGGGAAGCTCGATGTATCCGGCCAGCGCCTTGGCGATCAGCGGCTCGCCCGTGTCGGGGGAGGGTGCCCCGGCTGTCCCGGTCTTGGCGTGGACATGACCCGCGGCGGGCGAGTCCGCCTGGATGTCGGCCAACGTCCCGTCCTTGCCCGCGGCGGGATCTCACGCCGGCGGCCAGCGGCCCGTCACGGTGCCGGACCCAAGCGCCCCCGTTTCACGACCCGACGGATCGTCGCACCGCTCGCCTGACTACAAGCCCGCGATCGAGCAGGTGTACGGCAGCAGGGCCGGCGCCGTGCTGAAGCGCTACCCGCCGGGCACGTCGGCCGGAGACGCTGGCGAAGGTGAAGACCGACTCGACGTGGTCGGTGCCGGCTCTCGACACCGCCCGCGCGCTGTCCCGCTGGACCTCCACGCGCATGGGCCCTGTTCGCCAAGCTGTCACCCTGCCAGGCTGGCCTCAGTGACCGGCTGATCGGAGCCTGGACCCGCGCCGCCTTCGACGGTGAGCCGGCGAAGTTCGCGGGCCTTTCCGGACGGTGTTCGTGTACGGCTCGACGGGCCGCTGCGTCAGTCGTGGTGACGACGGAACCACTCCAGGATCAACCCGGCCACGGTCTCCGGCGCCTCCAGGTGGGGGAAGTGGCCGGCAGCGGGGAGAATGGTGCGTTCATAGGGCCCGCTGAACCCGGGAGCTTCCTCTCCGGCGTACTTCGTGGTGAAGTCGGTCTCGCCGAACAGCGAGAGAGTCGGAACCGCCGTCGCGCCCACTGGCACGGCACCGTCGCGGTGAGCGCGCCACAGGGCGCGATAGTAGGCCAGCGCGTTCTTGATGCCGTCGGGTGCCGCCAAGGTGCGTTTCACGCCTGCTATGTGATCAGAGTCCTGAAAGTTCGGTGACCATGTGCGCCACAGGTGGTCCACCATGGGCAGGCCCTCGATGGGCACCGCCCAGTCAGCGCTTTCGGACTGGAAGAACCAGAAGTGGAACAGCCGCTGAACCAGCTCGGGATCCTTCACACCGTGAAGCACACTGTACGGGTGGGCGGTGTTCAGGACGACCGCGGCCTTGATGCGGTCGGGATGGGTGACCAGGGCGGCGTGGGTAGCCGTCCCACCCCAGTCCATGCCCACCACGTGGGCCCGCCCATCGGGGCTCAACGCGTCGATCAGGGCCGCCACATCGGTGCCCAGCGTACGCGGATCGTAGGCCCCGTCCATGGGCGCGCTTGACGGGGCGTATCCACGGAGGAAGGGTGCCACGGCGCGATATCCGGCCTCGGCGAACCGATGCATCTGCCAGGTCCAGGTGAACGCATTGTCGGGGAATCCGTGCAAGAAGATGACGAGGGGTCCCGTGCCGTGCTCGATGTAGGCAAAGTCGATGCCGTTGGCTCTCACTCGGTGGATCTCGCCGTCGAACATGGTTTCTCCGATCATCACGCCTCTCCTCGCGCCCATCGCCGTGTCGCCCGCGTGGGCGTCTCTTTCGGGATGACGAACAGATAACGTACGTACATCATGTATGTGTTTTGGATGGGTGGCGATGCGCAGGGCGTCGTACCCCGGGTCTTGTCCGGTCCAGCGGCGCTTTGATTCGGTGGACCTCGGCCGACCAGGCCGAGGAGTGCGGGACGATCGGCTACAGGTCGTCGGTGAGGACTGCTTGCTGCTTACCTGCGAGGTGAACGGGACAACCGTCGGTCCCACGTACTTCCATCGGTCTCGAAATCCGGATTATGGCATCAACCACACCATCCTCCATTCAGCGAATCAGTTCTCCGCCTGAAGAGGGGACATTTCGGCGCACAACCAAAGAACACTGGCGGCTGCTCGCCATGTCCAGCCGCCTGACCCAGCATGCACGCCGTCATCGAGCCGTCCTTTCGGCACGCTCTCGCCAGGCGGCGAATTTCGCTGCTGCGGCCTCGGTGGGCAGTCCGAGTTGCTCACACATCTGATGGAAGTCGAAGAAGAACCGTTCATGGGCGATCAGCCCGTCCCGCACGGTCCAGTGGCAGGCGAACGGCAGCGCAAAGGAGCGGCCCGTGGGCTCGATCCCCACCAGCTTCTGCATCATGGTGGCCCGCACCGTCCCGGCGCCGACGACCAGTTCACTGGCCTCGACCAGGTATTCCAGTTCCACGCCGTAGTCGGGGAAGGTGCGCAGGAACGCGGTGTTCTGCCGGGCGACTTCGTCCAGACCGGTCGCGACGGCCTGGAAGGCGATCGTCTCGAAGACGACATCCCGGCGGCAGCACGCCAGCGCCGCCGGCAGGTCGGCGCGGCTCTTCGCCCGCGCGTAAGCTCGTACGACGCCAGACGGAGTGATGTGCTTCTCGGGCATTCCCATCTCCTCTTCTGTCGGCGGCCCGCTGTTCACACTGACTCTGCTCTCACGAGGGCTCGCCGACAGCGAGCACGACTTTGCCGGTGGTACGGCCTGCGGCGACGTGGTCGTGCGCCCTGGCCGCCTGCGCCAACGGGAACACCGCGTCGACGTGCACCTTGAGTCGTCCTTGCGCGACGAGGTCGGCCAGCGCCTCCAGCCCCGCGCCGTCGGGGTCGACGAGATAGGCCACGGCGCGCACGCCGAGTTCGCCGGCCCGCTCGTGCAGGCCGGGGGTCCAGGCCGCCTGCCCGCTGACCAGGACGCCGCCGGGCCGCAGGCACTCCAGCGCCGTGAGCCCGGCCTGGCCGCCGAACATCTGGATGACGATGTCCATGTCACGCGCCGCGGCCGGCACCTGCGCCGTGGTGTGGTCGATCACCTCGTCCGCGCCCAGGGCCCGGACGAAGGCGTGTTTGGCGGCGCTGGCCGTACCGGTCACATGAGCGCCGCGCGCCTTGGCGATCTGGACCGCCAGATGCCCCACGCCGCCGGCCGCGCCTGCCACGAGGACTCGCTGTCCCGGGACGACGCCGGCGACCTCGGTGAGCATCTGCCACGCCGTCAAACCAGCCAGCGGCAGCGCCGCCGCCTCGGTGAAGCTCAACCCCTGAGGCATCCGGGCCAAATGGCGGGCGGGAGCGGTGACGTATTCGGCATAACCACCCGCCACCCGCGGGAACCACGGCATCCCGAACACCAGGTCGCCCACCTGGAACCGGGTCGTGCCATAACCGGTCCGCACCACCTGCCCGGCGACGTCCCAGCCGTTGACGAACGGCAGGTCGAGCACCCGGTTGTAGGCCTGCCCCCGGCGCGTGTACACATCGACCGGGTTGACACCGGCCGCGATGACCTTGACCAGCACCTCACCGAAGACCGGCTCGGGCGCCGCCACCTCGACCAGCGCCATGGCCGCTGACTCTCCCCATGCCGACTGCCGTATCGCCCGCACGAGCGCTCCCTTCCGACGTGTGATGAAGCCAAGATACATACATACAGAACGTACGTAAATGGGACGGGGGCATCCGCGCGGTGGTCGATTGTGTGGTGGCGGACCGGCCAGGTAGGAGAGAAACCTCCTCCAGCCCAGTTTCAAGATCGGGTATCGCCCAGCCCTCAGCGCATGGGCGGTGCTCAGGACTTCACGGAGTGCGGGAGTGCCAGGCGCAGGCCGGCGTGCGCAATCTGAACACCCCTGCCGACTTGGTCGAGGCTGGACGGCTTCTCGGCTCCATAGATTACTTTTGGCATACCCCGCTCCTCCCGCCCTGGAGAATGGTGGCCGATCGAGAACCGACAGCCGGTGCACGAGGCCGGACCGATGCCGGCCGTGGCATTGCTCGCCACTCGGCGGATCGATGTCACACGCGGCGCATTCCAGCAAGATCACATATGCCGGGCGAGCTCAAGGTCGGGACACCGCCTGCTCTCCGTGCGCGCAGCCCGGGGCGGAACGGCCGGCGACACCGGCGAGCACCATGCCCAATTCGGCCAGCGTGTCCTTCAGCGCGGCCCGCTGGTCGGCGGCGCGCGCGATGTCCAGGGTGCTCTCGCAGATCCCCCCGTACAGCAGCGAGGTGACCGGGGCCAGCGGCCGGTCGGGGATGCAGCCGGCCTCGACCGCGATGGCCAGCCCGCGCCGCATCAGGTCCTTGCACCCGGACTGGATGTCGCGCATGGCGGACCAGCCGAGCGCGCCCGGCGCCTCGACCAAGGTGATCTGGCGGACAGCGGGCTCCAGTGAGGCCTCCAGCAGAGCCCGGCAGCCCGCGAACACCCCGTCCCACGGGTCCTGCCGGGTCTGGAACGCCTGCCGGACGACGACGGCAAGTGCCCTCTGGTCGGCGGCGTAGACCTCGCGGAAGATCTGCTCCTTGTTGCTGAAGTGGTGATAGAACGCGCCGCGTGTCACCCCGGCCCTGACGCAGATCGCATCGAGCGAGGTCGCGGAGAAACCATCGCTGACGAACAGCTCACGCGCCGCCGTGACCAGGGCGCCCGTGGTCGCTTCGGTGCGTTCCCGCTGGCTCCGGCGCGCACTCGTGTTCGTTGCCATCCGCGTATCCCTCCCGCTTGAGTCCGAGGATAGAAGAACATACGCGGCGCAGATGTCACCGAAGTGCTCACATCCCGAGCAGGAGGGGGCTGTACAAAAAGAACGACTCTGGCCTGGCCCGTTCTTTTGTACAGCCCCGCAGCAGCGCGTCGATCGCCGACCTGCTCATGCGCTGTGCCGGCGTCCTCCAGGTCGATCCCAGCCCGCGCATGACCTTCGTCTTATACGGTCCTGCGGGCGTAGCCGGGAGCGTGTTCCGGGCGGGGGCCGAAGCCCACGAAGCGGGCGGGGATCATCCGGAGCCGGGGGAAGGCGCGGGTGAGGAAGAGCAGGGCAGGGGGCGGCCCGGAGCGCTTGCCGGCGAACTGTTTCTCGAACATGACGCGCTGGAGCATCCGCTGGCCCGCCTGGACGATCACGGTGGGACGCTACCGGCGTCGTTGCACGGCCGCCAGGTCGGTGACGGTGACGGAGTGTACGGTCAGTATCAGCCGCAGACAGCCGGACACGCGAAACCCCCGCCTCACTGCGACAGCGCAGGTCGGGCGACGGTTTCTGCTGGTATTGAAGAGTAGGGCGGGTGGGACTTGAACCCACGACCCACGGATTATGAGTCCGATGCTCTGACCGGCTGAGCTACCGCCCCTTGCAAACAAGCAGTCTTCCACACCTGAGCCGTGATGCCAGCATAGATCGTCCTCGTTCACTCAGCGCGTACGCCCGACACCGGCGTTGATGGGTAGCGTCGGGCCATGGCGGTCAGGCTGATCTACGAGACGCATTCCCTCACGGTGGACAACGAGACGGGGATCGCCACCGGCTGGTTGCCGGGGGAGTTGTCCCAGGCCGGGCGGGAGTTGGCCGTGGAGCTGGGGGTGCGCAGGCAGGACGTGGATGTGGTCTACGCGTCCGATCTGCGGCGGGCGGTGCAGACGGCGGAGATCGCGTTCGGGGACGGGCGGGAGATTCGGCTCGACTCCCGGTTGAGGGAGTGCGACTACGGGATCTACAACGGGCGGCCCGTCAGTGAGGTGGCGCGGTTGCGGCGGCGGTTCATCGACGCGCCGTGGCCCGGGGGGCAGAGCTATCGGCAGGTGGTCGCGGAGACCGCGGCGTTTCTCGAAGAGGTGATGGACAGGTGGCAGGGGCGTACGGTGCTGGTCATCTCGCACTCGGCCAATCGGTGGGCGCTGCGGAATCTGCTTGAGGGGGCCGAGTTGGAGGAGCTTGTGGATGCTCCGTTCGACTGGAAGCCGGGGTGGGAGTACACCCTGGCTTAGCGGCCTGACGGGGCCGGGGAGACATGGCTCCCCAGCCCTCACTTGCAAGATTGCGAGATCGTGGCCAAGACGCAGCGGCCCGCATCGCCGGCGCGGACGTGGTTGAGACATCAGGACAGATTAGGGAGCGGTGCCGAAGCCGGTGTTTCGTACCAGCCAGTCCTGATAAACAGTGCTTCGCCGTACCACCTCCGCGTGGGTTTGCTTGGCCTGTTCCGCCACCCAGGCGGCGTCGGGGGCGGTGGCGTGGTGGCCGAGGAGTTGCCGCCAGCGCAGCGGCGCGCCCGCGAGCGGGATCATGGCCAGGCCGGGGGCGGCCTGGTGGGTGGCCTGGCAGAGTGCCACGGCGCGGCCGACCTGGGCGAGGTGGGTGCAGGTGGCCACGTCGGTCTCATAGATCGTTCTCGGGGTGAAACCGGCGCGGGCGCAGGCCGTGGCGAAGCAGTCGGCGAAGCAGCCGTCGCCGGGCGTGACGGCCCAGCTTTCGAGGGCGAGTTCGGACAGGTCCAGTTCCTTCTCGCCGGCCAGCGGGTGGGTCTCGGCGAGCAGCGTGAAGACCGGGTCGTAGCTGATCGTCTCCCATCGCAGCGAGCCGGTGGGGGTGCCGCCGTCGCCGCAGGCGCCGGTCAGCGCGTAGTCGAGCCGGCCGAGTTCGGTCATGGTGGTGAGCTCGTCGGCCGACCATGAGGTGTACGTGCTCACCGTCCGTTCCGCGGCGAGCCGGTCGACGAGGCCGCCGAGTATCGCCCCGTTCGTGGCGCCGATGCGGAAGCCGGGGGAGGGGGCCTGGGCGAACCGTACGGCCTCGTCCTGCAGTTCCTTGGCCGCAGGGAGGAGCACCCGGGCGCGGGCGAGCACCAGCTCGCCGAGCCGGGTGGGCCGGGCGCCGTGCCTGTCGCGCTCGAACAGGGTGCCGCCGAGTACCCGCTCGATGCGTTTGAGCTGTGCGGTGAGGGCCGGCTGCGCCAGCCCGAGCAGGGACGCGGCCTTGCTCACACTTCCCGCGTCCGCGACCGCGCGAACGATCCTGAGGTGCCTGAGCTCGAGGTCCATAACGGGAAGGTAAAGCGGTGATCTCCTCCCGACAATGCCCTTATGTCAGGAAATGTGACAGATATTGTCGAGCGCCTTCTGGGGTAGGGGGTAGGCCATGACGACGATGGGAATCGATCCAGCGCAACTCGAGGAAGAAGACCTGCTGCGTGAGCTGCGGCAACTGCACAGCACACGTACCGACGCCCTGCTGCACGGCTCGGCCGCCGCGTTCGCGCGCCACACCTCGCGGACCAACGAACTCGAGAGCGAGTATCTGCGCCGCTACCCGGAACGCGATGTCGACCCGGGCCGGCTCAGGGACGGGGCGAGGCGGCGCTGATGGCCCGAGATCACGATGTGCAGGCACTGTCCGACGTCGACATCCACGTGTACGAGGCGGTCGCCTCACAGGCGGTCGAGTCCGGCGGCGCGGAGCTCGGCGCGCTGGTCCGCGCGACCGGTCTGGAGGAGGAAGAGGTACGGCGGAGCGTGACGACGCTGATCGAGCAGGGGTACGTGGTGCCGCAGGGGAAGGGGTTCGGCCTGGGCGCCCATACGTTCGGGCTCGACTACTGAACATGACGCCGGGACAGGGGGCGGCGGGCCGATGGGCCGGCCGCCCCCCGGCGTCAGATGCGCTTGACGCGGGCCCAGATCACGAAGGCGCCGCCGAAGACCGCCATGGCCAGCCCGGTCCACAGGTTGACCGCCGCCCCCACCACCCCGGCGATGATCAGGATCACCCCGTAGATCAGGAACAGTCCGCCGATCACCATTCTGATGTCGCTCACAAGATCACCCCGTACATCGCGGCGGCCAGGACGATCGCGCCCGTCCCGAGGATCACGGGCGAGCGGTACCACTTCTTGTCACCGGCCAGCGCGTCGTCGGCCAGGTCGACCGCGCTGAGCCCGTACACCAGCCCGCGCAGCTCCTCCACCGGCTTGGGCGTGGTCACCAGTGTGACCACCACCGAGACGAGCAGGTCGACGACGAAGGCCACGCCCGCGCCCCAGAAGCTGGCGTTCAGTTCGGTGCCGAAGTCCAGCATTCCGGCCTTGTACGCGATGTACGAGGCGAACGCGGACGCAGTCCCGGCCAGCAGGCCCCAGAAGCCGGCCCACGGCGTCATCCGCTTCCAGAACAGCCCGAGGATGAAGGTCGCGAACAGCGGCGCGTTGAAGAAGGAGAACAGCGCCTGAAGGTAGTTCATGATGTTGGAGTAGCCGGCCGCGATGAACGCCGTGCCGACGCCCAGCGCGACGCCCGCGACGGTGGCGATCCTGCCGACCCGCAGGTAGTAGCCGTCGTCGCGGTCCTTGGCCAGGTGCGCCTGCCAGATGTCGTTGGTGAACACGGTGTTGAACCCGCTGATGTTGGCCGCCATCCCGGCCATGAACGAGGCCAGCAGCCCGGTCACCGCCACGCCGAGTACGCCGTTGGGCAGCAGGTCCTGCATGAGCAGCGGGATCGCGTTGTTGTAGGCCTGGCCCTTGCCCAGGTCCTTGAACAGAACGAGGGCGATCAACCCCGGCAGTACGGTCACCAGCGGGATGAACAGCTTCGGATAGGACGCGATGATCGGGGTGAGCCGGGCGGCGTTGGTGTTGCGAGCGGATAATGCCCGCTGCACCTCGGCGAAGTTCGTGGTCCAGTAGCCGAAGGACAGCACGAAGCCCAGGCCGAACACGATGCCGAGCCAGTGGGCCTCCATCGGGTTCTTGCCCGCGCTGTCGGCCCACGTGTGCAGACCGGCCTCGCCGAGCGCGCTCTGCCGTACCTTGTCGAACAGCCCGGAGATGCCGCCCACCTTGGCCAGCCCGAGGATGGTCAGCGGGATCAGCCCGGCCAGGATCACGAAGAACTGCAGGACCTCGTTGTAGATCGCCGACGACAGCCCGCCGAGCGTGATGTACGACAGCACGATCACCGCCGCCACCACCACCGACACCGGCAGGGGCCAGCCCAGCAGGGCCTCCATGACCAGCGCGAGCGCGTAGAGGTTGACCCCGGCGATGAGGATCTGGGCCACGGCGAAGGAGAGCGCGTTCAGCAGCTGGGTGGCGCCGTTGAAGCGGCGGCCCAGGAACTCCGGGACGCTGCGTACCTTCGAGCGGTAGTAGAACGGCATCATCACGATGCCGAGGAACACCATCGCGGGCACTGCGCCGATCCAGTAGTAGTGCACGGTCATGGCGCCGTACTGGGCGCCGTTGGCCGCCATCCCGAGGATCTCGATCGCGCCGAGGTTGGCTGAGACGAAGGCCAGCCCGGTGATCCACGGGGGTAATCCACGGCCGGCCAGGAAGAAGTCGAGGCTCGAGCTGATCCGCCGCTTGGCGGCGAATCCGATGCCGAGCACGGTCGCGAAGTAGATCGCGATGAGCGCGTAGTCGAGGAGGTTCACATCAAGGCGCACGGCGTCCCCTACTACCCCGAAAAGCCAGAGTATGTCGTCGATTGCGGGCCCAGTTACCGGGCGTAGTCTCGAGATGTGGATGTCGCAGACCTGACCCCGGCGCAGGCGCGCGAGCGCTTCCGCGCGGGCGAGCGGGTGCCGACCGCGGGCTGGTGCTCCGGCTGGACGCAGGCCAATCTGATCGCCGTGCCCAGGAAGCTGGGCTACGAGCTGCTGCTGTTCGCACAACTGAACTCGCAGGCGTGCCCGGTGCTGGACGTGGGGGAGCCGGGGGCGTGGTCCACCGCGTTGTTCCCTGGTGACCTGCGTACCGATCTGCCGGGATACCGCGTCTATCGCGACGGACGGCCGGTCGCCGACCTCGACGACGTCGTCGCCGAGTGGCGTGACGACCTCGTGGCCTTCCTCATCGGCTGCAGCTTCACCTTCGAGCAGGCGCTGCTGCGGGCCGGGGTGCCGATCAGGCACCTCGAGCTGGGGACGAACGTGCCGATGTACCGGACGAACGTGCCCTGCCATCCGGTCGGCCCGTTGTCGGGCCCGCTGGTGGTGTCGATGCGGCCGGTCCCGGCGGCGCTCGTGGACGTCGCGATCGAGGTCAGTGGCCACTACCCGCAGGTGCACGGAGCGCCCGTGCACGTGGGCGACCCGGCCGCGATCGGGATCGCCGACCTCGGCCGGCCCGACTTCGGCGATCCGGTGGAGGTGCGGCCCGGCGAGGTGCCGCTGTTCTGGGCCTGCGGCGTGACGCCGCAGGCGGTGATCATGGCCAGTGGCGTGGACTTCGCGATCGGCCACCTGCCGGGCCACATGGCGATCATCGACGCGCGCGACGCCGAGTATCGAGTGCCTTAACGCGATATTTCGCCCACAGGGCGAAATATCGTTAATGCGATCCGTGCGGGCGCGGTGGGATGCCCGCAGTCGTCAGCTGCTCGCCGACCGGCCGCGCGCCAGGACGGTTGTCGATCTCCAGATGCGGTACGGCCGGCGGCTCGGACACCCGGATCGCCGCCAGATACGCCTCGAACGCCGCCAGCTTGCCCGCGTCCTTCTCCAACCCCCTGGCCACCAGTCGCTCGCGCAGGGTCGGCCCGTCCGAGCGGACCCAGATGAGCCTGACCGGATTACCACCCAGCTCGCCGACCCAGCGCTCCCACAGCCGCGCCGAGTGCACCTGGGCGGTGAACGGGCCGTCGAGCAGCACCGGGCAGCCGTGCTCGCGGATCTGCCTGGCCGTTCGGGTGAGGCCCGTGTACTCGTGCGCCTTGATGTGCTCGTCGTACCACGGACCTTCGCGTTCGCCGTGGTGCCTGCCGTACCCCCGGAGGATCTCGGCGGCGAAGTCGCCGTACACGGTGTCCTTGTCGAGCAGTGCGGCCGGCGGGTCGAGGCGGGCGAGCAGCGCCGCCGCGACGGTGGACTTGCCCGCGCCCGGCGGGCCGCTGATCACCCATAGCGTGCTCATGGGGACAGTGTCGCGTACGCGGATCTGCGTACGCGGGTGACGCGGCTCGGCGGACGACCGGAGGCGGGGGCGCCGACAGACTCGGCTCATGCTGACCGTGCTGTTCAGGGCGTTCCGGGTGCCGGATCTCCGTAAGAAGTTACTGTTCACGCTGGCCGTCATCGGGCTGTTCCGGCTGGGACAGATCCTGCCGGCGCCGGGAGTGGACGTCGTGGCGGTCCAGCAGTGCCTGGGTACGGCGCGTGGCGGGCTGTTCGACATGGTGCAGATGCTCAGCGGCGGCGCGATGCTGAAGCTGTCGGTCTTCGCGCTGGGCGTCATGCCGTACATCACCGCGAGCATCATCATGCAGCTCCTGACCGTCGTCGTGCCACGGCTCGAGACGCTCAGGAAGGAAGGGCAGTCCGGGCAGGCGAAGATCACCCAGTACACGCGTTACCTGACCATCGGGCTGGCCGTGCTCAACGCCACCACGGTGGTCGCGCTGGCGCGCGGCGGGCAGCTGCTGCCCGGGTGCGCGCGGCCGCTGCTGCGCGACGAGAGCCTGCTGGGCGTCGCGGTGGTGGTGGTCACCCTGGTGGCGGGGACCAGCATGGTGATGTGGCTGGGCGAGCTGGTGACCGACCGGGGGATCGGGAACGGGATGTCGATCCTGATGTTCACGCAGGTCGTGGCCTTCTTCCCGTCGTACATGTCGACCATCTTCGTGCTCAGCCCGTTCGCCTTCGGCATGCTGCTGGTGACCGGGGTGTTCCTGGTGGCGGCCGTGGTGTTCATCGAGCAGGCGCAGCGGCGCATCCCCGTGCAGTACGCCAAGCGGGCGGTGGGGCGGCGGATGTACGGCGGGAGTAGCACCTACATCCCCCTGAAGGTCAACCAGGCGGGGATCGTGCCGGTCATCTTCGCCACGTCGCTGTTGTACCTGCCGACGCTGGCCGCCCCGCTGCTCGGTGACGAGGTCGGCGGCTGGCTGTCGCGGAACGTCACCGCCGGCACGCACCCGCTCTACATGATCGGATTCTTCCTGCTGATCGTGGGATTCGCGTACTTCTACGTGTCGATCACCTTCAATCCCGTCGAGGTGGCCGACAACATGCGGCGGTACAGCGGGTTCGTGCCGGGCATTCGCCCTGGCGCGCCGACGGCGCGGTATCTGGCGTACGTGCTGTCGCGGCTGACGGCGCCCGGGGCCGTCTACCTGGGAGTTCTGGCGCTGTTGCCGCTGCTCGCGTTCGCGATCCTGCGGGATCCGAGCACCCAGCAGAACTTCCCGTTCGGGGGGACCAGCATCCTGATCATGGTGGGGGTGGGGCTCGACACGGTGAAACAGATCGAGGCGCAGCTTCAGCAGCGCAACTACGAGGGGTTCCTCAGATAGTTACGGCGGTACGGCCAGGTCGGCTGGCTACGCCGGTAGGGCCAGGTCGGCTGGCTACGTCGGTACGGCCAGGCCGGCGCGCATCGCGAACACGACCAGCTGGGCGCGGTCGCGGGCGTGCAGCTTGACCATGGCCCGGCTGACGTGCGTGCGGACGGTGTCGGGGCTGATCACCAGCTCCTTGGCGATCTCCTCGTTGGACCGGCCGGTGGCCACCCAGGCGACCAGTTCGCGTTCGCGCGGCGTGAGGGTGTCGAGGCCCTCGACCGGTTCGGTGCCGTGGCGGCCGAACAGGCCGATGACCTTCCTGGTGATCGCGGGCGACAGCAGTGCCTCGCCCGCGGCCACCACCCGGACCGCGCCGGCCAGCTCGTCGGGGGCGCTGTCCTTGAGCAGGAACCCGCTGGCACCGGCCTGGAGCGCGGCGAAGATGTACTCGTCCACGGCGAACGTGGTCACCACCACGATCCTGGTGCCGCTCAGCTCACGGTCACCGGCGATGGCCCGCAGGGTCGCCAGGCCGTCCATACCGGGCATGCGGATGTCGAGCAGGAGTACGTCGGGACGGGTGCGGCGGATGAGCTGGAGCGCCGCCGCGCCGTCGGCCGCCTCGCCGACGCACTCCAGGCCAGGCTCCCGATCCAGCAACGCCCTGAGCCCCATCCGTACGACGGCCTGATCGTCGGCGACGGCCACCCGGATCACCGGCTCCTGCCCGGCTTCCTTGGGTACCTCGGCTGGGGCGGGGGTCACGCGAGGTCTGCCGGGGAGTCGGCGGTGTCGTGGTGGGCTGAGCCGTTCGGGGATGAGGGCTGCCGGTTGTGGTGAGCTGAGCCGTTCTGAGGTCCGGGTTGCCGGTTGTGGTGGGCTGAGCCGTTCTGAGGTCCGGGTTGCCGGTTGTGGTGGGCTGAGCCGTTCGGGGATGAGGGTTGCCGCGGGAGTGTGGCGAGGACCTGGAAGCCGCCGCCGTCCCGTGGGCCCGCCGTGAAGTGTCCGCCTGCGGCGACCACCCTGGCCCGCATCCCGGCCAGCCCCCGGCCCTCGGTCATGCCTGCCCGGCCGCGCTCCCCAGTCGTCCCTGCTCGGCCGCGCTCCCCAGTCGTCCCTGCTCGGCCGCGCTCCCCGATCGTGCTTGCTCGCCCGCGCTCCCCGGCCGTCCCTGCCCGGCCGCGATCCTCGGCCGCTCCCGGCTGGTCGGCGCCTTGGTCGGTGCCCCGGTCGGCGATTTCCAGGACGAGCGGCCCGGCCGGGTCGCCGGACAGCCGTACGAGCGCCTGCGTCGGGCCGGCGTGGCGCAGGACGTTGGTGAGCGACTCGCGTACCACTGCGTAGACGGTCGCGCTGAGGTGGGCGGGCACGGCGGGGTCGGCGGGTTCCATGTCCACCGCGAGCCCCGCGGCCCGGACCCCGTCGATGAGGCTCGGCAGGTCGTGCGCGCCGTCCCGCGCGTCATCGGCGCTGGCGTGCGGGTCCTGGGTGCTGTCGCGCGGGTCGAGCCGGTCGAGTGCGGCGCGTAGCTGGGTGAGGGCCGTCGTGCTGGTCTCCTTGATCGCCAGCAGCGAGGCGCGCGCCTGCTCGGGGTCGTCGTCGAGCGTGACGAGCGCGAGCCCGGCCTGCAGGGCGATGGCCGCCAGCCCGTGCCCGGCGGCGTCGTGCACCTCCCCGGCGATCCGCGCCCGCTCGGCGGCGAGCACGTTCTCCCGGCGCTCGTCACCCGATACGCCGTCACCCGATACGCCGTCGCCCGATGCGCCGTCACCCGATACGCCGTCACAGGGGACGTCGCCACGGAGGGTATCGCTATGGAGGGCGTCGCCACAGGGCGCGCCGTCACGGAGGGCACGGACCGTGCGGTGTGCCGGGGTGAGGCTGTGGGCGGCCGGGATGCCCCAGGCCATGGCGGGTGTCGCGGTCGCCAGCGAACCGGTTCGCACGGCATCGGCGGTGGCGCCGGTTCGTACGGCATCGGCGGTGGCGCCGGTTCGTACGGCTTCGGAGGGCAAGCCGGTTCGTACGGCTTCGGAGGGCAAGCCGGTTCGTACGGCATCGGAGGGCGTGCCGACTCGTAAGGCATCGGTGGAGGTGCCGGCTCCGGCCGTGCCCGTGGAGATGATCGGCGGCGGCTCGGCCTCCGCAGCGGCGGCGGCAGCGGCGGCGCGTGCCTGGGCCAGGCCGCTGAAGGACCACGGGACGGCCAGCCAGCCCGCCCAGGCCAGCATGATCACGACCGGGACGTCACCCAGCCGGGCCATGCGGGACAGCGCCTTGAACGGCCCGCGCGGGCCGTCACCGCTGTGCGTGTGCTCGGTCACCGTCCCCCTACCTGGCCAGGCTCACTCAGCCCATAATCCTAGCCAGTTTCCCGCCCTCCGGTTGGCGGCCGGACCACCCGGACCCCCAAGAGACGATCTTGTGGTGGGCGGTCAGCCGCCCACCTGGAGCGCAGCCGCCCACCTGGTGCGCTGTTCGGGGTCAAGCGGCTCCGCCCGGAGTGCAGCCGCCCACCTGGTGTGCAGCCGCCCACCTGGTGCGCGGCCGCCCACCTGGAGCGCTGTTCGGGTCAAGCGGAACCGCTGGTCAGCCAGCGCAGCGGGTTGTCCCGAGTGACGAGGCGGATCGTGTCGTCGGTGACCCCGGACTCGCGCAGGCGCGGCAGCAGCGTGTGGAACAGGTGCGCGTAGCCGGGCCCGCCGTACCGGTTGACCTGCGCGATCCGGCTCACGCCGGTGCTGAGCAGGAGGCGGTCGGCGTGGCCGTCCTCGATGAGGCCGAGCGCGATCCTGGCCGACTGGTCCGTGCCGAGGCTGAGTGAGCCCAGGCTGACGTACGCGCCGGCCTCGGCGATCTTGCGGGCGACGGCCGGGTCACCGCCCGCGTAGCCCACGCTCACCCTGTCGCCGGTCAGGCCCTGGGCGAGGAGGATCTCCAGCATGGCCAGCCCGTTGTGCCCGTACGTGGCCACGGGCAGGCGGGAGGCCAGCGCGGCGCGGGCGGCGGCGATCAGGCAGCGTTCCTCGGCCGGGGTGGGCTCTTTGCCGCAGCAGCCGGCCTGGCCGATCACGCCGGGGAAAACGCCGATGTCGTCGAGGCCGTCGGAGATCTCGCTCATCAGTCGCCTCGTGAGCGTCTCGACGTCCGCGTCGCGGGGACCGCTGAACGGCCCGGCGAACAGGCCCGTCGCCGCGATCACCGGAACCCGGCTGCCCATGGCGATCCGGGCCAGGGCGGCGGCGTCGCGGCCCATACCCTGGCAGGTAAGATCGATGATCAAGCCGAGGTGGTCGGACTGGCGCACCTCGCGGAGTTCTGTGGTGACGGTCTGGTCCTCGTCGAGCCACCGATAGGGGTCGGAGTCGATGCCGGTCGCCCAGCGCATGTCGGTGCGCAGGTGCTCGCGGGGAAGGACGGCGCCGTCGATGGCGGTCGCGGGTACGGGACCGGTGACGGTACGAAGCATGGCCTCGGGCATAGGAGACGGTAACCGATTTTTGCCCGAAGTCGCCTATAAAAGCATGAAATTTTACGTTTCGTGCGGTTTGTCGATTTGGCGGGTTGCCGGGTTGGTAAGGCAGCCTATTTCAGGTCGCTTCGGCCGTATCCTTGGGGGCACATCGACCGTGCGGGGGAGTACGTTGCCGATCCAGGACTCCGAGACCGGAGACGCCGACGCGATCAAGGATGAGTCGGCCGACCGTTCCAGCATGCCCGAGCGCCGCTCGGGCATCCACGGCTGGCTGGACGGCGTGCGGTCCACCCGCGCGGGCGCGCTCACGCTGAAGATCGTCATCGGCGCCATCGGCGCGATCATGGTGGTGGGCGGCCTGATCATGGTGCCGTTCCCCGGGCCGGGCTGGCTGGTCGTGTTCGCGGGGCTGGCCGTGCTGGCCACCGAGTTCCACTGGGCGCGCCGGGCGCTGGAGTTCGGCAAGCGGGTGCTGCACGACTGGACCGAATGGTACAAACGGCAGGGCTGGACGGTCCGTGTCATCGTGCTCATCGTGACCGTGGCCGTCGCGGCCGTGATCGTCTACTTCGGCCTCAGGACGCTCGGCATCGATCTGATCGAGCTGGCCCGGCGCATTATCTAGACCGGGTCGTTATCGCTGCCGGAAATCAGGCCATCCGGTGCCTATTCTGCGGGGCGTGATCGCCCACATCGCCGTCGCCCTGTCGCTCGCCCTGCTCGCTCCGGCCACGCCCGCCGCCGCCGGCACCGCCGAGCTCCTGACCGCCCAGGAGGACACACTGCCCCTTCCCGGCGTCAGTGTGAAATATCAGGAAAAGGTGGGTGATCCCGTACGGCTCAGCAGCTACGGCCTGGGCACCAAGAGCACCTTCCTCAGGGCCAAGACCGGCAACACGTTCGTCAATCAGCCGACCCTGTCGGAGGCGGCGGTCTCGCCCGACGCCGCCACGGTGGCCGGTGTCCCGAAGTCCTACCGGGCAGGCTACGACTCGCTCCTGCTCACCGACCGCGCCAGCGGCCAGACCAGGCGGGTCCGTACGGTCAAGAAGCCCCTGGCCGCCTCGTACATCTCATGGTCGCGGGACGGCAAGCGGGTGGCGCTGACCGTCGAGCAGAAGGCCGGCGGGAAGTGGCGGACCGTCGGCTTCACCGTCGTCGACGTGGTGGCGGGCACCGCGCGCACGGTCCGCCCGGCCGGGCTCGACGAGAGCGCGGACTTCTGGTGGAGCCCCGGCGGCGACCTCGTCGCCAGGTTCGGCGACGGCCTGCGGACCTACCGGGCCAGTGACGGCGCGGCTCTGCGCACGTTCGCGGGCGTCGGGCTGCCGACCGGGCCGGAGGACGCCTTCTCGCCGTCGGGCAGCCGCCTGACCACGTGGTGCCCCACCCGCTTCAAGGAGCAGCTCTGCCTGGTGAACCCAGCCACGGGCAAGATCGCGGGCCGGGTGGCGGTCAGCCCCGAGATGCTCTGGGGCTGGTGGGACGAGAGCCATGTCATCGCGGTCATGGCCCACCAGGGCGCCTACCGCCTGTCGGTGGTCGACCTGACAGGCAAGGTCACACGGGTGCTGGCCGGCATCCCGTCCCAGACGTGGAAGGCGAGCCTTTGGATGACCTTCAGGCGCCCGTGAAACCTACAGGTAGAGGCCGGTGCCGTGGTCGGTCTCCTGCGTGGCCACGGCGTGCAGGTCGCGCTCGCGCATGACGAGGTAGACCTGCGCGTGCAGCTCCACCTCGAACTGGTCCTCCGGGTTGAGCAGCACCTTGTCGCCCACCTTGACCGCGCGCACGTTCGAGCCGACCCCGCAGACCTCGCCCCAGGCCAGCCGGTTGGCCAGCTTGACCGTCGCGGGGATGACGATCCCGGAGCCGCTGCGCCGCTCCTCGGTCTCTTGCTCCAGCCGGATCATCACCCGGTCGTTGAGCATCTGGATCTCGAACTTGGGTGCTACCACGCGCTCAGTTTACGGTCATCCGGACTCCCGCGAACCGATAACCGCGACGTCAGGGCAGTGTGAGCTCGGCGAAGACGGGCCGATGGTCGGAGTTGGCCAGCGACTCGACCGAGAACGCGCGTACCCCTATCCCGGCGGAGGCCAGCACATGGTCGATCACCACGCCGGGAGCCCGCCCGCCGCTGGGCCAGTACGTCGCGGTGAAGCCCCGTCCGGTGACGTCGGCCGCGTCGCGGTAGCCGGCGGCCAGTAGGTCGCGCATGGGCATGTGGTCGAGCGTGGCGTTGAAGTCGCCGGCGAGCACCCGCGCGGCCCCACCGCCGCGAGGCAGCGCGACCAGCCCCTGCCGCCAGCAGGGCGTGCGTCCCTCGTACTTGGGCGCGCACGGGTGCACCGACACCACCTCGATCTTCGTCCCGCCCGGCTCCGCGAGCACCGCCCTGGCCTGCCCGAACGCGCCGAACTGGATGGCCGGCCCCGCCGTGAGCGGATGGCGCGAGTAGATGCCGGAGCCGCCCACGCCCGGCAGCGCCCGGACCACGGCCTGCGGCAACGTCTTGCGCAGCCCCGCCCGGTCGAGTGCCGCCGCGGCCTTCGGAGTGAGCTCCTGCAGCGTCAGTACGTCCGGTCGGAGCCTGGCGACCAGGTCCATCAGCCCCGCCGTGTCGGCCGAGCCCACCATCAGGTTGGCCGCCAGCACCCGCAGCGTCCGCCCGCCCGCGGCCGACTTGCCGCCCGCGACCGACGCGCCGCCCGCGACCGGCTCGCCGTCGGCGAACCAGCGAGGCAGTACGGCCAGCGCCAGGGCGGCCACGGTGACGAGCGCGACCGCCCCGGCGACCCACCGCCGCAGCGCCCCGGCCAGGACGAGGGCGAGTACGGAGGCCGCCGCGGCGTACGGCGTGAACGCCACGATCGGCACCCAAGGCCACAACGCGTCGTACGGGCTCACCCGCAGCGCCGCCCACACCGCGAGCGGAGCCACTACCAACCACACCAGAACGCTCACCAAAGTTCGCACCCGCACCTCCTCCCATGTATTGCCACAAATCATCACAAAGGTTCACGTCATGAGATGGTGGGCTCCATGCGCGACGCGGAAGCCAGGGTCCTCCAGGCCATCGACGACACCGACACCGTGAACCTGCTGGCCGAGACCGTCAGGGTGCCCAGCGTGACGGGCACCGACGCGGAGTCCGACCTGCAGCACCGCCTGGCTCGCCTGCTCACCGAAGCCGATCTGGACGTGGACGTCTGGAAGCTGGACCTCGACGACCTCGGCCGCCGCGCGGGTTTCCCCGGCACCGAGGCGCCCAGGGCCGAGGGCTACGGCGTGGTGGCCGTGACCGGCGGCGAAGGCACACCGGCACTGGCGCTGCAGGGTCACGTCGACGTCGTGCCCATCGGTGACCCGGCCCAGTGGGAGGGGAACGACCCGTTCGCCGCCAGAATCACCGGCGACACCCTGCACGGCCGCGGCGCCTGCGACATGAAGGCCGGGCTGGCCGCCAACCTCGCCGTCGTCCGCGCTCTCAAGAGCGCCGGTGTACGGCTGGCCCGGCCGCTGGCCGTGCACTGCGTGATCAGCGAGGAGGACGGCGGCCTCGGCGCGTTCGCCACGCTGGCCAGGGGCCACACGGCGGAGGCGGCGGTCATCACCGAGCCCACCGGGGGCGCCGTCATCACGGCCAACGCGGGCGCGCTGACGTTCCGCATGGAGGTGGTGGGCCGGGCCGCGCACGCGGCCACCCGGTACGAGGGGGTCAACGCGGTCGAGGTGTTCTGGCCGGTGTTCGAGGCGATCCGGCGCCTGGAGGCCGAGCGCAACCGTGACGTGCCGGCCGTGTTCGCCGGGAACGCGATGCCGTACCCGATCGAGATCGGCACCGTGCGGGCGGGCGACTGGGCCAGCAGCGTGCCCGACCTGCTCGTCGCGGAGGGCCGGATGGGCGTCCGGCTCGACGAGGACCCGGCGGCGGCGCGGGCCGCGTTCGAGGAGGCGGTGCTGTCGGTCGCGCACCCGTGGCTGCGCGACCACCCGCCGGCGATCACCTGGCCGGGCGGCCAGTTCGCCAGCGGGCGGCTGCCCGAGGCGCACCCGCTGCTGGCGGAGCTGGCCGGGGCGGTCGCCGACACGACGGGCGCGCGGCCGATGGAGAAGGCCGCGCCGTACGGGAGCGACCTGCGGCTCTACGCGGCGGGCGGGATCCCGGCGCTGCACTACGGCCCCGGCGACGTACGGTACGCGCACGCCCCCAGGGAACAGGTCGAGCTGCGGGAGCTGCGTGAGGTCACACGAGCGCTGGCAACGCTCGTGGTGCGCCGTTGCGGAACACTTTGAGCAGCGCCCCCGGACTCATCCCTGAGAAAACTGTGGCTTCCAGAGGGTCACCTGGCCCTGCCTTCCCCTTCCTTTGGCACGCTCCAAGAACTACGTTCTACGAGGACTCCACCGGCAGGCCCGCCGTCACCCAGTCCTCGATCCCCTCGACGTACCTGCGCACGTTCGTGTAGCCGAGGGCGGTCAGGCGGCGGGCGACGGCCTTGCTGTTGTTGCAGGCCGGGTTCGAGCAGTAAGTGACGATCGGCGCGTCCTTGTCGGGCAGCAGCGCGGGCGCCCGCTCCACGACCTCGCTCTCGACCAGCGCGATGGCACCCGGCAGGTGCTGCTGGT
The DNA here is from genome assembly GCF_040654555.1 of Nonomuraea sp. NPDC050680. Lineage (NCBI taxonomy): Bacteria > Bacillati > Actinomycetota > Actinomycetes > Streptosporangiales > Streptosporangiaceae > Nonomuraea > Nonomuraea sp. NPDC050680. The sequence continues at coordinate 621,195 of NZ_JBFAIF010000001.1, read as the reverse complement.
CGTAGTAGGCGCCGCCGAGCGTGTCGAGCACGGTGACCGTGCCGAGTGCCGCTCGGAGCTCATCGCGGGTGATGGTCATTGTGGCCTCCGGTTCAAATGGACTACAGTCCGGTTTGTGGATGGCTCGAAAGCTAACGGACCGCGGTCCGGTTCGTCAAGACAGAGACTGGAACTGCTTCGCGGGGGTCCGGTCAACGAGCGTGCGGACGCGGCGCGCAACAGGGAGAAGGTCCTGGCCGCCGCGGCCAGACTGTTCGCCGAGAAGGGGGTCGAAGCGGTCTCCATGGACGCGATCGCGACGGAGGCCGGGGTGGGGAAGGGCACGCTGTTCCGCAGATTCGGGGACAAGTCCGGGCTGGCGGTGGCGCTGCTCGACGAGCGCGAGCGGGTGCTGCAGGAACGCATCCTGTCCGGCCCGCCGCCGCTGGGTCCCGGCGCGCCCGCCCGCGACCGGCTCACCGCCTTCGTCGACGCCTATCTGGACTACTTGTTCGCCCACCTCGACCTGGTACGCATGTCCGAGACGGCCAGTCCGGGCGCCCGCTACCGGATCGGGGCCTATCGCTTCTGGCACCGCCACGCGGCCATTCTGCTGGCGGCGTCGCGTCCGGGTTCCGACGCGGACGTGCTGTCCCACGCGCTGCTGGCGGCCACCGCCGCGGAGGTGGCGGGTGTGCTCAGGCAGGAGTACGGCGAGGCCCGCGCACGCGACGCGATCACCGCCCTGGTCGGGGCCCTGGTGGGGTGAGGGGATGAAAGGGGGCAAGCCGGTGAACCAGGGCGGCGGCCCCTGCCGGAAAGGCGGGCACGACCGGACGGGTCAGCGGTGCTCGGTCTGGCTGCCCTCCTCGCGTGTCCTTGAGGCGCCCGGTTTGAGCGGGTAGCGGCAGGGCAGGTGACGGCGACGGGGCATTCGGGGGTGAAGTGTCGGCTTTGGACGCACGCGGCCGTTGCGGAGCAGCTCGCAATCTTGCTTCAGGAGGTGCGTGATGCGCCTGCCCACTGCCCGCGGCCCGATCACCGCCGAAATCTTCGCCCGGCTCGGCGGCCCGCCGGGTGAGCTGGAGCCGCCGCCGAGCACTCCTCCGCCTACCTGGGCGCTGTACGACGGCGATCTCCAACTCGCCCTCTTCACCTGCTATGAGCTGCACTACCGCGGCTTCGATGACGTGGACGACCGCTGGGAGTGGCAGCCGTCTCTGCTGGCCGCCCGCCGGGAGCTGGAACACTGCCTGGAGTCGGCGCTCGCGCTCGCCGTGCCGCGTCGCCCGCCGGCCGTACCGCCGCAGCAGGTGCGTCACGCGCTGACCGAACTGGTGGCCAAGGAGGAGGCGAGCGGCCCTTCGCTGGCGGCCCACCTCCAGCGCGAGGCCGACCTGGAGCGGTTCCGCGAGTTCGTGGTGCACCGCTCGATCTATCACCTCAAAGAGGCCGACCCGCACACGTGGGCGATCCCGCGCCTGCACGGCGGCCCCAAGGCGGCCCTGGTCGAGATCCAGGCCGACGAGTACGGCGGCGGGCGGGCAGAGCGCATGCACGCCGAGCTGTTCAGGACCACGATGACCGGGCTCGGCCTGGACGACTCCTACGGCGCTTACCTGTCGCGGGTGCCCGGCATCACGCTGGCCGTCTCGAACGTCATGTCGCTGTTCGGGCTGCACCGGCGGCTGCGCGGCGCGCTGGCGGGACACCTCGCGGCGCTGGAGATGACCTCGTCGCTGCCCAACCGCCGCTACGCCCTGGCCCTGCGCCACCTCGGCGGCGACGCGGCCACCACCCGCTTCTACGAGGAGCACGTGCAGGCGGACGCGGTGCACGAGCAGGTTGCCGCGCACGACCTCTGCGCCGGTCTGGCCGCCCAGGAGCCGTCGCTGAGCGGCGACATCCTGTACGGCGCGGCCTGCGCCCTGGCCGTCGAACGCCGCTGGGCCGAGCACGTCATCGACCGCTGGCAGCAGGGCGCCAGCTCGCTGGAAGGCCACGGTGACCCGGCAGGCCACGGTGACCCGGCAGGCCACGGTGACCTGGAAGGCCACGGTGACCTGGAAGGCCACGGTGACCTGGAAGGCCACGGTGACCTGGAAGGCCACGGTGACCTGGAAGGCCATGGGCCAAGGGGCCATGCGCTGGAGCGCGACGCCCTGGAGAGTGAGGTCGCGGCGGAGAGCCCATGCCATGTCACCAGCCGTTTCCCCGATCGCCATGCCGGGTGAGCGACCCGCCACGGCAGACGGCAGGTGGCTCGACTACGTGCTCCCGCTCCGCTGGGAGGACGACGCGGGCCTGGACGAGCTGACCGGCTACCTTCGCACCCTCACCCAGCACGCCCGCGTCATAGTCGTGGACGGCAGTCCGGCCGCCCTGTTCGCCCGCCACGCCCGCCGCTGGCGCGGCCTGGTCACCCACGTGCGTCCCGACCCTGGTCTCCGCCACGCCAACGGCAAGGTGGCCGGGGTGACGACCGGGCTGCGGCTGGCCCGGGCGGAGCGGGTGGTGATCGCCGACGACGACGTGCGGTACGACGGGGCCGCGCTGGCCGCCGTCCACTCGCTCCTCGACCACGCCGACCTTGTCCGGCCGCAGAACCACTTCGATCCGCTGCCCTGGCACGCCCTCTGGGACACCGCCCGCACGCTGCTCAACCGTAGCCTCGGCGCGGACTATCCGGGCACGTTCGGCATCCGCCGCGCCTTCTTCGAAGAGATGGGCGGCTACGACGGCGACGTCCTGTTCGAGAATCTTGAGCTAATCCGCACCGTACGTGCGCATGGTGGCACGGAGGCCCGCCCGCCCGGCCTCTACGTGCGCCGCCTGCCACCGGACGCGGGGCGGTTCTGGTCGCAACGGGTGCGGCAGGCCTACGACGATCTGGCGCAGCCACTCCGGCTGGCGACGTTCCTGGCCGTTCTCCCGGCGGTTGCCACCGCGCTGCTCCGGCGCCGGTACGCGCCGCCTGCCGCCGCCGCGCTACTGGCCATCGCGCTGGCCGAGGCCGGTCGTCGCCGGGGCGGAGGCCGCCGGGTGTTCCCGTGGGCGGCGTCGTTGTTCGCACCCGTCTGGGTGCTGGAGCGGGCCGTCTGCACCTGGCTCGCCGTAGCTGCGGCGCTGCGGGGCGGTGTTCCCTACGCGGGCCGCCGCCTGCGGATAGCCGCCCACTCCACCCGAACGCTGCGGCGTCGGGCGCGCCTGCAGAATCAGAGGGGCGGGTCCGGCTCGCTGGCGGCGCGGAAGCCGATCGCCTTGTGCGAGCCGTCGCAGAACGGCTTGGCGGAGGAAGCCCCGCACCGGCACAGCGCCACCGTCGCCCGCCCCGGCTCCACGACCGTCCCGTCCTGAGTCACCAGCGAGAACGACCCTCTGAGCAACAGCGGACCGTCCTCGCACAGGGTCACCCTCGCCACCTCATCGTCCATCAGCCCCTCCTGCCCCGCAGGTCATAGCCAAAACGACGTCCCAGGTGCGAAATCGACACGCTAGCCGGTGATGAAGGGGGCGTATCCAGTCGGGACCTCGCTGACCTGTAGGTCCGAGAAGAGCAGGGTGAGATGGTGCGCGTTGGTTTCGAGGCGAACCTCGTGGAAGTCGATTCCGACGGCTTGGGCCCAACGCTGGGTCGCTTGCGACTCAGGGAGAACCGTCGCGCCTGGGTACAAGCCGTGCCACTTCACACCCCAGACGTATCCGTCGAGGTCGACACCGGTCTGGTAGTCGATGAGGCGGTCGTCGAGAGAGACACGCCAGATCTCGGGCGCCAGCGACGACTCGCAGCGGGCCTCGACGCAGTACCTGAAGAGATACCGCAGGTAGGCCGGCTCGACCCCAGTCCGAGGATCGGCTGTCACGTAGACGATGACCTCGTAGTCGCGCATGTAGTTGGTGTATCCGTGGTGCACGACGGCGTGATCGAAGGTCTCGTCCAACATCTGCGCAAGTACTGCGGCGTCCATGCCGCCGTTCTACCTCACGTGATCAGCCCTCCGGGGAGAGATGGATCAGGCCGTCGTTCTCACCTGGCGGCGCGCCTCGGGAATGATGAGCGGGGTGCCCGACTGGGGATCCTCGATGATCTCGCATCGCAGGTCGAACACCTGGGCCACCAGGTCGGGCGTGACGATCCCGGCCGGTTCGCCCTCGGCCACGATGGCGCCCTCGCGCATGACGATGAGGTGGGTGGCGTAGCGGCACGCCTGGTTGAGGTCGTGCAGGACCGCCACCATCGTGCGTCCGGCCTCGTGCAGGTCGGCGCAGAGGTCCAGCACCTCGATCTGGTGGGAGATGTCGAGGAACGTCGTCGGCTCGTCGAGCAGCAGGATCGGCGTCTCCTGGGCCAGCGCCATGGCCAGCCACACGCGCTGCCGCTGGCCGCCGGACAGCTCGTCCACGATCCGGTCGGCCAGTTCGGACACGTCGGTGGCGCGCATCGCCTCGGTCACCGCGGCCTCGTCCGCGCGTGACCACTGCCGCATCAGCTTCTGGTGCGGATAGCGGCCGCGGGCCACCAGATCCGTCACGGTGATGCCGTCGGGCACGATCGAGCTCTGTGGCAGCAGGCCGAGTCGCCTGGCCACCTCCTTCGACGGCAGCGAGGTGATCACGCTGCCGTCGAGGTGGACGGCGCCCTTCCTGGGCTTGAGCATTCTGGCCAGGGCGCGCAGGAGGGTGGACTTGCCGCAGGCGTTCGGGCCGATGATCACGGTGAACGACTCGTCGGGGATCGTCACGTCCAGCTCGGCCGCCACGACGCGCTGGTCGTAGGCGAGGGTGAGGTCGCTGCCCGACAGCCGGGCGGACTCGGACTGGGGGAGGGCCATCAGGGGCGGTCCTTTCGCGCGAGCATCAGTGGCGGTCTTCTCGAAGGAGCATCAGTGGCGGTCCTTCCGCAGGAGCAGAGCGAGGTAGGCGCCGCCGATCGCGGCCGTGAGCACGCCGACGGGCAGCTGGGTGGGGGCGAGTACGCGCTGGGCCGCCAGATCGGCGCCGGTCAGGAGGACGGCGCCCATGAGCGCTGACGCGCCCATCGTCACGCCGGGCGACCGGGTCAGCCGCCTGGCCAGCTGCGGAGCCGCCAGGGCGACGAAGATGACCGGCCCGGCGGCGGCCGTGGCGACCGCGCACAGCAGCACGCCCACGGTGATGGCCGTGGCCCGTACGGCCTCGACCCTGATACCCATGGCCCGCGCCGAGTCGTCGCCCATCTCCAGCATCCGCATCGGCCGCGACACCGAGGCGCAGACCGGGAGCAGCACCGCGAGCGCCACCGCCACCGGGATCGCGTGGTCCCAGCCGCGCCCGCTGAGGCTGCCCGTGAGCCACGCGCCCGCGGTCGCGGCGTCGTTGATGTTGGCCCTGGTCAGCAGGTAGGAGTTGGCGGACAGGAGCAGCGCGTTCGCGCCGATCCCGACGAGGACCAGCCGGTAGCCCTGCACGCCCCCGCGATGGGCCAGCGCGTACACCAGCACGGCGGTCCCGACGCAGCCCGCGAGCGCGCCGCCGGCGATCTGCAGCGCCGTGCCGCCCGCGATCACCCCGAGGATGCCGCCCGTGGAGGCGCCGGCGGTGAAGCCGATGAAGTCGGGGCTGCCGAGCGGGTTCCTGGTCAGGCTCTGGAAGATCGCGCCGCTCAGGCCGAACGCCGCGCCCACCAGCAGCCCGGTGACCACCCGGGGCGCGCGCAGCTTGCCCACGATCAGCTCGGCGACGGGCGTGCCCTGGCCGAACAGCGCGGTCAGCACGTCGGGTACGGACACCGTGAACTCGCCGGTCGAGATCGCCGCCACGGTCACGGCGAACGCGATGAGGACGAGGACCAGGGCGACGACGAGGGCCCGCGGCGCCAGCCGTACGGACCAGGGACCGAAACGGATGCTCATAGCGCGGCCAGCCTCCTGCGCCTGGCCATCAGGATGAAGATCGGCGCGCCCACCACCGCGCACATGATGCCCACCTGCACCTCGCCGGGCCTGGCGATGAGCCGCCCGGCCACGTCCGCCGCCAGCAGCAGCACCGGCGCGGCCAGCACCGTGTACGGCAGCACCCACCGCTGGTCCTGACCCACCACCGCGCGTACGGCGTGCGGCACGGCCAGCCCGACGAACCACAGCGGCCCGGCAGCGGCCGTGGCGGAGCCGCAGAGCAGCGTGACCGACACGGCCGTGAGGACCCGGGTACGGGTGACGGCCACGCCCAGCGCCTTGCCGGCGTCGTCGCCCAGCGCCAGCATGTTCAGCGGCCTGGCCAGCAGGAGCCCGACCACCAGGCCGACGACCATGAAGGGCGCGATCCGCAGCAGCACGTCGGAGGTCTGCCCGGCCAGCGAGCCGGTGAGCCAGAACCGCATCCGGTCGAACGTCTGCGGGTCCATGCGCAGGATGGCCGAGGCCACCGCCGTGAACACCATGCCGACGGCGATGCCGGCCAGCGCCAGGCGTACCGGACCGGCGCCCGAGCGGCCGGCCGAGCCCAGCGCGTAGACGACGACGGAGGCCACGGCGGCGCCACCGAACGCGAACCACACGTAGACCGTCGGATCCGAGAGCCCGAACAGCCCGAGCGCCAGGGTGACGCCCAGCGCGGCGCCCTCGTTGATGCCGAGCAGGCCCGGATCGGCCAGCGGGTTGCGGGTCAGACTCTGCATCAGCGCCCCCGCCAGCCCGAGCGCGGCACCCACGCCGATGCCCAGGAGGGTCCGCGGGACGCGCAGCTCGCGGATGACCGTGTGGTCACCGGACCCGTTGGGGGCGGTCAGCGCGTCCAGCACCGTGGACAGCGGCACCGACCGCGCGCCCAGCGCCACGCTGGCCATCGCCGCCAGCACCAGCACGCCGAACACGACCACCAGCCCACCGGCCAGCGCCGCCGGACGCCCCCGGGACGCCACCGGCTCGACCTCGGCCGGGCGCTCTTTCACCGCGGGCAACCCGCACCCCTTTCGTCACGGTCACATTGAGGCGAGGCTAAGGTAAAGCCCCACAACCAAGGCAAGCCTAACCTTAGGAGATGGACATGTCGGGACCGGTACTGCCTCGCAGGGGCTTTTTCGCGGCCACGGCGGGCATCGCGGCGGCCCTGACGCTGGCGGCCTGCGGTGGCGAGGGCGCCGCCACGCAGGCGGGTGGCGAGGGCGCCGCCACCCAGGCGGCCCCGACCGGCGCGGCGGGCGGGTGGACGTTCACCGACGACCGGGACAAGAAGCTCAGCCTGCCCAAGCGTCCCACCCGGGTGGTCGCCCAGGTGGGCGCCGCGGCGGCGCTGTGGGACTTCGGTGTGCGCCCGGTCGGCGTCTTCGGCCCGCACAAGCTCAAGGACGGCGCCAGGGACCCTCAGGTGGGCAACGTCGACATCGCCAAGGTCACGGGGCTGGGCAACGTCTGGGACGAGTTCAACGTGGAGCAGTACATCGCGCTCCAGCCGGACCTGCTGGTCAGCAGCATGTACATCAAGGGCACGCTCTGGTACGTACCGGAGAAGTCGAAGGCCATGATCGAGCAGGTCGCCCCGACGGCCGGCATCATGCTCACCGGCCGCAGCGCCATGGAGGTGATCGGCACGTACGAGGAGCTGGCCACATCGCTGGGCGCGGACCTGCGGGGGGTGCCGGAGGCCAAGGCCCGGCTGGCGGCGGCCAGCAAGGAGCTGGCGGCGTTCAAGGACCTCAAGATCCTCATGGTCTCTGCGGGCCCCGACGCCCTGTGGGTGGTGAACCCGCCGGAATATCCGGACATCGTGCACCTCACCCAGAACGGCCTGACCGTCGTCACGCCCGCGAAGGTCGACGAGGGCGGCTTCTTCCAGACGCTGAGCTGGGAGAACGCCGACACCTACGACGCCGACGTCATCCTCTACGACACTCGCACCCAGTCGCTCAAGCCCGCCGAGATGATGAAGAAGCCCACCTTCGCCAAGCTGCCCGCCGTCAAGGCCGGGCAGCTCTACCCGTGGAGCGCCGAGGCCCCCTACAGCTATCAGGGCTACGCCGACTTCGTGGAAGGCCTCGTGGCCAACCTGAAGAAGGTATGAACGGTTGTCCTGATTCGCTGAGTGAATGTGGGTGGAGATGTGTTTCGGATCATCCGATCGTCTGTTTCGTGCCGGGATCGGCGAGCGGTGGGGTTGGGTGACTCCGAGAATTGTCGGTGACGGTGTGTAGCGTCGCGTGCACATGATGTGACTGATGGTTTGGGGAGGGGCGGGTGCGCATGGTGGCGTTGGTGGCGACCGCATCCTGTACCGGGTATCGGGCTGTGGTGGAGGCGAGTGGGGAGGTGGTGGCCGGGCCGGTGCTGGGTGAGCGGGTGGCCTGGCTGACCGCGCTGACCCAGGCGATGACGGCCGGGATCGTCGCTGAACGGTGGGATGCGCGGGATCTGGATCTTCTGGCCGGTGGGGTGGGGCCGGATGGGCGGGTGCTGCCGGTCAAGGGGTGGGTGGCGATCCGCCGGCTGGGCTGGGGATGTGCTGCCGCAGCGGGCAGTGGTGGGGTGTATCTCTCGGATCGGGTGCGGCGGTGCGCGGAGGAGCAGGCGGCTCGCATGTTGCGGGCGGCGGTGCATCGGCGGGGCGTCGTAGCGGCGATCTTGGCCACGTGGCCGCGGGATCCGCGGCGGCGTGACGAGGTGGAGCGGAAGGCGTTGCGCGCGGCGCTGCCGCAGGGGGTCAGCGCCGCCGAGATCCGTAACCGTACCCGGCAGATCCGCGCCGTGCTGGAGCGCGATGGCGTGTTGCCGGGTGACCTCACCGAGGTGGAGGAGCCGCCCCGGGTGGCCGCCCAGGCAGTGCTGGCGGCGGCCGACAGGCAACTGGTCACCCTGATTCGCACCGGCGAGTCCAGCGCGATGTTGCGGGTGCAGTTGCCGCTGAAGGCGACTCCGGCCTCCCGCAAGGATTGGGCGTGGCATGCCATCGCGATGACGCTGCCGCCCACTGTCGGAGCCCAGGCCCGGCCGTGCACTCCCACGGTGCGCATCGCCGACGGCCGGGTGCGTATCGATCTGCCGTTCCAGAGCCCGATCCCCTCAGCGCGGGCAGTCGGCCACACGGTGGCTCCGGGCTTGGACTGGGGCGTGAACACGCTGCTGACCGGCTCCGTCGCCCGGCTGCGCGACGGCCAACCGCGCGAGGGCCGGGTGTGCGCCGACGGGCGGATGCTGCGCTACGACGCCACGGTGATCTCGGCCAAGCTGCACCGGCTGCGCGGCCACCGTGAACACCTGGCCGCCAAACGCGATCACTGCGCGGCACTGCTGTCCGGGCTGAATACCGCCGATGCCCATGATGTGCGCCGTGTGGCGCTGGAGCGCGGGCTACGGGTAGTGGCGGTGGAGCATGAGCGGGTGTGTGCCCGGATCCGGCGGCTTGATCATGCGCTGGCCTGGTCGGCGGCGCGGTGGGCGGTGGATCAGGCGGTCGCGCTCGGTGCCGGGGTGATCTATCTGGAGGATCTGGCCACGCTGGAGGCGCGTGGGGTCCGCCGGGGCAATGCGGCGTTGTCGGGGCAGGTGCGCGGCATGGTGATCGAGGCGATCCGGCATCTGGCCGCCAAGGACGGTGTCGCGGTGGTGACGGTGCCCGCACGGGGCACCTCCCGCTACTGTCCACGCTGCGGTGAGGGTGGCAGCGTGCTGCGGCATGTTCCGGCGCCTGACCGGCCGGGCGAGCGTGGCTGGAAGTGGGCCTACTGTCCGGCGTGCGGGCTGTCGTGCGACCGCGATCATGCCGCGGCCGAGCGGATCGCCGCCCGCGGCCTGCTCGGCCAGCGCCACACCCGGACCGCCCCGGGCACCGGCGTGCGCACCATCGCGGTGGTGGTGGAAGGCAACGTGACCCGGGCGCGCCGCCGCAACAGGCCCACCCGCGCGGCTCGTCGGGCCCGGCGCACCCAGACCGATGTGCATCCACGCCCACCGGCCCGGGCGCGCGCCAAGACCCGGCCGACCCCCAAACGGCGGCAGGTCAGCCGCACCAAGACGTTCAGCCGTGTGCCCGACCGGCGCACGGTGCCCGCCCCCGACCCCGGCACGCCCGGGATGGGAAAGCGTCCGGCGGGCCAGGCACCCCAGGCATCCCGCTCACCGGCGGGACGTACAGGGCCTGTACGCAATCCTCACCACCGGACTGGCTTCCACCGTGTCGCAGCCACCCCCGTACTCCCCCTGGGAACGTACGCAGGTGGCCCGCCACGCGCCACGCCCGCCCGGAATGCCGGAAATCTCCAGGCAAACACAGAGAATCGCAGACGCTAGTAAGCTCCCGTGACCTCGACGATCTCGGCCAGCGGGAACTCCAGGTAGTCGCCGGCCTCCTCGCACCAGGCGTCGAGGGCGCCGCCCTTGAGCTCGCCGTGGCTGATCGTCGCGGTCAGGCCGTCGGTCAGCGTGATGCCGGCCCGCACGCCCCGGTCCACGACGAAGCCCAGCAGTGACTGCTGCGCCGTGGGCAGCCTGGTCGCCATCCGGCCGATGACGGCCCAGGTGCGCCCGGCGCGCTCGTTCGCCGCCCGGCTGGCGGTGATCAGACGGGCGGCGTGCTCGTGCGGGTCGGGGATCGGCTCGGCGATGATGTGCGGGATCGCCTCGGCCCCGCCGATCGCCGACAGCTCCGACAGCTCGGCCACCTGGCCGCCGGGCAGCAGGATGAGCTTGCCGTTGTTGGGTTCCTCGACGCGGGTGCGACGGATCGTGATCTCGCCGCCGTCGGCGACCGGGACGGGCGAGTAGCCGTGCTCGCGCAGCGCGGCGAGTGTCCGCTCGGCGCCCGCGGAGCTCACCAGTACGGTGGGCGCGAGCAGCCGCAGGCCGAGCCGGCCCAGCCGCCGGTGACCGGCGATCTCGGCGAGCAGGGTCGGGTCGGAGGCCTGCACCACGCAGCCCACCGTGGTCACCGTCACCTCGCCGTGCCTGCGGGCGACGTCGCGTATGAGGTATTCGAGCGGCTGCGGGATGGTCCCGACGCCGGACAGCTCCTCCAGCAGCTCGTCGGCCTCGTAGCCGTGATCCAGCGCGCGGCGCACGCTCTCGGTGGTGAACCGCCACACCGAGGCCGCGCCCCGCGACTCCCGCTCGGCCACCCGGTCGAGCAGCGCGGCCAGCTCGGCGGACGGCGGTCCCGTCACCACCGCGGTCAGGTCGGGGCCGAACAGCGCGCTCCTGCGCACGCTGGCCAGCGCCCTGGTCGACGCCTCCGCGAGCATCGGGTCGTGCTCGACCAGCGGCACCGCGTCGTCGCTCTCCTCGCCCGCCTTGGCGGCCAGCCCGGCCAGCGCCCTGCCCAGGTCGGTCAGCGAGTCGTTGGCCAGCAGGCCGAGCAGCCGCGCCTCGATGAGCACCGCCGACGCGCACTCGGCCAGCAGGTCCTGGTCGAGCATCGGGGAGTGCCAGTGGACGTTGCGGACCAGGCCGGCGCGATCGGCGAAGGCCGTGCCGGCCGGCAGGTGGGACAGGACCGACAGCACCGCCCGGCGCACGCGCGCCACGGCGGCCCCCGACTGGTCGTCGCCCAGCACGGTGCCGTACTTTCCGTCGATCTTGCGCAGCGACGAGCGCTCCATGCGCCACCAGGCCGACAGCAGCACCCGCAGCCGGGCCGAGCCCTCGTCGAGCCGCCAGCGGTCGAACCGCTCGGTGGGGACCATGCCGCCGGACGGCTCGTCCCAGGCCAGCAGCCTGGCCACGGTACAGATCTCCAGCAGCAGCCGGGTCTCGTCCTCGTCGCAGCCGGTCTCCTTGGCCACCCTGCGTACCTCGCGCACGCCCACGCCACCGGTCTTGAGCAGCGGCAGCGGCGTCTTGGAGGCGTTGTCGAGCAGCGCCGCGCACCGCTCCACCACATGCGGAGCGGCCAGCGTCATCAGGTGGTCGACCTCTTCCGGGTCGATCGGGATGGTGGCCACCTCGGGCGGTTCGGGGGTGAACGGCGGGTGGTAGCCGGGGCCGCGCAGGCCGAGCGCCACCTCGCGCGGCATCTCGGCCACATGCCAGCTCGGCCGGTAGAGGATGCCGTGGTCGGCGGACCACTTCTCCGGCGTGCCGGGCATGACGAACCGGCCGCCGTCGACGTCGCGTACGGGGCCCTCCCAGGCGAAGCGCTCCAGCAGCCGGACCGTGCCCTCGGGGGCATCGCGCAGCAGCGCGTCGAGCCGGGCCCGGTCGCCGAGCACCTCGCTGGCCCGGCTGACCGTGCGGCGCTTGTTGCCGTCAGGCGGGAGCCCCAGGTTGCGGGCGAGCGAGCGCAGCGTGTCGTTGCTGATCGTCCAGGAGTTGAGGTAGTGGTCAAGCGGCTCGCCCAGGCCGAGAGGCGCGGTCCACCACCGCGACACGGCCTCGGCCAGGCGGATGACGCCCTCGCTGTCCGGCCAGGCCAGCGCGTGGTCATGCAGGAGGTCGAGCCAGGGGGTCAGCTCCCCGGCCGGCACGCCGAGGAAGGCCGCCAGCCGCTCGGGAGTGGCGTGCCGGACGACCAGGCACGCCTGAGCCAGCTCAAGGCAGGGAAGGGGCAGGCCGCGCAGGGCCTCCATCACGGCGAATCCGTTGCCGAGCCGCTGGGCAAGGGTGTCGAGCCGCCGCGGCCAGGGGGCCGCGATGGCGTCGGGCCGGGTCGCCAGGATGCGGCCCAGCCTGTCTTCGTCAAGTGTTCGTAGCCAGCCGAGCAGGTGATCTTCCATCTGTCAGCACTCTCATGGGGTCGCACGCAGGGACTCACCGTGAGCCATGAGCATCCACGGTAATGCAGATCACCCCCGGTCAGGAGAGGACTGCCCAGACGATCTTCCCGTGGGGCGCGAGTGCGGACCAGCCCCATCGGTGGCTGAGCGATTCGACGATGTGGAGTCCGAGGCCGCCGGTGTCGAGAGGGCCAGGGTATCTCAGCACGGGCACCGATGAGCCTGGATCGGTGAAGGCGCTGGTAACCAGTGCGCCGCGGCGCACCAGGGACATGTGGACCGGCCGCTGGCAATGCGGCTCGGCCAGGTGTAACCCGTGCCGCAGCGCGTTGGTGGCCAGCTCGGAGACCACCAGCTCCATGTTCTCGATCAGCTCGCCGAGGCCCCATGCCGTCAGGGTGCCGTGGGTGAAGCTGCGGACGGCGTGGATCGAGGACGGCGTGGGCGGGAGGACGAATGTGGCGCTCGAGGCCGGGCCTGGGACCAGCAGGTCACACGCGGCCTCCGGCCACCACCCGACCGGGGGCCACCAGTCGAACGTGGTCCATGTGCCCTGCGTCGCCGTGGTGGATTGCACGTTGATCATTCTGGAGCAAACTCTCGTGCAGGTGCAAGAGCGAATGCACGTGCAGACACCGTGTGCAAGCGCTACCGTTGCCCCAAAAGGTCAATTAGTGGGAAAGGGGATCTTGTCCGCGGCATATGATCTTTCGGCCGTGGAGTGACAGACTGTGTGCTAAGGAAACGACCAAGGAGCAGCACGTGTCCCTCGATCCGCCCGGTTCAGGTTCGACCGTTCGGCGCATCATGCTTGGCGCCAGTTTGCGGCGGCTGCGTGAAGCCAGCGAGCTCACCCGCGACCAGGCCGGATTCCACATCCGGGCGTCCGAGTCGAAGATCAGCCGTATGGAACTCGGTCGCGTCGGATTCAAGACACGCGATGTAGAGGACCTGCTCACCCTGTACGGCGTCGTCGACGACGCCGAGCGCCGTGCCCTGCTGGAGATGGTCCGCGAAGCCAACACCCCCGGGTGGTGGCACAAGTATTCAGCCGTTCTGCCCGCGTGGTTCACCACGTACGTGGGGCTAGAGGAAGCAGCCAGCGTGATCCGTACCTATGAGGTGCAGTTCGTGCCCGGTCTGCTGCAGACGGCCGCATACGCACGCGCGGTATACCAACTCGGCAACCCCGATGAGACCCCTGGGCAGATCGAGCGCCGCGTGCATCTGCGCATGCAGCGACAAGAGCGCTTCACGCAGAAGGACGGCCCGCGACTGTGGGCCGTCATCGACGAAGCGACCCTCAAGAGGACCATCGGCGGGCGGGAGGTCATGTCCGAGCAGCTTCAGCATTTGCTGGAAGTCGCTGCCCTTCCCAACATCACCATTCAGGTGATGCCCTTCAGATATGGCATGCACGCCGCTGAAGGTGGCGCGTTCAGCATCTTGCGATTTCCCGAGTCCGACTTGTCGGACGTTGTCTATGTCGAGCAGCTCTGGGGTGCCCTGTACCTGGACAAGCGTGAGGACATCGATCCATATCTCACGGCTATGGAGCAGTTATGCGTGGAGAGCACCACGCCAGGGGGCACCGTCGAGCTCATCGGCGGTCTTCTCAGAAAGATGTAGATGAAGCAGACCTACAACGGCATGCCCGCGACCGACCTGCAGCAGGTCGCCTGGCGCAAGAGCCACTACAGCAACTCACAGGGGAACTGCGTCGAACTCGCGAAGCTCCCCGACGGCGGGGTGGCGGTGCGCAACTCGCGCTTCCCCGATGGCCCGGCCCTGATCTACACCCGCGACGAGATCCGAGCCCTCGTGCTCGGAGTGAAGGATGGGGAGTTCGACGGTCTCCTGGTGTAACAGGCTGTTAACCTCCGGCGGGCCCCCTTAACGGGGGCGCGCCGGAGGCGTAACCGCCCCGCCACCTGCGGACTCCATGATCAGCACATGCTCGACCAGATGACCCTTTATCCGATCGCCGACGACGTGCTCTTCGCGCCCGGCGGCAAGGTCGTGATCCGCACCTATGGCGTCGCGCCCTCCGGCGCCGCCGTCTCCTATCGCACGTGGGTCACGGGCGTCCGTGACCAGCCGCGTTACTGGCACTGGGGCCACTTCGAGGACGCCGCCTCCGGGCATCGCAGAGTGCTGGAGTGGCTGACAGGGAGAGGGCCGGAGCCTACCCAAGCGGTCGCTTGATCAGCTAGGGTTGAGGCCGAGCAATCGCTTGGTCAAAGGAGTCCGGATGCGGCGTGGGATCTACCTTCTCGAAGAGGTCGACTTCCGGCCGATGAACTCCCGGCGCCCGATGGAGTACCTCACCTGGCTGACCCGCTACAAGCGCGAGGACGAGGCCCGCCAGGCGCCCACGCTGACCTCGGGCATGTCCATCAGGTCCCGCGAGATCGACCTGGCCGGCGCCTTCTATGCCGTGGGCATCACCGGGCACCCGCAGTTCAAGGCGGTCACGCTGTGGGAGTGCCACGGCGGCTGGGACGGCGGCTGGCGCCAGATGATGGAGATCTACCGAGGGGTGGACGACCGCCTGTTCCTGTCCGACATCGACGACCTGCGCTTCTCCGCCTTCTCCCGCCCGCTCGGCGCCGTGCCGGGCTGTCCGGACCTGGGCCAGGTGGCCACCGCCGAGTTCTACGTGTTCGAGAGCGCCCGCGTGCGACCCGGCGCCGCCCTCGACTACCTGGAGGCGGTCCGCACCGAGCGCGCCCCGCTGCTGGCCGAGCACGGACACCACCTGGTCGGCCTGTACGAGGTGCTGTTCTGCGACACCGAGGCCGTCACGGTCTGGGGCGTGTCGCTCGACGACCACCTGAGCACGCAGCGGGCCCGGGACGCCGCCCTCGGGCTGGACGACGAGGTGCCGCCGGACCCGCGCCTGCTCGACTGGGCCAAGCGGGCCCGCGACTTCCTCGACGGGCCGTGGCGCGAGACCCTCCTGTCGCCCTTCCCCGGCAGCCGTCTGGCACCCGGAGGCACATCGGGTTAGCGTCGGGCCGCGGAGGTGGCCGTGACGGACTCGCGTCGGCGGTAAGAGCGTCGGCGGTAGGAGCGTCGGCGGTAAGGGCGTGGGTCAGGTGACCGGTGCGTTCCAGGTCGTCACCACGGGTTCGGCGTGTTCGTAGCCGAGTCGTGAGTACGTGCCGGTGTCGAGCTTGAACAGGCGGCCGTCGGTGGGCGGCAGGCCCAGCCAGCGGGCCGTCAGCACGCGCAGGAAGTGCCCGTGCGCCACCAGCGCCACCCGCCCATCGGCCGCCTTCGCCCTGGCGATCACCCGGTCGGCGCGCGCGCCGACGTCGGTCGCGCTCTCCCCGGGATGTTCGGCGTCGCCGGGGGTCACGCCGTCGCGCCACAGGTACCAGCCCGGCCGGGTCTCCCGGATCTCGGGCGTGGTGATGCCCTCGTAGCCGCCGTAGTCCCACTCCCACAGATCCGCGTCCACCTCGTACGCCTCCAGCCCGGCCAACTCCGCCGTCCGGCGGGCCCGCTTGGCGGGGGACACCAGCACCAGGTCGAACGTCATCTCCTTGACCAGCGGCGCCAGCGCCCGCGCCTGCTCCTCGCCCGCGGGCAGCAACGGCACATCGGTGCGGCCCGTGTGCTTGCCCGCCGTACTCCACTCTGTCGCGCCGTGCCTGAGCAACACCATCTCGTCCATGACTTCCATCATCCGGCACGGTTGACCTCAACCGTGGTTCAGGTAGCAGGCTGGGCGGCATGCACGCGATAAGGCTCTATTCCTTCGGCCCTGCCGAGAACCTCCGCTATGAGTCCGTCCCCGATCCCTTGCCGGGCCCCGGCGAGGTCCGCATCGCCGTACACGCCGTCGGTGTGCACTTCATCGAGACGCTGTTCAGGCAGGGCATCCCCATCGGCCCGCACCCCGCGCCCGACCTGCCCACGACGTTCGGCCGCGAGGTGGCGGGGGTGGTGGAGTCGGTCGGTGAGGGCGTCGGCGCCGGCGTGCTGGGCAGTCGCGTGGTGACCAGCCAGGTGACCTCGGGCGGCTACGCCTCGCTCGCTGTCGCGCCCGCCGCCGGTCTGACGGTGCTTCCCGACGGGCTGGAGTATGACGCGGCGGTCGCCATGCAATCGACCGGCGCCACCACGCTGGGACTGCTGGAGGTCGCGCCCGTGACGGCCTCGGACGTGGTGCTGGTCATGGCCGCCGCCGGGGGGATCGGCACGCTGCTCGTCCAGCACGCCCGCCGGGTGGGCGCGACGGTGGTCGGAGCGGCGAGCGGCCCGGCGAAGGCGGCCCGGGTCCGCTCGCTGGGCGCCGACCTGGCGGTCGACTACGGCACGCCAGGCTGGACGGACGTCGTACGGGAGTCGGTCGGTGACGTCACGATCGTCTTCGACGGGGTCGGCGGCGAACTCGGCAGAGCCGCCTTCGAACTCCTCGGCGGGGAAGCCGCGGATCGGCGCGGGGAGGGCACTTTCGGGCCGGGCGCCGAAGGTGGGCGGCAGGTCGTGTTCGGGCAGGCGTCGGGGGAGTGGTTCCATCCCGAGGAGGACGAGCTGAAGGCCCGCGGCGTGACCTCCTACGACGGCATCGCCTACCTGCTCGGCCGCCAGGGCGGCATGGACGACCTGCGGGACCGGGCACTGGAGGCGGCGGCGAACGGCGAGCTCACGCCCGCCGTCCAGTCCTTCCCGCTGGAGCGGGCCGCGGCCGCCCATGCGGCACTGGAGAGCAGGAACACCATGGGCAAGGTGATCCTCACCCCGTAGCGAGCTCCTCGACGATCGGGGTGAAGGCGTCGAGGTCTCGCTCGTGGTGCACCACGAAATACGAAATATCGTGCTCATCCCGCCAATAGCGGAGCTTGTCGACTATGTCGTGGTGGGTGCCGAGGAGTACCTGGGGCGTCTCGTCCAGCTGTGAGGTGTCGGCGGCGCTCCAGGACTCCTCCGGCTTGCGTACGCCCACCTGCACCACGCTCGTGCCCAGCTCCAGCCGGTCGTAGCGGTCGCCGGCGGCCGCGCGTACCGTCCGCAGCTTGTCCATGAACGCCTGCCGCCCGCCGTCGCTCCCGTCGGGGCCGGTGCCGTCGGCGCGTACCCGCATCCCCAGGTTCACCACGTCGGCCTCCCGGGCGGCCAGTCGCAGCATCCGCGGCCCGCCGCCGCCCAGCAGGAGTCGCGGATGCGGCCGCTGCACGGGCTTGGGCTGCTGGTCGAGCGCCCGGATCCGGTAGTGCGCCCCGTCGAAGGTGTACGGCCCGTCGCCCCACAGCCCCTTCAGTACGGCTACGGCCTCAGCCAGCCGGTCCACCCGCACCCCGGGCGGCTCGAACGGCAGGCCGGCCCGCTGGTAGTCGTCGGCCATCCAGCCGGTCCCGAGCCCCACGTCGAGCCGCCCGTCGGACAGCACGTCGAGGGTCGCCGTCTCCTTGGCCAGCACGGCCGGATGCCGGAAGTCGTTGGCGAACACGAGGGTCCCCACGCGAAGCCGCGTCGTCGCGCTCGCGGCGGCGGCCAGCGCCGCCACGGGGGCGAATCGCGGGCCGACCAGGTGGTCGGGCACGAGCAGCACATCGAACCCGGCACTCTCCAGCCGCCTGGCCTTGTCCGCCCACGCCTTACCCGACTCCGCCTGCCGCACCACCGCCCCGAACCTGAACCGCCGCACGGCATCTCCTCGCTTGAGCAAGCGCTTGTGTAGATACGCTTGCCAGCGTAGCTCAGGCCAGGCGGAACGCGGTGCGGCCAGCGAGGGATGTGACCAGCGCCTGGACGATCCGCGCGATCAACATTTCCAGGAGCATCATGCCCGCCTTCGCGAGCAGAGAGGCTAGAAATTCAGACACCGAGTACCTCACCTCAATAAACCTATCGTTATGAGGATAATCGGCCACAAAAGTTGCGATAAGGCCACAAATCAGGTGTCTATATGGTGAACCGCTGATGACTGCTCCGCGCTCGCCCGCTCCATCAGCACCGCCACCAGCGCCGCCGCCCCGGCGCAGCCCAGCCCGATGGCCCAGCCGAACGGGCCGACCGGACGGCAGCCGAACACCTGGCTCAGCCCCGGGACGGAGATGATCACCATGAGGGCCGCCAGCGACGACACCGACGCGAGGAACACCAGCCGATCCCCGTCCCCCACCGACAGCGTCTGCAGCAGTTGCGCTCCCACCAGGCCGATGAGCCCGACGGTGGACGCGCGGCCCGGCGTGCCGGTCATCCGGCCGAGCAGCCACGCCGCGGTCGCCGCCGCCGCGGTGGTGACCGCGCGTACGTAGATGTCGCGGGTCAGGGCGGTGCCGAGCGAGACCTCCGGCCCCTCGGCGAGCAGTTTCTCCGGGCTCTCGGCGTTCGGCGGGCGAACGGCCACGGCCATGGCGGGCAGCATGTCGGTGAGCAGGTTGACCAGGAGCAACTGGCGGGCGTTGAGCGCGCTGCGCCTGGACAGCAGGCTGGAGCCGACGGTGAAGGCGATCTCTCCGACGTTCCCGCCGAGCAGGATGCCGAGCGCGTCGCGGACCGAGCCCCACATCGCCCGGCCCTCGGAGATCGCGTCGATGATCGTCTCGATGCGATCGTCGATCACCACGATGTCGGCGGCGGCCCTGGCGGCCGGGACGGCCCGCGGTCCGAGGGCGATGCCGATGTCGGCGAGCCGGATCGCGGGGACGTCGTTGGCGCCGTCACCGGTGACGGCCACCACATTGCCGGCCCGCCGCAGGCAGGAGACGATGCGGGCCTTGTGCTCGGGCGTGGTGCGCGCGAACACCGCCACCTCGGGCAGCACCTTGGTCAGGGCGTCGTCGTCCAGCCGTTCGAGCTCGGGTCCCGTCATCACCCGCTGGCCGTTCAGAACGTGGATCTCGGCGGCGATGGCCTCGGCCGTGCTCGGATGGTCGCCAGTGATCATGATGACCCGGACGCCGGCGCGCATCAGGCCGTCGACGCTCCGCGTCGCCGTGGGCCGTACGGGATCGGCCAGGCAGAGGAAGCCCAGGAAGCACAGGCGCTGGATGCGGGACTCGTCGAGATCGGCGCGGCTGGACGCCCCGCGCTCGGCGACGGCGAGCACGCGGAAGCCCTGCAACGCCTGCCTGTCCACCTCCTTCTCCAGCTCACGCCTGGTCCTCGCGCCCATGGGTACCTGCTCGCCGCCGCGGATCAGGTGGGTGCAGCGGTCGAGGACGACCTCGGGGGCTCCCTTGACGCTCAACAGGTGACCCGACTCGGACAGGCCGAGCACCGCGTGGTAGCCGCGCGCGGGTTCGAACGGCAGCTCGTCGATTCGGTGCCACTCCCGAAGGCCGTCCTTGGGCGCCACGTGGAGCTTGGCGGCACCCTCCACGACGGCGCGGTCCGTCGGGTGGGGGATGGCCCGCCCGCCCTCGAAGCGGGGGCCCGCCCGGAGCGCCGCGCCGACGATCACCTTCAGCTCCGGCGTCAACGTCTCCAGCGGCCGGGCGTGGCTTCCGTCCGAGACCTGACGCAGGCTGATATGGCCTTCGGTCAGCGTCCCGGTCTTGTCGAAGCAGAGTACGTCGACCCGGCCCAGGGCCTCGATCGTCGACGGATTGCGGACCAGCGTGTTGCGCTGGGAGAGCCGTTTGCTGGAGGCGAGCTCGGCCACGGTGGCGATGAAGGGCAGCCCTTCGGGGACCGCGGCGACGGCCAGGCTCACCGCGGGGGCGAGCGCCGCGGACAGGGGTGAGCCGCGCAGCAGGTTGGTCACCATCAGGACCAGGCCCGACCCGATCGCGGCGGGCAGGATGCGGCGGCTCAGTTTGCGCAGCCGCAGCTCCACGCCGCTCACCGGCGGCCTCTCGGCGGCCAGTCCGGCGGTCCGGCCCGCCTCGGTCTCCTCTCCCGTCGCCACGATCACGGCCAGGCCGTGGCCGGCCGCGACGGTGGCGCCCTCGTACACCATGGATCGGCGATCCGCGATGGCGGCGGCGACAGTGGGCGCCGCGGTCTTGGACACGAGCTGCGACTCGCCGGTCAGGGTGGACTCGTCGATCTCCAGGCTGACCGCCTGGATCAGCCTGCCGTCGGCCGGTACGGCGTCACCGGCGCGCAGCTCGATCACGTCCCCCTTCACCAGGTCGTCGGCGACGCCGGAGACATCGCCGCCGGGCCTGCGCAGCCGGACCCGGACGGCGGTGACCTCGGTGAGCCGGTGCACCTCCCGGTCGGCGCCGCGCCGCTGCGCCCCGCCGATGACGGCGTCGACCACCATCACGCCGCCGATCAGGACGGCGTCCAGGACCGAACCGACCGAGGCCGACAGCCCCGCGCCCACCGCCAGGACCGGCGTCAACGGGTTGGCGAGCTCCTCCAGGGACGCCATGGCCAGGGAAGTGGGCCCGGCGGAATCCGGCCGCGCCGGCTTCGTCCTGCGGCGCTCGGCCTCCTTCTGGTTCAGCCCGTGCGGCGAGGTGCGCAGCAGGTCGAGGACGTCGGCCACCGCCATCGCGTGCCACGGCGTGCGGTCGGCGGGCACCGGCGGCGCCGTCCGCCTGACCTTCCGTCCCACCCACTCCCCGGTGACGAGGGCGGCCACCGAGGTGCAGTCGCGTACCAGGTTCGCCCGCGCCACCGCCGTCGAGGCCGGGCCGAGCACGGCCAGGCCCGCGCCGACGACCCCCGCCGCGGCGGCCACCCGCACACTGTGCCTGCTGGCCTTCTTCGCGTACGGGACGCAGCGCAGCAGCAGGTGGATCCCGTCGAGGTCGCTGATCACGTCGGCGTCCCACGGCACCCGCCGCGCCCCCCTGAGCACGCCGATGCCCAGGTCCGCCTGGCGCAGGCCGCGCCTCGACGTGCGGGACACCACGGCCACCATGTGTCCTTCGGACTGCAGCGACCGAAGCGCGGCGACCAGCCGGGAGCCGCCGTCGACCACCCGGTCCACCCCGAGTCGCGGGCCGAGGTACGCCTCCCCGCCGGCCAGGACCACGTCACCCGCGCCCTTCGCGGCGGCGACCACGGCTTCGGCCAGCGGGTGGAGCTCTGGCGCCACCCCGACCAGGGCGACCGGGACGCCCTCCCGCGAGATCCTGATCGGCTGGATCCCCTGGCGGCGCCACTTCCGCACCTCCGCGGGCTCGCGCGTCGCCGAGTACGGCTCTGCCGACCAGCCGTCCCGCTCGCGCTGGGCCGCCGGATCGGTGAGGTCGAGCAGCGTGTAGATCCGCGCGTGCAGCTCGTCCAGACCCCCGCTCGTGCTCCCGTCCAGACCCCCGCCCGTGCTCCCGTCCGTGCTGTGGTCCGTGCTGGGATCCGCTCGGATTTTCGTGCCGTGGTTCGCGCCGAGCGGGAGGATGCCGTCGATCGTCCACCCGCCCGTGGTCAGCGCGGCGGCGTCGAGGAGGACCGTGTCGACGCGATCCAGGCGGCCCAGCGCGCGGCGATGGAGCACCATGCCACCGCGATTGGCCAGGGCACGCGCGAGAACGCTGGTGAAGGCGTCCCTGCCGAAGTGCGCGGCCTTCGGGATCCCCGTGATGAGTACGGAGAGCCCCTGCTCGTGATTGCGGCCCACCACGGTGGTGACCGCCTGCGTCACCACCGTGGCCGCGCTCGCGGCGTTGGCGTACAGCTCGACGGGCCCGTGCGGCACGGGAACAGGCCGAGGCTGCCCCACCACCTGGAGGTGCCGGTAGGCCCCGTCGGCGTCGGCGAACTCCTCCTCGCGCAGTTCCCAAGCCCGGCGCCCGGCGCACGAGTCGACGAAGCGGATGGCCGCCGCGACGGAGTCGATGAGCATCGACAAGGGCCGCACCGCGAGCGTCTGCGAGATGAGGCGAGACGACACGACCACCGCGTCCGCGGTGGGGATGCTCATGTACCGCTCCAGCTCTCGCCGGATCCGCGGGGTGTGCTCGGCCAGCGACAGGACGGCGGGGACGGCCGGCGACACGCTCGGCAGGCGGGCGACCCGGCCGGCCAGCGCGAGCCCGGTGCCCAGGACGTGCAGGCCGAGGCTCATCGCGGCGCGGGCCTGCTGCTGCACGGCGTCGAGCGCCACCGGCCCACCGGCGCGGGCGCCGTCCAGGTCGAGTTCGTCGACGATGGTCGTGAGCTTGTCCAGGTCGGCCGTGGCCGCGTCGCAGCCCGCGAACACGCAGCCGAGCGCGCCGTTGACCTCGGCCCGGTCCACCCCGGCCGAGCGCAGCCGATCTTCGAGGACGCGCGCGGCCGGCTCCGTGCCGGGGCCGCCGACGTGCCGCAGTTCGATGCGTACGCCACCCGCGCACTTCTGTATCCGGCGTGGGCGGGGGAGCATGCTCCGCACGGGCTCCGGGAGCACGCTCAGGACCGTGTCAGCGGAGAACGGCCACATGTCGTCCCCTCGGCGGAACCGTCCGGGCGGCGCGCAGGCTGTTCGGCTGAACCGTCCGGGCGGCGCGCGGGCGGCTCAGAACACGCCGAACCGTCCAGGCGCGCAGGCTGCTCAGAGCACGTGCCAACCCGATCTCACCGGCCCGACCGCGCACGCCCGGCGGTGCTCGCCCGAGCGCCTCGTGACGTGGTGGAAGAAGCCCTCCTCGAGGAGCCGGCGGTCGAGGCGGTGCTCGTCGAGGACGTGCTGCGCCTGCCCGAGGCGGTACGCCGACCCGAGGTGGCGGTCTCTCCCGAGGCGGCGCTCTTCGGTGTGGCGGTGCTCCTTGACGTGGAAGTGCTCTTGGGTGTGGCCGAGCTCCTGGACGTGGCGGCGCTCTTCTGTTCGGTGTCGCTCTTCGGCGTGGCGGCCGTGGCGGTCGCGGTACGGCTTCGCGCGCCGGAGGCCGCGGCACGGCTGCGGGTCGTGGCGGACGTGCCGCGGCTGCGGGGCGTGGAGGTCGTGCGGGTACCGGAGGTCGTGGCGCGACCGCGGGCGGTGGCAGGCGGAGACGCCTGCATGCCGCGGGCGGGTGTCCCGCTCTCCCCTTGCTGGCCGCGCCGCGCGATCAGCGCACCGGCGCCGATGGCGGCGGCCACCGGCCAGTCGAGCACGCCGAACGCCGCGAGCGCGCCGAGCGCGCCATAGTACGCGAGGCGCTCGGGCGGCGGAAGGAACGTCCGCGCCACGTCCACGGCGTGACCGAGCTCCCGCCGGGAAAGGCGCGGCAGCCCCAGACGCGGCATCTCGACGTGCGGCATCCGCAGATTCGGGGGACGGACCTGGACACTCATCATCGGCAGGTCAATCGCCAGTTCTTTGGACGAACGCGCTCGAGACTGGGCAACGGCCATGATTCCTCCCCCATTTCTAGGACGTCGGACGCCTCCCGGCGCGCGACGAACAAGAGTTCCGTGCCCACTTCTATGGCTGCGTATCCGTTTTGTGGTTCTCCTTCCGTATTTGAGGGCTCGAGTTGACGGAAGAGACAAGAGCACTTACCAAGCGCTTGCTCAGGTGCCAGACTGTGGGAATGGAGATCCCCGTGCGCGCCGCGTCGGACGACGAGGCGGGCTTCTTTCACGAGCACGGATGGGTGCGGCTGCCCGCCCTCGTGCCCCCCGATGCCGTGGCCGAGCTGAGGCAGCGGGCGAGCGGCTACCTCGCGGCCCGCGCGAAGCAGCGGCGGACACTGGTGGACCAGGCATTCGGGCAGTCGCGCGACATCGCCGAGAGCGACGCGGCGTTCCGGGCGCTGGCCCTGAGCCCGGTCATGGGCGAGAACGCGACCCGGCTGCTGCGCGGTGTGGAGGCCGTGCGCGTGCAGGTCACGAACCTGCTCGTCAAGGAGCCAGGGGAGCACGCGGCGACCGAGTTCCATCAGGACTTCCCGTGGATGCCGATGGACCGCTCGGCGATGCTGACGATCTGGCTGGCGCTGGTGGACGTACCGGCGGACATGGGATCACTGCGCTTCTTCAGCGGTTCGCACCGGTACGGGCTGCTCGGGCGGAGCTTCATCCGGACCGGGGACGACCAGCTCAGCCAGCACCCGTGGCTCAAGCAGCTGGAGCTGTCGCCGCCCCTCGACCTCGCGGCGGGCGACGCGACCGTGCATCACGCTCTGACCGTGCACGGAGCGCCCGCCAACCACCGCGACCAGCCGCGCCTGTCGTTCACTGTCACGTACTTCGACGCCAACGCCCTTTACACCGGCACGCCGTACCAGCAGACGGACGGGCTCGACCTAGAGGTGAACCGGCCGTTCGACCACCCGAGGTTCCCGTGCGTGTGAGCGCCCCAGCGAAGGACGTGAGAGACGCCCATGCCTGAGACCGTGAGAGGGCCGGTGGGCGAACTGGGCGCCACGCTCATGCACGAGCATGTGTTCGGGCTCAGCCCGGAGATTCTCTGGAACTGGCCGGACATCCCGGAAGGCTGGGACCTCGAGCGGCGGGCGAGGGAGGCGGCGGCCAAACTGGACGACCTCCGGGCCGAGGGCATCGACACGATCGTGGACCTGACGGTCATCGGGCTCGGCAGGTACGTCCCCGCCGTCCAGCGGGTGGCCGAGCTGACCAGCGTGAACATCGTCGCCGCCACCGGCCTCTACACCTACGACGCCCTCCCGCCGTACTTCGGCAACCGGGGTCCCGGCTCGCTGTTCGGCGGGCCCGATCGGCTGGCGGAGTTCTTCGTACGGGACATCGTTCAGGGCATCGGCCGGACCGGGGTCAAGGCGGGCATGCTCAAATGCGCCACCGACCATCTCGGTATGACCAAGGGGACCGAACGGGTGTTCCGGGCGGTCGCCGAGGCGCACCTGGAGACGGGCGTGCCCATCACCACCCACTCCCACAGCGCCTCCAGAGGCGGCCTGGAGCAGCAGCGGCTGCTCGGCGAGCTCGGCGTCGACCTCACCAGGGTCGTCATCGGCCACGCGGGCGACTCGACCGACGTCGCCTATCTGGAGGAGCTGGCCGCGAACGGCTCCTACCTGGGCATGGACCGCTTCGGCATCGAGATGCTCTCGCCGTTCGAGGACCGGGTGTCGATCGTGGCGACGATGTGCGCGCGCGGCCACGCCGACCAAATGGTGCTAAGTCACGACTCGTACTGCTTCAACGATCGATTCGACGCCGAGGTCGTACGGCAGCGCCACCCGAACTACCACCTCCTGCACATCTCCCGCGACGTCCTGCCCGAGCTGCGCAAGAGGGGCGTCACCGAGGACCAGATCCACCAGATGCTCGTCGACAACCCCCGGAGGATCTTCGCATGATCGAGGGCACGACGGACGGCACGACCGAAGACGCGGCCGATGGCACGATCAAGGACGCGACCGACGGCACGATCGAGGACGCGATCGAGGACTTCGACGTCGGCTCGGACTGGCACGTCGCCTCGCCGTACGCGTTCCTCGGCAGGCTGCGGCGGGAGCGGCCGGTGTTCCGCAGCGAGCACCTCGGCGCCTACGTGCTGACCCGGCACGCCGACGTGCGCGCGGCGTACGGCGACCCGAGGCGGTTCTCCTCGAAGGGCTCGCTGACCATCTCCCGCAGCCTCACCCGCGAGACGCGCGACCGGCTGGGCGAGCACGGATCGTTCCTGTCCAGCTTCGTGGCGAACGTCGATCCGCCCGACCACACCAGGCTGCGGCGTTCGGTGTCGAAGGCGTTCACGCCACGGGCGGTCTCGGCCATGGAGCAGCACTTCCGGCGGCTCAACGAGGACCTGCTCGATCGCGTGGTGCCCAGGGGCGAGGCCGACTTCGTGTCCGAGATCGGGCACGAGCCGTCGATCAAGCTGACCGCCCGGTTCATCGGGGTGCCCGAGTCGGACGAGGGCTTCGTGCAGGCGCATGTGAAGGACTGGTTCCAGCTCTTCCTGTCGCCGCAGCCGCCCGACCGCCAGCTCGAACTGGCCGACAGTTTCCTGACATATCTGGATTACGTGGATCGGCTGGTCGCCTCCCGGGCCAAGGAGCCGCGCGACGACTTCACCTCGCTCATGACCTCGCTGATCGGCTCAGAGCTCAGCCACCGCGAGGTGGTGGAGCTGATCTCCACGATCCTGCTCGGCGGCAACGACACCGTGCCGAACCAGCTCGCCAACAGCGTCCTGCGACTGCTGCGCGAGGACGCCTGGCCGCTCGCGCCGCCGCTGATCCAGAACGCGGTGGAGGAGTGCATGCGCATCGACGGCGCCTCCCTCGGGTCGTTCCGGTACGCCACCACGGATATTTCACTCCACGACGTGATGATTCCGGAGAAGTCGCTAGTACTGCTCTCCACCGACTCCGCCGCCCACGACGAGACCGTCTTCCCCGACCCGGACCGGTTCGTCATCGACCGGGTCAACGCAGACGCCCACATGGTGTTCGGCTACGGCATCCACTTCTGCGTGGGCGCCGCGCTCGGCCGTCTGCAACTCCGCACCGCGCTCGACGTGCTCGGCCGCCGCCTGCCCACCCTCAGACTCGCCGACGAACCCATCGTCTACCGCAAGTCCATCGTGGGCCGGGGACTGACGGCTCTGCGGGTGACGTGGTGAGTGCCGCGCCGGGTCGGTTCGACGGGCGGGTGGCCCTGGTGACGGGCGCGGGGTCGGGCATCGGTGCGGCGTGCGCGTCGCGCCTGGCCGCCGAGGGGGCCTGCGTGGGTGTCCTGGACGTACGCGCGGCGGGCGCCAAGTCGGTCGCCACCGCCATCCGCGCCGGGGGCGGCAAGGCCACGGCGCTCGTCTGTGACGTGTCGGACGAGAAGCAGGTGGCCGGGGCGGTCGGCGACCTGATCGCCTCGTTCGGCCGCCTGGACGTCGTCCACTCCAACGCCGCCGCGCTCGACCCCGGCACCTACGGCCGCGATCACGACCTTGAGGATCTCGACGTCGCCGTCTGGGACCGCACGATGGCGGTGAACCTGCGCGGCTGCCTGCTCATGGTCAAGCAGGCGGCCCCCGTGATGGCCGACGGCGGCGCCTTCGTCGTCACCTCATCGGTGTCGGGCCTGCTGGGCGACGTCGCGCATGTCGCGTACGGCACCTCCAAGGCGGCGCTGACCGGTTTCGTGCGGTACGTGGCCACCAAGTACGGCTCGCGCGGCATCCGCTGCAACGCCGTCGCGCCCGCGCTGGTCCTGACCGACGCGGCCGAGCGGGCCCTCGGCCGGGAGCGGCTGGCCGACAAGGCGGCCGAACGGCTGCTGCCCTGGGCCTGCACCCCGGACGACGTGGCCGACCTCGTCGCCTTCCTCGCCTCGGGTGAGTCGCGGTGCATCACGGGACAGACCATCGTCATCGACTCCGGCACCCTGGCCCACCGCCCTGAGCACGCCCTGCGCCAATGGCGCGACGCGGCGGGATGACTCTAGGGTTGTGGCGGATCAAGGGGGATGAATGGAGCCGGTGTCGGTCGGGTTGGTCG
Organism: Nonomuraea sp. NPDC050680; assembly: GCF_040654555.1. NCBI lineage: Bacteria > Bacillati > Actinomycetota > Actinomycetes > Streptosporangiales > Streptosporangiaceae > Nonomuraea > Nonomuraea sp. NPDC050680. Next base: position 593,247 of record NZ_JBFAIF010000001.1, on the reverse strand, counting down.
GGGCGGGGCCGTGGGCGGAGCGGGCGCACGCGCCGATGCTGGCCAAGAGTCCGCATCTCCGTTTCGCCGGGGTGTGGGCCCGCCGTCCGGAGGCCGCCGCCCGGCTGGGGGCGCCGGTGTTCGAGCGGGTCGAGGAGTTGTTCGACGCGTGCGAGGCCGTGGCGTTCTGCGTGCCGCCAGGCGTACAAGCCGAATTGGGGGTGCGTGCGGCGCGGGCCGGGAAGGCGTTGCTGCTGGAGAAGCCGCTCGCCGACTCGCTGGAGAACGCGCGGCGGCTGGCCGGCGCCGTGCGGGAGGCCGGTGTGGCCTCCCAGATGGTTCTCAGCATGCGTTATATGAAGCAGGTCAGGGCGTTCCTGGCGCGCTGCGCCGATATCGAGGCGTTCGGCGGCCATGCCGCGAACATCTCCAATGTCCTGCTGGGCGACCACCCGTTCGGCACTCCGTGGCGGCTCGAACGTGGGGCGCTTCTGGACGTCGGGCCGCACGTGGTCGATCTGCTCGACGCCGCGCTCGGCCGGGTGATCGGCGTACGCGCGCACGGCAACCCGCTCGGCTGGACCGGACTGCTGCTCGATCATGAGGGCGGCGCGGTCAGCGAGGCTTCGATGTGCATGGCCGCCGCCGGCGACCTGCCGCCGGCCAGCGTCGCGGTGTACGGCAGAACGGGCAGCGCGAGGCTGCTGCCCGGTGACGACGACGATCTGTTCGAGACCATCGCCGAGGAGTTCGCGCGGACCGTACGCCAGGGCGGCGGCCACCCGCTGGACGCGGCCCACGGGCTCAGGTTGCAGGAGATCATCGCGGAGGCGGAAGCCCAATTGGGCACCCCTTGACTTAGCGCCCATCTGGCGCATTGATAGCGTCTGTCCGACGCGCAGAGTTGCAGCGAAGTCCGGTGTGAGTCCGGCGCTGTCCCGCAACTGTCATAGCCAGGTCGCCTGCCTCCGCGCTGACGTCATCAACCCTCGTGGAAAAGGGTGATCCGTCGCTCTCGAGCGGGTCTCTCGGTTCCGACAGTGTGAAAGGACTTCTCGTGAGGCCCGTACGCACGGCCTTCGCGGGCGCGCTGCTGGGAACGCTTGTTCTGGCCGGATGTGGTCAGACCAGCACTACCACCACCTCGTCACCCGCGAGCCCCACCGGCTCCACCGGCACGACCGGCTCGACCAGCTCCGCCGCCTTCCCCGTGACGGTCGAGGCGGGCAACGGCAAGGTCACCATCGCCAAGAGGCCGGAGCGGATCGTCTCGCTCTCCGCCAGCCACACCGAGACGCTCTTCGCCATCGGCGCGGGTCCCCAGGTCATCGCGGTGGACGACCAGTCCAACTACCCGGCCGGTGTCCCCAAGACCGACCTGTCCGGCTTCAAGCCGAACGTCGAGGCCATCGTCGCCCAGAAGCCCGACCTGGTCATCGTCTCCAACGACATCGACAAGATCGTGGCCGAGCTGGGCAAGGTGAACGTGCCGGTCCTCCTGGAGCCCGCCGCCACCAAGCTCGACGAGGCGTACGACGAGATCGCCGACCTCGGCGCCGCCACCGGCAACACCGAAAAGGCCGGACAAGTCGTGACAGGGATGAAGACGTCCCTCGACAAGCTCTCGGCGAACGCCCCCAAGGACAAGAAGCTCACCTACTACCACGAACTCGATCAGACCCCTTACGCGGCGACGTCCAGTACGTTCATCGGGCAGATCTACGCCATGTTCGGGCTCACCAACATCGCCGACAAGGCGCCGGACCCGGCGGGCGGCTACCCCAAGCTGTCGGCGGAGTTCGTCGCCCAGGCCGACCCCGACCTGATCTTCCTGGCGGACGTGAAGTGCTGCCAGCAGAGCAAGGACACGCTGGCCAAGCGCCCCGGCTGGAAGGGACTGTCGGCCGTCAAGGGCGACCAGGTGATCCAGCTCGACGACGACATCGCCTCGCGCTGGGGCCCGCGGGTCGTCGACCTGGCGCAGACCATCAGTGACGCCGTCGGCAAGGCGGCCACCCGCCAGTGAGGTCCAGACCGATGTGGACGGCGGGCGCGCTGGCCGTGCTCGCCGTCTCCATGGTCGCCGGGCTGCTCGGCGGGGCCGCCGACATCTCGCCGTGGCAGGTGGTGCTCCAGGCGCTCGACTGGCTGCCGTACGTACACGTGGACTCGGGGCTGGCACCCGTGGAGCAGGGGCTGTTGTTCGAGTTGCGGCTGCCCAGGGTGCTGGTGGCGGCGGTGGTCGGCGGGCTGCTGGCCATCGCGGGGGCCGGTTACCAGGGGGTCTTCCGCAACCCGCTGGCCGACCCCTACCTGCTGGGCGCCGCGGCCGGAGCCGGGCTGACCACGACCGTGGTCATCGTGCTCGTGCCGACTCCCGTCGTCGGCATCCCGGTGGCCGCCTTCGCGGGGGCGGTCGGCGGGGTCTTCCTCGCGTACGTGCTCGGCAACACCGCCGGGCGGTCGGGCGGCACCGCCACGCTGGTGCTCGCCGGGGTGGCCGTCACCTCCTTCCTCACTGCGATCCAGACGTTCATCCAGCAGTTCAAGGTCGAGCAGCTGCAGCGCATCTACTCCTGGATCCTGGGTGATGTGGGCGGCGGCTGGGACCAGTTCTGGCTGGTCCTGCCGTACGCCGTCGTCTCGGCGGTGCTGCTGCTCGCGCACGGGCGGATGCTGGACGTGCTCTCGGTGGGGGACGAGGAGGCCACCAGCCTCGGCGTCCGCGCCGGGCGGGTACGGCTGGCGGTCCTGCTCGCCGCCTCCCTGGCCACCGCGGCGGCCGTGGCGGTGAGCGGGCTCATCGGGTTCGTCGGCATCGTCATCCCGCATGTGGTCAGGCGGCTGGCGGGCGGCTCCTACCGCATCGTGCTGCCGCTGTCGCTGATCTGCGGCGCCGCCTTCCTCGTGCTCGCCGACCTGGTCGCGCGTACCGTCATCGCCCCGGCCGAGCTGCCCATCGGGGTGGTCACCATGTTCGTCGGCGCGCCGTTCTTCGTGGCCGTCCTGCGCATGACCCGGCAGACCGCCACATGACCGCCGACACGGGCCGGGCAGACCGCGATGTGGCCGCCGACACGGGCCCGGCAGACCGCCATGTGGCCGCCGACACGGCCCGTCCGGCCCGGATGATCGAGACGAGCGCCCTGTCCGTACGGCTCGGCGAACGCGAGGTGCTCACCGACGTCGACCTCTCGGTACGGCGCGGCGAATGGCTGGCGATCATCGGCCCGAACGGCGCCGGCAAATCCACCCTGCTCAAGGCCGTTATGGGCGTCGTCGGCCACCGGGGCGAGGTCACCGTCGGCGGCCGGGCCGCGACCACGCTCAAGCCGAGGGACCGGGCCAGGCTGGTCGCCTACGCGCCGCAGACGCCCTCCCTGCCGCCCGACATGACCGTGTACGAGTACGCCCTGCTCGGCCGCACCCCGTACATTCCCTACCTCGGCAGCGAGAGCCGCCGCGACAAGGAGGTCACCAGGTCCGTGCTCGAACGTCTCGACCTCACCGAGTTCGCCGGCCGCCGGCTGGGGGAGCTGTCCGGCGGCGAGCGGCAGCGGGTGGTCCTGGCCAGGGCACTGGCCCAGGAGGCGCCCGCGCTCCTGCTCGACGAGCCCACCACCGCGCTCGACCTCGGGCACCAGCAGCAGGTGCTGGAGCTGGTCGACCGGCTCAGGCTCGCCGACGAGCTGACCGTGGTGACGACGCTGCACGACCTGACCCTCGCCGGGCAGTACGCCGACAGGCTCCTCCTGCTCGCCGGCGGCCGGGCCGTCGCCGCCGGACAGCCGGGACAGGTGCTCACGGAGGCGCTGGTCGGCACCCACTTCGACGCCCGGGTGGAGATCGCGCCGGGTCCCGGAGGCCGGCCCGTCGTGCACCTGGTCAGAGGTGTCTCGTGAAAGTGGAGCCGGCATATCGGGTCGAGGGCGTCGTCCTGAAGGGGGCCTGGTGGAGCTGACGTATCGGGTCGAGGACGGGGCGCGGCTCGGGTCGCTGCTGTGGGAGTTCGGGCCGGGGTGGCGGATGATCTCGTCGGCGCTCCTGGGCGGGGGGATCGGGGAGCGTACGTGGGTGCTGAACGCGCAGGTCGTGGCGGGCTACTCGCGGATGGACCCGGTCGAGCACCTGCTCGACCTCGGGCCTGACGGCAGCGGGGTGGGGATGATGACCGCCGCCTCGGTGGAGCGCTACGCGCGGGCGGTGGACGGCGGTGCGCAGGCCGTGGCGACGGTCGGGTTACGCGTCCCCACCTGGGCCGCCGCCCCCGAAGGCGCCATCGACCCCGAACTGGCCCCGATGCTCAGCACCCCCGCTCCGCCCGTGGGGACGATCAACCTGATGGCCGTGCTGCCGGTCGCGATGACCGACGCCGCCCTGGTCAACGCCGTGATGACGATGACGGAGGCCAAGTCGCAGGCGCTGATCGAAGCGGGCTTCCCCTGCACCGGCACCGCCTCGGACGCCCTGTGCCTGGCCGTACGCGCTGACGGGCCGCAGGAGCTCTTCGGCGGCCCGCGCTCGACCTGGGGCGCCCGCCTGGCCCGCGCCGTCCACTCCGCCGTCCACCAGGGCGCGGCCTCCTGGCGCCCCCGGAGCTAACTACCGGGTGAGGCCGTAGTCCTCCTGGGCGCCACGTTCCGTGACGTGGCCCGCGTCGAGGTCGGCGAGCACGGCTTCGCGGTCCCGCTCGTACGGGGAGCCCATTCCGCCCCCGCCCGTCGTCTCCACCACGAACGCCTCACCCGCGGCGAACCGCACGTTGTTCACCTTCGACGCCAGCCGTTCGACCGTCCCGTCCAGGTGGCGCTTGAAGAAGCCGCCGACCCGTCCCGGCAGCCCGCCGTCGCGGCCCGGCGGGGCCAGGCGCAGCCGGTCGCCGCGCGTGGTGACGTGGCAGTCCGCCAGGAACCGGTACACGGTCCGCGAGCCCAGCCCGCCCCGATTCCGTCCGGGGCCGCCGGAGTCGGGGATGGTCTCGATCGACTCCACGACCAGCGGGCAGCGGCTCTCCACCGGCTCGGCCTGCGGCACCGAGTTCCGGCCGATGCCGAAGTGCACGCCTGTCGCGTCCGGCCCGTCGAGCCCCCGCCGCGCGCCGACGCCGCCGAAGTCGTACGACAGGTGGATCCAGTACGGCGCCCCGACGGCCGCGATCGAGAACGGCTGGAGGATGCCGCTGGGCGCGATGGCCCTCTCCGGGACGGCGTCCGACAGCGCCTGGAAGATGGCCTCCATGGCCGCGTAGATCGGCACGTACCGGCCGCCGCACGGGTAGGGGGAGCGGGCGTTGAGCAGCGAGCCCTCCGGCAGCCGTACCTCGATCGCGCGCAGGCAGCCGTCGTTCATGGGGATCGTCGGATCGAGGAAGCAGCGCACCGCGAACACGGCGGCGGCCAGCGACTGGGACGCGGACGCGTTGATCGCCGCCGGCACCTGCGCCCCGGTCCCGGCGAAGTCCACCACGGCCCGCATCTGCGGCGGCTCGACGTCCGCCAGGACCCGCACCTGAGACTCGCCGTCCGGCGCCTGAGGTTCGACAGGCTCGCCGTCCGGTGCCTGAGGTTCGACAGGCTCGCCGTCCGGTGCCTGAGGTTCGACAGGCTCGCCGTCCGGTGCCTGAGGATCGACGTCCCCGCCGTCGGAGGGCTGTGGGTGGTGGCGTTCCAGGGTGATGGCCACCCGGACGTCATGTGATTTTTCGGGACTTATTCCGTCGTCGTCGATCGGGTACGACGCCTCGAAGCGGCCCTCGGGGAGGTCGGCCAGCGCGGTCCGCGTCCTGGCCTCCGTGTAGTCGAGGTAGTCGTCGATCCCGCTCGCCAGCCCCGCCGCGCCGTACTCCGCCACCAGCGCGCCCACCCGGGCGGCCGCCACGGCGGTGCCCGCGACGAGCGCCCGCACATCGCCCATGACCTTGTCCGGCGTACGGCTGTTGGCCCGCAGGATGGCCTCCACGGCCGGTTCCAGACCGGCGGAGGTGGCCAGCCGTACGGGAGGCAGCTGGAGCCCTTCGAGGAAGATGTCGGTGGCCAGCGGTGCCATGCCCCCGGCGGACAGCCCGCCCAGGTCCGACACGTGGATCATGGTCGCGGCGAAGTAGGCGGGCCGGTCCCCGACGAAGACGGGCCGGTAGACGAGCAGGTCGTTGGTGTGCACGCCGCCCCGGTAGGCGTCGTTGAGCACGTACACGTCACCGGGACGCATCATCTCCAGCGGCACGTCCCTGACGAGCTCCGGCAGGGCGACCTTGAGCGCCATGCTGTTCATGAGCGTGGTGGCCATGGAGTGCGCGATCAGCCGCCCGCGCGCGTCCAGGACGGCGGCGGAGGCGTCGGACCCCTCGACGATGAACGTCGAGTACGCCGACCGCACGACGACGATGCTGGCCTCCTCGGCGGCGACCACCAGCGCGTTCCGCAGCACCTCGGCGGTCAGCACGTCACTCATGCGGCTCCTTTCACTCATGCGGCTTCTTCACTCATGCGGCTCCCTTTTCAGGTGTACGGCCCGTGCCGGCCCCAGCGTGGCGACCCACCCGGGCGGCACCACGATCGTGGACTCGGCGTCCTCGATGATCCCCGGACCGGGCAGGACCGCCAGCGTGTCGCGGGTGTGCACCGGCACCTCGGCATACCCGCCCACCTCGGCGAAGTACGCGGACCGTACTCCAACAGGCCCCGAGGAAGCCGCGGGAACGCCGGCGATCGCCGGGACCGGGGCGGCGGGCAGGGTGACGCGGACTCGGTAGCTGACGATCTCCACCTCGCCCCGCTGCGAGATCCCGTAAACCCGCTCATACCGGTCGAAGAACCGCGCCTCCAACTCTTTTCGCGGCAGCTCCGTACCCGACGAGCTCCACGGCACGGTCAGATCATGCGACTGCCCCCGGAACCGCACGTCCACCGACCGCGAGACCCGCACCCCCGGATCGGCCGGCGACACCCCCAGATCCTGCGCCGCCGCCGCGGCCAGCGAGTCGAACACCTCCGAGGGATCCCCGGCGTCCAGCCGCGACAGCACGCGATCCGTCGACAGGTCGCCCACCAGCAGCCCGGCCGCCGACGCGACGCCGCAGTGGGCGGGCACCACCACGGTCGCGATCCCGAACCGCTCCGCCACCCGCGCCGCGTGCATCGGCCCCGCCCCGCCGAAGGCCACCAGCGCGTACCCACGCGGATCGATCCCCCGCTGCACGGTCACCACGTGCACGGCCGAGGCCATCGAGGCGCTGACGATCTCGTGCACGGCGTGCGCCGCCGCCGCTCTGGACACCCCGAGCGGCCCGGCCAGCCGCTCCAGCGCCTTGTCGGCGAGCGGCGCCGACAACGGGATGGACGCCGACGCCAGGTAGCCGAGCACCAGGTTCGCGTCCGTGACCGTCGGCTCGGAGCCGCCCAGCCCGTAGCAGGCGGGTCCCGGATCGGAGCCGGCCGAGTGCGGGCCGACGCGCAGCGCTCCGGCGGCGTCGAGCCAGGCGATGCTGCCGCCGCCCGCGCCCACCTCCGCCAGGTCGATGGCCGGGGTCTTGATCGGCACGCCGGTCCCGGCCCGCCGCCCGCCGAAGCTGCCCTTGCCGCCGACGTGGAACTCGTGCGTGATCTCCGGCCGCCCGTCACGCACCACACAGGTCTTGGCCGTCGTCCCGCCCATGTCGAAGGAGATGACGTTCGCGAACCCGCTGCCCGCCGCCGCGAGCACCCCGGCCGCCGGGCCGGACTCGATCATGGCGACCGCCCGCCTGGCGGCCAGCTCGGCGGAGATCACGCCGCCGCTCGACTCCATCACGTGGACGGGCGCCCGCACGCCCAGCGAGGCCAGCTGGTCGCGCAGCCTGGAGAGGTACGAGGCCATGATCGGTCCGATATAGGCGGACATGATGGTCGTCGTGGCCCGCTCGTACTCGCGGATCTCCGGCCACACCTCGGACGAGACGACCACGTTCTCCACCGATTCGCGAAGGATCGCGGCCACCTGCCGCTCATGGCCGGGGTTGGCGTAGGAGTGCATCAGGCACACCGCCGCCGACGTGATGCCCCGCCGCGCGATCTCCGCCGCCACCCGTCGTACGGACTCCAGATCGAGGGGCGTCAGTACCGCCCCGCGCGCCGACACCCGCTCCACCACCTCGAAGCAGTCGCCCGCGGCCACCGGCGGGGGCGGCGGGGTGAAGCGCAGGTCGTAGCGGTCCTCCTCGACCCGGGCGTAGCGGCCCAGGGGGACGACCGAGCGGAAACCCCGGGTGGTGACGTAGGCCACCCGCACGCCCTTGCGTTCGAGCACGGCGTTGGTGGCCAGCGTGGTGGCGTGCACGACCCGGGTGACCGACGCGGGGTCCACGCCGGCGAGCACGCGTGTAACACCGTCCGCAATTCCGGCGATGGGGTCGTAGGGGGTGCTCAAACACTTGGCTACCGTTACCTCGCCCACATGACCGCGCAGGACCACGTCGGTGAAGGTGCCGCCTACGTCGATGCCGATCGCGTAGCCCATTCCGGTACCGTAGACGGCCAAGCAAGCGCTTGTCTATGAGCTCGTCTATTGACTTCCGGCAGGTGATTGAGACCCTTATTTCGATAACTGCGAAATTGGAGCGGAGATGGCACGTCTCACAGCTCTTGCCGGGGGTGTCGTGGCGACACTCGTCCTGCTCGCCCTGCCCGCGGCGGCGCACGAGCACCCCAGCGGGATCACCGACCTGGTCACCCCGGCCGTGGTTCGCGTGGAAGCCTCCTCTCATGTCGAGATCACTCTGCTCGATCACATAGGCGAGCTGATGCATGTGGAACGGTCCTACGACATCCCCTTAGGCGTGGGAACGGGCATCGTGGTCAACCCCGAGGGCGCCGTCGTCACCCTCACCCGTGTGGTCAAGACCGACAAGGACGTGGCGGTCTACGCGGCCAACAAGATCTTCGCCGAGCACCACAAGGTGAAGATCCCGGTCGACTTCGAGCGGCACAAGGTCAAGGACGACCTGCTTGAGCACCACTTGAAAGAGTGCTACCCGCCCAAGACCAACGTGTCGACCTGCATCATCAACGTCACCACCAACGTCACGATATTTCCGAACGTCTCCCCGGCCGACCCCAAGGGCATCAAGGCCGACATCGTCAGGACCGGCTCGCAGCCCGACAGCCCCGCCGTCCTGATCCCCACGGGCCGGGCCGTCGGCAGCGTCGGCATGCCCACCGCGCCCCTCGCCGACAAGGTGCCCGACCAGCAGGGCTCGCCCACCAACGTGGCCGGGTTCACCGACCGGCCCGGCGCGAACGTCAAGGAGACGGTGGAGATCGCGCACCTGGGCAAGGGCGGCGGCGGACAGGACGCCGGCCGGAGCTTCGCCGACCCGGAGAAGAAGGTCGACGAGCCCGTGAAGCTCGGCGCCCTGGTCGATCGCGGCCTGCTCGGCGCGCCGGTCATCGGCGACAAGGACGGCCACGTCATCGGCATGCTGATCGGCGGCGGCAAGGAAGCCAGGATGATCGGCATCAGGGAGATCCTCGCCGCGCTGGCCAAGGCCGGGGTCGCGCCGCGCCGCGGCGCCATCGACGCCGCCTTCGAGGCGGCGCTGACCCGCTACCACACCAAGTACTACACCGAGGCCGCGCCGGGCTTCCAGCGTGTGCTGGAGCTCTATCCGGGCAACGTGGTGGCGGCCACGCTGCTGCAGACCTCCCTGCAGAAGCGGGGCGGCCCGGAGGACGCGGGCAGCAGGCAGGTCGTGGCGCCGGCGCCCAGGAGCATGCCGCTTTGGCCGTTCATCGTCGCCGCCGGGGTGCTGTTCGCGGCTGCGGGCGCCGGGGTGTTCCTGCTGTGGCGGCGCCGCCGTACTCCCGACGACCAACCGGACCAGCCACCACCGCTGGTCGCGGCGGCAGCGGCGGCGGCCGCGGCCTCGGCGATGTCGTCGGCGCCGACCTCACCGCCGCCGCTCGACGAGAGCGCGAACCAGACCGTCGTGGTCCGCCGGTCGCAGCCCTTCCAGGTGATCCCGCAGCAGAAGCAGGTGCTCACCGCGCAGGACCAGCCGTCGGTCAAATACTGCACCGCGTGCGGAATGCGGCTGGGGGCCGCGCACCGCTTCTGCGGCTACTGCGGCCACCCCATCGAGACGTGACGCCCGTGAACGACAGATCACTCGTGGGCCAGGAGGTGGCCGGTTACTACATCGAGGACATCGTGGGCAAGGGCGGCATGGCCGTCGTCTACCTGGCGCTCGATCCGAGGCTGAGCCGGCGGGTGGCGTTGAAGATCCTGAACCCGGTGCTCAGCGTCGACGACCGGTTCAGGCAGCGCTTCATCCTGGAGTCCCGGACGGTCGCCAGCATCGAGCACCCCAACATCATCCCGATCTACGAGGCGAACGCCGACGCCGACGGCGTGCTCTACATCGCCATGCGCTACGTCGACGGGCTCGACCTGCGCCGCCTCATCTACGACCGGGGGGCGCTGCCGCTCGCGCAGGCGAACCAGATCATCGCCCAGGTGGCCGCCGCGCTCGACGCCGCGCACGCGCACGACCTGATCCACCGCGACGTGAAACCGGCCAACATCCTGCTGGCCGGGGACCACGTCTACCTGACCGACTTCGGCATCACCAAGCACCGCACGTCCATCTCCGGGCTGACCCAGACCGACCAGTTCATCGGCACGCCCCGCTACATGGCGCCCGAGCAGATCAACAAGGAGCACATCGACGGGCGGTGCGACCAGTACGCGCTGGCCTGCGTCGCCTACGAGGCGCTGTCGGGGCGGCTGCCGTTCCCGCGCGACAACGACATCGCGCTGCTCTGGGCGCACCTGGCCGAGCAGCCCACGCCGCTGTCGCAGGTCAGGCCGGAGCTGCCGATCGAGGTCGACGGTGTGATGATGCGGGCGCTGGCCAAGTCGCCCGAGCAGCGCTACCCGTCGTGCACCGCGTTCGTCACCGCGCTGCGCGACGCGATCAGCGGCCAGCCCGCCGGGCCGCCGCCCACCCAGCAGTCGACCGTACGCCAGCGCCGGAAGGCGGCCTCCGCCACCTCCGGCGGCACCGTCGGTGGCACCGCCGGCCCGAGCCGGCTGCCGCTCGTGGTGGCCACGGTGATCGCGGCCATCGCGGCGCTGTCCCTGGTCGTGCTGCTCGTCATGACCCAGAAGGGCGACTCCTGGGCCCGCTACCAGAGCACCACCGCCGCGCCGCTCACCTTCGAGTACCCGGCCGACTGGACCGTCAGGACGCACGGGGATTTGTTCGTGGTGGCCTCGCCGCACGCCGCCGAGTTCGAGTCGATGTTCGTCTCCGGCGCGGCCGCGGACTGGACCACGGTGAACGAGGTCATCACCGGTGACGCCGACAACGCCGTGGGCGTGTACGTTCAGGTCTCCGACGCGCTCAGCGCGAGCGCGACCGCCGCCCAGATGAAGGCCATGCTCGAAGGGCTGCTGCCCGGCGAGATCGTGGTGGACCAGCCCGTACCCGACCGCGCGGGCGACAGCGACGCCACCCGGTACGACGGCTCCCTGCGCGACCGTAACAGCGGCAACCGGCTCGGCTTCGTCAGCTACGTCATCGACCGCCGGCCCAAGCCGCTGCTGGTGCTGTACTTCTGCGCCAAGAACCGCTGCGACGACAGCACCGAGGGCCGCGTCAGGCAGAGCGTCCACCTCTCCTGACATCTCACCATGCGGACATGTTTGTCGGTTTTGGGCATCCCTATATGTATATTTTCCTGTAGAAGATACCTATCGCGGGAGATATTTCATGCAGGCGTTCCCCAGGGTGCTGTTCGACGAGGCCCACAGCGAGTCGTGGACCATCCGGCGTGACGTCGCCGAGGCCATCAACCCGGCCCACCCCGACGACAACAGCTATGCCCGCGCGGCCGAGCTGCTGCGGCGCCTGGGGCACACGGTGACGGCCCGTCTGACCGGACCGCTGGACGCGGGAACGCTCCAGGACCAGGACGTCCTGGTCATCGCGCATCCGTCGGGGGAGCGGTGGGAGCGCACCACGGGCCAGGGCAGTCCGGTGTTCTCCGCCGCCGAGCTCGACGCGGTGGCGGCGTTCGTCGCCGGTGGCGGCGGGCTGGTGGTGCTGGCGGAGGAGGAGCAGGACAAGTACGGCAACAACCTGGCGGAGTTGCTGGGCCGGTTCGGGGTGGGCGTGACGCACGCCACGGTGCGGGATCCCGGGCATGCTCACCGTGGGGTGGCGACCTGGGTGCTCGGCGAGCGGGCCACGAGTGACGGGCTGCTGGCCGGGGTCAAGGCCGCCTGCTTCTACCGCTCCGGCGCGCTGACTCTCGCGGATTCGTCGGTGGACGCGACCGTGTTGTTCGCCAGTTCGGGGAGTGCGGATCCGGCGGGGGCGCCACTGGCGGTGGCGGTGCGGCACGGGCGGGGCCGGGTCGTGGTGTTCGCCGACTCGGACCTGTTCGGCGACGACTCGATCGAGGACTACGACCACCGCGCCCTGTGGGGGAACGTGGTCACCTGGGCGGCCCGCGTGCCGGACGACGGTGCCACCGACTCCTGGGACGACCGGAAGGCGGGCCTGTTCGCCGCCCTCAAGGCGACGGTCGAGGAGCTCCGGCCGCTCCAGGTCAAGGACGGCTCGGTGCCCGCCGACAAGCCGCGCGCGAAGGCGCTGGTGGCCACGATCGACAGCCAGCTGGCCGAAATATCGCCATATTTCCCGCAGGACGCCGCCTACCTGGCCGCCGTTCGCGCCGACCTGGCCAAGTGGAGCGCGCAGGATCTGGGCGTACCGGACTTCCTCGACTCCCTGGAGCTGTTCCACCCCGACACCCAGCGCGTGGACGGCCTGGAGCACCTCGTCGTGTTCCCCATGTACACCCAGAACGGCAATCCGAACCGCACCCTGGAGGCCGTCTGGCTCCGTACGATCTGGCCGGACTGGCTGGCCGAGCTGGAGTCGTCCGGCTACGACAACCCGATGTTCGTGCCGATCGCCTTCGAGGACTTCACCTCCGGCTATGACACGCACTCGGCCGTGCTCTTCCCGGAGACGGTGGCCGTACGCCAGGCGCCCGAGCGGTTCACCTGGGGCGGCATCTTCGCCGACCGTGAGGCCGCCAGGTTCCGGCGGGTCGCCACGGCCGCCACGGCGACGCTCAAGCTCGACCTGCCGCCGGACGCGGCCAGGCTGCTGGAGTCGCAGCGGCTGGCCCAGGACACCTTTGTCATGTGGGACCTGATCCACGACCGTACCCACAGCCATGGCGACCTGCCGTTCGACCCGTTCATGATCAAGCAGCGCATGCCGTACTGGCTCTACTCGCTCGAAGAGCTGCGCTGCGACCTGACGGCCTTCGGCGAAGCCGTACGGCTGGAGGAGAAGGGCGTGCCGCACGCGCGCTACGTCCAGCACGCCATCCTGTTCGACCGGCTGTTCCGCTTCCCGATCACCGGTGAGCGGGTGCGCAACTACGACGGGCTCGGCGGGCAACTGCTCTTCGCGTACCTGCACCGCAACGACGTGGTGCGGTGGACCGACAACCGGCTCACGGTCGACTGGGAGCGCGTGGCGGGCGGTGTGGCCGATCTGCGGGGCGAGGTCGAGAAGCTGTACCGGGACAGCATCGACCGGTCGAAGCTGGCGCACTGGCTGGCCGCGTACGAGCTGGTGAGCGGGTACGTCGAGCCGAGCCCCGGATCGACCTGGGCCAAGGGGATCCAGGCGCTGCCGGAGGAGCAGAAGGCCAAGGTGGACGCGGTGCTGCCGGACGAGTTCCCGCTGAGCATGTTCTATGAGGCGCTGCGCCGTAAGCTGGCCGAAGTGGTCGAATCGACTAGGGGGATCCGGGCATGATCATTCTGGTTACGGGTGCCGGCGGTCCCACGGGCCAGGCCGTCGCCGGATATTTCCGGAAAAATGGGCACACTGTGCTCGGGGTCGGCAGGGACGACGTCGACCTTCTCGACCGCGCGGCCGTACAAGCGCTCGCGGACCGGATCTCCGCCGAGCACGGTCACGTCGACGGGGTGGTACACCTGGTCGGCGGCTGGCGCGGCGCGAAGTCGTTCGCCGAGACCAGCCTCGACGACTGGGACGCCCTGCACGACCTGCTGATCCGCACGCTCCAGCACGTCTCGCTGGCCTTCGAGCCGCTGCTGCGCAAGAGCCAGAACGGCCGTTTCGTGATCGTCTCCGCCAAGGCGGCCGAGCACCCCACGGCGGGCGGCGCCCCCTACGCCGCCGCCAAGGCGGCCGCGGAGGCGTGGACCCTGGCCCTGGCCGACGCCCTGAAGGACACCGGCAGCGCGGCGGTCATCCTGGTCGTCAAGGCGCTGGTGAACGACGCCATGCGCGCCGCCAGGCCGGACGCCCGTTTCACCGGCTTCACCGACGTCAATACGCTGGCAGAGGCGATCGGCGACCTCTATGACCGGCCCGCCGCGCAGCTCAACGGCACCAGATTGGACCTCACTCAGTGATTGCCCGGCACGACCCGCAGCTCAAGAGCTTCGCCAGCGACAACTACGCGGGGGTGCACCCGGAGATCCTGCGCGCCATCGCCGACGCCAACGGCGGCCACCAGATCGCCTACGGCGACGACGTCTACACCGAGGCCCTGCTGAGCGTCTTCCAGCGGCACTTCGGCGAACGGGCCCAGGTCTGGCCGGTGTTCAACGGCACCGCCGCGAACGTCGTCTCCCTGCGCGCCATGACCGCCCAATGGGAGGCGGTCATCTGCGCCGAGACCGCCCACATCCACACCGACGAGGGCGGCGCGCCGGAGGTCGTGGGCGGCATCAAGCTGCTGACCGTACCCACGCCCGACGGCAAGCTCACCCCGGAGCTGATCGACCGCCAGGCCTGGGGCTTCGGCGACGTCCACCGCGCCCAGCCCCGCGTCGTGTCCATCTCCAACACCACCGAACTCGGCACCCTCTACACCCCCGAGGAGATCGCGGCCGTCTGCGCCCACGCGCACGAGCGCGGCCTCCTCGTCCACCTCGACGGCTCCCGCCTCACGAACGCCGCCGCCGCCCTCGACGTCCCGCTGCGGGCGCTGACCACCGACGCGGGCGTCGACGTCCTCTCCTTCGGCGGCACCAAGATCGGCCTGCTGTACGGCGAGGCGGTCGTGGTACTCAACCCCGAGGCGGCCACCGGCGTCGACTACATCCGCAAGACGTTCATGCAGCTGTCGTCGAAGATGCGCTTCGTGTCCGCGCAGTTCGAGGCGCTGCTCTCCGGCGACCTGTGGCTGCGCAACGCCCGCCAGGCCAACGCCATGGGACGACGGCTGGCGGCGGCGGTCCGCGACATCCCCGGCGTCGAGGTGCCGCGCCCGGTGGAGGCGAACGCGGTGTTCGCGGTGCTGCCGCGTGAGGTGACGGAGCGGCTGCAGAAGCGCTTCCGGTTCTACACCTGGAACGAGGCGACGGGGGAGGTGCGGTGGATGTGCGCCTTCGACACCACGGAAGCGGACGTGGACGCCTTCGCGGCCGCGATCCGGGAGGAAATGAGCTGACTTTTGGGGCTCTCGCGTGCTCTGTCAGCTCTCGCGCGCTTTCTCAGCGCTCTCAGGGCTCTCAGGGCTTTCAGGCGTTGAGGGCGAGGCGGGCGGCCTGCCAGCCGCCCATGCCGTGTACGGCCGCCCCGGGCGGTGTGGCCGCCGAGCAGAGGAACACCCCCGGCAGCGGCGTCCGCCAGGGCGCCGCCGACCACACCGGCCGCCTGACGAACTGCCCCAGGCCCGCCAGCCCGCCCCCGATGTCACCGCCCACCAGATTGGGGTTGGCCGCCTCCAGCTCGGCGGGCCCCATCGCGTGCCTGGCCAGCACCCGGTCGCGGAACCCCGGCGCGAACCGTTCGATCTGCCCCTCGATGGCGTCCGTCATGTCGACCCGGGACCCGTTCGGCACATGACAGTAGGCCCACAACGTGTGCCCGCCCCGGCTGTCATCGGCCGCGTAAGGCTGCACGAGCAGCACGTACGGCCGCGGTGAGTGCCGCCCGTGAGCCATCTCGGCCTCGCTGAGCGCGATCTCCTCCAGCGTGCCCCCGAGGTGTACCGTCCCGGCCGCCGCCACCGCCGGATCCCGCCAGGGCACGGGCCCGTCGAGCGCCCAGTCCAGCTTGAACACCCCTGGCCCGTACCGATAACGCTCCAGCCCCCTGCGATACCCGGCCGGCAGCTCGGCCATCGTCAGGAACTGCCGGGGGGTCACGTCGAGCACCACCGTCTCGGCGTCCAGCTCCCGCAGATGACGTACCCGATGGCCGGTGACCGCCTCCCCGCCCAGCGCCCTGAGCCTGGCCACCAGAGCGTCGGCCAGGACCTGCGACCCACCCTTCACCACCGGCCACCCCACCAGGTGAGCCAGGGCCGCCAGAAGCAGGCCGTATCCGCTCGTCATGGGCGAGCGCAGGTCGAGCATCGAGTGGGCGGCCATGCCCGCGAGCACCGCCCGCCCCTCGACGGTCCGGAACGCCCGCCGGCTGAGCGTCGTGACCGGCAGCGCCGCCGCCGCCCCGAACCTGGCCGCCTGCGCGAACACCCGAGGCTGCTGCTCCCACGGCCCGAGCGGCTTGAGCAGCAGATCGACCAGCGGCAACCCGGCCCGCGCCGCCGCCCCCACCGTCCGCTCCCACACCGCCGCATCCCGCCCCAACCCGGCCGCGGTACGGCGGGCATCACGGTGTACGAGTACGGCGGGGCGATCATCGAGCGGATGAGCGGCCACGACACCGGGATGCACGAACTCGACCGAACCGAACTCGACCCCACGAGACTCGACCCCACGAGACTCGACCCCATGGAGACCGCGCTCTTTGGGGCCGGATCCACTGATGCCGAGCTCCCTGAAAGCAGGAGAGGCCAGCGCCATGGCCATCACGGTCGCACCCAGATCGTGCACCCGCCCAGGCAGCGTCACCTCAGCCGACCGCAGCCCCCCGCCGAACTGGTCGGCCGCCTCCAGCAGCAGCACCTCACGCCCGGCCTGAGCCAGCAGAACGGCGGCGACGAGCCCGTTCGGCCCGGACCCCACCACAACGGCGTCAGCACTCACCTCAGCCCCGCCTCAATCCGTGACGCCGCGCGCCCACTTCAAGCCCGCCTCAGTAGCTCATTGCCCTGAGATGCCGCGCGCTCACTTCAGGATCGTCGGGTACGGCTGCGCGCCGCGCTGCTTGAGCATCTCGGTCATGAGCTTGATCTCGCCGGTCTGCCCGGTGACGATCTTCTGCGCCATGCCGACCACCTCGTCTCGCGTGGACAGCTTCAGCAGACCCTCGGCCATCTGCACCCCGCCCTCGTGGTGGCGGATCATCAGCTGCAGGAAGAGCACCTCGGCCGCCGTGCCCTGCAGTTCCTTGAGCTTGGTCAGCTGGTCCGGCGAGGCCATGCCCGGCATCAACCCGCCCACGGGAACGGCCGCGGGGGCGGCCGCCGTGCCCGACCCGCTGTGGCCGTGCCCGGCCATCCAGGCCATCGGCCGGCGGTCGGTGGCCTGGTCGAGCTCCCACTGCTGCAACCACCCCTGGAACATGCCCCGCTGGTTGGACTGGGTGGTGATGATGTCGTAGGCCAGGTTTCTGATGTCCTTGGACTGCGTCTTGTCCCTGATCGTGAACGACATGTCGACGGCCTGTGCGTGATGCGTGGCCATGTCGCGAGCGAATCCGGCCTCCGCCGAGGCGTCGCCGGGGGTGCCGCTCCGACCCCATACGAGGAAGATCACCGCTGCGGCGAGGACGAGCACGGCGCAGGCGATGAGCAGTGAGTTCTTGGCGGGCTTTTCCATGGCTCGTCCAGCGTACCCATCTCATCGCCGAGGCGTGCCCGGACACTTAGGACGCTCTTATTCTCCGCATACTGACCTAGGGCATAGGGTGACCCGGAGTTGGCATGCCGATGGAGGAACGATGACGAAGGAGAAGGCGCAGGCGCGGCGCGAGCATCTGCAGAAGATGCGAGCGCAGCAGAAGAGCAAGGAGCGCCGCGCCGCGCTGTTGATGTGGGGGGCAGGCGGACTCGTCATCGTGCTGCTCGTCGGAGTGGTCGGTTTCTACTTGGTCAAGCAGGCCAAAGAGACGTCATTGGGGGCCGTGGCCAACTACAAGTACGAGGCGGGCCAGCACGTCTGGAACGCGGTCACCTACAAGGAGACCCCGCCGGTCGGCGGCCAGCACAACAACTACTGGCAGCAGTGCGCGGTCTACGACAAGCCGATCCACAACGAGCACGCCGTCCACTCGCTGGAGCACGGCGCCCTGTGGATCACGTACCGCCCCGACCTGCCGAAGGCGCAGGTCGACGCGCTGAAGAAGACGGCTACCTCGACGGGCCAGCAGGACTACATGCTGGTCAGCCCCTACCCGAACCTGCCCGCTCCGGTCGTGGCATCGTCCTGGGGCCACCAGCTGAAGCTCGACAAGGCCGACGACCCGAAGCTCGCGGCGTTCATCAAGAAGTACCAGAACGGCCCGGACACCCCTGAAGCCGGCGCCATCTGCGGCGGCCCCGACGCCATCACCACGACGGCGGACCAGGCCCCCCTCCCTCCGGAGCCCAAGGGCCAGGCAAGCCAGCCCCCCACGGAAATGATCAGCCCCAGCCCCACCAACAAGTAACCCCCAAAGCGCGGGCCTCCGGGCGTGTCTCCCAGGGGGCTCCGCCCCCTTCGACCCCCGAAATGCATGGTCTTCGCTTTCGCTCAGGCTGTCCTTCTCGGGGGCTCCGCCTTTCGGCGGGGGCCTGCCGGCCCCCGCTGCCCCCGGACGTGATCCCGTTGTCATCGGCCAGGCACGGTTGACCATTGCCGCTGCCTGGCAGTGTTTGGTTGGACACGATCGCCAATGGCATAGTGGTGACGCCCACCGGGCGTCGTCAAGATCGTGCGGCTCTCCGCGGTGGAGAAGCCACACTAGACATATGCGGCCATGTGCGTCGCTCAGCCTCCGTCCGGGTGAATACCCAGCGTCGCCAGTAGGCGCCACATGTCAGTGGATGGGTCACGCTGGAGAATCTGGCAGTCCGGGGCATGTCCAGAGCGGGCCATCCACTGTTGCGCGGTCTGCGGTTCGGTGTCGCGGCCAACTGGTTCGGTCTTCGCGTGAGCAGGTTTGCAGCGACCATGAGCACAAGAGGCGACCAGGCTCCGGGCATGTGTCACCGCTTGGCCTTCTCTTCCATTCAGAGCATCGCGCCGGGCGCCTTTTATGCTCTTGTCGTTTCTCTTGTCGTAGCCCTTGAACGGGCTCGCCCCCTTGGCTTGCCGAAGCTTGTCGACCACGATCCTGCTGCTGCCGCTCTGTGCCCCCCCGAACGCCTGGAAGTGCAGAAGCAGCCACAGGTCGAATGACGGGTGCGAGAACGCGAGTTCGATCTTGGAATCGGCCGCGATCTTGACCGCCTGCGGGATGTCATGATGCTGGTCGCGATCGAAAAGCGCCCATGCCTCGTCTTCGGCAGCGGCCTTTCCCGCTGCTTCGACGGCCTCGGAAGGAGTCATCCCATTCTTCCGATAGACCGGCTGGATCCGAAAGGGCGGTCTACCCTGGCCGTCGCCATCCCCGAATTGTTCATTCAGATACCGCAGGTAATCCGGTTCGGTGGATTCTCCCTCGCAGGCCACATACAGGACTCGTACCTCGCGCGAGCGTGTTTCGGATCTCGGCGCCAGCGAACGCTCATCTTCCGAGCGTCCGCGACGTCTCAGCCCCTGCCCGTTTCCAGTTCGCCCGCTCACGCCGTCGCCTTCGTTTCCCGCCAGGACAGTTCACGGACGATCTCACCCGCAGTGACTCGGGGAACACCACCGTAACGACCGCGGAGGTACCCGCGCTCAAGATTCTCCTCCTTGCGCGGCTTGGCATCCGTCAGCGGGTACAACTCGGTCTCGCCGGAGCGTTTCTTCACCGTGATCCATACCTGATCGCGGTTGAGTGGACGATCCAGCACCGCGCTGCCCAGCAAGGTCGCGTCATGCGTCGTGAAGATCACCTGCGCGTCGTGTGGATTGGACGTGGGGTCCTGGAAGACACGCACGACCTCGGCGGCGAGTGCGGGGTGCAGGCTCGAATCCAATTCGTCCACCAGGAGAATCGACCCCCGATCCAGCACGGTGAGCATAGGGCCCAGAAACGCGAACCACGCATGAGTGCCCAGTGATTCTTCGGTGCGGAAGTCCAGCGGCGCCTCGCCACCATCCGGGGTGCGGTGCCACAGCCTGATCTCGCCGGTTTCTGGGTCGGTATCAAGGCCGGTGATCCCTAGATCGGCCGACTGCAGCAACCGCACGATTCGCTGCTCGTAGATCCCCGCTCGATCTGGACGGGTCAGCAGGCCTCTGGTCGAGTTCGTTGAGGATTTCAGGTCCCTGCCCGGTGTGACGAGCTGCAGATCATTCAAGAACCATCTGTGTATCGCGGACAATTGGGGATCGTTGAGGGTTGCGCCCACGGACAGGAACAGAGCGTTGGGGCGGGTCAACTTGACCAGGGAGTCTCGTTCTCCCCTGAAGCCCTCTCCTCTGAAGACGAACTCCCCGCCGGCTGATTCGGGGCGGTCCGCCTCTCGGTCGAACCAGACGTTGCGCCGACCATGCGGATAAGCGTGCAGCCACTCCGCTTCCACTCTCTCGTCCGACAGTTCGAAGCCGTAGGTGTAGCGAACAGGATCTCGGCCCAGTGTGAGGTCCACTTCGAACAGGCTCGTTTCCTCGCGGGATGCGGAATCGAGCTTGAAGGGCTCTCTGGGAACCGTGCCTGGAGTCTTGGCCCAGTCCGCGAAAGAGTCCCGCACCGCCTCGGCCATGAGCTGGAAGGCGCTCAGCAGATTGGACTTCCCAGACGCATTTGCTCCAAAAACACCGAGCACAGGCTGCAGCGCGACATCTCGCCCCTTGTGCTGGAGGCCGGTCCTGCGACCCGTTCCCTCGTCGAACTCGGTGGCGATCAGGGACAGGTCCTGCTCATGGCAGATGGACCGATGGTTGGCTACCCGAAAACGGATCAGCACCGCTGACCTCCAGTCGAGACGGGGTTCTGCTACCGATTATCTACGGTCTGGTGCGCATAACCTGCATGTAACAGCCTATGACACTCCCCATATAGATGCCACCAGCTGCTGGCGCGCACCTGCGCCGTGTCTCGTCGTGGGCACGCTCTACGTTCAGGATGGCGACCAGCGGGTTTCGTCAGATCGATCGCTCCGCGTGGTCGAGGATCGGCGGAGGCCGCAGAGCGGACCATGCGGCATCGCTCTCCGGCTCCAAGGTTTCCACAGCCATCCCCCTTGCCTGATCGAGCGGGTTCGATCTACTGCTGCTGAGCTGCTTCGACAGCGTCGATCCAGGTCTCGTTGAAGGCCTGGTCGTCCAGGTCGGCGAGCACCTGCGTCCGCCGCCCGTTCGGGTCGTCCGTGAAGCACAGCTGCTCTGCTTCGAGGTCGGTCCGCAGGCGCTGTTCCTGGACGACGGCCCCGCTCCAGCCGAGCGCCACGGCGCACGCGACCGGGTCCCAGTGGAAGTTGATCAAGTCATCGGGTAGTCCCGCATGAGCGCGGCCGAGCTCCGTCATACCGCTGTACATGGCGTAGGCCCTGCATTGACGGGCGAGTAGTTCGCCCAGGGGCCCAGAGGCGGCCAGGCGGGGCAAGTGCGCGGCCCGTAGGTGCGCCTTGACGGCTACGGGGAGGGTGACCAGGGTGAGCCGGGCGTGCTCGGCCAGCAGCCGGGCGGCTTGGGTATCGCACTGTGTGTTCCAGTCCATTTCCGGGCCCCATGCAGGCAGGCCGGCGGCGAGGGGGTGCACCCATCCGCCCATGGCCACCACCGGCACCTCGTCAAGACGACCGGGCCGGGCAGTGTGCAGCAGAGCCAGGTTGGTGAAGGGCCCGATGGCCGCGATGGTGGCACCCAGGTCGATGCTGCCCTCAAGCAGGTCGATCGCGGCTTCCGGCGGCGCGGGACGGGGGGTGACGGTAACGCCGCCCCAGTACCGCTCGTGATCGAGCAAGTCGCCCATGGACCGGCCTGTGGCGAGTGATCTTCCGGCACCGGCGACGACCGGAATGTCCGGGCGCCCGACCAGCTGGAGACAGTGCGCGACGTAACCGGCCCGCCGGCCATCA
Source organism: Nonomuraea sp. NPDC050680 (assembly GCF_040654555.1). Taxonomy (NCBI): domain Bacteria; kingdom Bacillati; phylum Actinomycetota; class Actinomycetes; order Streptosporangiales; family Streptosporangiaceae; genus Nonomuraea; species Nonomuraea sp. NPDC050680. The sequence goes on along the minus strand of NZ_JBFAIF010000001.1, from coordinate 571,174 downwards.
GGGTCAGCGGTCGTGGTGATGCCGACGACCTCCACTCCGGGCCAGCCCAGAACCATCGCCAGGGCGCAGAGGTCGTCAGGATCCCCGCCCAGGTCGGTGTCGATGTGCAAGCGCATGTCAGGCATCCTGTCGCCCGTCGCGCCGGGCTGCCACGGCTTTCCGCCTATCGCCGTCACTGCTCCCCACGCCCGCGTCAAAGGCCGTGCACCAACGCATACGCCCCGGACGAGTGGCTGGAGCACTGCCAGTGGCGTCAGATTCGTTCGACCTCGAGCACGAGCTTGCCGGTCGTACGGCCGGACTCGATGCGGCGGTGCGCCTGTGCGGCCTGCTCCAGCCGCAGCGACTCGACCTGCACCCGAAGCTCCCCGCTAGCGGCCGCCGCCACAGCCCGATTCAGCGCCCGGCCTGCCTCCGCTGGGAAAGCGGCGGAGAACGCGGCCAGGTTGAACCCGGAGACCGTCTTGTTGGTGAACCACACCTCGTTGGCCGAGATCCCGACGTCCTCGGCGCCGGAGGCGTTGCCCATCACCACCATCCGGCCCATCGGCGCGAGCAGGTCCAGGCTGGTACGGCGGGTCATACCCCCGACCATGTCCACCACGACGTCGAACCGGTCGGCCTCGGCCACCTGATCGCGCAGGACGACCTCGTCGTAGCCGAACGCCTTGGCGGTCTCGATCTTGGCGGGGCTGCCCACGGTGCCCACCACGCGGCCCGCGCCCAGCAGCCGGGCGGCCTGGCCGAGTTGGCTGCCCACGCCTCCGGCGGCGGCGTGCACGAGTACGGTTTCGCCTGGTTCGATGCGGGCCACCCGGTCGAGTACGAGGAACGCGGTGGTGCTGTTGGAGGGCAGCGCCGCCGCGATGCCCAGCCCCAGGTCGTAGCCGTCCAAGGGGGCCACCAGGTCGGCGGAGGTGGTCACCACCTCCGCGTAGCCGCCGCTGTCGACGATCGTCAGCGCGGCGACCGACTGGCCCACGCGCAGCCCCTCGACGCCGGGGCCGAGCGCCCGGATGTGGCCGGACACCTCGATGCCGGGCACGAAGGGCAGCGGTACGTCCACCACGCCCTGCCGGTAGAGGATCTCGGCGAAGTTGGCGCCCGCGTATGCCACGTCGATGGAGACCTGCCCCGGCCCGGGCTCGGGGATCTTGACCTCGTCGAGGCGGAGGACGTCAGCGCTGCCGAATTCGGGAATCGTGATTGCCTTCATGCCTTCCATCGTGCTGGGACGGCTTCCGGCAAGGCAGTGTCAGCTCATCCTGGGTGTGCCACCACCAGGCTCTCCACCTTCGCCTTGGTGTCGGTGTCGGGATGCGGCGTGTGCAGCACCACGTTGAGGTCCGCACGGTCCGGCAGCCGGAACAGCGAGTACTCGAAGGTGAGGTTCCCGGCCTCGGGGTGGGTGATCGCCTTGATTCCCTGGGAGCGGGAACGTACATCCGGCCGGGCCCACATCTCGGCGAACTCCGCACTGGCGCCGCACAGCTCGTCGGCGATCTGCCCGAAGACCGGATCGTCGTGATAGCGCGCCGCGCTGGCACGGAAGTCGGCCACCATGTCCGGGGCGAACTCGTGCCATTCGGTGAACCTGCCGCGGTAGATCGGGTGGGTGAAGAAGGCCACGATGCAGTTCCGGACATCGTCGTCGAATCCGAACACCCACCTGGCCGCGTCGTTCATCGCCACCAGGTTGTAGTGCCGATCCAGTACGTGCGCCGGATTGGGCATCCATGCGTCCAGCACCGCGCGCAGTTGCTCGCTCACCGGCGTACCCGGCCGGCCCGCGGGGTCCGGTGGATTCAGCCCGGCGAGCACGTACAGGTGCGCCCGCTCCGTCTCGTCAAGCTTCAGCACGCGGGCGACCGCGTCCAGCACAGCGTCGGAGACCTTGATGTCGCGTCCCTGCTCCAACCAGGTGTACCAGGACACTCCCACCCCGGCGAGCACGGCCACCTCTTCCCGGCGCAGCCCCGGAGTGCGGCGGCGTCCTCCGTCGGGCATGCCCACGTCGGCGGGGGAGAGGGCCTCCCGCTTGGCACGCAAGAACTCTTTTAGCTGGTCGCGGCGGCCTTGACTAGCAGTCACAAGAACACCATAGGCGACTACAGAACCGGCCTCCGACTTGCGATCGCCCGAGGGAGACGAGGTCTCCGTGACTCCATTGCCTTTACACTACTTATAATGAATATATGATGCGTGAAACGCCGATGTCCCGGCGCATGCCTTGGGAGGAAAGCACGTGAAGCTCGTGATCTTCGGGGCCAACGGCCCGACCGGGCGGCTAACCACCGCCCAGGCGCTCGCCGAGGGCCACGCCGTCACCGCGGTCACCCGGCATCCGCAGGCGTTCCCCCTCAGCGACCCCGCGCTGGACGTGGCGAAGGCGGACGCCTTGGACCCCGAAGCGGTGGACCGGGTGGTGGCCGGGCACGAGGCGGTGATCTCGACGCTCGGTGTCCCCTACGGCTCCGAGGTGCCCACCACGTGCTCCCGGTCGACCGAGAACATCGTCGCGGCCATGATCGCCCACGGCATCCGGCGCCTGGTCTGCGTGACCTCGACCGGTGTCCCCATGAAGCCCCCGCCCGGCGAGACCCTCGTCTACCGCAAGGTGATCGTGCCCATGCTCCTCAGGATGGGCCGCCCGCTGTACGAGGACGCCGCCCGCATGGAAGAGATCGTCGCCCGGAGCGACCTCGACTGGACCGTCATCCGCCCCTCCGGTCTGTTCGACGGGGACGCGGTCACCGACTACACCGTCGGCCCGCCGCAGATGGTCGGCCGGTTCACCGCCCGCCGCGACCTGGCCGACGCGCTCATCCGCGAGGCCGTCGAGGATCGCAACGTTCGCTCCATCGTCGAGGTCCTCACCACCGAGGGCACGCCGAGCGTCTACCGCGTGTTTCTGAAGGAAGCTCTCCGCATCGGCAATGGCAGCGCTTAAAGGTCGAGGAGCCTCGGGTTCGCGCCTTCCAGGTGGGTTATGGCGTCGACCATGTCGGGGAAGGCGTCGATGAACGCGTCGACACGATATGCGCCGAACTCCGTACGCTGCCTGAGACCGCTCTGCATGCAGGCGATGAAGCGCAAGCCGGCCCCGTTGGCCGCCTGTGCGTCACCGGGGGAGTCGCCCACGTACAGGCATTGACGGGGCTCCAGCCCGGTGGCGGCCAGAAGTTCGTCGAAGGCGCGGCCGTCGGGCTTGCCGAAGCGCATGTTGCCGGCATGGTAGACAGCGGCGAGCCGACCGGCCAGCGCATGATCCGGCGCCAGGAGGTGCTCCACCTCCGCTTCGGTTCGTGAGGTCAGCAGCATGAGGCTGCGCCCTGCGGCGGCGAGCTCATCGAGCGCCCGGAGGTTCTCCGGTGCGACGACATCCAGCCGCCCGGCCACCACGTACTCCCGGAGCACCGCCTGATAGACAGGAGCGAAGATCGTCAAGTCAAGGCCGGGCGAACGCTGTGGCATCGCTTCGAGCAAGGGCTGCCCCCACGTGGACAGGTGCACGGCTCGAGGCATCGACTCGCGGTCGATGCGCGCCAAAACCTCGTTTTCCAGCTCGAAACACACCGCCTCAGTGAGGCAGAGCGTGTCGTCCACATCAATCACCACGGCGCGGATCACATCGGCAAAGATAACGGCGTCGGCGTACTGCCATCGTCAGGCCTGCAGATAGCGCAGGACGGCGAGTACACGACGGTGGTCGTTGTCCGATGGAGACAGGCCGAGCTTGGTGAAGATCTGCGTCACGTGCTTTTCCACCGAGCCGTACGACAGGAACAGTGCGCCCGCGATGGCGTTGTTGGAGCGTCCTTCCGCCATCATGGAGAGCACTTCGCGTTCCCTGGGGGTGAGGGTACTCAGGGTCTGCGTGCGCCGGCTGGCGCCCATGATCTGGGTGACGACCTCGGGGTCGAGGACGGTCTGTCCGGCTGCGATCTGGTCGAGCGCGGCCAGGAAGTCTTTGACGTCGGCGACGCGTTCCTTCAGCAGGTATCCCACCCCCTGGGCGCCGTCGGCGAGCAGCTGGGCGGCGTAGCGTGTCTCGATGTACTGGGAGAACACCAGCACGCCCACCTCTGGATGATCGCGGCGGATGCGGATCGCGGCCCGCAGGCCCTCGTCGGTGTGCGAAGGGGGCATGCGTATGTCGACCACGGCGATGTCGGGACGGTGTTCGGCCACGGCCGCCCGCAGGGCGTCGCCGTCGCCCACCGCGGCCACCACCTCCTGGCCGCGGGAGGTGAGCAGCATGCACAGGCCCTCGCGGAGCATTACGACGTCTTCGGCGATCACGATACGCATGCGCGGCCCGTTCAAAGGTGCGGGGGAAGTTCGACAGTGATCACCGTAGGCCCTCCCGCCGGGCTGCGAATGTCGATCGTGCCGTCCACCGTTCCGATCCGGGCAGCCAGGCCGTGCAACCCGGATCCGGGCTTCATCGCCGCGCCGCCGACACCGTCATCCCGCACTATCAGGGACAGCAGGCCATCTGTCACCCGTGCGTCGACCGTGGCGTGCCTGGCGGCGCTGTGCTTGATCACGTTGGCGAGCAGTTCTGTCGTGCAGAAGTAGGCGATGGCCTCGATGGCTGAAGCGGGCCGCTCGGGCAGATCGGCGTTGAGCTGGACGGGGATGGGGGTCCGTGCGGTGAGCGTGGCCAGGGCGGTCTCCAGCCCTTGGTCGAGTGCGGGCGGGTGGATGCCGCGGATCAGGTCGCGCAGTTCGGACACCGATTCCTTGGCGGTACGGTGTGCGCCGTCGACCAGGGCACGGGCGCGCCGCAGCCGGTCGGGATCGTGGGCGTGTTCGAGCTCTTCCTGGACCATGCCCAGGCTCATGGCCAGCGTCACCAGCCGTGCCGCCGTCCCGTCGTGCAGGTCCCGCTCGATATGGCGGAGTCTGGCGACCGCATCGTCGATGGCCAGCGCTCGAGCCTGTTCCAGGCGGCGGATCCGCGTTTCGCCCGGCTCTGGCCCGAGCAGGCTCCGGGCGAGCACGCGCTCGGGGGTCAGGGCGAGATGGACGCCCCAGGGGGCGAGCAGCAGCAGCGCCAGTCCGGCCGCGCTCATCAGCACAGCATCCGGCCAGCCGTTGGGGGACAGACCGTTGGGGGACAGATACGCCAAGGCGGAGGACTGCCACCACAGGGGACAACTGAGCAGGAGCAGGCCGCCTCCCCACAATCCGGCGGCGGCGACGACGGCGACGACGGCCGCCGGCAGCCGGACCAACCCGTGGATGACGGCCCGCCATCCTGTCACGTCGCTGAATGCCGCTGTGATCCGGTTCAGCAGACCAGGCCCGGCGCGGAACGGAGCAGGATCGGGTACCCGCACCCCGGCCAGCACCCGCGCAAGCCGCCGGTTGACCGTGCCCAGGCCCCTGGCCGCCCATACGCACAAGGCCAACACCGGCACTCCGATCAGGTTGACCGCCATGAGAACGCTCAGCCACACGAGAACAAGATGCGCCAGACCGATTCCCGCCATCAACGGCAGCATCAGCGCATAGGCCAGATCACGCCGCGCCCGTGCCCGCACCGGAGCGGCGATCAGCACCCGCCACCGGCCGAAGCCGCCCTCTGCTTGCTTGCCCACGCCCCTCCTCGCCTGACCACATCCTGCCGGTGATCACAACCGGACGCCGTACAGCCTGACGAACACCCACCCCCTGCGAACAGCCGGACAGCCCGTGGGGGACATCCCGAAGGCAAAATGGAGGATGTCCCGGTGGTGGCCACTCGGCCCGCGTCGCCAAAGTGATCATCATGACGACAACCAAGCAGCGGCGCGGGCGCGGCAGGATCAGCGGGCTGGTCATCGGTGTAGCGGTGGCGGCGCTGGCAGGAATGACCTCTGCGGCATCCGCCGCTCGAGACGCGCAGCCGACCTGGCGGGACTGCGCGGGCCAGGGCACGCCCGCCGGGATGCAATGCGCCGCGATCGAGGTGCCCGTGGACTGGGCCAAGCCAGACGGGCTGAAGGTCGAGCTGGACCTGGCCCGGTTGCCTGCCACCGAACCCGCCCACCGCATCGGCAGCGTCCTGGGCATTCCCGGCGGTCCCGGAGCTGACGGGATCGAGGACCTCAAGCGTGCCGCTGACCTCACCGAACTGGGACGCAGGTTCGACCTCGTCGCCTACAAGCCGCGCACCACCGTGTGGCGTGAGCAGCTGCCCCCATCCTGTATGCAGCCCGGAACGTCACTGCTCGATCCCCAGAGCCGGAAGGAGTACAAGGCACAGGCCGCGGCGATGACCAAGGCGTTCAAAGAGTGCCAGAACGCGGACAAAACCGGCCTGTTCGCTCACATGGACTCCCTGTCTGCGGCCAGAGACATGGACGCGGTTCGCGAAGCTCTGGGTGAGGAACGGCTGAGCTTCATGGCCAACTCCTACGGAGGGGTACCCGCCACCGCGTACATCCGGCTGTTCCCGCAGCGGATCCGCGCGATGTACATCGACGGGGTGGTCAATCACGCCCTCGGCTGGCCCGAAGCGCAGCTACAGGTCCTGTCCGTTAGCGAACGAGGGTTCGCCGGATTCACCACCTGGTGTGCGGCCACTGCGGCCTGTGCCCTGCACGGTGAGGACGCCGGAGCGGTCTGGCGCAAGCTCATCCGAGACGCTGATCGTCATCCGATCCCGACCACCTCTCCCGGACTCGGCAAGGGCGAACTGACCGGATGGCAGCTCAAGACTTTCGGTTATATGAACGACCCCGCACGCTGGCCGGCCTTTGCCGAGGCGGTCGACAAGGCCAGGCACGGGGACGGGTCCGGCTTCGGGGAAGTCATCCTCGGTAACTCGCGGATCTGGGCCATGCCCGGAGCCCTGGCGATGACCTGCGCGGACGGTCGGGGCTACACCGGCTATGCCCAGCTCCAGAAGTTCCGTCGCCAGGCGAGGAAGATCTCGCCGAACCTCGGAGGAGGTGCCGCCATGGACGCGCTGGGATGTGCCGGCTGGCCGCTACCGGTCGCCAACCCGTCCCGCCCGCTGCCGACTCGCGGCCTGCCGCCCTTCCTGGGAGCAGGCAGTACGTGGGGCGACTATGTATGGACCGAGAGCTTCACCAGGATGATCCCAAGGTCGGTGACCGTCGGCTACGACGGCCCCGGCCATGCCTTGTACTTGACGGGTAAGAAGTGCCCCATCCAACACGCCACCACGTACCTGACCGGCCTGAGACCGCCCAAGCCGGGCACCATCTGTCCTGCCGAATGACAGGCCATCGACGACGTCGATAGGAATCGGCCGCCCAATCAGCACCACCGCGAGACATGAGGGGGCGCGCGTCCAGCCCCAGTTGGGCCTCGACGGCACAGTTGAATCCGCGGCGTTCACACCGGAGAGCGCGTCAAGGGTCGACGGTCTCCTCGGACCTGCGGTGGTCGATCCGTAGATCGGGTGTTGATTCCACGTACTCTTCGCGGGCGTCGGAGTCGGCGAGGATGCTTGCCGCCTGCATCTCGGTATCGTCACTGCCTGCTGCCTGTTCCTCGGGCAGCAGGTGCTCGGCGCGTCGTCGTATCCGCTCTGCCATGGGCTCGTGCATCACCCCGGCGTACCCGTCGGGGTGTCAGAGAAACAGCTTCGGATCACTGGCCGCCACGACCCAAGCGTCAGGGAAGCAGCCGCGGATCACTTGGTCGTCGCCACCCACTCGGCCACGGTCGTGACATCCGCCTGGCCGGGGAACACCTTTTCCACGAGCACCCGGTGCACCTCGGGGTCGGAATCGAGGCAGGCGTCGGACAGGACGGTGAGCTGGAAGTCCAGGTCGGCCGCTTGGCGCAGGGTGGACAGCACGACGCCGCTCGTGGCGATGCCGGTGAGGACCAGGTGATCGATGTCGCCTGCCCGCAGGACCATGTCGAGGTCGCTGCCGGCGAAGGCGCTGACACGCTTCTTCGTGACGACGACGTCGCCGGGTTCCGGTGCCACGTCCGGATGGATCTCCATGGCCTGCTCGCTTCCGGCGATCCCGCCCATGCGGGCGATCGCGCCGAACATCTTGTTGCGAGGACTGATCTCCGGATATCCGGCGCGGAACCCGACGGCCGCGTAGATCACCGGGAGGCCGGCGGCCCGGGCGGCGTCGATCGCCTCGCGCAGGCGCGGCAGGTAGGCGGGGTCCGGGTAGCGGTCCACGATGACCCGTTGGACATCCATCACCAGGAGAGCGGTCTTGGTCACTGTCGTCCTTCCGTGAGTTGTTGACCATGAGTCTAGGGACCGTTAATCAGTTGTCGGCCGCCAGACGCATCGCCGATGATGGCGGCCATGGCAACGACACGACGAGCCGACATGTTCACCGCGGACGGCAAGCCATCCGACGACGACCCACGTGAGAACGGGCCGACGTTGGGCGACGAGCGCACCACACTGATCGAGAATCTGCGCTGCGCACGCCTCACCTTGGAGATGAAATGCGCGGATCTCGACGCGGAGGCCATGGCGCGGCGGTCCGTTGAGCCGTCGACGATGTCGCTCCTGGGCCTGGTGCGACACCTGGCCGAGGTGGAGCGTGGGACGTTCCGGGTGCTGATGGCCGGACAGGACGTCCCCAAGCTGTTCACCTCCGAGACCGACCGGGACGGTGACTTCGATGGTGCTGTCGCCGACCCCAAGGTGGTAGCGGAGGCGTGGGAGGCATGGCGTGCGGAGGTGGACTTCGCCGAGCGGTTTTTGGCCGAGGCGCCCAGCCTCGACGTCACCGCCGACGACGCCGCGAATCTGCATGGCAGCGGTGGAGGGTTGATGTCGCTGCGCGAGGCGGCGCTCGGAATGATCTGGGAGTATGCCCGCCACATGGGTCACGCCGACCTGTTGCGCGAGCGGATCGACGGCCGCATAGGTCAGTGATCGCCGCGCGGTGGTGACGGTGACGACACCGGCCGGGAACGGCGTGCTGATCGTCGTCGCCTGGTCGAGGCGAGACGAGGGTCATGCCCGGGTCAGTACGTCTTCCAACGGCGTCCATGCGAACCCGTGGGCCTCTGCCACCGGCCGGCTGGTCAGGCGGCCCTCGTGCGTGCTCAGCCCCAGCGCGAGCGCCCGGTCCTGGCGCATGGCCGGTGCCCAGCCCCGGTCGGCGATGGCCAGCGCGTACGGGAGCGTGACGTTCGTCAGGGCGAACGTCGAGGTGTACGGGACCGCGCCCGGCATGTTGGCCACGCAGTAGAAGATCGACTCGTGCACCTGGTACGTCGGCTCCGCGTGCGTGGTGGGGCGGGAGTCCTCAAAGCAGCCACCCTGGTCGATCGAGATGTCGACCAGCACGGAGCCGGGCTTCATCCGGCTGACGAGCTCGTTGGTCACCAGCTTGGGCGCCTTCGCGCCGGGCACCAGGACCGCGCCGATGACCAGGTCGGCCTCGCGTACGGCGCTCTCGATCTCCAGGGTGTTGGAGGCGACCGTCTGGCAGTGGCCCTGGTAGATCATGTCGGCCTGGCGGAGTTTGTCGATGTTCTTGTCGAGGAGGAGCACCTCGGCCTGCATGCCGAGCGCGATGGCGGCGGCGTTCATGCCCGACACGCCCGCGCCGATCACCACGACGTGGGCCGCGCGCACGCCTGACACGCCGCCCATCAGCACGCCTCTGCCGCCCTGCGAGCGCATCAGGTGGTACGCGCCGACCTGCGGTGCGAGCCGTCCCGCGACCTCCGACATGGGGGCGAGCAGCGGGAGGGCGCCGTTCGGCGTCTGTACGGTCTCGTAGGCGATCCCGGTGACGCCGGAGTCGAGCATCGCCTTGGTGCAGGCCCGCGAGGCGGCCAGATGGAGGTAGGTGAACAGGATCTGGCCCTTGCGCATCCGGTGGTATTCCTCGGCGACCGGCTCCTTCACCTTCAGCACCAGATCGCTCTCGGCCCAGACGTCGTCGACCTGGTCGAGTATGACGGCACCGGCCGCCGCGAAGTCGGCGTCGGGGATCGACGAGCCGAGGCCCGCCTCGTGCTCGACGTGGACCTGGTGGCCGTGCCGTACCAGCTCGTGGACGCCCGCGGGGGTGAGCGCGACGCGGTATTCGTTGTCCTTGACCTCGCGGGGAACGCCGACCTTCATCGAGACTCCTTGAGCGTGGAAACCCCTGCCCTCAGGCGGGGGAGAAGCACGGCTTCACTTTCTTCTCGGCTGCCGTGCGGATCCATCGACAATCTGTAGCTCTTTCTCCAATCTTCCCCATTTCTTGCTGGACGATGAGGATTGTTCACCGGATTACCCCGCTACAGCCGGTCCTCGATAAGCTCACCCGCAGCCCGAACATCAGGATGGGGTCGCCAACGATGGAGAAGCCGGAAGAGCCGCCACCCGCGGAGCCCGGAGAACCCAAGGCCAGCAGATTCACCACCATCGTGTTGATCGTCTCGCTGGTGGTCGTCGTGCTCATCTCCGGCGTGCTGGGGACGGTCGCCGTCCTGATGACCAGAAGCCCCGACGCGCCGATCCTGGGGGGCGTCCCCCCGCAGCGGCTGGCGACGCCTATCCACTTCGCGCCGGTCAGAGACACCAAGCCGGCGCCCTGCCCGGGTGACACGGCCGTGCTGGACAAGGAGCAGACCACCTGTTACCTGCTGGAGGACGGGGTCACGGTCAACGCCGTGCAGCGGATCGAGGCGGTACGCGAGAAGGACGGCACCTACTCGGTGCGCATCGCGATCGCGCCCGCGTTCAAGCAGAAGGTGTCGGACCTCATCGACGAGCTGGTGACCAACCAGCGGCAGGTGGCGGTCGTCCTGGTGCCCAAGACCGTCCTGGCGGCACCGATCGTCACACAGCCCATGGACGGCGACAGCCTGAGCATCGTGGGCTTCGACAAAGCCCAGGCCGAGGCCCTGGCCGCGAGCCTGCTCGGCTCCACGCCGTCGCCCGGAGCGCCGACCGGCGGAGCGCCGACCGACGCCGCCCCGACCGCAGGGGTACCAACGGGTGGAGCGCCAACAGGTGGAGCGCCAACAGGTGGAGCGCCGACCACCACGGGCCAGGCCCCCACGGGCACTACGGGCACTACGGGCACTACGGGCACTACGGGCACTACGGGCACTACGGGCACTACGGGCGTGCCCAACGCGGGAGCGCCGACCTCGGGCGCCTCCGCCCCGGCCAGCCGTGCCACCTCTCCCGTCCGGGGCAGCCTGGACCCCCACTACGCGAGCTGCAAGGCGGCCGTCGCCGCCGGCGACGGCCCGTACACCAAGGGCGTCCACCCCGAGTACGCCTGGTACCCCGACCTCGACAAGAACGACGTGGCCTGCAACACCGCAGACATCCGCTGACAGCCGACCAACAAGGCGCCCCAAAAGCCCCGAACAGCGAGCAACTACCCGAACAGCTCCTCCAGTGCGGTGATCCCGAAATAGGCCAGGAAGATCAGCGAGACCACCCACAGCAGCCACGGAATCTCGGCGAACTTCCCCCGAGCCGCCTTGATCAGCGTGTAGGAGATCACCCCGGCCCCCACTCCGTTCGTGATCGAGTACGTGAACGGCATCAGTGCGATCGTCAGGAACGCGGGCACGGCCAGCTCCAGGTCCTCCCAGGGCACGTTCCTGCTCTGCGTCATCATCAGCGCCCCGACCAGCACCAGCGCGGGCGCCGCCGCGGCCGCGGGCACCATCCCGGCCAGCGGCGTGAACAGCAGGGCCAGGCCCAGCAGTGCCCCGGTCACCACACTGGCCAGTCCGGTCCTGGCCCCCTCACCCACGCCGGCGGCCGACTCGACGAAGACGGTGTTGGCCGACGAACTGCTCGCCCCGCCGATCATGCCCGCGACACCGTCCACGGTCAGGATCGCGCCCAGCCGCGGCACCCGCCCCTCCGAGTCCACCAGCCCGGCCTCGTCGCTGACGCCGATGATCGTGCCCATCGCGTCGAAGAACCCGGACAGCACCAGCGTGAACAGCACCACGGCCGCCGTCAGCGCCCCCGCGCTCACGAAGCCGCCGAACAGGTCGAACCGTCCCACCAGCCCGAAGTCGGGCGCCGCGACCAGCGACTTCGGCACCCGGGGGGTCACCACGCCCCAGGTCTTGGGATCGATGGTGGCCAGTGAGTTCACGACCACGGCCAGGACAGTAGTCACCGCGATGCTGATGAGGATGGCCGCCGGGGTCCTGCGTACGTACAGGACGATCATCAGGAGCAGTCCGAAGCAGAACACCGTGACCGGCCAGCCCGCCAGGTGCCCGGTCGCGCCGAGCTGCACGGGTGTGCCGGAGCCGGCCGCCACGAAGCCCGCGTCGACCAGGCCGATCAGCGCGATGAACAGCCCGATCCCCACGCTGATCGCGTGCTTGAGCGCCAGCGGGATAGCGTTCATGATCAGGGTGCGCAGGCCCGTCACGGCCAGGATGACGATCGCGAGCCCTTCGAGGACGACCAGGCCCATCGCCTGGGCCCAGGTCATGTGGGGCGCGGCCTGGTAGGCCACCACCGCGTTCAGGCCGAGCCCGGCCGCCAGCCCGAACGGCGCGTTGCCGATGAACGCCATGAGCAGCGTCGAGACGGCCGCCGCCAAGGCGGTCGAGGTGGTGAGCTGGATGATCGAGAGCCTGGCTCCGGTGACGTCACGGGCGCCGGCCAGGATGATCGGGTTGAGCAGGATGATGTAGGCCATCGCCATGAACGTGGTGATCCCGCCGCGCACCTCGCGCCCGGCCGTCGTCGACCGGCCGGAGAGCTCGAAGAACCTGTCGAGCACGGCCATTCCCCCTCGCGATCAAGGGGGAGTGCCGGGTGCCCTACCCGGTCGGGAACGTGATCATCCCTCCGGCCGGCCCGATAAGCGTCGCGAACGTGATCATTCCTCCGGCCGGTCCCACAAGGCGCCGATCAAGCCTCGCAAGGCGCCGATCAGGCCTCGTGCTTGCCACCGCCCACCAGGCCGACGAACTCATCCAGGCCGATCCGGCCGTCGCCGTCCGCGTCGATGGCGTCGATGAACGCGCTGATCTCCGCGTCGGTGACGCCGTGCCCGCCGAGGGCCGCGTTGACCTGCCTGATCTCGCTGGTCGACAGCAGGCCGTCACCGTCGGTGTCGAACCGCTCGAACTCCGCCTTGGCCGCGTCACGTGCGCTGGTCATGAGATACCTCCCCGTCGTCAATCTCCCCTATTAAACAAGGCGATATCTTCCGGTCTGATGGGAACGCGCGTCAACCGCAGTCCGGTCGCCGCCCGCACCGCCGCCGCGATGGCGGGCGTGGACGAGAGCGTGGGCGGCTCACCCGCGCCACGCAGGCCGTACGGGGCGGCGGGGTCGGGATTTTCGAGGATCTTCAGCGCCATCGGCGGCATGTCGAGAATGGTGGGGATCAGGTAGTCGGTGAACGACGGGTTCAGCAGCCGCCCGTCACGCATCTGGATCTCCTCCATCAGCGCCAGCCCGAGCCCCTGCGCCGAGCCGCCGTGGATCTGGCCCTCCAGCGCCTGCGGGTTCAGGATCCGCCCCACATCCTGTACGGCCGCCAGCTCGACCACCTTGACCAGGCCCAGCTCGACGTCCACGTCCACCACGGCCCGGTGCACGCACAGGGCGAGCTGGGTGTGCGAGTCACCCTGCCCGGTCTCGGGGTCCATCGGGAACGTGGGCCGGTGCCGATACTCCCGCGTCTCCTCGATCGTCCCGTACTTCTCCAGCGCCTCCCTGGCCGGCAGCCCCTCGAAGCGCGCGCGTACGGCCTCGCAGGCCGCCTTCACCGCCCCGCCGGTGACGTACGACTGCCGCGAGGCCGACGACGAGCCCGCCGAGCCCACTGTGGTGTCGGCCGTCGCCACGGTCACGTTCTCGACGCCCAGCTCGGTCCTGGCGATCTGGGCCTGGATCGTGACCAGGCCCTGGCCGACCTCGGCCGCCGCGGTGTGCACGGTGACGTGCGGCTCGCCGCCGATCAGCTCGGCCCGGACCCGGGCCGTCGAGTAGTCGTCGAAGCCTTCGGAGAAGCAGATGTTCTTGATGCCCACGCCGTACCCGACGCCTCGCCGTACGGACTCGCCGTGGGTGGTCTGCGAGACGCCGCCCGGCAGCGCGCGCAGATCGGACTCCCGGGAGGGCGGCAGGGGCATCGCGGCGAGCTCATGGAGCATGCCGGCCAGCGGCGCGGGCGAGTCGATGATCTGGCCGGTGACCAGGGACGAACCCTGCGACACCGCGTTGCGCACCCGGATCTCGACCGGCGACAGGCCGCACGCCTCGGCCAGGAGATCCATCTGCGACTCGTACGCGTAGCACGCCTGCACCGCGCCGAACCCGCGCATCGCCCCGCACGGCGGGTTGTTGGTGTAGACGCCGGTGGCGTCGATCCGGACGTTCGGCACCTCGTACGGGCCGGCGCCGAGCGAGGCGGCGTTGCCGACGACGGCGGGGGAGGAGGAGCAGTACGCGCCGCCGTCGAGCAGGATGTCGGCCTTGACGTAGACGAGCTTGCCGTCGCGGGTGGCGCCGTGCTCGTAGCGCATCCACGCGGGGTGGCGGTGCACGTGGCCGTAGAACGACTCCTCGCGGTTGTAGACGATCTTCACGGGACGGTTCAGCCGGAGCGCCAGCATGCAGGCGTGTGCCTGCATCGACAGGTCCTCGCGGGCGCCGAACGCGCCGCCGACGCCCGACAGCGTCAGCCGTACCTTCTCCGGCGGCAGCCCGAGGCAGGGGGCGAGCTGGTCGCGGTCCACGTGCAGCCACTGGGTGGCGATGTACAGGTCCACGCCGCCGTCCTCGGCGGGGACGGCCAGGCCGGACTCGGGACCGAGGAACGCCTGGTCCTGCATGCCGACCTCGTACTCGGCCGACACCACGACGTCCGCTTCGAAGGTGTCGCCCACCCGCACCGGCTGATGTCGTACGAAATTTCGGGACTCACGGGGGTCTGTCACGGCGGGACGGGGCTCGTACTCGACCACGATCGCCGCCGCGGCCCTGCGCGCGGTCTCCGGATGGTCGGCGGCCACCAGCGCGACCGGCTCGCCCTGGTAGCGGACCTGGTCAATGGCGAGCACGGGCTGGTCCTTCAGCTCCAGGCCGTAGAACTTCGCGCCGGGCATGTCCTCGTGCGTCAGCACCGTGAACACTCCCGGCATCGCCAGCGCGGGTCCCACGTCGATCGAGCGGATCCACGCCGAGACGTGCGGGCTGCGCAGTGTCACGCCCCACGCCATGCCGTCGAGCCACAGGTCGGAGGCGTAGGCGAACTCACCCGTCACCTTCAATGTGGCGTCCGGCCGCCGCGCGCTCTCGCCCACGCCCATGGACTCGAGGCGCCGCGTCTCGCTCGACGTTTCGGTCATCCTCCCATCGCTCATCCTCCGAGTAGAGCACCAGCGTCGCGGCGGTCCTATGCGTGTGACGTTAAATCCAGGTCAGAGCTTGACGGGCCGACTTGTATATTCCTCCAAGTGCGCATCAGTGACCTGCTGGCCCTCGGCGAGCTACGCCTCAGGCTCCTGACCGGCGACCCGGCCAGGGAGTTCACCGGCGTGCACATCACCGACCTGCCCGACCCGGGGCGCTACCTGTCGGGCGGCGAGCTGGTGCTCACGGGGATGATGTGGCGCACCTCGCCGGGCGACGCGGCCCGCTTCGTCGCCGCACTGGCCGAGGCCGGGGTGGCCGCGCTCGGCGCGGGCCAGGCGTGGCTCGGCCACGTTCCCGAAGACCTCGTGGAGGCGTGCGCGGCGGCCGGGCTGACGCTGGTCGAGGTGCCCACCGAGGTCTCGTTCCGTACGCTCGCGGAGCTCGTCGTGCCCCGCCTGTCCGGCGACGCCCGTGACGCGCTCGGCCGCCACCGCAGGCTGCTCACCGCCGTGTCCGAGGGCGCCGCGCTGCCCGAGCTGTTCGCGCTGACCGCGGCGGAGCTGGGCGTCACGGGCGCCGTCGTCTCCGCCTCCGGCCGGGTGATCGTGGGTTCGGTCGAGGATCCGGTACGGCTGGCCCGCGCCTACCTGTCGGCGTCCCGGCTGCCCTGCCTGGTCGGCGAGCACACGATCTTCGGTGTCGGGCGCGGCCACCGGGCCGCGGGCTGGGCACTGGCCTGCGACGGCGACCTGCTGGACCGGCCCGACCTCGGCTACGAACTGGCGGCCTGCATCGCGGTCGAGCACAGCCGGATGGAGGAGGGGCGGCGGGTCGAACGGCGGCTGGCCGAACAGCTCGTCACGGCCGCGCTGGCGGAGGCGGGCCCGGCCGAGCTGGACGCCAGGCTCCGCACCTGCGGGCTCGACGCCGCCGAGCCGTACGCCATCGTGAACGCCACCGTCCTCACGGAGGGCGGGCCGGGGGGCCCGGACGCGGCGACGTTGGGCGGGCAGGCCGTCGAGGAGCTGCTGGACCGCGAGATCGTCGCCGCGGTACGGGCGGAAGGCGCTGCACGGACGGAAGGCGCTGCACGGACGGAAGGCGCTGCACGGACGGACAGCGCGGCACGGGCGGAAGACACAGTACGGAGCGACGGCGCGGTGGGATTGGTGCCGCTGCGGGGCTCGACGGTGAGCGATGTGGCCGAGCGGCTGAGCGCCGGGGCGGAGGTGCTGTCCGCGCTGCCCGGCACCCGGATCTGCGTCGGGCTGAGCGGTGCGCTCACCGGCGCGGCTGCCGTGAAGGGCGGGGTCGAGGAGGCCGGGCACGCCCGGCGGCTGGCGCAGGCGCGCGGCGGCGGGGTGGTGACCAGCGATGAGATCTACACGCACGCCCTGTTGCTGGCCACCGCCCCTGGCGATGTGCGTCGCTCGTTCGCCGACCGGCTGCTGACGCCGCTACTCGACTACGACAGGAGACACCAGTCAGAGCTGGTGCGGACACTTGGCACGTTCCTCGACTGCGCCGGCTCGTGGAACGCGTGCGCGGAGCGGATGCACGTGCACGTCAACACGGTTCGTTACCGGATCAGGAGGGTGGAGGAGCTAACCGGCCGCGACCTGTCGACGATGACGGATCGGGTCGATTTTTTTCTGGCACTCCGAGCGCGCTGAGCGATCTGCGGCCTGGAGAGCGGTTCAGGCGGCGTAACTAGACGGAACTAGCAGCACGCAATGACATCAAACGCGATGCTGGGCGACGCAACGGCCTCCGCGGTCGTAACATTGGTGGCTGCGACCAAAACAGTCGCAATCAGTGCTGACAGGATAAGACGCTTGCGCATCTAGGGCTCCCTCGCCTATATGGGTTGTGCGTTTGTCATCATCTCAAGGAGCGGCGACTGTGACCACATCTGACCTGGTCGGACTCCGTATTAAGACTGTTCGGCGACAGCGTGGCCTGTCTCAGGCCCAACTCGCGCATCCCGAACTCTCGGACAGCTACGTCTCCTTGATCGAGAGTGGCAAGCGTACCCCGACTCCTGCCGTCCTGGAACTGCTGGCCCAGAAGCTGGACTGCTCGTTGTCCTACTTGGTCAACGGCGTAACCGCAGAGCAGATGGAGGATATCGAGCTCGCACTCGGCTACGCGCGGCTGGCCCTGGAGAACGGTGAGGTCACCGAGGCCCGCACCCGCTTCGCCGAGCTGATGGCGAACAATAACCTGACAGGTCTGACGTCTCTCCGTCAAGACACCGAATTCGGACTCGCCCTGGCCACCGAGGCCTGCGGCGACCACAGCGGCGCCATCGCGCTCCTCGACCGGCTGAATGAGGAGGACATCTCACCCGACCGCCGCATCGAGGTCTCCATCGCGCTGTGCCGCCTCTATATGAGGAGCGACCGGCTCACCGAGGCCGTCGGCATCGGCGAGAGGGTCCTGGGCGGGGCAACCCGGCCGGCGTGGTCCGACCTGATCATCGAGCTGGGCGCGACCCTGCTGAACGTCTACTTGAAGCGCGGCGACCTCCTGCGCGCCCGCCAGTTCGCCGCCGAGCTGCTGAACGCCGCCGACCTGCTCGGCACGCCGCGCTCGATGGTCGCCGCCTGCTGGAACGCCGCCATCGTGGCCGAGAGCACCGGACACGGTGAGGAGGCCCTCGGCTTCGCCGAGCGCGCTCTGGCCGTCCAGTCCGAGACCGGCCAGCCGCGCAACCTCGCCAGGATGCGCCAGGCGTACGCGGCGCTGATGCTCAGGGCCAGGCCGACGGCGGCCAAGGAGGCCCGTCAGCTGCTCATGAAGGCCGACCACGAGCTGGCCCAGTCCTCCGCCAGCACCGCCGACCGGGCGAGCTGCCTGGTGGAGCTGGCCCGCGCCGAGATCCTGGACGGCAACCACGAGCAGGCCATCAGATACGCGCGATCCGGCACGGAGCTGCTGCCCGAGTCCGCCAGGACGCTCGACGCCGAGCTGCGCCTCGTGCTCAGCCGTACCTACGGCGGCCTGGGCAGGTTCGGCGAGGCCACCAACGAGCTCGAGGCCGTGCGCCAGTGGATCGACCCGCTGCCGGACTCCCGCAGCGTCGCCGCCACCTGGTACGCCGCCGCCGAGACCATGGAGCAGCTGGGCGACGCCGACAGTGCCGTGAAGGCCTACCAGCGCGCGCTGGCCTGCGCGGGCCTGTAGCGAGGTCAGGACCGGGCGGCGGCGTCGGTAGCCTTGGGGATGTCATGAAGAGATCCCCGTTCGCGGCTCTCACCGCGTTCCTCGCCGCCCTGGTCCTGCTGGGCACCGCCGGACCGGCCCTGGCCCACGACGCTCTCAAGAGCAGCGACCCGGCCAAGGGCGCCACCGTCGAGTCCGTCGACGAAGTCAAGCTCGAATTCACCTCGGGCGTGCGCATCCCGGTCGTGGTCGTCCGCGGCGACGGCGGCACCGCTCACCAGAGCGGCGATCCCCGCGCCGACGGCAAGGTGGTGACGCAGGAGCTCAAGGGCACGCTGCCCGACGGGAAATACACGATCGCCTACCGCGTCGTCTCCTCCGACGGTCACCCGATCGAGGGCGAGATCCCGTTCACGGTCAAGGGGGCGCCGTCACCCTCGCCGTCGTCCTCCCCGTCGTCCTCGCCGAGCGCGCCGCCACCGAGCGCGCAGTCGCAGGCGCCCGTCACAGAAGCTCCGGCAGCCCAGGCCCAGGCCCAGGCCCAGGCCCAGGCCCAGACTCCGGCTTCGTCCGCGCCGGCCGAGCAGGCGGGGGCCGCCTCGACGCCGTTCCCCGTGTGGCTGATCATCGTGGTCGGCGCGCTCGTCGGTGTCGGCATCGGCTTCCTGCTCAGCGCGCGGAAGAAGCCGTCGACCGGCCCGCGTGCGCAGTCGCGTACGGACGAGAAGAAGCCGTGACCAGGGCCGCGCGTCTCGCGCTGGCGGCGGTGGGGGCGGCGCTCGTCGCCCTGGTGATCGCCATGGTCGCCGGCGGCGCGGCGTTCCCCCGGATCATCCCCGGCCTGCCCGACGCCGGCCCGATCACCCGATGGGGGCTGCCGGTCTCCAAGCTGTGGATGGACGCGGCGGGCGTGGTCACCATCGGCCTGTTGCTGACCGCCGCCCTCCTGCTGCCCAACGACAAGGGCCTGCTGGGCAAGACCGCGCTCGGCTACGTCAAGGCCGCTTCCTGGAGCGCGCTGTCCTGGGCCGCCGCCGCGTTCGCCGCGATCATGTTCGGGGCGGCCGACTTCTTCGCCCGCCCGGTCACCGAGATCTTCGAGTCCAACTACCTGACCGGCTTCGCCACCCAGTTCGGCCAGGGCATCGCGCTGACGCTCGTGGTGCTGTTCGGGGTGGCCATCGCGCTGTTCTCGCGGGGTGCCATCACCGCCGGGGCCGCGGCCGGTCTGCTGGTGCTCGCGCTGGCCACGCTGCTGCCGCCCGCGCTCACCGGTCACTCCTCCTCCTCGCCCAACCACGACCTGGCCACCTCGGGGCTGGCGCTGCACCTGCTCACGCTGTCGCTGTGGGTGGGCGGCCTGGCGGTGGTGGCCCTGCACGCCGTACGGAAGCTGCCGCAGCTGGAGATCGCCGCGGCCAGGTTCTCCAGGCTCGCCCTGTGGTGCTACATCGGGGTCGGCGCGTCCGGGGTGTTCAGCGTGCTGGCCCGGCTGACCTCGGTCTCCGACCTCTGGACGTCGGCGTACGGCGTGCTGATCGTGGCGAAGATCATCGCGTTCGTCCTGCTCGGCTACGTGGGCTGGTGGCACCGGCAGCGCACCCTGGCCGGGATGGGCGCCGGCCGCCATGGCGCGTTCACCCGGCTGGCCTGCGGTGAGCTGCTGCTCATGGCCGCCACCATGGGCCTGGCCGTGGTGCTCTCGCGCACCGCGCCGCCGCCGGTCAGCGTGCCCGCAGACCGGGCCTTCGATCTGCTCGGGTTCCCGATGCCGC
The DNA here is from genome assembly GCF_040654555.1 of Nonomuraea sp. NPDC050680. Classification (NCBI taxonomy): domain Bacteria; kingdom Bacillati; phylum Actinomycetota; class Actinomycetes; order Streptosporangiales; family Streptosporangiaceae; genus Nonomuraea; species Nonomuraea sp. NPDC050680. Next base: position 550,933 of record NZ_JBFAIF010000001.1, on the reverse strand, counting down.
CGCCGATCACGATCGGCAACCTGGCCTCGCTGTGGTGGCTCGACCTGTTCTTCGCGGTGGTCGCCGCCGTCCTGGGCGGCCTGTACGCCGCCGGGGTCATCAGGCTGATGCGGCGCGGCGACCGCTGGTCGTGGGGCCGCACCGCCGCCTGGTTCGGCGGGGTGGCGCTGCTGGTCGTGGCCACCCAGAGCGGTGTGGCCCGCTACGCCAAGGTCATGTTCGACGTGCACATGGTCGAGCACATGACGCTCTCCATGGTGGTGCCCATCCTCCTGGTCCTCGGCGGCCCCGTCACGCTGGCACTGCGGGCGCTCAGGCCGGCCGCCAAGCGCGGCGACCGGGGGCCGCGCGAGTGGCTGACGACGATCCTGCACAGCGGGTTCGTCAAGGTCGTCGGCCATCCGGGCATCGCGACGGCCATCTTCATCGCCTCGACGTACGCGCTGTACTTCACGCCGCTGTTCGAGTCGGCCATGGAGGAACATCTCGGGCACATCTTCATGACCCTGCACTTCCTGGTCAGTGGCTCGCTGTTCTTCTGGGCGATCATCGGGGTCGACCCGGCGCCGCACCGCCTGCCGTACGTGGGCAAGTTGCTGGTCCTGTTCGTCACGATGCCCTTCCACGCGTTCTTCGGCGTCGCGCTGATGATGACCGGCACCGTGCTGGCCTCCGGCTGGTACGACCAGCTCGGCCGTACGTGGGGCGGCCCGTTGCTGGAGGAGCAGCAGAACGGCGGCGCGATCGCGTGGGGGTTCGGCGAGATCCCGACCCTGATGGTGCTGTTGGCGATCGCCATGCAGTGGTACCAGGACGACGAGCGGCAGGCACGGCGGGCGGACCGCAAGGCCGATCGCAGCGGCGGGGGCGACCCCGAACTCGCCTCCTACAACGCCTACCTCGCCAAGCTCAACAGAGGTGACAGGGCCGAGTAGCCGTTCGGCCACGGCCTTCTATCCTCACCCGCGCGTAACCGAACCGCCGGGTAGCCTTGCTCGCAGGGGAGATGGGCATAACCTCATGAGCCGTGTGCGTAAAGCCCGAGGGGGGAATCGCGCGCACGCGCATGGGGACATCGGTTATGGGGGCCGGTGTGTGCCCCATGTGCTCAGAGAGGCGATCAGAGTTGTCGAAAGAGACGCGCATGCGCGGGGGGCAAAGTCTGGCGGAGGCGCTGGAGACCTACTTGGCGGAGTGGTCGGAGCGCACGGGCATCGCCGTGGAGACGTGGGCGCTGCCCTCGACCGACGTGCCGTCGCGCATAGCGGCGGGCGTGCTGGCCGCCATGCGCGAGGCCCTCGGCAATGTCGAGGCGCACAGCGGCGCGAGCCTCGTCTCCGTCGCGGTGACCTCGGGCCGGGACGGCCTCCGGATGACGATCCGCGACCATGGTCAGGGCTTCGCCACGCTCAGAGCGGGCCGCGGCATCGCGCGGATGCGGGCCACGTTCACCGAACTCGGCGGGAGCCTGTCGGTCACCGGCACGCAGGGGGAGGGGACCACCGTCAGCGGCGTGGTGCCTAGGCGAGGGTGAGGATCTCGCTGCCCGTGTCGGTCACCACGATCGTGTGCTCGAACTGAGCCGTGCGCTTGCGGTCCTTGGTCACGGCGGTCCACTGGTCGGGCCAGATGTCGTAGTCGATCGTGCCCAGCGTCAGCATCGGCTCGATCGTGAACGTCATCCCCGGCACCAGTTCGACCCGCAGCGACGGGTCCTCGTAATGCGGCACCATCAGGCCCGAGTGGAAGGTGGTGCCGATGCCGTGCCCGGTGAAGTCGCGCACCACGCCATAGCCGAACCGCTTGGCGTACGCCTCGATGACCCGGCCCACCACGTTGAGCTGCCGGCCCGGCGCGACCGCCTTGATCGCCCGCATCATCGCCTCGCGGGTGCGCTCCACCAGCAGCCGTGACTCCTCGTCGACCTCGCCCACCAGGTAGGTGGCGTCGGTGTCGCCGTGGACGCCGCCGATGAACGCGGTGATGTCGACGTTGACGATGTCGCCGTCGCGCAGCACGGTGTCGTCGGGGATGCCGTGGCAGATCACCTCGTTGATCGACGTGCACAGCGACTTGGGGTAGCCCTTGTAGCCGAGCGTGCTCGGGTAGGCGTCGTGGTCGACAAGGAACTCGTGGCCGATGCGGTCCAGCTCGTCGGTCGTGACACCGGGCTGGATGTGCTTGGCGACCTCAGCCATCGCCTGGGCCGCGATCCGGCCGGCCACCCGCATCCGCTCGATCGTCTCCGGGGTCTTGACATCGGATTCGCCGGTCTTGGGACGCTTCTTGCCGACGTACTCCGGCCGCTGGATGTGCGCGGGGACCTTTCGAATGGGCGAAACTCGCCCTGGCTGGAGCAATGTCGTCATGAAAGGCAAGTCTACGGGGCAGGATTGATCCCGTGAGCGATGGCCAGTGGTGGTTCTGCCTCAAGCACATGCGCGTCGAGCCCGACCAGGGCTGCCCTAACAAGGACCGGATGGGCCCCTACGAGAGTGAGCAAGAGGCGGCCGGCGCCCTGCAGCGCGCCGCCGACCGCAACAAGGCGTGGGAAGAGGCCGACGCGGACGAGGACTAGGCCGCAGAGTCACGCGGAGTCCGGCGGCGGCGAGCTTGTAGGCCGGTGCCGGATTTCGTGCTGCCGGTAGCGCTCTTCTTTCGCCTCACGCGGAAAAGTCCGCGTCGAAATCAATTCATATCGGGAGCAGGGCCCCTGGCCGACTTTGAGCCGGCGGCTAGGGAATGACCGCATAGGCCCTGACGGGGAACGTCCCCATGCCCGCCACCATGGGCGGCGCGGCGTGGAAGCGGAAGCCCTCGTCCGGCAGCGCCGCGAGTCCGGTCAGGTGCTCGACCAGCGGGATGCCCGCCTGGAGCAGCACCGAGTGGGCCGGGCGCGGGCCGCGCGGCGGGGTGTCGTCGATGTTCAGCGAGTCGATGCCGACCAGCGCCGCACCCTGCTCCGCCAGCCAGGCCGCCGACTCCGGCGCCAGATAGGGGTGCTCGCGCTGATACTCCTCGGTGCCGAAGTGCCGGTCCCACCCTGTCTGGATCAGTACGGCCCGGCCGCGCACGTCCAGGTCCTCGTCGAGGACGACCTGCCTGGCGCCCTCGGCCCGAACCACCATCCCTGGCAGATCGGCCAGCTTGCTCAGCGGCACCTGCGACAGGTCCTGGCCGTCGGCGTAGCGGTGGTGAGGGGTGTCCAGGTAGGTGCCGGTGTTGGCGGCCAGCGTGATCATGCCCATGTGGAACTCGGTGCCCGGCTCGTAGACCTCGCGCGAGGCCTCCCTGCTGAGGTGCGTGCCGATCACCGGCCCCGGGATGCCCGGGTACGTCACCATGCCGTCGGTGATGCGGTGGCTGAGTTCGACGATCATTGAGCGAATCCGATCCTGGTGAGCTTGTAGATGGCCGTGACGCCGATGAGGGCCCAGATGAGGTTCAGGCCCGCCGAGGGCCAGGCGGCGTTGGCGGCGCTGTTGACCATCAGGCCGATCGAGCCGGCCAGGTTGATCAGCTGGTAGTGGGCGCCGTCACCGGACATCCGTGAGGAGGAGACCATGGCGTACCCGAACAGCAGTAACGCGGCGCCCAGCCAGCCGAGGACGTCAACGAGGAAGCTCATGCGCGCCATTGTCCGGATTCATCGCGCTGAAGCGCAAATAAAGATTGCTAAAGGTTGGCGTAAGCTGATCTGCATGGACATCGACCCCCGCCGGCTGCGTGTCCTGTACGAGGTCGCCCGTCGCGGCGGCGTCATGCGCGCGGCCGAGGCCCTGTTCCTGACACCGTCGGCGGTGTCCCAGCAACTCGCCCAGCTCGAACGCGAGGTGGGCCTCGCCCTCATCGACCGCTCCCAGCGCCGCGTCTCGCTCACTCCGGCGGGCCGGGTGCTCGCCGGATACGCCGAGCGCGTCGAGGATGAGCTGGCCGAGGCCAGGCGCGAGCTCACCCGCTTCACCGAACGGCTGGCCGGGCCGGTGCGGATCGCCGCCTTTCCGACCGTGATCAAGCACATACTGGTGCCCGCCATGCGTGACCTGGCCGTCCGCCACCCCAAGATCGTTCCGGTCATCCATGAGGTGTACGGCCAGCCCGCGCTCCAGGAACTGCGACTGGGGGCCGTGGACGTGCTGATCACCGAGCAGGACATGAGCCTGCCGGTGCCGGCGCAGCCGTCGCTGGCCGTCCGCCCCCTCTACGTGGACGAGTACCGCATCGTGGTGCCGCCCGACGGGCCCGACCCGCGCACGGTCGCCGACCTGGCGGAACTGCCGTGGGTGGCCGGCGAGCCCGACCAGGCGTGCGGCCAGGCGCTCGACCGGCTGGCCGGACTGCACGGGTTCGAACCGCGCAAGGTGCACGTCATCACCGAGTTCGATCCCACGCTGGCGCTGGTGGCGGCCGGGTACGGCGTGGCGATCGTGCCGTCGCTCGCCCTGCTGGACGTGCCGGAGGGGGAGGTGCGGGTCAGCGAGATCCGGGATGTGGGGGCGCGGCGGCTGGACGCCGTCACGCGGGTCAGCCGTACGAGATCGGGGGAGCCTGACCCGGTGCAGTCGGTCGTGATCGGCGCGATCGAGGACGCCACCGCCACGCTGGACGCCACCCTCGTCGGCCACCTCCACACCCCCGAGCCGCTCGAGTCGTAGTTCACCGTCATTCCGGCTGTGGCGACCGGACCACGACATCGTGGGCTGTGGCGTTGGGCGCGAGGAACGCGAGTAGCCGGGCGCCTTCGGCGTCGAGTCGTTCGTGTTCGGCCGCGGTCAGTTTCCGGAATGGGCGCACGGTCAAGGTCGCGGTGTCGCGGTTGGTGGCGAGTTTCCAGGTGGCGGCGACGTAGCCGTCGACCAGTACGGATCGGGGTTGTTCGTTCGTCCGGCCGAAGCCCTGGCCGGCGTAGTCGACGGTGACCACGCGGCTGCGGTCGGCGTAGGAGAGCAGCAGGTTGTCGAAGTCGTAGAGAAAACGTATCGGGGCCGGGGTGTCCGGATCTGGCCGTGGAGCGTCGGGAAGGTCGAACAGTTCACGGCCCTGCTCGTCCCGGAAGGTGACCAGGTGGGGTCGGAGCCGGTCGGCGACCTCCGACAGCCGGGTCAGCCCGCACCATCGCTGGGCGTCGAGGACGGTCGCCGGGCCGAAGGCCGCCAGGTAGCGCAGTACCAGGGTGTCCACCGACGCGGCCGGGTCCACCGTCCTGCCGAGCCAGGTCTCGACCGTGGTGTGGGCGGCCGGGCCGCTGCGGCCCCACAGCCCGCGCGGCGGGACCTGCACCAGCGGCACCCAGGCGCGGGCTGCCTGGGCCAGCGCGGCCGGGTCGCGCTCCGGCCACCGCCGGGCCAGGGCGCGGCCCAGGTCGCTGAAGGTCAGCGGTTCGGATGCCAGCAGGTCGCGGGCGGTGGTCACGAGTTCGGCCTGGGCCAGGCCGGTGAGGTGCCGGCCGAAGGAACCCAGCGTGCTGCGCTCGATGACCGGCTCCACCAGCGGCCGTAACCAGAGGCAGTCGGCGGCGGTCACCAGATGGATGGTCGAGCGCATCAACGCCATCCGTACGACGGCGCCGTCGGCGAGCAGCCGGGCGGTGGGTTCGGGGGTGTAGCCGGCCAGCCGGGTCCACAGCCCGACGTACCAGGTGTGCGGTGTCTGGGCTTGCAGGCCGGCCAGCCGTTCCAGCGCCTGCGGCACGGTCAGGTCCGCGCGGCGCAGGAGCAGTTGCCGGTCGAGGGTGGCGCGGTTGAGCGCGCGGGTGGTGAGTGGCGGCACGAAGGGTCCTCGCACGAAGGGTCCTCAAGGGTGGGGTTGCCGGGCCGCGGGGTCGCGTCGGCGCCGCGGCCCGGCAGGGCGTCGCTAGCGCAGCGGGCGGAAGAACGTCCGGATGTCGGCGGTGAGCAGGTCTGGTGCTTCCATGGCGGCGAAGTGGCCGCCGCGGTCGAATTCCGACCAGTGGGTGATGTTGTTGCCGTATTCGGCGTAGCGGCGGATGGGCAGGTCGTGGGCGAACACGGCGACACCGGTGGGTGTGGTGGCCGGCGAGGTGTGCCAGGAGTTGGCGTGCATGTTCTCGTAGTACAGGTTCGCGACGGATCCGGCGGTGCCGGTGAGCCAGTAGAGCATCACATCGGTCAGCAGCAGGTCCCGGTCGATGGCGACCTCGGGCAGGTCGGCGGCGGGGAAGCTCCACTCTTTGAACTTCTCGACGAGCCAGGCGAGCTGGCCGACCGGGGAGTCGGTGAGGGCGTACGCCACCGTCTGTGGCCGGGTGGCCGAGATCTTGAAGTAGCCGCTCTGGTCGTCCATGAACTCCTTCGCACGTCCCAGCCGGGCCCGCTCGGCGTCGGTCAGCGTGGCACGCTCCTCCTCCGAGACATCCCCGAACGGGATGAATCCGAAGGAGGCGGCGTTGACATGTACGCCGACGACCTGCCCGGTGGCGGCGCGGCCGAGTTCCGGGGTGACCAGGGCGCCGAGGTCGCCGCCCTGCGCGCCGTACCGGTCGTAGCCGAGCCGGCTCATCAGCCGCGCCCACGCCCGCGCGATCCGGCCACTGTTCCACCCGGTCTCTCGCGTGGGGCCGGAGAAGCCGAAGCCGGGCAGTGACGGGATGACCAGGTGGAAGGCGTCGGCCGGGTCCCCGCCGTGCGCGGCCGGATCGGTCAGCGGGCCGATGACCTTGAGAAATTCGACCACCGAGCCGGGCCAGCCGTGGGTGAGGATCAGTGGCAGGGCGTCGGGGTGGGGGGAACGTAGGTGCATGAAGTGCACCCGTTGCCCGTCGATCTCGGTGGTGAACTGCGGGATGTCGTTCAACGCGGCCTCGTGCTCGCGCCAGTCGTACGAGGTGCGCCAGTACTCGGCCAGCTCCTTGAGGTAAGCCAGGGGAACGCCGCGACTCCAGCCGACGTCGGGCAGTTCGCCCGGCCACCGCACGGCCGACAGCCGGCGGTGCAGGTCATCGAGATCGCTCTGGGGGACATCGATCCGGAACGGCATGATCGTTTCGCTCATGTCTGACACGCTAGGACTCCTTGCGGACAACTTCTGTCCTGAAGTGCTTTCTCCAGGTGGACGCGGGTCATCTCTCGGCTGCTCATCGACCCGGGATGGTGGTGGGGGCTAGAACGCGGCAGCGTGGTCGAGGACCCAGTCGTGGTAGCTGCGCGCGGGACGACCGGTGACCTTCTCGATGTCGGTGGTGGTGAGTGCGGTGCGGCCGACGGAGGCGGCCCAGGTGGCGAGAATGCTGTCCAGGATCGGGCCCGGCACGTGGGCGCTCATCGCCTGGCGCACGTTCTCGGCGGGTAGTTCGGCGTAGCTGATGGGCCGGCCGAGCGCCTGGCCGAGGATGGCGGCCTGGTCGGCGTGGCTGAGCGACTGCGGCCCGGTCAGCCGGTAGACCTGACCGGCGTGCCCGTCCTCGATGAGGGCGGCCACGGCGACCGCGGCGATGTCGGCTTCGTGCACCGGGGCGGATGCCGCGTCGGCGTAGGCGCCGCGGATCACGTCACCGGACCTGGTCTGCCCGGCCCACATGAGACTGTTGGCGGCGAAAACGTCCGGGCGCAGGAATGTCCACGCCAGGCCGGAGCCGCGCAGGGCCTGCTCGATCTCGGCGTGGTAGGTGGCGATCGGCCCGTCCTGAACCTCCGCGTCGTCGTCGACCCCGCCGGAGGACAGCAGCACGACCCGGCGCACGCCGGCCCGCTGGGCGGCGGCGACGAACGCGGGCCCGCTGCCCGGTGCGGCGAACAGGAAGACCGACTCCACGCCGATCAGGGCCGCGTCCAGCGACGCCGGGTCGGCCAGGTCGCCGGCGGCGACGTCGACCTCGGCCGGCCACACCGCCTGCTGCGGGGACCGGCTCAGGGCACGCACGGCCTGGCCGCTGGCGACCAGCGCGTCGAGCACGTGGCGGCCGACGTTTCCGGTGGCGCCGGTGACGAGGATCATGAAGCTCTCCTTGTTTCGAGGGTTCCCGGGTGACCCCGGTAAGAGGAACACTAGGAACCATTGAGGACTGGTTCAGTCCTCAGGCCTTTAGATCCTCAGATGCTCAGATCCTCAGATCGAAGGGAGTTACGCGCGGATGTTGGAAACCTCGGCGCGGCTGCTGCGGCTGCTGTCCCTGCTCCAGTCCCGCCCCGACTGGCCCGGCGCCGAGCTGGCCGAGCGCCTGGGTGTCACCACCCGTACCGTCCGCCGCGACGTCGACCGGCTCCGCGACCTCGGCTACCCGGTGGAGTCCGCCACCGGCGTCACCGGCGGTTATCGGCTGGGGGTCGGCGCCGCCCTGCCGCCGCTGCTGCTCGATGACGACGAAGCCGTCGCCGTCGTGGTCGGCCTGCGCGCCGCCGCCACGGGCACGGTCACCGGGATCGAGGAGACCTCGCTACGCGCGCTCGCCAAGCTCGAACAGGTTCTGCCCTCCCGGCTGCGCCACCGCGTGGGCGCGATGCAGTCGGCCATCCTGCCGCTGACCGGCCCCGGCCCGACGGTGGATCCCGATCTGCTCACCGTCTTGGCCGCCGCCTGCCGCGCCCACGAGGGCGTCCGCTTCGGGTACCAGCAGCGCACCCGCCGCGTCGAGCCGTACCGCGTCGTCCACACCGGCCGGCGCTGGTATCTTCTCGCCTTCGACCTCGACCGCGACGACTGGCGCACCTTCCGCGTCGACCGTATGGACTCGGCTCCGCAGCCCGGACCACGTTTCACGCCCCGGCCCGAACCCGCCGAGGGGGTGCGTACCTATGTCTCCAACGCCCTCACGAGTTCCCCGTACCGGTACCGGGCGACCATCCTGTTCCACGCGCCGCTCGACGTCGTCGCCGAGCACACCTCACCTACCGCGGGCCGTCTCGAACACCGCGACGCGGACAGCTGCCTCTTCTACGCCGGCGGCGACTCCCTCGACACCATCGCCCTCTATGTCGCGCTCAAGGGCATCGACTTTCAGGTCCTTGACCCGCCCGAGCTCGGCGACCATGTCCGGGCACTCGCCCGAAGGCTCACCAACGCCGGGGTTATGAGCGTCAGTCGGCAACCTGAGGACCGTTGACCTTCTCCAGCAGGCGGGCCAGGCGCTCACGCAGCCCCGGGCGTGCCGGCAGCTCGCCCGCGGCCATGCTGACCAGGTGCTGGGCGCCGTCGAAGGTGACCGGCCCGAGCCGCGGCACGGCGATCGCGTCGTGCGCGAGCCCCTCCAGCGCCGTGTCCCCGCCTTCCAGCGCCAGGATCGTCGCCCCTGTACGGCGGGCGTCGTTGACTCGTTCGAGCAGCGGCACGGGCGCGTCCTGCTCGGCCACCACGAACAGCGTCTCGCCACGCCCCGCCTGCTGGATCCGGTCGAGTCCGACGCGCAGGTGGGCCGGGGCGTCGGCGGGCGGCTTCCAGCGGACCAGGGTGGGGGCGAGCTGCGGCAGTTCGGAAAGCCGGGCCTCGTCGGCGAGGTGCGCGGTGAGATGCCACGGTTCGTCGTCGGGCGTGCCCACCAGCATCAGACCGCCGGGCGAGCGGGTGCTCCGCAGCGCCAGGCCGAGCTCGCGGGTGCGCTCCACCCAGCCGGTCTCGGCGAGTAGTTCGCGCAGAAAGGTCACCGAGCCAGCATCCATCCGTCCATGGTGCCTGACCGCCGCGGTGGAGTTCACCGTTTCGAGGCGGCCCGGTGATGCGATCGTGGCCAGTGTTATGTGGCGCGGGAGGCAGCCTGACATCGGCTCGGATTCGCCGTTTTTTCGGGCCTTGACAGGAGGTTACCGTCGGGTAACGATCGGCTCGCGGCGCCGCCTTCCTCCCTGAACGAACCCCACGGAGAGGGGTGGCACATGAGGTTACGTGTCCGCGTCAGCATGACCATGATCCTCTTACTGATCGCGTCCTTCGTCGCGGCACCGCCGGCCCGCGCGGCCGCGGCGGGGGACGTGGTCACCGCCCAGCCCACCACCGTCTACCTGCTGCCGGGCAAGCTGCTCGAAGTCCCGGTGAACGCCTGGCACCTGCTCTACCGCTCGACCTCGGCCACCGGCTCGCTGAACGCCGTGTCCGGCACGCTGCTCGTGCCCAAGGCGAGCTACCCGCTGGGCAAGCGCCCGATCATCGGGTACGCCGTCGGCACCCACGGACTCGGCGACCAGTGCGCGCCCTCGGCCAGCATGAGCCAGGGCCGCGAGGCGGAGCTCGCGCTGGTCAGCCTGTTCCTGCTCAAGGGGTACGCGGTGGCCATCACCGACTACGAGGGCCTCGGCACGCCCGGGGTGCACACCTATATGGCGGGGATCTCGCAGGGTCACGCCGTACTGGACTCGATCAGGGCCGCCACGCGGGTGTCGGGCTCTGGCCTGGCCACGGGCGGGCCGGTCGCGATCATGGGCTACTCGCAGGGTGGCGCGTCGGCTGCCTGGGCGGCCCAGCTTCAGCCGTCGTACGCGTCGGAGCTGCGGCTCAAGGGCGTGGCCGCGGGCGGAGTCCCGGCCGACCTGCACGCGGTGGCGGACCACCTCGACGGCGGGGCCAACTTCGGCCTGGCCGCCGCGGCCGGGGTCGGCTTCGACGCCGCCTACCCGGAGCTCGATCTCAACGCCGACCTCAACGACCGTGGGCGCGCCCTGCTCACCGACGCGGCCGACGACTGCGTGGGCGACTTGGACAAGCTCGCCGGCCTGCGCTTCTCCGACCTGAGCCCCGTTGACCTGATGAACCAGCCCAAGTGGCTGGCCCGGCTCGCCGAGAACCGCCTCGGTGCGATCGCGCCGCGCGTCCCGATGTTCATCTACCACGCCCAGGGCGACGAGATCATCCCGCAGGCGATCTCCGCCACGCTGCGCTCGGAGTACTGCCGAGCGGGCGTCAACCTCCGCTGGACGTCCCTCCCGGCTCCCAGCCACGTGACGGGGGCCATCGAGGGCGGGCCGCTGGCCATCGAATGGCTCGCACTCCGCATCCTCGGCCTCCCGGCCTTCGGCAACTGTTAGCGGCCTTGCCGCAGGACCGCGTCGCGACGCGGTCCTGCGGACGGGGGTCAGGGAGTGCGGTGCTGGTGCTGCTCGGGCAGATGGCTGTCCGGGTGGACCCACAGGAGGACGTTGTCCGGCCGCGACGCCTGCTCCCACTGCTGCCGGAAGAACGCGAGGACCTGCTGGTCGGAGTGGCGCAGACTGAAGTGGGTCAGGACGAACAGCGTCTGCGGATGGGCCTCGACCACGGGTCGCAGTCGGCTCCAGACCGTGTGCCCGACCCGGTCCGCGCGCTCCAACTCGGTGTCATCCAGAAAGGTACATTCGGTGATGATGACCGGGTATTCAAACAGCCATGGGTTGCGGGCGAACACATTCACATGAGTGTCGCCAAGAAAGGCGAACAGCGGCCGCCGGACCTCGTGGTCGACTTCTATCCCCTCTTTGCGGTTCCGCGCCATGATCCGCCCGAACTCGCCGCCCTTGCCCTGCTCGATCAGGTCCTGCCGTAACTGTTCGAACTCCGGCCGCAGCGCCTTGCTCCGCTGCGAGAAGGCGTACCCCACACAGGGGACCTTGTGCTCACACTCCACCACCCGCACGTGGTGTCCCCGGCGCCCGAAGCTGAACTCGTCGTCGCGCCGCACCCCGTGCAGGCGGTGGCCTGTCGCCAGGGCGGGATCGAACCCCGCTCCGTGATTGAGCTCCGCCGACGCGCGTAAGTAGGACTCCACGTACGGCACCGCCTCGGCAGGCAGGTAGATGTCCGTGCCGGCGGGATTGGCGGCCAGGTAGTCAAGGTCCTTGGCATGGTCATGGTGGGTGTGGGTCAGGAAGACCGTGTCCACCTGCCGCCCCTCGCACAGCCCCGCGTCGAGGCCGCACCGCAGCTCGGGGATGTGGAAGAACGTCTTGTCGTTCGCGCGAGAGTAGCCGGTGAGAGTCAGCTCGCCGCCGGGCATCCGCCAGGTCTTCCACTGCCGAAACGGGTGCCCCTGCACAAGGCGCGCGGGGTGGTCGGCCAGGTCCAGCTCGGTCATTTCTCGCTCATCCCATTCGTCTCGTTCAAGCGGTGCCCCCCGGTTCGCCTGATCTTCTGCAGAACCTTGGCACAGCATCGCTCGAAGAGGTACCGAATTGGACGCCATCGCCGCCCGTCAGGCGGATCGACGACGAAGACGACCGAGGCCTGCGAGCCGGAGGTGAAAGCGTCCTGTTTGACCTCATAGTCACAAGAAGAGGTTGGATACGCTTGCCCTTGGGATGCGGCTGTAGAAAGCAGGCTCTATGACTAAGCGCTGGACCATTCCCGTGTTAGCGATCGTGCTGGTATTCTCTCTGGCCGGCTGTAAATATCCGAGCTGGACGGAAGCAGGCTGCCGTCAGGAAGCGATCCAGGAGAGCGTCGAGCTCAAGAAGGCAACATCGGCGCTTCTTCCTGCGTCCATAGCCGCCACACTTGAGGCACATGACGACTGCGATTCGAGTGATGAGGGTGGATGGTTGACCGCCACAGTGGACGGGACGACACTCAGTGACGCGATTCTTGCAGGCTTCACCGCGAAGGGCTGGGGCCAGCTCAACCTGCGCAAGGACGAGTGCAACGTCGAATGTATCGCCGGCGTCACCACCCAATGGCATGGCAAGAAGGTCGAGGTCGCCGTCGGTGCGACGCAGCAAGCCCAAACACATGAAGTAACAATCGAATTTGCCGAATAGCGATTTACTGGATATGGCCGCGCATGACGCGATGCCGGCCGGCCGCTCGGTCACATGTCGGCGATAAGCTTGTCCACCCGCTCGTCGACGCTGCGGAACGGGTCCTTGCACAGGACGGTGCGCTGGGCCTGGTCGTTCAGCTTAAGGTGCACCCAATCGACGGTGAAGTCGCGCCGCTTCTCCTGCGCCTTGCGGATGAACTCGCCGCGCAGCCGCGCCCGGGTGGTCTGCGGCGGCACCGACTTGGCCTCGAAGATCTTGATGTCGGAGGCCACCCGCTCCACCAAGCCGCGGCGCTGTAGCAGGTAGAACAGGCCCCGCTTGCGGTGCACGTCGTGGTAGGCGAGGTCGAGCTGCGCCACCCTGGGCGAGGACAGCGGCAGGTCGTACTTCTTCCGGTAGCGCTCGATGAGCTGGTATTTCGTCACCCAGTCGATCTCCCGCGACACCAGGTCGAGGTCGCCGGAGTCGACCGCGTGCAGCGTGCGCTCCCACAGCTCCAGCACCCGGTGCGCGATCGCGTCGCCGCCGCGGCGCTCGACGAAGTCCTTCGCCTTCGACAGGTACTCCTGCTGGATCTCCAGGCTGGAGGCCTCGCGCCCGTTGGCCAGGCGCACTCGCCGCCGCCCGGTCATGTCGTGGGAGACCTCGCGGATCGCCCGGATTGGGTTCTCCAGCGACAGGTCGCGCATTACAGTGCCTGCCTCGATCATGCGCAGCACCAGATCGGTCGCGCCGACCTTGAGCAGCATCGTGGTCTCGCTCATGTTGGAGTCGCCGACGATCACGTGCAGCCGGCGAAACCGCTCGGCGTCACCGTGCGGCTCGTCCCGCGTGTTGATGATCGGCCTGGACCGGGTGGTGGCCGACGACACGCCCTCCCAGATGTGCTCGGCGCGCTGCGAGACGCAGTAGACCGCGCCGCGCGGGGTCTGCAGCACCTTGCCCGCCCCGCAGAGGATCTGCCGGGTGACCAGAAACGGGATCAGCACGTCGGCCAGCCGCCCGAACTCGCCTTGCCGGCTCACACAGTAGTTCTCGTGACAGCCGTAGGAGTTGCCGGCCGAGTCGGTGTTGTTCTTGAACAGGTAGACGTCGCCGGCAATGCCCTCCTCGCGCAGCCGCTTCTCGGCGTCGACGAGCAGGCCCTCCAGGATGCGCTCGCCCGCCTTGTCATGCGTGACCAGCTCGATCACGCTGTCGCACTCGGGCGTGGCGTACTCGGGATGGCTGCCCACGTCCAGGTACAGACGGGCGCCGTTGCGGAGGAAGACGTTGCTCGACCGGCCCCAGGACACGACCTGCCGGAACAGGTACCGGGCCACCTCGTCGGGGGACAGCCTGCGCTGTCCCCGGAACGTGCACGTGACGCCGTACTCGTTCTCCAGGCCGAAGATGCGACGATCCATTGCCTCACGCTACTCTCCCATCACGGTCTCGCCCAGGTCGTCCGGGTGGTCGGTGAGGACCTGGTGGTCGGCGTCGACGCCAAACGTGAAGTGCCAAGAAGCCCGAGCCGGTGATCGCCCTCCTGCAGGACCTTCCCGCGCAAGACCGGCAAGCCCTCGCCGATCTGATCAACCAGTGCGCGCAGGAGGCCTCGCGCGCCGCGCCCGTCGTCGAACGACTTCCGTACGCCCCTGAGGCTTTCCGGTGCCGGCCCACCAATTACGGTGCAGCTCGACCCCGTCGACCCGGAGTTCCAGGTACTTGGGCTTCGAGGTACCGGGATGAGTCAGGAGAATATGGTCACGATCCACGCGCGGCATCGTAGAGGTCTTCAGCATCAGTCATCGCGCAAAATCCTTTGTCCGCCGCACCGATGTCTCCCTAGGATCGCCCGAATGCGGCGCACGATCATCATCGGCGACATCCACGGCTGCTTCGACGAGCTGCTCGAACTGCTGGAGAAAGTCGATATCCGACCGGACGACCTGCTGGTCAGCGTCGGTGACCTGGTCGACCGCGGTCCAGCGCCCGGTGACGTGGTCAGGCTTTTCCGCGACCGCCCGAATTCGGTCGTGGTCATGGGCAACCACGAGCGGAAGCACGTACGCGGGATCTTCTCCTACGCACAAGAGATCACGCGCTTGCAGCTTGGCGACCACTACGCCGAAACGGTCGACTGGATGCGGACGCTGCCGTACTACTTCGAGAACGAGCATGTCCGTGTCGTCCACGCCGCGATGCTGTCCGGAATTCCGCTGGCCGACCAGAGGGAGGAAATTCTCTGCGGCTCGACGAGGGGCGAACGAGAGCTCACGGGGCTGTTCCCGGACAGCCACTGGTACGACCACTACACCGATGCCAAGCCGGTGGTGTTCGGCCATCACGTGACCGGCCGGACCCGATGATCCTCGACGGAAGAATCTTCGGCCTTGACACCGGTGCCTGCCACGGCTGGAACCTGACCGCACTGTGTCTCCCAGCATTCACGGTCCACTCGGTAAAGGCGCATGCGGATCATTGGTCGACCATCAAGCGCCAGTGGCAGTTGCCCGTCCTGAAGTCCAAGCCTTGGCATGACTCCACCTGGCTGGAGCTGGCTCAGGCGATAGAGCGGTTCACTTCGGCACCTGACACCGCCACACAGAGGTGGCTGGAGGCGCTCCAGGAATGGGCCGCGGATCTGCAGTCGGCATTCCCCACCCTGGTCGTCACGGCGCGTCGAGTCGCCGACGAGCTCACCGCGGAGGGACTGCGCCAACATCCTGCTGCGAAGGTTCTCTTCCAAGCCCGTAACGGCCGTCTCGACCAGACCAGCCTGGCCAGGCAGTGCCCAACACCGCGCAGAACGATCGACCTGGCGGCCGCGTTGGGGCTGGTCCTGGACGAGCCGCCCAACTGAACCAGACCTTGGCCATCTCCAAGATCGCGGAGATGGCCAAGGCCGAGTTATCGAGCTATGGGTATGTCATGGAGTGGTGAACAACCACCACTGGGTGGTGCCGTTCTGCGAGCAGAACCACGAAATCCATTGATGGGCCTGCTGGCCCTGTAGCCCAGATACCGCGCAACCTTCGAAGCTGGCATAAGGGCCGAGGACAGTCTGGGCGTGAACGGCGCCGGCGGCCGTCTTTTCGCTGGCGGCCATGGCAGGGGCGCCGGCACCCAGTAGCAGACTGGTCGCAGCGGCAGCGCCGGCCAGCCTGGTAAGCAGGCGGATTCGGTAACTCACGATAAACTCCTTCTCCCGATGTGGTGCCGTTTCCGGCCTGATCAGGATCTGCTATCGGTGGATGGCTGCTCGGCTCAGAAGCCGGTAGACCTCAGCAGGAGATCACTAGGGAGAACGGTCGATCGTCGTCGACGGTCATCGGGTTCTGAGCCGATGGTGTCGCTGTGCGAACGAAAAGCGTGCTTCCATTGACGGCGCCGACCAGGATCGACGCACTGCCCGGCCCCGGGTCGTTGCCACCCGAGGTGTTGATCGTTCCGGTCAGTGCGCATCTGCTGATGTCGGAGTCCGTCGTCAGGTTGTAGCGCCCCCTGCCGAACTTGTTGACGTTCCTGATGCCCGATGCGGCGAGCAGGGTTCCGTTTGAGCTGACTTTGGCCCAGAGGATTCCCGGGGCAGCCTGATTGGCGGGCTGCGTCGCGGAGTTGGTTTCCGCTATTGCGCTTGAGGTGGCGAACACGCCACTAGCGATGATGGCAGAGGCTGCCAGGATCATTGGCAGTCGCGCTGACTTCTTCATGTCTACCTCCATGAGAATTTTTGGATCGAGTACGGCTTAAGCTATTGAGCGTTGGCGCTCAGGCGTTCCCCCGCGACGGTTCCAGTCACGTAGGCGGCGCGTTCGCCGTAGCCACGCCAGGCCGCCGGTCGCCGATGCGCGAAACCTCCGACGGAGTGATTTTGTTCGTCCTGCCCAACGGATTCCTCCTCGGCTGGATGCTTGCTCCGACTGTGCATCGCGGCGGCATGCGAGGGGGATCCCTAGATTCAGTGATTGCGATGGCGTGCATTCGCTCGATGCGGTTTTTGGCCGGAAAACCAGAGAAAGGCGGCTCGATATCCGTTTCATGGCCACCCGCTCGCCAAGAAGCCCGGATCAGATCACAGGGGCAGGCGGTAGCGGCTGGGCAGACAGTCCGGCTTGCCGCAGTGGCAGCAGGCGCTTACCTTTGCGCGATGTGCCGCTCTGAACTGGGCAAACGACAAATCGGCACCCACGGCCTCGTAACCGTAGAGCCACGAACGGTCGCGACTGTGACGTAGATCACATGCGTGTTTTTCTTCGGGAAAGCGTCTTCCCTGACATGTCGGTTGACCAGCGCGCATAGCAAGCGTGGTTTACGGGTTCTGACGGTTGGTGTCGGGTAAGTGACGCTCCCGTTGTTGACCGATCTTGGTTTGTCGATCACATTCCGAGTGATCGTTCTTATGTCTGCCTTAGGTGCGCGTAGGCCCCGTTGGCCCGGGGTCTGCGTCAGCGTGCCGAAAAGGAGTGCGGAATGCGGGCTCGACGTGTACGGATGTGGTTGACGGCATTGATCGTCGGGCTTTGCGCGATGGTGCTGATTTCGAGTGTCGGGGTGCCGGATCAACTGGTGGAGCGGGCCGCCGCTGCCGCGCCGGACCCTGAACAGTCCGTGGACGGCCGCCCCGTACCGAAACGCGAGGTCACCAAGGGCGCGGAGGCATCGGCGCCGAAGGTGGAACGGCGTAAGCCGGTGTGGCCGAAGGCGGGCACGGCCGAGGTGGAGGTGTCGGCCGTCGGCAAGGTGGCCGAGGCCGGGACGTTGCCGGTCAAGGTGGGCCAGGTCAAGGGTGGCGGGCTGGACAAGGTCAAGGTGGAGACTTTGTCGCCGGAGGTTGTCCGCGCTCTGGGCGGAGTGGGGATCGCCGCGCGGATGGTGCGGGCCGACGATGGAGCGACGCCGGGCAAGGTGCGGGCGGAGTTTTCGTATGCGGGCTTCCGGGACGCGTTCGGTGGAAACTTCGTCAGCCGGTTGCGGCTGGTGCGGGTGCCGGCCTGTGCGGTGGAGGTGCCGCGGCCGAAGACGTGCGTGGGGCGCCCAGCGGTGGTGCCGTCCACGAACGATGCGAAGGCCGGGACGCTGACCGCGGAGGTCGAGGCGGCGCCGGCCGGTGCGAGTGCGGCGGCGGTCAAGCCGACAACTCCGGGCAAGGATCGTAAGGCGTGGGCGGCCCAGGTGGCGCGCGATCGGCTGGCGGCGCAGTTGGCCGCGGGGTCGGTGTATCTGCTGTCGGTCGGCATGACGGGGCCCAACGGCAACTGGGGTGCGACCGATCTGAAGCCGTCGGGGACGTGGCAGGCGGGGACGTCGGGTGGTGGGTTCGACTATGACGTGCCGTTGCCGGAGGCGCCGTCGGTGGGCGGTGACGGGCCGGATCTGTCGTTGCAGTATGACGCGTCGTCGGTGGATGGGCAGGGGCAGTGGTCCAACAACCAGTCCAGCGTGGTGGGTGCGGGCTGGGATCTGAGCGCCGGGTTCATCGAGCGGCGCTATCGCCGCTGTTACGTCGACAACGCCTACGACGACAACACCGCGGAGCTCATTTGGGACGCCAAGGAGCTCGGGATCGGCGGGGAGGCGTTGTGCTGGGAGTCGCCGGACGATACCGACGACGATCCCGCCACCACTGACCGGTCGCAGTCGGAGTTGGTGCTGTCGGCGGGTGGCCGGTCGGCGCAGATCGTCAAGGACCGCAATGCGGGTGGGGGCTGGAAGACGGTTCCGGATTTCGGCTGGAAGATCGAGCAGGTCGCTGGCGGAGCCGACAGCCAGCCGTATTGGAAGGTCACCAGCCAGGACGGCACGGTGTGGCGGTTCGGCTACACCAAGGACGCCCAGTGGCAGGTGCCGTACGTGGGCAACGACTCGGGCGAGCCGTGTTACGACCGCTACCTCAACGACGCGATCCCGCCCACCTGTACGGGGGTGTGGCGGTGGAACCTGGATCAGGAGCTCGACTCCAACGAGAACGTGATCGACTATTCCTACAACCGGGAGAGCAACTACTTCTGCCTGCCCTCGTGTGCGCACGAGCTGTACCGGGTGTTGCCCTATGACCGGGGCGGCACGCTGGCCAGGGTGCAGTGGGGCCACAACACCCAGGTGCCCGGCAGCGTGCCGACCGCGCGTACCACCTTCACCACCGCCGATCGCGGCGGCGTGGACGTGCCGACCGACCTGCAGTGCGCACAGGCCGCCGGCTGCGCCAACAGCGCGATCGGCTTCTTCTCCACCCGCAAACTCACCTCGGTGTTGACCGAGTCGCTCAACCCCACCTCGAACGGGTGGGATCCGGTGGACCGGCTGGACCTGGCACAGACGTGGATCTACCAGCGCACCGACTTCGGGCCGGCCGACGATCCGGCGCTGTGGCTGGACACCGTGCAGCACGTCGGGCTGGCCGCCGCCCAAGAGGTGGCGTTACCGCCGCTGGACTTCGACGCGGTGATGCTGGCCGGCAAGATGGACTACGACTCCATGTCGGACTGGACCGACCTGCTGTCATGGCGGATGGTGCCGCGCATCGCCGCGATCGGCAACGGGATGGGCGGCCGCACCGAGGTCACCTACGGCCAAGCCGATGCGTGCGGCGGCGGCAAGGGCCGTGACGGCTCCAACTACTTCACCGACAAGACCGGTGACTGCTACGACGTCGACTACAGCGATCCCGAATCCGATTATGAGAGCTGGTCGCGCTTCTTCAAGCAGCTCGCGGTCAAGGTCGTCGAACGGGACATGGTCGGCGCCTCGCCGGACATGGTGCATCAGTACGAGTTCATCGGCAGCCCGCGCTGGACCAAACCAATCCAGTTCGCCGAGCCCGGCCAGGCTCCGCCGACCTCGGACTGGCGCGGCTACAGCCAGGTGCGCACCATCGACGGGACGGGCACCGACCCGGCCGGCTACACCGTCACCACCCGCAACTTCCTGCGCGGCACCGGAGAGACCGTCACCGACTTCGACGGCGGTACCCTGGTGGACAAGCCCATCCTGCAGGGCAACGTGCTGCAGGAGCAGTCGTGGAAGATGACCGCACTCAGCCCGCGCGCCTACACCGAGGTGGACTCCACCCGGTGGGAGTACACGATCCAGACCACCGGCAACGGGCCCGGCGCCATGGATCCCGCCCTGGTGCTGCAGACGCGTGAGCGCTCCCGCGACAAGATAACCGGCGGCGCCTGGCGCTACACCGACTCCAAGACCGCTTACAACGCCGACGGTCTACCGAACAAGGTCAACGACTACGGCCAAGACGGCGTCACCACCGACAATACGTGCACCACCACCACGTATGCGCGCAACGCCGACGCCGGTCAGTGGCTGCTCGACTTCCCGTCAGTGGTGGAGGAGCGCTCGGGCGACGACTGCGCCGCCGGTGCGTTGATCGGCAAGACCGTCAGCCTGTACGACCTGGGCACCGACCCGGCCACCAACAAGCCGAGCGACGGCAACCCCACCGAGGTCCGTACTTACGCCAACGCGTCCACCATCTCCACGGTCAAGGCGACCTTCGACGAGTACGGACGCCAGCTGACCAGCGTGGACCCGCTGAATAAGACCACCTCGACCACCTACACCCCGCCCGTCGGCTGGCCCGCCACCGGCGTCACGACGACCAACCCGCTCGGCCATACCGTCACCGCCCGGCTGTCGCACCGCCTGGGTGAGGCGGTCGCGGTCACCGACGCCAACGGCAAGACCACCGAGATGGACTACGACGCGCTCGGCCGTACCACCGCTTTATGGAAGCCGGGCCAGCCGCGCAGCGGCGGCACACCCAGCACGACAGTGGCCTACGACATCGCCTGGAACGGCTGGCTGGGCCAGCCGACCGCGCCGATCAAAACCACCGTCAAGCAGCTGCTGACCGGCACGACGTACACCAGTGCCATCAGCTACGAGGACGGTTTAGGCCGGGCCCGCGAGGCGCAGACCGACTCGCCATCCGGCGGCCGGATCGTCACCGCCACCACCTACGACCCGCGCGGCCTGACCAGCGCGGTGTCCGAACCGGTGCACAACACCGGCCAGCCCGGCAGCGGGCTGCTCAACCCCACGACGACCAGCCTGCCGCAGTGGACCAAGACCGTCTACGACGACCAGGAACGCCCGGTCGCCTCGATCGCCTACCACCTCGACACGGAGCTGCGCCGCACCAGTACCGCCTACCCCGGCGCCGACCGCACCGAGGTCACACCGCCCGTCGGTGGCAAGACCGCCACCGTCACCGACGTCTTCGACCGTGCGGTGAAGGTCGAGGAGTGGGCGGATGCCACCGCCCACCAGGACACCAGCTACGGCTATGACCTGCACGGCAACCTCACGAAGATGACGGATGCCAACGGCGACGTCCGCACCTACACCTTCGACTGGCTGAACCGGCGCACCGCCGCTACCGATCCGGACGCGGGTGCCTCCAGCTACGGCTACGACCTGGCGGGGCAGCTGGCCTTCAGCATCGACGGCAAGAACCAGAAGATCTCCAACAGCTACGACGACCTGGGCCGGCGCACCATCCAATGGTCCGGCGAGGTGTCCACCGGCACCAAACTCGCCGAGTTCAGCTACGACACCGTCGCCAAAGGCCAGCCCGGCGCCGCCACTCGCTACACCGCAGGCCAGGCCTACACCCAGACCGTCACCGCCTACGACAGCGACTACCGGCCGACCGCCACCAAACTCACCATCCCCGGCAGCGAAGGCAACCTCGGCCGCGACTACACCTTCACCTCCGCCTACGACCCGGCCGGCAACCTGCGCGAGCAGAGCCTGCCTGAGGCCGGCGGATTAGCCGCCGAGAAGCTCACCTATGCCTACACCGACCTCGGCTTCGCCAAGGGCCTGACCTCTGACCTGGCCGGTGGTTTCACCTACGTCAAGGACACCGCCTTCACCCCCACCGGCAAACTCGCCACCCGCTCGCTGGGCGCCGCCGGTCAAATCAAACGCACCCTCGAACGCGACACCATCACCGACTGGCTCTCCCGGGTCTCCACCCAGACCAAGGCCGACACCAGCACCCCCGACACCATCCAAGACGACCGCTACAGCTACAACGTCGCCGGTACCATCACCCGCGTCCTGGACGCCGCCTCGGCCATCCCCGGCAGCACCGACGGCCAGTCCGAATGCTTCACCTACGACGGCCTGCTCCGGCTGAAGACCGCCTACACCACCACCGTGAGTTCGTGCACCGGGACAGGCGACGCCAAGGGCCTCGATCCCTACACCCAGGCCTACGCCTACGACAAGGTCGGCAACATCACCAGCCTGACCGACAACGGCCAGGCCGCCATCTACACCTACCCCACCCCCGGCGCCACCGCGGTCCGGCCCAACGCCGTCACCTCCATCACCCGACCTGGCGGCACCGACACCTACGCCTACGACAACGCCGGGCAGTTGTCAGCCCGCACCGTGGCCGGTAAGCAGGCCACCTTCGACTTCGACCAACTCGGCCAACTCACCCAGGCAACTGTCGACGGCAAGCAGACCTCGATGGTCTACGACGCCGACGGGCAGCGGCTGATCCGCCGCGACCCAGACGGCAGCACCACCCTCTACCTCGGCGCCATGGAACTACGGCTGTCCGGTGGCCTGGTCGCGGGCAAGCGCTACTACAGCGCCAGCGACGGATCGCCGATCGCCATGCGCGACGCCACCGGCGTCACCTGGCTGCTCGCCGGCCAACACGGCAGCACCCAACTGGCCATCAACGCCACCACCGGCACCATCAACCGCGAACGCTACCTCCCGTACGGTCAGCGCCGCGGCGGCGACGACCTGCCCTTCACCGACCGCGGCTTCCTCGGCAAGATCGAAGACACCGCCACCGGCCTGGACTACCTCGGCGCCCGCTACTACGACCCCGCCATCGCCAAATTCATCTCCACCGACCCCGAACTCGACCTCCGCACCCCCGAATGGGCCAACCCCTACAGCTACGCCGCCAACGACCCCATCACCCAATCCGACCCCGACGGCCGCCGCGTCGACACCGGCAACGCCAAATCCGACAACACCTTCTCCAAGACGCACAAGGCCAGCGGGCAGAAAAAGAAGACATGGGAGATCAAACTTCAGAAGACACACAACCGTGCAGTAGCCGATCAGCAGCGAAAGATCAACCAGCAGCGGGCCCGCGATGCACAAATACGCGACAAGAAAGAGGCCGGCGAAAACTTCCGGCAACGGGAGCAGCGCGCCAAACATAAGGCGGAGCTATGCAGGCGTTATTCTGACTGTGGTGAAGGGCGTGTCGAGGAGACCGAAGATGCGGGCTACGCCATCGATGCGATCACCGGCATCGGCGGCATTGCAAAGGCCGCATTGCGCGGTGGATTTAGAGCCGTAGGAAAGGCCTTTGTGTCGGGGGTAAAGCACCCTTGCAGTAGCTTCGTTCCTGGCACAAGGGTGCTCATGGCCGACGGGGCCAAGAAGTCTATTGAAGAAATAAAGGTCGGCGATAAAGTCGTTGCGACCGATCCAAAAACAGGCAAGAGCGAGGCAAAATCCGTCATCACTCCGATCACCAGTAAAGGTGTTAAGAATCTGGTGCGGGTGACGGTGGACAGCGATGGCGATCAAGGCAGCGAGACCGGCATGGTTACTGCCACCGACGGTCACCCCTTCTGGGCGCCGACCGCTCGGCAGTGGGAGCAGGCAGGCACGCTTCGGCCAGGGCAGTGGCTGCAGACCAGCCAGGGCGCCTACCTAAAGATTGCTGCGCTCGAGAAGTCGACTGCTGCTGACCAGCGCGTCTACAACCTGACGGTGGCCGACCTGCACACGTACTATGTGTTCGCAGGCTCTACGCCAGTTCTGGTGCATAACTCGTCGTGCCCGCGGTTTATTGCCGACTCCACCGGCAATATCGTCGAATTGCCGAAGATTAAATCGACTATCAGCAGGCAGAAGCAGGATCGACACATCCTCGGAGGGAACGGATACAGAGGCGGTGGCTATTTCAATTCTCACGCAGACGCGCAGGCTGTGCTCGACGCCTATCACTCAGGATCGGCGGAGATCATGGGAATAACCAAGACGGGCAATGTTCAAATTAGAGTCCGCTCCGTCGTGGGCTACGACAACAATCCAGCAATGAATCGTCTCGGAGTGCCCACAAACATTTTCATGATCAAGGGGACCAAGAGTCCGAGTGTTGTGCCGATGAACCCTAATGCGAGTGCGCCATGATCGATAACCAAAGACACCAGCGCGAGAACGAGATCACGCTTCTTGCGGTGCAGGCACTCCTTGGTTTGATCTCGAATGATGTGATTGCCGTGGCTGTGCGCGTTGAAGAGGGGCGCGTAGAACTTATCTTCTGGACTCATCGCCAATCGAGTGAACTTGAAGGCGATGCCGAAGAAGCCACGTTCGAGCTGGATGCCCTTTTTTCCGGTGATCACCCATTGATCGAATACACGATCAAAATTGGTGAACCGGAGCCGAAGTCAATCGGGTCGGCGGATCGCATGATCTATTGGGTGAAGAGCCGGGCTCGGCATCACGAAAGTAACGAATAGATAGATGTCCCGTAGTCGCAAGTCGCGTTCCAATGAAGCCTCTTCGGTTCTGATCGACTTGGCGTCGAGGTATGGGATAACTGCATACGATCCACAAGATCAAGTGATTTACGGAATTACCGGAGAGGGTTCAAACCGCTGATGCCGTGGAGAGAAGTGGGCAACGTCAGCGGACGGAGGCCGTCGCCGTTGCCGCCCGGCGCTCGTCGGTCCGTCGAGGGTGGTGCTGAAGGTGTCGATGGCGTCTCGCTGGAGGCGGGGGACGGATGGATGCGTTGAGCTGAGGATGGGGAAGTTGGCGCGGAGGGTGTCGTGCGGGTCGTGGTGGCGTTTGAGGCCGCGCAAGCGGTTCAATGCGGCCGGCGTGAAGGCGTCGGCCGGTGTCTCGCCAAGGCTGAGGAAGGTGAAGGGCTTGCGTCCGCTGATGGGGAGGGCGTCGGTGAGTGCGCGTTGCCTGGCGGTGACGGCCTCGGCGGTCGCCGGGTCGGTTGGGACACCGAACAGGTAGAGCGCGTAGGGCTCGGTCAGCGGGCCATGGGGAGTCTCGGACGGGAGGGCGAAAGCACCGCCGAGGTGGCGTATCTGCACGCTCATCAGCGGGGCGATGGGTTCGGCCAGCAGGGTCCTCGCCACCCTGTCATCCAGGTCGGCGAGCAGTTCGCCGCGTGACGAGCCCGCGCCGGGGTCGGTGGGTTCGGCGGTGATGGTGCCGAGTTCGGTGATCTTCATGGGGCGCCTGCTGTCGGTTAGGGGGTGGGGCAGGTGGTCCAGGGGGCTGAGCAGGGCGCGGGCCGTGGTGGCGGGGCCGAGATAGGTGGCGTCGATGGCGATCATGGGTTCGGAGCCGGGGAAGTGCAGCAGGTCCAGCCAGAGGGTGAGGTCGTTGGGGGCGGTGATCTGGCGGTAGGCGTCCATCACCTCCGAGGCGTGCTGGATGGGCCACAACATGCGCCCTCCGTACAGGTGCGGAGCGGGGTGGAGGGCGAGTTCGAGGGCGGTGACGATGGCGAAGGAGCCGCCGCCACCGCGCAGGGCCCAGAACAGGTCGGTGTCGGTGTCGGCGGTGAGCCGTCGCTGCCGGCCTTCGGCGTCCACGATGTCGAAGGCGGTGACGTGGTCGGCGACCCAGCCGTGTTTGCGGCCGAACCAGCTCAGTCCGCCGCCGAGGGCGACGCCGGCGACACTGACGACCGGGGAACTGCCGTTCAGGCCGGTCAGGCCATGCGGCGCGGCGGCGGCTTGGAGGCTGCCCGAGGACACGCCCGCGCCGACACGGGCATGCCGGGCGGCGGTGTCGATCTCCAGGGTGTTCAGACGCCGGGTACGCAGCAGGATGGCGCCATCGAGGTCCGGGGTGGCGCCGTGGCCGTTGGGCTGGGTCGCAACGGCCAGACCGCAGGTGTGGGCATAGCGGACCACGGCCGCGACGTCGGTGGCGTCGGCCGCCTCCACCACGGCGGGAACCGACTGTTCGATGGCCAGGTTCCAGGGGCGCTGGGCCTGGTCGAAGCCGTCGTCTCCGGGGAGCAGGATGCGTCCTCAGACGAGAGCGCGCAGGTCGTTCAGCTTGTTGTTCATCTTTCTCCGATCTGGGTGGTAGGGGCGTTCGTCAGACGCCGAAGATCGCGGTGGGGTCGCCGGTGTACCAGGCGTTGTCGATGCGCAGGCGGCGGATGACCCAGCGCTCGGCGTCGCGGACCAGATCGGCGTCGTTCTTCAGCAGGGCGAAGACGGCGTGGTCGGCGGCGAGCACATGCTGGGCCTCCACCAGGGCGGTCAGTCGCGCGGTGTCCCCGTCTATGGTGATGCGGGGGTTGGTGACCTGGTGGGTGGTTTCCACCCGGCCGGTGAACATGGTCAGGATGGTGTCCCGTCCGGACATCACCGGTGGCCGGCTGCCCCACTTGGCGGCGGCGGGGCGGAAGTCGAGTTCCGCTTCGGCGGCGAAGGCGGAGACGAACAGGGCCTTGTCTTGGAGGTCCTGGCCCAGGCCGAAACGGTACAGCGCGTCCAGGATCTCGGTGCGGTCCCGCAGTTCCCGGAGGAGGGCGTTCGTGTCGTTCGTCAGGGCGGAGAGGGCGCGTTCAGTGGTTGACGTACATGGCTTGCTCCCAAGAGAGGGTGGCTGGTGCGGTCCACTTTTGCCTGGCGCGAGGGGCCGATCAACGCGGCCTTGTGGAAGGATCGTGAAGCAAGGGTTAACGATCTGGGGTGAGATGCTCGAGCGGCATGAACTGGACGCGTTCCTGACCTTGGCCGAGGAGCTGCATTTCGGCCGTACCGCTGAGCGGCTGCGCGTGTCGACCGCCCGGATCAGCCAGACGATCGCCAAGCTGGAGCGCCGGACCGGGGTGCCGTTGTTCATCCGTACCAGTCGTCGCGTGGAGCTGACCAGGGCGGGGCGGCAGCTATATGAGGAGGTCCGGCCGGCCTGGGATCAGATCGCCGCCGCATTTGCGCGGGCGATCGACGTCGGCCGTGGCCTGACTGGCACCTTGCGGGTGGCCTTTGTCGGTGCGGCGGGCGGGCAACTGCTCGCTGGGGCCGCCGAGCTGTTCCACCGGCGTCTGCCGGACTGCGAGGTTCAGCTTCGCGAAGCGCAGATGGTCGATCTCATGCCCTGGCTGCGTGACGGCCAGATCGACCTCGCGCTGGGGACGTTCCCCATCGAGGAGCCGGGCATCGTCACCGGTCCGGTACTGGTGTCCGAGGCGCGCATGCTGGCTGTGCCGTCCCAGCATGCGTTCGCAGGCTGTACGTCGGTCTCGCTCGATGATCTGGCCAGGGTGAAGCTGCTTCAGTTGCCGGACACCCTGCCCGTCTCGTTGCGACAGGACCGTACTCCGCGTACCACGCCCAACGGGCGGCCGATCGAGCCGGGACCCGCGGCGTCGACGTTCAACGAGATGCTCACCCTCATCGGCGCCGGGCACGGCGCCTTCCCCGTCGGAGCCCAGGCCAGGCGCTACTACGCGCGCCCCGACGTCGCCTACGTCCGAATCAGCGATGCCCCGCCACTGCTATGGGGGTTGCTGTGGCGGGCCGATGGCGCCACCGCCCGGGTCCGCGCCTTCGCCGAGGCCGCTCACGACCTGGTCACTTCCTCATGAACGGCCTGCTGCTAGCGTGTGCTCGTGCCGAAGACAGACAAGGTGCGCCGTCGCTGAGAGCGACGGCGCAAAACCCCAGTTCTCGCCGTCGCTCCTGACCCCTTGGCCAGGAGCGCTTTCGTGGCGCTCGGATTTCCTTGTTCCGGAGCGCACCCATGTTCGCCTTGTCTTCTCGTCAACGTCGGCGCGTCCTTGTCGCTGACCTCATCTCTACCGCAGTGTTCCCACTTGCCATCACCGGCGCGACAGCGGCTGTCCCCGACGCGACCGCGCAGCTGCCCGGTGCGGGTGCCCTGGGTCCGTGGATCGTCCTCGCCTACAACGGGCTGTTCGCTGCGGCCCTCCTGCTCGCGGGGGTGACTGCGGATCGTACTGCCCGCAGCCGGTTCTTCGCTGTCGGCAACATCGTCGTCGCAGCCACTGGGGTCTTGTCCGCTCTCGCGCCGGACCTGTCGTCTCTGGTAGCCCTTCGCGCGGTCGCCGGCGTCGGGGCGGCCATGTGCGCCGCCGGTGGCTCTTCGATGGTCTTGGCCGTGTACCCGCCGGAGGAGCGGCGTCGGGTGTACGGCTACGCGGGCGCCGTGCTGGGCAGCAGCCTGGCGCTGGGACCGGTCGTCGCCCAGGCCCTGATGGCCATCGGAGGTTGGCCGCTCGTCTTCGTCGTGCCGGGGTTTGTCGCCGCTATCGCGGCCTTGGCCACGCTCGGGCTTCCGGGACTTCGCAGCCCCGACGTGTCCGATGACTTCGACCTTGCCGGCGCTGTCCTCTTCGGGGTGACCATCGCCGCCGTGGTGACCGCGCTCGGGCTGGGCCTTGGAGCCGGAGTCCCGTGGTGGGGGTCGGGTGGACTCGTCCTCGTCGCGGCGGTCAGCGCTACCGGGCTCATCCGCGTGGAACGGCGCGCGGCTGATCCCGCGATCCCCGTGGACTTGTTGCGGATCCCCGCCTATCGCGCGTACGCCGTGGCGACGGGTGCCTTCATGGGGATGCTCGTGGTGGGATTGACCGTGCTCCCTCAGCTCGGCGCTGTCCAGAACATGGGGCCAGGCGAGGCGGCGATCATGCTCAGTCTGCTGACCGTGCCATCAACGGTCCTTCCGCTTCTTGCCGCTCGGCTCGCGCGCCGACTGGCACGGCAGATAGTGACAACCGCCCTGTTCGCCTGCACCGTCACCGCCGTCATCCTTCAGGTGACCGACCATCCTGCCGCCCTTCTCGTCGCGGCCGGGGTTATCGGGCTGTGTCTTGGGCTGACCGAAGGCGTCCCGGACGGGCAAGCGCTCAGCTATGTGCCCTCCCAGCGTGGAGGGGCGGGCGCCGCGCTGTTCAGTACGACGCGGATGAGCCTGGAAACTGTCACCCTGGCCGCTGCCACCGGGATGATGGCGGCTCTCGGCCCCTCAGCTGGAATGGCAGTCGCTGGAGCCATATGCCTCACCGCGGCCCTCATCGTCCAGCGAGCCGTCCCCTCCCGCACCACATAGTCCGGGAACGCACTCTTATGTAGGCCCTTGGTGTGAGTTACGGGTTTCCGCCATTGAAGTCGGAGGTTCGCCTCCATGGTGGCGGTCTCGGCGGCTGCCTAGCGTTGGCCGGTGTGATCAGTCTCAAGGGTTTGTGCAAACGCTACGGTGACCGGATGGTCGTCGACGACCTGTCGCTGAAGGTGGGGCCGGGCACGGTGACCGGCTTCCTGGGGCCGAATGGGGCGGGCAAGTCGACGACGATGCGCCTGATTCTGGGGCTTGATCACCCCACCGCGGGCACGGCGCTGATCGGCGGCGTCCCGTACCACGAGATCAGGAACCCGCTGCGGATGGTCGGCGCGATGCTCGACGCGCGGGCGCTGCATCCCGGACGCAGTGGACACGCGCATCTGGTGGCGCTGGCGCGCAGCAACGGCATCGCGCGCAAGCGGGTGGCGGAGGTCCTGGAGCAGGTCGGGATGGCGGATGCGGCGCGTAAGCGGGCCGGTGCGCTGTCGCTGGGGATGAGCCAGCGGCTCGGCATCGCGGCCGCGCTGCTGGGCGATCCCGAGGTGGTGATGTTCGACGAACCCGTCAACGGCCTCGACCCCGACGGCGTGCGCTGGGTGCGTCACCTGATGCGCTCGCTGGCCGAGGAGGGCCGGACCGTGTTCGTCTCCAGCCATCTGATGAGCGAGATGCAGCTGACCGCCGACCATCTGATCGTGATCGGCAAGGGACGGCTCATCATGGACGCGCCACTGACGGAGGTCATCGCGCGCAGTTCCCTGACCGCCGTGGTCGTACGTACTCCGCATGCGGCCGATCTGTCGGCTCGGCTGAGCATGGCCGGCATCACGGTCGAACGGCTCGAAGAGAACCAGCTCGTCGCCACCGGCGTCGCCATCGAGCGCATCGGCGACCTGGCGCACGATGCGGGTATCCGGTTGCACGAACTGCGCACCCGCGAAGCCTCGCTGGAGCAGGCCTACCAGGAATTGACGGCGAGCAGCGTGGAGTACGGCGTACGAAAAGCGGGGGCGTGAACATGAGTGTCAGACAGTTGGGTCAGGCGGTCGGCGCCGAATGGGTGAAGCTGTGGTCGGTACGCTCCACCTGGTGGTGCCTGGCCGGTGCGATGGTGCTCATGGTGGTCAGCGCCGTGACGCTCGGCGGTAGCACCGCCACCAACATGCTGCGCGAAGGCGTCAAAGGGGCACGCCTTACGGCGAGTGAGCCGGTGGTGTCGGCGACGTCGTTCGCCCAGTTCGCGCTGGTCGCGCTGGCGATGCTGGTGATCACCTCGGAGTACGCGTCGGGCGGCATCCGCAGCACGCTGCAGGCCACACCGATTCGCGGCCGCATGCTGGCCGCCAAGGCGTTGGCGGTGGTGCCGGTGATGTTCGCCGCAGGAGTGCTGTCCGGGGGCGTGTCCACGGCGGTCGTCTACACGGTGTTGTCCGTCGACGTATTCGGTGGTTTTGCGGTGCTGCCACTCCACGAGGTCGTGCGCGACCTCCTCAGCATGGGGCTCTTCTACGCCCTGATATCCGTGATGACGATCGGTGTGGGCACCGCGGTACGCAGTGCCGCGGGAACCCTGACCGTGGCGTTCATGCTGCTGATGGGCCTGCCGCTGATGCTGCTGACGACGGGCAGCCAGGCGGCTTTGGAGGTCTCGTTGCGCATGCCGTTGTTCGCCGGTCTGGCTTTCATGGGCAGCACCGACAACCTGACCGGCGGCCCGATCCCCTACAGCGCGGGGGAAGGGCTGGCCTGGCTGCTGGCATGGACGGTGGGGGCGCTGGTAGCGGGCCATGCGGTACTGCGGCGGCGCGATGCCTAGGCTGCCGACAATGTCAGGTAGCCGTCTCGCGCGCACCCTGGTCGGTGTGCTCATGGGCACGGCTCTCGGGATCGTCGAACTGGTCTTCCTCTGGGTGGCCTGGCCGGCCCGTCTGATCGCGTCCACGCGGCCCGCCGCCGACCGGGGCCTGGCCCGGCTGATGGCACTCGAACGCGCGCGGTTGGCCACGTGGCTGGCCCACGACACGGCCTCGGCGGGCGGCGGTTACGGCTTTCTCACCGCTCGCGCCACTCTGGGCGTCGCGGCAGGGTGCGGCCTCGCGGCCGGGCTGTTCCTCAGCGGCCTGCTCCTGTTCGGAGGGCTGTGGGCCATCGCGACGGGCGAGGGCGAATCCGTGCCGGTCAACCTTCCCGGCGTGAAGCTGATCACCGACAGCGGGGTCGTCGGACTGACCACGGCAGGGCTCCTGCTGGCCTTGATCGTGATCGGAACCGTCGCCGTCGGCGCTGCCGAACGCCGGCTCGCCGACCGGTTTCTCGGGCCAGGCAGGCAAGAGCTGATGCGCCGGCGCATCGCCGAGCTGACCACGACTCGTTCAGGCATCGTCCGGGCGGTGGACGACGAGCGGCGCAGGATCGAGCGCGACCTGCACGATGGCGTGCAGCAACGCGGCGTGGCGCTCGCCATGCTGCTCGGCCGTGCCCAGCACAGCGCCGCCCCGGCCAGGATCGGCGAGTTGGTCGCCCAGGCCTACGCCGAATCCCGCCAGCTCCTGGACGAGCTGCGCAGCGTCGCCTGGCGGATCTATCCGACCGCGCTGGACGAGCTGGGCCTGCACGCCGCGCTCGCGGGGGTGGCCGAGCGGTCGAGTGTGCCGGTGACCGTGCACTACGGGCTGGCCGATCGGCCCGTCTCCGAGGTCGAGACGGCCCTGTACTTCGTCGCCCGTGAGGCGATCACCAATGCGATCAAGCATGCTGGCGCGCATGACGTCCTCGTGATGTTGACCGAGGACGAGCGGACGGTGAGTGTGTCCATCTCTGACGACGGCAAGGGCGGCGCCGACCCCTCAGGCGGAGGGTTGTCCGGGCTGGCCAGACGCATCCTGGCCCTCGACGGCGGGTTCACCGTCGACAGCCCACAAGGCGGCCCCACCAAGATCGCGGCCATGCTGCCCAAGGAGGTCCCTTGCGGTTGATCCTGGCCGACGACTCGGTGCTGCTCCGGGAAGGTCTGATCCGGTTGCTCGCCGATGCCGGGCATAGGGTCGTCGCCGCCGTCGGTGACGGGCTGACGCTGCTCGACGCCGTCGAACGGCATCATCCCGACGTGGCCGTGGTCGACGTGCGCATGCCGCCGACGCACACCGACGAAGGGCTGCGGGCGGCATTGGAGATCCGCCAACGCCACGCCGACGTCGGCGTGCTCGTGTTGTCCCAGTACGTGGAGAAGGCGTACGCGGCCACACTGCTCGCGGGAGCCACCAAGAGGCTGGGTTACCTGCTCAAGGATCGGGTCTCGGAGGTGGCCGACTTCCTGGACTCGCTGGAACGGGTACACGCGGGTGGCACGGTGTTCGACCCAGAGGTGGTCCGCCAGCTGCTCTTCCGCACCACGCACGCCGACCAGCTGAGCAGGCTGAGCTCGCGCGAGGCTGAGGTGCTCCGGCACCTCGCGCAAGGGTACGTCAACACGGCGATCGCCGAACGCCTGCACGTGTCGCTCAGCACCGTCGAAAAGCACATCAACGCCATCATGGACAAGCTCGACCTGCCGCGCGATTCCGGCTACAGCCGCAGGGTGTTGGCCATCCTGCGCTACCTCGACAACTGATCGCGGCGCGACAGCCTCACCAGCGGGATGCGGCAGCCCACGCTCTGTCCGTGCTACAGGTGACGTCGGCGACGGGCAGCGCGCTGCCTGGGACGGCGAAATCCTCGCTACGACTGAGCCATGCCGGGATCAAGCCAAGTCGAACTCCCCGTTCTTGGCGCCCGCCATGAAAGCGCGCCACTCGCCTGGGGTGAAGATCAATACCGGTCCACTACGATCCTTGCTGTCCCGAACTGCGACAACGTTCGGCAGGTTGCTAGCCACCTCGACGCAGTTGTTGCCGCTGCCGCTGTGGCTGCTCTTGTGCCAATCGGCTTGTGAGAGATCAATCATGGGAGAGATCCTCCTTGGTTTCCGAGATGAGCCTCAGGGAGTCCTCCGGGGACAGGGCCGCACCGCGGATGCGCTCGAATATGAGCGTACAACGCTCGACCTGCTCGGTGCTTTCGACGTAGATGTCACCTGCTGTGCCCTCGACGTAGACAACGTTGGGATCGTTCTCGTCGGAGAAGCTGAGGATGGTGAATGCCCCTTCCAGGCCTGCGTGTTCGCCTGCGCGGTAAGGAAGAACCTGGATTGTTACGTTCGTCCGCCTGGCTGCAATCAGCAACGCTTCCAGTTGCTCGTGCATCACTCGGCGGCCTCCGATCGGGCGCCGGAGGACAGCTTCATCCAGGATGGCGTTGAGATTCGGTGCGGTCGGTTGGCTGAGCAGCGTACGTCGCGCCATCCGCGCCATGACGCGGCGCTGGGCGTCGTCCTCGGGGCGATGCATGGCGATCACGGTTCGGGAGTAGTCCTCGGTTTGGAGGAGACCTGGGATGAGCTGGACTTCCCACTGGCGGATCAGAGCTGCCTCGTCCTCCAGTCCGATATAGGAGCCGGTGAACACGTCGGCATAAGCCGTCCACCATCCGCGCTGGCGAACCTCACTTGCGAGCTGTATAAGTCCGGCGCGGTCCGTTGAATTGGCCCCGTACAGATCGCAGATGGCGGAAACGTCGGAACGACTTGCCATGGTACGGCCGGTTTCTATTCTGCTTACCTTGCTTCGGCTCCAGCCGAGTTGAGCGGCGGCGGCCTCGGGGGTCAATCCTTTCTCTTCTCGCATTCTGCGCAATTCACGTGAAAGTCGCCGCAGTCTCACTGTCGGACTGTAGGTCGATGTCATGGAGGCCAGTGTGTCAGGTGAGCGATGGACAATCCCATCAATTGCACTGATCGCCTATGGAGTGCACAGTGCATTGACAGGTAGCGCAGGGTGAGCGCATGATGACTCCGCAAGGCGGGATGGCTGCGAGAAATGGTGCAGCTTTGTATGACGGTATTTGTGCACGATCGCGCCTGTGTCTGTCGGGCGAGCGCCGAGGGGCGTGGTGCGAAAAGTGCGATATATCGGAATCTAATAGTGCGCATATAAGGGCGAATGGCCCAATTTGGTTCCCGCGGGTGAAGGGCGGTTGGAGCAATGAGGCGTAACCGGACGGGACCCATCCGAGGCCAAGAGGAATGCCTCTGTCTGGTGGGAGCGGCCCGCGTTCTGCGTCAGTGGAGCGTGCCTGTCCTGGTTCGGTTACTGCGTGGCAAGGAGCCGTTCATCACCCCATCGAGGGCGACGAGATGGCCGGCGCGAGTGCGGGCCAGGTCGTGGGAAGTGCGGTGGCTGTTCTCGTGCGGGCGAGGCCCACTTCGACCGGTGGACACGCTCGATGCGAGTCCGCCGGGTCGCATGCTGGAGCTGGAGCTATGAGCGGGCTGTTCCTGGCTGAGATCGTGCTGCCGGGAGTGAAACGTTCGGTGTCGGTGGCTCGCCGGTGCGTGGGGGAGGTGCTGACGGTTGCCGGGCACGAGGACGTGGACGACGTCCGGCTGGTGGTCAGTGAGTTGGTGGCGAATGCCGTGGCGCATACCGCTTCTGGCGAGCCTGGTGGGTTCGTCACGGTGGAGATCTCCTCCGTGGATGCCGTGACGGCCTACCTCGAGGTGATCGATGAAGGGGCGGTGACCGTTCCCAGGGTGCGTAACGCTGATGCCGACGAGTGTCGTGGCCGGGGGTTGTGGCTGGTGGAGGCGGTCGCGGCCGGGTGGGGTGTGCGCGATGAGGGTTATCGGCGGCGGGTGGTGTGGGCGAAGATGTCCACGAAGAACGGTACGTCTGCCTGTGTGGCAAGGGCGGGAGGGCGGAAATGAGGTGCTTCGGGGCGTCCTGGATGGTCGACCAAGTGTGGTTTCCTCCTCACTGCACAAGTCCCCGGCGCGGTCGCATACCGAGCGGCTGGTGTGGAATGCGCCGCGTGACGACAGCCGTGGCGTGCGCGTAATCGCGTGTACGTGCGAGTGCTGCAGCCCCTTCTACGAACTGTGCCAGGCGGGCGGCCAGCGGTTCATTCGACGCATCCGTATCGGGCCGAACACGTGGATCGTCGACGAAAGCGACCGATGGCATGCCGGGCAGGCGGATGCGCAGTGGAGTGCTTTACTGGTCGGCCTACTCCGCTGAGAAGTGGCTTCACCTTCCAGGCCGCCCATCGCGGGCGTGGGGGGGGGGGGGGGGGGGGCCCCCCCCGCGGGGGGGGGACGGGGGGA
>NZ_JBFAIF010000001.1:195697-515937 GCF_040654555.1 Nonomuraea sp. NPDC050680 | reverse complement strand
GCGGGGGTGGGGGTGGGGCTGTGGTTTGTTTTCCTGGTCGGCCTCCTCCGCTGTGTGGTGGCCACCCCTTCCCGCCCGCCCCGGGGGGGGGGGGGGGGGGCGGGCCGCCCCCCGCCACGTGGTGGGGGTCAGCGGTGCCAGAGGACGGCCGAGGTGGTGGTGCTGTCGAGGGTGACGTCGCCGTTCCAGGTCAGGAACGACTGCTGGGGGAGGTAGTCCTGGCCGAGGAGGAAGCCGCGCTTGATCCCGGTGACGTGCACGGTGGCGCCGGTGTCCGTGCCGACCACGACGCGGTGGGCGGTTACCTCGGCAATGTCGTCAGCCGTCGTGCCCGCGGGCAGTTCCACTGTGGTCGCCGCCGGGTCGTCGCGCTGGAGGGACCAGGTCGGGTCCACGTGGTTTGACAGATAGACGGTCTCGCCACTGACCAGGCGTACACCGAGCGAGACTCCGACCCAGGACGAACCCGCGTTGGCCGGCTGCGTGGTCTTCTTGACCACCGCGTACAGGTAGTTGCGCTGGTCGCTCACCTCAGGCGTGGTCGGTGTGGTGGCTGAGGGGGCCTCGATCTTGCCCTCGCGGAGCATCTCCTTGGCCATGATCTCGTACGTCCAGGGGTTGGCGTCCATGAGGTATTCGCGCGCCTGGTTGGCTGGCAGCGTCGGCAGGTACGACAGGAAGAACCGCATCGGGTCGTCCACGGTGTCGCACATGTTGTTGTTCGACGTACAGGTCTGCAGGAGGGCGTGGTCGTTCTCGTACCGGCCGGAGAAGTGCAGCGTCTGGTGGTCGGGGGCCTGGTAGGTGTCGCTGCCCGCGACCCGGTCGCCGTTCTGGTCTACTTCGACGCTGTAGATCCACTCGATGTCGGTCGTGCGGCCCCAGCGGGCCATCAGCGCGGGGGTGTTCGTGCCGCCGTCCTCGTTGCTCCACACCACCGAGTACGTGAGCTTCGTGTGACCCGGGGTGGTGGCCGGTGCCGCATCATGCCAGGCGATGAGCGGGGTGTCGGTGGTCGCGTTCTGGTACGGGTTGCCGAGGGCGGCGAGGTTGCGGCCATAGACGACGGGTGCGTATCGCAGTACCAGGTATTCGGGGCTTCCCGGCGCGTATGTAGAGACCCGCAGCGTGTCCACCGCGACTGAGTTGCTCGCCGCTGCGGAGCGCTCGTCGGCGAAGTGCAGGCGCAGCTGATGTACTCCGGCTTTGAGCCGGCCCAGGGCGAGTTGCCGGTGAAGGGGCTGGTCGCCGGAGACCACGAGGTCGGCGACATATCGGTTGTCGACCGAGATGGATACGACGGCCGATTCGGCGCCCGCCTTCGCCCAGTCCGTGCCCGGCGCGGACACGTTCAGGTCGATGAGCGCCTCACCGGACTTCCGGACGACGACAGGAACCCGCGTGTCCGGGTGGTTGCGGCGGACCTCGATGGGTCGCGTGTGGGTGGCGTCGGCGGGCGTGGGGGTGGGCGTGGTCTGGGCCGTGGCCGGGGTGGTCAAACCGGTCAAACCGGTCAAACCGGCCAGGACGGCGACCGTCGCGGTTAACAGCTGGACAACTCGCATCAGGGGGTTCCTCCACTGCATGGACTGCGCCATGGGCGGGATGAATCGCGCCCCTGAGCAGGTCCGATCAGATGCCAGATCTAGTGATCGAAACTAACCGGCCGGACAACGCCGGGAAAGCGGTCGTTGAAGAAGGGGACAATCTAGTAAGCCCTGTCAACTGCCGCATGTGGTCGATCGGCTGGTGTTCGGCTGGGGCCCGGCGTGCTCAGGGGTAAAACGGGCTGATAAGAATGCGACATGACCGGAGACACGACTGTGAGCGGCATTTCGATCGGGATTCTGGGCGGGACCGGAGACCAGGGAAAGGGGCTGGCGCGGCGGTTCGCGCTGGCTGGGCACCCGGTGCTGATCGGGTCACGGAGCGCGGGGCGGGCCCAGGAGGCGGCCGAGTCCATCGGCTCCGGCGCCCGGGGAGCAGAGAACGCGGTGGTCGCCACCGAGGCCGATCTGGTGATCGTGGCGGTGCCGTACGACGGGCACAAGGCGTTGCTGGAGTCGCTGCGTACCGAGTTGGCCGGGAAGATCGTGGTCGACTGCGTCAATCCGCTGGGCTTCGACAAGCAGGGCGCCTACGCGCTGCCCGTCGAAGAGGGGAGCGCCGCCCAGCAGGCCGCTGCGGTGCTGCCGGACAGCCGGGTGGTCGCGGCCTTCCACCACGTGTCGGCGGTGGTGCTGATGGATCCGGCCGTGGACAAGGTCGATCTGGACGTGCTGGTCCTCGGTGACGACCGTGAGGCGACCGACACGGTGCAGGCGCTCGCGTCGGTCATTCCCGGCGTGCGCGGCGTCTACGGCGGACGGCTCCGCAACGCCTTCCAGGTCGAGGCCCTGACGGCGAACCTGATCTCCATCAACCGCCGCTACAAGGCCCACGCCGGAGTACGCGTCACCGACGTCTGACCGTCAACGGAACCAGACCGCTGACCGTCAAAGGAGCCAGCCCGCGTCCTCGGCGATGCGGATGGCGTCGATCTTGTTGCGGGCGCCCGTCTTCGTGATCGCTCCCGTGAGGTGATTGCGCACCGTCCCCGCCGACAGGTGGAGGCGGGCGGCGATCTCCTCCGCCGACGCGCCACGGGCGGCCTCGCGCAGCACGGTGGTCTCTCGTGGGGTGAGGGGGCTCTCGCCGTACTCCATCGCCGAGGCCACCAGCTCCGCGTCCAGCACCCGGAGTCCGGCGGCGGTGCGCCTGATGGCGTCGGCGAGGCGGTGGCCGGGGGCGTCCTTGATCAGGAACGCCTCGATGCCCGCCCCGAGCGCGCGGCGCACCTGGCCAGGCTGGCCCATCGCCGTGAGCACCAGGATGCGGCACGACGGGAGCCGTCCGCGTAGCTCGGCGGCGGCGGTGATGCCGTCGATCACCGGCAGGTCGATGTCCACGATCGCCACGTCGGGCCGGGTCTTCAGGGCGGCGGGTACGATCTCGTCGCCCCGGGTCACCTCCGCGGCGACCTCGATGTCCGATTCCAGGCGGAGCAGGGCCGTCAGGGCGGCTCTGATCATGTGCATGTCCTCGGCCAGCAGCACCCGGATCACGCGGGCACCTCCATGGTCAGGCGGAATCCGCCGGTGCCCGTCGCGGCGGCGCCCGCCGTCCCACCCGCCTGGGCGGCCCGCTCCGCCAGCCCCGTCAACCCCCCGCCGGAACCATGACCATCGTGATCGGCGCCGTCGTTGACCACTTCGAGCCGCAGCCGGTCCTCCGTCAGGGACGTGCTGATCGTGCAGGTGGTGGCGCGGCTGTGGCGCAGGACGTTGGTGACCGCCTCCCGCACGCCCCACGCCAGCGCCGCCTCCGAGCGTGCCGGCAGCGTGGCGTCCACCAGATGCACCTGGCACCCGACTCCCGACGACTCCAGCAGCGCCACCGCCCGATCCACCTCGCTCGCCAGCGACAGCTCCCGATACCCCCGCGCCACCTGCCGTACATCCTGCGCCGCCTCCCTGGCCACCTGCACCAGCTCGCCCACCTCGCCGCGCGCCGCGGTGGGGTCGCGGTCCATCAGGCGGGCGGCCAGGTCGCCCTTGAGGGCGATCGCCGTCAGGCTGCGGCCGAGCCCGTCGTGCAGGTCGCGGGAGATGCGCAGACGTTCCTTGAGTACGGCGGCCTCGGCGAGCTCCGCCCTGGCGGATTCGAGGTCGGCGGTCACGCGGACGAACCGGACCATGGCGTAGATCATCGCGCCGGTGGTGGATACGGAGAGGCCGTAGAAGAGAGCTAGGACCGGGTTGGCGGACCAGGCGAAGATCGAGCCGCCGTCCCACAGCGCCATCGCGCCGACCAGCGGACCGCTCCAGCGCAGCGGCAGGAAGACCAGCAGGGTCCCGGCCAGCATCGGTGCCGAAACGGCCGACCAGCCGGACGGCAGCAGATAGTCGGGCACGTACGTGGCGGCCGCCTGCAGCACCAGCGTGAGCGGGAAGAGAGGTGGCCGCTCGCCCCGTAACCCCGCCCGCATGTTCAGGTAATGGGTCACGACGACGCCGAGCACGGCCGCGCTCGCCACGAACCCGTTGCGCGGGCCGCTGGTGAAGTAGATGAGCCCGATGAACGAGTACGCGACTGATACGGCTGTGATCAGGACGCGGGCGAGCCGCTGCGCGGAGGACGAGTTCATGACCGGCTTATTATGACCGCCGGGGCTCCCAGCGGAACCAGAGCCGGATCGCCACGATGCCGACCACCGCCCACACGGCCAGGTTCAGGGCGGGCAGCGCCACCTCGCCCGTCCGGATGGCGTGCACCACGGCGGAGGTGGGCAGCAGGTCGAGTACGGATCCCACCCAGGCGGGCAGGACGTCGCGGATCGGCCCCATCACGCCGGTGGCGATCGCGGCCAGCAGGAAGAGGGGCATCGTGGCGGCGGCGGCCAGTTCGGTGCGCGGGATCACGGCGGTGTAGGCGACGCCGAGCGTGGCAAGGACGACCGAGCCCGCGACGACCGCCCCGGCGTACACCAGCGGGTTCGCGGGGAACGGTACATCGGCGAGCAGGCGTACCGCTACCGTGCACAGTGCGATCAGGATCATGGTCTGCGTGGCGGTACTGGCGATCTGGCCGGCGAGGATCTGCCCGTCGGTCAGGCCGGTGGCGCGCAGCCGCTTGAGCACCAGCTGGTCGCGGCGCGTGGTCAGCGCCACGGCGACGTTCATGAACGCGGTGAGCGAGAGCAGGATGGAGGTCATGCCCTGGGAGAGCTGGGTGGCGTTGGCCACCCCGTCGGCCGTCACGTGCCGCATGAGCACCGGCAGGCCGACACTCAGCCCCACGGGCGTGACCACCGAGGCGAGCAGCATGGCCCGGTCCTGCCAGAACAGCCTGGTGCCGAGCCGGTAGGTCGCGGCGTAACTCATCGGGCACTCCTGGACAGGTCGAGGAAGAGGTCTTCGAGGGTGGCGGTGCGGACCTCCAGGCCCGCCAGGCGCAGACCGCGTTCGGCCGCCCAGCTCAGCAGCGTCTGCGCTGCCAGATCGGGGTCGGCCGCCCGGCACACGGCCGTCTCGCCCTCCAAGGTGACCGGGAGCGGCAGGTCGTCCGGTGCCGTCCCCTGCGGCAGGCGGAACGCCACTCGCCCGCTCTGCGCGGCAAGCGTCTCCGCCATCCCGCCGGACGCGATGATCTCGCCACCGTCCATGATCGCCATCGAGGCGGCCAGCCGCTGCGCCTCGTCCAGGTAGTGGGTGGTCAGCAGGACCGTGGTGCCCTGCCCGGCCAGGTCGCGGATGACCTCCCAGGTGTTGCGGCGCGCCTCGGGATCCATCCCGGTGGTCGGCTCGTCCAGGAACAGGACCTCGGGACGGCCCAGCAGAGCCAGCGCCAGGTCGAGCCGCCGCTTCTCGCCACCGGAGAGCTGGCGCACCCGGGTGCCCGCCTTCGGCAGCAGGCCCGCCAGCTCCAGCGCCTCGTCGCGGGGCCTCGGCGCGGCGGTGAAGTCACGCCAGGTGTCGACGGTCTGCGCGACGGTCAGATCCGGGAAGAACCCGGCCTCCTGCAGCATGATGCCGGTGCGCCGCCTGACGGCCGCCCGGTCCTGCGCGGGGTCGAGGCCGAGCACCCGGCAGCTGCCCCCGTCCGGCTGCTGGAACCCGGCCAGCAGTTCGATCGCCGTGGTCTTGCCCGCGCCGTTGCGGCCCAGGAGGGCGAAGATCTCCCCCTCGGCCACCTCGAACGAGATGCCGTTGACCGCCGTGAAGTCCCCGTAGCGCTTCCTGACCTCTTCCACGTGAATTGCTGTCATGTGTACGACTATTTCGGGAGGTGAGGTTCGGCGCCCGTGAAGAATTCACGACTTCCGCGAGAGCTTCAGCAGCGCGTCGGTCACCCCCTCGGGATCGACGACCTGCTGCAGGTGCTCGCCGGGCGTCCGCAGCACGGGCCAGCCGCGCCCGTGCGCCTCCTCGGCCACCTTGTCGTAGGGCGGGCCGTACCAGAGGCAGGCGCACCTGACCGCGTCCCATCCGGCGGGGACGGGAATGGGCTCGGTGTAGTAGTCGAGCGGCAGGCGCGGCTGCTCCTCGACCACTGTGGCGCGCACCCCCAGGTCGGGCAGCATGGCGGCCACGTCGTCGTCGCTCCACCAGTCGGTCCAGCGCGGCAGCACGCCGTCGTCGTCGGCCAGCTCGCGCAGGAACGGCAGGAACGCCTCCTGCGCCGCCCGCACCAGCCCGTCACGGGGCGGGATGTGCGCGTCGGCGAACACGCACGACACCACCCGCTCGCCCAGCCCTTCCTTGATCACCGGCAGGAAGAGCCCCGCGTTGCTGTGCGGGACCAGCACGAGCGGTGTCTCGGGCGCGGCCGCGCGCACCGCCTCCACCACCTTCGGCCAGTACGGCGAGCCGTGCCGCGCCACGCCGGTCAGGTCGGGCACCACGGCGGCATAGCCCCTGCGCCCCAGGGCCTCGGCCACCGGCGTCCACGTCGAAGGCCCCACTGACGGGCTGTGCACGAGTACGAACGTCACGTTCATGCCCCTACTTTCGCGCACACGGTGATCCGACCACGCCATTGTCAGCTGTCGGCGGACTCCATCGAGCCGGACTCAACCAAGCAGGGCTCAGACGATGAGCGTGTGGCGGGCGGCGGGCTCGTGGGCGCCGTCATACGAGCGCCACGCTCGCGCCAGACCTGCGACCGCCCGCGACAGCTCCTCCTCGGGGAACAGGAAGTGCAGCCGCGTGTACTCGGCATGCCCGCCGAGCGGGTCGAACGAGCGCCCCGGCGGCACCGCCACCCCATGCCTGAGCGCCACCTGCGCGAACGAGTCGGCCTCGCCGCGCGGCAGCCGTACCCAGATCGTCTGGCCGCCGCGCGCGGGCTCGAACTCCCACGAGGGCAGGTGTTCGCGCAGCTCGGCGCAGAGGTGGTCGTGGCGCGCCCGCAGTGTCCGTACGCGTGCCCGCCTGATCTCCGCCAGCCGCCCCATGAGTGTGGCGGCGGCGAGCTGGCCGAGGACCTCGCCCCCCAGATCGTGTACGGCCCGCAGCCGGGCCAACCGCGAGACCAGCGGCGCGGACCCCCGGATCCAGCCCACCCGCAGCCCGCCCCAGACCAGCTTGCTCAGCGAGGCGATCGTGATCACCTGCTCGCCGGACCCGTACGCGGCCAGCGGCGGCGGGATCTCGCCGGAGAAGCAGAGCTCCGCGCAGACCTCGTCGTCGATCACCGGCACGTCGTAGTCGGCGGCCAGCCCGGCCAGGCGTCTCCGGTCGGCCGATTCCATGATCGAGCCGGCCGGGTTGCTGGCGGTCGGCACGGCGTACACCAGGGCGGGCCGTTCGCGCATCGCCTCGGCGGAGACCGGGGCCAGCGTCACCGGGCGGACGGCCGCGGCGGCGTGCCTGAACACCTCCAGCGCGCCCGGGTACGTCGGCGACCCGGTCAGCACGGTGTCGCCCGGCGAGACCAGCAGGCCCGCCAGCAGCGTCAGTGCCTGCTGCGCGCCGTTCGTGACCAGAATCTCCCCGGCGGTGGTGGGCACGCCGCGTTCGCGGTAGTAGGCGGCGACGGCCTCGCGCAGGGCGGGGTTCCCGGCGGGCTGGTAACCCAGGTCGCGTACGCCGGCGAGGCGGCCGGCCGCCTCCTGGTACGCCTCGATCAGCTCGGGTGGCGGGTCGTCGGGGGCGGCGCAGGTCAGCAGCTGTACGCCGTCCGGGGGATGGAGGATGTGCAGGAGCAGCGGATTGGCGACGACGCTGTCCGTGGCGCGGGTCGAGGGCAGGTCGCAGGCTGCGACGCGGGTGCCGCTGCCCTGGCGGCGCACCACGCGGCCCTCCTGCTGGAGCAGGTCGTAGGCGGCCACGACGGTGCCCCGGCCGACCGCCAGCCGCCTGGCCAGCACCCGGTCGGGCGGCAGTTGCTCGCCGGGCGGCAGTACGCCGTCGTCGATGAGCGCCCGCAGGCGGCCGGTGAGCAGCAGGTAGAGGGGCCCGCGCCCGGACGCCCAGCGGCCCAGCAGGTCGACGAGGTCATCAAGATTGGCCCCATTCATGGACCAATTCTCTATCATTGGATCTGACAAAAAGCCACATCTTGGGACATTCTCGCTGTATGAGCGAACTGCACCCCGAGACCCGAGCCGTGCATCTGCCCCAGCCACCCATCGAGGCCAGCCGTCCGATCACGATGCCCATCTACCAGACCTCCGGCTTCGTCTTCGACGACCCCGAGGTGATGGCCGACGCGATGGGCCGCCCCGACGGCCCGTTCGTGTACGGGCGCTACAGCAACCCCACCGTCCGAGCGCTGGAGCTGGCCGTATCCGGCCTGGAGGGCGGAGCCGCCGCCCTGGCCACCGGCTCCGGCATGGGCGCGATCAACACCGTACTGCTGGGCCTGCTCAAGCCGGGCGACCACCTGATCGCCCAGAAGGCCCTGTACGGCGGGACGGCCGGGATGATCAACGACCTGGTCGCGAGGTTCGGCATCGAGGTCACCTACGTGCCCGAGGACGACCCCGCCGCCCTGCGCGCCGCCGTGCGCCCCGAGACCAGGCTCGTCTACCTCGAGACCATCGCCAACCCGATCGCCCAGGTCGCCGACCTGCCCGGGATGTGCGCCGTCGCCAGGGAGTTCGGCATCGTGTCCGTCGTGGACAACACCTTCGCCTCGCCCATGCTGTGCCGTCCCCTCGAACACGGCGCCGATGTCGTCGTCCACTCCACGACCAAGTACCTGTCCGGGCACACGGACGTGGTGGGCGGCCTCGCGGTGTTCGCCGCCGAGGAGTTGTACAAGAAGGTGTGGCACTTCGCCACCAAGCTGGGCGCCTCGGCGGACCCGTTCGCCGCGTGGCTGACGCTGCGCGGGATCCAGACGCTGGCGCTGCGCATGGAACGCCACTGCGCCAACACCCGCCTGCTCGCCACCCGGCTCGCCGAGCATCCGGCGGTCGCCGCCGTGCACTGGCCGGGACTTCCGTCGCACCCGTCGTACGAACTGGCGGCCAAGCTCCTGCCCGACTTCGGCGGCGTGTTCGCCTTCGACCTCGTCGGCGGCCTCGCCGCGGGGGAGAAGTTCATGAGCTCGATCAAGCTGGCGCTGCTGGCTCCCTCACTGGGCGGTGTCGAGACGCTGGTCATGCACCCGGCGACCACGTCGCACCGCGGGCTCAGCGCCGAGGAGCTGGCCAGGCACGGGGTCGGCGAGGGCACGGTACGCATCGCCGTGGGCATCGAGCACCCCGAGGATCTGTGGGCGGACATCTCTCAGGCGTTGACATAGCGCTTAGGAACGTTAGGAATAGGGACTTAGGAAAATTCCTAAATGCTTCGGAGGGGGATCTCGATGACGGTGACGTACGAGGACGTGACGAGCGCGGCCGAGCGGATCGGCGGGCATGTGCTGCGTACACCGGTGCTGGAGATCTCTCCCGGGCTGTTGTTCAAGCTGGAGCAGCTGCAGCACTCGGGCTCGTTCAAGGTGCGGGGGGGCGTTCAACCGCATCCTGTCGGCCGGTGAGCTGCCGTCGAGCGGGGTGATCGCGGCCAGCGGCGGCAACCACGGGCTCGCCGTCGCCTACGCCGCCAGGGCGCTGGGCGTCCGGGCGGAGATCTTCGTGCCGGAGGTGACCAGCCCGGTGAAGGTGGCCGGGCTGCGGCGGCTGGGCGCGGAGATCAACCAGGTCGGGGCCATCTACTCGGAGGCCGCGGAGGCGGCGGCCAAGCGGGCGGCGGAGACCGGGGCGCTCGCGGTGCACGCCTACGACCAGCCGGAGGTCGTGGCGGGGCAGGGGACCACGGGCCTGGAGCTGATGGCGCAGACAGGCGGGGTGGACACGGTGGTGGTGGCCGTAGGAGGCGGCGGATTCGCCGCGGGCATCACGGTCGGTGTCGGCGCTCTCGACGCGGAGGGGAGTGGCGGACGGTCAGCGGGTGCCTCTGGTGGGAGCGGGCCGCGGATCGTCGCCGTCGAGCCGGTGC
Source organism: Nonomuraea sp. NPDC050680 (assembly GCF_040654555.1). Classification (NCBI taxonomy): domain Bacteria; kingdom Bacillati; phylum Actinomycetota; class Actinomycetes; order Streptosporangiales; family Streptosporangiaceae; genus Nonomuraea; species Nonomuraea sp. NPDC050680. Next base: position 505,948 of record NZ_JBFAIF010000001.1, on the reverse strand, counting down.
TGTGCCCGACCCTGCACGAGGCGCTCCGGGCGGGCCGTCCGGTGCCGGTGCAGGTGAGCGGTGTGGGGGCGGACGCGCTGGGCGCGAGCCGGCTCGGCGGCGTGGCCTACGACGTCCTCTCCCGGGCGGACGTCCAGAGCGTGCTCGTGTCCGACGACGCGATCGTGGCCGCCCGCCGCACCCTCTGGGAGGAGCACCGGGTGGCCACCGAACACGCGGGAGCGGCCGCGTACGCCGCGCTGCTGTCCGGGGCGTACGTGCCCGCCGACGGCGAGCGGGTCGCGGTGGTGGTGTGCGGCTCGAACACCGACCCCGCCACGCTGGTCTGACGCCGCCGTCCCGCCACGCTGGTCTGACGCCGCCGTTCAGACGCCCCGCACACCGGCCGGCCCCGCCGGTCCGGGCGCCCGGTGCGACGGGATGTCCCGCCCGCGACGCCCGTCAGGATCCGGTCACTCGTACGAGTGGCCGGTCTCCGGGAAGGCGCCCGAGGTCACGTCGGCCGCGAAGGCGCGCACGGCGCGGTCCATCTCCTCGGCCAGCCCCGAGTACTGCTTGACGAACTTGGCCGGGCGCGGGGTGAGCCCCATGAGGTCCTGCCACACCAGCACCTGGGCGTCCGTGGCCGGTCCCGCGCCGATGCCGATCGTCGGGATGGCGAGCGAGGCGGTGACCCGTTCGGCCAGCTCGGCGGGCACGCATTCGAGCACCACCGAGAAGGCGCCCGCCCGTTCGAGGTCCTTGGCGTCCGACATGAGCTCGTCACCCGACTGGCCGCGGCCCTGGACGCGGTAGCCGCCGAGGACGTTGACCGACTGCGGGGTGAGGCCGAGGTGCCCCATGACCGGGATGCCCGCCGAGACCAGCAGTTCGACCTGCGGCAGGACGCGCCGGCCGCCTTCCAGCTTGACCGCGTGCGCGCCGGCCTCCTTCATGAAGCGCGCCGCCGTCTCCAGCGCCTGCTGGGCCGAGCCTTGGTAGGAGCCGAACGGCAGGTCGGCGACCACGAGGGCGCGTGCGGAGCCGCGGACGACGGCGGCCGTCAGCGGCAGCAGGTCGTCGACCGTGACGGGCAGCGTGGAGTCGTAGCCGTAGACGACCATGGCCGCCGAGTCGCCGACCAGCAGGACCGGGATGCCCGCCTGGTCGAACACCCTGGCCGTCATCGCGTCGTAGGAGGTGACCATGGGCCACCTCTCTCCGCGCTCCTTGGCCGCGATGAGGTCGCGGACGGTGACCCGGCGGCCGGTGGCGCCGCCGTACAGCGTGTTGGAGCCGTTCAGTGCGATGGAAGAGGACATGACAACCCTCCGGTGAAGTCTCGAGGCGCCCCTGTGGCGTACCCGGACCCTTCCGATGATGGCACGAGGCCGACGGCGTACGGCGATAACCAGTGGCGGAATTGTCGGTGCCGCTTGCCACAATGGACCCGGAGGTAAGCAATCAACATGGCTCTCGACCCTTACAAGCGGCTGTTCCGGCTGCCCGGCGTGCGGACGTTACTCCTGGTGGGCCTGATCGCCCGCATCCCCACCACCGCGACGGGCATGGCGTTGACGCTCTATGTCGTCAACGGCCTGGGGCTCGGCTTCGGGCAGGCGGGGCTGGTCACCATGGCCAGCACGGTCGGCATGGCCGTCGGGTCGCCGCTGACGGGCAGGCTCGTCGACAAGTACGGTCTGCGGCCGATCCTCACCGTCACCACCGTCGCGCAGGCGGCGTTCTGGGCGGGCGCGTGGGCGCTGCCGTATGCGGCGCTGGTCGTGGCGGCGGCGGTGGCGGGGCTGCTGGGGCAGCCGGTGTTCAGCGTGATCAGGCAGTGCCTGGCGGCCATGGTGCCGGTCGAGCACCGCAGGGCCGGCTTCTCGCTCGACTCGATGCTGGTCGAGCTCGCCTACATGGTCGGCCCCGCGCTGGCCGTGGCCGGGATGACCACCCTCGGCAGCGGGCCGACGCTGGCGACCATCGCGGTCGGGCTGACCGGCTCGGGCGTGGCGCTGATCGCGCTCAACCCGCCGACCCGGTCGGCCGAGGAGCTGAAGGCGCCCCCGATGAGGGTGCCCCGGCGGCAGTGGCTCACGCCCGCCTTCGTCGCGCTGCTGGGCACGGTGGCCGCGGCCACGTTCGTGCTCACCGCGACCGAGCTCGCCCTGGTCGGCACCATGAAGCATGCCGGGCAGACCCCGTGGATCGGGCTCGCGGTCGCCATCTGGTGCCTTTACTCGCTCGTCGGCGGCTTCGTGTACGGTGGGCTGTCGCGCGGCGTCTCGCCCCTGGCCCTCATCGCGGGCATGGGCCTGCTGACCGTTCTGGCCTCGCTGGCCGGTGGCGACTGGTGGTGGCTCATGCTGGCCCTGCTGCCCGCCGGTGTGCTCTGCGCCCCCTCGCTGTCCTCCACGGTCGACACCGTCAGCCGCTGGGTGCCCGCGGGCGCCAGGGGAGAGGCGATGGGCTTCCACGGCACCGCCCTGCTGATCGGCGGGGCGCTCTCCGCGCCGGTCGCCGGGGCGATCATCGACGCGCACGGCCCGGCCTGGGCGTTCGTGGTGGCCGGGCTCACGGGGGTGGCGATGGTGCTGGTCGCGCTGCCGTTCTGGCGGCGGCGACGGCCCCAGCCGGTCGAGGTGCCGGCCGAGGTCACGGAGCAAGTCGTCGCCACGAGTTAACCCTTACGAAACGAGTCCGTTGCGTATCGGAATAAGTTTGCGATACGGTAGCGTTGCGAAACTCAAGCGTATCGAAATTAAGGTGCTTTCCATGGATGCGAACACAGGACATCCACGCCGCTGGCCCATCCTCGGCGTGCTGGTGTTCAGCCTGCTGGCGGTCGTGCTCGACAACACGATCCTCAACGTGGCGATGAAGACCATCGCGGACCCCACTGTCGGTCTGGGCGCGACCCAGAGCGAGCTGGAGTGGGCGATCAACTCCTACACGCTGGTGTTCGCCGGGTTGCTGTTCACCTTCGGGGTGATCGGTGACCGCACCGGACGCAAGCGGATGCTGTTCATCGGCATGTTGATGTTCGGCCTGGCCTCGCTGGCCAGTGCCTACGCGCAGGATCCGATGCAGCTGATCATGGCCCGAGCGGCGATGGGCATCGGCGGCGCGGCCATCATGCCGGCGACCCTGGCCATCATCTCCAACGTCTTCCCGCCGAGTGAGCGCGGCAAGGCCATTGGCGTCTGGGCTGGTGGTGTCGGCTTGGCGGTGGCGATCGGCCCGATCACCGGCGGCGTGCTGATCGAGCACTTCTGGTGGGGCTCGGTCTTCCTGGTCAACGTGCCGATCGTGATCATCAGCATGATCCTCATCGGCACGGTCGTGCCGGAGTCGCGTGACCCCAAGCCGTCGAAGCTCGACCCGATCGGCGTGGTGCTGTCCATCATCGGCCTGGTCGCCATCGTCTACGGCATCATCCGCGGCGGCGAGCTGGCCACCGTGGCCTCCGCCGAGGTGCTCACCCCGACGCTGATCGGTGTGGCGGTGCTGGCGGCGTTCGTCTGGTGGGAGCGGCGTACCGACCACCCCGCCTTCGACGTGCGTAACTTCGGCAACGTCCGCTTCTCCTCCGCCATCGGCATGATGGGCATCGTCTTCTTCGCGATGATGGGCGGGATGTTCTTCCTGACCTTCTACATGCAGATCGTGCTGGGCTTCACCCCGGTGCAGGCGGGCGCGCTGATGATCCCGTTCGCCGCGGCGCAGCTCATCTTCGCGCCGCTCAGCCAGCGGGTTAACCAGCGCTTCGGCGCCAAGCTCTCCTCCGTGGTCAGCATGCTGGTGGTCACCGCGGCACTCACCAGCTACGCGTTCCTGGACCAGAGCACGCCGATCGTGATCATCGAGATCATCTTCTTCGTGCAGGGCGCCGCGATGGCCAACATCATGCCCCCGGCGACCACCGCCATCATGGAGGCGCTGCCCAGGGAGAAGGCCGGTGTCGGCTCGGCCATGAGCAACACCGTCCGGCAGATCTCCGGCGCGCTCGGCGTGGCCGTGCTCGGCTCGGTGCTGTCCTCCAGCTACCGGGGCGAGATCGCGCCCGCCCTGTCCGGCCTCGGCCTGCCGGCCGACGCCCAGCACGCCGCCGGCGAGTCGATCATGGCGACGGTCGGCGCCGCGCACGCGCTCGGCCAGCACGGGCAGGCGCTGATCCAGCCCGCCTTCAACGCCTTCCTCCATGGCATGCACATCACGGCCCTGGTCTCCGCGGTCATCGCGCTGCTGGGCGTGCTGGTAGTACTGAAGTGGATGCCGGGCAAGGCACGCCCGGTTCAGCAGGTGGAAAAGAAGGAACCAGCGGTAGTGTGAGGCCGCGATGACGATCCAGGAATCCACGACGGCCCGTCCGGCGGGCCGTCCGCGCAGTGAGAAGGCCGAGAAGGCGATCATCGAGGCGACACTCGACCTGATCGCCGAAGGCATGGGCGTGTCGGAGCTGTCCATCGAGGCGATCGCGTCGAGGGCGGGCGTCGGCAAGACGACCATCTACCGGCGCTGGTCCAACAAGGAAGACCTGGTGGTCGACGCGCTCGCCACGCTCAAGGCGCCGCTGCCGCCGCTGCTCGGAGAGTCGGTGCGCGACGACCTGATAGTCCTGCTGGACGTGATGCGCAAGGAGTCGGGCCAGGCCCGAGGCCGGTGTGTGATGAACGTCGCGATGAGCGAGGCGGATCGTTACCCGCGGCTGATGGAGCGCTTCATGAAGCGCGCCGTCGAGCCGCGCAAGCTGGCCATGCGGGTCACGCTGGAGCGGGGCGTAGCCTCGGGCGAGCTGAGGCCGGACCTCGACGTCGATCTCGCCATGGCGATGCTGTCCGGGACCATGATGCACAACACCAAGTGGGCGCCCGCCGGCGACCTGCCCGCCGACCTGGCCGAGCGGATCGTCGACGCGGTCATGGCGGGGATAGGGCCGCAGGGCTGAGACAGCGGCCTTTGGGTTGAGATTCGGACGGCCGGGAGATTCTCCCGGCCGTTTTGGTAGGCATGGCGGGGTTCGTCGGCATTTCGTACGAGAAGAGCCCGGTCACAATGCTCCCAGTCCGCGCATGGCGATCTCGACGGCCCGTCTGCCCGCCTTCAAGTACTCCTCCTCCGAATGGCCGTGCAGCTCCCCGCAGGTGCGCGTCGCCGCCTGGACGGCGCCCAGCAGGGCGCCGAGCGCGGCCGCCGCGCTGATCGGGTCCAGCTCGTCCGGAAAGGCCTTCACGAACGCGCCCGCGATCTTGCTCTGCAGGTCGAACAGCACATGCAGGGCCTTCGCCTGTACGGCCGGGACGCTCATGATCAGGTTTCCGTAGACCTCCATCCGCTCCCGGTCGCCGGCCAGCGGGCCGTCGGCGAGATAGCGGGCGATGACCCGGTCGTAGGTCCGCAGCAGCAGCTCCGGCACTCCTTCATCCGGTGCCCGCTCGGCGAGGACCTCCAGCGCCGTCTCGTAGTAGTGCTCGGCATCGGAGAACAGCACGTCCTCCTTGCTCGGGAAGTAGTTGAAGAACGTCTTCGTGGCCACATCCGCTTCGGAGGTGATCTGCGCGACGGTGGTCCGCTCGTAGCCCTGCTCGCTGAACAGCCGGTACGCGGTGCTGACGAGCAGCTGCTTGGTCTGGCGCTTCTTGCGCTCGCGCCGTGTCTCCTCCACGAGGACGAGCTTACATCACGACTGTTTTTACATCAGTTGTATTTTTACTCTTAGTGGTGTTAGGTGAAGTCGCGTCACCTCCAGACCAGAGAGGACTGAGATGTCTGCACTCCCGAGCCCCATTCCGAGCCCCATTCCGATTCCGATGACGCGTCGCCCAGGCTGTCCCTTCGACCCGCCCGAGGAGCTCGGGCACCTGCGCGCCGAACGTCCCGTGGCTCCGATGGCCTACCCCGACGGCCATATCGGCTGGCTGGTGACCAGGCACGACCTGGTCCGCGCGGTCCTGGCCGACAAGCGATTCAGTCACCGGGCCGAGCTCGCCCACAGCCCGTTCCCCGGGGCGACTCTCAGCGCGAAGCCCCGGCCCGCGCCGCCCGGAGGATTCCCCTCGATGGATCCGCCCGAGCACACCCGCTACCGTCAGTTGCTCACCGGCCAGTTCACCGTCCGCCGGATGCGCCAGCTCGCGGGCCGGATCGAGCAGATCACCGCCGAACACCTGGACGCGATGGAGCGGCATGGCCCGCCGGTGGACCTGGTGGAGGCGTTCGCGCTGCCGCTCCCGGCTCTGATGATCTGCGAACTGCTGGGCGTTCCGACCGCCGATCGGGCCGATTTCCAGCACCACATGGCCGTGCTCGGGGGCATGGACGTGCCGCCGGAGGACAAGGTCGCCGCCTTCACCGCGGTGCAGGGGTACATGCGCGACCTGGCGGTGGCCAAGCGCGCCCAGCCCACCGACGACCTGTTCAGCGGTCTGGCCAACGACAGCGACCTGACCGACGAGGAGCTGTCCGTCATCGGCGGCATCCTCATGGGTGCCGGTTTCGACACCACCGCGAACATGCTCGCCCTGAGCGCCTTCGCCCTGATGAGCCACCCCGGTCAGCTCGCGCTCCTGCGCGCCGACGCCGGCAAGGCCGTCGAGGAGCTGCTGCGCCACCTGAGCATCGTCCCCGGACTGAACCGGGCCGCATTGGAGGACGTCGAGCTCGGCGGGCAGCTGATCAAGGCCGGTCAGACCGTCACCGTGTCGATCCCGGCGGCCAACCACGACCCGCATCAGTTCGCCGACCCCGACGTGCTCGACCTGGGCAGCCCGGCCACCGGGCACGTGGCCTTCGGCCATGGCATCCACCAGTGCCTGGGCCAGCAGCTGGCCCGCGTCGAGCTGCAGGTCGGCCTGCCCGCGCTGTTCGAGCGGTTCCCGACGCTGCGCCTGGACGTGCCGGCCGAGGAGGTGCCGCTGCGCACCGACATGATGATCTACGGCGTGCACCGGCTCCCGGTCACCTGGGACGTGGTGTGATGCACATCGACGTGGACCGGGAACGCTGCTGCGGCGCGGGCATGTGCGTGCTCAGCGCTCCTGAAGTGTTCGACCAGCATCCCGACGACGGCGTAGTGGTCCTGCTGGACCCCGCGCCGCCGCCCGAACACCACGCGGCCGTCCGAGAGGCCGCGCTGCTGTGCCCCGCCACGGCCATCGCCTTGACGGAGGAGCCGTGAGCGGTGTTCTCATCGTCGGCGCCTCGGCCGGGGGACTGACCGTGGCGGAGGTGTTGCGCGCCAAGGGGTACACCGGGCGGATCCGGCTGGTCGGGGAGGAGTCACATCCGCCGTATGACCGGCCACCGCTGTCGAAGGAGGTGCTGGCCGGAGCCTGGCCCGCCGAACGCGCCTTCCTGCGCGACCCCGCCCGGCTCGACGCGCTCGGCGCCGAGTTCATCCTCGGCCGTCGTGCCGAACGGCTCGACACCGCCGCCCGTACGGTGGATCTCGACGACGGACGGACGCTGTCCTACGACACGCTGGTCATCGCCACCGGGCTGAGCCCGCGCCGGCCGCCGTTCCTGCGCGACCTTGCCGGGGTGCACGCGCTGCGCACTCAGGACCTCGCCGTCCAGCACACGTTACGTACCCAGGACCTCGCCGGCGTGCATACGTTGCGCACTCTCGACGACGCCCTGGCCGTGCGCGAGGGGCTGCGCGGGGCACGGCGAGTCGCGGTCATCGGCGCGGGCGTACTCGGCTGCGAGATCGCCGCCACCGCCCGCACCCTGGGCGCCGAGGTCACGCTCATCGACCCCTTGCCCACCGTCATGGGCCGCCAGCTCGGCGATGAACTCGGCAGTCTGGTGGGGGCACTCCACGAAAGCCACGGAGTTCGGGTACGCACCGGCGTGGGTGTCGCGGGCCTGACGGGCGCGGCTGCCGGGCACACTGCCGGGGATGGTCCGGGCAAGGACGGCCCGGGTGCGGATAGCCCGAGCGGGGGTGGTCCGAGCGGGGGTGGTCCGAGCGGGGATGGTCCGAGCGGGGATGGTCCGAGCGGGGATGGCCTGGGCGGGGAGGGCTCGGGCGGTGGGGATGGTCTGGCCGGGCGGGTCGGTGCGGTCGGGTTGACCAGCGGCGAGAGTGTCCCCGCCGACCTGGTGGTGATCGCCGTCGGGTCCGTCCCGGCCACCGGCTGGCTGGCCGGAAGCGGCCTGTCCCTCACCGACGGCGTCGAGTGCGACTCCCACTGCCGAGCCGCACCGGCCGTTTACGCCGTCGGCGACGTGGCCCGCTGGCACCACGAGCTCCTGGGGACCAGCGTCCGCCTGGAGAACCGCACCAACGCCACCCAGCAGGCCATGGCCGTGGCCGCCGACATCATGGGCGACGGCGCGCCGTACACCCCGATCCCGTACTTCTGGACCGACCAGTACGACGTCAAGCTCCAGATCCATGGCCACATCCCACCCGGCGCCCGCCTGCGCCCGCTCGACGGCGAGCCGGGCGGCGGACGGTTCGCCGCCCTGGCCGAAGTGGACGGCGTCCCCACCGCGGCGATCGGCTGGAACCATCCCCGCGGCGTCAGGCTCGCCCGCGGGCACGTCACCGACGCTCTCCGATCCATGCCAAACCTAAGGCTCACCTAATTTCTCGTGGAGACCCAGCCGCCCGTACGAACTTTCCTGGAAACGCATGGCGTCTCGCGGTTCATGGCGAGCTCAGCCAAGATGGCTGTGCCGAAAGGTCGGAGTCGACCGCGCAACTGCCTCATGGACGCGTTGAACCATCAGGAGGCAGAGCCCTTGGCGGCGAGTCCGGGCGCGGGATGCGCATCGTGCAGGTGCTGTCCGGTGGGCGCTGGGGGCGTACGTCACCATGGCCGGCCATCGTGTCGTGTGGAGCGACCTGAAGATCCCTCTACCTGGGATCGACAGGCCCTCGGTTGGGGCGGAGCAACTCGATGGCCATGCCGGTTGTGTCAGTGACGTAGGAACGTCAGGTTTGTCTGGCCGTTGGCGATGGTGAGCTGGGCTTGGCCGCCGACCGGAAAGGTGGCCAAGGGGTTGGTATGGCCGACGTCGATGTTGGCCAGGACGGGGATGCCGGCCAGTGACGGCTGGGCGTCGATGATCTGCTGCAGCAACGGGCGGGTCATATTGCTGGCGCGTTGGAACCGTCCGATCGCCAGTCCTCGAATCCGCGGAGCGTCGGGAAGCTGCAGCAGCGAGGTCAGATTGCGGGCGAAGGTCGCCGGCTGGGACTCGAAGTCGTCCTCGACGATCAGTATCGCGTCGTCGAGGGCTGGCATGTAGGGGGTGCCTTGCAGCAGGTTGAGGGTGCAGAGATTGCCGCCGACGATCCGCCCCTCGGCGATGCCGGGCCGGATCGGCCACCATCCCCCGTTGGATATCAGCTCACGCTTGTCCTGGTCGAGGAACCAGGGATCGTCGCTCCAGTGTGTTGCCGGGGTCAGGGTGATCGGAGCGGTATCGAACATGACCGAGGTGAACCAGCGCAGGGTCTGCTCGAGATGGTCTCGCATCCCGAACGTTGACCAATGTGGGCCGGAGTAGGTGGTCAACCCGGTGCGGGCGAGGATGGCGTTCTGCAGCGCCGTGATATCGGAGTATCCGCACAAGATCTTTGGGTTGGCGCGGATCAAATCCCAGTCCAGGTACGGCAGCAACTCATTGGAGTTGTAGCCGCCGATGACCGTCAGAATCGCCGCGACCGATGGGTCCGCGAAGGCCTCGTGCAGATCGGTGACCCGTGAGGCGATGCTGGAGGAATTGAACGCGTCTCGCTCGTCGACATGGCTGCCATAGGAGAGCGTCAGACCGAGTTCGGCGAATCGAGTGTTGATGATGTCGGTGTGGTCGTGCTCCGACACGAATGCGCGGGACACGGCCGGCGCCACCACTCGTATGACGTCGCCATCGGTCAGCTTGGGAGGGAAGATCACATCCATCATTGCCGGAGTGTAACCGGGTGGGGGCAACATGGCGCTCCCATTTATTGGCCGTCTGTGCCTTGTATCGGGTGGGATCGGGTATCGCCGAGTTCCCGGTGCGCGTCGTCGGCCAGGGTGGACAGGAGATCGACGCTTTCGCGGACGCAGCCCGAAAGGGTTGATAATTGATCTTCGGCCTCGACCTTTCGAGCGCCTGGCTTCGAGAGGTGAAGCATGACAGGCCACAGGCCGGTGAGGTGGGTGGCGGCCATCGTGGTGGTCGCCGCAGTATTGGGCCTGGCCGCCTCTGGGTGTGGAGTACAACCGGCCAACACGGCAGTGCGGACCGCCGCATCCGTGTCTCCCTCGCCGAGTGCGTCCGCGTCGGCCGGGTGCCGTCGTTGCGTTACCCGTCGCCGACCTGGAGTCCACTTTCATTCCACTGCGCCAGATCAGCAGCCCTTTCGCGGGGTCGGAGGAGTGCGACAAGTGGACCGCCGGCCCCCAGAATCGCCCAGGAAGCCCATGAAAAGGCGGAGGCGGAACTCCACCGGCTGCCTTGCTGAACTCTTCGCATCCTTACGCCTTTGGCCCAACCGCCGCGGGAGGGCCTGGCGTGACCGGTGATACCAGGATCTGTCGGCCCGGTGCTCTATCTATTCCTGGCCTGGGAGGTACTGGTGTGCTCTCCCTCGCAGGACCGGGGCTTCCTATGGTGGATGTCGTGACCACTAATTCTCTTGAGTTGAACAACGGCGTCGTGATGCCGGCCCTCGGCTTCGGTGTCTTCCAGTCGTCGCCCGAAGAGACCGCCGCGGCGGTCGAGACCGCGCTGAAGACGGGCTATCGGCACATCGACACCGCTGCCGCGTACCGCAACGAACGCGAGGTGGGCGAGGGCATCCGCCGTTCGGGGCTGGACCGCTCTGAGGTGTTCATCGAGACCAAGGTCTGGGTGAGCGACTACGGGTACGACCAGACCCTGCATGCCTTCGACAAGGCGGCCGGGAAGCTCGGTGTGGAGCAGATCGACCTCCTGATCCTGCATCAGCCGGCACCAAAGGCGTTCGACGCGACCATCGCTGCTTACCAGGCGCTGGAGAAGCTCCTGGCGGACGGGAAGGTCCGGTCCATCGGGATCAGCAACTTCATGCCCCGGCACCTGGCCGAGCTGATCGAACACACCGATGTCGTGCCCGCTGTGAACCAGATCGAGCTGCACCCCTACTTCACCCAGCCCGAGGTGCGGCAGGCCGACGACGAGTACGGCATCCTCACCCAGGCGTGGTCGCCCATCGGCGGCATCACCTTCTACCCCGGTTGGGGCGAGCACCGCACGAGCACGCTTTCCGACCCGGTTCTGCGCGAGATCGCGGGCGCGCACGGGAAGACGACGGCGCAGGTCATGCTCCGCTGGCACCTGCAGCAGGGGCGTTCCGCCATCCCGAAGTCCGTCAATCCCGCCCGCATCGTCGAGAACTTCGATGTGTTCGACTTCGAACTGTCAGCCGAGGAGATCACCCGCGTCGACGCGCTCGACACCGGCGTACGCGTCGGTCCCGACCCCGATGAGCGGGACCCGATCAGCCTGGGGATCGTCATCCCCGAGGCGTAAGCGCTCTTCGCCTGACGACAACGCTCACCTAGGCGACGTCGGGCCGGGTCATCAGCGGCGACCGCAGATGCAACTCCAGGCTGGGGCCGGTCAGGGGCACGGTGCTCCACGTCGCCACCGCTGTGCCCGCGTCGGCGTCGAGCACCAGCCGGACCCGGTGCGGGGTGGTGATGACGTAGAGGTCGGCGACGAAGGTGTCGCCCTGCCAGGCGCCGGCGGCGACGACCGGGCGGCCGAGCGGCGAGCTTTCCCGCCATTCGGCGTGGCCGACGGCGACCTTGAGGGACGACCCGAGCCGCAGGTGCCATCCGCCGTCCACCGGCTCGACGGCCACCGTGGTTCCGTCGGGCAGGGCCGAATCCTCGGCGGAGGCGTCGATCCTCGCCGCACCGGAACGGGAAGGGGCCGCCGAACCCGGCACCGGCGCGAGTGACAGCCGCCGCAGCCGATCGGCGAGGATCTCGTCGTCCCGCGAGCTTCCCGCGTCGTCCAGGCCGGGCAGCAGGCAGTCCCAGAAGACGCCGGGCAGTGCGTGGCCCTGGTCGACGGCGGCGGTCACGACGACCACGAGATCGTGGGACGGGACGACCAGGCATTGCTGGCCGAAGGCGCCGTCACCGCGGTAACCGTGACGCGACATCCAGAACTGGTAGCCGTACCCGCAAAGAAAGTCCGGGTTAGGTGAGTCGTCATCGAGTTGCTGCCGGGTCTCGATGTGCCGTCTGGTCGCGAGCTCCACCCATTCGCGCGGGACGAGCCGGCGATCGCCCCAGACGCCTCCGCGCAGCAGCAACTCGCCGAAAGCGGCGACGGCCTCGGTCGTGAGGTGCAGCCCGTGGAATCCGAAGGCGGCACCGCTCGCCACCCGATCCCATTCGGCGTGGTCGATGCCCATCGGCTGGAACAGGCGCTCGTCGAGCAGCTCCGGCAGGCCGCGGCCGGTGACCCGTTCCACCATCCGGGCCAGGACGAAGGTGGTCGCATTGTCGTAGGTGTGCCGGGTTCCCTCAGGCTCGGAGAACGGTACGCGCAGGAAGCCCTTCACCAGGTCGTCCGGTTCCAGTTGCCAGGCCTCGGTGAGGCTGTCCGTGCTGTGCCCGGCCGTCATGGACAGCAGGTGGTGCACGGTGATGCGGCGTCCCTGCTCGGAGATGCCGGCCGGAACGTGGTCGGGCAACACGTCCACCACCCGGTCCTCCAGCGAGAGCAGCCCGTCGGCGATCGCGAGCCCCACCGCGACCGAGGTGAACGACTTGGTCAGCGAATAGAGCAGATGCTGGCGCCCGGCCGAGTACGGCGCCCACCAGCCTTCGGCCACGACGTGACCATGGCGTACGACCATGAGGGAGTGGAGCTCGACGGATTGTGCTTCGAGCCGGTCCAGCAACGCGACGATCGAACGGGACGAGACCCCCGAAGCCGCCGGTGTCGAGCGCGGTAGCAAGGCCGGCTGAGAACGCATGCGGGCACCCTAACAAGGCGCAATGCCCGATTCACCGGGTTTTTCCGCGCGACGAGTCGACCGTCGGGTGGGTCGTGCCTCAGGAGGTGGTTTCGCGCCACCTGTTGGTGATGGGGAGGCGGCGGTCGCGGCCGAAGTTCTTCGGGGTGATCTTCGGGCCCGGCGGGTATTGCCGGCGCTTGTACTCGGCCGTGTCCACCAGCCGGATGATGCGCGTCACCAGGGCGGGGTCGTGGCCGGCCGCGATGAGCTCCTGTACGCCCATGTCCTTCTCGACGTAGTCGTCGAGCAGCCGGTCCAGCACCTCGTACGGCGGCAGCGAGTCGGTGTCGCGCTGGTCGGGCCGCAGTTCGGCGCTCGGCTCCTTGGTGATCGAGTTCTCCGGGATGGGCCGCTCGGCGTCGAGGCGGAACGACGGGTCGCCGTGGGCGTTGCGCCAGCGGGACAGCTCCCACACCATCGTCTTCGGTACGTCCTTGATCGGGGCGAAGCCGCCCGCCGAGTCGCCGTACAGCGTGGAGTAGCCCGTCGCCAGCTCGCTCTTGTTGCCGGTCGTCAGCACCAGATGGCCGTGCTCGTTGGACAGGCCCATGAGGATCGTGCCGCGGACGCGGGCCTGCAGGTTCTCGGCGGCCAGCCCGGACAGGTCGATCTCCTTCTCGAAGGCGTCGACGATCTCGCCGATCGGCACCACCTGGGCGTTGATGCCCTGCCTGCGTACCAGTTCCTCGGCGTCGCCGAGCGAGTGGTCGGAGGAGTAGCGCGAGGGCATCAGCGCCACGTGGACCCGGTCTGGCCCGATCGCGTCGGAGGCGATGGTCGCGGTCAGCGCCGAGTCGATGCCGCCGGACAGGCCCAGGATCACCGACTGGAAGCCGTTCTTGGCCACGTAGTCGCGTACGGCGAGCACCAGCGCCGAGTAGACCTCCGCAGCCGGGTCCAGCCGCTCCGCCACCCGCGCGGGCACGGGCTCGCGCGGCTCGACCGGGTCGGACGACAGCACCAGGCGGTCCACGGTGATGGTGGAGCCGTCGCCCGCGTCGTACGGGAACGCCCCGGTCTCGGCGGTGGAGACCGGGAGGTCCAGGTCCACCACGAGCAGCTCCTCGCGGAACTGCCCGGCGCGCGCCACCAGCTCGCCCGCCGCGTCCACCACGATCGAGTCGCCGTCGAAGACCAGCTCGTCCTGCCCGCCGACCTGGTTGACGTAGACGAGCGCGCACCCGGCCTCACGCGCCCTGCGCGCGCACAGCTCCAGGCGTACGTCGTCCTTCTCCTTCTCGTACGGCGAGGCGTTGGGCGCCACCAGCAGACCGGCTCCCGCCTGGCCCACCACGGCCACGGGACCGCCCTCCTGCCACAGGTCCTCGCAGACCGCGATCGCCACGTCGACCCCGTGCAGCCGGAAGATCGGCAGCCGGTCGCCACGCACGAAGTAGCGGTATTCGTCGAACACGCCGTAGTTGGGCAGGTGGTGCTTGGCCGTGCGGACGACGACCTCGCCCCGATAGAGCACCGCGGCGGCGTCGAGTGAGGCCCCCTTGGGCTGGCCGATGCGCGGCGCGAGCCCCGCCCGGTCGACGTAGCCGACGACCACGGGCAGCTCGCCCAGCCCCTCCTCCCGCAGTCTGAGCGCGACCTCGCCCAGCGTCCTGATGCTGGCGTCCACGAAGGACGTACGCAGGACCAGGTCTTCCACTGGATAGCCGGTGAAGAACATCTCCGTGAAGACGACCAGGTCCGCGCCGCGGTCCGCGGCGTCGCGGGTCCACGTGAGCAGTCGGTCGGCGTTGCCGGAGAGGTCGCCTACGGTCGGGTTGGTCTGTGCCAGCGCGATACGGAGTTGTGCCACAGAGGTCAGCCTAGTACGGCCCCCTTTTTATCGTCCAAGCGACGAGAAGTGGGCTCTCTCACATGTCCACCTGGACGGCGCGCCGCCTGATCGCCGGGCCGAGCGCCAGCATGGCCACCGCCGACAGCAGCCCGACGCCGCCCACCGTGAACCACAGGGCCCGTGGCCCCACGTCCAGCAGCGCCCCACCGGCCAGCGGCGCCAGCACCGAGGCGACCGACCACGCGAACCCGAACAGCCCCGAATATCGCCCCCGCAGGTGCGCGGGCGCCAGCGTGGCGACGATGGTCCCCGCGATGCCCGCCGTCATGATCTCGCCGGCCGTCCAGACGGCGATGGTGACACCCAGCCAGACGGCATCGGTGACGAAGGCGGTGAGCGCGAACCCGGCCCCCATGATGGCCAGCCCCAACGCGAGCGTCCTGGCGGCGTCCAGGCGGCCGATCCAGCCGGACACCAGCGGCTGCACGATGACGATCAGCACCCCGTTCAGCGCCATCGCCACCCCGAACTCCCCGGTGGACAGTCCCACCTGCTTGACCATCGCCACCGGCAGCATGGTCACCGTCTGCATGTACACCAGCGCCTGTCCCAGCACGACGAGCGTGAAGGCGACCATCACCCGATCGCGCAGCACCATGCCGAACCCACCCGCCGACTCCCGCTCGGCCGTGCGGGTCTCGGGAACCGCCCGCCAGACCAGTACCGCGAAGACCACGCTGCTGACGGCGTCGATCCAGAACAGCCAGCCGAACCCGAGCTGGGCCAGCCACCCGCCCGCCGTCATGCCGACCGCGTAGCCGAGATTGATGGCCCAGAACAGCAGCCCGTACGCCCTGGGCCGCTCCACCGGCGAGACCAGGTCCGCCACCAGGGCGTTGGAGGCGGGCCGGTAGGCGTCGACCACCAGCCCCAGCACGAACATCGAGGCCGTGATCGCGGCCAGGGAGGTGCTGTATCCCAGCGCCAGCATCGCGGCCGCGGTGGCCAGCATGCTGCCGGACAGCGTGGCCCGCCGCCCGATCCGGTCGGTCAGCCACCCGCCGAGCAGCTGCGAGATCAGCGACCCCGCCCCGAACACGGCCATCACGAGCCCCGCGCCCGCCACCGAGACGCCCCTGGCCTGTGTCAGATAGACGCCGGTGAACGGCATCACCATGGTGCCCAGGCGGTTCACCAGCGTGCCGCTCCACAGAGCCCAGAACGGCCGGGGGAGCCCGCCCACCTGGGACCTCAGGAACGACCGCTTCTCAACGACAGTGCTAGTCACGGACCAAGAGTGATCTCTCGCCTTTGATGGCCGCCAACGATTTAGGGCACACTAAAAGGTATGTCGGTGACCTGGGTGATGCGGCCGGAGGACGTCGCGCGGATCAGGTTCGCGTTCTCCCCGATGTGGGAGCTGGTCGCCAGCCTGCGTACGCTGCAGGACCCGGCCAGGCAGTCGATCCACCTGCCGTGGATCAAGTGCGTGCGTCCCCGCCTCGCGGAGCTGGACCTGACCGAGCTGTTCGCGCTCGTCCCGCCGAGCGGCTATCTCGCCGACTTCATCACTCCGCCGCCCGACACGCCGCTGCCGGACTTCACCGCCGAGCTGGATCGCGTACGGCTCACCCCGCCGGAACGGGCCCGCGCCGAGGCGGCCGAGGTACGGGGAACGGACCAGGCGGTGCTCGAACGGTTCATGGCCGATCCGGCGGCGGGCGTGGCCCGGGTCGCCGACGCGCTGCGGGTTTACTGGGAGACGTGCTTCGCCGAGTTCTGGCCGCGCGTCTACGGGCTGCTGGAGCGCGACGTGCTGCGCAGGTCACGGCAGCTGGCCCAGGGCGGTGCCCGTGAGCTGTTCGCGGCGCTCGATCCGGCCGTGGAGTGGACGGGGGAGCGGCTGCGCATCGACCGGCCGTGGTGCGCGCAGGGCGGGCTGCACGGCGACGGGCTGGTGCTGGTGCCGAGCGCGTTCTACTGGCCGTCGGTGGCTGTGATGTCGGCCCCGTACCAGTCGATGCTGGTCTATCCGGTGCTGGGCGTCGGGACGCTGTGGGAGCAGGGCCCGCCGCCCGCCCCGGAGGCGCTGGCGGCGCTCATCGGGCGTAGCCGGGCGCGGATCCTGCTCGCGCTGGCCGAGCCCAGCACGACCTCGGCGCTGGCCGGGCGCATGTCGCTCACGCCCGGCGCGGTCAGCCAGCACCTCGGCGTGCTCAGCGGCGGCGGGCTGGCCGTCGGGATGCGTGTCGGCAAGCAGGTCGTGTACCGCCGCACCGCCGCGGGCGACACGCTGGCCGCGAGCACGCCCGCAATGCCGGTAACGCCCGCTCCCACCCCGGTCATGTCGGCAACGCCCGCCCCCACGCCCGCCATCGCCGGTCGTCACGTGTAGCGGGTCGACTCCAGGAGCCAGTCGAGGTGGGCGCGCGGCGCGGCCAGATAGGCGCACGCCACCTTGCTCACGTCGCGCGCCAGCCTGGGCGTGAGCGTGTCGAGCGGCAGGCGCCGGGCCGCCTCGCGCATGTCCTGGCAGCGCTCGGCGATCCGGTCGAGCACCCAGGCCGTGGCCTCCGGCTGGTCCAGGCCGAGCTGGTGCATCACCACTACGACGAGGTTGTGCCCGTCGCCGCGTTCCTTGGGCAGTGACGCCACGTCGTTGCACCAGGCGGTGACGTCGGTGCAGGCGTCGACGAGCTGCTGCCACGGCTCGCAGTCGTGCACCCACGCGGGTACCTCCACGCGCAGGCACGGCTCCACGAGGTCATAGAGGTACGGGCCCACGGTCCCCCTGCGCAGCGCCGGATACTGCTCCAGGGTAGGTACGCGGCCCGTGGCGCGGTTCTCGGCCTCGATGCGGCAGGCGTCGTGCTGACGCCGCAGATTGGCGGCGAACCTGGTCCGCCACAGGTCACTCATCCGGGCGCTGGTCACCCGCCACAGGTCGGCGAAGGCCGCCTCCAGCGGGTGGGCCGCGCCGCCCGCCAGCAGGCCCTGGAAGACCTCCAGCCGGCCCGGCCCCTCGTCGAGCTCGTCGTCGAGGTTGAACAGCCAGGTCAGCCACTGCGCGAACAGCGCCGCCGCGGCCGCGTCGAACTCGGCGAACGCGCGGCCCGCCATCCGGTGGAACCCCACACCGGGCCCGGCGTGGAGATCGGTCCGCCGGGCCCAGTCCAGGACGGCCGCCTCGATCGCGTACACGGCCGGATGCATGCGGCAGGGCTCCGCCATGGCGGGCACCCGCTCGGTGAGCACCAGCAGCGTGGCGGCGGCGGGCGCCTCGCGGCGCGGTCCGGGAGCCAGCGGCTTCCACTGGAGCATGGACCTCAGGGCGGTGCGCACCGAGGTGATCACGTCGGTACTCATAGGGGACCAAAGAGCCAGTTGCCCGCGGCGCTCGGGTCGTCACTGACGTAGTACTGCCGGGCGGCCACGATCAGCCCGTCCACGGTCAGGACGCCTCTGCCCGCCCGGTCGAGCCGGTCGAACGCCTCGTCCACGTCGTCGTAGGCGGTGCCGAAGGCGCTCAGCAGCGTACGGAACTCGCGGGGCCCGATCAGGCCGTCGCCGTCGTCGTCGCAGAGGTCGGCCACGGCCGCCGTGGCGGGCCGGAACACCGGGTCGTACAGGTCGCCCTCGACGAACGCCGCCGTCATGCCTTCGCGGAACTCCTCTCGCAAGATCTGGCACTCGCCGTCCCGGCCGAGCACGCCGGACAGGGTCGTCCAGATCCCGTCGAAGCCGTCGACGAGGCCGCTGCCGGTGACCGAGGTTGGGGACTCTCCGAATCCCACCAGGAGCCGTGCGCCCAACCCCAGCAGATCCCCACGCTCGATGACGCCCTCGCCGCCCGCGTCGATGTGGTCGAAAGCCTTGTCAAGCTTGTGATTGAGCAGGTCGATAGCCACCAATGCCTCCCCCGAGACTGACTGCGTGATCACGATAGGTGCGGCCGGGCTCTTTGTCAGCGAGGCTCGCACCGGGACCCCACGTAACGTGTGCGAAACACGGACACGGCATCCTGATAGGGAACTCAGTACTGTCTTCGCTAGGGGATGCTTTGGACCGCCAGCAGGAGTTCGTGCTCCGCACGCTCGAGGAACGCGACATCCGGTTCATCCGGCTCTGGTTCACCGACGTTCTCGGCTTCCTGAAGTCGGTGGCGATAGCCCCGGCCGAGCTCGAAGGCGCCTTCGCCGAGGGCATCGGCTTCGACGGCTCGGCCATCGAGGGCTTCGCCCGGGTCTATGAGGCCGACATGCTGGCCAAGCCGGACCCGGCGACCTTCCAGATCCTGCCCTGGCGCAGCGAGACGCCGGGCGCGGGCCGCATCTTCTGCGACATCCTCATGCCGGACGGCTCGCCGTCGCACGCCGACCCGCGCTGGGTGCTCAAGCGCACGCTCGCCAAGTGCGCCGACATGGGCTTCACCTTCTACACCCACCCGGAGATCGAGTTCTTCCTGCTGAAGAACCGGCCCGAGCCGGGTCAGCGCCCCGAGCCGATCGACTCCGGCGGCTACTTCGACCACACCCCGCACAGCTCGGGCCACGACTTCCGGCGCCAGGCGATCATGATGCTGGAGTCGATGGGCATCTCGGTCGAGTTCAGCCACCACGAGGGCGCGCCCGGCCAGCAGGAGATCGACCTGCGCTACGCCGACGCGCTCACCACGGCCGACAACATCATGACCTTCCGGCTGGTGATGAAGGAGGTCGCGCTGGAGCAGGGCATCTGGGCCTCCTTCATGCCCAAGCCGTTCACCGAGCACCCGGGCTCCGGCATGCACACCCACATGTCGCTGTTCGAGGGCGACCGCAACGCCTTCTACGAGGCCGGTGCCGACTACCAGCTCTCCAAGATCGGCCGCTCGTTCATCGCCGGGCTGCTCAAGCACGCCGCCGAGATCACGGCCATCACCAACCAGTGGGTCAACTCCTACAAGCGGCTCTGGGGCGGCGCCGAGGCCATCGCGGGCCAGGGCGGCGAGGCGCCGTCCTACGTCTGCTGGGGGCACAACAACCGGTCCGCTCTGGTGCGGGTGCCGATGTACAAGCCGCACAAGGGCGGCTCGACGCGCATCGAGTTCCGCTCGCTCGACTCGGCCTGCAACCCCTACCTGGCCTTCGCGCTGATCCTCTCGGCCGGCCTGAAGGGCATCGAGGAGGGCTACGAGCTCCCGGCCGCCGCCGAGGACAACGTGTGGACGCTCACCAGCGCCGAGCGGCGCGCCCTGGGCATCCAGCCGCTGCCCCAGTCGCTGGACGAGGCCATCGCGGTCATGGAGCAGAGCGAACTGGTGGCCGAGACGCTGGGCGAGCACGTCTTCGACTTCTTCCTGCGCAACAAGCGGACGGAGTGGCGCGAATACCGCCGCCACGTCACGGAGTTCGAGCTGGGACGTTACCTGCCGGTCCTGTAGACCGCTGCTTCAGCGGCGGTCACTGGAACGCGTAGCACTCCACTTCGGCTCGGCGATATGACAGGTGCTTGGCCACGGAATCCCGCACGCATGCGCGTTCGTTGCCGCTCAGCTGCACCATGCCGCACACGGTCACGCTGGAATAGGTGCGGCAGTCCAGCGACGGATCGGCCTCCCCGACACGGTAGTTCGCCCTGACCGCCGCGCGGCACTCCGAACGTGCCTTCGATGTGTTGGCGTACCTGCATTGATGGATCAGGACCTCGTACTGGGATTCGCTGACCTGGTGGCGGTCGCCATCCCAAACGGGCATCGTTCCGAACATGGGGAGCAGCCACAACCCGGCGGCGGCGATGATGAATTTCATGGCTTCCCTCCAACACGCGCGAGGCACTGCCGGGGAGACGTCGCAGTCCACATCACCTGCTGAACTACCCTCCTCTGGATACTTCAGTCGCAGGCCGTGGCCTCGTGGGGGCCGACTGGCCGCGGGCCATAGTGCCGGCTCACGGCGGGCCGGTACTCAGGTGCTGAGGGCGGTTCTGCGGGTGTTCCTGGCGGCTCGGCTCCACAGGGCTGGCCAGCCGCCGGGGCCGAGCCAGGCGGGTGGGACGCGCAGGCCGTTCGCGGCGACGCGGTCCCAGAAAGAGGTGAGGTCCGCGCCCAGTTCGGCGGCGGCCGGGAACGCGTGGTGCCACGGGCCGGTCTCGTCGGCGAGGGCGGAGGCGGGGAAGCCCGGCACGGTGGTCTTGGCCGGCTCGGTGACCGGGACCGTTTCGAGGGGCCAGATCGTGGTGGCGATGACGAGGGCGCAGAGGACGCTGGTGTCCGAGTCCCGGCCGACGGCCTGCGCGAGCACCGGGTCCGCGGCGCGCGCGAGCCGGCCGAGGGCCGTCCTGATCCGGCGTACGACCATCTCCGCCGACCGTGCGGGCGCGATCGCCCGGTGCCGCGCCAGCCCGCGTAGCGATCCGGGCAGCGGCGCGTCCACCAGCAGCAGGTCGAGCTGGTCGTAGCGGTCGCGGAGGCCGGGATCCAGCCGCTCGATCGCGTCGGCCAGCGGGCGTACCCCCGTCGCCGCCCACAGCTCGGCCAGCCCGATCGACGTCGGCCTGCCTGAGACGAGTGCGGTGCGGCAGGTCTCGGCGAGGCGGCCGGGGCTCATCCTCCGTAACGCGACCAGCGCATCGCCGCCGACGACCTCTGAGGTCCGTCCGTCACTGCCATCGGCCAAGCCGTCGAGCGACTCCAGGACGCCAATCGCCCACGCGGTCGCGGGGTCGGCCATCGCCTGCGAGGCCATGGCCGCCAGCGGTTCGGCCAGGTCGAGGAATGCCTGGTTCCGTGGGCGCCTGGCGGCCGGCCGTTCGCCGGGGATCCGGGGCGCGGGGGCCTGCTCCGGCATGGCCGGCGGCGCGATCCCCGCCACGAACCGCAGCACCCGCTCGGCCACTCCGTCCTCGGGCTCATTGTTGAACCTGGCCTTCATCTCGGTCACGTGCCAGCGCCGGGTCGCCAGCCGTACCTCCACATTGACCGCGATGACGCCGTCGCGGTCGCGCAGCGCCAGCAGCCCGCACTTCCCGGCCGTGGCCTCCGCCACGTAGACGGGGGAGGCGATGCAGTTGCCCATGTACGACGACCATTCGGCGAGCGTGCGCGGGCCGCGCGCCAGTTCGACGCGGAGCCCGGTGCCGGGGACCTCCTGGCCGTCCACGGTGGCCAGCGGCTCCGGCACCTGGAAGGTCCCGGTCAGTGCCTGTGCGATGTCGACCTCGCTGATCAGCCCGTCGACCAGCTCTTTCCAGGTACGGCAGCGCCGGGGCGCCCGCGCGCCCAGCGAGACCAGCTGCGCCGCACCCGCCACGGCCAGAGGCAGCGAGTCGAGGCGCGGGTCGAGCGGAGCGGGATCATCGGGCGGCGGGGTGACGTCGACCTCTGGCGCGCGGGGTCCGAAGTGGGCGACGGCGGCGGCCGCGTGGCCGTGCACGCGGGCGACCGCGTCGGCGAGCTCGCCGTACCAGAGCAGGTCGCCGGCCTCTTCCACCAGGTATGGCGCCACGTCCGGCTGCGCCGCCAGCCGTCGCGCGAGCGGCTCGCTCTGACCGTCCGCCGGGAGCTGTTCCCAGGTTCGCGGAGGCCTCGTGGCGGTGTAGCCGACGGCTTCGCGCCACCCGCGCAGGTCGCAGCGCGCCCACGACCCCAATCGGTCGCCGGCGGCCTCCAGCAGCTCGGGGACGGCGTCGAGGACGACGAGCCCGTAATCGCGGGCCCTGGCCAGCCGCTGCCTGACGTACTCCTCGGTCGGGTCGGCCCTACTCGCCAGGTCGCGAACGTAACAACCGGGCCGGGCGGGCAGGCCGCACAGCCCGGGGACCCGGCGGGAGGCCCGGCCCGCCGCGTGGCCGTCGAGCCGGGCGGCGGCGGCCACCAACTGGTCACGGCACTGTGCCAGACCGTCCGCCACGCCGTGCTCGGCCACCGCCATCGCGGTGCGGAGCAGCACGGTCGCGGCCAGCGCGTTGTCGAGCGCTCTGTGCAGCATGTGGGCCCAGTGCCAGGACTGCGGGGTCCAGCGGGCGACCTCCGCCAGCGTGGGATCCGGGCCCAGCTCCACCCGGACCTGGTCGAGCAGCAGCTCGTCCTCGTGGCTCCGGTAACGCCGGGTCAGCTCGGGCAGCCTGCTCTGGCGGGCCTGGGTGGCCATGAGCCGCCGCTCGCGCTGGAGCTCCGCCTGGTGCGCGGCCACCTGGTCCCACAGATTGAGCAGCAGCTCCAGCCGCCTCGGGCCGGAGAAGGGGCTCAGCACGCGAGCCAGGTGGCCGGCCAGGGCGGACGGTGTCACCCGCCCCATCGGATCTGGCCGGCCGGGAGCGGCGCTCGGTGCGTGTAGGGGTTCGAGCTGGTCGGGAGTGGTGCTCAGCGTGTGTGGGGGTTCGAGCTGCTCGTGAGTGGTGCTCAGCGTGTGTGGGGGTTCGAGCTGCTCGTGAGTGGTGCTCAGCGTGTGTGGGGGTTCGAGCTGCTCGTGAGTGGTGCTCAGTGTGTGTGGGGGTTCGAGCTGGTCGGGCGTCGTGCTCAGGGCGAGTACGCGTTCGAGCTGTTCGGGCCCGAGCAGGTCGCTGGCCGCCGAGGCCAGCTGGAGCGCCGGCCATCGCCCTTCGATCATGGCCTGACCAGCTGCTGCGGCCACCCGCTTGGTCGTGGCCGGACCGAACAGAGCGACCACGATGCCGCTCCTTTCCCCGAGCCGGCTCATCCCCGCCACGCCCAGCACCTTGAGCGCCGCCAGAACGGCATCCCGTCGATCGCCGCCGGCTCCGTCGAGCCGCGCCGACCTGAACCCCGGCCTCAGCTCGATCCCGGCCCCAGCGACCGCCACGCCGCCCGCCTCGACCAGCCGGGCCAGCTCGGCGGCCGCACTCCGAGGATCGCCACCGGCCGGACCCACGACCACCGCGGACCCGGGGGACCCGCTCGCGGGCCGACCCCAGACGTCCCATACCTCCTGGTCCCGCCCGGACACCACCCCAAAGGCCAGTCTCACCACGACCCCATGGTTCTGGGTCGGTGCGCGGCGAGGCAACCGGAATTCGGGTGCCTTGCCCGATGTGCCCAGGGCCAGCGGGCAACCGCAGCCGCGCCTCGTCCGCGGCGCCCCTCGGTCTGGGCCGTCCATCGATCGGTCAAGCCGCGCCGCGTCATCGGATCAGAAGTACTTCGAGGTCAGGTCCGTCGTCGGCCAGGTGGTGATCTTGACGGCGTTCATCCGGCCGTCGATCACGTCGAAGTCCGGCGTTCCGGCCTCCTCGCGCCGGTTGAACACCGCCGCGTAGCTCCAGCCGTTCTGCAGCCGCGCCAGGTACGAGAACGTGCCCGGCATCGAGCCGTTATGCCAGGTGTTGAGGTGCCCGGTCACCTGGCGGACCCACCAGCCGCCGCCGTACCAGGAGCCGGAGGAGGTGACGCCGGTCTCCGGCTTGGCGAACAGCTTGGCGATCGACGCCGTGCTCAGCACCGTGCCCGGCCGGTCGAAGGCGAGCGTCCATCGGACGAGGTCCACGGCCGAGGCCAGCCAGCCGCCGTTGGCGTCCTGGTTGGGCATGTTGAAGCCGCCGTACGGGTATGGCACGACGGTGCCCGACTCGTCCATGACGGTCTTGTTCGTGTACTGGGACTGGTACATCACCTCACCGGACACGGCCTCGGTCCTCAGGCTCTTGCCGAGGCGCATCCGGGTGATGCCGAGGGGCTTGAGCAGCTTCGTCTTGACGTACGTCTCGTACGACATGCCGGACACCTTCTCGATGATCCGGCCGAGCAGCATGTAGCCGTAGTTGCTGTAGACCATCTTCGAGCCGGGCGCGAAGTCGAGCTGCCGGCCGGTGGCGTACTTGATGATCTCGGCGTGCCCGATCGGCAGCGGTACGTCCAGCGCGGCCGAGATCGTGTGGTCCAGCCAGAGCTGGTCCTGCTTGGAGGTGTCGCGGTCCCAGCCGCCCAGGTGCTGCATCAGCCGGAGCACGGTGACCTGGTTCATCCGGGTGTCGGCGGGGGTGAGGCCGAGCAGCGTGGTCACCTTGGCCGAAAGGCTCAGCTTGCCGTCCTGCACCAGCCGCATGATGGCGGCGGAGGTGATGTTCTTGCTCAGGCTGGCGATGCGGAACAACGACGTCGGGGTGACGGCGGGGATCGCCTGGGCGCCGGTGCTGTAGCGATAACCGCGGGCCAGGACGATCTTTCCGCTCTTCATGACCGCCAACTGGGCGCAGGAGATCTCGCGTTCCTTCACAAAGGTCTTGATCACGTTGTCGAACCCGGCCAAGGACGCGGGAGCGGTCCCCGACGTCTCCACCACCGGAACGGGTGCGGCGAGCGCCGGTCGAGCCGTGATCGCGGCGGTGGGTACGGCGACGGCCCCCGCTTTGAGCAAGTTTCTACGAGTGAGCATTGTCACTTCTGACTCCTAGGTAACGTCCGTGCAAAGTTGGGCCCGTATCTTACGGACATGGAGGATCCGGCGCAGCCCGGGTCTCCCGCTGGGAAGTTCTACGGCCCCGCGAAGGTTATGCGGTGGGCAAAGACCCCGTCAGGGTGTGGGAAACTGATCGTCCGTTAAAATCGGCTCGTTCCAAAACGACTTTTCGGATATTTCGCCATATGGGCGATGTTGGAGGGTGTGGCATGACGACGGCTGCCCTGCAGACCGTGCTGACCGTTCCTGAGCGCTTCAGGGGCCCGGCTGGAGTCGCCAACGGCGGCTGGATAGCCGGCACCATGGCGGAGGCCCTGGGCGGCGACAGATCGGCGGTCGAGGTCACGCTGCACGCGCCCACCCCTCTGGAAACCGACCTGTGCCTGGAGCACGTCGCCAACACGGTGTCGCTCCACGAGGGCGACAAGCTGCTGGTCGAGGCCATCCCGGTGGCCGAGGACCTGACGGCCCCCGAGTTCGTGCCGTTCAACGACGCCGCCCGCGCCGAGGCCGGCTTCCCCGGCTGGCGCGGCCACGCCTTCCCCGAGTGCTTCGCGTGCGGGCTGCGCGAGCCGGGTGACGGGCTGCGGATCTTCCCGGGCCCGGTCGAGGGGACCGACCTGGTGGCCGCCGGGTGGCTGGTGCCGTTCACGGTGGCCGACGAGGACGGCGTGCCCGCCTCCGTGGTGGGGGCGGCGCTCGACTGCATCACCGGCTGGGCCCACTTCAAGCCCGGCGAGTCGGCGCTGCTCGGGCGGCTGGCCGTACAGATTCATCGGCGGCTGTACGCGGGCGGGGCCTACTCCGTCGTGGCCCGCGCGACCGGCCGCGAGGGGCGCAAGCTGTTCGGCGAGAGCGCGATCTACGAGGTGGACGGCACGCTGGTGGCCGCCGCCCGCGCCACCTGGATAGCGCCCCGCGAAGCCTGAGACGCGTCCTCGCCCAAGGCTTCAGGAGCCGGACGTGAGCCGGTCGGCGACGATCGACGCGCAGCGCTCGTCGAACATGATCGTGTAGTGGTTGCAGTCGGGGATCACCTCGTCGGTGAGCCCCGGCAGGCGCTCGGTCCACGTGGCGGCCAGCGCGTCGGGCAGCATGCCGGTGTCCTGGTCGAGCAGCCCGCGCGGCGCCCTGATCAGCGAGAGCGGCGCCCTGATCGCGCTCAGCGCCGCGCCGATGCGCCCGGACTCGGTGAGCATCCACCGCCCGTCCTCGCGCACCGCGTCACCGGCCACGCGCGAGCGCAGCGCGCCCTCGGCGCCGGTCAGGTCATAGCGCACGTACGCCTCGGCGTCGGCGTTCCAGTTGCCGAGGAAGGCCGGGTGCGCCATGAAGAAGCCGACGTACGCCTCCGGCGTCGGGAACGTCCGGCGCAGCCGTTCCACGGCCGGTCCCAGGGTGGCCTCCAGGACCGCGTCGGGATCGGCGCCCTCGGGCAGCGGCAGCGGGAGGCCGCCGTCGACCAGCACCACGCGGGCGAAGTCGCGTTCGGCACCGGCCAGCGCGGCGACGTAGGCGCCCATGGAGTGCCCGGTCAGCACGGCCTCGGGGCCCGCGCCCACGTGGTCGGCCACGCGCAGCACGTCTTCCGCGTGCCGGGTCAGGCCGTACGGGCCGGGCAGCGCGGCGCTGTGCCCGCGACCGCGCAGGTCCATCGCGACCAGAGACCAGTCGGCGGGCAGCAGCCGCGCCACCGTGGCCCAGGCCATCAGCGAGGCGGTGATCCCGTGCACCGCGATGATCAGGCGTGGTCCCGTGCCGAACGTGGCGACCCGCATGCCGTCGACCTCGTCGAGTCTCATAGCCGGATCCTACGGACAAACCTTCTGGTAGGGCACTCCTGGCACGAAGCTTCGCCACCCCCGGAACACTGGCGATCAGTTTGTCCATGGGCGGTGGGGTGCGTGCGCCTTGGCGAAAGTTTGGGCGGATAAATTACTCCTCATGAGGATTACGGTCATTGAGCACGAGGCAGACGCGTCCCTCGGCTACCTGGGCGACTGGCTGGGGCCGGTCTGCGACGTCGTACGGCCGTACCTGGGCGAGGAGGTTCCCGCGCACGCCGCCGGCGGGCTGATCGTGCTCGGCGGGGAGGCGGCCGCGTGGGAGGACGATCGCTGCCCGTGGCTGCCCGCAACGCGCGACCTGCTGGCCCGCTCCGTCGAGGACGGTACGCCCACGCTGGCCGTCTGTCTCGGCGCGCAGCTGATGACCCTGGCCTGCGGCGGCGCCGTCGAGCGGGGCGGCGACGGGCTGGAGGTGGGCGTCTGCGAAGTGGTCGCGCTGCCCGCCGCGGCCGACGATCCGCTGCTGTCGGGTGTCGGTACGGCCGTGGCGGTCCAGTTCCATCAGGACGTGATCGCCGGGCTGCCCGACGGGGCGGTGCCGCTGATGACGGGCACGCCGTACCCGAACCAGGCGTACCGGCTCGGCACGGCGGCCTGGGCGGTGCAGTTCCACCCCGAGGCCACGCCGGAGATCTTCGCCTCGTGGACCACGGCCTCGGGCCTCGGCTCGGCCCGCGAGCTGAACGCGGCGGTCGGCGCGGCCGAGGAGGCGCTCGTCGCCACCTGGCGGCCGGTGGCCGAGGCGTTCGGGCGGCTGGTCGGCGGCGCTCGCTGAGTCAGCCGCGCTCGGTGGGCCAGCCGCGCTCGGTGGGTCAGCCGCGCTCGGTGGGTCAGCCGCGCTCGGTGGGTCAGCCGCGCTCGGTGGGTCAGCCGCGCTCGGTGGGTCAGCCGCGCTCGGCAGGCGATAGGTGGCGGTTTCTGGTGAGCGTGTGGGCGAGTGCGTGGACACCGCCCAGGACGAGGGGCAGCGCGGCCAGCCCGGCCAGGGCCGACCCGCCGCCCGCTGTCGGCACCCCCGACGCCTTGAGCCGCCGCCACGCCCACACCGTGAACGGAATCACCACCACCGGCGCCGTCACCACGCCGGGCGTGTAGCCGCGCGCGACCGCCGACTGCGCCAGATGCCCCACCCCGTGCAGCCCGAACCCGGCCAGCACCGCCTGGAACACCGGGCTGCGTCCTCCGGTGCGCGCCCCCAGGGCCGACGCTCCGGCCACGACGCCGCCCATCAGTCCGATCGCCACGTTCACGTGCCGCTGCGACATCTCCAGCCGCTGCCACGGGACCCGTGGGAAGCGCCGCTCCAGCTCGGGCCGGTTCTCGCGGGTCCAGCGGGCCATCGTGACCAGCTCCTCCGCGTCGTGCGCCACCCAGGCCGCGAGCAGCCCCCATGTCACCGTCGCCGGCACACCGTCCATCTCGACCCTCCAAAACGCAACGCAACGTTGCGTTCTATTTTAGGCTTCGGGGGTGGTGGGCTGTCAAGATGGGGTGGTGCCGAGGATCGAGTCCACCGCCGCCCGCCTGGCCAAGCTCGGCTTCGCCGACGGCGCAAGGGCCGCGACCCTGGTACGACAGTCGGGGGCTGAGCTCGACGACCTGCTCAAAGGACTGGTAGCCGTGTCCGACCCAGATCTGGCTCTCGCCTCGCTGACCCGCCTGGCCGAGCGCGAACCCCGCGTGCTCGACACGCTGCGCGCGGACGAAGACCTCCAGAGCAGGGTGCTCGCGGTGCTCGGGGTGAGCGCCGCCTTGGGGGAGCACCTCGTACGCCATCCCGAGCAGGTCGGCCTGCTGGCCGTGCCCGAGCTGGGAGACGCGCGGGCCGAGCTGCTGCGCGCGGTCGGCGCCGATCCGGAGGAGGACGAGCCCACCGCGTCGGATCCCGAGGCGCTGGTGGCGCTGCGGGTCGCCTATCGCGGGCGGTTGCTGCATCTGGCCGCGCGCGACCTCACCGGGCAGGTCGGACTGCCCGACGTCACCTCCGAGCTGTCCGACCTCGCGGGCGCGGCGCTGGAGGCCGCGCTGGCCATCGCGCGGGCCGAGGTCGACGCGAGCGACGTACGGCTGGCGGTGGTCGGCATGGGCAAGCAGGGCGCCAGGGAGCTCAACTACATCAGCGACGTAGACGTGATCTTCGTGGCCGAGCCGCGCGAGGGCGCCGACGAGACGGCGGCCCTGCGCGGCGCCACCCGCCTGGCCCAGGCCATGATGCGGGCCTGCACCGCGACCACCCCGGAGGGCGCGCTGTGGGAGGTCGACGCCGGGCTGCGGCCCGAGGGCCGCGCGGGGCCGCTGGTCCGCACGCTGGCCAGCCATCTGGCCTACTACCGGCGCTGGGCCAAGACCTGGGAGTTCCAGGCGCTGCTCAAGGCGCGGCCGGTGGCGGGCGACCTGGCGCTGGGCTCGGCCTATGTCGAGGCGGTCAACGAGTTCGTCTGGTCCGCCGCGACCCGGGAGCACTTCGTCGAGGACGTGCAGGCCATGCGCCGCCGCGTCGAGTCCCACGTACGGGCCGAGGGCGAGCGGCAGATCAAGCTGGGCCCCGGCGGGCTGCGGGACATCGAGTTCGCGGTGCAGCTGCTGCAGCTGGTGCACGGGCGGCAGGATCCGCTGCTGCGGCGCAAGGCCACCCTGCCGGCCCTGGCCGCGCTCTCCCGCGGCGGCTACGTGGGCCGCGACGACTCGCGCGGGCTGGCCGAGGCGTACACCTTCCTGCGCCAGGTGGAGCACTTGCTGCAGCTGCACCGGCTGCGCCGTACGCACGTCCTGCCGTCGGACCCCGACGACCTGCGGCGGCTGGGCCGCGCGCTCGGCATGCACGCCGACCCGGTGGGGGAGTTCACCGCCAGGTGGCGGCGCCACGCGAGGGAGGCGCGGCGGCTGCACGAGAAGCTGTTCTACCGGCCGCTGCTGCAGGCCGTGGCCCGGCTGCCCGAGTCGGAGGCCCGGCTGTCCACCGCCGCGGCGGCCGCCCGGCTGGCGGCGCTCGGCTACGTCGATCCCAACGGCGCCCTGCGCCACATCGCCGCCCTGACCACGGGCGTCTCCCGCCGGGCGGCGATCCAGCGGACGCTGCTGCCGGTCATGCTCGGCTGGTTCGCCGACACGCCCGACCCGGACGCGGGGCTGCTCGGCTTCCGCCAGGTGAGCGACAAGCTCGGCACCACGCCGTGGTACCTGCGGCTGCTGCGTGACGAGACGGCCGTGGCGGCGCGGATGGCGCGGGTGCTCGGCAGCAGCCGCTACGCGACCGGGCTGCTCCTGAACGCGCCGGACGCCGTCGGGCTGCTGGGCACCGACGAGGACCTGGCCGCGCGCTCGCCGGAGGCGCTGCTGAAGGAGGCGTCGGCGGCCGTGTCGAGGCACGGGTCCGACATGGAGTCGGCGGTGGCTGCGGTACGTGCGCTGCGGCGCAGGGAGCTGTTCCGTACGGCCGTGGCCGACATTTCCGGACTTATGAGCATTGAGCGGGTCGGGGTGGCGCTGTCGTCGCTGAACGACGTGACCATCCAGGCCGCGCTGGACGTGGCGATCGGCAAGGTCGAGGTGGAACGGCGGGGAGCGCTGCCGACCAGGTTCGCGGTGATCGCCATGGGACGGCTCGGCGGCATGGAGTCCTCCTACGCCAGCGACGCCGACGTGATGTTCGTCCACTCGCCCGTGCCCGGCGCCTCAGAACGCGACGCCACCGACGCCGCGTACGCGGTCGCCAACGAGCTGCGCCGCCTGCTCGCCCTCCCCGCTCCCGACCCGCCGCTGCTCATCGACCCCGACCTTCGCCCCGAGGGCAGGCAGGGCCCGCTGGTCCGTACGCTGGCCTCCTACCAGGCCTATTACGCGCGCTGGTCGTCCCCCTGGGAGGCGCAGGCGCTGCTGCGGGCCCGCTTCTCGGCCGGTGACGCCGCGCTGGGCGCCGAGTTCGTCGCCGTGATCGACGACCTGCGTTACCCGCCCGACGGCCTGCCCGACGACGTCGTACGCGAGATCAGGCGGCTCAAGGCCCGCATGGAGGCGGAGCGGCTGCCACGCGGCGCCGATCCCGCCCTGCACACCAAGCTGGGCCCCGGCGGCCTGT
Organism: Nonomuraea sp. NPDC050680; assembly: GCF_040654555.1. Taxonomy (NCBI): domain Bacteria; kingdom Bacillati; phylum Actinomycetota; class Actinomycetes; order Streptosporangiales; family Streptosporangiaceae; genus Nonomuraea; species Nonomuraea sp. NPDC050680. The sequence continues at coordinate 474,840 of NZ_JBFAIF010000001.1, read as the reverse complement.
CGGACGTCGAGTGGGTGGCGCAGCTGCTGCAGTTGCGCTTCGCGGCCGGGCACCCCGCGCTGCGGACCACCCGTACCTTGGAGGCGCTGCTCGCGGCGGAGGGGGAGGGCCTGCTCGCGGCTCCCGACGCGGCCGTGCTGGCGGCGGCCTGGCGCTTCGCCTCGCGCGTCAGGGACGCGCTCATGCTGGTCAAGGGCCGTCCCGGTGACAGCGTGCCGGCCGATGTCAGGGAGCGCAGGCTCATCGCGCGCATCCTCGGTTACCCGCCCGAGGGCTCGGAGGACTTCCTCGACGACTACCGCCGGGTGACCCGGCGGGCCCGCCAGGTGGTCGATCGGGTCTTCTACGGTTCCTGACCCGTAACAGGTTGGTTGCGGGCCGTGCGGGCCGGCCCTGGCGGGTGTATCAAGGCGCGGGGTGATCCATTTTGCTTTCCATTTACGTTGATCTCGCGTTAGGTCTCGTGCTGGCGTTCCTCCTGCTGTCGCTGCTGGTGAGCGGGCTGAACGAGGCTTTTGTACGGCTGCTGGGCATTCGCAGCAAGTTCCTGTGGGCTTATCTCCGCGACACCATGGACGGCAGCGACGCGCAGGGGAAGTCGTGGTTGCCGGCCAAGGTGGCCGACGTGTTCGCGCGGCTGCCGTTCATCCGCGATCCACGGCCCGTCCACAGCGACCAGCCGGCCCCGGTCGAGGCGGCCCAGGCGCCCGAGCAGGAGACCAAGGCCGACGACGCCGTGACGAAGCTGCTCTACCAGCGGGTCCAGGAGATCGACCACCCGAAGAGGGGCCGCACCAGCATCGCCAACATCCCGCCCGAACGCTTCGCGGTGGCCCTGATGGAGATGGCCGCCGGCGAGAAGGACGGCGTCGAGGGGCTGCTGGCCAAGCTCAAGACGATGGGCAGCCCGATCTACGGCCATCTCAAGGGCGTGTGGGACACCGCGCAGCGTGACATGGACCGCTTCCGGCAGGGCGTGGAGACGTGGTTCGACGGCGAGATGCAGCGGCTGTCGATGCTCTACAAGCGCTACGTCAAGTGGGTGGTCGCCCTGCTCGGCGTGGTGGTGGTGCTGCTGTTCACGATGGACGGGTTCGAGTACGGCAAGACCCTGCTGCGCGACAACGCCTTCCGCGCCTCGGTGACGGCGGTGGCCGAGGCGGGGCCCGACGCCTACAGCGAGCTCAAGGAGCGGTGCGCGCAGTCCAACCCGATGCCGTGCATCACTGAGACGCTGAGCCAGCCCGCGCTGGTCATGGTGTTCGACCACGCGATCGTCAACATCGCGATCCCGGCCGAGGGCGACCCGAGCATCCACTGGAACGGCGCCGCCTGGTGGGACCGCCTCACCACGCTCAGCCACTGGCCCGGTTATGTGCTGACGTTCGTGGCGCTGCTGTTCGGGGCGTCGTTCTGGTGGGACCTGCTCCGCCGCCTCACCGGCCTCCGCGGCCGTAGTTAGATCTGGGCTAGTGTTGAGCCGATGGAGACAGAACGGCTCATCATGCGCAGATGGCGCGACGACGACAGAGAACCGTTCGCGGCGATGAACGCCGACGCCGAGGTGATGGAGCACTTCCCGGCCCCGCTGACCAGATCGCAGAGCGACGGCTTCGTCGACAAGATCGAGGCGGGCTTCGAGGCCCACGGTTACGGGCTCTGGGCGCTGGAGGTGCGCGAGAGCGGCGAGTTCATCGGGTTCACCGGGCTGGTCCTGCAGACGTTCGAGGCGCCGTTCACCCCGGCGGTCGAGGTGGGCTGGCGGCTGGCCAAGGTGGCGTGGGGGCACGGGTACGCGATCGAGGCGGCCCGGGAGGCCGTACGGTATGGGTTCGACGTGGCGGGGCTGGACGAGATCGTCTCCATGACGACCGTGGGGAACACCCGCTCGCGCAAGGTCATGGAACGGCTGGGCATGACCCGTGACATAGCTGACGATTTCTATCACCCGCGGGTCCCGGCGGACAGCTCGCAACGGCCGCACGTCCTGTACCGGCTCAGGCGCGGTCAGGCGCTCATGGCGTAGTACGTACCGGCTTGAGGGTGGTCCGGCCAGGCGCTCATGGCGTAGTACGTACCGCTTGAGGGTGGTCAGGTCAGGCGCTCATCGCGTAGAGCACGTCGCGCAGGGCGGCCTCGCGGCTGTGCAGCCAGACCAGCCGCAGGGCCAGCGTCGGCGCGTCGGAGTCGAGCGGGACCAGCGCGCCGGAGGCCAGGTCGGCTTCCAGTACGAAGTCGGGAAGAAGCGCCCGCCCGAAGCCCTGTCTGGTCCATTCGCGAGCCGTAGCGATGCTGGTCAGCTCCCTGCGCGGCACCCGGGCGCCGAACATCTGGTCGGCCGCCAGCCGGATCGAGCAGCCCGGCGGGCTCACCAGCAGCGGCTCCCGGTCGCCGTCGGGCGCGGCGACCAGGTACAGCCTGACCTCACCCACGTCCAGGAAGTCCATGTCGGGCGGCGGGGTGAACCCCAGGCCGCCGATCCGCGTACCGGAGTCGAGCAGCAGCGCCGCGTCCAGCTCGCCGCCGGCCACCTCTGACAGCAGCTCCTGCCTGGTGAGCGAGCGTACGTCCACCTCCAGATCGGGACGGCGCTCCGCCAGGCGGCGGACCACAGCGGCCAACTTGGCCGCGGCCAGCATCTCCAGCGCCCCGATCCGGATCTGGCGGCGCCCGCCGGTCACCGCCCGCCGTACCTCGTCCGCATGGTCGAGCAGGCCCTGAGCGCGCGCGAGGAGGGTGGCGCCCGGGCCGGTCAGGCGCATGCCCTGGGGAGTGCGCTCGAAGAGCGCGACGCCGAGGCTGTCCTCCAGCCGGCGCACCTGTTCGGACACCGAGGCCGGGGCGAGACCGAGGGTGTTCGCGGCGCCAGTGACGGTGCCCGCCCCCGCCACCGCGACGAATCCCCGCAACTGACGCAGCTCCATGCGGCCAAGCATACGGTTTTCCCGAATGCCCCCTGCGGTCGCGCCTGTTGAGGGGATATGCCATGAATTAGCAGGCTTCGGGGCATGAAGATGTTCGGTTTCTCCCTGGCCTACTTCTTGGTGATCCTCGACACGACCGTGCTCACGATCGCCCTGCCCGACCTGCGTGCCTCCCTCGGTGGCTCACTGGCCGGACAACAGTGGGCGGTGAACGCCTACACCGTCGCCTTCGCCGCGTCACTGCTCACCGGGGGAGCGGTCGCCGACCGGTATGGCGCCGCCCGGATGTTCAAGATCGGTGTGGCGGCCTTCGGCGTGATCTCGCTGCTGAGCGCCGCGGCACCGAACCTCGGCGCGCTGGTCGCGCTGCGGGCCCTGCTCGGCGTGGCGGCCGCGCTCTGCACGGGCGGCTCGCTCGGCCTGCTGCCCGAACTCTTCCCCGACCCCGCAACGCGCGCCCGCGCCACCGGTCTATGGGCCGCCATCACCGGCACCGCCCTGGCCGCGGGTCCGCTGCTTGGCGGGCTCCTGGTCGATCTGTACGGCTGGCGGGCCGTCTTCCTGCTCAACCCGCCCATCGCCCTGATCAGCCTGCTGGCCATGCGAAGGGTGCGCTCGCCCCGGGGGCACCGGCTCATCGACTGGTGGGTGCAGGCGCTGGCCTGCGTACTCCTTGGCCTGCTTGCCGAAGCCCTGATCGACTCGTCGCCTGTCGCCGGGGTGTCGGCACTGGTCGCCCTCGTCGTGCTGGTGTTCGTGGAGCGACGAAAGGTGCTCGCGGCTCGCCGCCCGGCATTCGTGGGGCGCCGCAGTCCAGCCACCGTTCTGCCCGGCGGCTTGCCCCCCGTTCTGCCCGGCGGCTTGCTCGCTGTGACCTGGCCGGAACTGCTCGCGGGCATGGTGGCGAACTTCGCCTTCTCCGGCGCCCTGTTCGTCCTGACCCTCCTCCTGCAGGACACTCGCCACCTGACCCCGCTGGCCACGGGCCTGGCCTTCCTGCCGCTCACGCTCCCGATGACGGTGAACCCGCTGCTCACCGGCCGCCTGGTGGCCCGCTACGGCCCCCGCCCCCCGATCCTCGGCGGCCTCGTCCTACTCGCGACCGGCCTGGCCGGGGTCTCGCTCACCGATTACCTGGCCCCATGGCTGGTGGTGATGGGCTTCGGGCTGTCGTTCGTGCTGCCCGCGCTGATGGCCGGCATCCTCACCAGCGCACCGACGGGTACGGCGGGCACGGCGGGCGGCGTCCTCAACGCCTCGCGCCAGGTCGGAGCCACGCTCGGCGTGGCCGTACTCGGCGGCCTGGCCCACCCCCTGCCGGTGGCCGCCATCCTGACCGCACTGACCTGCGCCTGCTACGGCGTCGCGACCCGCGCCCGGCGGACGATGCCCACCGTTGGCTCGCCAGGGACGGCTGGACTTCCAGCCGGGAAGTAATCGCGGCACCGTCTCTGGCAAATCTGTTTGAGCTGGTGCGCTTCCGTCGTGTTTCCCGGCGTGGGCCGCATGCCCTATCTGCAGCAACCCGAGATGTTCTGCACCGAGATCATCCGTATGCTGGATCAACGCATTGGACGACGTGCTTTGAGGCCGCTGATTACGGAGAATCCTTCGTCGGCTGTCACGAGGGTTCTCCCGGTGGCGATCGCTGTTGCTGCGATCATGAGGTCCGGGCGTGAGCTGGTAAGTCCCTTCCCGGACATCGTGGCTGCGATCTTCGCGTGAACCAGCGCGACCTGCAGGGTGTAGTCGATCGACGGCAGATGTTGCATCATTCGCTGCACGAAGGCACTGCGCTGTCGTCGGTGCGCGTCGTCAGACCGTTCCACGCCAAGCTGGAGTTCTCCGATGGTCACGACCGAAACGGCGACGTCGTCGTCCGGATCGATCACCTTCGCCAGCGACAATCCCTTTTCCAGGGAGATGAGGACATTCGTGTCCAAAAGGACCTTTGCGGCCTTCATCGGCCACCCCACATGAGTTCCCGGCTCTCCTCGATCAACTCGGCCCATTGGGGGTCTGGCCCATATTCTTCGAACAATGCTATGAGAGCGGCTCCATTGGGCTTGAAATGAGGAGCGATCACAGCTACGGGCGAGCCGTCGCGGGTAATGATGATCTCTTCTCCCGCTTCGGCTCGCCGAATCAGGGCTGCGACATTGCGGGCCAGTTCGGACACGGTGACCGAGGTTTCCTCGGACTCCAGGCGATCAGCTATCATGTACGTACAATAACATGCACATATGTATGTCTGCCGAGGACATGTTCGCCCACCTTGACTCGGGCGACGACGAACCGGGCAACGACGAACCGGGCGACGACGCCTGATGCCCACCTTCGAAACGGCCAGCCGCTTCGAGCGCGACTGGCGAAAGCTGACTGCCGAGCAACAGGCTCGATTCCGTAAGGTGATCACCGAGGCGTTCACCCCGACATCATCGCTGACGGGCCTTTCCGCGGGGGGCTCCGCGTGAAGGGAGTGACGGCATATCCGGGCGTGTTCGAGAAGACGTGGGCCCCGGACGGTCGAGCCACCTTCGGTTACGGTGACGAGCGAATCCCCGGTGAAGTCCACATCGTCTGGCGCAGGATAGGCACTCACGACATTTTCCCTCCGCCACCCGGCCCGTAGAGGCGGAACCTACCCTCAGCGTGGCCGTGCTCGGCGGTGCGAGAATCGGTTCCAGCCTGATCGAATCAGCGCGCCAGCGTGGTGTATCCCCACAGGTGGAGGCAGCGGTCATCCGGCTCAGCCCGCGGAACGTCCTGCCTCGGACACGGGTACGGATGCGGACGCGATGCCTCCCCGCGGGCGCCTGCGGGACTTGGGCTTGCCGGCATGGTTCGTGTATTCCAGCCACCATTCCGCGATCACCAGGTTGACGACCCAGCTCAGCCAGACACCGGCGGCTCCGATCGCCTCGATCATCGCCTGTTCGTCGCCGCCGTAGGCGGTGTCGAGGCGCGGAAGCTGGATGAGGAGCAATACCCCGGCCCACAGACGACTCGCGACGATGGATGTGGTCAGCGCGAAGCTGCGGATCATCCACCTGCGGTGCTCGGGGAACCGCCGCTGCCGCGCCATCCGCCATCCGGCGATACTGGTGATCAGCCACACCACGCCCAGCATGGTGTTCCCAGTGTTCCCCCCGAACCCCGTGTGGCCGAACGGAGCGACCCCGAGCACGGTGATGCCGGCCGGGAAGACTCCGAGGAAGAAGTACGCTCGCCCCATCCACCGGTGCACCCGGGGGAATGAGTTACGGAACCACGGCCATACCTGGAAGCACCCCGTCAGCAGCGCCACTGTGCCGAACATGATGTGCGCCACGAGCAGGGGATAGAAGAATGGCGGGGAATCGGACACCTTCACTCGCGATTGCGCCGGATCGAAGGTGAGGTACGGCGGCAGGGAGTACACCACGAAAGCGAGCATCGCGATGAACAGCGGAATGATCCAGCGAAGCTGGTGCCGTCGCGGTGGTCGCGCCGCCGGCCGCGGGGGTGGCGCCCCGTGCTCGTCGGGCACCGAGCCCGGTCCTCCCAGCATGGTGGCCACGAAAGGTCTCCTCATCGTCGTCGGGGCAGGCGGGCGTACCCCGTCCATTGGCGCTAGCCTCGCGGGGACGCGGATCCGGTGCCAGAGTCGAACCGACTGCAGTCACCCGGGAGATCGCCGGCGGAGACCTGGGGCTCACCCGTGATGCACGGTCGGCGCGGGGAACAAGAAGCCGTCGCCCGGCTGCTCGCCGACGCGCGGAGCGGACGCGGCGGGGTGCTGGTCCTGCGGGGCGAAGCGGGGATAGGCAAGAGTTCGCTGCTCCGCCACGCCGCCGAGACCGCAGCTGTCCCCGAGACCGCAGCCGGTCCCGAGCCCATGCGGGTGCTCGCGTGCGCCGGGGTGGAATCCGAGGTCGAGCACGCGTTCAGCGGGCTGTTCGGGCTGTTGCGGCCGGTGCTCGATCACCTCGACGCGCTGCCGGGCGTCCAGGCCGAGTCGCTGCGCGGCGCGCTCGGCATGACCGACAGTCCGACCTCGGACTTCCTGGTCTCGGCGGCGGTGCTCACCTTGCTCGCGGCGGTGGCGGCGGACCGCCCGCTGCTGGTCACGGTCGACGACGTGCAGTGGCTGGACCGTGCCTCGGCCGCCGCCCTGCTGTTCGCCGCCCGCCGGCTGGCCGACGAGCCCGTCGCGATGCTGCTCGCCGTACGCGAACCCGAACCGCTGCCGGTCAATACGGCGGGGCTGACCGAACTGATGCTGCACGGACTGCCTCCCGAGGACGCCGCGCGACTGCTCGACGCGTACGGCTGGACGCTGCCCGCCCGTCAACGAGATGTCCTCGTCGCGGCGACCGGTGGTAACCCGCTGGCGCTGATCGAGTTGGCCCGGCTCGACGAGCCTGAGCGGGCCCTGCCCGATCTCGCCATGACCGGAACCCTGCCGGTGAGCGCCCGCGTCCGCGCGGCGTTTCTGCGCCAGGTCGAAGTCCTGTCCGCGGACGGCCGCGCGGCGCTGCTGGTGGCGGCCGCGGAGGAGAGCGGGAACGTCGGCACCGTCCTCGGAGCCCTCGCCCGGCTGGGCCTGCCTGCCGACGCTCTGGCCCCGGCCGAGCGGTCGGGGCTGGTGCAGCTCACCGGGGTCGAGATCCGGTTCCGGCACCCGCTGATCCGCTCCGCCGTCTACGCCGACGCCTCTTTCGACCGGCGCCGCGCCGCGCATCAGGCCATCGCCGCGTACCTGAGCGCCGCCGGAGAGGACGAGCAGGCGACCTGGCATCTCGCGGTGGCCACGACCGAACCGGATGAGAAGATCGCCGCCGCGCTGGAGCGAGGCGCCGACGCCGTCCGACGGCGCGGTGGCGCGGCCGCGGCGATCTCCGTCCTGCAGCAGGCCGCGCGGCTCAGCGAGTCGCCCGCCGACCGTTGCCGCCGGACGGTGACCGCCGCCTTCGTGGCGCTGGACGCGGGCCGGCCCGGCCTGGCCCGTACGCTGGCCGACCAGGTCCTGGCCGAGCCCGTGCCGCCCGCGATACTCGCCCAGCTCAACGGGACCATCGAGCTGTACAGCGGGGACCCCGCGATCGCCTACTCACACCTGATGCGGTGCGCCGAGCTCATGGCGTTCGCCGAGCCCGAGGAGGCGGCCTGGATCCTCACCCTTGCGGCGGGATCGGCGTTGCACGCCGGAGACATGGCGGCGACGATACAGGCGACCAGGCGCATCACCGACCTGGACTGCTCCCCGGCGACCCTTCGCGCCGCCGAAGGCCTCCTCAAGGGCTATGAGGGTGTCATCACCGGGACAGAGCTGTGGGAACTGCCGGGCGCCATGGCCCGGGCCGGGGGCGGGGGAGGTGAGCGGGAGTGGATGTGGGCGACCGTGATCGGCTGGATGGGGCCCGACGACCACCAGGCCCGCCGGCTCGCCGAAGCCACCGGCCGCCGGGTCCGCGCCGCAGGCTCTCCCGCGCTCCTGACCGAGGTGCTGTACTACCACGCTGACATCGAGTTCCGGCTCGGGCACTGGACCGAGGGGGCCACGCATGCCGAGGAGGGCCTGCGGTTGAGCTACGAGACCGGCCAGCGGGGATGGACAGCCAACTTCCTCGCCCAGTCGGCCCGCTTCGCCGCTGTGCGCGGCGAGGCCGCGGAATGCCGCACGCTCGCCCGGCAGGCGCTGGAGATCGCGCTTCCGCTGCGCGAGCGCATCGCCGCGGCGGCCGCGACCGGCGCCCTGGGGCTGCTGGCGCTGGGGGAGGACGCGTCGAAGGAGGCGTTCACGGAGTTGACGCGCCTGGTCGAGCGAGGTTCACCTCGATCCAACGACTTCGTCGCCTTCGTGATGCTCCCGGACTTCGTCGAGGCCGCCGTACGCGCTGGACATCCGGAGCCGGCCCGGCGGGTAGCCGCGGCCATGGAACCTCAGACCGGCGGCATCGGCGGGCCCGCCGCCCTTGCCCGCAAGCACCGCTACCTCGCGATCCTGGCAGACGACGCGCACGCCGAATCGCACTACCGGAGCGCGCTCGCGGGCGGCGGCCTCGACCAGCACCCCTTCGACCGGGCGCGGACCCAGCTTCTCTATGGGGAATGGCTGCGCCGCAACCACCGCAGGACCGAGGCCCAGCCGATCCTGCGGGAATCCGGCGAGACGTTCGAGGCGCTGGGCGCGGCACCATGGGCACGGCGCGCGGCCGTTCAGGTCCGCGCGGCAGGCGGCGCCGTACCTCACCAGAGCCGAGCGGTCGCGGCCCTGCTCAGCCCGCAGGAACTGGAGGTGTCCAGGCTCGCGTCCAAGGGGCTGAGCAACCGCGAGATCGGCGACCGGATGCACCTGAGCCCGCGGACGGTGGGCTCGCATCTGTATCGGGCGTTTCCCAAGCTCGGGATTTCCGCCCGCGCCGAACTCCGCGACCTCGACTTCGGCTGACCTTTCACCACGTCCCACACCGAGCCGGAGAGACCCGGGTCAGAAGGCGATGGGCGGCGGTGCCGGTGCGCATGCTGGGCAGGGGCTTTCTGTGAGGCGGCTGGTCTCCTTGTTGACGTGGGCGACCAGGCCGGAGCCGACACAGTAGCCGCACAACCCGGTTCCCTCCAGCGCCGGATGCAGCCACGCGGGGAGTGGTGTGGTCAGCGCGGCTCGAGGGTTCGCTGCTGGATCGTCAGGATCGCCTACGACGCCTCTCCCGTAGCAGCACATGCATTTGAGAACATACTTGGGAATGCTCCGATCTTCGCCGGTGCCTTGGCATTCGGGGCAGGTGAGAGGGTTGGTCATTGCCAACTACTCCCCCCGAAAGCGCGGCATTTGGTCCGCTTGAACCCTTTGTCGCTTTTCCCGTTCAGCTCTTCCCACTTACCGCCCTCGCCGAAACAGGCGCCGCAGCGCCTGTGTTCTTTCTGCTCGTCATCGTCGTCCGTCGTGCCCATGTCTTGACAGTACGGTGTGCGAGGGAAACGGCGCCGGGAAAGTCAGGCGGACGGGACCATAAGTCCCGTTTCCAGCGGTTTTACGAGGTGCGTTGGAGGTGAAACAATCACTGCGGTTGGCCGCGCCCGTCCGCCGCGAGGGTCACGACCGTGCTGTCGGCGACAAGTTGGAGGAGTTCTTGCCGGGTTCTGCGAGGCCATAGTGACCAGGATCACTGACGCGAACCCCCAGCTAAAACAGCAGGCCCGTAAAGTCGGGCATTTGTGAGAGCTTCCCGTTGGTTCGCTGTCGCGTTCCTCTCCACTGTCGGCGCGCTCATCGGGCGATCATCGCGCGGCACGGACAGGAACTCGACCGGCTGAAGGCCCTGCTCGGAACCCGGGTGCCGGCCAGGATCGAACGCATGCGAAAGGCCATCGACCGTGCCCTGTACGGGGCAGTCGATGGCCTTTCCCGGGATGTGAGTGTGGTCAGGACCAGAGGTGCGCAGATTGGCCACCTTCGCCGCCCTCGCTCTCACCGCCGGCCTTCTCACCGTGGCCAGCCCCGCCAGCGACGACGCCGTCACGCCCAAGGCCACGATGCAGGTGCTGAACCCGATAATCGCCCTGTTTCAGGACCTGCCCATGAAGGACCGGAGAGCGCTCGTTGAGCTGATCAACCAGTGCGCCCACGAGAAAATCGACCCCTGAGCGGCACCTGACAGCCTGCGAGACCCCCGAAACCCTGGACCTCTTGGCCTGAGGGCTCCCTGCCAAGTTGGTAGCTTTGCCGCATGGCCTTACCTATCGCTGATCTTGCCAGCAAACTCGGCGTTTCGGTATCGCCAGATCGGCTCATCGAGGCGCTCACTCACGGCTCCTACGCCTACGAGCGAGGCGGGCGCAGCAACCGCCGCTTGGCGTTCCTGGGCAAAGGTTTCATCGAGCTGGTCGTCACGGAAGAGCTCGGCCGTCGGCATCCCAGGGCGGCTGCGAACGACCGGCAACGGATGAAGAGCTTTGTCGTCAATGAACGGGCAGTTGCCAGCGTCGCCCGCTCACTTGGGCTCGACGCCTACTTGCGGTTGGGACGCGGCGAGGACCGCATGGGAGGGCGCCGCAAACCGTTGATCCTCGCCAACGCGCTGGAGGCGGTAGTCGGCGCGGTGCATGCGGATGCACTGCCCTGCAGGAACTCGCAGCTCGGCAAGGGCTCGGCGCGCCGGAGTATGAGGTTTCCGCTCGTGAGCCGGAAGGGTTCCTAGCCTGGGTGGCCTTGGGCGGAAAGATCCACGGCCGCGGGCTGGGCCTCAGCAAGAAAGAGGCCCAGCAGCACGCGGCGAAGGCAGCCTTTGCTCAGCTTTCAGGCGAAGGCTGACCCGCGTCCTCGCTGGGCGGTTGCGTTTCGCCGGGTTCGAGAGCGGTTGCCGTTGCGCCGTTTCCCTTTTCCAGGAGCCGCAGCATGGCCATGGCTCGCGTTCCTCGTTGCCTGTCCCGGGAGAACAGGGCAACCAACCCACCTAGCAGAAGCAGTATTGCCCGGGGTCCAACCCGCAGGCCGATGAGAACGAATACAACGAAAACCGGGATGTCTGCAAGCGCAGCCACGTCACGTTTCTCCTGCATGAGAAATCGAACGCGGCTGCACAGGAGAGAGATCATCGTTCTCTGACCTGCTGGAAGGGTCCTCCAACCCTAGATAACGACCGGTCTGGGCATCGACGTGGAGGTGGGGCGGCGAGCCCCGCATACCCTCGGGTTAGCGCCGCTGCCCAAGCGGTGGATGGCCGAGCAGGTCTACGGCACGCTTGTGCTGGCGTGGCCGTACAGCTTGGCGATCTCGTCGATGGTCAGGTGTCCAGCAAGTAGGAGTAGGTCGCCGAGGCAATGTATGGCAGCGCGGCAGGGCACTGCCTCGTGGACGTCTCTCCGGAATCCTTCCACGGGCCGTTGATCTTTGTCGACGTCGTTGCACTCCCCTTGGTCTTGCAACGGATCACGACCCGGAAGGTGTGCACGTTCTTGCACGCTGCTCTGCCGATGTCGATCTTTGGGGTCCGGTCGGCACTTGCACTGCATGTCACTGAATAGGTGGGCTTGGCCGCCGCAACGCTGCCCGCTGATGCGGAGCTGGGTGTGGAGCTGATCAGGGCGATTGAGCCCATCGTTGCAAGGCCGAGCGTGGTGGCCAAAGCAAGTGTCGGTGCCAGCTTTCGCATGCGATCTCCGTTCGTAGAATCTTGGACTCGATCCACACGGTGAGCAAAGCAGAAGCCGGTATAAGCGCGGTATGTTCCTGCTGCTCGGCCTGGATCCACGGCGGTGAAACTCGAGGCGAGAGCCGCGAAAAGAAGTGAGGTGCCCTCCGAGCTGGGAGGACATAGATGCAATAGGGAGTCGTTCATCTGGTTCGTGAGGTCGGCGAGGAGTGCGGGGATGAGGCGTTCGTCCATGACCGCGCGGCCGGCGGCGCCCATCGCGTCCCCTGCTGCGGATCTCTACCGCCTCATTAGGCGTGGGACGGCCCGGAACCGCCGTGGCGCGTTCGAGGGGTCGTCGCAACGCGGCGATCACTTACCGGCGGCGGCCCCGGCGGGCTCGGCGCCGGTCATCTGGGATTTCCCGCGCCGGGTCAGCAGCGGGAAGGCGGCGAGTTGGACGAGGGCGGCGGCGAGGAGGATGCCGGTGGTGACCTCCTCCCGCCAGCCGGGGAGGTGCTCGGAGAAGCCTGACTGCTCGTCCACGTACATCAGCAGATTGCCCCAAGCCACGAGTGGCAGCGTCAACAGGTAGACGACCGTGAAGACGCCGACGATCAGCAGGGAGCGCGGGCGAACGCCGTGCCTGCGCAGGAGGATCCCGTGCAGGGCCAGACCGGCGGCGGGCACGACGGCGAAGGCCCACATCTGCAACATGAGGCTTAGCGCGAAGTCGGCCTCCCAGAAGGACCCGGGAGGAGCTGTGGCGCGGGCGATCCGGTCGGACACGAGGTTGGCCGCGGCGAAGACCAGGAGGAACGCCAACGGGAGCAGGAGGAGCCACGCGCTCCAGGGGGAAGAAGGTGGAAGGACAGTGTCGCGGCGCACGACGCCGCGCACCGCCAGGAGTTGGGCGATCGCGGCGGTGGTGAGGATCAAGCCGAGCAGCGGCAGGTACCACGGCGGCGACAGCGCGTCCATGTCGAAGGGCATCGTGGCGTATCCGCCCGGCGGGTCGAGAAACTCCTTGTCGTAACCGGTGACCGGGTTGAGGACGTAGACGACTGGCATGGCGGCCATGTAGGCGGCGCTCAGGAAGCCCGTCCCGAGCATGAGGCCTGCGGGCCGACGGCTTAATCCGAACTCGACGAGACCGAACAGTAGGGTGGCGGCGATGAAGAAGGCCCCGAGCAGGGCGATCCGCCCCTGGGCGAAGGGGATGAAGGCGTCGACCGCTTGGGGCACCAGGTGCTCGTTCGCCTCGACGGGCCCGGCGGGAAGGCGCCCCTTCACATCGCGGACGGCGAAGAAGTTGACGACGACCACGACGAGCCCGAACGGCAGTGGAAACCATGTCAGTTTGCCCATGAGTGTTCGATGATCGCATTTGGTGATCGGTTCAAGTCGAGCGCGGCGCTGCGCTCACCGGTTGGAGCTTGTTGGTGAGCGGCCACAGGACCAGCGGGATCGCGGCCGCCGCCGAAAGCGCGAGCAGCAACGGCACGCGCTCTCCGGGCGTCAGATGGTGCAGCAGTCGCACGTGGATCACCAGGTGCGGCACGGCGAACACCACGTACACGGCAAGCGCCGTGCGGACCATGTCGCGCCGTACGACGAAGAAGCTCACCCCCAGCGCCACCGCCGTCGCCAGGCTCATCGCGCCGTAATCCATCATCAGATGCGCGTTGTACGGCATGCGCATCCCCACGAACGGGATGTCGAAGAACGAGCGGGGGAAGAACAGCGCCCAGCAACCCACGGCGAACTGTGTCGCGGTCAGGAACGCCAAGCCCGCGCGGAGCCGGCTACGCGCGCTCATGCGGTGAGGAACTGCTCGAAGGTGATCTGCCCGACGGCATGGTCAGGAGCCAGGTGGCTTCCTTCCCGAAAGCCGCGCATTCCCCCGATTCCCGGCAGTGGCACCGACACCACCGGCCGGCGGTTGGACCGCGCGCGAGCATAGGCGCGGGCCAGATCGGCCGCGGCACGCACCTCAGGCCCACCCATGTCCGGCGCCCGGCCCGCCGGTGATGCCTTGGCCAGGTCGGCCAAGCGGGCAGCCACTTCGCCGGCGTCGACGGGCTGAAAGCTGACCCCGGCGGGCATCATGATCACCGGTAGCCGTCGCTGGATCGTGCACATCCAGACGATGAGCTCGTGGAACTGGGTGGTGCGCTGGATCGTCAACGGCAGCCCGGAGCCCTCTAGGAGCCGCTCACACGCCAGCTTCGCCCGATAGTAGGAGATATCAACGCGATCGACGCCGACGATGGACACGTAGATCAGGTGCGGGCGACCGGTTCGGCTGGCCGCCCGGACGAGAGCGCGGGCGGCGTCCTGGTCCGCGTGGCCGTTGCCGGTCGCGCAGTGGATGATCGTGCCGGTGTCGGCGACCGCCGCCTCCAGCCCCTCGCCGGTGATCAGGTCACCGCGGCACATCATCAGGTCACGGTGGTACATCCTCTCGTCGCGCGGCGGCTTGCGGCTCAGCACGCGTACGGCGTGACCTGCGGCCACAAGCCGTGGAACCAACCTACGGCCGAGCCGGCCGGTACCGCCCGTCACCAGGATCGGATCTGTCATGGGTGGCAACTCCCGTGAAGAGCGCGAGGCCGAAGGCGCTCCGGCCGCGCGCGGCTGTCAGGTGCACCCGTTAAGAACCGGACAGAGCTCCCCAATGTGACAACCGAAGTTTGGCGGGATCGGCGATGATGCGAATCTCGCTGATCAGGCCGCCCGCCATCTCCGGCACCAGCACGCCGATCAGCTCCTCACCGGCCAGAGCCAGCAGGCCAGGAGCGCCGTTCAGCTCCGCGATCGACAGCCGGATCCGCTGTCCGGTGGTGCGCGATGCGCCGATCAGATAGCGCGCCACCCGGTTGGCGCCGGAGACAGGTCGCCTGGCAGTGCCGATCCTGCCGCCGCCGTCCACCCACACGGTCACATCGTGGGCCAGCAGCTTTTCCAGCCCTGGAAGATCCCCTTCTTCCGCGGCCGCCAGGAAACCTTTCACCAGGTCACGGTGGTGAGACCGGTCCACCAGGTGCTCGGCCCTCCCAGGAGCGTCGGTGAGTCGCAGGCGAGCACGCCGGTACAGCTGCCGGGAGTTCGCCTCGGAGGAATCGATGACCTCGGCCACCTGGCGATGGCTGTAGTCGAAGGCTTCACGGAGCACGAACACCGCGCGCTCCACGGGGTTGAGCCGTTCCAGCAACGTCAGGAAGGCCAGCGAGACGAAGTCTCGCTGTTCGGCGCTGTCCAGCGGTCCCAACGCGCCGTCCGCGGTCAGCACCGGCTCAGGCAGCCACGGGCCGACATGGCTCTCCCGGCGAGCACGCGCCGACGTCAACCGGTTCACGCACAGGTTGGTCGCCACCTTGGCCAGCCACGCCCACGGCGATTCGACAGCCGACCGGTGGTGCCAGCGAAGGAAGGTGTCCTGCACCACATCCTCGGCCTCCTCGGCCGAACCCAGCATCCGATAGGCCAGCCCGAACAGCCTCGAGCGGTGCCGCTCGAACTCCTCAACCGCGTCACCTGTCACGCCCGTCAGCCTTCCAGGCCACCGATCCGGGCCGATATCCGACCTCTGTACGCGCAACAGCCCGGAACCGTGGTCGGTTCCGGGCTGTTCCGGTCGGACTAGATGTCGTAATAGAGCTCGAACTCGTGCGGGTGCGGACGCAGCCGGATCGGGTCGACCTCGTTCTCGCGCTTGTACGCCACCCACGTCTCGATCAGGTCAGGCGTGAAGACGCCGCCCTCGAGCAGGTAGTCGTGGTCGGCCTCCAGGGCGGCGAGGACCTCGGGGAGCGAGCCGGGCACCTGCGGCACCTGGCGGGCCTCCTCCGGAGGCAGTTCGTAGAGGTCCTTGTCGACGGGCTCCGGCGGCTCGATCTTGTTGCGGATGCCGTCGAGGCCGGCCATCAGCATGGCCGAGAAGGCGAAGTACGGGTTGCACGATGGGTCCGGCACGCGGAACTCGATGCGCTTGGCCTTCGGGTTGGACCCCGTGATCGGGATGCGGACGCAGGCCGAGCGGTTGCGCTGTGAGTAGACCAGGTTGACCGGGGCCTCGTAGCCGGGCACCAGACGGTGGTAGGAGTTGACCGTCGGGTTGGTGAACGCCAGCAGCGACGGCGCGTGCCTGAGCAGGCCGCCGATGTAGTAGCGGGCCGTGTCGGACAGGCCCGCGTAACCGACCTCGTCGTAGAAGAGCGGCGAGCCGTCCTTCCACAGCGACTGGTGGCAGTGCATGCCGGAGCCGTTGTCGCCGAAGATCGGCTTGGGCATGAACGTGACCGTGTGGCCGTATTCGAGGGCGGTGCTCTTGATGACGTACTTGTAGAGCATCAGGTTGTCGGCCGTCTTGAGCAGCGTGCCGAACCTGAAGTCGATCTCCGCCTGACCGGCCGTGCCGACCTCGTGATGCTGCATCTCGACGTCGATGCCGGCCTCGATGAGGTTGCGCACCATCTCCGAGCGCAGGTCCGTGAAGTGGTCCATCGGCGGGACCGGGAAGTATCCGCCCTTGTAGCGGGGCTTGTAGCCGAGGTTGCCGCCTTCGGTGGCCTTGCCGGTGTTCCAGGCGCCCTCGATGGAGTCGATGTAGTAATAGCCGGCGTTCTGCCGCGTCTCGAAGCGGACGTCGTCGAAGATGTAGAACTCCGCCTCGGGCCCGAAGTAGACGGTGTCGGCGATGCCCGTGCCCTTGAGGTATTCCTCCGCCTTGCGGGCGACGTTGCGCGGGTCGCGGCTGTAGGCCTCGCCGGTCAGCGGGTCGTGCACGAAGAAGTTTATGTTGAGCGTCTTGTGCTGACGGAACGGGTCGAGCACGGCGCTGGAGGGGTCGGGCAGCAGCAGCATGTCCGACTCGTGGATGGCCTGGAAGCCGCGGATCGACGAGCCGTCGAACATGAGCCCATCGGTGAAGACGCTGGCGCCGAAGTTCTCTACCGGGAAGGTGAAGTGGTGCGTCGTCCCCGGCAGGTCGGTGAACCTGACATCGACGAACTGCACCCCTTCGTCACTGATGAACTTCAGGACGTCGTCGGCGGAGTTGAACACTCTCGAACCTCCCTGGGGACATGACTATCAGGCCGAGGTTAGGTCGCGGCCGTTTCCGATCGGTGTCCCGATTGTTTCGCACATGTTAAGCGGCTCAGGTCCGTCTCGACCGGTGACATTTCTTGTCTCGCGGAAGATCGCGGTCGAGATCGTAGGGATCGGTGGGCGGGTCGGTGGCTCGCGCCGACGTTTTGTCCGGCGCCGAGTCCCGGTAGGCCGGGTGGAGGAAGGCATCCTTCACGTCGCATCGCCCGGGCGTCCCGGTCCGCCTGCCCCAGTTCCTGACCCACGTGACCAGCCGCCCCGACTCGCGGTAGACCAGCACCTGGCCCTCGACGCGGGAGACGAAGCGCAAGACCGTTGCGGGCTGGCCTGGCCGCTGCACGGCGTAGACGACGAGGTACTTGACCTTTACCTCGGCGCCTTCGCGACCGTACTTCGCCAGCTTCTTGACGGTGCTCTCGCCGCGCACTTTGATGACGCCGGTGGCCAGCTCGGCCGTCTTCGGGGCGAAGCTGTTGACCCAGTAGCGGCCGTCGAAGCGCGGCTTCTTCGTCTGTTTGATGTCGAGCTGGTCCCGGTACCAGTCGCGCTGACGCGCGTCGAGGCGCTCGATGAACGCCTTCGGCTTGCCGCCCACGAGCGTCTTATGGTCGAGATAGGCTGCGGCCAGGAGATCGCGAGTACGGTCCAGTGCCTTCGCGACCTCCTTCTTCGACAGCCCGCCCAGCGCCTTCGCCTTCGGCATCACGAAGCCCGCCGTTCCCTCGGCGTACTTCTCGGCAGGGGAGCCCTCGAACGGGTCCGCCGCGGTCTTCTCTCCCAGGGCCGCCGCCTCCGTGCCGGTCGGCTCCGGCGCCGGGGCCGCCATGACCGGTTGGGTCTCCTCCGGGACCGGTCCCGGGCTCCCCGCCTGTGGCGTCAGCAGGTCGGGCCGGGCGGCGACGATCACGGTCGCCCCGCCGATCACCGCGGCCACCAGACCGGCCGCGAGCAGGCCCCGCCCCGCTCGCCGTGGCCGGGTGGCCTTGTCCGAGCGCGGCGCCCTGGCTCCCCTGGTGGCCGCCGTACGCATCCTGCGCCGCTCGTCCTCATCGATCTGCGCGACGAGCTCGTTGAAGCGCGCGTCTAAGTCATCCCCGTTCGGCATGGCGTACATGATGAGGGACAAAGGTGATCTTTGTGGCGCAGTTGGGTCACGATCCCGACCGAGCCCCCCGCCGGATACCGTTGGGCGTATGAGCGGGAACGAGCCTCGGTGGACGCAGACCTGGCTGGGCGGTGTGAGGGCGGCGGGGGTCGATCTCGGCTACCCGGGTGAGCGCCTGGGGCTGCCGGAGCAGGGGAGCGGCGCCATCGCCGGGTGGGGGCGGCGCATCGCCGGGCTGGTCATCGACTGGATGATCTGCACCTGGGTCGTGGTCCAGCTCGTGTTGCGGATGAACCCGGCGGAGTCGCCGTGGGCGCCCGTGGTGGTGTTCGCGATCCAGTACGTCCTGCTCGTCGGATTCATGGGGCAGACGTTCGGGCATCGGCTCGCGGGGATCAGGGTGGCCGCGATGGACGGTGGCAACCCCCGGCTGCTGCCCGTGCTGGTGCGCACGGTGCTGCTCTGCCTGGCCGTGCCCGCGCTCATCTGGGATCGCGACCACAGGGGGCTGCACGACCGCGGCTCCAACACGGTCGTCGTGCGTATGTGAAACGTCCATTGACAACGTTGTCTGCGCGGAGTCTGCTGTTGACAACGTTGTCGGGAGGGCGACATGCGGAGAGCACGTCTTGCGGCCGCGGCCTTCGCCGACGCCTACAGCAAGGGCGCGCTCCGACGGCAGCGGCAAATGTTCCCTAACAGGGCCCTGAACTACGTCAACATGTTCGATCCGGAGGTGGGCTTCTTCCAGGGCCGCGACTCCACGGGCAAGTGGCGCCGTACCAAGGCCGACTACGACCCCCGCGTATGGGGCTACGACTACACCGAGACCGACGGCTGGAACATGGCCTTCCACGCGCCCCAGGACGGCACCGGACTCGCCGCCCTCTACGGCGGGCGCGCGGGCCTGGCCAAGAAGCTCGACGCGTTCTTCGCCGACCAGGAGACGGCCACGTTCCCCGGTTCGTACAACGGCGTGATCCACGAGATGCGCGAGGCCAGGGACGTCCGCATGGGCCAGTACGGCCACAGCAACCAGCCCTCGCACCACATCATTTACATGTACGACCACGCCGGGCAGCCGTGGTAGGCGCAGGCCAAGGTCAGAGAGGCGCTGTCACAGCTCTACCTGGGCAGCGAGATCGGCCAGGGCTATCCGGGCGACGAGGACAACGGCGAGATGTCCGCCTGGTACGTCTTCAGTGCCCTCGGCTTCTACCCGCTCCAGGCCGGCAGCCAGGACTACGCGATCGGCTCGCCGCTGTTCACCAAGGCCACCGTGCACCTGCCGAGCGGCAAGGACCTGGTGATCAAGGCCCCGGCCAACAGCGCCGAGAACGTCTACGTCCAGGGGCTCAAGGTGAACGGCAAGGCGTGGACGTCCACCGCGCTGCCGCACGACGTGCTGGCCGGTGGGGCCGTACTGGACTTCGCGATGGGGTCCCAGCCGTCCACGTGGGGCGAGCCGCCGGAGTCGATCACGCCTGACGGTGAGACGCCGCGCCCGAAGCGCGACATCCCGGTCACCGGGGGCCCGGCGGCGCTGTCGGACGACACCTCGACGACAGCAGCCACCGTTTCCGGAAATATCACTCTCCAGGCTGGAACGCGGGACCTGGTGAGCTTCTACACCCTCACCTCGGCGGCCACCGGTCCCACGTCATGGAAGCTCGAGGGCTCCTACGACGGTACGGCCTGGACGGTCATCGACCAGCGGGACGGCCAGAGGTTCGACCAGGCGCGGCAGACCCGGCCGTTCAAGGTCGCCCGCCCCGGACGGTACGCCCAGTACCGCCTCACCGTCTCCGGCACGCTGGCCGAGCTGGAGCTGCTGGCAGTACCGGATCCGGCCTGCACGCGAACCGTCAGCGGTACCCACAGCGGCCCGCTCACGGTCGGCTCCGGCGTGACCTGCCTGGCGGCGGGCGCGAATGTGACCGGCCCCGTCGTCGTCCGGCAGGGCGCCTCGCTGATCACGCGGGCCGCCACGGTCGGCGGACCGGTCAGCGCGGTGGGCGCCGGGCGGCTGGTCCTGGTGGACACCTCCGTGGGCGGGCCGCTCACGGCGACCTCGGTGAAGGAGCTGTCCGTGGAGAAAACGGTGGTGGGCGGACCGGTCAAGCTGGCCGGAGACAGCGGTCCGCTGATCGCCGCCAGCACGGTCAAGGGGCCGCTGACCTGCACGGGCAACTCCCCGGCGCCGACAGCGAACGGCCTGTCCAACACGGTCTTGGGGCCGTCGGCAGGCCCGTGCAAGGGTCTCTAGCAACGATAAAAACCTTACCGGGTTCGATATTGAACCCGGTAAGGTTTATGCTGTCCCCATGATGATGGCCGGACTCAGGGAGAAGAAGAAGGAGCAGACCCGGCGGCGGATCGCCGAGGTGGCGCTGCGGATGTTCGCCAAGCGAGGCTACGAGGCCGTGACGGTCAACGAGGTCGCCGAGGCGGCCGGGGTCGCGAAGGTCACGCTGTTCACCTACTTCCCGACCAAGGAGAGCCTTGTCCTCGACGTGGTCAAGGAGGACACGGCGAAGATCGTCAACGAGCGGCGGCCGGGACAGGCGCCGCTCGAGGCGCTGCGTGAGCACTACCGGGCGTTCGCCGCCGAGGACACGGAGGGGGTCGACGTCGAGGGTCTGCTCACCAGGGCCTGGGTGATCTCGGCCAGCCCGGCGCTGATGGCGGGGCTGCACCAGACCCAGGCGGGGCAGCGGTACGAGCTGGCCGCCGCTCTGGCCAGTGCGCGGGGGGTGCCGGACGGGTCGTGCGAGCTGCGGGACCAGCTCATGGCCGCGCAGATCACCGCCGTGCTCACCACGCTGCAGGAGGGGTTCTTCCAGCGGCTCGTCGAGGGGACGCCCATCGCTGAGGCGGGCGGCCGGCTGGCGGACGACGTCGAGCTCGCCTTCGACCTGCTGGCACACGGCTTTACCGAAAACTAAGGGGATATTTCGTGAAAAAAGGCATCAACTATGACACCGGGTTTCTGCCGGGCGAGAGCCTGTCCCGGAAGGCGTTCGACGCCGAGACGGTCGGGCGTGAGATGCGGGTGATCGCCGACGAGCTGCACTGCGCGGCCGTACGCGTGTCCGGCGGCGACCCGGAACGGCTGAGCGTGGCGGCCGAGCAGGCCGCCGCGGCCGGGCTGGAGGTCTGGTTCGCGCCGTTCCCCGTCGACCTCACGCCGGAACAGGTGATCCCCCTCTACGCCGACTGCGCCGAACGAGCCGAGGCCATCCGGCGCGGCGGTGCCGAGGTGGTGCTGGTCGCCGGCTGCGAGACCAGCGCCTTCTGCGACGGGTTCATGCCCGGTGCCGACTACATGGAGCGCATGCGGGCGATGATGTCGGCCGACATGGAATGGTGGCAGTCGCTGGGCGCGATCATGGGCCGTTTCAACGGCTTTCTCGGGGAGGCGGCCGAGACGGTGCGGCCGCTGTTCGGGGGCCGGATCACCTACGCCTCGGGGCCGTGGGAGTTCGTCGACTGGACGCCGTTCGACCTGGTCGGCGTGGACGCCTACCGGGCCGCGTACAACGCCGACAGCTTCGTGGAGGAGCTGCGCGGCCACTTCAAGCACGGCAAGCCCGTCGTGGTGACCGAGTTCGGCACCTGCGCCTACACGGGGGCGGGGGAGCGCGGGGGCATGGCCTGGGACGTGCCCGACGGCTCCGAACGTGACGAGGGCGAGCAGGTCCGCTACCTGAACGAGCTGCTCGACGTCTTCGAGCAGGAGGGCGTCGACACGGCCCTGTGGTTCACCTTCGCCTCCTACAACCGGACCGGCGACGCCGACCTGGGCGCGTACGGGGTGGTCCGGATGCTCGACGAGACCCGCTGGGAGCCCAAGGCGGCCTTCCACGCGATGGCCGCTCGGTACGGGCGCGCCTGAGCCCCGCGCGGCCGGCCGGTCGCGCGAAGCCCGTGCGCCTGGCCGGGCGGTCAGGGAGTCGCGTGAAGTCCGCGCGCCTGGCTGGTCGGTCAGGGAGTCGCGTGAAGTCCGTGCGCCTGGCTGGTCGGTCAGGGAGTCGCGTGAAGTCCGTGCGCCTGGCTGGTCGGTCAGGGAGTCGCGTGAAGTCCGTGTGCCCGGCCGGGGTGCGGTGGGTCAGTGGCGTGTGCAGGTGAAGATGGCGGTGCCCGGTATGTGTTTGCCGCGCAGCGGGCTCCAGCCGCCCCACACCCGGTCGTGGCCTTCCGGCCATTCGGGCTCCTGCAGGCCCGTCACGCTCAGCCCCGAGGCGACGATCAGGCCGATCCAGTCGCCCGTCGTCCGATGGTGCTCGACGTAGGTGGGCGTGCCGTGCTCGTCCGTCTCGACATAGGGCGAACGGTCGAAGTAGGACCGGTCGGACGTCAGCCCGCGCGGCCCTGGATCGTCGGGGAACGCCCACCGGATCGGATGGCTGACCGAGAACACGAACCGCCCGCCCGGCCTGAGCACCCTGCCCACCTCGCGGAACACCGCCAGCGGATCGGCCACGAACGGCAGCGCCCCGAACGCCGAGCACGCCAGATCGAACGACCCACCGGCGAACGGGAGCACCTCGGCGTCGGCCTGCACCACAGGGACGTGCAGGCCGGTGTCGAGGTCGATCCGCTGCGAGTGGCGCAACTGCCGGTGCGACAGGTCGAACGCGGCGACCTCGGCCCCCTGCCCGACCAGCCACCGTGCGCACTGAGCCGCGCCACAACCCATCTCCAGCACCCGCCGGCCGCCTACGTCGCCCAGCAGGTGCGCCTCGGCCTCGTCGACGCCCTCCGGGCACCAGACGAAGCCGGTGTCGCGCAGGAACTCGCCGTGTTCGACCTGGTAGTCGTCGGCGTTGCCGTCCCACCAGCCGCGGTTGGCCCGCGAGGAGCCCGACATCATCGGCGCGCTCCCCGACTGCGATAGCACTAGCGCATCTTGGGGCCGCGCGGAACGCGAGCGCCCTTGGGCATCGGGCCCTTGGGCATCGGCATGTTCTTGGGGAGCGAGCGCAGGCGGTCCTTGACCTCGTTGACCGCGGGCTTCTTGAGGTTGCGCGGCAGCTTCATGATGTGGCGCTGGAGCTTGCCCAGCGGCACCTGCCCCTCGCCGTCACCGCACTGGATGTCGTAGATCTCGACGCCCAGCACCACCCGGGCGACCCGCTTCTTCTCGGCCGCGAGCATCTTGGCCACCCGGTTGCCGGGCCCCTCGGACACCAGCACGACCCCCGGGAAGCCGATCACGAGGTGGATCAGGTCCTGGTCACGGTTGACCGCGATGGCCGGGGTGACCTGCCAGTTGCCCCGCATGCCCTGCAGCACCGCGGCGGCGGCGCCGGTCTGGCCGTGCAGGATCGAATACTGGGCGCGCTGGGCCAGTTGCCCGAACACCACGAGGCCGACGGTGAGCGCGGCGAGCACGCCGAGGAACACCGAATACCACAGATAGTCCGTGACCAGCCCGATCACGACGATCACAGCCAGCGTGCCGACCGCCGAAAGGAAGACGATCGGCAACCCCTTGGGGTTGGCCTGCTTGATGATCTGCGCGATCATGCGGAACTGCTTGATGCGTCCCGGCTTCTCTGGGTCCTCGGACTTTGCCATGCTCCGAAGAATACAAACCAACCGAGCGGGATACGAAAACGCCTCTGGTCGTTCTGGGGTTTTTCTTTTACGGCAGAGCACGGTGAGCCCCACCCGCCGTACAGGGCCGGGCCCTGTCCAGGGGCACGCTCCTCCGGTGATGCGGGGCCGGGCGCCGTGACGTGACGGTGAGACCCCGGCCTACGTGCGTTACCAAACCGGTATTACCCGTCCATTCGACCCCACTGACGTCGCGCGGCCAGGACGAAGACAGGCCGCCTCCATGGCGGAGGCGGCCCAGGAGACGTCAGGCGCTCTGGCGAGCCTCGATGGCCTGCTTGTAGAGCTTGCCGGCGCGGTAGGAGGAGCGGACGAGCGGGCCCGACAGGACGCCCGCGAAGCCGATCGCCTCGGCCTCCGCCTGGAGCTCGACGAACTCCTCCGGCTTGACCCAGCGCTCGACCGGGTGGTGGCGGGGCGTCGGGCGCAGGTATTGGGTGATCGTCAGCAGGTCGGTGCCGGCGGCGTGCAGGTCGCGCATCGCCTCCACGACCTCCTCGCGCGTCTCGCCCATGCCCAGGATCAGGTTGGACTTGGTGACCAGCCCGGCCTCACGGGCCGTCGTGATCACGCCGAGCGAGCGGTCATAGCGGAACGCGGGCCGGATGCGCTTGAAGATCCGCGGCACGGTCTCGACATTGTGTGCGAACACCTCGGGCTTGGCCGAGAACACCTCTTCCAGCTGCTCACGGTCGCCGTTGAAGTCGGGCACCAGCAGCTCGACCCCGCAGCCGGGCAGCAGTGCGTGGATTTGCCGCGCGGTCTCGGCGTAGAGCCAGGCACCGCCGTCGGGCAGGTCGTCGCGGGCCACGCCGGTCACCGTGGCGTAGCGCAGGCCCATCTGCTCGACCGACTCGGCCACGCGACGCGGCTCGTCCCGGTCGTACTCCTTGGGCTTGCCGGTGTCGATCTGGCAGAAGTCGCAGCGGCGCGTGCACTGGTCGCCGCCGATGAGGAACGTCGCCTCGCGGTCTTCCCAGCACTCGTAGATATTGGGGCAGCCCGCCTCTTCGCAGACCGTGTGCAGGCCCTCCCGGCGCACGAGCGATTTGAGCTCGGTGTATTCGGGGCCCGTCTTCAGCTTGGTCTTGATCCACGGGGGCTTGCGCTCGATAGGGGTTTCGGCGTTGCGCACCTCCAGGCGGAGGAGCTTTCGGCCTTCAGGAGCAACGGTCACCGACCCAGCTTACGTCTCGCCCCAACCTCCCTCACGCCAGGGCCGTCATTCTCCGGGTCATCGGATGATTCGGCCGGCTCAGATGACCAGGCCGAAGCTGCGGATGGCGCGGGTGTAGTGGCGGAGCAGTTCGTCGTCGATCCGGTCCGACTCGGCCGAGCCGAGCAGCTCCGAGCTGGACGGCACGGAGTTGGACGGCTCCGAGTTGGACGGCTCCGAGCTGGACGGCACGGAGTTGGACGGCACGGAGTTGGACAGCACGGAGTTGGACGGCACGGAGCGGGGCAGTGCGGAGCCGGGCGCGGTGGCGCGGACGCCGTAGGGGGCCAGCAGCGCGGTCTGCCTGATCGACGCCACGCTCTCGCCGCGCAGGGCCGCCGCCTGCATGGGGGCGACGTACTTGCCGCTGGCCAGCAGCTCGTCGATTTCGGTCAGTTCCTCGGCCGTCAGGACGCGCAGGGCCCTCGCCTGCCGCCGTTCTTGCCTGCGGGCGTCGTCGGAGTGGGCCAGCCGTTTCAGGCAGTACTCGGTGAGCAGCAGCGGGCCGCCGAGCACCCGCCCGACGATCCGGCCCAGGAAGCTGACCGCCTCGTAGCCGGTGCTGTTGGTGTTCAGTACGCCGAGCGAGGTGGCCATCTGCGTGTGGGCGGCCTCGCGCGCACGCAGTGGTGCCGCTCCGATGAGCGCCTCCCGCCATGCGCCCAGCGTCGACAGCGCGCCGTCCACGATGAGCTCGCCGCCGGTCGGCAGCTCCGCGTACGCCCTGGCCAGCAGCGCGACCCGCTGCCGCGGCGACAGAGCCAGCCACGAGGGCAGCCCGATGACCAGCACGGGCACCCTGAGCGGGCCGGTGCGCGTGTACGTGGAGCTCAGGACCAGATCCCTGACCGCCACCTTCTGGGGACGCTTGACGCCGATCCGGTCGGCCACCCGCTCCGCCAAGCCGTACACCTGCCGGGCGGCGGAAGGGTCGAGGACCTCGGCGTCGGCGGGCAGGCGACCGAGGCGCGGCCGCAGCATCCACCCGATGGCGATCAGCAGGGCGCCGAGCGCCCACGCCGGGACGAGCTGGGCGTTGACCACGATCGTCCATCCGCCCAGCACGACGAAGGCCAGCGTCAGGGTGTGCACGACGAGAGCGAGGACCAGAGCCGCGAGCCAGGTCGCAGAGTGCTTCACAGACCGCTTCACAGGCTGATCGTAAACAGGCGAATGCCAGATTTCACCGCGTTTCGGCGACCGGCCGTGGGCCCGTCATGGGTCAGCTGTAAGTCAGCGGCGCATGAGGTCTTCCTCGTGCAGGTCGTACGGCTCCAAGCCCAGCGCTTCGGCCAGCCGTTTCTCGGCGATCGGCATGACCTCCTCGACCACGATCCGCCTGCCCGTCTCGGCGGACAGTGAGGAGACGCCCACATTCGGGATGCCGCACGGGACGATCCGGCTGAACCACCGGGGATCATTGGCGCAGTTGAGCGCGAACCCGTGCATCGTGACGCCGCGTGAGACGCGGATGGCCACGGCGCCGAGCTGGCGGTCGGGCAGGCCGAGGCTGGTGTCGCCCGCGGCCCAGACCCCGGCCCAGCCCGGCACCCGCCTGGCCGTGACGCCGAAGTCCGCACAGATCTGGATCATCGTGTCTTCGAGCCGGCAGATGTAGCGGGTCACGTCGTCGATCTCGACGATCGGGTAGGCGACGAGCTGGCCGGGACCGTGCCAGGTGATGCGGCCCCCGCGGTCGACGTCGATCACGGGGGTGCCGTCGGAGGGGCGTTCGTGCGGGGCGGTGCGCTTGCCCGCCGTGTAGACGGGCGCGTGCTCCAGCAGCAGAACCGTGTCGGTCAGCTCCCGGGCCACCCGTTTGCCGTGCACCCAGCGTTGCAGCTGCCAAGCCTGCTCGTAGGGGACGTCGACACCGAGACGGACGATGGCCAATGCGTGGGGGTCGACCCCGTGCTTGGGGCGCATGGGTCCATTGTGCCGTTCCCTCACCCATCCAGGGTAATTCAGGAAGCCAGGAGCCGAGGCTCGATCCGGAACTCCTTTGCCCCCTCGGCCCCGTCATGCTCGACTTTGTAGGCGTATCCGGCCGGATCGGTGGTTACGGCCTGAATGAAATCGGTGCCCACGTAGTGCAGCGCCACGCCCTCGTCGGCGGCGTAGCCCTCGGGCAGCTCGCCGCTGGCCACCGACTGGTGCAGCAGCTGCCGGCGTTGCGGATCGGAGTTGTAGTGGACTCCACACGAGTAGGGCAGGAAGGCCAGACCGTCGGCCCACACGTTGAGCTCGGGGCCGAAGGAGTCGGTGTTGCCGCCGACGTGCCAGCACAGCGCGCCCGCGCTCTGCCCGGACAGCACCACGCCCGACCGCCAGGCCTCTTCGAACGCCTCGTCGTAGCCGTGCAGCCGCCACAGGGCCGCCAGGTTGGCCACGCTGCCACCGCTGACATAGATCATGTCCTGCTCGAGCATCCACGCCCGCGGATCCTTGACATTGGGCATCGGAAACACCGTCAGATGGCTCAGCTCGACGTCCCATCCGGCGAAGGCGCCGTACATCTTCAGCAGCCAGTCGGCGTCGTCGCCCATGGCGGTGGCGACCAGCCCCAGCTTCGGCCGATCCTGGCCGGTCAGGTCGAGGCCGTAGCGCAGCAGCGGGCTCGCCTCCAGAAAACCGTGACGCGCCGTCGGGCGGAACGACCCACCGCCGATGGCAAGAATGTGCGACTGGCCCGACCTGGTCATGTTGGTATCTCCCGCGTGGTAAAGGATGAACAGCACCTAAGAATAGGGCGCTAGATTATGTCGCTCAAGGCCTCGTCGAGATGGTTATGGGTGAATCCGTAGCCGCTGCCGGACAGTTTCCCAGGCAGAATCCGGTGACTGGGCAAGAGCCCTTCCCGCGCGAACTCTCCCAGGCCGATGCTCAGCGCGAAGGCCGGGACGGGCATCGGCACGGTGCCCTTACGCAGGGCTTTCCCGAGCGTGGTGGTGAACTCCGCATTGCTGACAGGATTGGGCGAAGTCAGATTAACCGGCCCCACCAATTCCCGATTTTTCAGGATATGTAGTACTGCCTGAACCCAGTCGTCCTCGGATATCCAGGACCAGTACTGCTTCCCACTCCCGAGCGGCGCGCCGAGCCCCATCTTGAAAATGGGCAGCATCCGCCCAAGCGCCCCACCCCGCCCACTCAACACGAGCCCGGTACGCAATTGCGCGGTCCGGACACCGATCTCCTCGGCGGCCCTGGCCGTACCTTCCCAGAGCTCGCACAGATCAGCCAGAAACCCGGTGCCTTTCCCCTGGGACTCATCGATGACCCGATCTCCGGTATCACCGTAGAAGTCCACCCCAGAGGCCGACACGAGCACCTCAGGAGGCTGGGACAGCTGCCGCAACGCGTTGACGAGCACCCGAGTCCCGTCGACCCGGCTCCGCACCAGCTCGCGCTTGTACGCCTCGCTCCAGCGCTTGTCGGCGATGGGCGCTCCGGCCAGATGTACGACTCCTTCGGCCCCTTCGAGCACCGAAAGATCGATCACATCGTCCCGAGGCTCCCAGTAGGCCTCCTCATCGCTCTCCGGAGGCCGCCGCACCATCCTGACAACCCGCTGCCCCTGCCCCTGAAGCGCGTCCACCAACGGCCCCCCGAGCAGCCCGGACGCCCCCGTAACGATGATCGCCATACCTCCACACTACGCCGAGGGCCTGCCGCCACCCGCCCGTTACCCGCCTGGAGTGTCGGCCGTCTGATGCCCGCCCGCCACAACGGGCTTCGCAGGTCGGCGCTTCGCGCTTTCGGGGCTCAGGCGTTTGCTTCCAGTCGGGCCATGGGCCCGACCCCTGTAGGACCTCGCTTCGCTCGGGCGTCTTCCCGAGACGCGGCTCCGCCGCGCGCTTCGCCCACGGCTTCGATTGTTGTCCAGATGGGGCAGGTGATGCCTAGGCCGAGCCCAAGGCAACGGGCGGCCGTACGGGGCCCCCACCGCGATGCGGTCCGCCGCGCCTACCGGGAGAGAAGCTGATCGACACGGCGGCGGTCCTGGGCGCAGCCCCGGCATCGCCGTTCGGCGGATGGTCGTGAACGCACCAACCGTACGGTCTTGCGTTTAACGACTTCACGCGGTCGACCCTGACGGACTCGCTGGTGGTCATTATGTTGCTGACCGGCCGACGAGATCGTCTTGATTTTCGGCGGCCCACTGCGCGAGTTGCGCCAGGGGGCCGTTTGTGAACGATTCCCCCAGCTTGGAGAGCCGGTAGACCGCGCCTGTGTGCGTTGACGCTTGATCGGCGCTGTTGTCTCTCACGACGAGCCCGCGTGCCTGGAGACGTTGTAGCGCCTGAGTCAGCACCTTGTCGCTGACTCCCGCGATCGTCGTGAGCAGTTCCTTGCGTCGCGTTGGCCCCAGGCGCAGGGCCGAGAGCACGACAGGATCCCAAGCGTGGCTGATGAGTTCGGCCGCCGCGCGCACCTGGCAATCGGAGACGAATGTCTGACAGGACCCCTCGAGCACGAAACCCAGTATCGCATCGGTCTCCTACCAAACGGTAGGAGCTCCGTTCGTAGCGTCCCAGGAACACAGCTCGAAACAGAGGAGATCACTGTGAACGTAGGAATCTTGGGCACCGGAAACCTCGCCGTCGCGCTCGGCCGAGCCTGGGCTCCGGCAGGTCACTCACTATTCGTGGCAGGGCGCGACCCCCTGCGCTCCAAGGAGGCCGCCGACCAGATCGGCCCTATGGCGAAGGCTGTCGACCCCACAGAACTCGCAACTCAGATCGACGTGCTCGTGGTGGCGGTCGCTTGGGAAGGGCTGGAGGCGGCGCTGTCTCTCGTCGGCGCCCCCGAGGGGTCACTGGCCGGCAAGGCCGTGATCGACTGCACCAACCCGGTCGACTACACAACCTGTGAGCTGAAGCCGACATCCGGCTCGGCGGCGGCACTCGTGGCGCACACGGCTCCGGGTGCACACGTGGTGAAGGCGCTCCACCTGTTCGCAGGAGCCTCGTGGCCGTACGTGGGTCCGCAGGAGTCAGCGCCGGTCGTGGCGATCTGCGGCGACGAGCCAAGCGCTCTCGATCGCGCTGCGGCGCTTATCCAAGATCTTGGTGCCCGGCCCGCGGTGGTCGGTGGGCTCGGCAGCGCCCGGCAACTGGAGGAGGCCGCCGGCTTCGTCATGAGAGTCGTCGCGGCGGGTTACAACCCGAGGCTCGCCGTTCCCGATGTGGATCCGGCACTCCTTCGAGCAGCACAGACGACGACCGACTAAGCCAGCAGCCCACCGGAGAGGGTCGTGACTCCGGCCTTCACGGCCCTCTGGTTCACCCCTGATACCCCCGCCATGACTCACCCGCTGCCGGAGATCGCTAACTACTGATAGAGACGCTTTCTCATGATCGGCAGCTGTCGGAGGGCGTGGTCACGGCCGAGAAGGTCCGGGACCTGCTGGTGGCTCATCGCCTGGCCGACCGGGCGTTGACGTTCGCGATCGACGCGAGTACGCATCCGCGCCCGTATGCCGAGACCAGCCCGGGACGTCAGTGGCATCACCTGTCCGGACCGGGCGGGGTGGACGGCGGGGTGCCGGGCTGGGCCTGGCAGCCCCTGGTCCAGCTCAACCTCGACCATGACTCGTGGGTCGCGCCGCTGGATGTGATCTGCGTCGAGGTCGGCGGCCCGGCCCAGAGCCTTGCCGCGGTCAGCCAGGTCGACGCACTAGAGGGTCTGTCCGGGCGATCAAGAGGACGGGCTAATGCGTCGCGGTCGTCAGTGCGGGTTATCTCGGTTGCTGCGGATTTGCTGTGCTGTCAAGATCTGCACATGATTACCCCTGGCCCAATAGTCCCTGGTGGTGGCGGCTACCGTCACTCGTACGAGATCAGCGCCCCTGCACGCCTGGTCCAAGTCTCCGGACAGATTCCGGTGGCGCCGGACGGCAGCCTCCCAGACGGATTTGCCGCGCAGTGCCGCCAGGTCTGGGCCAACCTGGCGGCTGCGCTGGCTCATCACGGGATGGGTCTGTCCGACCTGGTCAAGGTGACCACGTTCCTGTCAGACAGGGCGTATCGGGAGGAGAACTCCGCCATCCGGCAGGAGGTACTCGGCGACCACGCTCCGGCTCTGACGGTCATCATCACGGGTATCTACGACGAAGCGTGGCTATTGGAAGTCGAGGCTGTCGCGGCGCGGTAAATGCCGTCCGCCGGTCATGAAGGCCGGTCATGAGCGGAGCCACAGGACGGTGGCTGCGACAGCGACGGTGCCGAGGAAGACGTAGCCGCGCTTGTCATACCGTGTGGCCATGGCCCGTGACTGTTTGAGCTTGTTGATGGCCCTCTCGACGGTGTTGCGCTTTTTGTAGCGGTCCCTATCGAAGGCGGGTGGCCGTCCGCCGCGTGATCCTTTGCGCAGGCGGGCGGCCTGGCTGTCGCTCTTCTCGGGGATGGTGTGGCGGATGCCGCGTCGGCGCAGGTATTGGTCGTGGCCTGGATGGCGTCGGGCTTTGTCGTCACACAGGACGGTGACGCGCCCACAAGAGGATCCGCGCAGCCAGGTCGGCTACGTCTTCACCCTCTTCGGCAAACACCATCGGGATCAGCGCGCGTGCCTGCGCGGCGTCCGCCATCGCGTCCTCGATCCACTCTCGCGCGTAGCCGCGCGCCCGCAGGCGGTCCAGTCGCACCTCGTCGGGGCAGTCCAGTACGGCCCAATGGGCCGGATCGTCCCACCGTCCCGCCGGTGCGAGTTCCGGGGGATCGGGGACAGGGCACAGCAACAGCACCGGATGCCCGGCCCGCCGCACCATGGTGACGATCCGCGCCCACAGCCGGTCGTACGCGGGCCACACGAGAGCGGCCCGCGGGTCGGCGATGGTCACCCCGAGCAGCGCGCCGTCTTCGAGCAGCTCATCCATGTCCATCACGACCAGCCCGTCCGCCGCCCGCAGCAGGTACGGCAACAGGGTCGTCTTTCCCGCGGCGGGAGCGCCCGCGAGCAGGTACAGAGGCGCGAGCCCACCGGCCGGTTGATCTACCACCGGCTTGATCATAGAGAGCCGGCCGACAGGGCGGGGCCACGTGGATGGCGGAGGCCGAGTTCCTTCGCCGACCGGGCCGCAGCCGGTCAGCGTTCGGCCGCGAGGGTGACGCCCAAACCGATGAACACGCTCCCGGTCGCCGCGTCGATCCGGCGGCGCACCGCCTGACGGCCGCGCAGCCAGCCGCCGATCCGCCCGGCCAGCACGCCGACCGTCGCGTCGGCCAGGAACTCCAGGACGATCAGGATGGCGCCGAGGATGGCGAACTGCAGCCAGACCGGCCCCGCCGCGGGATCGATGAACTGGGGAAGGAAGGCGATCATGAACGTGAACGTCTGCGGATTGGCCATGGAGGAGACCACACCGTTGAGGAAGGCACGCCGGCCGGACATTCCGCGGCTGGCCGGATCCTCGGCCTGGCTGTTCTTGCGGTTGCGGATCATCTGGACCCCGAGGTAGATCAGGTACGCGGCGCCGGCGAGCCGTAGCACCGTGAACACGACCGGGAACGTCGTCAGCAGTACGGCGAGCCCGGCGGCGGCCGCGGCGATGTACAACGCGTCACCTGTGATCACGCCGACCGTCGCCAGTAGCCCGGCGCGGGGGCCACCCCGCAGACCGCATCCCAGCACGAACAGCATGTCGGGTCCGGGGGTGATCAGAGCGACGATGGTGGTCGCCGTGAAAACGGCGAGCAGGTGCGGATCGATCGGCATGTGATGATCTTTCCACCTCCGGTGTCGGCGCGCGGCTCCGGGGCCGGCGCGACCAACACCGTTCGGGGCACGCCGGCGCAACTCACGTTCACTGATCAGGAACGGTCAGGCGGCGTAGCGCGGGTAGCCGTAGCCGACGACCTGGGAGGTGGGACGGACGCGCTGTTCGACCTTGCCGTTGCCGGTGTTGCCCTCGATCGTGGAGATCGTGCCGTCGCCGTTGTCCTTGATCACGAAGCCGACATGGCTGATGGAGCTCAAGTCCTTGCTGCCGCTCCAGGAGTAGAAGACCACGGCGCCGGGCTTGGCCACGGTGCCCCAGCGGTGGTTGCCGGCGAACCACTTGGCGTGGGCCACGGTGTAGGCGTCCCAGCCGACCTGGGAGCGGGCGCCGCTCTCCTCGCCGACCCAGGAGACGAACATCGAGCACCAGGCGGCGTTCAGGTAGTCCTGCCTGGTGCCGCCGTCACGCTGGACGGTCTCGGCGGCGCGGGGTGAGTTCACGTACCACTGCTGGAACTTGGTGCCGCCGCCGTTGGCGTCCTCGGACGTGCCGACCTGGGCCTTGGCCAGGTTCAGGACCTGCTGGGCGGTGACGTTCACCTTGGCCTCGCCGTTCCTGCCGCCCTGCGCGGAGGCGGGGGCGGCCTGAGCGGCCTGGGCGGTGGCGGGGGCGGCCTGAGCGGCCTGGGCGGTGGCGGGGGCGGCCTGAGCGGCCTGGGCGGTGGCGGCGTGCCGTGTGGGGGCCGTGGCCGCCGTGTCGGCGTTCGCCGCGGTGTGGGTGCCGAGGGCGGCGGCGGTGATGGTCGCGCCGAGCGCGATCTTGGCGTAGTTGATCTTGGGGGTGCGGATGATGATGATTACTCCTTGCTTCCATTCCGCTTACCGGGTTAGCTGACGGGCTCGGGCGTGGAAGCTGCCCTACGGCACATTGATGTGCCGATTAGCCCCGATCGAGACATGGGTCCCCGGTCCCGCGCACAGGCGGGTTCAGCGGTCACAGGTGATTTCCTGTGATGCATGTGATGGGTATGACGTCCGTACTCGGACATTGGCGGCGCGGCCGGGAGGGATGCTCACTGTCTAGGCCAGGCGCACAGATGGGTACAACGCACCCCTGACCTGGGTAATTCCATCGCAATGAAATCGCCACGCCAGGCCCGCCCAGCTCGTCGATCCGTCAAGTGGCGGGGGCACCTTGTTGATGTCGTGCCAGGGCGCATCCGGAGAAAGTTCGCCTACGGTCTGTCGAAATCGCGTCGCCCGTCCGACGTAGAGGCGTACCGACCAGTCATACAGCCAGGGAGACCCTCATGGCCCAGTACGCGATCCTCATCTTCGACAACGCCGAAGCCGGCGACTACACCCCTGAGCAGCAGGCGGCGAGCCAGCGGCACGCCGACGATCTCGTCGACTCCGGCGCCATGATCGCAGCGTACGCGCTGCGGTCCGCCGACACCGCCACCTCGTTGCGCGGCGACGTGGTCACTGACGGCCCCTTCATCGACTCCAAGGAAGTCATCGCCGGCGTCTGCGTCATCGAGGCCCCCGACCTGGACGCCGCCCTGGACCTGGCGCGTCGTAACCCCGCCGTCCAGTGGGGCCGTGGCGGTGTCGAGGTGCGTCCTGTCGCAGGCGGCATCGCGCCCATCGCCCGATGACGGCCGCGGCGGACGCGGGACAGGCAGAGGCGGACGCGGGGCAGGCGGTCGCCGACGCGCATCGGCGCGAGTGGGCTTTCGTGCTCGCCGCGACCGTGCGCGTCGCGCGGGATCTGGACCTGGCTGAGGAGTGCGTTCAGGAGGCGTATGCCGTGGCGCTCTCGGCCTGGGAACGCCATGGAATCCCCGCCAACCCCGCCGCGTGGCTCACCACCACGGCCAAGCGCAGGGCGATGGACGCGATCCGCCGCGAGCGGACCTTCCGGTCGAAGCTGCCGCTGCTGGTGGAGCCCGACGAGCTCGCTCCGCACAGGCTGACGGAAGGAGATGAGGGAGACCAAAAAGAGGGGGATCGAGAAGAGGGGGACGCGGTGGAACTGGAAGGTGCCGTACCCGATGAACGGCTGCGACTCATCTTCACCTGCTGCCATCCCGCGCTCGCGCAGGAGGCGCAGCTCGCGCTCACGCTGCGGCTGGTGTGCGGGCTGCCGACACCGGACGTCGCCCGGGCACTGCTGGTGTCGGAGCAGACCATGGCCGCCCGGATCACCCAAGCGAAGAAGAAGATCTCCGTCGCCCGCATCCCCTACCGGGTGCCGCGCCCGGCGGAGCTGCCGGACCGGCTGGCAGCCGTACTCGGCGTCCTGCACCTGCTGTTCACCGCCGGGCACACGGCGCCCTCCGGCCCGGCGCTCATGCGCACCGACCTGGCCGACCGCGCGCTGCACCTGGCCCGCGCGCTGCGAGAGCTCATGCCCGACGAGCCCGAGGTCGGCGGGCTGCTGGCACTGCTCGTGGTCACCGACGCCCGGCGCGCGACCCGGACCGGCGCTGACGGCCGGCTGCTGCGGCTTGAGGAGCAGGATCGCTCGCTGTGGGACCGCAGTGCGCTGGCCGAGGCGCACGAGCTGATCGTGGCCGGGCTGCGCGGCGGCCGCGCGGGGCGCTACCTGCTGCAGGCGGCGATCGCCTCGCTGTACGCCGAAGCGCCCTCGTACGAGCAGACGGACTGGCCACAGATCGTGGCACTGTACGACAGGCTGCTGGC
Source organism: Nonomuraea sp. NPDC050680 (assembly GCF_040654555.1). Taxonomy (NCBI): domain Bacteria; kingdom Bacillati; phylum Actinomycetota; class Actinomycetes; order Streptosporangiales; family Streptosporangiaceae; genus Nonomuraea; species Nonomuraea sp. NPDC050680. The sequence goes on along the minus strand of NZ_JBFAIF010000001.1, from coordinate 439,323 downwards.
GCTCTGGCCCTCACCGGTCGTCGCGCTGAACCGGACCGTTCCGGTGTCGATGCTCCATGGACCGGCGGTCGCACTGACGCTGGTGGAGGCGCTGGAGCAGGATGGCCGGCTCTCCCGGTACCAGTACCTACCGGCGATCAAGGCAGACCTGCTTCGCCGACTCGGCCGTACGGACGAGTCGGCGGCCGCTTACCGGCAGGCGCTGGAGCTGACCGACAACGAGGTTGAGCGGGCCTTCCTCACCGGGCGTCTAACCGGCCAAGCGTGACAAGGCTCAGCCAGGGCCGAGGAAGGTGATCCCCGGCCCTGGCGCGCCGTGAACTACGCCAGGCCCAGCTGCGCCTCGAAACGACCCTCTTCGAGGCGCCGCTTCACGGTGGTCAGGAAGCGGGCCGCGTCAGCGCCGTCCACGAGGCGGTGGTCGTACGTCAGCGCCAGGTACACCATCGACCGAACGGCGATGACCTCGCCCTCAGCGGTGTCGATCACGACGGGACGCTTCACGACGGCGCCGGTGCCGAGCATGCCGACCTGCGGCTGGTTCAGGATCGGCGTGTCGAACAGGGCGCCGCGGCTGCCCGTGTTGGTCAGCGTGAACGTGCCGCCGGTGATCTCGTCGGGCGTCACCTTGTTGGCGCGGGTGCGCTCGGCCAGGTCGGCGGTCTTGCGGGCGAGGCCGGCCAGGTTGAGGTCGCCGGCGTTCTTGATGACCGCCGCGATCAGGCCGCGCTCGGTGTCGACCGCGAGGCCCAGGTGCTCGACGTCGAAGTAGGTGACCTCCATGGTCTCGTTGTTGATCGTGGCGTTGAGCTTCGGGTGCTGCTTGAGCGCCTCGATGGCCGCCATCTCGAAGAACGGCATGAACGACAGCTTGACGCCCTCGCGGCGCAGGAAGTCGGCCTTCGCCTGGTCACGCAGCCGGGCGATCTTGGTGACGTCGACCTCGACGACCGTGGTGAGCTGGGCCGCGGTCTGCAGCGACTCGACCAGGCGCTTGGACATGGTCTGCCGCAGTCGCGACATCTTCTCCGTACGGCCGCGCAGCGTGGTGTCGACCTCGACGGGCTCGGGAGCGGCGGCGACCGGAGCCGGCGCGGCCTGAGCGGATGCGGCGGCGGGAGCCGGAGCGGCCTGTGCGGCGGCGGGAGCCGGCGCTGCGACCTGCTCGCGCTGCGACTTGGCGGCCTCCAGGACGTCCTGCTTGCGGATGCGACCGCCCACGCCGGTGCCGGTGATCGCCTCGAGGTCGACACCGTGCTCGTTGGCGAGCTTGCGCACCAGCGGCGTCACGTAGGGGCTGTCGCCCGAGGACGGCAGCGGGGTCGGCTCGGTGGCGGCCGGGGCCTGCTGAGCGGGCGCCGGAGCGGCCGGAGCCTGCTGCACCGGAGCGGGAGCCTGAGCGGGCGCAGGGGCGGGGGCGGGGGCCTGGGCAGGAGCGGGCTGCGGGATCGAGGAGACCGGCGCGGGAGCCGGGGCCGGCTCGGGCTCCGGCTGCGGCTCGGGCTGCGCGGCGGGCGCCGGCGCGGCCTCCTGCGTGGCGGCGCCGCCGGCCTGGCCGTTCTCGTCGATGACGGCGAGCTCGGCGCCGACCTCGACGGTCTCGTCCTCAGCAACGACAATCTTGGTGAGCACGCCGGCGGACGGCGACGGGATCTCGGTGTCGACCTTGTCGGTCGACACTTCGAGGAGCGGCTCGTCGGCCTCGACGCGCTCGCCCTCCTTCTTCAGCCAACGGGTCACCGTGCCCTCGGTGACGCTCTCGCCGAGCTGGGGCATCTGTACAGAGACCGGCATCGTTATCTTCTCTCGCGTTCTGATTTCGAGGGCTTGAATTAGTTGTGTACGTGCAACGGCTTGCCGGCCAGGGCCAGCATCGCCTCACCGACGGCCTCGGACTGGGTCGGGTGGGCGTGGATGAGCTGGGCGACCTCCGCGGGCAGCGCCTCCCAGTTGTAGATCAGCTGACCCTCGGTCACGAGCTCGCCGATGCGGCGGCCCACCATGTGGACGCCCACCACGGGGCCGTCCTTCTGGGCGATGACCTTGACGGCACCCGCGGTGCCGAGGATCTGGCTCTTGGGGTTGCCCGCGAGGTCGTAGACCTGTTCGACGATCTCGATGCCGCGCTCGGCGGCCTGCGCGGACGTGATGCCCACCGAGGCGACCTCGGGGTCGGAGTAGGTGATCCGCGGCACGCCCGCGTAGTCGATGGCGGGCGGGTTGAGCCCGGCGATGTGCTCGGCCACCATGATGCCCTCGGCGAACCCGGCGTGGGCCAGCTGGAGGGTGGGGATCAGGTCGCCGATGGCGTAGACGCCGGGGATCGAGGTCTGGCAGTGCTCGTCGACCACGACCGCGCCGCGCTCGACCCTGATGCCCTGCTCCTCGAAGCCCATCCCGGCCGAGACGGCGCCGCGGCCGACCGCGACCAGCAGCAGCTCGGCGTCGAGGGTCTTGCCGTTGGCGAGCGTGACGACCACGCCGGTGTCGGTGGTCTTGACGCCCTCGAAGAAGACGCCGAGCTCGTACTTGATGCCGCGGCGGCGGAAGGCGCGCTCCAGCAGCTTGGAGCTCGACTCCTCCTCGGTCGGCAGCAGGTGGGGCAGCGCCTCGACGATCGTGACCTCGGCGCCGAACGAGCGGTAGACGCTGGCCAGCTCGACGCCGATGACGCCGCCGCCCAGCACGATCACCGAGGTGGGCACACGGTCCATCCTCAGCGTGTGCTCGCTGGTGATGACGCGCTCGCCGTCGATGTCCAGGCCGGGCAGCGACTTGGGCGCGGAGCCGGTGGCCAGGACGATGTCGCGGCCCTCGTAGACCTCGGAGCCCACCTGGATCCGGTGCGATCCGACCAGGCGGCCCTCGCCTTCGACGATCGTCACGCCGGCGCCCTTGAGCAGGCCCTGCACGCCCTTCCAGGCGCGGGTGACGATCTTGTCCTTGAACGCGTGGACGGCCGGCACGTCGATGCCGTCGAAGCGGGCCTTGACGCCGAACGTCTCGCTCTCGCGGGTCTCGTCGGCGACCTCGGCCGAGTGCAGCAGGGCCTTGGTGGGGATGCATCCCCTGTGCAGGCAGGTGCCGCCGATCTTGTCCTTCTCGATCAGGGCGACCGTCTTGCCCAGCTCAGCCGCCCGTAGCGCGCAGGCGTATCCGCCGCTGCCGCCTCCCAGGACGACGATGTCGTAGGCCACAGTCAGGCTCCTTGTCGGGGTGTTCGTGATGCCGTCATCTTTTCATTTGTTTCAGATGCTCGCGTGCCGCTCGGCCAGTCCGATGAGCGTGCGGGTGATGGCCCCGGTGCCGCCCTTCGGCGTGTAGCCGTGCGGCTCGCCCTTGTTGAACGCGGGTCCGGCCATGTCGATGTGCGCCCAGCGCACCCCGTCGGGCACGAACTCCTTCAGGAAGATGCCCGCGGCCAGCATGCTGCCCCAGCGTTCTGGCTGGAGGTTGGCGATGTCGGCGATCGGGGAGTCGAGGCCCTTGCGCAGTTCCTCCGGCAGCGGCATGCCCCAGGCGCCCTCGCCCGCGGCGCCGGCCACCTCGACGACCAGCTCGCGTACGGCGTCGTCGTTGGCCATGACGCCGGCCGTGCGCCAGCCGAGTGCGACGATCTGCGCGCCGGTGAGGGTGGCCACGTCGACGATCAGGTCGGGGGAGTCCTCGGCGGCGCGGGCGATGCCGTCCATCAGGACCAGGCGGCCTTCGGCGTCGGTGTCGAGCACCTCGACGGTCTTGCCGCTGTAGCTGTGGATGACGTCGGAGGGACGCTGCGCGGTGCCGCTGGGCAGGTTCTCGGCCAGGCAGAGGTAGCCGACGACGTTGACCTTCGGGGCGAGGCGGGCGACGCCGATCAGGGCGCCCAGGACCGCGCCCGCGCCGCCCATGTCGGATTTCATCCAGTCCATGGAGGCGGACGGCTTGAGCGACAGGCCGCCGGAGTCGAACGTGATGCCCTTGCCCACGTACGCCAGCGTCTTGGTGGCCTCGGGGTGGGTGTAGGAGAGGCGGACCAGGCGCGGCGGGTTGACCGAGCCCTGGCCGACGCCGATGAGGCCGCCGTAGCCGCCGTCCTTGAGCTGCTTCTCGTCGAGCACCTCGACGCTCAGCCCGGCCGCGCCGCCGCGCTGCTCGGCGATCTCGGCGAACTTGGCCGGCCACAGGTCGGAGGGCGGCGTGTTGACCAGGTCGCGGACGAGCGTGACCGACTCGGCGAGCACGGAGGCGCGACCGGCGATCCCGTCGGATCCATCCGCTCCATTCGCTGACAGTACGGTGAGGTCGCCCACAGGCTCCTTCACCTCGCCGTTGGTGCGGTAGCGGGAGAATCCGTAGGCGCCCAGCAGCGCACCCAGCGCCACGGCCTCGGCCTGGTCGGCCGATTCGGCGGGCAGGAGGAGCGCGGCGCGGGCGGTGCCGGCGAGGGACCGTACGGCGGCGCCCGCGGCGCGGCGCAGGGTCTCGGCGTCGGCCGTGGTGTCGGCTTTGGCGGAGCCACCGAGGCCGACCGCGACCAGCAGCGGAGCGGCGATGGCGCCGAACACGGGCACCTTGGCGAGCTCTCCGGGCTTGCCGGAGAAGCCGACGGCGGTGAGCGTGGCGGCGAGCCTGCCGCCGAAGGCCGCGTCGAGGGACTCGGCGCCGGTGGCGGGGTGAGGGCCTTCGGGGCCGGACCGGAACCCGACGATCAGCGCGTCGGTGTCGAAAGAGACTGGATCTGCTGAGTTCAGCCGCACAGTGGTCACGTAAACCGATGCTATCCAGGGTTTAGAGGTACTCACAAACAGGGGTTCATCCTACCATTCGGCGACGCGCGATCAAGACGACTTGGTGTTAGTGTCATTAGCACCATGCTGCTGACCCTGGATCTCAACGACGCGCGTCCCCTCCACGAGCAGGTGGCCGGCGCGATCCGCCGTGCCCTCGGCGAGGGCACGTACGCGCCGGGAGACCGGCTGCCACCCGCCCGTGACCTGGCCGAGGCGCTCGGCATCAACCCCAACACGGTGCTGCGCGCCCTGCGCGATTTGCGAGACGAGGGGCTGCTGGAGTTCAGGCGGGGGCGCGGCGTCAGCGTCGCGGGCCGGGCCGACGGGCGGGCGCTGCTCCTGCAGCGGGCCCGCGAGTTGCTGGAGGAGGCCACAAGACTCGGCTACCGCCGCGAAGACCTCATCACGATGCTGGAGGAGCTGCCATGATCTCGCGACTCGCCGCCGCCGCATGGGGACTGGTCGTGGCCGCCGCGCTGGTCGCGGCTCCGCTCGCGCTGCGCGACCGGCTGCCCGACCCGCTGGCCGCGCACTGGAGATCGGGTCTCGTGCCCGACGGCGAGCGGTCCTTCACTGCCTTGCCGTCAGCAGTGGTACGGCAGGCCGCGTCCGTCATCCGAGTACGGCGCAGATCGTGAGCGTGGTGGCCGTGGCGGTCTCGACGAGCGCCCCCAGCACGTCACCGGTGACCCCGCCCAGGCGCCGCCTGGCATGGCGGAGCAGGAGCGACGCCGCCACGAGCCCGGCCACCACGCCGAGCGGGAGGACGTAGACCATCCTTTGTCCCGCCACCAGGCCGAGGCCCGCTGCCGCCGCCAGGGCCAGGGCGGTGGCCGCCCAGGCGGCGCCCGGCCGTACCGTGCCCGCGACCAGCGCGCCGAGCCCGTCGGGGCGGGCGGCGGGAACGGTCGACCGGCAGGCCCAGGTGAGCGCCAACCGGCCGGTGACGCAGGCGGTCACCAGGGCGGCCGGCCCGATCCCGGAAAGGGCGGTCATCAGGGCGGGCGGCCCGAGCCAGGACAGCGCGGTCGTCAGGGATGTCGACCCGAGCCCGGAAAGGGCGATCGCCTGGGTTGTCGGCGCGAGCCCGGAAAGGGCGGTCGCCTGGATGAGCAGCGTCAGCACCAGGGTGATCACGCCGAACGGCCCGATATCCGACTTTTTCATGATGTCGAGCGCCTGAGGGGCGGGCTTTCCGCTGCCCAGCCCGTCCGCGAGATCCGCCAGGCCGTCCAGGTGCAGCCCTCGCGTCAGCACGGCCAGCAGCCCGAGCGCGAGCGCCGCACCCAGCAACGGCGGCCCCGGGAGCAGCAACGGCAGACAGGCCACGCCGCCCAGCACCAGCCCAACGGCCGGGGCCAGCACCATCGCCCGCCCCACCACCTGGCGATCGACACGTGTCACCCGGACCGGGAACACACTCAGCGTCCCGATCGCGAACCGCACCCCGTCCATCACGCCCTCCCTACGATTGCCGACGCGTCCCCGGGCCGGGCCAACAAGCCGCGCACGCTCCTCCTACGGTGTCGGCGTGTCCACGGACCAGGTCAAGAAAGCGCGCACGCTCCCTACGGTGTCGGCGCGTCCACGGACCGGGGCCAAGAAGACGCACGTCACGGCGCCCAGCCCGGTGAACCGGAGGAGCGTGCCCCTGGACAGACCTCAGCCGCATATGGCGGGTGGGGCTCACCGGGCCGGCCGTAAAAATAGCAATAACACCCACCCATCGGACGCTGAGGGAGTCCGGGGGCGGCCACTAGGGTGGCCGGATGCACGTTGTTGAACTCGAAGGCGTAGGAGTCCGGGTCGCCGGCAAGTCGCTGCTGAGTGCGGTCGACTGGCGAGTGGAGTACGGCGAGCACTGGGCCGTGCTCGGGCCCAACGGTGCCGGCAAGACGACGCTGCTCTCGCTGGCCGCCGCCGTACGACACCCGACGGAGGGCACGGTCAGCGTCCTCGGCCACCGGCTCGGCCGGTCCGACGTACGCTCCCTGCGGCGCCACATCGGCCTGGTGGCCTCCAGCCAGCGGCTGATCGACGAGGAACTCCTGGAAGAGGAAGGCGCCACCGCCCTCACCGTGGTGCTCACCGGCCACACGGGCACGAGCGCCCCGCTCTGGGACAAGTACGGCGACGCCGAGCGGGACCGCGCACTGCGCCTGCTGGGGGACGTGGGCTGCAAGGACCTGTCCGAGCGCTTGTTCCGGGTGTGCTCCCAGGGCGAGCGGGCCAGGATCAGGGTGGCCAGGTCGCTCATGGCGGACCCGGCGGTGCTGCTGCTCGACGAGCCGTTCGCCGGCCTCGACCTGCCGGCCCGCGAGGATCTCATCGAGGCGGTGGAGGACCTGGCGACGACCAGGCCGGTGCTCACCACGGTGACGGTGACCCACCGCCTGGAGGAGGTACCCGCCACGACCACCCACGCCATGCTCATGCGCGACGCGCGCGTCCTGGCGTCGGGGCCGGTCACGGACGTCCTCACGCCGGCCAACCTGTCCGACTGCTTCGGCCGCCCCCTGCACGTCGACCGCATGGAGGGTCGCTGGTACGCCAGAGCGATCCGCCACTAGGCCGGCCGCACGCCGGCATCGCGTATCCCGGTGTCACAGGCGCACTGGGCGACCGGCGATCACGAGGGCGACATGTTCGGACTCGTCGGCGAGGCGCTCATTGAGCCGCCCCAACTCGTCCCTGAACGCCCGGCCGCTGGCCGTCGCGGGCACCACGCCCATGCCCACCTCGTCCGACACGGCCACGATCCGCTGGGTCGTACCCCGCCACGACGCCACCAGCTCATCGCAGCGCGCGGCGACCGGCGCCCGATCGCCGTCCCAGGCGCCGCACTCGTCGAACACCGCCGCCAGCCACGTACCCAGCCCGTCGACCAGCAGCGGTGTCGTCGCCGCGCGGATCGCCCCCGCCAGGTCGGTGGTCTCCACCGTCGCCCAGTGCGCGGGCCTGCGCTCCCGGTGGGCTCGCACCCGCGCCGCCCACTCACCGTCGCCTTCGCCGCGCGAGCCGGTGGCGACATAGGTGACATAAGGGTCGGCGGCCAGTCGTAGCTCGGCCTCCGCCGACTTGCCCGAACGGGAACCGCCCAGCAGCAGGGCCCTTCTTGGCTGTGCCGGAGCCGGTGGAGCGGTGAGTGCGGTGTCGAGCGTCGTCCCGTCCGGCACTGCTCGTACGTTCCACAGGGCGAGCCGCCGCGACAGCTCCTCTTCGGATCTGACCCGGTGGTCCAGCCCGACGGCCACCACCTGGGTGCCGCCGGCCACCAGGCCCGCCTGCCGCAGAAGCCCGATCCGCTCGGGCCGGTCGAGCGGATCGACCAGCACGATGTCGTACGGGCCAGCCGGGGCCTTTGTTGCCTCCGGGGCCGCCTCCGGGACCGTCGTGGCGGCTGAGGGCCCCGCTGCATCCTGGGCTGCCGTCGCGGTTGGGGGCGCGTACAGCAGGCGGGTGCCGTCGTGGCCCTCCAGGCCGTGACCGCCGGCCAGGGTCCGGTAACCGGGCGGCACGTCGTAGAACGGGAAGCGCGCCACACCGTCGACGACGAGCTCGAACGGTCGTCGATGGCCGGCGGGAAGCCCGGCACACGAGGCGCACGGGCAACCCGGCTCCGGCCAGCCCGTGCGGCCCGCGGTACCGGCGAGAAGGAGTTTCACCGGGCCGAGCGTACATAGCCCTCGGCATCCCGCCCGCAGCGGAACTGCCGGTTTCGCCGGGCGAGGCGGAGGCGTCGAGGTCGGTTTCACCGGGCGGGGTGGAGGCGTCGAGGTCGGTGCCGGCGCCGGCCCTGGCCGGGTGGGCGTTGATCGCCACCACGTCCCCCTGAGCGTTCACACGGGCCTTGGCGGCCGAGGCCAGTGGTTGGGCCATGGAGGCGTTCTCCGCGCCCGTCACGCACTTCGTCAGCCCCTCCACGGGCGGTTGGGGCCGGCGGAGGATGCGGCGATGGCGCGATCGACGGAGGGCGCGGCGACGGCAGGTAAGACGGTGGGTGCGGCGAGGGCGGGGGAAGGGGGTGGCGAGGAAGGCGGCCGCCCCGGAGGGGGACTCTCCTCGCCGCGCAAGCCACCCGAGGGGGACTCTCGTCGCCGCGCGAGCCGCTCCGAAGGCGACTTTCGCCGCCACACGATACGCGCGCAGCATCGATTGACCTCCAAGCTCGGGAGTAAGGTTCCAGTGCCGTCGGAGGGTGCGTCGGCGAACCCGCGGAAAAGGAGCGTATGGCATGACATGGCGGTGGCGTTATGAAAATGCAAATGGTGGTGAGGTGACGGATCGCCCTTTGCCGCGAGAAGTTTTTCCGAGCCAGGCGGACGCGGAGTCCTGGCTTGGCGAGAACTGGGGTGAGCTGCTGGAATCCGGGGTCGAGCAGGTGGCGCTGCTCGACGAGGACCGGGTCGAATACACGGGATTGTCATTGCGTCCGGAGTGAAACAAGGAGAAATGAAAAACCCCTTGAGCGTCATTGTCGCTCAAGGGGTTTTTGCTGCCGGGGATGTTATGGGCGCTTCGGCGGGCTGGCCGTCTTGGCGGGATCGCGCTCGACCACCGGGCCGAGCACGGAGTCGATCCGCTCCAGCACGTCGGAGTCGAGCTTGACCCCGACCGCCTTGACGTTGTCGCGCACCTGCTCCGGGCGGGAGGCGCCGACGATGGCGCTGGCGACGTTCGGGTTCTGCAGGACCCAGGCGACCGCGAGCTGCGCCATGGTGAGGCCCAGGTCGGCGGCGATCGGCTTGAGCTCCTGGACGCGGGTGAGGACGTCGTCGTTCATGAAGCGGGCGATCATGTCGGCGCCGCCGGCCGAGTCGGTCGCCCTGGAGCCTTCCGGCGGGGCCTGGCCGGGCAGGTACTTCCCGGTCAGGACGCCCTGCGCGATGGGCGACCAGACGATCTGGCCGATCCCCTCACGCTCGCTGAGCGGTACGACCTCCGGCTCGATGACGCGCCAGAGCATCGAGTACTGGGGCTGGCTGGACACGATCCGGTCGAAGCCCATGTCGTCGGCGATCTTCAGCGCCTGGGCGATCTGGTCGGCCGTCCACTCGCTGACGCCGATGTAGAGGACCTTGCCCTGCCGTACGAGATCGTCGAAGGTCTTGAGCGTCTCCTCCAGCGGCGTCTCGAAGTCGAAGCGATGCGCCTGGTACAGGTCGACGTAGTCGGTCTGCAGACGCCGCAGCGACCCGTGGATGGACTCGGTGATGTGCTTGCGGGACAGGCCGCGGTCGTTCGGGCCGGGGCCGGTCGGCCAGTAGACCTTGGTGAAGATCTCCAGCGATTCCCTGCGTACGCCCTTCAGGGCCCGGCCGAGGACCGACTCGGCCTTGGTGCCGGCATAGACATCGGCGGTGTCGAACGTCGTGATGCCCTCGTCGAGCGCCGCCTGCACGCACTGCTTGGCGGCGTCCTCCTCGACCTGGGAGCCATGGGTGAGCCAGTTGCCGTAGCTGATCTCGCTGACCTTGAGACCGCTGCGACCGAGGGTACGGAATTCCATAGATCCGACCTTAGGCCCGTCTCATGAAGTGATCTAAATCGGGATAGGGTGCGCGACGTGCTGAAGCTCGTACGGCTGGCGCTGACCGCGGCCATCCTGACCGCGATAGCGGTACGGCTGCGCCGCCGGGCCCGCAGCCTGAAGCAAGGGACGGAGCAAGGGCCGGAGCCGACCGGCCCCGAGCTGATCCTGGGCCGCCCCGGCAGGGCTGATCTGGCGCGTTATCGGGTGCGTGGCAAGGCGCGGCCGGTGGTGGCGCTGCTCGGTGTGGGCGCGCTGACCGCGGTGGTCTTCGGGGTGTTCGTGCTCATGGGAATGCCGATCCACGACCGGGAGGAAGACCCTGTCGGCGAGATGTTCCGCGACGCCGCGAGGCGCTCAGCCATGGCCGCCACCGCCGAAGCCGCTCCTGACGAGCTCGCCACCGCTGAGCCCACGTCCGCCCGGCCCACTCCTGACGAGCTCGCTCCCGACCCAGCGTCCTCGACGCCTTCGCCCGTCGTACCCGATCCGTTCTGCCACCCCGAGCCGCGGCCGGTCACCGTCCGGCCGCTGGACCCGAAGGTGAAACGCGCGGTCGACCGCCAGTGGCGGCGCGTCGAACGGTGGCTGAAGGCCAACGCGCCCAAGACGTACGCGACGCTGGGCCGTCCGGGGCGCGCCAAGACGATCGCCGTCGCCGAGTCGCAGATGGGCGTGGACTTCCCCGACAGCCTGCGCGCCTCGCTGCTGCGCCACAACGGCTCCAGAGGAACCGGCGCCTTCGGCTTCGGCGCCTGGTTCGACGGCGCCGTCAACCTCGGCATCCGCGACATCAGGGACACCTGGCGGGCTCTCTGTGCGAACCACGGCACCGACCCGGCGATCGGGTGGTGGCGCGGCCGGACGATCCCCTTCCTCACCTTCGGTCAGCGTGAGAGAGGGGACCTCGAGTACGCCGTGGTCGACTCCATCGGCGGCAAGGTCGGCTGGGACGACACGGTCTCCGGCATGAGCCCGCGCCTGCCCTCCTACTACGCGCTGATGGCGACCGTCGCCGACAGCCTGGAGAACCGTACGGAGTTCGACGGCTGGCGGCCCACGGTCACGCGAGGGGTGCTGCGCTGGGAGAAAGCGGAGTGAGAACGGCGAGAAGCCGGAGCGAACCGCGTTACTTCTTGGCCGGAACCGGCTTGCCGCCCGGCAGGACCGCGGGCGGCGGGAAGCGCAGCTTGCGGATCTGCAGAGCCCGCATCGCGGCGTAGAAGCCGACGCCGCGCAGGCTCTCCTTGGGATGCTTCTCCGCCACCAGCTTCTTGACCCGCCAGGCCACGAAGATCGAGGTGAAGAGCACGCCGATCATCATGATCGGCCAGCCGATCGTGATCACGTAGCCGAGCACCAGCGGACGGATGTCGGTGGGCCACGGGATCCACGTCGCCAGCAGGATCACCAGCGAGAACGGCAGGAAGTACTGGCTCGGCAGCCGCCGCGAGTCGACCCAGTCGCGCGCGAACTTGCGCGCCGGGCCCTTGTCACGGGCTGGGAAATAGCGTTCATCGCCCGCGAGCATGCCCTTACGGGCCCGCTCGCGCTCGACAGTCTGCTTGGCGCGGGCCTGTCGATAGGCCTCTTTGCGGTCCTTGGGCGCGGTGACCGGCTGGCGCCGTCTGCCTTCCGCGTCCCGGCGCTTGGGTGTGGGACGACCCTTGCCCTGGGGCTTAGGATCGTCAATGGGGACGGGGGTGTCGTCCACGGAGGTTTGGGAACGGCGTCGCAACACGACCTCAACCCTACCTGGATGGCAACTTAGTGACGCCCCCGTGCGTTATGCGTAGGGTAATCCCAAGGCGGCTGCGCTGCACTGGGTGAACACCAGCACGACCTAAGAAGGGGACGGCCGACGCGCATGAGCGTGATGAAGAGACTTTCGATGATCTTCAAGTCCAAGGCCAACAAGGCCCTGGACAAAATGGAGGATCCGCGCGAGACCCTCGACTATTCCTACCAGCGGCAACTGGAGCTGCTGCAGAAGGTACGCCGGGGCGTGGCGGACGTCGCCACCTCGCGCAAGCGGGTGGAATTGCAGGTCAACGGCCTCGAACAGCAGGCCAGGCGCTATGAGGAGCAGGGCCGCAAGGCGCTGTCCGTCGGGCGTGAGGACCTGGCCCGTGAGGCCCTCCAGCGCCGGTCCAATCTGCAGGGACAGATGGCCGACCTGAAGATCCAGCACGAGAATCTGCAGGCCGAGGAGGAGAAGCTGACCACGGCTTCCCAGCGGCTGCAGGCGAAGGTCGACTCCTTCCGTACGAAGAAGGAGACGATCAAGGCCACCTACACCGCGGCCGAGGCGCAGACGCGCATCAACGAGGCTTTCTCCGGCATCTCCGAGGAGATGGGCGACGTCGGTCTCGCGATCCAGCGCGCCGAGGACAAGACCGCGCAGATGCAGGCCCGCGCCGGCGCCATCGACGAGCTGCTCGCCAGCGGCGCGCTCGATGACTACAGCGGCACCCGCGGCGACGACATCCAGGCCGAGCTCGACCGCATGGGCGGCGGCATGGACGTGGAGCTGGAGCTGGCCAGGATGAAGGCCGAGCTCGGCCAGGGTCCCGCGCCCAAGAGCGCCATCGAGCCGGGCCAGGGCGGCCAGCAGGGCGCGCCCCAGCAGGCTCAGCCTCAGAACACGCAGCAGCTGCGCCAGCCTGGGGAGGGCGCATGATCGTCAGAATCATGGGCGAGGGGCAGGTCGAGATCTCGGCCGAGGACATCTCTGTGCTCAACCAGCTCGACAGCGAGCTCGAGTCGGCCATCGAGTCCGACGACGAGGCGAGCTTCCGGGTCAAGTTGCACGCCCTGCTCGACAAGGTGCGCCACGTGGGCAAGTCGCTTCCCGACGACAGCCTTGAGCCGTCAGAGCTGATCCTTCCCCCCGCGGACGCCTCGATCGAGGAGGTCCGGGAGATGCTGGGCGACCAGGGCCTCATCCCGGGCTAGCCATGAACACGCGGTTCGCGCCCGATCGCGGCCTGACCACCCGCATGGTCGTGACGATGTTCCTGCTGGGGCTGCTCTACGTGGCCTTCATGGGGGTCCTGATCGCCGTGGGCGTTCAAGGACTGGTCGTGCTGGTGCTCGCCGGGGGCCTGCTGCTCGCGCAGTACTTCCTGTCCGATCGCATCGCGCTGTTCGCGATGCACGGCCGGGAGGTCTCGCCGCAAGAGGCTCCCGAGCTCCACGGCATGGTCGACCGCCTGTGCGCGATGGCCGACATGCCCAAGCCGCGGGTGGCGATAGCGGATTCCGACGTCCCCAACGCCTTCGCCACCGGCCGCAACCAGAACAATTCCGTCCTCTGCGTGACGACCGGCATCCTGCGCCGCCTGGAGCCCCAGGAGCTGGAAGGCGTGCTGGCACACGAGCTGTCGCACGTCGCCCACCGTGACGTCGCGGTCATGACGATCGCCTCGTTCCTCGGCATCGTGGCCGGTCTGATGACCAGGTTCGCCCTCTACACCGGGCTGGGCCGCAGCCGCGACAACAACGGCGGCCTGCCGATCGGGCTGATCATCATGCTGGTCTCGATCGTCGTGTACGCGATCAGCTTCCTGCTCACCCGGGCCCTGTCGCGCTATCGCGAACTGGCCGCGGACCGGGCGGGCGCGTTGCTCACCCAGCGGCCCTCGGCCCTGGCCAGCGCGCTGACCAAGGTCACCGGCGACATGGCCAGGATCCCGAACCAAGACCTGCGTGAGGCGGCGCCGTTCAACGCCTTCTACTTCGCCCCCGCGCTGGCCAAGGGCGCCTCCATCGCCACCCTGTTCTCCACTCACCCACCGCTGGAGCGCCGCCTGGAGCAGCTGGCCAGGATCTCCGCCCAACTCGGAAGGGGCTGACCGCATGGGCTGGCTCGACACCCTGCTAGGCCGGTCGAAGCCTGCACCGCCCAACCTCGACGCACTGTTCGCGCTGCCGTCCGCGGCGGTGACACTGCAGGCCGCCACCGGTCTCGTTCCCACCGGTCTCGGCTCGGTGTCCTTCCGCGCGGCGGAGGGTGGCGCGTTCGCCACCCTCGAAAGCGACGTACAGGCGCTGCTCGGCGACCGCGTCGACAAGTCGTCCGACGGTTACGGCTACACCTGGCTCCTGGTGCGGCGATCGCCCGACGACGTCAGCGACCTGGTCACCGAGCTGCACGCGGTCAACGCCTCGCTGGAGGGCGCCGGATTCGGTCCCTCGCTGCTCTGCTCGCTGGTGTCGTTCACTGATCCCAACGGCCGGCGGCTTGCGGTCGTCTACCTGTACAAACGCGGCACGTTCTACCCGTTCGCGCCGCTGTCCGGCCAGCACCGCGACAACGCGCTCGAACTCCAGGCCAGAGGCGCGCTGGAAGGCGAGCTGCCGCTGGAACAGGATCTCGGCCGCTGGTTCCCGGTATGGGGCGCCCCCGGGCTCTGATCGCACCGGGTGATCTAATGATCACGTGGAGCGAAGACTGCTGGTGCTCGCGGCCACCGCCTTCGTCGTGGCGGCCGTCCTGTACAGCGCCTGGATGCCAGGTCAGTTCACCAGCCCGCTGGCCGACCGGACCGCTGGCCTGGTCGGCGAGCTGGCGGCGCGCGACCAGCCCGCGACGCGCCTGTTCAGGGCCGCCGACGTGCTGGCGGGCCTGGCGATCGTGCTGGGGGTGGCGCTGACACCCAGGGTGCGGCGGGAGCGGTTCGCCTGGCTCGGGGTGGCGGCCTTCGGCGTTCTCGTGCTCGCCGGAGGGCTGTTCCCGCTCGACTGCGCCGCGCTGGGCGATCCCGTCTGCGAGCTCGGCCCGCTGTCGCTCGCGCACCACGTCCACGCCGTGACCGGTGTGCTGGCCACGGCCGCCGTGCTGGCCGCGATGGGCTTGCTGAGCCGATACTGGGACACCTGCGTCGCCTGGCTCATCACCGGCACGGCTCTGGGCGTCACCGCACTGACGCTGGCGGCCATCGCGGGTGGATACCCGGCGGGGCTGGCGCAGCGCGGGCAGGCGACGCTGGTGGCGGTTTGGCTGGTGTACGTCGCGCTGCGGCTGCTGGAGGCCGACGACCCTCCCATGTTGCCCGGCGAGGGGCCGCATGTGGTCGTGCAGGGTGCGGGGCCGGTCGTGCTCATCAGCGCGGGACTGGGCGGTGTGTCGTCTCACTGGGACGGGGTGGCCGCCGAACTGGCCCGGAGCCACCGGGTGATCCGCTTCGACCGGCCCGGTCTCGGCCGCAGCCCCGCCTCACCGGCTCCACCCACTCTGTACGGGGAGGCGGCCCGCCTGGCCGCCCTGGCCCCCGCCCATCCCGAACAGGTCACCGTGGTGGCCCACTCGGTGGCCGCCTGGCACGCGGAGGCGTTCGTCAGGCTGCATCCGATGTGCGTGTCCCGGCTGGTGCTGGTCGACCCGAGCCGGGCCGACCGGCACCGGGGCGCCTCGTCGCTCGGCAGGTCCGTCGGCCGATGGCTGCCCGCGCTGGGTGGTGCCTGGGGTGCCGCCGCGCTCGCCTTCCTGACGGGGCCGGTCGTCCATCGGCTGGTCAGCGGCTTGCCGGACCCGGGGCGCGGGTACCGTACCGGCCGGGTGCTCGCCGCGGCGGCGGGGGAGTTTCTGGCCCGGCGGGACATGGCGGCAGACCTGCGCCGCGTCCGGGCGCGGCATGCCTTCCCGGACGTACCGGTGACCGTGATCAGCCCGGTGAACGTGATCGGCACGGGCGGGCGGGCGCGACGCCAGGAGCGGCTGGCCGGCGACCTGAACGCTGACCTCGTCCGCCTGACCTCCTCAACCCGCCGCCTCCACCTCGCCGCCTCCGGCGCGATCATCGACGCCGTCCGCGGCCTGTGACGCGACGGCGCACCCCGGCCTGTGACGCGACGCCGTCCGCGGCCTGTGACGCGACGGCGCACCCCGGCCTCAGCGGCGGAGCGCGGAGCGACCCGGCGAGAGTGTTGCGGCTGGTGTGTGCGTCGATGGGCTGACGCGGAGCCGCGTAACCCACCAGAATGGCGGAAAAGACGCCATATATGGGGGTTGTACATGCCGGACCTCGTGGCCCTCAGGCCAGGGGATCCCGCGTCGGTGGGGGCGTACACCCTGTCGGGGCGGCTGGGGGAGGGCGGGCAGGGGACCGTCTACCTCGCGACCGCCGCCAACGGCGCGCAGGTCGCGGTGAAGCTGCTCCGCGCGGACCTGGCCGGGGACCACGAGGCGTCGGAACGGTTCGTCCGCGAGGTGGCGATGGCTCGGCGGGTCGCCCCTTTCTGTACCGCTCAGGTCATCGAGACGGGATTGTCCGGCGGACTGCCGTACATCGTCAGCGAGTACATCGACGGCCCGACGCTCGATGACGTGGTGCGTACGGACGGTCCGCGCTCGGGGACGTCCCTGCACCGCCTGGCGATCGGTACGGTGACCGCGCTCGTCGCCATCCACCAGGCGGGCATCGTGCACCGCGACTTCAAGCCGTCGAACGTCGTGCTGGCCTCCGACGGGCCCCGGGTGATCGACTTCGGCATCGCCAGGGCGCTCGACCTGACCTCGTCGCTGACGGCCAGCGCCATCGGCACACCGTCGTTCATGGCGCCCGAGCAGCTCACGGAGGCGGCTCCCGGGCCTCAGGCGGACATGTTCGCGTGGGCGTGCACGCTGCTGTTCGCCGCATCCGGGCAGCCGCCGTTCGGGCAGGACAGTCTGCCGGCGGTGGTCAACCGTATCATCCATACCGACGCCGACGTCACGCCGGTTCAGGATCCGGCGCTGCGCTCGCTGGTGACGGACTGCCTGGCCAAGGATCCAGGGCGACGGCCGACGGCGAGTGAGGCGCTGATGCGGCTGCTCGGCCACGGGCCCGGCGGCACCGCACCCCGCCTCCTGGACCAGCCTGGCGGCGCCGCACCCAGCCTCCTGCATCAGGGCACCGCCGTGGCCGCCTCGGGCCCGGTTCCGCCGGTGAACTCGGGCCCCATGCCGGCGATGGGCTCCACGCCTGCGCAGGTATCCGGGCCGCCGGGCGGCTCGGGGCCGGTGCCGTCGACGCACCAGCCGTACCAGCAGCCTCCGCCGCCCCCGTACGCGCGGCCGCTGTACCAGGGGCAACTCCCGCTGACCCAGCCGCCCGCCCGGACCGGCGGCAGGCGGGGCATCGGGTGGATCGTCGCCATAGCCGTCGCGTGCGCGCTGGCGCTGGCCACGGTCGGCGGCATCGTCGCCGTACGGCTCGCGGCCCTGCCCGGCCCGATCGGCACCTCCTCGCCGACACCGGACGACACCGACAGCACGGATGCCTCGTACACCCCGACCCCGACCCCGACCCCGACCCCGACCCCGACCCCGACCCCGACGCCGAGTTCGAGCCCCACGCCGAGCCCAACCCCGACCCCCACGCCGAGCCTGGGCCAGAGCACCCGGACCATCGCGTTGCCCGGCACCTCTGTGGAGATCCGGGAGAACGGCTCCGACCCGATCAAGCTGGCCTCCTACAGCCTGAACGGCGACAAGGGCGTCTACGTCCGGCGGGCCGCGTCCGACGACTTCACGCTCGACAACCACTACTTCGAGTACGCCCTGGACGCCGACGGCACCCGCGCGCTCGCCACCGACGTCGACTACAGCGGCGACGGCTACTCCCTCGTGTCGATCATCGACCACCGGACCGGCGCAAAGCGCACGGTGAAACTCAGCACCAAGCCGGTGTTCCCGACGACACCGCGCTGGTCGCCGGACGGCAAGCTCGGCCTGGTCACGCTCTTCAAGGACACGAGCTTCGAGGGAAAGGGCGGGGACAGCGTCGAGTACGGCTACGGCGTCATCGACGTCGCGCGGGGCACCGGCAAGGTCTACCAGGTCAAGGAGAAGGGCGCGGGCGAGTGGCGCTTCTTCTGGGACGCCGGCGGGCAGGCCGTCGGCACATGGGTGGGCGGCCGGATGAAGTTCTACGACCTGGCCGGCAACGCGCTGCGCACGCTGTCCAGCGCGGGCGCGCCCGTCTGGGTGGAGGGCGACGACGTCTCCCCGTCGGGCGGGCTGTTCCTGTCCCACTGCACCGCGGCGGGCGGCACGCTCTGCGCCAGGTCCACGACGGGCGGCGGGAGCACGCCCGTCACCATCCCGTTCGCCACCAACCGGCTCATCGGCTGGTGGGATGACCAGCACCTGGCCGTGTGGCGGGTCAAGGGCGCGGGATACGAGGCGGTTGTGATCGATTTGAAGGGGCAGGTCATCAGAGTGCTGGCCACCGCGGCCAAGCGGGCCGAGTTCGACAAGATGGGCATGCGCTTCAGCCGCGGTACGCCCTGACGAACCCGCTGATCCTACGGACCCTAGGGGGTGCGCGTGGAAACGGAGCACGAGCAGATCGCCGTCGCCGGCGAGGGGGCGGTCTCGGCCGCGCCTGACGTCATGCGGCTGAACGCGGGCGTGGAGGTGCGCAGGACCTCGGCGGCCGAAGCCTTCGCCGCCGTCAGGGCCGCCGCCGTCCGGCTCACGCAGGCGCTGACGGGGGCCGGCCTCGCCCCCGAGGACCTGCGCACCAGCGAGTTGTCCCTTGGCCCCGAGTACGAGGTCTATCCCAAGGTGGCCGCCTACAGAGCCGCGCAGGGCGTCGAGGCGCTGGTCCGCGACCTGCCGCGGGCCGACCGGGTGATCGACACCGTGGCGGCGGTGGGGGAGGAGGCGCGGCTGAACGGCGTGTCGTTCGAGCTGTCCGACCCCACCGCAGCCCTGGCGGAGGCGAGGGAACGGGCGTTCCGCGACGCCGCCGCCAAGGCGGCCCAGTACGCCGAACTCGCCGGGCGCCCGCTGGGCGGGGTCATTTCGGTGACCGAGGAGCTGACGGGCGGCCCACAGCCGATGGTGTTCGCCGCGCTCGCGGCGGACGAGAAGGCGTCGATCAGCCCCGGACGCCAGACCTTGTCGATCGGCGTCCGGGTCGTCTACGCCTTCGGCGACTAACGCGGTTCGTCACGCGACCGTCTCGATCCCTGTGACGGCCCGTCGTGGCTAAGGTCCTTCGGGAGGGATCCCCCTTCGGGGGAGTGGATGGGGACGGTCCGTTGTGTCGGGGTCCTTCGGAGGGATCCCCCTTCGGGGAAGGGGGACGGTCCGTTGTGTTGGGGTCCTTCGGAGGGGTCCCCCCTTCGGGGGAGTGGATGGGGACGGTCCGCCCTTTGGAGGGATGACCGGCGGCCGTGAGGTGTCAGGGGAGGGCCAGCATTCGGTCCAGGGCGACCTTGGCCCAGTGGGTGGTGTCGGCGTCGACCGTGATCTGGTTGACGACCTCCCCGAGCGCCAGGGACTCCAGCGCCCACACCAGGTGCGGCAGGTCGATCCGGTTCATCGTCGAGCAGTAGCAGACCGTCTTGTCCAGGAACGAGACGTTCTTGTCGGGGAACTGCGCGGCGAGCCGCTTGACCAGGTTCAGCTCCGTGCCGATCGCCCAGCTCGAACCCGCCGGCGCTGCCTCCAGCGTCTTGATGATGTGCTCGGTCGAGCCGACGTGATCGGCCTTGAGCACCACCTCGTGCTTGCACTCCGGGTGCACGAGCACGTTGACGCCCGGGATGCGCCGCCGTACGTCATCGACCGACTCGGCCGTGAAACGGCCGTGCACCGAGCAGTGGCCCTTCCACAGGATCATCTTGGCGCGGTCGAGCTGCTCGCGGGTGAGGCCGCCGTTCGGGCGGTGGGGGTTCCAGACGACGCAGTCGTCCAGCGACATGCCCATCTCCAGCACCGCGGTGTTGCGGCCCAGGTGCTGGTCGGGCAGGAACAGCACCTTCTTCATCCCTGCACGGTCTCCCTGCTCGAACGCCCAGTCGAGAGCCCTCTTGGCGTTGGAGGAGGTGCAGACCGCGCCGCCGTTGCGGCCGCAGAAGGCCTTGATGTCGGCGCTGGAGTTCATGTACGTGACGGGAATCACCTGATCGGCGAGACCGGCGTCCTCCAGCGACTCCCAGCACTCCTCGACCTGGTCGAAGGTGGCCATGTCCGCCATCGAGCAGCCCGCTCCCAGGTCGGGCAGGATCACCTTCTGCGCCGGGCCGGTCAGGATGTCGGCGGACTCGGCCATGAAGTGCACGCCGCAGAAGACGATGAACTCCGCCTCCGGCCTGGCCGCGGCCTGCTGCGCGAGTTTGAAGGAGTCACCTGTGACGTCGGCGAACTGGATGACCTCGTCACGCTGATAGTGGTGGCCCAGCACGAAAAGCCGGTCACCGAGCGTCTCCTTGGCCTTGCGCGCCCGCTCCACCAGGTCCGGATCGGAGGCGGGCGGCAGCTCACCAGGACAGTCGACCCCCTTCTCACTGTGCGGATCGGCGTCCCGGCCGAGTACGAAGAGCGGCAGCCCAGTCTGGGTGGCCATGGCCATACCCCCTTATCGTCGAACTGACGATACTCATCATGACATATCGCCCGTAGCGTTTATTCCCGGGGTCCGGAGGGCTGGGAATGTGTAGCACAGGGGATGTGTTGGTAGCGTCTAAGTAGGACGTCGTAAACAGACAGCCGGGTTAGGGAGTCAGCAGATGACGGTTGAGAGCAGCGAGACCACGACGCAGGGCCTGATCCTGACTGACGCGGCCGCCGCCAAGGTCAAGGCCCTGCTTGAGCAGCAGGGCGAAGAGGGCCTGCAGCTGCGCGTGGCCGTGCAGCCGGGTGGCTGCTCAGGTCTGCGCTACCAGCTCTTCTTCGACGACCGCTCGATGGACGGCGACGTCGTGACCGACTTCGGCGGCGTGAGCGTGGTCACCGACAGGATGAGCGCCCCTTACCTGCTGGGCGCCTCCATCGACTTCGTCGACACGATCGAGAAGCAGGGCTTCACCATCGACAACCCCAACGCCACCGGCTCCTGTGCCTGTGGCGACTCGTTCAACTAGTCGATGCCGCCAAGGTCCCGCTCGCATCCCTGCGACGCGGGACCTTCGCGTATCCTTCCTCGCGTATCCTCGTTTGGTTCATTGGCTTGTTGACAACGAGGAAGAAGAATCCCGTGCGCATCGCCGTCACCGGCTCCATCGCGACCGACCACCTGATGACCTTCCCAGGAAGCTTCGGCGAGCAGCTGATCGCCGAGCAGCTCGATCGGGTGTCGCTCTCCTTCTTGGTCGACGACCTGCAGATCCGTCGCGGTGGGTGCGCGGCGAACATCGCCTTCGGCATGGGCTGCCTGGGGCTCAAGCCGATTCTCGTGGGCGCGGTCGGCTCGGACTTCGCCGACTACCGGTCCTGGCTGGAGCGCCACGGCGTGGACTGCGACTCCGTGCACGTCTCCGAGAACCATCACACGGCCCGCTTCCTCTGCACCACGGACGAGCACCACAACCAGATCGCCTCGTTCTACACCGGCGCGATGGCCGAGGCGCGGCTCATCGAGCTGCGGCCCGTCTCCGACCGCGTGGGCGGTCTCGACCTGGTGCTCATCAGCCCGAACGACCCCGACGCCATGCTGCGCCACACCGACGAGTGCCGCCAGCGTGGCATCCCGTTCGCCGCCGACCCCTCGCAGCAGCTCGCGCGCATGGCCGACGAGCAGATCCGCGACCTCGTCGACGGCGCCGCCTACCTGTTCTCCAATGACTACGAGAAGGGGCTCATCGAGCAGAAGACCGGCTGGTCCGACGCCGAGGTCCTGGACCGGGTGGGCGTCCGCATCACCACGCTCGGTCCCAAGGGTGCCGTCATCGACCGCGCGGGCGAGCCGTCCATCCAGGTCGCTCCCGCGCCGGAGCAGGGCAAGGCCGACCCGACCGGCGTCGGCGACGCCTTCCGTGCTGGCTTCCTGTCCGGTCTGGCCTGGGGCCTGCCGCTGGAGCGCTGCGGCCAGATCGGCAACCTGACCGCCACGCACGTGCTGGAGCGGGTCGGCGGCCAGGAGTACGAGCTCGGCCAGAAGGCCTTCCTGGAGCGGTTCGCCGCCGCCTACGGGGCCGGCGCCGCCGAGGAGATCGCGGGCCTCATCCGCTGCCACCACGCCTGACCGCCGCCGCCACCGCTCGCGGAGCGCCCCGCCGCACGCTCAGTGCGGCGGGTGGTGTGTTCCCCCGCGAAGAAGCGGCCTGTACCGCACGGACGCGACCACAGCGGTGGCCCGCGACCCAGCCGGCGGTCAGGGGCCCGCGTACACCCGGTGGACGAATTCGACCAGCTGGTCGTCGGGCAGGTGCCTGGCCAGGTCGGCCTCGGTGATCATGCCGACGATCCGCATGTCCGCCATCACCGGCAGCCGCTTGATCTGATTCTCCTCCATGAGCTGGAGGGCCTCCTCGACCGTGGCGTCGACCGGTACCGAGACCAGCCCGACCACCAGGTCGCCCGCCCGCATGGCCGACGGGGCACGGCCCTCGGCCACGCATTTGATCACGATGTCGCGATCGGTGATGATCCCGGTCACCCGGTCGTCCACGCAGACCGGCAGTGCTCCGACGTGGCTGTCACGCATCATCTGCGCGGCCCGGTCGAGCGTCTCGTGGGCGGGGATGCACTCCGCGCCCTGGCTCATCAGGTCGCGCACGGTCTGGTGTGAGTGTCCATGCGTCATGTCTTCCCCCCGGAAGTCGATGGTCTGACTCGAGGGGCTTCCTACCCACTTTGGGATGCTCTGCGCCGTACGTATGAAATGTCAGTAATTGCGGCGTACGTGGATGGACCAGCCACCCTGCGGCAGCTCGTAGGAGCCCACGTGGCGGTGGGACTTCAGGCGGCACCACGCGGGGACGTCCGTGAACGCGGCCGGATCGTCGGCCAGGACGGCTATCACGGCGTTGAGCGGTACATAGTTGATCTGCTCGGCGAGCATGATGATCGGGATCGGGCACTTCTTCCCGAGCGCGTCGATCGTCAACGCCGGCTGAATAACCTCGGTCATGCGACTCCTGCGTCCTGCCGGATTCGGTGCACCACATCGGGCAGCACGGCGAGGAACCTGTCGACCTCGGCCGCGGAAGCGCCCCTGGGCAGTGACACCCGGACATTCCCATGCGTGAGCACGCCCATGGCTTCCAGAACGTGCGATGGACGAAGCGTACTAGCGGTGCACGAACTCCCGGACGATACCGCGAATCCGGCCTTGTCCAGCTCGGTGAGCAGGACCTCTCCGTCGACGTAGAGGCAGGAGAACGTCACGATGTGGGGCGCCCGCTCGACCGGATCGCCGATCACCTCCACGTCGGGCACGATCTCCGGTACGGTCCGCCTGATCTTGTCGACGAGCGCGGAGAGCCGGTCACGTTCGCGCGCCGCCTCGACGGTCATCGCGCGCAGTGCGGCCGCGGCGGCGACGATGCTCGGTACGTTCTCGAACCCGGGGACCCGGCGCCGCTCGCGCTCGTCCTCCGGCAGGTACGACCTGAACCGGGTGCCCTTGCGCACCACCAGCACGCCCACCCCGGCCGGACCGCCCCACTTGTGGGCGCTGGCCGTCAGCACTGACCAGCCCTCCGGAATCGGCAGCCGACCGGCCGTCTGCGCGGCGTCGACCAGCAGCGGGACGCCGTGCTCCCGGCAGGCCGCGGCCGCCTCCGCCACCGGCTGGAGCGTGCCGACCTCGTGGTTGGCCGTCTGCAGGCAGGCCAGGCCCGTGTCGGGTCTGGAGACGGCGGCCTCGAAGGCGGCCGGGTCGACGCGTCCGCGCAGATCCACCCCCACGATCTCCACCGTACCGCCGCCGCGTTCGTGCAGGCTGGCGGCGTGCAGCACGCTGGAGTGCTCGACCGCGCCCGTCACCAGATGCCGCCCCGCCCTCCGCCTGCCGTGTAGGGTGCCGAGCACGCCGAGATGCACGGCCTGTGTGCCCGAAGAGGTGAACGACACCTCGTCCGGGCGCGCGCCGAGCGCCTCGGCCACTTCCGTACGGGCCTGCTCCAGCAGTAGGTGCGCACGGCGGGCCTGGCCGTACAACCTCGCGGGGTCGGCCCAGCCGACATCGATCGCCGCCAGGAGCGCCTCGCGGGCCTGGGGGTGGAGCGGCTCGGTCGAGGCCGCGTCAAAGTACGCCACGAGACCCATCGTCCCACTTGCCGTACGCCTTCGAGGGGGCGCGCGGGAGGGCGGGGCCCTTGCACGCTAATGTGTCTGCAATCAGCTGTGCTTTTAGACATTACGAGCGCCCAGGAAGACTCCTGGGCTTCATCTGTGGGGTAGGCGATCCGTGAGTCCGACTCGCCGTTCGACACGGCGTTCGTTGGCCCGGCGCAGAGTGCCGCGAGCCGCCGCTTTGGCGTTGCTGCTGGCCTCCGCTACGGCATGTGCTAATGACATTCCCGAGGCCAACTGGTCTGAGGGTCTGCTTCCTGAGCACATCACCAGCCAGGGCGACATCGTCCAGAATCTTTGGAACGGGGCCTGGGTCGCCGCACTCGCCACGGGCGCCGTGGTCATCGTCCTGATCATCTGGGCGTGTGTGTTCCATGTGAAGCGCAAGGCCAAGGCCGAGCTTCCGCCGCAGGTCCGTTACAACCTGCCGATCGAGATGCTCTACACCTTGATCCCGCTGGTGATGGTGTCGGTGTTCTTCTTCTTCACCGCGCGCGACAGCCGGGATCTGCAGGTGCTCTCCGGCCACCCTGACGTCAAGGTCAAGGTGGAGGCGTTCCAGTGGAGCTGGCGGTTCACCACGACGATCAACGGCAAGACGTTGAAGCCGGTCGTGGGCCAGCCCGTGAGCGACTACAAGTCGGGCCCGCAGCTCGTGCTGCCCGTGGGCAAGAAGGTGGAGTTCGAGCTGGAGTCGCCCGACGTCATCCACTCCTTCTGGGTGCCGGCGTTCCTGTTCAAGCGTGACGTCATCCCGGGGCTGCCCAAGGACAACAAGGGCCGCTTCTTCGAGATCACCACGCTTGACAAGCCCGGCGTCTACGCGGGTCGCTGCGCCGAGCTGTGCGGCGTCGACCACAGCCGCATGCTCTTCTCGGTGAAGCTCGTCAAGCAGGCTGAGTACGACCAGTACATCGCCACTCAGGCTGGGAGCGCTCAGTGACCGCCATCCAAGAGCCAATCTCGACGACCCCGAGGCGCGCCAGCAAGGGCGCGGTGGTCGTGAAGTGGCTGTCCAGCACCGACCACAAGATCATCGGTCACCTCTATCTGATCACGTCGTTCGTCTTCTTCCTGATCGGCGGCATCATGGCGCTGATCATGCGGGCCGAGCTGGCGCAGCCGGGGCTGCAGTTCACCAGCAACGAGCAGTTCAACCAGCTGTTCACCATGCACGGCACGATCATGCTGCTGATGTTCGCGACGCCGCTGTTCGCCGGATTCGCCAACGAGCTGATGCCGCTGCAGATCGGCGCGCCCGACGTGGCCTTCCCCCGGCTGAACATGGTGAGCTACTGGCTCTACCTGTTCGGCAGCATCATCGCGGTGTCGGGCTTCTTCACGCCCAACGGCGCCGCCTCCTTCGGGTGGTTCGCCTACACGCCGCTGTCGACCGCGATCAGCTCGCCGGGCATGGGCGGTGACCTGTGGATCATGGGTCTGGCGCTGTCGGGCCTGGGTACGATCCTCGGCTCGGTCAACTTCATCACCACGATCATCTGCATGCGCGCGCCGGGCATGACCATGTTCCGCATGCCGATCTTCACCTGGAACATCCTGCTGACCAGCATGCTCGTGCTGATGGCCTTCCCGGTGCTGGCCGCCGCGCTGCTGGCCCTGGAGGCCGACCGCAAGCTCGGCACCCATATCTTCACTCCGGAGAACGGAGGGGCGCTGCTGTGGCAGCACCTGTTCTGGTTCTTCGGCCATCCGGAGGTCTACATCATCGCGCTGCCGTTCTTCGGCATCGTGAGTGAGATCTTCCCGGTGTTCAGCCGCAAGCCGATCTTCGGCTACATCAGCCTCGTGGCCGCGACGATCTCGATCGCCGGCCTGTCGATCACGGTCTGGGCGCACCACATGTTCCCGACCGGGCAGGTGTTGCTGCCGTTCTTCTCGTTCATGACGTTCCTCATCGCGGTGCCGACGGGCGTGAAGTTCTTCAACTGGATCGGCACGATGTGGCGTGGGCATCTCACGTTCGAGTCGCCGATGCTGTTCTCGATCGGCTTCCTGATCACCTTCCTGCTGGGCGGCCTGACCGGCGTCATCCTGGCCTCGCCGCCGCTCGACTTCCAGATCAGCGACACCTACTTCGTCGTGGCCCACTTCCACTACGTGGTGTTCGGCACGGTGGTGTTCGCGATGTTCGCCGGCTTCTACTTCTGGTGGCCCAAGTTCACCGGCAAGATGCTCGACGACAAGCTCGGCAAGGTGCAGTTCTGGCTGCTGTTCATCGGCTTCCACGCGACGTTCCTGATCCAGCACTGGCTCGGCGTCGTCGGCTTCCCGCGCCGCTACGCCGACTACAGCCCCGCCGACGGCTTCACCGACCTGAACCTGATCTCGTCGGTCGGCGCGTTCGTGCTCGGCCTGTCGGTACTGCCGTTCTTCTACAACGTCTGGAAGACCGCGCGCAGCGCGCCGAAGGTCACGGTCGACGACCCGTGGGGCTACGGCAACTCGCTCGAATGGGCGACCTCCTGCCCGCCGCCGCGGCACAACTTCAGCATGCTGCCGCGGATCCGGTCCGAGCGTCCCGCGTTCGACCTGCACTACCCGCACGTGTCCGCCAAGACGCCCCAGGAGGTCGAGGCCTGATGAAGGTACAGGGTTGGCTGTTCCTGCTGTGCGGCCTGTTCTTCGCCGGCGTGGACGTCGCTTACTGGTTCTGGACGAAGGCGGAGACCGGTCACGGGGAGCCTGTCGGCACCACGGCCATGGCCATCTCGGTCGGCTTCGCGTTCATGATCGGCTACTACCTGATGTTCACGGCGCGGCGCATCGGTGACCAGCCCGAGGACAACAAGCAGGCCGAGATCAGCGACGGCGCCGGCGAGATCGGGTTCTTCAGCCCGAGCAGCTGGTGGCCGCTGTTCCTCTGCCTGGCGGCGGCGTTCGCGTTCGCCGGGTTCGTGATCGGGTTCTGGATGTTCCTGATCGGCGTGTTCCTGATCATCATGGCCATGATCGGATTCGTGTTCCAGTACTACAGGGGTAACTTCTCGCACTGATCGCGAGACTTTCGGCGGGTGTCCTCTTCTGGGAGAGGACGCCCGCTTTTTGTTGTTCTTTACCGGTGCACGGATGTGACGAATCGAGCACTCAGGGTAACAACTGAGGGGAATGGATCGATCTCGGACGGGGGAGTGCACGTGGGGCGCTTGGCTCATGGATCCGCCGGGCTGCTGGCCCTGGCCCTGCTGGCGTCGTGCTCGGGGTCCCAGACCGACCCTTCAGGAAGCGCCGGGGCGAGCGGTGCCGCCGGTGGTGCCGCGGCCGGTCAGACCGCCGCGGTCGGTGAGGGGGTCACGAAGCCGGCGGTGGCGGCCGCCGTGGTGGTGAATCCACGCGACAAAGCCGGAAATATCCCGACTGACCAGACCGTGGTGGTCGCCGCCCAGTCCGGCACCCTCAAGAGCGTCCGGATCCAGGGCGACGGCAAGGCGGGCGCACTGCCGGGCCTGCTCAGCGCCGACGGCACCGCCTGGCGCAGTACCCGTACCGCCAGGCCGGGCACCACGTACACGATCACCACGCTCGCCGCCGGAGCCGACGGCAAGCCGATCGAGACCACCAGCACGTTCTCGACGGTCAAGGCGACCAAGACCTTCGACATCGAGACGGTGACGCCGAACCGGTACGACACCGGCCTGACGGTCGGCGTCGGCATGCCGGTAATGATCACGTTCGACCAGCCGATCACCGACCGGGTGGCGGTCGAGCGCAATCTCCTCATCCACAGCTCGAAGCCGGTCGAGGGCGCCTGGCACTGGTTCGACGACCGGCACGTGGACTTCCGGCCACTGCACTACTGGCCGGCGCACACCAACGTCCGTCTGGAGGCCCACCTGGCCGGCGTACGCGGGGCGGAGGGCGTGTACGGCAAGCGCGACTTCGCCTTCGACTTCAAGATCGGCCGTGAGCAGATCACCAAGGGCAGCACCGACGTCCACGTGCTGACGGTCCGGCGCGACGGCAAGAAGATCCGCACCATGCCGATGAGCGCCGGCCAGGGCGGGGACTGGAAGTACTACACCACCTCCGGCATCCACCTGGCCATGTCCAGGGAGCCGGTGACCGTCATGACCTCACCCGGCATCGGGCCAGGCTCGGCGGGCTACTACCAGATGACCGTCTACAACACCGTGCGCATCTCCAACAGCGGCGAGTACGTGCACAGCGCGCCGTGGTCGGTCGGCTCACAGGGCTACGCCAACGTGAGCCACGGGTGCGTGAACGTCAGCCCGGAGAACGCGGCCTGGTTCATCAAGAACACGCTGATCGGGGACCCGATCATCATCACGGGCTCGCCCCGGGTGCTGGAGCCGACCAACGGGTGGGGGCACTGGCAGGAGAGCTGGCGGGAGTGGCTCAAGTGGAGCTCGCTCAAGGCCGCACCCACCATGCTCTATCGCTGAGTGCTCTCATCGCTGAGTGCTCTCATCGCTGAGTGCTCTCACCGCTGACGGCTCCGGGTTCCTTCCCTGAGGCCCTCTGTCCGTCCCTGTAGCCCTCGTGGCGGCCCTGTTGAGGGTCCCGCCGTCGGTCAGGTCCCGCTGTCGTCAGGCCGGGCGGAGGGAGCGGCTGGTCTCTATCCAGCGGTCCAGGGTGGCGGCGGCGCGGCCCGAGTCGACGGCCTGGACGGCGCGCGCGTAGCCGTCGATCATGGCCGCGTCGAGGTCGTCGCCGGGCCCGTCCAGCGCCACCAGGGCCGCCGCCGCGTTGAGCAGCACGGCGTCGCGCACCGGGCCCGTCTTGCCGCGCAGGAGGTCGTGAACCGCCTGGGCGTTGAAGTCGACGTCGCCGCCCTTGAGGGCGCCCGCGTCGGCCCGGGGGATGCCGAGGACCGAGGGGTCGAAGACCGTCTGGGTGGCGACGCCGTCCTTGACGACCCAGACCGTGGAGGTCGTGGCGATCGTGAGCTCGTCGAGGCCGTCGTCGCCGCGGAAGACCAGGGCGGAGACGCCGCGCTCGGCGAAGACGCCCGCGAGGACCGGCAGCATGTTCTTGTCGAAGACGCCGATGGCCTGGGCCGCGGGGCGGGCCGGGTTGGTGAGCGGGCCGAGGAAGTTGAAGACCGTCGGGACACCGATCTCCTTACGCGGCGGCCCGGCGAAGCGCAGCGCGGGGTGGTAGACCGGGGCGAAGCAGAAGGCGATGCCCGCCTCGCGGGCGACCAGGGCCGTCTGCTCGGGCGTCAGGTCGAGACGGATGCCCAGGTGCTCCAGCACGTCGGCGGCGCCGCACGAGGAGGAGGCGGCGCGGTTGCCGTGCTTGACCACGCGGGCGCCCGCGCCGGCGGCCACGATGGCGGCCATCGTGGAGACGTTGACCGTGTGGGCGCGGTCGCCGCCGGTGCCGACCACGTCGACGACCGGGCCCTCGACGTCGAGGGGTGTGGCCAGCTCCAGCATGGTGCGGGCCAGGCCCACGACCTCGGCCACCGTCTCGCCCTTGGCCCGCAGCGCGATCGCGAACCCGGCGATCTGGGCCGACGTCGCGGAGCCGGACATGATCTCCCGCATCGCCCAGGACGTCTCATCAGCGGTCAGATGTTCACCCGACAGGAGAGCCGAGAGCAGGGCGGGCCAGGTCGTCCGGGCATCCACGGCGGGCACCTACTTCGCGTTGAGTCGGGTCGAGGCGCGGCGGCGCATGAGGTCGGCGACGGTGTCGGCCAGCACCATGGGCTCCAGCGGCTGCGGGACCACGGCGTCGGCCTTGGACCAGTCGGCCAGCCAGCGGTCGTCGCGCCGGGCGATGATCAGGCAGACGGGCGGGCAGTCGTAGACCTCGTCCTTGGCCTGGCGCGAGACGCCCATGCCGCCGGCGGGCTGGGTCTCGCCGTCGAGGATGGCCACGTCGATCTCGCCGGAGCCCAGCCACTGGTGAACCTTGGGCTCGGTGGCGCACTCCACGATCTCCACGAGGGGGACATCGGCGGCGGGTCGCCGGCCGATCGCCAGCCGAACCTCTTCACGGGTGGCGGCGTCGTCGCTGTAGACGAGGACCCTCATCGTGTCGTCGGTGCTCACGGTCGCGCTCGCTATCGGTCGTAGCTGTATGGTCACCTGGGATCGTACCGGTGCCCCGGCCCGCAATCCCAGGCCGCCGTCTCTGGCGGGCGTTTTGTCCTCATTTTTTGAGGTTACGGGCATGTTTGTTCCTGCTTACGGGGGGGTCGTGCGCGGGACCGCCCACAGAAGCCGCAATAATGCTGCCCGTGGCGACAGCATCCGCAATAACTTCGACGACGACAGCACAGCCGTACCGCAGACCCAATCTGGTCAGCGTCGGTACGATCGTCTGGCTGTCCTCTGAGCTCATGTTCTTCGCGGCGCTGTTCGCGATGTACTTCACCATCCGGTCGGTGAGCGAGGGCAACGGCCTCGAGTGGGGCCCCGCGCTCCTGCAGAAGGGCGTGGAAGCCGAAGGCGCTCACCTGAACATCCCGTTCGCGACGGTCAACACGATCATCCTGGTCCTGTCGAGTGTGACGTGCCAGCTGGGCGTATGGGCCGCGGAGAAGGGGCAGGTCGGCAAGCTCCGCTTCTGGTACCTCGTGAGCTTCCTGATGGGCGCGGTCTTCGTCGCCG
The DNA here is from genome assembly GCF_040654555.1 of Nonomuraea sp. NPDC050680. Lineage (NCBI taxonomy): Bacteria > Bacillati > Actinomycetota > Actinomycetes > Streptosporangiales > Streptosporangiaceae > Nonomuraea > Nonomuraea sp. NPDC050680. Next base: position 408,411 of record NZ_JBFAIF010000001.1, on the reverse strand, counting down.
GTCAGCTGTATGAGTACGGCGAGCTGGCGAAGGAGGGCGCGACCCTTTCCGCGAACGCCTTCACCTCGGTGTTCTACCTGACGACGGGCTTCCACGGCCTGCACGTCACGGGTGGCCTGATCGCGTTCCTCTTCATGCTGGGACGCACGTACGCCGCGAAGCGCTTCACGCATGAGCAGGCCACCAGCGCCATCGTCGTGTCCTACTACTGGCACTTCGTCGACGTCGTCTGGATCGGTCTTTTCGCGACCATCTACATTATTCGTTAAGGAACGGGATCTCTGTGACTAGGATCACCGCTTGGCGGCGGCATCCCCTCGCGAGATACGCCGTCCTGATTTTCGCGTTGGCGCTGGTCGGGATGGCATACACCGCCTTTGTTCAGGTGGGTAAGCCTGCTGACGCGGCCCTCGCGTCAGGCAGGGTCGACGACGTGGCCGAGGGCAAGGCCCTGTTCGAGCTGCATTGCTCCAGCTGCCACGGGCTCAACGCGCAGGGCATCAGCGGGAAGGCTCCCACGCTCATCGGCGTCGGGGCCGCGGCCGTCGACTTCCAGGTGAGCACGGGCCGCATGCCCGCGGCCGACTCCGGCGCCCAGGCGCCGCGCAAGCCGGAGCACAGCTGGGTCAACCCGGACTCGATCCGCAAGCTCGGCGCCTACGTGCAGTCGCTCGGCGGCGGTCCGCAGGTGCCCGGCAAGGAGCAGGTCGACGCCAAGCTCGGCGACGCGGGCAAGGGCGGTGAGCTGTTCCGCGCCAACTGCATCCAGTGCCACAACTGGGCCGGCGCGGGCGGCGCGCTGACGCTGGGCAAGTACGCCCCCAACCTGAACCAGGCGTCTCCCACGCAGATCTACGAGGCCATGATCACTGGCCCCCAGGCGATGCCGGTCTTCAACGACTCGACGATCACGCCTGAAGAGAAGCGCAGCATGATCGCCTACATCACCAGTGTTCGCGAGCAGAAGGACCCGGGAGGTTTTGGCCTCGGGCGTATTGGCCCGGTCACCGAAGGTCTCGTAGCTTGGATAGTGGGCCTCAGCGCCCTCGCCCTCGCCGCCATCTGGATCACCGCGAAGAAGCGACAGAAGTCATGACAGACAACGAGCACGAGATCGAGCAGCCGGATGAGCGCGTCCCCCGGCGCGTCATCGGCACCCCAGCACCGGGCACCTCGATGCTCGGCGCCCCCGAACGCGAGGACGCCGAGGTAGAGGTCCCGGGCGTCACGCTGCAGGACGAGCAGAAGGCGCGCAAGGCCGAGAAGATCGTGGCGCTCTGCTTCACGGTCACGTTCCTCGCGGCCATCGCCTTCATCATCTCGTATGTCTACTTCCAGGTGGGCAGCCCGGAGAGCACCGGCGTGTCCAACCTGGCGCTCGGCAGCACGCTGACGCTGGCGCTGCTGGGGTTGGCCTCCGGCATCGTGATCTGGGTCCGCATGATCATGCCCAAGTACTCCCTGGTCCAGGAGCGCCACCCGATGGTCTCCGGTGACGAGGAGCGGGGGGTCGTCGCCGAGACCTTCATTCAGGGCGCCAACGAGAGCGGGTTCGTCAAGCGCAAGCTGCTGCGCCGCACGCTGCTGCTCGCGGCCGCGCCGCTGGGCCTGCTCCCGGTGGTGCTGCTGCGCGACCTCGACAACTCCAAGATGCCCGGCGCCGACTTCAACAAGTTGCTGCGGCACACGGTCTGGGGTGAGAAGACCAAGGACGGCAAGCCGCGCAGGCTCGTCGTCGAGGGCACCGGCCAGCCGATCCGCGCGGCCGACTTCAACTCGCCGGGCGGCATCCTGTCGGTGGTGCCCGATGGCTACCAGCACGACCTGAACGCCCTGGCCAAGGCGACGCTGATCCTGATCAAGTTCCGCCCGGAAGAGATCAAGTCCGGGACCAACCAGAACTGGACGCACGACGGCATCGTCGCCTACTCCAAGATCTGCACGCACGTGGGCTGCCCCGCGGCCCTCTACGAGCAGACCACCCACCACATCCTCTGCCCCTGCCACCAGTCGACCTTCGACGCCGCCGACGGTGCGAAGGTCATCTTCGGCCCGGCCGCCCGGCCGCTGCCGCAGCTGCCGATCACGGTCGACGGCGAGGGCTTCCTCGTCGCCAAGGGGGACTTCAACGTGCCGCCCGGTCCCAGCTACTGGGAGCGCGGCGACGCCGAAGCCGAGGCCAGGTCCAAGGGAGGCCAGGCATGAGCGAGCTGACCACTGTTCCCAAGGCCGTCGGCGGCCCGTCGAACTTCCTCGACGAGCGCCTCGGCGCGGGCAACTTCCTCAAGCGCAATCTTCGCAAGGTCTTCCCCGACCACTGGTCGTTCCTGCTGGGTGAGATCGCGCTCTACTCCTTCGTCATCCTGCTGCTGACCGGTACGTTCCTGACGTTCTGGTTCAAGCCGAGCATGGCGGAGATCGCCTACGACGGGTCGTACGCCCCGCTCAAGGGCGTCATGATGTCCCAGGCCTACGCGTCGTCGCTGGAGCTCAGCTTCGACGTCCGGGGTGGTCTGCTCATGCGGCAGATGCACCACTGGGCGGCCCTGATGTTCGTGGCCGGCATGATGGTGCACGCGCTGCGGGTGTTCTTCACCGGCGCCTACCGCAAGCCGCGCGAGCTCAACTGGCTGATCGGCGTCGGATTGCTGACGCTGGCGCTCCTAGAAGGGCTGACCGGCTACTCACTGCCCGACGACCTGCTGTCCGGCGCCGGTCTGCGGATCACCGAGGGTGTGGCGATCTCGCTGCCGCTGGTCGGTACGTACGTCACGTTCTTCCTGTTCGGCGGGGAATATCCGGGTGAGGATGTCATCTCCCGGTTCTACTCACTGCACATCCTGCTCATCCCGGGCATCATCCTGGCGCTCGTCTCCGCCCACATGGTGCTCATGTGGACGCAGAAGCACACCCAGATGCCCGGCAAGAACCGCAACAACCACAACGTGGTGGGGGCGCCCTTCTACCCGGCCTTCATGGCCAAGGCGGGCGCGTACTTCATGTTCACGTTCGCGGTGGTGGCGGGGTTGGCGACCTTCGCCCAGATCAACCCGATCTGGCTGTTCGGTCCCTACACGCCCGCCGACATTTCGGCCGGTTCGCAGCCCGACTTCTACATGGGCTTCCTCGAAGGCGCGCTGCGCATCATGGTGCCGTGGGAGATCAACCTGTTCGGCACGTCCCATGCCGGGACACTGCCGCTCAGCGTCATCATCCCGGCGCTGGTGCCCATGGGCATCATCATGACGGGCCTGGCGCTCTATCCGTTCCTGGAACGCTGGGTCACGGGCGACAAGCGTGAGCACCACATCGCCGAGCGCCCGCGCAACAACCCGCACCGCACCGCGATCGGCATGACGGCCATCACGTTCTACGGTGTGCTCTGGCTGCTCGGCGCCAACGACGAGATCTCGGCCAACTTCCACATCAGCCTGAACATGACCACGTACGTGGGGCGGGTGCTGATCTTCGTACTGCCCGCGCTGGCGTACGTGATCACGTATCGCATCTGCCTCGGCCTGCAGCGCTACGACGCGGGCGTCGTCTCGCACGGCGTCGAGTCCGGCGTGATCAAGCGGCTGCCGCACGGCGAGTACATCGAGCTGCACACGCCGCCGCACGAGGACATCGAGGCGCACGTCCAGGGCAAGGAGCCGGTGCTGATGCTGCCGGCCGCGCCCGACGGCGCGGGCATCCCGCCGAAGGGGATGCGCGGCCCGCTCGGCAAGCTGCGCGCCCGGATGTCCAAGGCGTACGGAGGGGAGAAGATTCCTCTCGGCGATGGGCACGCGCACGGTGAAGGGCATGAGGAAGAGGAGCACGCGGCGATCAGCGCCGGCGACGACCACACGCTGACGCGGTAGTTTCTCTTCGGTTCGGGCCTGGGCGGGTCATCCGTCCGGGCCCGTTCTTTTGCGGTGAGCTGTACGCGGCGGGTGCGGTGAGCGGTCGTCGGAAGCCACGGTCTCACCGTCTCGTCATGGCGGCCGGCCCCGCACACCTCAGGACCGTATCCCTGGACAGGGCCCAGCCCCGCACGCGCATGGGGGCTCACCGTGCCGGCCGTAAAAAAGCCTGATCTTCCCGGCTAGTCGCTTTCGCCGAAGCCGATCGAGAACGCCGCGTCGAGATCGTGCTTGGAGTAGGTGCGGAAGGCGATGTGGGTCTCGGTGTGGAGCACGCCGGCCACCTTGTTGAGGCGCCCCGGGATCACCTCGGCGATCTGCTCGTAGGCGGCCACCCGGACCATCGCCAGCAGGTCGTATTCGCCGGTGATGGAGTAGACCTCGCTGACCCCCTCGATCTCGGCGATCGTCTGGGCGACCTCCGGGATCCGGTCTACCTCGGCGTTGATGTGGACGATAGCCGTGACCATGGACCAACTCTAGCGGCCCTGATCGAGGCCGCGGTAGGCGAGGTCGATGCGGGCCTTGTGGCGGGCGGCGCCGTGGGCGGGCAGGCTCCACTCGCCGTCGACCTCCACCAGGCGGACCCCCGGTGACTCCAGCCAGCGCAGGATGCACTCGGTCTCTTCGGCGCTGGCCGCGTGGACGGGCCCGGGGCCGGGGATGACGCTCTCGGCCATGGCCACGAGGGACTCGACGTAGGGGACGGGGTGGGCGCCGCGTGGCATGACGCCGGCCGCGCTGAGCCGGCCGTAGCGGATGACGTGGATGTCCCAGCCGCCGTCGAAGGCCGGGCTGGCGGCGACCAGCTGGGGGATGCGGGTGATGCCCGTGAGGCGCTGCATGCGGGCCGCGGCGCGGACGAAGGCCGCGAGACGGTCACGGTCGACGGACGCCTCCTCGTAGCGCTGCTCGACCGAGAGGCGCTCCATGCGGGCCGACACCGCGGAGAAGACCGACGAGGCGTCGAGGGTCATGGCCCGGCGGGCGGCCTGGGCGTGCAGCGCGTAGTCGGCCTGGCTCTCCCTGCCCTCGCACGGCGCTCCGCAGCGGCCCATCTCGTACAGGACGCAGGCCGCGCGGTGGGTGCGCAGGCTGATCGGCTGGGTGCACTGGCGCAGCGGCACCGCCTCGTGCAGGGCGATGCGGGCGTCGTCGGCCGAGCGGCTGCTGGAGAAGGGACCGAGGTAGGCGGCGCCGTCGTCCTTGAGCTCGCGCACGATCGACAGCCGGGGGAACGGCTCGTCGGTGAGCTTGAGCCAGACGACCTTCTCCGGGAAGCGCGACCTGCGGTTGTAGCGGGGTTTGGCGCCGCCGATCAGGCGCAGCTCGCGTACTTCGGCTTCGAGGGCGGTGGTGCAGACGATGTGGCGGACCCGCTCGGCGATGCCGATCATCTCGCGGATGCGCGGGCGGGTCTCGCCGGCGGTGAAGTAGGAGCGGACGCGGTTGCGCAGATTGGTGCTCTTGCCGATGTAGAGGACCTCGCCGCGTTCGTCCTCGAAGAGGTAGACGCCGGGGGAGTGCGGCACCGACTCGGCCAGGTGGCGCTTGGCCTGCTGCTCGGGGGTGGGGGCGCGGACGAAGGACTTGAGCTCTTCGAGCGTGTGGACCTGGAAGGAGCCGGCCCGCTCGATCAGGCCGTGAAGCACGTGGACGGTGGCCCGGGCGTCCTGCAGGGCGCGGTGGCAGGGATCGGTCGGGCTGCGGAAGAACCTGGCCAGCGTGGCGAGCTTGGCGTTGGGCGTCTCGTCGCGGGTCAGCACGCGGCGGGCCAGGTCGACGGTGTCGACGACCGGGTTGGCCGGTGGGGGATAGCCGTGGGCCGCGCAGGCCGCCTTGACGAAACGGGTGTCGAAGCTCGCGTTGTGGGCGACCAGGGTCGTGCCGCGGATGAACTCGAGGAAGGCCGGCAGCACCGACTCGATGCGCGGCGCGGCCACCACCATGGCATCGGTGATGCCGGTCAGCACGGAGATGAACGGCGGGATCGGCCCGCCGGGATCGACCAGCGTGGAGAACTCGCCGAGCACCTCGCCCGCCCGCACCTTGACCGCGCCGATCTCGGTGATCATGTGATCGGCCGGGGAACCCCCGGTCGTCTCGAGGTCGAACACGACGAACGTGACGTCGCTCAGCGGAGTGCCGAGCTCGTCGAGAGTGCCTTGAACCGGATCCACGAACCAAGACCATAGAGAGGTAGACCGACAGTTATCAGTTTCGAACGAATAACTGTCCGGCTTGATCCTTAGTTACCCTTCCGTTTATGTCCGGGGGAAGACTCGCCAGCCGCTACTCACTGCTGCGGCCGCTCGGCAGCGGCGGCATGGGCAGGGTGTGGCTGGCCAGGGACGAGATGCTTGACCGCGAGGTGGCGGTCAAGGAGCTCACGCTGCCCGAGGGTCTGTCCGCCAAGGAGCGCGGCGACCTCGTGACCCGGGCCGTACGCGAGGCCCAGGCGACCGCCCGGCTGCGGCATCCGGGCATCGTGGCACTGCACGACGTCATCGTCGAGCACGAGCGGCCGTGGCTGGTCATGGAGCTGCTGCGGGGCCGCACTCTCGCGGACGCGGTCCGGGAGCGCGGGGCGATGCCGCAGGAGCAGGTCGCCGACATCGGGGCGCGCGTCCTGGACGCGCTGTCCGCCGCGCACGCGCAGGGGTTGCAGCATCGCGATGTCAAGCCGGGCAACGTGTTCCTCACCGACGCCGGCCGGGTGGTGCTCACCGACTTCGGCATCGCCCGGCAGGAGGGGCAGGCGACGCTGACGGAGCAGGGGCTGATGATCGGCTCGCCCGGGTTCATCGCGCCCGAGCGGCTGGAGGGTGAGCCGGGCGGCTCGGCCAGCGACATCTGGTCGCTGGGCGCCACGTTGTTCACGGCCGCCGCGGGCGGGCCGGCCTACGGCGGCACGCAGGCCGAGCGGATCAGGGCGACGCTGACGCTGCCGCCGCCGGTCGTGCCCGGCCCGATCGGGCCGGTCCTCGGCGCCATGATGGCGCGCCATCCCGCCGCCCGCCTCGACGCGCGGGCCGCCGTTCACGCGCTCGGGGAGGTCGCGGCGGGGCGGACGGCCCGGCTCGCGACGCAGCACGACCTCACCGCGCCCGGCCGGGTGAAGCGCCGCGGTAAGGCGATCGTCTGGATCGCCGCCGCCGCGGCGGTGCTGGTGATCGCCGCCGGCGTCACCTACCTTGTAACGAAAAATCAGGACAAGGTGCCGGAAGCCTTCAGCGTCCCCATGAACGTGTGCTCGCTCCTCACCCAGGCCGAGATCGGCGAACTGCTGAACACCCGGCAGCCGCCCAAGCCACAGCCCGGCTCCGACGAGGTGGGCCCCAAGTGCGGCTGGCCGGTCCAGGGCACCGGCGTGGGGCTGCAGCTCCAGAAGGACTCCGACACCGCCGACCCCTGGTCGATGACTCCGGTGACGGCCCACACGCTGTTCGGCAACCAGCAGCGCTACTGGGCCAAGTACGACCAGGTCGACTGGACCTGGCCGGAGATCGGGGTGAAGAACTCGCTCAAGGCCAAGCGCACTGCGGTCCACACCCTCACCGGCGTCGGGGAGGAGGCCTTCGCCTTCGAGCTCACCGGGCCGTCGGGGCGGGTGCACTCCGCCCACGTCTACTACCGGCTGGCCAACCTGGTGGTGAGCGTCGAGTACACCACGCTCACCACCAAGCCCACCGACGAGGACATCAGGCAGTCGGCGCTGAAGGCGGCGCGGGCCAGCGAGCGGGCGTTGCGCAGTGCAGGCTGACTTCTACCTCCTGGCCGGCCGTTACCGCCTGGTGGAGCGGCTCGGCGAAGGCGGCGCGGGCACCGTGTGGCGGGCGCTCGACCAGACGCTCGACCGGCAGGTCGCGGTCAAGCAGATGCGGGTGCCGGCCGGGCTGACGCCGCGCCAGCGGGCCGAGTTCGCCGATCGGGCCATCCACGAGGCCAGGTCCGCGGGACGGCTGCGCGATCCCGCCATCGTGCTCGTCCACGACGTGGTGCTCGACGGCGACCAGCCGTGGATCGTCATGGACCTGGTCGCCGGGCGCTCGCTGGACAAGGTCATCGAGGAGCGCGGCCCGCTGCCGCCGCAGGCCGTGGCCCGCATCGGGGCGCAGGTGCTGTCGGCGCTGCGGGTGGCGCACGCGCACGGCATCCTGCACCAGGACGTCAAGCCGGGCAACATCATGCTCGACGCCGACGGCTCGGCCATGCTCACCGACTTCGGCATCGCGACCCCGATGAGCGGCCGGGGCGATCGGCGGGGCACCGCGGGCTCGCCCGGCTACATGGCCCCTGAGCGGCTGAACGAGCAGCCCGCCGGTCCCGCCTCCGACCTGTGGTCGCTCGGCGCGAGCCTCTACACCGCCGTGGAGGGCCGGCCGCCGTTCGAGCGTGCCCTGCCGGCGGCGGTGGCCGCGGCCGTCCTGCTGCACGACCCGCCGTTCCCGGCCAGGGCGGGGCGCGAACTCGGCGGGCTGCTGATGGCCATGCTGGCCAAGGACCCCGCCACCCGGCCGTCGGCCGAGCAGATCGGCGAGCGGCTGAGCGGCGTGCCCGCGCCCGGCGCTCGCCGGGGGTTCGTGTCCGCTTCCGGCGCTCGTCGGCGCCGATGGTGGCTCGTGCCCGCAGTGCTGGCCGTCGTCGCCGTGGTGGGGGTGGGCGGCTGGTACGGCGTGAGCGTACTGAACGAGCCGAAAGAGACGGGTAGCTACGCGGCGGCGCCCGACCCGTGCGGGCTGATCGGTGACGCACGGGCCGGGCAGCTGCTGAAGGATCCTTCGTTGACGGGCGCGGTGCAGCGGCAGCGCACCAGGGCGGGCGAGTGTGTGTGGCAGGTGCGTGACGGCTCCCGGATCGTCCGCTCGATCACCGTGCGGACCACGGCCGAGCGGCCCGACGCTGACTACAGCGGTCCCGCCGTGGCCCGGCTGCGGTTCGACAGCGAGCGTGGCAGCCGCGCGGCGGCGAAGGGCACGGTCTTCCGCAAGACCGTCGGCCCTCTGGCCGACGTGCCGGGTGTGGGCGAGGCGGCGTTCGTCCAGGACTCCTACGAGCTCTACCTGAACAGCACCAAATCCGGCCGATCGGACAGCAGGCTGCTCTTCCGTACGAGCAACCTCGTGGGCGAGGTCATCCTGCGCCGCGAGGACGTTTCGCCGAGCTCCCCGGCCGACAGGAAGACGGCGATCGAGTCCGCCCGCGTGGTCTCCGCGGCGCTGCGCAACTGAGCCCTTCGCAAGCATCTTGCAAGTGGTGTGACTAGCATGTTTCCCCGCAAGTCAGGGCAACCTCAGGAGTCCCTCGTGAATCCCGGTAGCGCGTTCGAGCCGCCGACAAACCCTTATCCGATCCAGGGCAGGCAGTTCGAGCAGCCGACCATGCCACCTGGACCACCCGGGTCGCCCTGGTGGCCGCCGCCGCCCCCACCCCCGGCCCCGCCTCCGCCCCCGCCGCGCGGGCGGTCATGGATCCTGCCCGTGGTGGCCGTCGCCGTGGTCGTACTGATCGCGGGCGGCGCGGGCGCGTACATCGTGTACGGGAACGTCGCCCGCTCCACGCCCTCGACCGGGGCCAAGCCGGTCAAGTCGCCCATCTCGGCGGCGGCCCCGGCGCTCGACGTGTGCTCGATGCTGCCCAAGAGCGAGGTCGAACGCCTCGTGCCTCAGGCGACGGTGTCCAAGACCTCCCAGGACTCTGACTACACGCTCAGCTTCACCTGCAACTGGGTCAACCGCCGCATCTCGTTCGGCGAATACTGGCGCAGCCGGGAGATCGACGTCCGCGTCGAGCAGCACCGCGGCGACGGCGCCAAGACCGGCCGGACCATGGCCCAGAACTCCTACGACATCGACTACGGCAGCGGCAAGTACGCCGAGACGGCCAAGCCCACGCCGGAGAAGGGGGAGAAGGAGTACGTCTCCCCGGTCAAGGATGTGCCCGGCATCGGTGACGCCGCGTTCGCCCAGTACACCTGGCGCCGTTCCGGCAAGCTGCTGTGGTACTCCTACGGCGAGGCCCACGCCCGCGTCGACGACATGACGATCAAGGTCAAGTACCAAGCCGACCAGCAGCGCAAGGACACGCAGATCCTCAGCAACGCGACCACCCAGTCGGTCACCGAGGTCAACGGGATCCGCGAGGCCAGCACCGTACTCGGGCACATCGCCAAGGGCCTCGCGGCCTGGAAGGCGCAGCACCCCAACATGCTGGCCCAGCCGGACAAGTCCGTCACCAGCACGCCCAAGCCCGAGGCGACGCCCTCGCCCACCAATCTCGCCGTCTTCCCGGCCGCCTGCCAGGCCATGACCGGACCGGTCACCCGGCTGATCCCCTCGCCCACGCCGCGGGCCCGCGGCACCGAGGCGGGCGGCGACGCGCAGACCGAGTGCCGGTGGCTGAACCTGGACATCCCCGTGGGCACCGACGTCAAGCGGATCCGCAGCGCGCTGATCACCACGCACCGCTTCACCAACCGCGCCGGCGTCGAGGACGCGCCGGCCGCGCGGGCCTACTACACGGGGCAGCGCGGCAGCCGCGGCACCAACGCGGGCTCCACCATCGGCGGCATCTCGTGGAGCGGGCTGTCCGAGGTCAAGGGCCTGGGGGAGGCGGCCTTCAGCCAGTACGTGCGGATCATGCACGGCGAGACGTTCGCCGCCTCGGGCACGGTGGTGCTGCGGCAGGGGGCGACGGTGATCGTGGTGGACTACTCGGGCGCCGAGCGGCCCAAGGACCAGCCCGTCAACTCGCCCAAGGTCAAGCTGATGCCCGACAAGGAAGCGCGCGACGGAGCGCTGTCCCTGGCCAAGACGTATCTGGCCGAGCTGGCCAAGAAGCCGATCGGCAGCTGACGGGGCGGCGGCGTCCGGCCTGACCAGGTGGGGGCGTCCCGGCCGGACTGGACGGCGGCGTCCAGCCTGACCCGGTGGGGGCGTCCGGCCGGACTGGACGGCGGCCCGTCCTGACCGAGTGGCGGGCGTCCGGCTTGACCGGGCGCTTCAGGCCGTCCAGCGGCCACTGTCGCGCACCGCGAGCCCGGTCACGGTCACAGGCATGACCGGCGTCGCGCCGGACGTCTGGGGGCCGCTCAGCTCCCCGCAGAGGCACACCCGGCACGCGTCGCGGATGGTTCACCCGGCGGGAGGTTGACGGCGACGGTTACAGCTCTGCAAGTGCGTTGCAAGCGCGGTAAATAGCCTGGGCCCGCAAAGCAAATGAGCCGCGTGATCTAGCTTGTCCAGTACAGGGGCATGGGCAAGCCGGGGGAGATCCGCGGCTCCCTGCTTTTCCCGGCGAGGAAGGGCTCCAGCAGGCCGGGTACGGCCCGTGCCGCCAGGTCGAGCCCCTCGCCCGTGCCGACGTCGACCACCTCGTAGTGCCCGTCTCCCGCCGCCGTCGTCGCCGAGAGGGTGAGCAGGCCGGCGCGGCGCTGGAAGAACGACTGCTCGACCGTCCAGCCGACGATGCCGCTCCTGTCGAGCGCGACCGTACGCCGTGCGGCCGAGCCCCTCCTGGTGACCAGGTGGCGCGGGCCGAGCGCGTGGCCGAGTCCCCGGTAGGCGTCGGCGGCCAGCCACAGGCCGGTCGGGAGCCCGATGACCAGCACGGCCACAGGCCAGATCCAGCCGCCCTGCCACGTCCAGAGGAATGAGGGCACCCCGGCCAACGCGGCCAGCGCCACGACGCCGACGATCGCGCGGACGACGCGCCTGCGCCTGGCCGCCGCCGGATGCGCCACCAGCCCGGCCCGCAACAGGCTTACGGCGGGCGACGTCGCGCCCTGCCCAGGCTCCGCCAGGGGGGCCACCGCTCCGGGCCGCCCCAGGCCCATGACGCCTTCGGCGATCTGTTCGGCCAGGGCGCGGGGGAGCGGTGGGGTGAGCGCGGCCACGTCCTCCGTCTCGTTCTCGGCCGCCTTGCGCAGCCCGGTGGCGACGGCCTTGACCCGCGCTCCGCCGCCCAGCCGCAGCAGCAGCGGCTCGCTGATCTCCACGCCGCGCAGCCGCCGCTCCTCCAGCGTCAGCGACCGGCTGGTCAGCAGCCCACGCCGCAGCCGCAGCCGCCCCGGCTCGCGCTCCAGCCGGTAGCGCCCCCACGACTCGGCGAACAACAGCAGCGCACCCGCCACACCGATCACCACATTGGCCGCCACGAGCAGCGGCACCGCCAGCCACGGCCGCCCCGTGACCCAGCCCCAGGCGCCCGCCGCCGTCCCGGTGGTGAACAGGTTCACGCCGAACGCGTCGAGCAGCTTGTAGAGCGCCCCCAGCACCAGCGCGCCGCCCGCGAACGACCACACTGACAGCGGCGCGTACCTGATCCAGGCCCACCGCAGCTCCGCCACCGCGCCGCCGTCCCGGAGCGGGACCTCGCCGGTCCGCAGCAGGGTACGGCGCAGCGCCTCGGCCTCCCGCCTGGGCAGCGGGTCCAGGGTGAGCTCGGTCCCCTCACCCGGGTGCTCTCCGGTGCCGATCTTGACGACGGTCAGCCCGAACACCCGGCGTACCGGATCCGCGGTGAGGTCGACGCTGCGCACGCGGTCGCGCGGGATCGAGCGGTGCTGGCGTACGGCGATGCCCGAGCGCAGCTCCAGGCGCTCGGTGGTGAGCCGCCACCGGGTCGAGCGGAGCCGCGCCCCGTCGTAGGCAAGGACCCCGGCCACGATCAGCACCGCCGCGCCCGCGCTCGCCGCGACCGTCGCGCCGAGCGGCCAGTCGAGGCCGATGAGCGCGCGCACCAGGACGGTCACCGCGGGCGCCACGATCGCCAGCGACAGCACCGACGACGCGCCCAGGCTCCGCGGGGAGAGCTTCCGCCAGCTCACGTCGCATCCCCCGGCGTCGCCTGGGTGATCGCGGTGAGCCGCCGCGCCAGCTCGGCGGCCAGCTCGTGATCCAGCGCCTCGATCTTGATCGCGCCCGCCGCCGAGCCCGTGGTCACCGTGACGTCGGCCAGCCCGAACAGCCGCTGCACCGGCCCCCGCGCGGTGTCGACCGTCTGGATGCGCGACATCGGCGCGACCCGCCAGGTGTGGGTCAGCCAGCCCTTGCGCGTGTAGACGGCCTCGCCGGTGACCTCCCAGCGCTCCACCCGGTAGTACGCGCGTGGCGCGGTCACCGCCAGCAGCAGGCAGCCCGCCGCGAAGACGGCCGTCACGACCCCCAGCCAGAGGGACCGGTCGGTGAACAGCCAGTAGGCCGCCACCGCGGCGGCGGCCACCGGCACGGCCAGGATCATCGCCTGGACCGTCCACCAGGAGATCGCCCGCCTGTCGGCCTGGTTACGCGGCGGACGCAGCGTCGTCGTACTCACGTCCGGCTCGCCTGATCGCACGGCGTAGTCGTGCTCACGGCTGCCTGGTTGCGCGGCCGGCGCGGCGTTGTCGCGGCTCATGTCTGGCTCTCCGTCTTGCCCATTGACGCCGAGGCCGCGAGCAGCACCAGCCCGAGCACGCCGATCACGATGGCGGCGAAGATCTCGCGGCCTTGGAGGAACGGCAGGACGTTGACCAGCAGCAGGTCGTGGGCCCACCGCCACCAGCCGAGCAGGGTGTTGACCACGCCGCCGACGCCCTGCACCACCAGCAGCCAGCCGACCAGGTCGAGTATCACCTTCATGTCATCCAGCGTTCCGCGTCCGCGATCCCCGCCGCGTCGTCCGTTGGTCTCGGCGGCCATCGACTTTGGTCGCTGTCGTTGGGCCCGCGCAGGCTCTAACCTCGTGGAACGTGACGGAATACCGGTGGCTGCTGCCCTCGGTCCTGCTGGGGGACGGCGACGAGCGGCGTCCGGTGCGGCGCTCGACCCGCGACTGGATCGTCGACGTCCTGATGTTCCTGGCCGCCTGCGGAGTGGCCCTGCTGACCATGCCGGACCTGGAGGGGCAGCCGACGCCCCTGGTGGCGATCGAGCAGGTGGTCGGCGCGCTGGCGTGCGCGGCGGTGTGGCTGCGCCGCAGGTGGCCGGTCGCGCTGGCGCTGGTGACCACGGTGCTGTCGGTCTATCTGGCGCTGGTGGGCGGCCCCGGGGTCGTCGCCCTGTTCACCGTGGCGGTGCACCGGCCGTTCAAGATCTCCGGGCCGCTCGCGCTGCTCGGCGTCCTGACCCTGATCCCGTTCTCCATGCTCAGGCCCGACACGGAGCTGGGCGTGCTGGGGCAGAACGTCTTCGGGGCGACCATCGTGCTGACCGTGTTCGCCTGGGGCATCGTGGTCCGGGCCAGGCGGCAGCTCGTCTGGTCGCTCAGGCAGCGCGCCGACAGCGCGGCGGAGGAGGCCAAGCGGCTGGAGCGCGAGCGGATCGCCAGGGAGATGCACGACGTGCTCGCGCACCGCATCTCCATGCTCAGCCTGCACGCGGGCGCGCTGGAGTTCCGGCCGGACGCGCCCGCCGAGGAGATCGCCAGGGCCGCCGGGGCGATCAGGAGCAGCGCCCACCACGCGCTGCAGGACCTGCGCGAGGTGATCGGCGTGCTGCGCCACTCGGCGCCCGCGGCCGGCGACCCCGTGCCCGACCGCCCGCAGCCCACGCTGGCCGACCTGTCCCCGCTGATCGAGGAGTGCCATGAGGCGGGCATGGAGGTGGACTTCGCGCTCGACGCCGGTGACGCGCCGGAGGGGCTGGGCCGCAACGTCTACCGCATCGTCCAGGAGGCGCTCACGAACGCGCGCAAGCACGCGAGCGGCGCTCCCGTGACGGTCACCGTCGTCGGCGGTCCGGGGGCGGGCCTGACGGCCGAGGTCCGCAACCCGCTGCGGCTACGCCAGAGCACGCGCATCCCCGGAGCCGGCGCCGGGCTCATCGGCCTGACCGAGCGGGCCCAGCTCGCGGGCGGGCGACTCGAACACGGCGCGACCCGCGAAGGCGACTTCCTGGTGCGCGCCTGGTTACCTTGGCCGGTGGAGACTTCCCAGGAGGACGCATGACCGTGCCGATCCGCGTGCTGATCGTCGACGACGACGCCCTGGTGCGAGCCGGACTGTCGATGATCCTGGGCGGGACGGGCGACATCGAGATCGTGGCCGAGGCGGGCGACGGCTCGGAGGTGCCACCCCTGGTGGCCGCGCACCGGCCCGACGTGGTGCTGATGGACATCCGGATGCCCGACGTCGACGGGCTCACCGCGACGGAGGCGCTGCGCGCCGCCCAGTCGCCGCCCGAGGTGGTGGTGCTGACCACCTTCCATGCCGACGCCCAGGTGGTGCGGGCGCTGCGCGCGGGGGCGGCGGGGTTCCTGCTGAAGGACATCCCGCCGCGCGAGCTGGTCGAGGCGATCCGGAAGGTGGCGGCGGGCGAGCCGATCCTGTCGCCCGCCGTGACCCGTCAGCTCATCGCGCACGTCTCCGAGGACGGCGGCGGCGCGGGCCGGCGTACGGACAGGGCCCGCGGGCTGCTGGCCAAGCTCAGCGAGCGCGAGCGTGACGTGGCGCTGGCCGTCGGCCAGGGAAAGTCGAACGCCGCCATCGGCGGCGAGCTCTACATGAGCGTGGCCACGGTCAAGGCGCACGTCTCGCGGATCCTCACCAAGCTGGACCTCAACAACCGGGTGCAGATCGCGCTCATGGTGTATGACGCCAGCCTTTGAGCATCCGCTCGATCGTGGCCCGGTGTAACACCAGGTCATCGGGGTCGTCCGGCATGGGCTGCTCGCCGAAGTGGATCCGGCGCTGCCACACCCTGGCCATGATGGCCCCGTGTCGCAGCGCCGCGTACATCTCGTAGAACTCCATGTCCCGCACCCGATAACCCGTCAGCTCCCGATATTTCCCGCAAACGTCGTCGCGTCGCATGAAGTCGGGAATTCCGGGCATGCCCAGGGCCTCCGTCAGGTCCTGGAAGAATCGGTGCAGGAAGATCATCCACGCCAGATCGAGCTCGCGCGGCCCCACCGCGGCCATCTCCCAGTCGAACACCGCCACCGGCCTGAAGTCGCGATACATCACGTTCCCGATGCGGGCGTCGCCCCAGCAGAGCACGTCGGGTCCCGGGTCGCGCGGCCAGTGCGCCTCCAGCCAGTCGAAGCCCCGCTCCAGCAGCGGGATCCGCATCCCGCCGTGCGCCCACTCGTAATAGGCGCGCTGCTCGTCCACGTGACGGCGCAGCCCGCCCTCCGGGAGTACGGCCAGGTCCCGTTCGGTGAAGGGCGCGTCGTGCAGCGCGGCCACGATCGCCACCGTCGCGTCCTGTAGCCGGCGCCGATCGTGCGGGGCCGCGTCGAGCATCCAGCCCTCGAACGTGTACGGCAGGACATCGGGCGGTACGTCACCATCCTCCCGTTCCATGATGAAAAAGGGCGTGCCCAGCGGGCCGGGGTCAGGCTCGAACCAGAGGGCCCTGGGCGCTGGAATCCCAGCTTTCTCCCTGGCCGAGCGCATGATCTCGAACTGGGCCCGCAGATCGTAGGAAGGGAAGACGGGCACCGCCTCCTGGGCGGGCGCCATCCTGGCTACGCATCGGATGCGCTGTCCGGGCCAGGACGCGGTGAAGAAGAGCGTTTCGCTGGACATGCCGTTTTCCATGGGCCTCGACAGCTCGGACACCGTCACCTGCCGGTCAACTCGCCCGCTGAGCCAGATTCCCAGCCGATCGCGCAGTTCCTCCAGGTCACGGGTGGAGGTGCGCATCTCGTCCGTCACGGTCGGCCTCCTGGATGAACACCGGGTGAACGCGGGTCCCGGCCCAGTCGTATACCCCTAGCAAGCGCTTGTCCATATGCGACCTGCCGTTACGGACAGGTACACGACAGCCGTACCCTTGTCTGAAAGGGCATGTCACGAAGGGACCGTGGGATGAGTTCAGCGGGTGAAGGTCTGTCTCGCCCGCTTCCCGAGCAGGTGAGACTCAACGTCGTCGATCTGGCGGCGCAGGTCCTCGGGTCCATGCCCGCTGCCACGATTCCACCGCCGCTGCGCGGCATCGCCAAGTTCGATCCGCGCAAGCGCGCCAAGCTGGGCAGCGCGCCCATCGCCGCCCAGTTGGAGAACGACAAAGAGTTCCGCGAGGTGGTCGCCGAGTCGGTGGCCGCCGGATGGCCCGAGCTCGTCGCCTCGCTGATCGAGGGCAACGTGCCCCCCGCCGCCGACCCCGTGCTGGTGGCCGCCGCGGCCTATCTGACGCGACCGGTCGGCTGGGCGGAGATGGTCGAGGCCGCCCGGGCCGATCTTGAGCAGTCGGCGGTCGCGGCCGAGGGGACCGAGCGCGAGGAGGTGGTGAGCCGGCTGCGTGAGCAGCTCGCCGCCCAGAAGAGCGCCGCCAAGGACGAGTCCGACCGGCTGCGCGAGCAGCTCAGGGCGGCCCGCGCCGAGAACTCCGACCTGCGCCGCAAACTCCACGAGGCCCGCGAGCGGAGCAAGGCGGCCGTGCGCCGCGCCGAGGAGATGGAGCACGCGGCGGACGACGCCAAGTCCGCCGCCACGGCCGCGGGCAGCGCGGGCGAGTCCGAGCTGCGCCGGCTCCGCGAGCGGCTGGCCGATGTGGAGAAGCAGCTCGAAGCCTCGCGCCGGGCCGCGCGTGAGGGCAGGAGCATCGAGGACGCCCGCGTCAGGGTGCTGCTCGACGCGCTCCAGGACGCCTCCGCCGGGCTGCGCAGGGAGCTGGCCCTGCCCACCATGATCAGCAGGCCCGCCGACTCGGTGGCCGCGCTCACGGGCGAGCGCCCCGGCGTCAGGGGCGTGCCCGCCCGCGCCCTGGCCGACGACGACCCGCAGCTCCTCGACCAGCTGCTCGCGCTGCCGCAGGTGCACCTGATCATCGACGGCTACAACGTGACCAAGACCGGCTACGGCACGCTGACCCTGGCCGACCAGCGCAACCGGCTGATGACCGGCCTCGGCGGGCTGGTCGCGCAGACCAGGGTCGAGGTGACCGTGGTCTTCGACGGCGCCGAGCTCAACGCGCCCGTCCAGGTGGTGGCGCCGCGCGGCGTGCGGGTGCTCTTCAGCGCGCCCGGCGAGATCGCCGACGACCTGATCCGCCAGCTCGTCCGCGCCGAGCCGCCCGGCCGGGCCATGGCGGTGGTCTCCTCCGACCGCGAGGTGGCCGAGTCCGTCCGGCGCATGGGAGCCAGACCGGTTCCGTCGGCTCTGCTGCTGCGCAGGCTGGGCCGCGCCTAGATTACGAATCGGTTGTTGAGGTGAAAGCTCACCCGCCACTTCTGTACCATTTCGCCCCAGATACATTCCCCTGGAGGCGACACTGTGAGGTTTGGCCGGGTGCCACTGGCCGCGGGTCTCGCGATCGGGCTGCTGCTTTTCCCCACAAGCGAGGCACTGGCCGCGCCGAAGCCCACGATCAAACAGGCGAAAGCCAAGCTCAAGAAGCTGAACGACCAGGCCGACAAGGTCGTCGACCGCTACAACACGGCGACCGAGAAGTACAAGGCGGCCCAAGGCGAGTACGGCAAGCTGAACGCCAGCTACAAACGCAAGCTGGAGACGGTCGCCGCGCTGCGCGCCCAGGTCGTCGAGATGGCCGTCGACACCTACAAGCGCGGCCCCGACGCCACCTCCTGGCCCACGATGATCGGCCAGCCGGACCCCACGGGCCTGCTGGGCAGCATGGCGCTCGCGGGGCAGCTGTCGGAGGAGAAGGTGGCGCGGCTGGCGGCCTTCGACCGGGAGAACCGCGGGCTCAAGGGCGAGCGCGACAAGGCCGAGACGGCGCTGCAGGCGGCCGACAAGGAGCGCGACGGGGTCGAGAAGGAGCGCTCGGAGGTCCGCAAGCTGATCGCGAAGCAGAAGAAGCTGCTCGAGAAGCTCGGCGCCTACAAGACCGGTGACCCCAACAGCACCGGCATCAAGTACACGGGCTCGGCCTCCGGCAACGCCGCCGCGGTGCTCAGGTTCGCCTACGCGCAGGTGGGCAAACCGTACGTGTTCGGCGGCACGGGACCGCGCGGCTGGGACTGCTCGGGCCTCACGCAGGCGTCGTGGCGCGCCGGGGGCGTCTCACTGCCCCGCACCACGTGGCAGCAGTGGGCCTGGGGCTCGGCCCGCAAGGTGGATCTGAAGGACCTGCAGCCCGGCGACCTGATCTTCAGCTCGGGGCTTGGTCACGTCAGCATTTATGCGGGCAACGGGCAGATCGTGCACGCCCCCCAGACCGGCGACGTAGTCAAGGTCGTCACCCTCTCCTCCTATGGCGGCACGCTGGTGGGAGCCATCCGTCCGTAGCTCTGCACAGCTTTGTACTAAAACCACCGATTTTTCGGTACGGCAAGCACGGTGAGCCCCACCCGCCGTCCGTGCCTGGGCTCTGTCCAGGGGCACGCTCCTCCGGTGGGGCCCGCTGGGCGCCGTGACGTGCGCCCTCTTGACCCCGGTCCGTGGCTTCAGGCGGCCGTGGGCCGGATGGTCCGCCGATGGACGCTGGCCGATCCATGCGGACACCACCGGCTTGCCGGTCGACGGACCCGGTCTGCTGGTCGACGGACCCGGTCTGCTGGTCAACGGATCCGGTCTGCTGGTCAACGGATCCGGCCGTGGACGGACTCGGCCTGGGTTTAGGGCCTCTGACCGGCTGTTCAGTCGGCTGCGGCCGCTTGTTCGGCGGAACCAGACCGGCTGTTCAATTGACCCCGATCTGCTGTGCAGCGGACCTCCCACGCACGCAGGCCGATGCCGCTGGGCGGATTGGCTGCACGCTGCTCGAATGCCTTCAGCGGGTGACGACGATCACTGATCTCGGTCCGTCGGCGACCCTCGCGTCGCCCACTTCCGCGCATTCGCCGGCACCATTCACTGGTGCCCTGTCGTGTTACTAGCGGGACCAGTGTGACAAGAGTGACAAAAGGGACCTGACAGATCACTGTGTCGTCAAGTGTGAGAAGGGTCACATTTGAGTAACATAACCCGGCACTCCAGCTGCGGTTCGGGACTTTACTGACACCTCTGAGTGATCCTGACAACCCCATGACGGCTTTGCCAGCGCGTTACTCAAGGGCGTAACTTCTGGCGTCGCGGCGAACAAGCCATGGCGTCGCGACTCTCCATCGGGTCCCCGATGTGGACAGATAAGAAATCCGTTAGGTCATCGCCTCTCCACATGTCTTTACGTGGTGGTGGCCTGCCGAGTCCGTGCAGCCAGGAGGCACGGAGCCGGGGACCCAGCGATCCCGCCCTCGGGATCAGGGGTGAATCGGCGCGTATCGCGCCGTAGGGCGACTTCCAGGCCCGAATCCGTCAGCTAACCCGGTAGGCGTTCGTGGAAGCTCCAAGGAGAAATCCTGTCTACCTCCCCCAGTAACCCCCGTCTGTCCCGCATTGCCCTGAGTGGCGCAGCGCTCACGATGACCGTGACGGCCGGAGGTTTGGTCCTCCCTGCCCCGACGGCGCAGGCGGCGACAACGCGTGATGCGGCCGAAGTTTCCCGGACCACCACAGCGGCGAAGGCCGTCACGTCCGTGAAGAAGGCCGCGCAGCAGACAGCGGTCGCTCGGCAACTGGCGAAGGCCCGTACGGCCGTCGCCGTGGCCAAGGACCAGATCGGTGACCCGTACAGCTACGGGGCCACAGGACCTGGTTCCTTCGACTGCTCCGGTCTCGTCCAGTACGCCTGGAAGAAGGCCGGCGTCAAGATCCCGCGCGTGACGAACAGCCAGTTCGCGCGCATCAAGAAGAAGGTCTCCTGGAAGAATCTGAAGCCAGGTGACCTGCTGTTCTTCCATGGGCTCGGCCATGTGGGCATGTATGTCGGCAACGGCAAGATGGTCCACTCGCCGAGGACGGGTTCGACGGTGCGCGTCGAGAAGCTCAACGGATGGCGCAAGGCGTCGTTCGTGGGCGCGGTGCGTCCCGGCCTGTAAGTCCGGCCTGCAAGACCGTCACGAAGGTCCCGTCCCAGCTGGGACGGGACCTTCGCGTGTTCCGGGCTTTCCGTGACGACCGGTCCGGGCCTTTCCGTGACGGCCGGTCCGGACTTTTCCGCGAACGCTGGTCCGGCCTTTCCGCGACGACCGGTCCGGGCTTTTCCGCGAAGGCTGGTCCGGCCTTTCTGCGACGACCGGTCCGGGCTTTTCCGTGACGGCCGGTCTGCGGCGCGGGGCGACTACGATCGGGGAACGTGTCCGTGCAGGTGAGCCGCCGAGTCTTGGTGGTGGGGGTGCTGCTCCTGGCCCTCGCCTCGGCCAGCGCCGCCCCGCACCCGTCTCCAGGGGCGAACGACCTCTCAGCAGCGGTTCGTGACCTATCGTCCGGTAGCCCCGAGCAGTCCGCGACGATCAGTGACGTGCCGCCCGGCGGCCCCGGTCAGCCCGTGACGGATCACGGTCTCCCCTCTGGCGGTCCCGATCGGTCCGCGACCGGCCACAACCCGGCGGCCGATGATCGTGAGCTTCCGGCGGAGGCTCAGGGCCTCTTGGGGGATGGCGCCGAGGTCGTACGAGGTGTGCGTTCCGTCGTCGTCGGTCAGCACGCGGCGCCCGAGTCGCTTCGCGACCTGGCGCGCAGGGCCGATGCCGCCGGGTCGCGGGTCTCCGCCGTGCTCGGCCAGCCGGTGCGGCCCGTGGTGCTCGTGCCCGGCTCGGCGGCCGAGGCTGCCCGGGTGGCCGGGGTGGGGAGTGTCGACGGGCTGGCGGCGGTGGCCGATGGCGGGAGAGTGGTCGTGGTGCCCGAGAACTTCGCCCGGCTGACCCCGACCGGCCGGGACATCGTGCTCACGCATGAGCTCACCCACGTCGCCGCCGGGACGAGGCGGTTGCCGGTGTGGCTCTATGAGGGGTTCGCCGACTACGTGGGCTACCGGGACGCGGGGTTGCCGGTCCGGGTGGCCGCCGCCGAGTTGGCCGCCGACGTGCGGGCCGGGCGCTTGCCGGGCGAATTGCCAGGGCCTGCGGCATTCGCACCGTCCACTCGGGAGCCTGTACGCCTGGCACGGGCGTACCAGGAGGCGTGGCTGGCGTGTCGCTTCATCGCCGAGCGGTTCGGTGAGGGGACTCTGGTGAGGCTCTACCGTGATGCCCAGACAGGTGGCCTCGACCGGGGGCTCACCGAGCTCGGGCTCTCGGCGGGGACGCTGACGGCACGGTGGCGCGACTACGTGCGGGACCAGCTTGCGTAAGGGGAACGCGGATGGAAGATCTGCAGGGCACCGACGACATGCCGCCTGACGACGACGCGGGCCCCGATCAGCACCCGGCACAACCGCCCGGCGACTCCGCCACGTCAAGCGACTCCGCCACGTCAAGCGACTCCGCCACGTCAAGCGACTCCGCCACGTCAAGCGACTCCGCCACGTCAAGCGAGGGCGCCACGCCGGACGACCGTGCCGCGTCAAGCGACCGAGCCACGCCGGACGACCGTGCCGCGCCAGGCGACCGAGCCACGTCAGGCGAGGGCGCCGCGCCGGACGACCGTGCCGCGCCAAGCGATCGCGCCGTGTCCGGTGGCTGGGTCGCGGACGGCGGGGACGTCGCGGTCGGCCGGGCCGGTGCCGGTTGGGCGCTGGTCGTTCTCGGCGTGGTGATTGTGGCCGTGGTGGCGTTCACGACGCCCTGGCGGGTGATGCCCTCGGGCGCTCCCACGGTGGCGCCGGACCCGGCGCGCGACTTCAGCGCCGCCGAGATCGCCAGGGCCGCCGCCTTCGACGCGGCCACGAGCCTGCCCGGCTACCTGTCACTCGGGCTGACCGTGCTGTTCGCGGGGCTGCTCGTGCTCACGCCGTTCGGGGCCAAGGTGTTGGGCAGGTTGCCGGGGCCGTGGTGGGTGCGGGTGGTGCTCGGGGTGGTGGTGCTGACCGCGATCGTCGAGGCGATCAGGTGGCCCCTGGGCATCTGGTACGAGGTGCGGCTGCGCGACTACGGCCTGTCCACGCAGGACTGGGCCGGCTGGACCGGCGACCGGCTCAAGAGCCTGGCCGTGAACGTGGTGCTGCAATCCATCATGGTGCTGGTCGTGGTGGCGCTGGCCAGGTGGCTGCGGCGCTGGTGGATCCCGGCCGCCGCGGGCGCGTTCGCGTTCACCTTGGCGGCGTCGTTCGTGTATCCGGTCGTGTTCGAGCCGCTGTTCAACGACTTCCGCCCGATGCCAGGGGGCGCGCTCAGGGCGAACCTGATGATGCTGGCCGAGCGCGCCCATGTCCCGGTCGAGGACGTGCTGATCGCCGACGCCTCCCGCCGGACGAACGCGCTCAACGCCTACGTCTCCGGCTTCGGCGCCACGCGCCGGATCGTCGTGTACGACACGCTGCTCAAGGCTCCGCAGTCCGAGGTCGAGCTGGTCGTGGCGCACGAGCTGGGCCACGCCAAGTACGGGGACGTGCTGGTCGGCACGCTGGTGGGCGGGCTGGGCGCCGCGTTCGGCACGATTCTGCTGTTCCTGCTCCTGGGCCTGCTACGGCGGCGCACGGGCATCGCCTCGGCGGCCGACCCACGGGCGGTGGGAGTGATCATGGGCTTGATGAGCCTGGCCACGGTCGTCTCGGGGCCGGCCCAGAACGTGGTCAGCCGCCACATCGAGGCCCGCGCCGACCTCCACGCCCTGAACCTCACGAAGGACCCGGCCACGTTTATCTCGATGCAGAAACGCCTGGCAATCACCAATATTTCCGACTTGTCGCCGGATCCGGTGGAATATGCCCTCTATGCATCACACCCCGCCGGCCCCGAACGCATCGCCATGGCCCGGGAGTGGGCCGCGCTGAACGGCCGGCAGCAGCCGTGACCGGTGTGCTCATCGTCACGAACGACTTCCCGCCCCGGCCGGGCGGCATCCAGTCGTTCGTGCACGGGCTGGCCCTGCGCACCCCCGGCGTGGCCGTCTACGCTCCGGCCTGGCAGGGGTGCGCGGAGTTCGACCGCCGCCAGCCGTACCGGATCGTCCGTCATCCCACCTCGCTCATGCTGCCGACCCCGGCGGTCGCCCGCCGGGCCGCCCGCCTGCTGGCCGAGCAGCGGGCGGACACCGTGGTGTTCGGCTCGGCGGCCCCGCTGGGCCTGCTCGCGCCGGGGTTACGGGCGGCCGGCGCGCGGCGCGTGGTGATGCTCACCCACGGCCACGAGGCGTCGTGGGCGAGCGCGCCCCTGTTCCGCGGGGCGCTGCGCAGGATCGGCGCGCACGCCGACGTGGTGACCTACCTCGGCGAGTACACGCGCGCCCGGCTGGCCGCCGCGATCTCGCCGGCCAAGCTGGTACGGCTGGCGCCGGGCGTGGACACCGGCCAGTTCCACCCGGACGCGGCCAAGGCCGAGCTCGGGCTGGCCGGGCGGCCCGTGGTGATCTGCGTGTCGAGACTGGTGCCGCGCAAGGGCCAGGATCAGCTCATCAGGGCCTGGCCCCGGGTGCTGCGGGCGGTGCCGGAGTCGGTGCTGCTGCTCGTGGGCGGCGGGCCGTACCGCAAGAGGCTGGAGAAGCTGGCGCGGGGGCAGGAGTCCGTCCGCTTCACCGGCACGGTCCCGGCGGCGAGCCTGGCCGGCTACTACGCCGCCGCCGACGTGTTCGCGATGCCGTGCCGTACGCGGCTGGGCGGCGTCGACGTCGAGGGGCTGGGGATCGTGTTCCTGGAGGCGTCGGCGACCGGCCTGCCGGTCGTCGCGGGCGCGTCCGGCGGCGCCCCGGACGCGGTACGGCACGGCGAGACCGGTCTCGTCGTCGACGGCACCGACGTGGAAGAGGTCGCCGCGGCCCTGATCGAGCTGCTCGGCGACCCCGAACGGGCCCGGAAGATGGGCGCCCGGGGCCGTGACTGGATCGCCGGCGAGTGGACCTGGGACCAGGTCGCCGCCCGCTTCCACGCGCTCCTTTAGCCCTTGGTGGCCCCCAGCGTGAGCCCGGCGACGAACTGCTTGTGCAGCATCTGGAAGATGATCAGCGTCGGCAGCGCGACCAGAATCGACCCGGCCGCCAGCAGGTTGTAGTCGGTGAAGAACTGGCCGCGCAGGTTGTTCAGGGCCGAGGTGACGGGCAGCTTGTCGCCCGACGACATCAGCACCAGCGCCCACAGGAAGTCGTTGTACATGAAGGTGAACTCCAGCGTGGCCAGCGCCGCCAGCACCGGGCGGCACAGCGGCAGCGTGAGCTGCCAGTAGCGGCGCCACACGCCGGCCCCGTCGACGAGTGCCGCCTCGGTGATCTCCTCCGGGATCGTGCGCATGAAGTTCGACATGACGAACACGCAGAAGCCGAACTGGAACGCCACGTGCACCAGGATCAGCCCGAGATAGGAGTCGTACAGCGACTGCGAGTCCGACAGCCACGAGGGCAGCGGCACGAGTGTGTAGAGGGTGTAGAGCGGGGTGATCAGCACCTGCGGCGGCAGCAGGTTGCCCGCCGTGAACGTGATCAGCAGCGCCTTGCGCCCCGGAATGCGCAGCCGCGCGATCGCGAACGCGGTGAACGACGCCATGAACAGCGTGATCAGCACGCCCGGGATCACGATGATCAACGTGTTGAGGTAGTAGCGGGGCAGGTCGGCCTGGCTCCACGCCTGCCCGTAGTAGTCGAGCGTCAGGTGCTCGGGCAGCGAGAAGTAACCCAGCCGCGAGGTCTCGTCGTACGGGCGCAGCGAGGCGTAGAGCGCCAGCGCGAGCGGCAGGACCCAGCCCAGCGCCACCAGAGCGAGGAAGAGGTGCAGCAGGACGCGCAGCGGACGCGCCCGGCGGCGCACCGGCTCCCGCCGGTCCTGGACCGGGGGCGTGGTGATGGGCGCGGTGAGCGTCATCGTTCCTCCCTGAACAGTTGCGACAGGTAAGTGACGATGAACCCGAGCGTGATCGCCAGCAGGATCACCGCGATGGCCGAGCCGAACCCGATGCGGCTCGCCTCGCCCACGATGTTCTCGGTGACCAGCACCGACAGCAGCTCCAGCCCGTTCCTGCCCTTGTTGATGGCGTAGACGATGTCGAACGCGCGCAGCGCCTCGATCACCGTGATCACCAGCACGATCACGTTGACCGGCCGCAGCGTCGGGAACACCACCCGGAAGAACGCCTGCGCCTCGTTGGCCCCGTCGATCGCGGCCGCCTCCTTGAGCGCGGGATCGACCGCCTTCAGCCCGGCCAGATAGATGATCATCACGTACCCGACGTGCCGCCAGCCGGCCGCCACCATGACCACCCAGATGTTGATCGACCGGTCGCCCAGCCAGTCCACGGTCAGCCCGGTCACCGCGTTCAGCACGCCGTAGTCGGAGGAGTAGACGAGCTGTGCGATGAACCCCACGACGGCCAGCGACAGCACGACCGGGGTGTACAGCGCGCTCTGGTACACGCGCGACAGCCGCAGCCGCCGGTCCAGCAGCACCGCGCAGAACAGCCCGAACGGCGTCGCGACCAGGCCGAGAAAGCCCAGCCAGAGCACGTTGTTACGGATGGCCGACCAGAACGGCGGATAGTCGTTGACCAGGTCGGTGTAGTTGCGGCCGCCCACCCACTCCATCGGCTTGATGCCGTTCCAGTCGGTGCCCGACAGCCCGATGGAGGCCAGCGTGGGCCCCCAGATGAGGCCCACGTTGACGATGACGGCCACCCCCAGCCCGATGACCAGGATGGTCACGTCGCGGGCGGAGTAGCGACGGGTCTTGGCGGCCATCAGCGGAAGATGTTGGTCTTCTGCTTCTCGATGCCGGCCAGCAAGGAGTCGATCTCGTTCGGCTTGCCGACGAACGACTGCAGCGACGGGATCATCACGGTCGAGGCGAAGTCGGGCCGGGTGTCACGGTCGAGGAACTGGGCCAGATGCGTCGCCTTGGACACCAGCTCGGCGCCGCGCTTCTGCAGCGCGCTGTAACCGCTGGTGTCGGCCTTGGAGCTGGCGGCCAGGGTGCCCGGGTCCAGCTTGGTGGCGACGTTCTGCGAGGTGCCCAGGGCCAGGTGCTTGAGCACCGCCTTGGCCCCGTCGACGTTCTTGGCCTTGCCCGAGATCATGTAGCCGTCGATGGGCGCGTCGATGGAGTCGGTGCCGTATGCCGGATTGATCTCGGGGAAGGTGAAGAAGTCGATGTCGTCGCGCTCGTTCTCCGGGAACTGCTGGGCGACGAACATGCCGAGCAGGTACATGCCCGTCTTCTTCTGCTGCAGCGCCTGCCCGGCCTCCTGCCAGGTACGGCCCAGCGCGGCGGGCTGGTGATACTCCAGCAGCCCGCGCCAGGTGTCGAAGACCTGTTTGACCCTGGGGTCGGTCCACGACTCCTTGCCGCCCATGAGCGAGATGTGGAAGTCGTAGCCGTTCGTCCGCATGTTGATGATGTCGAACGTGCCCATCGCGGGCCAGCCGTCCTTGTCGGCGAACCCGATCGGGATCAGCCCGTCGGCCTTCATCTTCTTGGCCAGCGCGGTGAACTCGTCCAGCGTCTTGGGCGGCTCGTAGCCCTTCTCCTGCCACACGCTCTTGCGATAGAAGACCGCCCACGGATAGTACGTGAACGGCACGAAGTACTGCTTGCCGTCGGTGCCCGTCGAGGCGGCCTTGAAGGCGGGCGTGTAGTCGCTTCCGATCTCCTGCCACACATCCGAGATGTCCGTCGCGAGCCCCTGCTCGGCGAAGAACTGCATGCGATATCCGGCGAACCAGGTGAAGACATCGTCCGGCGTGCCTTTGAGGTAGCGGTTGATGTTCTCCTGGAAGGTGTTGTGGTCCACAGTGTTGATCTTCACTTGGGCCTGGGTGAAGCCCTTGAGCACGGTTTCGAGGGACTTCTTGGGAATTTCGTCCGAGGCGTTGGAACCGAACGTGACCGTGCCGAGGTTTCCGGACGACTTACCACCCGGTGGCGCGGCGGGCTGGCTGGAGCCGCAGCCGGCCAGGACGGCCGGGACACCGAAGGTGGCGGCCGCGCCGAGCAGCAGGTTGCGACGGGAGATCGGCAGACGTTGGACCATGGTGGTTCCTCCTTGCCAGGATCCTCAAATTCCCCCGAATTCGCTCGATTTCCTTCAGAGAAGAGCACACCCAACCGGCTGTCAACGCACGATTTGATGTCGAACAGGCCGTCCGGAACCGTCACCACCGAGCGCGGGCCTTGAACTCCGCAGGTGGCGTGTCATGATGCGTCCGAATGGCATGTCGAGAAACCGTCGGAAATGTCGGAAATGTCAGGTAAATGTCGGGGGAGTGTCGAGAAACTGTTGGGAACTGGGTGATGCGATGCTCGCCGTCCAGCGACAGCAGACGATTCTGGAGCTCGTACGGCTGAACGGCGCCGTCAAGGTGGTCGACCTGGTGCGCGAGTTCGGCGTCTCGGACATCACGATCCGCCGCGACCTCGAACTGCTGGCCGAGCGGGGGCTGCTGGCCAAGGTGCACGGCGGCGCGACCGTCATCGGCGCCGGCTCGACCGACGAGCCCGGCTTCGCCGCCAAGTCGGTCCAGCAGGAGGAGGAGAAGCTGGTCATCGCCCGCCGCGCCGCCGGGATGGTGTTTCCGGGCACCGCCGTGGCGCTCTCGGCCGGGACCACGACCTGGACGCTTGCCCACCAACTGGTGAACACGCCCGGCCTGACCGTGGTGACCAACTCGGTGCGCATCGCCGACGTCTTCCAGCACGGAGGGCGGCCGGACCAGACGGTGGTGCTGACGGGCGGCGTGCGTACGCCCTCGGACGCGCTCGTCGGCCCGGTGGCGGTGGCCGCGATCCGGCTGCTCAACGTGGACGTGCTGTTCCTGGGCGTGCACGGGATGACCACGCGGGCCGGGTTCACCACACCGAACATGATGGAGGCCGAGACCGACCGCGCCCTGGTCGAGGCCGCGAGCAGACTGGTCGTGCTGGCCGATCACACCAAGTGGGGGACCGTGGGTATCAGCACGATCGCCCGGCTCAGCGAGGCCGACGTGGTGATCTCCGACGGCGGGCTGCCCGAGACGGCCAGGACCGCGCTGTCCGAGCAGGCGGGCGAGCTGGTCATCGTTTGATCTTGGCGGTGCGGGTACGGGCGCCCTCCGCATACCAATCCGATCACATGGCATGTGCTGGGCCGGAGTGATCCTACCTTTCTGTACGATCAAGCCTTATCTTTGCAATGCTTAGCTGTTACCCCTAGTAGTGGTCCTACCTATTCACACGCATCATTTTGCGCACCCATCGAATGATCGGATGAGTGAGAAGGGTGGCACAGTGAATAAGCTGTTCGCGGCTGGGCCGATGGCCCTCGCCGTGGCTCTCGCGCTTAGTGCCTGCTCAAGCAGTTCGCCCAGTGGAGGCCAGTCTTCGGCGCCGGCTTCCGGCGGCAAGCAGAAGGTCTCCTTCCTGGTGTTCCCCTCGCCGAACCTGCCGGAGTCGTACTGGAAGGCCCAGGTCGATCTGGTCACCAAGGCCAACCCCGACCTGGAGGTCGAGCTGGTCGCCGCGCCTTCGGAGTCCGAGCGCAACGACTACGCCAAGCAACTGGCCGCTTCTGGGCAGTTGCCCGACGTACAGATCGGCATGCAGGACCTGATCGCCCTGGAGCCGAGCCTGGCCACGTGGACGCCGGAGGAGCTCAAGGACTTCCTCTGCCCGACCTGTGGCGCGGTCAACGGGAAGATCCTCCAGCTGCCGACCAACACGCAGACGATCCCGAATGTCTACTACAGCAAGAAGCTGTTCCAGAAGGCCGGCATCGCCGAGCCGCCGAAGACCTACGCCGACCTGCTGGCCGATGCCGAGAAGCTGAAGGCCAAGGGCATCACCCCGTTCGTGTCCGGCGGCGTGTTCGTCACCTCCCAGCCATGGACCGCCATCCTGGCCACGGACCTGTACGCCAAGACGCCCGACTGGATGACCAAGCGGCGCAACGGCGAGGTGAAGTTCGCCACCGACCCGGCCATGAAGGCCGCCACGCAGAAGTTCACCGACCTGGCCACCAAGGGCTACCTCGACAAGCGGCAGATCGGGCAGGACTATCCCAAGACGCAGGAGGCCTTCCTCGGCGGCAAGGGCGCGATGTACCCGATGGGCAGCTGGTTCGCCGCCGCGGCCGACGCCTCGCCCGTGAAGGACGATATCGGGGTCTTCGCCTGGCCCAGCGACGACGGCACCCTGCACATGCCGACCTTCACCGGCGGCGGGCTGTCCGTCAGCGCGACGGCCAAGAACATGGCCGCGGCCAAGAAGTTCGCGCTGGCCTTCCAGCTCACCAAGGAGAACCTGGACGCCTCGGTCAAGGCCGACGCGCTCTTCCCCGCGATCAAGGGCTACACGCCTCCGTCGGACACGGGCCCGGTGTTCAAGGCCGTCTACGACCTGTGGCAGAAGGCGCTGAACGAGAAGGCGACCGTCCCCGCGTTCAGCTGGGAGGCCGGCGACACGGCGATGCTGCCGGGTATGCAGGGCAAGTTCTGGTCCTCGGCGCAGGACCTGGTCAGCGGCAAGAAGACGGTCGACCAGGCACTGGCCTTCCTCGACACCGAGTGGGAGAAATCCGGCTGATCAGGCGGGGCGGGCCGCCGAGCGCCCGCCCCTCGATCTGACCGGAATCCGATTCCGACCAGGAGGGGTCTGGCCTGATGGCCGCTGGCACCACCATTCACCATCACAAGCCCAGTCACGCGCAGGCCCAGGCGCGCCGGCGACGGCCGGGCGGCAAAGGGGCCGGGCTGTGGCATTTCCTGTCGTTCGCCGCGCCCGGCACGCTCATCTACTTCTGCCTCGTCGTGCTGCCGATCACGCTCAGCTTCGGCTACAGCCTGACCGACCAGGCGCTGCTGCGGCCCAAGACGCACTTCGTCGGGCTGCGCAACTACCAGTTGCTCCTGCAGGACGAGACGTTCCTGCAATCACTGCGGGTGACCACGATCCTCACGCTGATCGTCGTCATCGTGCCGAACGTCCTGGGCGTCGCCATCGCGGTGCTCCTCGACCGCCGCGGCTGGCTGTACAACGCGCTGCGCAGCGTCTTCTTCACCCCGATGGTGATCAGCTCCGTGGTCATCAGCGTCATCTGGACGCGCGTCCTCGCCGACGACGGGCCGATCAACCAGGCGCTGAGGGCGCTGGGCGTCAGTGAGCCGCCGGGCTGGCTGTCCGACCCGGACATCGCGCTCTACTCGCTGGCGTCGATCGTCTGCTGGCAGATGCTCGGATTCTGCGTGGTCGTCTATCTCGCCGGGCTCCAGGGCGTACCCCAGGAGCTGGCCGAGGCGGCGGCGATCGACGGCGCGGGTCCGGTACGCAGGTTCTGGAGCGTCACCTGGCCGCTACTGGCGCCCGCGCTCACCATCAACACGGTCGTCCTGCTGATCTCCGCGTTCAAGATCTTCGACCACGTGAAGGTGATCACCAACGGCGGTCCCGGGACGGGGACCACCGCGAGCGTGGCGCTCGTCATCCTGAATGAGGGTTTCGTGGAGAACCGCACCGGCTACGCCTCGGCGGAGGCCGTCGTCATGCTGATCGTCATCGCGCTGCTGTCGGTGATCACGCTGCGCGTGCTGCAGCGCAGGGAGGTGCAGCTCTGATGCGCTCCTCCGTGCCGTGGCTGCGCCCGCTGGTCGCGCTGGTCGTCGGCGGGGTGTTCTTCATCCCCCTGTACATCGCGCTGATCAACGTCTTCAAGGAGAGCCGGCAGGTCGCCGGCGGCGCCATGTCGCTGCCGATCCCGCCCACCTTCGACAACCTGATCCGGGTCCTGACCAGCCCGGACAGCCTCTTCTGGTCGTCGCTGCGGACCAGCGTGCTGGTCACCTCGCTGTCGATCATCATCCTGACGGTGCTGTCGGCCATGCTCGGCCACTACCTGGCCAGGCAGAACACCTGGTGGTCACGGGTGATCATGGTCCTGCTGCTGTGCGGGCTGATGATCCCGCCGCAGGTGATCCTGATCCCGATCACGCAGGTGCTCAAGGCGCTCGGGCTGATGTCGACGCTGCCGGGCCTCGTGCTCTTCAACGTCGGCTACTACGTGCCGTTCGGGGTCTTCGTCTTCTCCGGCTTCATGAAGGGCGTGCCACGGGACCTGGAGGAGGCCGCGGCCATCGACGGGGCCACGCGGTGGCAGACGTTCTGGAAGATCGTCTTCCCGCTGCTGCGCCCGGCGACGGCCAGCGTGCTGATCTTCCTCGGGGTGTGGATCTGGAACGACTTCCTCAACCCGCTGATCATCTATGGGCCGCGCGAGGGTACGACGATCATGACGGGCATCTACAAGTCGCTCGGGCAGTACGCGGCGGACTTCGGCGGGATGTTCGCGCTCATGTTCCTGGCCACGCTGCCGATCCTGGTGTTCTACCTGTTGCTGCAGAAGCAGTTCGTCAAGGGGCTCACGGGCGGCGCGACGAAGGGCTGACGTCGCACGCGAACGGCCCCCGGCCTGCGCTGCCGGGGGCCGTTCGCGGGGGCTGCTTAGTTGAGGTCGAGCTTGCGCTGGATGGCGACGAGGATGTGCATCATCTCCGTCTGGGTCTGCTGCATCGTTGCCTGTCCGGCCTGGAGCCCGTCTATCGACGTCTGCATCGTTGCCTGTCGGGCCTGGAGCTCGTCTATTGACGCCTGCATGGAGGTGACCTTGCCGTCCAGGAGGGTGACCTTGCCGTCGAGTGTCTTGACCCGGTCCGCGACGCCGTTGATGCGTTCGGTGAGCTGCTGGCCCATCTCCATCTGGTCGGCCCCTATCCGGACGAATTCCTTCTCGATGCTGCCGATGAACTGCATACCCGCTTCCTTGATGCTCACCGTTATCTCCCCTACCTTTGAAGGTAGGGACCGGGGATGTAACAGATCTCCGGTCCCGATTGCTGTCTCAGGCTAGCGGGGTGGCGTCAAGAGCGTCCAGAGAATCCGGGACAACGGGTAGTGGTTTCTATACCCAGCGTAGTCATTTGTAGAGTGCGTCCACATCCTTGGCGAAGTCCCGCATCACCACGTTGCGCTTGATCTTCAGGGTCGGCGTCAGGTGCCCGCTGTCCTCGGTGATGTCCACGTCCAGGATGACGAACTTCTTGATCTGCTCCGCCTTCGACACCGTCAGATTGGCCGTGTCCACGGCCTTCTGCATCTCCGCCAGCACGCGCGGATCCGTGCACAGCTCACTGAGCGTAGCCGTCGGCACGCCGTTGACCGACTTCCAGTGCTCCAGCGCCTCCGGGTCCAGGGTGATCAGCGTCGCCACAAAGGGCCGCCCGTCGCCGACGACCATGGCCTGGGAGATCAGCGGGTGCGCGCGGAGCGCGTCCTCCAGCGGGGCGGGGGCGACGTTCTTGCCCGCCGCCGTCACCAGGATCTCCTTCTTGCGTCCCGTGATGCGCAGGTAGCCGTCGGCGTCGAGCTCGCCCACGTCGCCCGTGTGGTACCAGCCGTCGGCGTCGATCGCGTCGTCCGTCGCCTGGTCGTTGTGCCAGTAGCCGTGGAAGACGTGGCGGCCCTTGGCCAGGATCTCGCCGTCGTCCGCGATGCGGATCGACACGCCGGGCAGCGGCTTGCCGACCGTGCCGATCTTGTTGGCGCCCGGCATGTTGACCGAGCAGGGCGCCGAGGTCTCGGTCAGGCCGTAGCCCTCGAACACCTCGATGCCGACGCCCCTGAAGAAGTGGCCGAGCCGCTCGCCGAGGGCCGAGCCGCCGCACACCGCCGCGGTCAGCCGCCCGCCGGTGGCCGTGCGGAGCTTGCCGTACACCAGCCGGTCGAACAGGGCGTGCCGCAGGCGCAGGCCCAGGCCCGCGCCGCCGGAGCTCTCGGCCTTGCTCCACGCGACGGCGGTGTCGGCGGCGCGGGCGAAGATCGCGCCCTTCCCGCCGGCGATGGCCCGCTGCTCGGCGCCGTTGTAGACCTTCTCGAACACGCGGGGCACGCCGAGCAGGAAGGTCGGCTGGAACTCGGCCAGGTCCGGGGCCACGTTCTTCATGTTCGGGGTGTGGGCCAGGATCGCGCCCGCCTCGATGATGGCGACCTGGATCATGCGGGCGAAGATGTGCGCGAGCGGGAGGAACAGCAGCGCCGCCGGCGACTTGCCGGCGAAGAGCGACTCCAGGGGGCCCGCCACCACGTTGCGGGCGGTGAACAGCAGGTTGTCGTGCGTGATCCGGCAGCCCTTGGGCCGGCCGGTGGTGCCGGAGGTGTAGACGACCGTGGCCAGGTCGGCCGAGCCGACCCGGGTACGCCGCTCTTCGAAGGCGGCGTCGGTCACCTCGGAGCCGTCGAGGCTCTCGTCCACGCGCCAGACGGGCTTCAGGTCGGGCGCGGCCTCGCGTACGGTCTCCTCGTGCGCGTCGAGCTCGACGAACACCGCCTTGACCTCGCTGTCGGACAGGATCCACTTGACCTGCTCGACCGCCGACGTCTCGTAGATCGGCACGGTGACCGCGCCGATCGACCAGATCGCGTAGTCGATCAGCGTCCACTCGTAGCGGGTACGCGACATGAGCGCGACCCGGTCACCGTGCTCGATGCCCGCCGCGATCAGCGCCTTGGCCAGCTCGACGACCTGGTCGCGGAACTCGGAGGCGGTGACGGCGGGCCAGCCGACGTCTGACTTGCGCCGCATGACGACCGCGCCGGGCTCCTGCTCGGCCCGTCTGAAGACCGTGTCGGGCAGGCTCGCGGAGGCAGGTACGTCGACCAGCACCGGGACGCTGTACTCGCGCACGAATCAACTCCTGTTCGGGGGACCGCCTGGACGCTATCGCGTTGAATTACCCACGGGTAGGGGTCATTCTCACGCTAGCAGCCGCTCTCATAGGATTTCCCGCATGAGGGTCCATGTCATCAGCGACGTACACGGCAGGGCGGACGCGCTGGCCGGCGCGGCGGCGGGGGCCGACGCGCTGATCTGCCTGGGTGACCTGATCCTCTTCATCGACTACGACGACCACGCGCAGGGCATCTTCCCGGACCTGTTCGGCGCCGAGCGGGCCGCGGAGTTCATCGCGCTCCGCACGGCCAAGCGCTTCGACGAGGCCAGAGCCCTGTCGGCGCGGCTGTGGTCCACCCTCGACGGCGACCCGCGCGAGCACATCGAGCGCAACGTACGAGCCCAGTACGAAGAGCTCTTCGCGGCCATGCCCGCCCCCGCCTACCTCACCTACGGCAACGTCGACATCCCGCGCCTGTGGTCCGACTACCTCCAGGACGGCCACCAGGTGCTCGACGGCCAGAGCGTGGAGATCGGCGGCTGGCGGTTCGGCTTCGTCGGCGGCGGGCTCAAGACCACCTACCGCACGCCGTACGAGATCAGTGACGAGGAGTTCGCCGCCAAGGTCGAGGCGGTCGGCGAGGTGGACGTGCTGTGCTGTCACATCCCGCCCGCGGTGCCCGAGCTGCTGTACGACGTGGTGGCCAGGCGCTTCGAGCGCGGCAGCGAGGCGACGCTGGCGGCGATCAGGCGGACGCAGCCGCGCTACGCCCTGTTCGGGCATGTGCACCAGCCACTTCACCGGCGCACCCGTATCGGACGCACCGAGTGCGTGAACGTGGGTCATTTCCGGGGAAAGGGGGTTCCGTTCATCCTCGAATGGTGACCCGACCGGTACGGTGGTCGCATGGCTGATCGCACCACTTCGAGCATCACCGTCGGCGCCGATCGGGCCGCCGTGATGGCCGTCATCGCCGACTTCGCGGCCTACCCCGACTGGGCGGGCCAGGTGAAGGAGGCGGAGGTCCTCAGCACCGGGGCCGACGGCAGGCCGGAGACGGTGCGCTTCGTCCTGGACGCCGGAGTGATCAGTGATGCCTACACTCTGGGCTACACCTGGCAGGACGACGAGAGCGTCCGCTGGCAGGTCGTCGAGCCGGGCAAGATGCTCGCCGAGCTCGCGGGGAGTTACCAGCTGGCCGACACGGGCACGGGCACCGAGGTGACGTACGAGCTCTCGGCCGACCTCAAGGTCCCCATGATCGGCATGATCAAGCGCAAGGCGGAGAAGGTCATCGTGGACACCGCGCTCAAGGGCCTCAAGAAGCGCGTCGAAGGGCACTGAGGTGAGCCCGCGAGTTCTGCTCTTCACCGGCAAGGGCGGTGTGGGCAAGACCACCGCCGCCGCGGCGACCGCCACGCTCGCCGCCAAGCGCGGCCTGAAGACGCTGATCGTCTCCACCGACACCGCCCACTCGCTGGCCGACGCGCTCGGCGTCGAGCCTGGTGAGGTCGCGCCCGGGCTGCACCTGCACCAGGTCGACACCCAGAAGACGCTGGAGCGCCACTGGGGCGAGCTGCAGGACTACGCCCGAGGGCTGCTCGCCGAGCTGGGCCTGGACGAGATCACCTCGGAGGAGATCACCATCCTGCCCGGCGCCGAGGAGATCATCGCCCTCCTGGAGCTGCGCGAGCACGCCCGCGAAGGACGCTGGGACGTCATCGTCGTCGACTGCGCCCCCACCGCCGAGACCCTGCGCCTGCTGGCCCTGCCCGAGGCGCTCGACTGGCACATGACCAGGCTGATGCCGGTCGGCCGCAAGATCATGAAGATCGTCTCGCCGTTCGTGCGCAGCGTCGCCCGCGTCAGCGCGCCCGGCGAGGAGGTCCTGAGCGCGGGGGAGCGCTTCCACCGCGGCCTGCTGGAGGTGCGCGAGCTGCTCACCGGCGAGAACGCCTCCGTGCGCCTGGTGCTCACGCCGGAGGCCGTGGTGCTCGCCGAGGCCAGACGCACCCTCACCTCGCTCAACCTGTACGGCTACCGCGTCGACGCGGTGATCGCCAACCGGGTCTTCCCCGCCGAGGGCGCCGACGAGTGGCGCGCCCAGTGGGTGGCGGCCCAGTCCAGGCTCCTGGCCGAGGCCGAGGAGTCGTTCGCGCCGCTACCCATCCACGTCGTGCCCTACCTCCCGGCCGAGCCGGTCGGCAAGGACGCGCTGGCCCAGGTGGGCGGGGCGATCTACGGCGAGGTGGACCCGTTCGCCGCCCCGGACGTGGAGCCGCCGCTCCGGCTGTCCGCCGACGAGCTGACCCTGGCCCTGCCGGGCGCCGACCGGGCCGATGTGGACCTGGCCCGCAAGGGCGACGAGCTGATCATCACCGCCGGCCCCTACCGGAGGATCCTGGCACTGCCGGCGGCGCTGGCCCGCAGACGGATCAGCGGCGCGGCGCTCCATGACGGCGTGCTCCGGGTACGGTTCACACCAGGAGGGCCAGATGACTGAGAGCAACAGAGACCCGATCGGCACCGTCACGGACGAGGCGCGCAAGCTCTTCGACACCATCCAGGGACGGGCCACCCGTCAGGTCGGCAGGACCGTGCTCAACTCCTTCACCGGGGGCGGCGGCGGGCAGAGGGACA
Organism: Nonomuraea sp. NPDC050680; assembly: GCF_040654555.1. Taxonomy (NCBI): domain Bacteria; kingdom Bacillati; phylum Actinomycetota; class Actinomycetes; order Streptosporangiales; family Streptosporangiaceae; genus Nonomuraea; species Nonomuraea sp. NPDC050680. Next base: position 371,391 of record NZ_JBFAIF010000001.1, on the reverse strand, counting down.
GGGACGTGTGGAGCGAGGCGGTGTCCGAGCCCCATGACGAGTACATCTGCCGCGCCTGCCCGGTCTGCCGGGCCATCGCGGCACAGCGGGAGTCCGGCAGCGACGTGACCGGGCACCTGGTGGCGGCCGGCGGCGAGCTGTTCGCCGCGTTCCGCCAGACGATCGACGCGTTGAGCAGGCCGGCCCCTCGCAGGCCACGCGACGATCAGAGCGGCGAGCATGGCCGTGACAACGTGGAACATATTGATCTGGGTTAGACCAGATTGGGATAGAGGAGATACAGGGGCATGCTCACGATCGGTGTGGACATCGGTGGCACCAAGGTCGCCGCGGGCGTGGTCAACGACGACGGCGAAGTGATCGCCCACGCGCTCAAGCCCACCCCGGCCGACCAGCCCGAGCAGGTCGCCGCGACGGTGGCCGAGGTCGTGCGCGAGCTCGCCCAAGGCAGGGAGATCGAGGCCGTCGGCGTCGGCGCGGCCGGGTTCGTCGACGAGACCCGGTCGGTCGTCCGGTTCGCACCCAACCTGGCCTGGCGCGAGGAGCCCCTGCAGAAGAAGATCAGCGGGCTGATCGGGCTACCGGTCGTCATCGAGAACGACGCCAACGCCATGGCCTGGGGCGAGACCAAGTTCGGCGCGGGGCGCGGTCAGTCGCACGTCGTCTGCATCACGGTCGGCACCGGCATCGGCGGCGGCCTGGTCTTCGACGGCAAGCTGTTCAGGGGCCACTGGGGCATGGGGGCCGAGCTCGGCCACATGCAGGTGGTGCCCGAGGGCCGGCTGTGCGGGTGCGGCCAGCTCGGCTGCTGGGAGCAGTACGCCAGCGGCAACGCCCTGGTCATCGAGGCCAGGCAGATCTCCACCGCCCAGCCGGAGCGGGCCCAGATCCTGCTCGGCCTGGCCGGTGGCAAGATCGAGGGCGAGGAGGTCACCGAGGCGGCCAAGCTGGGCGACGAGGCCTCACTCGCCGCCTTCGCCAGCCTCGCCGACTGGCTCGGCCAGGGCATGGCCGACCTGGCCGCGATCCTCGACCCGGGCTGCTTCATCGTGGGCGGCGGCGTCTCCCGCGCGGCCGATCTCTTCCTCGACCGGGCCCGGGAGACCTTCGCCCGCCAGCTCACCGGCAGGGGCCACCGGCCGCTCGCCGAGATCCGGCTGGCCGAGCTGGGCGCCGCCGCCGGAGTCGTCGGCGCGGCCGACCTCGCCAGGATGCGCTGACCGGGTTCCCCAGCGATGCCGCGGGTGGCCACGTACAACGTCCGGGGGCTGCGTGACAGCGTGCCCGCGCTGGTCCGGGTGATCGGGTCGATGCGGGCCGACATCCTGTGCCTCCAGGAGGTCCCGCGCTTCCTCAACTGGCGTGGCCGGCGGCGGCAGCTGGCCGAGGCGTGCGGCCTGCGGGTGGTGGCCGGGGGCAGGCTCGGCGGCGTCGCGGTGTTCGCCCGCCCCGGGATCGAGGTGCTGGCGGCCGAGCACCACCGGCTGAAGGTGTTCGCCGGGCTGGAGGTCCGCGGGCTGGCCGTCGCGGTCCTGCGGGTCGAGGGGGTGCCGCTGGCCGTCGGCTCGATCCATCTCGATCTGCACGGGGCGGCCAGGCTGCGGCACGCGTACGAGGCCATGACGCTGATGGAGCGTACGGCGGCCGCGCACGGCGCCGCCATCCTGATCGGCGGCGACCTCAACGAGCAGGAGACCGAGCCCACCTGGCGCTATCTGGCCGGGCGGCTCACCGACTGCCGGCCGGCCGCGCCCCGGGGCGAGGGACTGACCTTCCCCGCCCGGCGGCCGCGCGAGCGCATCGACGCGGTGTTCGCGGCGCGCGAGCTGACGGTCCTCTCCTGCGGTGGCGCGGACGCCGCCGAGGCCGACCTGGCGGCCGCGACCGACCACCTGCCGGTACTCGCCGAGCTGCTAGTCGGGGCCTAACGGGGCGGGAAGGTCCGCGAACCCGTAGCATTTGCTCATGACCCGTCGCTATCAGCGGCGTGCGCTCACCCTGATCTTGGCGACGTCCGTGGCCTTGTCGCAGGTCACGCCCGCCGCGCATGCCGATCCCCACCCCGCCACCATTGAGGCGTGGCAGCAGTCGACGAGCGTCCGCCTGGACGCCGACGGCTCGCTGTCCGACGTTACCGCGCTCTCGTCAGGCGATGTCTGGGCCGTCGGCCAGCAGGAGATCTGGGACGTCTGGAAGAATCGCGGCACGGTCCGCCACTGGAACGGCTCCAGCTGGTCGGAGGTGACCCTGCGCGACGCCACCGGTGCCGGCAACCTGCGCGGCGTGGCCGCCACCTCACCGTCGGACGTGTGGGCCGTGGGCGACGGCCATGACGGCCTGCCCTACCTCGCCCACGGAGACACCGGCGGCTTCGACCGGGTCAGGGCCCAGGGGATGCGCGCGGGCGACTGGCTCGGCGGCATCGACGCCCGTCCGGGGCGCGTCGTGGCCGTTGGCAGCCGCGACGACTACGGGCTCATCCTCACCGGTCAGGCCGGCGCCTGGAGCGCCCAGCAGACCAAGGAGAAGGGCGCGCTCTACGCGGTGTCCGGCAACTTCGCCGTCGGCGACACCGGCAGCGCGCCGTTGATCATGCACTACTCCGGCGACAGCTGGAAGGCCATGCCGGTGCCCGAGGTCCCGGGTGGCTACCTGCGTGACATCCAGGTCGACAGCGCCAAGCGGGCGCTGGCCGTCGGCGGCGTCTACCGCGGGGCCGACCAGGTCGATCCGTTGGTGCTGTCGTGGAACGGCAAGCGCTGGCAGCGCGAGCGGCTGCCCGAGACAGAGTCGCGTCTCTACGGGGTCACAGGCGACGGCAAGGGCCGCTTCTGGATCTCCGGCTTCGACCCGTCAAGGGCCGCCGAGCCGTTCATGATGCGCTGCGAGAAGAGCGACTGCGAGATCATCCGGGGCGGCGCCGCGAAGGGCAAGGACAGCGTGCGGTTGCAGGCGGTCACCTACCTCGCGGGCAAGGGCGACGTCTGGGCGGTCGGTCACGCCGTGGACGCCCGCGAGCGCTACACGGACGTGGTGGAGCTGTTCGGGCCCGGAGAGCCTTCGCTGAAGGACTCCTAGCCGGTCTCAGAGCACGGCTGACCGGTCTCAGAGCACGGCGCCGTCGTCCCAGCCGTCGGTGGGCGGGCCGTCGCCCATCCGCACCACCAGCGCCACGAAACCGCCGATGAACGCGGCCACGGCGGTGAAGAGCGCCCAGCCCTCCATCTGCCAGTTGGCCATCGCGGCGATCAGCAGGTAGGCGGGGCCGCCGAACAGCGCCACCCAGGCGAGCTTGGTCGGCAGGTCGAGCTTGGGCAACGGCGGCGGGGGCGGCGGCACGAAGCGCTCCTCGCCGTCCTCATCCTCGCCGAGGTCCTCGTCGCCGTGCTCCGACTCCGCGTCGGCGTCCTCGTCGGCCGCGGGTTTGACCACGCGGGCGACGGGCTCGACCGGGACGTTCTCGCTGTCCGGCCATGGCTGGTCGGCCGAGTCGCGCTCGGCTGTGTCGTTGAAGGACGCGACGATCTGCCGCCAGACCTCGTCCTCGTCACTCTGGGGCGTCACCTAGATCGGCCTCTCCGCAGCGATCGCGACTTCCCCCTGGGTGCGATCAGTCCCTCTGCAAGGGTACCGAGGCATGTGTCCGGATGAAGTCGAGGCTACCGGCAAAGATCTTGTCGGCATCGTTGTCCAGCGTCGCAACATGGTAGCTATCGGTAAGCTCCTCGATCGTGGCCTGCGGTACGTTCTGGCGAATGATCTCCACGCTCCTCGGCTTCACCACATGGTCCTCGGTGCTGTGGAAGACCAGCAGCGGCTGCGTCACCTTCACCAGGTCGGCCTGGACCAGCGACCACAGGCCGGGCAGCGAGGCGGCCGCCTTCACCGGCGTGCGCGCGTAGGCCAGCTCGGTCACGCCCGGCTTCTTGACGTCGTTGGCCACCCCCGGCACCGACGGCAGGAACCACTTGAGCACCGGGGCCAGCATCAGCAGCGGCACGTCGCGCACGATCGACGGGTTGACCACGATGACGCCGCTGATCGCGTCCCCGTGCACCTCGGCCAGCCGCAGCGCCAGGCAGCCACCCAGCGACAGCCCCGCCACGAACACGTTCGCGCAGCGGCCCTGGAGGTCCTCGAACGCCTTCTCGACCTCGGCGTACCAATCGTCCCAGCGGGTGCGGTTCATCTCCTGCCAGGTGGTGCCATGTCCGGGCTGGCGGGGGAGGGAGACGCTCACCCCCTGCCCGGCGAGATACTCGCCCCAAGGCCGTAGCGACTGCGGGGTGCCGGTGAAGCCATGGCACAGCAGTACGCCGACCTGGCCTGCTTCATGGTGATAGGGCTCCGCGCCTGGCATGAGCGGCATAACAGCTCCTCGATGGGATTTCATCCCGGAATTGCCCGATCGTCGCACGATCGAGGTGGATTGTGCGAGAGGTGAGGTAGGAGCATCGGTCCTGAGATGCGAAGATGACTTTGCTTGCAGACCGCGCTGTGGAGAAGAGGTGGCCGAGTGTTCTACTGGGTGGTCAAGGCCATCTTGGGGCCGATCCTCCGCGTCGTCTTCCGGCCGTGGGCGGAGGGTGTGGAGAACGTGCCCAGGCAGGGGCCGGTCATTCTGGCCGGGAACCATCTGTCGTTCGCCGACCACTTCTTCGGGCCGCTGCATCTGCGCCGCAAGGTCATCTCGCTCGGCAAGTCCGACTACTTCACCGGGCGCGGCGTCAAGGGCTTCTTCACCCGGCTGTTCTTCAGCGGCGTCGGCACCGTGCCGATCGACCGCTCGGGCGGCAAGGCCAGCGAGGCCGCGCTGCGCACCGGCATGCGGGTGCTGCGCGAGGGCAACGTCCTCGGCATCTACCCCGAGGGCACCCGCTCACCCGACGGCCGCCTGTACAAGGGCAAGACCGGCGTCGCCCGCCTGGCCCTCATGTCGCGGGTGCCGGTGATCCCGTGGGCCATGGTCCACACCTTCGAGATGATGCCCCCCGGCCACCCGCTGCCCAAGCTCGGGATCCGGCCCGGAGTGCGGTTCGGCAAGCCGCTCGACTTCTCCCGCTATTACGGGATGGAGGAGGACCGGCTGGTGCTGCGCGCGGTCACCGACGAGATCATGTACGCGCTCATGGAGCTGTCGGAGCAGGAGTACGTCGACAAGTACGCCGCCAGCGCCAAGGTCGAGATGGAGCGCGCGGCCCGCGCCGCCAAGGGCTGACCGCTCATCGCCTTGGCGCCTGCCCGGTTTCGCGCACGGCGGGGCTCACTGCCGTAGTGCCTGCCCGGTTTCGCGCATGGCGGGGCTTATTGCCGTAGTGCCTGCTCGGTCTTGCGCATGGCGGCGGTCATCGTCTCCAGTTCGCCGCGGGTCATCCGGTCGATGAGGTAGGCCCGGACGACCTCCACGTGGCCGGGGGCGACGAGCTGCAGGCAGCGGACTCCCGCGTCGGTCAGCACGGCCAGCACGCCACGCTCGTCGGACGGGCAGGTGGTCCGCTCGACCAGGCCCGCCTTCTCCAGTTGCCCGATCTGGTAGGTCAGCGCGGACTTCGACACCACGACGCCCTTGGCCAGCTCCGTCATGCGCATCTGGCGGCCTGGGGCGTCGGCCAGGCGGGCCAGCACCTCGTACTGAGGGTGGGTCAGTCCGGCCGCGGCCTTGAGCTGCTCTTCGATGCGCCGCTCCAGCAGGTGGGAGGTGGACAGGAAGGCGCGCCAAGCCGCCATCTCCGTCTCGTTGAGCCACGCGGTGTCCGTCACGGCGTCCAGTGTACTTGTTGTTCAGATTTGAACTTCCGGGTAGAGTGCTGGTTCAAATCTGAACTACTGCCTTTTGGAGAGCGCATGCTTGACCAGTCACGTTCCGTAGCGATCCTGCTCGCCCGCGTGGTCGTCGGCGGGATCTTCCTGGTGCACGGCTACCAGAAGTTCGCCACGATGGGGATCGCCGGGACCACCAAGTTCTTCGAGTCGGCCGGAATCCCGCTGGCCGGGGCCGCCGCGCCGGCGGTGGCGGTGCTGGAGGTCGCGGGCGGCCTGGCGCTGATCCTCGGTGTGGCGCTGCCCGTCGTGGGGACGCTGCTGGCGCTCGACATGGCGGGCGCGATCCTGTTCGTTCACGGGGCCAACGGGTTCGGGGTGGACAAGGGCGGCTTCGAGTTCGTCCTGTCGCTGGCGGCGGGCGCGCTGGCCGTCGGCTTCAGCGGAGGCGGCGCGCTCGCCCTCGACCGCGTGCTGTCCAGCCGCCGCGCCCCTGAGAACGTCGCGGCCTGACCGCCGTCACCTGACCGCCGTCACTTGACCGCCGTCACTTGACCTCCTTGCCAGGCCCCGTTGCCGGGCCTCCGTGGCGCGGTGCTCAGGACACGTGGGCGCGGATCCGCTGGACGTGGCTCAGGACGGATGGGCGCGGATCCGCTGGACGTGACTCAGGACAGGTGGGCGCGGATCTGCTTGATGTGCTCGGGAGTGGTACGGCAGCAGCCGCCGATGAGCGAGGCGCCGGCCCGTTGCCACTCCTCGGCCGCCTGGCCGTACTCCACGGGCTCGGCGGTGCCGCGCCACCGGCCCTGCTCGGAGTCCCAGTATTCGCCGGAGTTCGGGTAGACGATCACCGGCAGGCCACCGGCCAGCGTGGCGATGAGACCGGGGATGTGCCGCGGCGCGGTGCAGTTGACGCCGACGGCCACCACCTGCGAGCTGCCGGCGAACAACGCGGCGGCCTCGGCGATCGGGGTGCCGTCGTTGAGGTGCGCGGCGTCGCGGCAGGAGAAGCTCACCCACGCCTTGACCGACGGAGTCTCGGCGAGCAATCTGGCCAGCGCCCGCGCCTCCGGGTAGGACGGGATGGTCTCGCAGGCGAGCAGGTCGGGCCCGCTCGAGGCGACGATCTCCCAGCGTGGCCGGTGCCACGAGAGCAGGCCCAGCTCGTCGAGGTCGTAGTCGCCGGTGTATTCGGCGCCGTTGGCCAGGTAGGCGCCGTAGGGACCGATCGAGGCGGCCACCAGCCCGCCCCCGGCCTCGTCACGGGCCTGGGCGGCCAGCTCGACCGAGAGCCTGATCAGCCGCTCGGCCTGCGCCTCGTCGAGCCCGCGCCGGACGAATCCCGGGATCGACGCCTGGTAGCTGGCGGTCGTGGCCACGTCGGCGCCGGCGGCGAAGTAGTCGGCGTGCACGCGCCGGATCAGCGCCGGATCCTCCACCAGCAGCCGCGCCGACCACAGCTCGTCGCTCAGGTCGGCGCCGAGCATTTCGAGGCGGGTGGCCAGGCCGCCGTCCAGGACAAGGGTGCTCACCCGTCCAGAGTAGGGTGCCGCGCGTACTCGACAGGACTTTCCGGCCCGGGTGAACGGGCCGAATAAGGCGGGTGAATTTCCGGGCGGGGCTATTGCGTTTGCCGGTTGTCATGGAAAGCGCGGATTATCTCGTCCAGCATGGCCGGGACGTCGGCCGGGCCGGCCACGGTGAAATCCGCCTGCCGGGCCAGTTCGTCGCCTGTTTCGCCGTTCGCCACCGCCACTCTGACCCCGACGAACTCCGGGTCTTCTTCCTCGCGCGTACGCAGGGCCTCGAAGGCGCGGGCGTCGGACAGGTCGTCGCCGAAGTACCAGGCCCTGGCCAGGGCGGCGCTCTCCGCTTCGACGACGGTGCCCTTGTCGCCGGGCACCGGCGGCTTCAGCTCGACCACCATGCGGCCCAGCTGCTCGGCCAGGCCCAGCTCGGCGGCCTTCGCCGACGACCATCTCTCCACCGCGCCACGCAGCGCCGGATCCGCTCTGTAGTGCAGCGCCACCATCAGCGCCTTGTCCTCCACCAGCACCTTGCCCGGCAGGTCGCGAGCGGCGTCGGCGACCAGGCGGCGGATGACCGGCGCCCATGGCTCCGCCTCACCGGCGGTCCTGATCTCGCCGTCGACCACCGTCTGCAGGCCGTACAGGCCGAAGAGCCGCACGCCGGGGGCGCGGGAGAAGCGGTCGCGCAGGAACGCGGCGGGGCGCGCGGAGACGACGGCGACGCGGGCGAACAGCTCCGCCAGCGCGCTCAGCCGCTCCACCGCCCCGGGGACGGGGAGCACCGCGTCCGGATCGTTCATGATGGGCACGACAGAGCCGTCGAAATCGAAGAAGAAACCCGATTCCCGGGCCGCGGAAACGGTGGCGGAGATCGTCTCGGCGAAGCGCAACGGTGCGCGAGAGGTCGCCATGTACGGTGACGATAGAACAGCCCGCCGGACTCCGATAGACGGCTATTCGTATTTCCGATGAACCTGTTTCTCGTGAACCTGTCTCCCGTGAACCTGTCTCCCGTGAACCTTCTTCCGGTCAACCTGACCGGAGTTCGCTCCGCCGCCGGTCGGAATGCCGGCCGGAGTGGTCTTCGCGATGAGGGCGAGCGCTTCGGCGTCCTTCACCGTCACCCCGGGTGATTCGGCGCCGGGCTGCCGCCCAGCGCCGGGTCACCCGACCCCGGCTCTCTGGGGTGTACTGAAATTTCCGGACACTCCACAGAGCCGGTCACGCGGGCGGTGCCGTCAGGTGCGCTTCCAGAACGGGCGGCGGGGCGTACCCGGCGCGGGTGGTCCGCTCGGGGCCGAGGGTGATCCGCTCGTGAGCACGGTGAGCACCTCGATGGCGTGCGCCCTCAGCGCTTCGGCGTCGATGCCCGGCTGCTCCGCCGTCTGCAGCTCGCGGCCCAGGGCGGCCAGCTCCGGATGCCCGCCCAGGAAGGCGGCCAGCGCCGAGAGCCGGGAGCCCAGGTCCGCCAGGTAGAGCGGGTCGGGACCGCCGAGCAGCGCCCGGAGCCGGTCGAGCTCGACGACCAGCTGCGCCCTGACCGACTCCAGGCCCGGCCCGGCCGGACGGGGAGCGGCGGGCGGCGCGAACCGCGGCGACGGGCTCATCCGCCCACCGGCCGAGCTGCCGCCGAAATCGCCGGCCGAGCTGCCGCCGCCGGGGCTGCGGGGCACGGCACCGCCGGGACCCGCTTCCGCCTCCCAGTCGACCCCCCTGGTGCCACGGGACCGGCGGGCCGCGTCTGGGGCGCCGCTCTCCTGGGTGCCCAAGAGGTCGTGACTCTGGCCGGGTGCGAAGCCCGGGTCGGGGATCGACATGGGGCGGGACGGCGCGGCCATCACCGCGGCCTGGGCCATGAAGGGCATCATCGGCGGGTTCTGCGGCATCTCCCAGCCGCTCGGCGGCTCCACGGGCTGGATGACGCGGTGCTCCGGCTCGCCATCGGCCACCTTCCTGGTGTCGACCGCCACGTAGGCGGTGAAGCGGCACAGGACGCCGTTCTCCAGCGAGACCCGGACGATCTCCGCCTCCAGCTCGTGCTCGCCCATGGCGTACCGGTCCTCCAGCTCACGCAGGTGCGCGCGGGCCCAGACGGCGCGGATCGCCGGGTTGTCCACCACGGTGCCCGTCACCTGCTGCTCCCATGGAGCGCCCGACGCCAGCCCGCGTACGGTCACCGAGGAGCCATCCCGATAGCGGCCGTGCACGCGCAGCGGGACGCCGGGGAAGATGGAGCCCAGGTGGGTGACCGTGCCGGGCTCCAGGTCGAGGCCCTTGAGGGACAGGTCGGTCACGAGGGGCGCGCCGATGCGGCGGTGGATCTGCTCCATGGCGGCGTCCAGGCGGTCCTCCGACTCGACCAGCTCGCAGCGGCCCGCGCCCAGACCGGCCAGCCGGCCCAGGAAACCGGCGTTCACCGCCCGGTCGATGCCGACGGTGTGCACCCGCATGGCCGACAGCGCGCCGCCGGTCTGCTCCAGAATCTGGTCCTCGTGTCCTACCTGCCCGTCGGTGACCAGTACCAGGACGCGTTCGCGCCCGTCCTGGTCGTGGAGCAGGGAGATCGCCTGGCGCAGCGGCTCCAGCAGCTCGGTGCCGCCGCGGGCGTCCACGCGCGCGAGATGTTCGACCGCGCGGTAGCGGTTGCGGTCCGAGGCGGTCACGAGCCCCTCGAACGCCTGCTCCACCACCGAGTCGAACGTCAGCACCGCGAACCGGTCCTGCTCCGTCAGCGTGTCGACGATCCGCGCCGCGGCCCGGCGCGCGGCGACCATCTTCCAGCCGCCCATGCTGCCCGACCTGTCCAGCAGCAGTACGAGGTCACGCGGCGTGCGCGGCGACTGCAGCGCAGGGGGCAGCACGGTCAGCGAGAACGCGCCCCGGCCGTCGAGCTGCAGCGCGGTCGAGGTCTCGAACGACAGCCGCAGGATGAAGTCGCGGTCCAGCCGCTCGCCCGGCCGCAGTCGTACGGTATGACCCTCCTCCTCGACGACGTGCAGGCTGGAGGACAGCTCCCGCAGGTCCAGCCCGGCGGGGTCGATCGTCGCCGTCAGCGACAGGCGTACCGGGTCGGGGAAGCCGGGCAGGAGTACAGGCGGCGTGATGCGCGAGGCGTCGGGCACCGCGTCGGTGTCGGGCGCGGTGCCGTCGCCGGAGCCGGGGCCGTCGAGCGGCGTGCCCGGAATGTAGCGGGGGGCGAGGACCAGCGGGAAGCGGAACGTGGCCGCGCCGTCCTCGTACGGCAGCGGCTGGCTCAGCGTGAGCCGGACCGTCACCCGCTCGCCCGGCAGCAGGTTGCCCACCGTGATCGTGAACACGTCGGGCCGGTCCTCCTCGGCGATCGCGGCCCGCTTCCCCTCGCGCAGCGCCCGGTCGTAGTCGGCCCTGGCCTGGCCGCGCTCCTTGAGCACGCCCTCGATCACCCGGTCGTCGGCCTCCATCCTGAACCCCGTCACCGCCGCCCTGTCGGGCAGCGGGAAGACGTAGGTGGCCTCCAGCGTGACGTCGTACGGGTTGCGGAAGCCCTGCGTCACCTCGACCTCGGCCATCAGGCCGGAAATGCCGGCGGACACGTCGACGCTCTCCAGGGGCAGATTCCCGCGCGCGGTCCGCAGCGCGCCGAACCCGGCGTCCGGCACCGGCAGGCACCGGGTGGGCTCGAGCGAAGTGATCTTCATGCTAGCTTCCTCTCTTCGAGCAGCGCCAGCAGCGGTGCCGCCGCGGTGAGTACCGCCTGGATGTCGTCTTCAGCCGGGGTACGGCCGGCGCCGTCGAGCACGAGCGTCACCCCGTCGGCCAGCCTGACCCCGCGCACCAGCGCCGCGTGCCGGCTGGGCAGGGGGACCCGTTCGGGCCGGTCGTCCTCGCCGGGCCAGGAAGGACCGCCGGGCGGGGGATACGAAAGGTCGGAATTGGGGCCGGTGCCATCCGCGGGGCGTTCAGCGCCATCCGCGGGGCGTTCACCGCCATCCGCGGGGCGTTCGGCCCAGAACCGTCCGCGGGAGCGCCCATGTCCGGCCCCCGAGCCGTCGTAGGGAGTCGTCGCCTCGGGTGTCTCGCCCTCCGGGAGGGCCGCCGCATCGTGAGCATCCTGGCTCAGGGGCGCGGTCGCGACGTCCTCGTCCAGGGGCGACCATCCGGGGTGGGCCGTCCGCTCCAAGGTCGTGTCCGTGGCGCCGGTCAGGGCGGTCTGGATCTCCGCGATCGACCGCCCGGCCGCCTGCAGCCGCTTGATGGCCACGAGCTGCAGCAGGTGCCGTCTGCCGTACTGGGCGATCCGGCCACGCCTGGTCAGTGGCGGGTCGACGAGGCCGATCGTGGTGTACCACCTGATCAATCGCTCGCCGGGCACGTCGCGGACCCGGCCGTTGAGCGGCTGCGCGTGCGGCTGGGCGGGCGCGCGCAACGCGTCGGCGGCGCGCTCGGCCAGCTCACGGATGGTCCAGGTCTCGCTCATACCTTCACAATTACACTGTCATTATTGCAGTGTCAACCATGAGAAAGCGGGCAATGGGGGTGGGTCGCATAGAGACCCTGATGTCGAACCACGGGGAGGAACACATCATGGCTACGATCACCGGTCCGCTCTCGGGCGATGCGAAGAAGACGGTCGCGACGGCCCTTCAGGGAGCCCTGGTCGATCTCCTCGATCTCTCGCTGCTCGCCAAGCAGATGCACTGGAACCTGACCGGCCCGCACTTCCGGCAGATCCACCTCCAGCTCGACGAGGTCACCGCCCTGGCCCGTGAGCACGCGGACACCATCGCCGAACGCGCCGTCGCCCTGGGCCTCAACCCGGACGGCCGCGCGGCCACCATCGCCAAGTCCACCAAGCTCTCCCAGCCGGAGAACGGCTGGATCGAGGACGGCAAGGTCGTGGCGACGATGACCGACATCCTGGAGGCCGTCGGCAAGCGGATGCGCGAGCGCGTCGCCGTGACCGACGAGCCGGATCCGGTCAGCCAGGACCTGCTCATCGCGGTGGCTCAGGACATCGACAAGCAGCACTGGATGTTCCAGGCCCAGCGTTGACGCCAGAGATTTCGCGCAGAGTTTGATCTCGGGCCTCCCCGTCATTCATGTCGGCGGGGTCGACTAGCGTGGCACCTAGAGGGAGGCCCCACGATGTCCAGCAAGACTCTCCTCCGCACGGGCCCGCTCTGGCAGGGCGGGATGAGCCCCTACGGCCCGCTGGAGCCGCCCGGCGGCGACGATCTGGCCCTGCCCGGAGGGTTCAGCGGCCGGATCGTGGCCCGCTCGGGCCAGAAGGTGGCCGGGCTGACGTGGCACGCGGCGCCCGACGGTGGCGCCTGCTTCCCTGACGGCACCGGCTGGATCTACGTGTCCAACTCCGAGCTGCCGCTGCTCGGCGGCGCGTCCGCGCTCCGGTTCCGCGCCGACGCTTCGATCGCCGACGCCTACCGCATCCTGTCCGGCACCGACCGCAACCGCGCGGGCGGCGCCACGCCCTGGCACAGCTGGCTCTCCTGCGAGTTCGGTTATCGCGGCCGGGTGTTCGAGTGCGATCCGTACGGCCTGCGGGCCGGGCGTCCCCGCCTGGCCATGGGCCGGTTCAAGCACGAGGCCGCCGCCTGCGACCCCGACCGTCAGGTCGTCTACCTGACGGAGGGGGAGCCTGACGGGTGCTTCTACCGGTTCCGGCCCGGCGACTGGGGCGATCTCACCGAGGGCATCCTGGAGGTGCTCTGCCTAGCCGGTGACTGGAAGCCGGTGCCGTCGCCCGCCGCCCTGCTCAAGGCCACGCGCCACCAGATAGACGACGCCCGCCACTTCGACGGCGGCGAGGGCTGTCACTACGCGGGCGGGGTCTGCTACTTCACCACCGAGGGTGACAGCGGTCTGTGGGCGTACGACGCCGAGACCTCCACGCTGGACCGGATCTGCGACGGCGTACGCGCCATCACCGCCGCTCCCTCCGGCGACCTCTACGTCGCCAGGCGGTCGACGGAGATCGACGTCATCACCCCCGATCGGGCGGTCACGCCGTTCCTCAAGCTCGATGGCCTCGACGGGGCCGAGCTCACGGGGCTGGCGTTCGCGCCCGACGGCGGACGCCTCTACTTCTCGGCCAGACGGGGCCGCGACGACGGCCGCACCTTCGAGGTGGCCGGCCCCTTCCGCGCCTGAGGGACCTCCTCTTCGAGGTGGCCGGCCCCTTCCGCGCCTGAGGGACCTCCTCTTCGCGGTGGTCGGCCTCTCCCGCGCCTGAGGGACCTCCTCGACCGGTGGCTTGTCAGAGGTCGCGGCTCCACTCCTGCTCGGTGACCTCGATCCCGTTCTCCGTCTCCTTGTGCTCCGACTCCAGCTCGAACCCGGCGGCCTGGTAAATGCGCCGCGCGCTCGCCAGGCAGTCGCGGGTCATCAGCGTGATCCGCTTGTAGCCCTCGGCCTTGGCGTGGCGCAGGCACTCGCCGACGAGCCGTCCGCCCAGACCCAGCCCGCGGGCGGACGGCTCGACCAGCAGGAGCCGCAGCCGCGCGGTGGCGTCGTCCTCGCGTACGCAGAACACGCACCCGGCGGGCTCCCCGCCGACCTCGGCGATCCACCCCATGTCGCGCGAGGGGTCATATTCGCCGATGATCCTGGCCACCAGCCGCTCGAAGTCCATGCCCCAGCCGTACTCCCGGCTGTAAAGGATGCCGTGCCGGTAGACGACCCAGCTCAGGTCGCCCGTGCGCAGGGGCCGGATCACGTACGGCTCGCGCTCGCCGACGCCCTCCAGCAGCGTCCTGATCGTGGCCATACTCGTGACCAGGCGTTCCTGCCCCGGCTCGGGCAGCGTGGCCAGCAGTCGCTCCGCCTCCGCGTCCGACCGCGTGTCCAGCAGCCCGAACGACTCGGTGCCCGCCGCGGTGAGCCGGACGACCTGCTTGCGGGCGTCGGTGGCCGCGCGCTCCTTCGAGATCAGTCCGTCGCCCTCGAGGCGGGTCAGGATCCTGCTCAGATAGCCCGCGTCGAGACCGATGAGGGCGCGCAGCTCGCCCGTCTCCAGCTTGCCCGCGTGCCCGAGCTCGAACAGCACCCTGCTCTCGGCCAGCGAATAGGGAGAGTCGAGCATGCCTGCCTGGAGGACGCCGATGACCTTCGTATAGAACCGGTTGAAGGCCCTGATTTCGGAGACCCTTGCTTTCGTCAACGAATTCATTGCTTCAGTCAAGCATGAGAAGATGCCTTCTGTGAAGCACCTGTATATAGGCGGATATGGGCCCGGCATCGTCACCCCCGGCGGAGAGCTGACCCGCCTCACCTCGTCCTCGTTCCTGGCGGCGCACCCGAAGCTGCCGGTGCTGTACGCGGTGGGCGAGCTGGCCCAGGGCTGGCTGAGCGCGTTCAGCACGGAGGCGGCCGTGCTCGCCCCGCTGGACGAGCGGCCCAGCATGGGTGACAGCCCCTGCCACGTGGCGGTCGATCCGGAGGGCGATCTGCTCGCCGTCGCCAACTACGGCGACGGCACGGTCAGCCTGCATCACCTCGACTCCCGCGGCGCCTTCGAGGGACGCCCGATCGTGCTGCGCCACGAGGGCTCCGGGCCGCATCCCGAGCGCCAGCAGGGCCCGCACGCCCACCAGACCGTCTTCCACGACGGCCTGCTGTACGTCTCCGACCTGGGCACCGACCAGATCCGCCGCTACAGCCCCGAGGGCGAGGTGCTGGAGCCGCTGCGCCTGACCCCGGGCACCGGGCCGCGCCACATGGTCTTCTCCGGCTCGCGCCTGTACGTCGTGGGCGAGCTCGACGGCATCGTCACCCTCATCGACGGCGAGAAGACGGCGGGCACCCTCGCCTCGCGCGCCGAGGGCGTCAACCAGCCCTCTCACCTCGACATGGACGGGGACTTCCTGTACGTGGCCAACCGCGGCCCCAACACGATCACCGTGCTGCGGGCCGAGGACCTGACGCCGGTGGCCGAGGTGCCGTCGGGCGGCGAATGGCCCAGGCACTTCGCCATCGACGGCGACCGCCTGTACGTGGCCAACCAGCACTCGGGAGTGGTCACCGAGTTCGCCCTGGAGGACGGCGTACCCGAGCCGACAGGTCAAGTGCTGGAAGTCGACAGCCCCTCTTGCGTACTGCCGGCGTAAGGACTTCCCCAAGTGGCCGGCCCGGTGGGCGGGGAGTCGTGACCATGGTGCGCTGTGCGCAAGTCCTTGATCGTCTTGATCCTGCTGCTGTCCGCGTGCGGCACCATCACCCCCGCCGCCCCAGCCCACCCCGCTCCGGCGCCTGAAGCCGCCGCGCCCGCCCCCGCCGAGGTGCCCGCCGCCCGGCCGGTGCGCTGGCGCATCACCGAGCGCGGCGCGGAGCACGAGATCGAGGGATACGCCGACCGCGTCAGCGTGCTGCCCGGCGAGCGGTTCCGGATGCGCGTCTCCACGACCGCGCCACGCTTCACCGCGCACGCCTTCCGCGTGGGTGCCCACCCGGCGCAGGTGTGGCACTCCGGCCCGCTCCCCGGGGTACGGCAGGCACCGCCCCAGACGGTGGAGGGCATGGTCACGGCCGCTCACTGGAAGCCCTCGCTCACCGTCGACACGACCGGCTGGCAGGAGGGCGCCTACCTGGTACGCCTGGACGCCTCCACCGGCGGCCAGCGCTACGTCCCGATCACCGTACGCTCGGCCTCGACACAGGGGCGGGTGGTGCTGGTCAACGCGGTGACCACCTGGCAGGCGTACAACCTGTGGGGCGGCCGCAGCCTCTATCAGGGTCCGGGTGGGTTCGACGACCGCTCCCGCAAGGTGACCTTCGACCGGCCCTACGACACCTCGGGCGCGCGGCTCTTCCTCGACTTCGAGCTGTCCGCGATCGAGCTGGCCGAGCGGAGCGGGGTGCCGCTGGCCTACCTGACCAGCCTGGACCTGCGGCCCGGCGTGCTCGACGGGGCCAGGGCCGTGGTGTCCCTGGGGCATGACGAGTACTGGTCGCCCGGCATGCGCGCCGCCGTCACCCAGGCCCGCGACGCCGGCACGAACCTGGCCTTCCTGGGCGCCAACGCCGTCTACTGGCGCATCGGGCTGTACGGGCGGATGGTCATGTGCGACAAGGAGAGCCAGTGCCCGCTCTGGCGCGCCTCCGCGCCGGAGAGCGCGCTGGTCGGGCAGGAGTACGACTGTTTCCCCGCCGAGGCGGCCTACGTGCTGCGCAGACCCGGCCACTGGATCTTCGAGGGCACCCGGGGCAGGCGCTTCCCCGGTCTGGCCGGCGTCGAGACCGACAAGGTGTCCGCCGGCTCGCCCGAGAACATCAAGGTGCTGGCCCATTCGCCGGTCGACTGCGGCGGCCGGGCGACATCCTCCGACAGCACCTACTACATCGCCCCGGGAGGGGCCGGGGTGTTCTCCTCCGGCACGATGCGCTGGGTGTGCGGGATGCGGGGAAGGCAGTGCGGCCACGGGGTCACCAAGGCCGCCGCCGCCTTCACCCGCCGCGCGACGCGCAACATCCTGACCAGGTTCGCCGAGGGCCCGGCAGGGGCGCCTTAAGCCTTCCCGCCGCGCCTGAGCAGGATCTCGGCGAGCATCCGCTGGATCTCGGGCTCGGCGCCCTCCTTGGTGACGCCGAGCCCGTCGAGCGCGGTCACGGCCGTCCCCTCGCCGAGTGACAGCACGCCGAGCAGGATGTGCTCGGTGCCGATGAAGTTGTGGCCGAGCCGCAGGGCCTCGCGCAGCGTCAGCTCCAGGGCCTTCTTGCTCTGCGGGGCGTAGGGCGGCTTGTCGGGCGCGCTCTTGCTCGGCGGGGCGAGCAGGGCCTTCATGACCTCCTCGACCCGCTCCAGCGGCGCGCCGAGCGTCACCATGGCCTTGGCCGCCAGCGCCTCCGGCTCGCTCAGCAGCCCGAGCACGAGATGTTCTGGCTCGATGTACTCGCTGCCCGCCCTGATGGCCGCCTGCTCGGACTGCACGATGACCGAGCGCGCCCGGTCGGTGTAGCGGGCGTAGGCGCGGAGCTCTTCGGCCAGCCCTCCCTCCTTGGGGACGAACCGTTTCTGGGCGGCCTGCTTGGTCACGCCCATGCTGCGGCCGATGTCGGTCCAGGAGGCGCCGGAGTGCCGGGCCCGGTCGACGAAGTGGCCGATGAGGTGGTCGGCCACCTCGCCCAGGTGCTCGCCCAGCGTCACAGCGTCGGAGAGCTGGCCCAGGGGGTCGCCGTCAGGGTGACGGCTTTTGATCGCGCTGATGAGGTCGTCGAGACGCACGGTCTGATTCATAGGTCAACCATAGGTTGACGATGGCTAATCGTCAACCTATGGTTGACGATGCGCGGCGGGCGATAAACCCGTGGCGAGGGCGGTGATCATCCCGCGATAATGGCCGACATGGAGGAGATCGAGGTCGTCGTCGCCCATAACGAGCGCGCGACCCTGCGTGCCGGCGACGTGTTCCTGAAGATCGACGCTGATCAGACGCGCATCGACGTCGAGGTCGAGGCGATGGCCATGGCGCCGATCCCGACTCCGGAGGTCCTGTGGCGCAAGCCGCCCGTGCTCGCGCTCGCCGCCCTCCCCGGGACTGCGCTCGGCCGCCTCGGCGAGCCGTCGACCGCGTCGCCGGCGGCGTGGGCCGCGGCGGGCGCCGCCGCACGGACGCTGCACGACGCGCCGCTGCCGCCATGGCCCGGCCAGAGCCTCGACGAGATCGCCTCGCGGCTCGACGGCGAATGCGAGCGGCTCGTCACGACCGGCGTCCTTCCCGCCGACCTGGTCACGCGTAACCGCCGGATTGCCGAGGCCGCGCTCCGGCCGTGGACACCGGTGTTCACGCACGGCGACCTGCAGATCACCCATGTGTTCGCCGACGGTGACGAGATCACCGGCGTGATCGACTGGTCCGAGGCGAGCCAGGGCGATGCCCTGCATGACTTGGCCATCTTGACATTCGGACACGAGGAACGCCTTGGCGACGTCGTCGCCGGCTACGGCACCGACGTCGACCTCGACGTGATCCGCGCGTGGTGGTCGTTGCGAAGCCTGCTGGCGACCCGCTGGCTGGTCGAGCACGGCTTCGACCCGTTCTTGCCAGGCTGCGAGGTCGACGTGCTGAGATCCCGGATGTGAGACCGCGCGAGCCCGAGGGACGCGAGTGCCGTTCTGCCGCATCGAGCGACCTCGCCGCCACCGGGGCCCGTCCAAGTGGACGGCGCCTACTCGCGGAAGGCATGCAAGTGGTCCTCGCCGGCGTCGAGGGCCTGGCGGTCGCGGGCGACCTGCGGCAGAAGAACTCCGCCGCACCGGTCGGCGGGTGTTACTTCTCGGCCGTGCCGGGTTTCCCGCTGATGGACTCCTGATAGATGTCCGCGTAGGTGCGCGAGTCCTTGATCAGGTCGTCGCAGAAGGCGGCGACGTCGTTGCCGATGAGCTCCAGGACTCCCTTGCCGGCCGCGACGCCCTCCTCGAAGAAATCGACGATCCCTGAGAGCAGGGACCCGTCAGGCAAGTCGATCGGTCCGACCGTGAAGAGGTACTTCTGCATCTCCTTGTAGACGATCCGGTAGTCCGGCGGGAGCGCCTTGACCCGCGCCATGTGCGCCCGCCACTGCTTCTTGCCCTCGATGATGTCCTGGATGCCCACGTCAGCCTCCTAGCCGGCCCAGTTTCCTGGCGACGTTCCTGTTCAACTGCTCGCGCCACCGGTTGCGATAGCCCCGGGCCCCTTCTCCGCCGGCCAGTGCCGCGCAGAAGCCCGCGATGTCGTCACCCAGCACCTCGTGAATGCTCTGCCCATCCGCCGCCGTCTCTTCGAGCAGCCCCAGGGCGCCGTCGAGGATCGGCATCAGGTTGCGACCGGTGAAGTCCCCGTAGGGGTAGAGGTGACCCTTGATCTCTTCCCACGCCGCCCGGTGGTCGGCCGGCAACGCCTGGGCCCGGAGTTCGAACGCCTTGAATTCCCTGGTGAGATCGCTGCCTGTCATGCTCTCCCAGAAGTTCATCTCCCGCCCTCCTTGAGCTTGTCGATCCGCGATGTGACGTACTCCCATTTCGCCCAGAACGTTGCGAGCTCTTCGCGACCCGCGTCGTTGAGCGCATAGAACTTGCGCGGTGGCCCCAGCCCGGACGGTCGTTTCGTCACCTGGACGAGCCCGTTCTTCTCCAGCCGCAACAGAATGGTGTAAACCGTCCCCTCGACGACGTCGGCGAAGCCGAGTTCGTTCAGCCGACGCGTGATGGCGTACCCGTAGGTCTCCTCGCTGCCGATGATTTCCAGCACGCAGCCCTCAAGCGTGCCCTTCAGCATCTCCGTCAGGTCGTCCATCGTGGTCCTCTTCGATCTCCTGGTACTTTGTAGCACCGAGTACCACTACACAGTAGCACAAGGTAGCGAACCAATGCCCAGCGAGCGCCGAAGCGATTCGAATCATCGGCCCGCGACTGGATGCTCGACATCGCCACCTGGCCCGGCGATCACATCCGGTTCGTGTGCGGCCGCGACGACGCCCTCGCCCGCGTCAAGCGGGTGGGCCGGTACGGCGGCTTTGAGGAGATGCTCGACGCCGAGGATCCGCGTCGATGGCCCGACACGCTCACGAAATCGCCTCCTGGAAAGGAGTTCCGCTCACTACGCTCGCGTTTGGTCTAGACCACTGCCCGCGTGGACGGGCAGAATTACTGTCCAGGTCGTGAAACCGTTCGGAGAATCTTAGTGATCCTCGTGCCGGCTCCATCGGCATGCGCCTCGATCGCCGGGGACATGCGCCGCCTCACGCTGCCTCGAAGGCGGCCCGGAGCGCGGCCCTGGCCCTGCGGGCGGCCGAGCGCCGGCCGTACAACCGGGCGCACAGCGAGGTGAGGACCTCCGCCATGTCACGCAGCAACTCGTCGTCGACCCGCGCGCCGGCTACGGCGCCGGACTCGGCGGCCTCCGTGTCGTCGGTGGCCACGATCCGGCGGCCGGTGGCCTCCAGCGCGGCCGACAGCTGCTCCAGCCCGAACCGGGCGAGCCGATCGCGGCGCTCGACCACGATCACGCCCACGGACGCGTCGCGCAGCAGGCGGGCCAGCTTCGGCCGGTCGCCGTCCATGCCCGAGCCGACCTCGCCGACGACCTCGGTGACCGTCAGGCCCATCGCGGTCGCCGCGCGGACCACGCGGGCGGCCTGCCGATCGAGCTCGGCCAGCTGGTCGGTGCCCGACACCCTGCAGTACGCGACCGTCCGGCCCGTGACCTCCGCCGTCCGATCGAGGACCATGTACCTACCGGTGGCGGTTTTGACCACCGGGACGGGCATCTTCCCGTCTCGTGCCCACTGCCAGGCGGTCTGGTAATGCACGCCGTTCCGCCGCGCCCACTCCGAGAGCTTCACATATCGACAATCTCAGACGAAGACTGAGAAGAGCTGATGTTTTCACTAACGGCAAGAAACCCATAGGAGGAACCCGTCATGCGAATCGGAGTGCTCACCGGAGGCGGCGACTGCCCCGGACTCAACGCGGTGATCAGGGCTGTTGTGCGGAAGGGGGTGAGCGTCTACGGCCACGAGTTCGTCGGGTTCCGTGACGGCTGGCGCGGCCCGCTCGAAGGCGACACGATGCCGTTGGACATCCAGGCCGTACGGGGCATCCTTCCGCGGGGTGGCACGATTCTCGGCTCCTCGCGTACCAACCCCATCAAGATCGAGGGGGGCGTCGACCGCATCAAGGAGAACCTGGCGGCCACCGGCGTCGACGCGCTGATCGCCATCGGCGGCGAGGACACCCTCGGTGTCGCCAGGCAGCTCTACGAGCGCGAGGTCAAGGTCGTCGGCGTGCCCAAGACGATCGACAACGACCTGTCGGGCACCGACTACACCTTCGGCTTCGACACCGCCGTCAACATCGCGACGGAGGCCATCGACCGCCTGCACACCACGGCCGAGTCCCACCACCGGGCGCTCATCTGCGAGGTCATGGGCCGGCACGCGGGCTGGATCGCGCTGCACGCGGGCATGGCGGGCGGTGCCAACGTCATCCTGATCCCCGAGCGGCCGTTCGACATCGACCGCGTCTGCGAGTACGTCGAGTCGCGCTTCCGCACCCGCTACTCGCCGATCCTCGTGGTCGCCGAGGGCGCGCACCCGATCGAGGGCCAGATCGCGCTGCAGGCCGGCGAACTCGACGCGTTCGGCCACGTACGGCTCGGCGGCATCGGCGAGGTGCTGGCCAAGGAGATCGAGAAGCGCACCGGCAAGGAGGCCCGAACCACCGTGCTCGGCCACATCCAGCGCGGTGGCACCCCGACGGCCTACGACCGGGTCCTGGCCACCAGGTTCGGGCTGCAGGCGATCGACGCGGCGCACGAGGGCGACTACGGCAAGATGGTGGCGCTGCGCGGCACCGACATCGTCCGCGTCGGACTCGACGTGGCGACGGCCGAGCTCAAGACGGTGCCGGTGTCGCGCTACGCGGAGGCCGAGGTGTTCTTCGGCTGATTGAAAGCGGCCTGCAAGCGGGCGGCCGTAGCTTCTGTATCAGCGGGGTTACCGCTACAACCCCCTCAGGGTACGGCTTGCGTCGCGGCGAGTCGGCGGCCCACCACGCGCCGCAAGCCGTACCTATGACATAGCTCAAGAGCGGGGCGTGCCGAAGAGATCCACATCCGGCGCGCCCCCGTTTTGTGCCACCCGAGCACCACCCTGGGGCTGCGGTGCGACGCGTCCCTGCAGCCGGGCGCGGAACTCCGCCTCCCGGTGCAGCTCCTTCTCCGAGGGCGAGAGCATGACGGTGAGCAGCAGGCCCATGGTGATCACGCTGAGTCCCACGATCAGCGGCAGCAGGAAGTCGATGGCCTTCGCGCCGACGACCGGCCCCGCCGGGTTGTGCGCGTACACCGACATCCCGTACATCCCCGTGTAGTGCATGCCGGTCACCGCGACGCCCATGACCAGCGCCGCGCCGCCGATCTTGAGCGCGCCGCGGACTCGCAGGGTGAACCAGAGCGCGACGGTGGCCGCGGCGATCGCGATGAGCACCGACAGCGCCACGAACAGCGGGTCGTAGGTGACATCCGCCGTCATGTTCATCGCGGACATGCCCAGGTAGTGCATGCCGGCCACGCCGATGCCCGTCAGGACGCCGCCGCCGAGCAGGTACGAGGCGCGCTCACCGCCGCGCCAGACCACGAACAGCCCGGCGCCGACCACCACGACCGCGAGCACCGCGGAGGCCGCGGTGCGCGGCATGTCGTAGCGGATCACCGTGCCCTGCACCGCGAAGCCCAGCATGGCGATGAAGTGCATCGTCCAGATGCCGGTGCCGCCGATGGCCACCGCCGCTCCCGCCAGCCAGTATCGGGCCTCCTTGGCGCTGACCAGCCGGGCCCGCGAGGTCAGCAGCAGGCCGAGCATGGACCCGATGCTGGACATGCCGTAGGCGACAAGGAGGGTCAGGGGCCCATGGGAGAAGTGGTCAATTGGCGACATACGCACACACGTCCCTTAGATGTGAATAAGGGAGTATGAGCAGGGCTCAGGTGAATTTGCAACTACCTCCGGCGGGGTGTTTTGGAACGTGGCGATTCTTGCGGGAACCCCTGCTGCTGCGGGGATGTAGGCGCGCCCAAGATCGGTTGCGGCTCGGGGACGGGGGCGCCGAAGACAGGTTGCGGCCGAGCGGGCTGCGGCTGAACGGGCCGTTGCTGGACGGGCTGCTGTTGGCCGTGTCGCGGTTGAACGGGCTGCTGCTGGGCCGGCCGCGGGTGGAGGGGAGTGGGAGCGGGGTAGGGCTGCGGCTGCTGGCTGGCGCGCCGGCGCAGCTCCAGCCGGGCGACCAGCTCGGCGTCCTCATGCAGCTCCTCCTCCGACGGCGACAGGATGACCATGAGCAGCATGGTCAGCGTGATCAGGCTGATCACGGTCATGAGGGGCACGAGGAAGTCGAGGGCGTCGGCGCCCGGCACGGCGCTGGGTTCGGCGTCAACTGTGACCAGCATCGCGTACATGCCGGTGTAGTGCATGCCCGAGACGGCCACGCCCATGACCAGCGCCGCGCCGGCGATCCAGATGGGGCGCTTGACCCGCATCGTGAACCACAGGGCCACGGTCGCGGCGATCACGGCGATCGCGACGGAGGCGGCCACCACCTTGCGGTCATAGGAGACGTGCGCGGACATGTTCATCGCGTACATGCCGAGGTAGTGCATGCTGGCCACGCCGAGACCGGTCAGCAGGCCGCCGCCGAGGAGGGCGAGCAGCCGGCCGCCGCCGTAGGAGACCAGGAAGAGGCCGGTGCCGACGACCACGATGGCCACGATGGCGGAGGCGACCGTCAGCGGCACGTCGTACTTGATCTGGGTGCCCTCGACCTGGAAGCCCATCATGCCGACGAAGTGCATGACCCAGATGCCGGTGCCGCCGATGGAGATGGCCGCCCCGATGAGCCATCGAATCCGCGAGGCGCCTCGCGAGGCGTGCGCTTGGGCGGTCAGCCGCAGTCCGAGCATCGACCCTATGCACGACATCACGTAAGCGAGGAGCGGCGTGAGCGGGCCGTAGGTGAAATGGTTAACAGCGGACATTAAGTCAGTTTCCTTGCATTAGGGGTCACCGGATTGTGCCAGCTGGCCTGTCCGATTCACATAGATACCTCGACTATCTGTCAACCTGTAATGTCGGAACATGAGAAGGGCTCATGGGTATCGAGAGGCCGTTCTGGCGTGCGATCGCGGTCTTCCGCGTCGCTTCGCTGCTCTACGCGGCGGTGTTGATGGCGCAGCACCGCGGCTACGCGGAGCCGCTCACGGGGTGGCTGGTGATCGGCGTCATGGGGCTGTGGACGGCCGCGGCGATCTTCGCGTACTCCGTCGAGGCGTTGCGCCGGTGGCCGCTGCTCGTGCTCGACCTCCTGGTGGCCGTGGCCTGCCTGCTCGCCTCGCCGTACGTGCAGGGCGCCCAGCAGCCCGGCGACGGCACCATGCCGGTCCCGGCCACCTGGATCGCGGGCCCGGTGCTGGCCTGGGCGGTGCACGGCGGACGGCGGCTCGGCACGGTGGCCGCGGCCGTCGTGGCGGCGGCGGACTTATGGCTGCGGATCCACGGGCCCGACGCGCCCGTCCTGATCAACGGCGCGGTGCTGCTGTTCATGACGGGCGTGGTGGTCGGCCACGTGGCGCGGCTGGCCAAGCAGGCGGAGGAACGCATGCAACGGGCCGTCGAGATGGAGGCGGCGCAGCGCGAACGCGATCGGCTGGCGCGGGACGTCCACGACTCGGTCCTGCAGGTCCTGGCGCTGGTCCGGCGCCGCGGCCAGGAGCTGGGCGGCGAGGCGGCGGAGCTGGGCCGGCTCGCCGGACAGCAGGAATCGGCCCTGCGCTCGCTGTTCATCCGGCCCGCGTCCCCGCCGCCCGCCGGGGTGGCGGATCTGCGGACGCTGCTCATGCGGTACGGGTCGGCGTACGTGACGATCTCTACCCCGGCGACGCCCCTGGCGCTGCCGGGGCCGGTGGCGGAGCAGACGGCGGCGGCCGTCGGGGCGGCCCTCGACAACGTGCGCGCGCACTGCGGGTCGTCGGCGCGGGCGTGGGTGTTCGCCGAGTCGGGGGACGGCACGGTGACGGTCAGCGTCCGCGACGAGGGGCCGGGGATTGCGGCCGGGCGTTTGGAGGAGGCGGTCGCGGCCGGCCGGCTGGGTGTCTCGCAGTCCATCCGCGGGCGCATCGAGGGTCTTGGCGGGCAGGTCTCGATCACCAGCGCCCCGGGGGAGGGCACCGAGATCGAGCTGACGGTCCCCGCCGTCATCGGGGAAGCGGAAGAGGACGGACGGACGTCGCGACCTTAGAGTGGCGGCCATGGTGCGGGTGATGGTGGTCGACGACCATCCGATGTGGCGGGACGGGGTCGCCAGGGATCTGGCCGAGGCGGGCTACGAGGTGGTCGCCGCCGTGGGCGAGGGGCGTCAGGCGCTTCGCGTGGCCGGGGCGGTGCTGCCCGAGGTGGTGGTGCTCGATCTGCGGCTGCCCGACATGTCGGGGGCGGAGGTGGCCGTAGGGCTGGCCGGGATGTCGGTGCCGCCGAAGGTGCTGGTGCTGTCGGCCAGTGCCGAGCAGGACGACGTGCTGGACGCGGTCAAGGCAGGCGCTTCCGGATATCTGGTGAAGTCGGCGAGCCGGGAGGAGTTCCTCGACGCCGTCCGGCGGACCGCGGACGGGGACGCGGTGTTCACACCCGGTCTGGCCGGGCTCGTGCTGGGGGAGTACCGGCGGCTCGCCGCCCAGTCCGCGCCAGCCGAGGGACCCCGGCTGACCGAGCGGGAGACCGAGGTGCTGCGGCTGGTCGCCAAGGGCCTGTCCTACCGGCAGATCGCCGACCGGCTCGTGCTCTCGCACCGGACCGTGCAGAACCACGTCCAGAACACGCTCCAGAAGCTCCAGCTCCACAACCGGGTGGAACTGGTGCGATATGCGATCGAGCGGGGGCTCGACGCGGACTAAACTCGGTGGGTCGGGGCGTTGGCCTCGGCGCGTCCCCATCACTCCCGGAGGTTCTGCCATGTCGATGTCCGCCCTGGGCGAGCCATGCGTTCTGCTCAAGCTGGGCGAGATCGTCCTCAAAGGTAAGAACCGCGACATTTTCGAACGCCGCTTGGTCGACAACATCCGCGAAGCCGTCAAGGAGCTCGGTCTCAAGCTCGACGTGCGCAAGCGGCACGGCGTCATCGCGATCTTCCTGCCCGACGGCGCCACGGCCGAGGAGGCGGAGACCGTGGCCAAGCGGGTCGCCGACGTGCCCGGTCTGGTCTGGATCCACTCGGCCTGGCGGGTCGCCAAGGACCCCGACTCCGTGCTCAAGGCGAGCCTGGAGCTGGTGTCCGAGCGCGAGGAGGTCAAACGCGGAGCCACGTTCGCGGTGCGCTCCCGCCGCCGCGACAAGCGCTTCCCGCTGCGCTCCAACGAGCTCGACCGGCTCGTCGGCGGCGCCATCAACGACGAGTACGGCCTGCCCGTCAACCTGAAGAACCCGGAGCTGACGATCTCCATCGAGGTCGACAAGGACGAGGTGTTCGTCTTCACCGGCGGCATCCCCGGCCAGGGCGGCCTGCCGGTCGGGAGCAGCGGCCGGGCACTGGTGCTCATGTCGGGCGGCATCGACTCGCCGGTGGCCGCCTACCGAATGATGCGCCGCGGCCTGCACGTCGACTTCCTGCACTTCTCGGGCATCCCGTTCAGCACGTCCGAGTCGATCTACAAGGCGTACGCGCTGGTCAGGAAGCTCGACCGGTTCCAGGGCCGGTCGCGGCTGTGGGTGGTGCCGTTCGGCAAGGCCCAGCAGTCGATCCGCACGTCCGGACAGGACCGGCTCGCGGTGATCACCCAGCGCCGGCTCATGCTCAAGACGGCCGAGGAGGTCGCGCACCGCATCCGCGCCGCCGCGCTGATCACCGGTGACGCCCTCGGCCAGGTCTCTTCCCAGACCCTGACCAACATCACGGCCCAGGACCACGCGGTCGAGCTGCCGATCCTGCGCCCGCTGGTGGGCTGGGACAAGACGGAGATCATGGCCGAGGCCCGGCGCATCGGCACGCTGGAGATCTCCGAGCTGCCCGACGAGGACTGTTGCACGCTGCTGGCCCCCAAGCGGGCCGAGACGCGCGCGAAGATCGAGGACCTCAAGCAGATCGAGAAGCGGCTGGACGCCGAAGAGCTGGCCGTCCAGCTGGCCGACTCGATCCAGGAATACAAGCTCTGAGCCCGAGCTGAGGCCGGGCCGCCCGTGGAGGACCATTCCGTTGGGCGGCCCGGCCTCAGGCTTGAGAGGGCCACCCAGCCCGCGAGGAAGCGCCGTCGTCTGGAGGAGGAGCCGGTGAGGGAGCGCCGTCGTCTGGAGGAGGAGCGCCGGGAGCGTAGCGACCAGAGCGACGGGGGAAGACGGCGGCATTGGGCGACCGAGCCCGCCGCACGGAGTGCGGCAGATAAGCACGGTGAGGGAGCGCCGTCGTCTGGAGGAGGAGCGCCGGGAGTGTAGCGACCAGAGCGACGGGGGAAGGCGGCGGCATTGGGCGACCGAGCCCGCCGCACGGAGTGCGGCAAATCAGCACACTCAGGACGCGTCCACCCTGAACGGGTCGTGCTCGGCGAGCAGTTTGTCCAGGCGGGCCTGGTCGACGCGGGTGCTGACTCCCGACATCTCCTGACGGTCGCGTATGACCTTGCTGAGCGTGATGGTCGAGGTGATGACGTACAGGACGCCCAGGGCGAGGAAGGCCCTGATCCACCCGGAGGCCGGGAGGTAGACCAGGGCGAGCACCACGGACGACACGGAGACGCCGAACGACAGGATGGCCTGGACGTAGTAGGCGGTGGTCTGAGTGGGTTGGATGGGCTTCGTCATGCCGACCATCCTCATGCTGGGCGACATGCCGGCACATGGGGTTACGTACTCAAGTTACTGATGAGTACGGCCGATCGGGCGCGTGGTGCCGGCCGTACTCATCCCAGGCGGATCAGACCGTCAGCGCGGCGGCGGCGGTCTTGCCGAGCAGCGGCGGGAAGTCCCGCATGACCTGGGCCAGCTCGCCCAGATCGGTGTCGACCAGCGCCTGCGGCCCGTCGACGATCGCCTGCTCGGGATGCGGGTGCACGTCGATGATGACGCCGTCGGCGCCCACGGCGATCGCCGCGCGCGTCAGCGGCAGCACCAGGTCGCGCCGGCCGCCCGAGTGCGACGGGTCGACGATCACCGGCAGGTGCGACAGCCGCTGCGCCACCGGCACGGCCGAGACGTCGAGGGTGTTGCGCGTGGCGGTCTCGAACGTCCTGACACCGCGCTCACACAGCACGATGTCGAGGTTGCCGCGCTGCGCGATGTACTCGGCGGCCATCAGCCACTCCTCGATCGTCGAGCTCATGCCGCGCTTGAGCATGACCGGCCGGCCCGCCGCGCCGACCGCCTGCAGCAGCGCGAAGTTCTGCGCGTTGCGGGTGCCGACCTGCAGCATGTCCGCGTACGAGGCGACCAGGGCGACATCCTGCGCGTCGACCACCTCGGTGACGATCGGCAACCCGGTCTCCTCGCGGACGTCGGCGAGGATGCGCAGGCCCTGCTCGCCCAGCCCCTGGAAGGCGTAGGGCGAGGTGCGGGGCTTGAAGGCGCCGCCGCGCAGCAGGGTCGCGCCCGCCGCCATGGCCATCCTGGCCGCCTCCAGCGTCTGCTGGGGCGTCTCCACCGCGCACGGCCCCGCGATCAGCGTCACGGTGCCGGGGCCGATCGGCACGCCGCCCACGTGGACCGTGGAGCGTTCGGGATGGTTCTCCCTGCTCACCAGCTTGTAGGGGGTGCTCACCCGCATCACCTCGCGCACCCCCGGCATGCCGCGCAGGCTCGCCTCGTCGAGCTGGGCCACATCGCCCACCAGCCCGACGATCGTGCGCCGTACGCCCCTGCTCACGAACGCCTCTACCCCGGCCGCCTGGACGACCGCGACGATCGACGCGATGTCGTCACCGGTTGCCTCCTGGCCCATCACGATCACCATCTGCTGCTCCTTTGATCAAGCGGGAAATAGCCCTGGAAACGCCGAAAGGCCCCGGGTCCATGTGGACCCGGGGCCTTTCGTTCGCCTGTCTGCTAGCGCAGCGTCAGGTGGCGAACGGACACGGGTCCGTCGCCATACCAAAACACGAACGCTTTACGCATAGTCGCCATCGTAGCGCACCGCACCCGCGCGCGAGGCGGACAAGGGCCGATGGCAGGATGGCCCAAGACCACGGAAACCGGCGAGGGGAGTGTACGTGGAGGAATCGCGGCTGCCTCCGGGCCAGTACGTCCCGCGCGGCCGGCCGGTGATCCACTACGGCAGGGTGCCGCAGTTCCGGCCCGAGAGCTGGGACTTCCGTGTCTTCGGAGCCACGGCCTCGGGTGAGGAACACCGCTTCACCTGGCCGGAGTTCGAGAGCCTGCCCCGCACCGGCGTCATCGCGGATTTCCACTGCGTCACCAAGTTCTCGATCATGGGCAACGAGTGGCGGGGCGTCAGCCCGGCGACCATCGTCGCGGCCGCCCCGCCCGACCCGGGCGTGCGGCACGTGATGATCTGGGCCGAGTACGGCTACAGCGCCAATCTCCGGATGTCCGACTTCACCGCCTCGGACACGCTGTTCGCCATGGAGCTGGACGACAAGCCGATCAGTGCCGACCGGGGCTTCCCCGTACGCGCCGTCGTGCCCCACCTGTACGCGTGGAAGAGCGTCAAATGGGTGCGGGCCATCGAGTATCTCCTCGAAGATCGCCGAGGCTTCTGGGAGGAACGCGGCTACCACAACGTGGCCGATCCCTGGCGCGAGCAACGCTACTCCTACCAGGAAGAACCCGGGGAGGGCCCTCCGTAGGGTTTCCGCCCGAACACGGTCCGTTGTTGGCTACGGTTGCCCGCATGTCGACCACCGCGTGCGTGGTGCTGTCCTGCCTGACCTTCGTCCTCGGCTACGCCGTCGCCCTGGTGCCGCGGGGACGTCGGGAGCCGCGCGAGCCGTCCGATCCGGCCGGGCCTCCCCCGGGTGATTGGAAGGACGAGGCGACGTACACGGCGCTGCACATCGCGGCCCTGGCGGCGCCCTCGCTGCGCGCCGGGCTGAACCGCGACTCGGCCCGCAAGGCCGTCCGCCATCTGCACGCCCTGCTCGGCACCTACGCCGTCGCGATCACCTCGACCGAGGCGGCGCTGGCCTGGGACGGTCCGTGCACCGACGAGGTGCTCACCTACGCCCGCACCGCGCTGGCCTCCGGGCGGCCGCAGGTGTTCGCCGGGGAGCCGTACGGCGCGGTCGTGGTGCCGCTGCTCGTCGACGGCAAGCTCGTCGGCACGCTGGCGGCCTTCGACCAGGAGGTGAGCGCGGCCCTGGTGCGTACCGTCACCGAGGTCGGCCGGTGGGTGTCGGGCCAGCTGGAGCTGGCCGAGCTTGACACCTCGCGGCGGCGCGCGCTGGAGGCGGAGATGCGTGCCCTGCGGGCGCAGATCTCGCCGCACTTCATCTACAACGCGCTGACCACGATCGCCTCCTTCGTCCGCACCGATCCGGCCCGGGCCCGGGAGTTGCTGCTGGACTTCGCCGACTTCGCCCGTTACGCGCTGCGCCGGGCGCACGACTTCACCACCCTGGCCGACGAGCTGACCTGCGTCGACCGCTACCTGCTGCTGGAGCGGGCGCGCTTCGGCGACAGGCTCCGCTTCAGCGTGCAGGTGGCGCCGGAGGTGCTGCCGGTGCCGGTGCCGTTCCTGTGCCTGCAACCGCTGGTGGAGAACGCGATCAAGCACGGCATGGGCAGCCGCGGCGGCATCGGCCAGGTCCGCGTCGTGGCCCGCGACGCCGGGCCGGAGGCGCACATCACGGTCGAGGACGACGGCACCGGCATGGATCCCGAGCACGTCAGGCGGGTGCTCGACGACGACCCGAGGCGCGAGGGCAACGGCATCGGCCTGGCCAACGTGGACGTGCGGATGCGCCAGATCTACGGCGACGGCTACGGGCTGGTGGTGGAGACGGCGCTGGGCTCGGGCACCACCGTGCGGCTCCGCGTGCCCAAGACGCGCCTCAGCTCTCTGTAGTCAATTATTCGCGCTGCGTGCTCAAGTGGCTTGTGACCTAGCCGTTATTAAGGCAGCGTGGTGGTCATGCTGCGTGTGCTGGCCGTCGACGATGAGCTGCCCGCTTTGGAAGAACTGGCCTACTTGCTCCGCAAGGACGCCAGAGTGGAGCGGGTCACGACCGCGAGCGACGGCGTCGCGGCCCTGCAGCGGATGGTCCAGATGATCGGGACCGGCGAGCGGCTCGACGGGGCGTTCCTCGACATCCGGATGCCCGGCATCGACGGGCTCGACCTGGCCAAGCTCGTCGGCGGTTTCCCGAGCCCGCCCAGGCTGGTGTTCGTCACGGCGCACGAGGACTGCGCGGTGCGGGCCTTCGAGCTGGAGGCCGTCGACTACCTGCTGAAACCGGTCCGGGCCGAGCGGCTGGCCGAGGCGGTGCGTCGGCTGGAGGTGGCCGTGGCGCCGGTCGCCGAGCCGACCCTCGACGACGTGATCCCGGTTGAGCTGAGCGGGATCACCAGGTTCGTCCCGCAGCAGGCGGTCTGGTACGCCGAGGCGAAGGGCGACTACGTGCGCCTGCACACGGTCGACGGCAGCTACCTCGTACGCATGTCCCTGGCGGCGCTGGAGCGGCGCTGGGCCGACGCCGGGTTCATCCGGGTGCACCGCAGCACCCTCGTCTCCGCCAGGCACGTGAGCGAGCTCAGGTTCGAGGGCGGCAGGGTGATGCTGACCGTCGGCACCCAGACGCTCCAGGTGAGCAGGCGGCACAGCCGCCAGGTGCGCGAACAACTGGTCCGCCAGCATCGCGGCGCCATCTCCTAGCCCGTCGCCGACCCGTTGTGCCGCCCGTTTCCCGAGTGGGGTGGGCGTGAATGCGGGGAGTGTGAACGGCCCCCTGTACGGTTCGCCGCGCCGGGCGTTTTCTCCGTGATGGTGGCGAGTCCCTGGTCACGCCGGGTCGGGTGTCTCTGTGGCGGCCCGGCGGCTGTCGTGTCCGGGGTCGCGGGGCGTTGGAAGCGACCGTTCGTCGTGCCGGAACCGCCGTTCGTCGTATCCGTACGCTCCGTATGGCGATGACTACAGACCGTTCGACGAGCTGTCCGTAAACGGGGGTTCGCCCGCAAGATCGCGACCGTAGTGTTTGCGCATCGGAAGCCACCCGGCGCATCGGGGGGGACGGGCCGAAAGGCTCGCTGATTAGTCTGATGCGTCGGATCCTCCGGTGACCACGCAGGTCACCACGGCTGTCGGGCCCTCTACCGGGGGGCAGGGCCCGCCTGCCGAGCACGTGTGGGACGCCCGCTGTGGCCGCGGAAAGGACCGCGATCCGGCTTACGGGGGTGGCCGGATCGCGAGAGCGGGCGTCCCGACACGTGCACTGAAGACCAGCGAGGCCGGCCTATGTGCACCAAGGCCCAACGGGGCCGGGCGGAGAGTTACGGCTCGTCGCGGAGCTTCTTGAGGGTGGCGATGTCCTCGCGGTGCTTGTCGGCCTTGCCCGGCGTCTCGATGCAGATCGGAACGCCCGCCACGGCCGGGTGCCGCATCAGGTCGGCGAACGGCTGGGCGCCGATGTGCCCCGCGCCGATGTTCTCGTGGCGGTCCTTCTTCGAGCCGCACAGGTCCTTGGAGTCGTTGGCGTGGATCAGCTTCAGCCGCCCGGGCGCGATCGCGTGCAGCGCGTCGAACGTCTCCTTGACCCCGCTCGCCGCGACCAGGTCGTGCCCGGCCGAGAACGCGTGGCAGGTGTCGAGGCAGATGTTGGCCCGCGGGTGCCAGTCGAGCGCCGCCAGGTAGGGCTCCAGATCCTGCACCGTGGCGCAGAGCATCGCCCCCTGGCCCGCCATCGGCTCCAGCAGCAGGTCGGGACCGCCTTCGGGGATCTCGTCGAGCAGCGGCAGCAGGTGCTCACGCAGCTGACGCATCGCGTCGTCGCGCGGCTGCGTCACCGCCGAGCCCGTGTGCACCACGACTCCCTTGGCGCCGACCTCGGCGCCGCGGCGCAGCGTGTAGCGGACGAGCGCGATGGTGCCGGCCACCGTCTCGGGGTTGGGCGAGCCGAAGTTGGCCAGGTAGGGGACGTGCACGAAGGTGTCGACACCCGACGCGGCCAGCGCGGCGTCCTCTTCGGGCTTGCCCGGCGTGAGCGTCCAGGCGCGCGGGTTGGTGACGAACACCTGGATCATCTCGGCGCCGATCTCGGCCATGTACGCGAGACCGCCCGTCGCCAGGCCGCCCGCGACGGAGACGTGCCCGCCGATGAGAGAGGTTGGGGTCATGATGCCTATCAGTTTAGGCGGGTGGCGGAGCGGGCCGACCGGGCGGGATATGCCGCGAACTTGGAGCATGACACGAAAAGTCCTAGCCAACCGCTGGACCACTTGAGAGTTCTTGCGGATGGACCGGGCACCACGCGGGTGTGTCTACTGCTGATATGCCCAACACGCTCACCGGTCTGGCCGGGTTCAACGCCCGGGACGACGCCGAGGCGGAGCTGCTCGCCTGCTGCGCCTCCCGCGCCTTCGCCAGGTCCGTCGCGGCCCGGCGCCCCTACCGTGACCCGGCCCAGCTCGCCGCCGCCGCCGACGCGGCCGTGCGCGGCCTGGCCTGGCCCGACGTCCTCGAAGCGCTCAGCGCCCACCCCAGGATCGGGGAGCGCGCCGAGAGCGCCTGGTCCAGGCAGGAGCAGTCGGGCGTCGAGGACGACACGCGCGCCGAGCTGGCCGAGGGCAACCGGGCGTACGAGGACCGTTTCGGCCACGTCTACCTGATCTGCGCCACCGGTCTGACGGGCGCCGAGATGCTGGCCAGGCTGCGCGAACGCCTGCGCCACGACGAGGAGAGCGAACGCGCCACCGTTCGCGACGAGCTGGCCAAGATCACCGGACTGCGGCTGGTCAAGCTGCTGGAGGGGTCCTGATGAGCTTCTCCACGCACGTCCTGAACGCCGTCACCGGCCGCCCCGCCGCGGGAGTGGCCGTACGGCTGGAGTACGAGGGCGAGGTCGTGGCCGATGGCCGCACCGACGCCGATGGCCGGATCAAGGGCTGGAACCCCGGCGCCGGCGTCCACCGGGTGGTCTTCGACACCGGCGCGTACCTGGCCGACACGTTCTACCCCGAGGTCGTCATCACCTTCACCGTGACGGACCCGGCCGCGCACTATCACGTGCCGCTGCTGCTCAGCCCGTTCGCCTACTCCACCTACCGAGGGAGCTAGAACGTGCCCGACGTCATCCTGGGCCCCAACCGCTATGGCAAGGCGGAGACCAGGCTCGTCCGCGTCGTCCGGGAGGGCGAGG
Source organism: Nonomuraea sp. NPDC050680 (assembly GCF_040654555.1). Lineage (NCBI taxonomy): Bacteria > Bacillati > Actinomycetota > Actinomycetes > Streptosporangiales > Streptosporangiaceae > Nonomuraea > Nonomuraea sp. NPDC050680. The sequence goes on along the minus strand of NZ_JBFAIF010000001.1, from coordinate 337,286 downwards.
TCCACCACCTCAAGGATCTGAGCGTCAGCTCCGCGCTCTCCGGCGACATGGCGGCCGTCCACCTGACCGGCGACAACGCCACCGTCCTGCCGACCGACTCGCAGAAGAACACCGTCTACGCCTTCGCCAAGAAGCACGGCGTCGACCAGATCGAGGACTTCGCGCTGCTGCTGGCCAGGCACTACGTCGCGGCGCAGCCGTCGATCCACCACGCCAGGGTGGAGATCGAGGAGTACGCCTGGGAGCGGATCGGCGGCGACCGGCCGCACTCCTTCGCGCGCAAGGGCGGCGAGGTGCGCACCTGCGTCGTCCACCACGACCGCGACGGCCGCACCACCGTGGTCTCCGGCCTGAAGGACCTGGTCGTGCTCAACTCGACGGGCTCGGAGTTCCACGGCTACATCCAGGACGAGTACACCACGCTGCCACCGACCACCGACCGCGTCCTCGCCACCGCCGTCGCCGCCCGGTGGCGCCACGCCGCCGAAGGGTCCGCGTACGGCAAGTCGTACGAGGAGGTGCGGCGGTGCCTGCTCGAGGCGTTCGCCGACACGCACAGCCTGTCGTTGCAGCAGACGCTGTACGCGATGGGAAAACGGGTACTGGACAGCCGTGGCGAGGTCTGCGAGATCAGGTTCGCGATGCCGAACAAGCACCACTTCCTGGTGGACCTCTCGCCGTTCGGCCTGGACAACGACAACGAGGTCTACTTCGCGGCCGACCGCCCCTATGGCCTGATCGAGGGCGGCGTGCTGCGCGAGGACGCCCCTGACGCCGCATTCGCCTGGGAGTAGAGCGATGGAATTCCTGCGCCCCACGACATGGGACGAGGCGCTGGCCGCCAAGGCGGACCGGCCCGGGGCCGTGCCCATCCAGGGCGGCACCGACGTGATGGTCGAGATCAACTTCGACGTACGACGGCCGGAGGCGCTGCTGGACCTGACCCGCGTGCCCGAGCTGCGTACCTGGTCCCTGGAGGACGGCCGCTACCGGGTGGGGGCCGCCGTGCCGTACACCACGATCATCGAGGAGCTCGGCGGCCCGCTGCCGGGACTGGCGCAGGCGTCGCGGACGGTCGGCTCGCCGCAGATCCGCAACCGCGGCTCGGTCGGCGGGAACCTCGGCGCGGCCTCGCCCGCCGGGGACAGCCACCCGCCGCTGCTCGCCGCCGGGGCGGTGATCGAGGTGGAGTCGCGCGACGGCGGCGTCAGGATGATCCCCGCGCACGAGTTCTACCTGGGGGTCAAGCGGTCCGCGCTGCGGCCGGACGAGCTGATCAGAGCCGTCCACCTCGAACCCGCCACCGGGCCCCAATACTTCTCCAAGGTCGGCACCCGCAACGCCATGGTCATCGCGGTGTGCTCGTTCGCGGTCGCGCTGCATCCGGGGGAGGGGCGGGTCGGCACCGGCCTCGGATCGGCCGCGCCCACGCCGCGCAGGGCGCTGGAGGCCGAGGAGTTCCTGCGCCGCGAGCTCGACTGGAACGCCCGGCTCGACCCCGCCGTGCTGAAGCGGTTCGGCGAGCTGTGCGCCCAGGCCGCCTCGCCGATCGACGACGTGCGCGGCACCGCCGACTACCGCAGGCACGCCATCGCCGTGATGGCCCGCCGCACGCTGACCTGGGCCTGGAACGACTACCGAGGAAGGAGGGCCGCCTGATGCGCGTCACCTTCACCGTCAACGGCCGCGAGGAGTGCGCCGACGACGTGTGGGAGGGCGAGAGCCTCCTGTACGTGCTGCGTGAGCGGGTCGGCCTGCCCGGCTCCAAGAACGCCTGCGAGCAGGGCGAATGCGGATCGTGCACGGTCTACCTCGACGGTACGCCGGTCTGCGCCTGCCTGGTCGCCGCCGGGCAGGCCGAGGGCCGTCAGGTGCGTACCGTCGAGGGCCTGGCCGACGGCGACCGGCTCGACCCCGTGCAGGAGGCGTTCGTCGAGAGCGGCGCCGTGCAGTGCGGTTTCTGCACGCCAGGTCTGCTCGTGCAGACACACGACCTGCTCGAACGCGTCGACCGGCCGTCCGACGCGGAGATCCGCGAGGCCCTCGCGGGCAACCTGTGCCGCTGCACCGGCTACGAGAAGATCCTGGACGCGGTACGGCTGGCGGCCGAGCGAAAGGCGGCCACCAGGTGACCTCTCCCACGCAACCCAGCCGTGACCGCGCGTCGTCCGGATCCGCGCAGTCGGATTCTGTGCGGGCGGGTTCTGTGCGGGCCGGTTCTGTGCGGGCGGGTTCTGTGCAGATCGACAACGTCTACATCGCGCCTGTTGCCGGGCCGGAGGTTGAGTCCGGATATATCCGTATCGAGGGTGATCTGATCACCGGCCTCGGCCCCATGGCCGGAGCGCCCGCCGCCCCGCCGGCCGCCCGGATCGACGGCACCGGCTGCCTGGCCACGCCCGGCCTGGTCAACACCCACCACCACCTCTACCAGTGGGCCTCGCAGGGCCTGGCCCAGGACGCGACGCTCTTCGAGTGGCTGGTGGCCCTCTACCCGGTGTGGGCCGCCATGGACGCCGAGGTCGTCAAGGGCGCGGCCGGCGCGGGGCTCGGCCACCTGGCCCTGTCCGGCTGCACCACCTCCAGCGACCACCACTATGTCTTCCCCAAGGGCCGCGGCGACCTGCTCGCCGCCGAGATCGAGGCGGCGCGCGAGCTGGGCCTCCGCTTCCACCCGGCGCGCGGCTCCATGGACAGGGGCGAGTCGCAGGGCGGCCTGCCCCCGGACGTCGTCGTCGAGCGGCTCGACGAGATCCTCGCCGCCACCGCCGAGGCCATCGACGTCCACCACGACCCGTCGTTCTCCTCGAAGCTGCGGATCGCGGTGGCGCCCTGTTCGCCGTTCTCGGTGAGCGGCGAGCTGATGACCGAGGCCGCCGCCCTCGCCAGGGACCGGGGAGTGCGCCTGCACACCCACCTGGCCGAGACACTGGAGGAGGAGGAGCACTGCCGCGCCCAGTTCGGCATGCGGCCCGTCGAGTACATGGACAAGCTCGGCTGGCTCGGCCCCGACGTCTGGTTCGCGCACGCGGTGCACCTCAGCGACTCCGACATCGGCAAGCTCGCCGCCACCGGCACCGGCTCCGCGCACTGCCCCTCGTCGAACGGGCGACTGGGAGCCGGGATCGCCAGGGTGTCGGAGATGCTGCGCCGCGGCGCCAACGTCGGCCTCGGCGTGGACGGCAGCGCCTCCTCGGAGCTGACCACGCTGTCCGGCGAGATGCGGCAGGCACTGCTGTTCCAGCGGGCCGTGTACGGTCCGGGCGCGCTGACCGCCCGGCAGGCGCTCGAACTCGCCACGCTCGGCGGGGCCCGCAACCTCGGCCGTGCGGACGAGATGGGCACGCTGGAGGCGGGCAAGCTCGCCGACATCGCGCTGTGGCGGGTGGACGAGCCGTTCGCCTCGGCGGTGACCGACCCGGTCTGCCGCCTGGTCTTCGCCACCCGCCAGCCGCCACTGGCCCGGCTGCTGGTCGGCGGCGAGACGGTCGTCGAGGACGACGAGCTCAGGACCGTCACCCATGACGCGCTCGGCCGCGCGGGCGCCGAGGCCCACCGCCGCCTGACCCGGCTGGCCGAGAAGCATGGCATCACCGCCACCAAGGAGATCCACCGGTGACCACGCCCTTCTGCCGTGAAGCACGCGGTGGGCGCGTCCCGGCCGCCGGCACCGGACGCCAGTTCGAGCCGCCGTCCGTCGAGATGTGATGATGAATCGTCGCGTCTCCCCGGAGGCGGGGCCGTTCGCCGTTCGTCATCGTGTGGGAGTTCGTAGTGGTTGAGCATGTGCTCGTTGCCCCCGACAAGTTCAAGGGGTCGCTGACCGCCGCCGAGGTGGCGGCTCATGTGTCGGCGGGGCTGGGCGTTCCGGCGATAGAGCTGCCGGTGGCCGACGGGGGAGACGGCACCGTGGACGCGGTCGTGGCCTGCGGCTTCACCCGCGTCTCCCACCAGGTCACCGGGCCCACGGGCGAGCCCGTCCAGGCTTCGTACGCGCGGCGCGGAGACACCGCCGTCGTCGAGCTCGCCGAGGCGTCCGGCCTGCGCCGTCTCCCCGGCGGGCTCGAGCCGCTCACCGCCACGAGCTACGGCACCGGCGAGCTCGTCGCCGACGCGATCCGCCAGGGCGCCAAGCGCATCGTGCTGGGCCTGGGCGGCAGCGCCTGCACCGACGGTGGCGCGGGCATGGCGCAGGCGCTCGGCGCCCGCTTCCTCGACGCTCAGGGCGACGAGCTTGAGTACGGCGGAGCCGCCCTGGGCAGGCTCGACCGCATCGACATCACCGGCTTCACGGACATGTCCGGCATCGAGGTGGTGGTGGCCAGCGACGTCGACAACCCGCTCCTCGGCCCGCACGGTGCCGCGGCGATCTACGGTCCGCAGAAGGGCGCGACCCTGGAGGACGTGCCGGTCCTGGACCGCGCGCTCGCCCGCCTCGCCGCCGTGGCCACCCGCACGCACGGTCTCGCGGGCGCCGTCGAGCACGACGACGTGCCCCGCCCGATGGGCGTCGCCGGGGCTCCGGGCGCGGGTGCCGCGGGTGGGGTGGGCTTCGCCGCGCTGGCGTTCCTGCACGCCGAGGTCCAGCCGGGTATCGACTACCTTCTCGACCTGCTGGGATTCGGTGAGCACGTCAAGGGGGCCCGCCTGGTGATCACCGGTGAGGGCTCGCTGGACGAGCAGTCGCTGCGCGGCAAGGCCCCTGTCGGCGTCGCCCAGGCGGCTGCCAGGGCCGGTGTGCCGGTGGTCGCCGTGTGCGGTCGCCGTACCCTGTCCGACTCCGCGCTCCGGGCGGCCGGCATCGAGGCCGCCTACGCCCTCACCGACCTGGAGCCCGACCCGGCCCGCTGCATGGCCGACGCCGCCGCGCTCCTCGAACGCCTGGCGGCCAAGCTCGCCGCCGACCGCCTTTGACCGGACGTACGGGCCACACCCTTTGACCGGACGTACGGGCCTCGGCGTATGGCAAGGAAGGAGTGGATATGACCGGCTATGACCTCGTGGTCCGATCGCGCAGGACCGTCACTCCCGACGGCGAGCGGGCCGCCTCAGTGGCCGTCCGCGATGGCCGGATCGCCGCGATCGGCGCGTACGGCGACGCGATCGAGGCGGCCGAGGACATCGACCTGCGCGACCTCGCGCTGCTGCCCGGCCTGGTCGACACCCACGTGCACGTCAACGAGCCGGGCCGCACCCACTGGGAGGGGTTCGCCTCGGCCACCAGGGCGGCCGCCGCGGGCGGAGTCACCACGATCGTGGACATGCCGCTCAACTCGCTCCCGCCCACCGTCACCGTGGACGCGCTCGACACCAAGCTGCGCGCCGCCGCCGGGCAGTGTCACGTGGACGTCGGCTTCTGGGGCGGCGCGATCCCCGGCAACGTCAAGGACCTGCGCCCGCTGCACGACCGCGGTGTCTACGGCTTCAAGTGCTTCCTGTCGCCGTCGGGCGTGGAGGAGTTCCCGCCGCTCAGCCCTTCGGAGGTAGGCCAGGCGCTCACGGAGCTCGCCGGGTTCGACGCTCTCATGGTCGTCCATGCCGAGGACCCGGCGCTGCTCGCCGAGCCGGCGGGTCCGACGTACCGCGAGTTCGTGGACTCCCGGCCGGGCGCGGCCGAGCGCAGCGCGGTCGAGCAGGTGATCCGGCTGGCCCGGGAGAGCGGCGCCCGGGTGCACATCCTGCACGTCTCCAGCGCCGACTGCCTGGAGCCGCTGGCCGCCGCCCAGGCCGAAGGGGTACGCATCACGGCCGAGACTTGTCCCCACTACCTGACCCTGGCCGCCGAACAGGTGCCCGAGGGCGAGACCGCCTACAAGTGCTGCCCGCCGATCCGTTCCGCCGCCAACCGCGACCGGCTCTGGGACGGGCTGACGAGCGGCGTGCTGAGCTGCGTCGTCTCCGACCACTCGCCCGCACCGGCCGACCTCAAGGTGCCCTCGTTCGCGGCGGCCTGGGGCGGCATCGCCTCGCTCCAGCTCGGCCTGTCCGCCGTGTGGACCGAGGCGTCGCGCCGCGGTCACGGGCTGGCCGACGTGGTGCGCTGGATGTCCACCCAACCAGCGGCAATAGCCCATATTTCCGGAAAAGGCGCAATAAAGGTTGGCAACGACGCTGATCTGGTGGCTTTCGATGCTACGGCCGTCAGCCCGGTCGACGCGGCCCACCTTCACCACAAGAACCCGGTGACGCCCTACCACGGCCACCTCCTCAAGGGCGCCGTCCTTACGACCTGGCTCCGCGGCCGGCCCACTGACGGCCTACCGCACGGAGCCTTCCTGTTGGGAGAGCAGTAGATGCCCGGCTTCACCGCCCTGCCCGATCTCGCGCTGCGTACCCTCGGCGGCTCCGTGGTCGCCGCCAGCGACGAGTCCTTCGCCGAGAAGGAGAGCCTGATCCGGCCGGGGCGACCGGGCTTCCAGGCGGAGACGTTCGGCAACAAGGGCCAGGTCTACGACGGCTGGGAGACCCGGCGCCGACGCGACCCCGGCCACGACTGGGCGATCGTCCGGCTCGGGCTGCCGGGCGTCGTACGCGGCGTGGTGATCGACACGGCCTGGTTCAAGGGCAACTACCCGCCCCACGCCTCGGTCGAGGCCGCGGCCGTGGACGGCTACCCGTCGCCCGCCGAGCTCGCCGACGCCGACTGGGTGGAGATCGTGCCGAGGAGCGACCTCAAGGGGGACGCCGAGCACGCTTTCGAGGTGACCGACGACTCCCGCTACACGCACGTGCGGCTGAACATGTATCCCGACGGCGGGATCGCCCGGCTGCGCGTACACGGCGAGGTCCGGCCGGATCTGTCCCTCTACGACGGGCTCGGCCTCGACCTGGCCGCCCTGGCGAACGGGGGGCGGGTCATCGCCTGCTCCAACGAGTTCTACTCGGCGCCCGACAACGTCCTGGCCCCCGGGCCGGCCCGCCACCAGGCGGAGGGCTGGGAGACCGCGCGGCGGCGCGAGGCCGGGAACGAGTGGCTGGTCATCCGGCTCGCCGCGCGCGGCGTCATCCGGCTGGCCGAGATCGACACCACGAACCTGCTGTTCAACGCGCCCGGATGGGTGTCAATGACCGGCTACGACGGTGACCGTGAGGTGGAACTGCTGGCCAGGACGCGGCTGCAGCCCGACACCCCGCACCGGTTCCGCCTGGAGCACGCCGGGCCGGTCACGCGGGTGCGTGTCGACATCTATCCCGACGGGGGACTTGCCAGGGTCCGGCTGCACGGCAACCTCGCCTGACGGCCGTCGCCCTGCGGCCGTCGCCCTGCGGCCGGGTCACTGCCAGAGGACCACCGTCGCGCCGGGCGGCCGCTCGCTGTTGCCCGCCGGGCGCTGGAACCGGACGACTCCATCGCCCGAGAGCTTGCGGATCTGCACCCTGAAGCCGAGACCCTGTAACTCGTTCCTGGCGTCGCCGGTGTTCTTGCCGACCACCGACGGGACGAGCTGGAACTCCTGGTCGTCACGCGCCTCGTTGTCCTCATTGTCACCGCTGAACCAGTCCCAGAAGTCGGTCTGGCACCGGGCCACCGTGATCATGGCCTGCGCGCCCTTGTCGACCTCGGCCTTGGCCTTGGGCGCCTGCGCGATCACCGTGCACGGCTCGGCCCTGTCGTCGACCTCGTTGACCTGCACCTGGAAGCCCTGGGTGCCGAGGTAGCTGGCCGCCTCGTCCTTGGGCATGCCGCTGACGTCGGGCATCACGAGCCCCGCGCTGACGTAGATGTTGACCTTCGAGTTCTCCTTGACCTTCTCGCCCACGTCGGGCGAGGTGCGGATCACCTTGCCGCGCGCGATCTCCTGGTTGGCCTGCCGGCTGACGCGGTTGACGTCGAGCCCGGCCTTGCCGATCGCGGTGCGGGCCTCGGGCTCGGACATGCCCTCGACGTTGGGCACCAGCACCCGCTTCGGGCCCAGCGAGGGCACCAGCGTGAGGGCCGCCCCCCGCTCGACCTCGACGTTGCGTCCAGGGTCGGTCCTCAGTACGAGGCCCTCGGCCACCTTCTCATCGTGCTGGCCGGGGGCCGTCTTCACCTGGAAGCCCTGGGCGGCGGCGGCCCGCTGGGCGACCGCCAGGTCCTTGCCGACCAGGTCGGGCACCGGCACGTACGTGGTCTGCGAGAAGTACCAGCCCGTCAGCGCCACCGCCACCACCATGACCACGGCGAGCCCGACCAGGAACCAGTTGGGCCGGAAACCGGCGCGCCGCGCGGGCATCTCCTCGCGCGGCTGGATCATCGTGTGGTTCGGCACCACCTGCGTCATCGCGTGCGGCGCGGTGGCGGGCCTGGAGTCAGGCATCGAGTACGGCATGGAGCGTGCCCCGGACGCTCCCGCGTGCAGGGGTGGCGTCGTCGTACGGGGCAGCATGCGGTGCGCGTCCACGGCCGCCACCAGCATCGCGGTCGCGTCGGCGGGCCGGTCGTCGGGGGAGCGGGCCGTGGCGTGTGTCACCAGCGTGTCGATCAGCGGCGGCACCTCCGGCGCCACGGAGGACGGCGGCGGCACGGTGTCGTGGACGTGCCGGTAGGCCACCGACATCGGCGTCTCGCCGTCGTAGGGCTGCTCGCCGGTCACCAGCTCGAACAGCATGATGCCCGCCGCGTAGACGTCGCTGCGCACGTCGGCGCCGCCGGTCATGACCTGCTCGGGTGACATGTAGCCGATCGTGCCGATCATCACGCCGGTGCGGGTCTGGTTGGTCGCCTCGATGGCCCGGGCCAGGCCGAAGTCCACCACCTTGACCCGGCCGTCGTCGGTGAGCAGGACGTTCTCGGGCTTGACGTCGCGGTGCACCATGCCGGCCTGATGGGCCGCGCCCAAGGCCGCGAGCACCGGGATCATGATCTCCAGCGCCTCGCGGGCGGGCAGCCTGCCCCGGTCGCGCAGGGTGTCGCGGAGCGTCCTGCCGGGGACGTACTCCATCGACAGGTAGACCACGTCACCGTCGGTGCCCTGGTCGAAGACGTGCACCACGTTGGGGTGCGAGAGGCTGGCCACAGACTTGGCCTCGCCGATGAACCGCCGCACGAACGCCGGGTCCTCGGCGAGCGAGCGATGCATGACTTTCAGCGCGACCGTGCGGTCAAGCCGCACGTCGAGCGCCAGGTAGACGGTCGCCATACCGCCCCGCGCGATCCGGGACTCGATGCGATAACGCCCATCGAGCAGCCGTCCGACGAGAGGGTCCGCTGTCGTCGTGTCCACCCCGCTGAGTTTACGGGCGTTTTGCCACTGGCAAGGCCTGACCATCCGAAACCGATGCTGAGCCGTGCTCGTTGGAACGCACCTATCTTGAACATATCCGGACATATCCCGTTTCGTCGGCTCCGCGTGGCGTCGGTGGCTACGGACCCGCCCGGGGCCTCCGCGTGGCCACGGGGCCGCCCGGGGCCTCCGCGTGGCTACGGGCCTGTCGGCGAGGAGGCCTCCGCGTAGCGGCGGCGGGGGATGCGGCCCGCCTGGTGCGCGAACCGGCCCGCCTGGACGGCCGCTCTCATGGCCGTCGCCATCAGCTCCGGCCGCTGCGCCCTGGTCACGGCCGTGGCCAGGAGTACGGCGTCGCAGCCCAGCTCCATCGCCAGGGCGGCGTCGCTGGCCGTACCGATGCCCGCGTCGAGGATCACCGGCACCGAGGCCGCCTCCACGATGAGCTCGATGTTGTGCGGGTTGCGGATGCCGAGGCCCGAGCCGATCGGCGCGCCGAGCGGCATCACCGCCGCACATCCGGCCAGCTCCAGGCGACGTGCCAGCGCCGGGTCGTCGCCGATGTACGGCAGCACCACGAACCCGTCGGCCACCAGCCGTTCGGCCGCGTCGAACGTCTCGATCGGGTCCGGCAGCAGCGTCCGCTCGTCGGCGATGACCTCAAGCTTGACCCAGTTCGTGCCGAGCGCCTCCCTGGCCAGCCGGGCGGTCAGCACGGCGTCGCCCGCGGTGAAGCAGCCGGCGGTGTTGGGCAGGACCTTGATGCCGCGTTCGCGCAGCACCTCGAGCACCGAGCCGGGCGCGCCGGGGTCGAGCCGCCGCATGGCGACGGTCGTCAGCTCGGTGCCGGACGCGACCAGCGCCTGGTCGAGCACCTCCAGAGACGGCGCGCCGCCGGTGCCCATGATGAGCCGGGAGGAGAACTTCTCTCCGGCTATGAGTAGATCATCCACCTTGCACCGCCGTCAGCACTTCCATCCGGTCGCTGTCGCCGAGCGCCGTCGTCTCCCAGGCGCTCCGCGTCACCACCTCGTCGTTCACGGCCACGGCCACGCCGGTCGTGGCCGTGGTGAGCGTGAGTACGGCCTGCGCCACGGTGGTGCCGTCGGGCACCTCGTGCGGGGCCCCATTGATGGTCACAATCATGAAATATCCCGATACCTCAGCGGCGAGCACAGCTCCGCGAGCTCGCTCTCCTCGCCCAGCAAGATGGCCGCCGTGAGCGGGGCCAGCAGCACCCCGCCCCGGTGATGCCCGGTGGCCAGCACCAGCCCCGGGGTCCCGCTGGGCCCGATGAGCGGGACGTTGTCCGGTGTGCCCGGACGCAGCCCCGCCACCACGTCGGCGATCTCCAGCTCGGTGACGCCCGGCACCAGTTCGTGGGCGTCCCGCAGCAGCTCGTACAGTCCGCCCGCCGTCACCCTCGTGTCGAACCCCAGCTCTTCCTGGGTCGCCCCGACCACCAGCTCACCGTCACCCCTCGGCACCAGGTACACGGATTTCCCGTGCACCGTTCCGCGTACGCACCTGCCGAGCAAGGGCTGAGGGGAGCTCAGCCGCATGATCTGCCCCTTGACCGGCCGTACCGGGACATCGGCCAGCCCGGCACTCCACGCCCCGGCCGCCAGCACGACACGCTCGCCCCGGATCTCGGCGGGGATGTCCGACTGCGGGAGGTCGTGGTCCGGGATGGCTGTCCCGTCCGGGGTGGCCGTCCGGTCCGGGGTGGCCGTCCGGTCCGGGGGTGCGAGGCGTACGCCCACGACCTGGTCGCCGTCCCGGAGCAGTTCGCTGGCGCGAGCCCGGACGAGTGGGACGCCCAGGCGGTCGAGTGCGGCCAGGAGCGCGGCGGTGACACGGCGCGGGTCCACCCAGGCGTCTCCACGGGCCAGCAGCCCACCGCGTACGGAGGGCGCCAGCATGGGCTCCAGCCGACGGCATTCGCGCCCGGTCAGCCGCTCGACCGGTAGCCCCAGCTTCTCCATGAACGCGGCCAGCTCACCGAGCGCCGCCAGATCGTCGGCCCCGAACGCCACGGCCAGCGTCCCGTCGACCCGGAAGTCCAGCCCGGCCCGCGCGGCCTCGCTGAGCCCGCTCCCGACCGCTTCAGATGCCCCGGCCTCGTCAAGGCGGTTGGCGGCGGGTCCCGCACCAGCATGGAGGCCGATGTCGGAGGCGGCGGGTTCCGCACCAGTATGGAGGCCGATGTCGGAGGCGGCGGGTCCCGCACCAGTATCGAGGCCGCCCCCGTGAGTGCGGTTGGCGGCGGGTCCCGCACCAGCATCGAGGGCGGCGTCGGCGGCGAGTTCGGTGGCGAAGGACGGCCAGCGGCGCAGTGCGGCGAGGCCCAGCCGGAGCAGCGGCTCCTCGGTGTAGGTGACCTCGCTCACCGGCGCCAGCATGCCCGCCGCCGCGTGCGAGGCCCCAGTGGCCGGAGCGGGGTCGACCACGGTGACCGGCCGCCCCGAGCGGGACAGGCGCCAGGCGATGGACAGCCCGACGATCCCGCCGCCTACGACGATGTCCACGTCCGCTCCCTTCGCCGGCATGATCCGGATCAGGTGTCTTGCGGTCGAAGGCCCGGTGCAGCCTTCCTCTCAGCCCGGTAACGGCCGGACTCCCGCGCGTCTTACGTCTCCACCCTACGGCCTCGGCGCGACGCCCAGGCACGGGCCCCGTTATGGTCTTGAACGTGAATCATGTGGTGGTGGCAGGCGCCGGTCTGGCCGGCGTACGGAGTGTCGAGGCGCTGCGCGCGAAAGGGTTCGACGGCAGGATCACGCTGATCGGGCAGGAGCGGCACCGGCCATACGACCGGCCACCCCTGTCGAAGGCGGTCCTGTCGGGCAGCAGTGACTCCAGCTTCGTCGACGCCGACCTCGCCGTGCTGGAGGTGGACTTCTGGCCGGGCGTCTCGGTCAAGGCACTGCGTCCCGGCGTCGTCGAGACCACCGAGGGCGAGCTCGGCTACGACGGCCTGGTGATCGCCACCGGAGCCGAGCCGATCACGCTGCCCGGCGACGGCCGCCAACACGTGCTGCGCACCCTCGACGACGCACTGGAGCTGCGTGCCCGGCTCGTCAAGGGTGCCCAGGTGGTGATCATCGGCGCCGGCTGGATCGGCGCCGAGGTGGCCACCGCCGCCCGCCGGGCCGGCTGCGAGGTGACCGTGATCGAGGCGGGCCCCACCCCGCTCGCCCAGGCGGTCGGTCCCGAGATCGGCGCCCGCACCCAGGGCTGGTACGAGGGCATCGACCTGCGGCTCAACACCCTGGTCGGCTCCGTGGACGACGGCGGCGTCACGCTCGCGGACGGAAGCCTCATCGAGGCGCATGTGGTCGTCACCGGTGTCGGAGTACGCCCGGCCGTCGGCTGGCTCGCGGGCTCCGGCATCGACCTGGACAACGGCGTCGTCACCGACGAGCACCTGCGCACCTCCCTGCCGAACGTCGTGGCCGTGGGCGACTGCGCGGCCTGGTGGTCGCGCCGGTTCGAGACCAGGCTGAGGGTCGAGCACTGGGACGCCGCGCTCAACTCGCCCGAGGTGGCCGCCGCCACGCTGCTGGGCGTGGAGGCCGCCTACGACCCGGTGCCTTATTTCTGGTCCGAGCAGTTCGGCCACATGGTCCAGTACGCGGGCCACCACCCGGCCGGAGACCGCCTCCTCTACCGAGGCGAACTCGGCGGAAAATGGTCGGCCTGCTGGCTCACCTCGGACGACACCCTGGCCGCCGTACTCGCCGTGGACCGGCCCCGAGACCTCGTCCAGGGCCGCAGAATCATCGAAGCCGGACACCGCGTAGACGCCGAACGCCTGGTAGATCCCGACGTCTCCCTACGGGATTGTGTTGTTTGAGCAAGCACGCCATGTGGTAGTTGTGGTTTCGTGACGCTTTCTGTTGCGCAGATCGACCGGGAGACCGACCAACTCGTCGCCGAGTGGCTCACTCTCCCCGAAGTGGCCGCGCGCCTCGACCTCTCGATAGGGCGGGCCAAGCAACTCCTCAAGGATCGGAAACTGCTCGGTGTGCGCCGGGGTGGTGGTGGGCCACAAGTGCCCGCGGTGTTCCTTGACGGAAAGGACGTGATGAAGGGTCTGCCCGGCACACTCTCCGTGCTGCGAGACTCCGGTTACGACGACATCGAGTCGCTTCGCTGGCTCTTCACCCCTGACGACTCCCTGCCCGGCTCGCCCGTCGACGCCATCAGGGCCGGTCGCCATACCGAGGTCAAGCGGCGTGCCCAAGCCCTCGCTTTCTGACGCCCGCCTCTACCTCTGTACGGACGGCCGTCGCGAACGCGGTGACCTGGCCGACTTCCTCGACGCGGTGCTGGCCGCGGGCGTGGACATCGTCCAGTTGCGGGAAAAGGGCCTGGAGGCGCGCGAAGAGCTCGCGCTCCTCGAGGTCTTCCGCGACGCCTGCGACCGGCATGGCCGGCTGCTGGCGGTCAACGACCGGGCCGACATCGCGTACGCCGCCCGGCCCGACGTGCTCCACCTGGGGCAAGATGATCTTCCGGTGAAGGTCGCGCGAGAGATACTCGGCGACGATGTCTTCATCGGACGGTCCACCCACTCCATCGCCGAGGCTTCCGCCGCGGCCGTGGAGGAGGGCGTCGACTACTTCTGCTGCGGTCCCGTCTGGCCGACGCCGACCAAGCCGGGCCGCCACGCGCCGGGGCCGTCGCTGCTCCGGCACGCGGCGTCGCTCGGCAGCGGGCGGCCGTGGTTCGGCATCGGCGGCATCGACCTGGGCAATCTCGACCAGGTGCGGTCGTATGGGGTCGAACGGGTCGTGGTGGTACGCGCCATCACGGACGCCGAGGACCCGGGCGCCGCGGCAGCGGAGTTCGCCAAGCGCCTGGCCCGCTGACGGACGCGCGCGGGCGCCGCCCGGCGCCCGCGCCCTACTCAGCTCGTACGTGCGGCCACTCACCGTGTACGTGCGGCCACTCACCGTGTGCGTGAGGTCGCTCAGGCGTGCGTGAGAGTGACCGGTAGTGCGTGTGGTGGCTCAGGTTGTGCGTGAGGTGGCTCAGGTTGTGCGTGAGGTGGCGGCCACCGCCAGGTCCGACAGGGCCGCGCGGGCGTCCGGTGTGATGGGCGCCTTGCCGAGGAACGTCAGCGCCTCGCCGAGGTAGTCACCGATCATGTCCTCGCACTGGCGCAGCGCCCCGGTGCCCTCGATGATGCCCCGCAGCGCGGCCACTCCGTCCTCGTCGAGTCCGGGGTCGCCGAGCAGCGCGCGCACCGTCTCGGCGTCGCCGGGTGAGGCCGCGGCCAGCGTCCGGGCGACGAGCATCGTCCGCTTGCCCTCGCGCAGATCGTCGCCTGCCGGCTTGCCGGTCTGCGCCGGGTCGCCGAACACGCCCAGGATGTCGTCGCGCAGCTGGAAGGCGATGCCGACCCGCCGGCCGTACTCCATGCAGAGCTCGTCCATCCACGGCTCCAGGCTGCCGGCGGCGAGCGCCAGGCCGAGGCGGAGCGGTTGTTCGACGGAGTATTTGCCGCTCTTGTAGAGGGCGACGCGCAGGGCGGACTCGAAGGTGTTCTCGCCGTGCGCCTGCTCCAGCAGGTCGAGATATTGACCACACATCAGCTCGGTACGCATGTGGTCGTGCACCGGCTGGGCCGCCGACAGGGACTCGGGCGGCAGGCCGCTGCTGCGCCACATCTCGCCGGACCAGATCAGCAGCAGGTTGCCCAGCAGGATCGCCGCGCCCTCCCCGAACTGCTCCGCCGAGCCGTGCCAGCCCGACTTCTCGTGGATGGCCTCGAAGCGGCGGTGCGCGGACGGCATGCCCCTGCGCAGGTCGCTCTTGTCCATCACGTCGTCGTGCACCAGCGCGCTGGCCTGGAGCAGCTCCAGCGAGGCGGCGGCGGTGAAGATCCCGGGCACGTCGGTGCCGCCCGCGCCCCGCCACCCCCAGTAGCAGAAGGCCGGGCGCAGCCGCTTACCGCCGGACAGCAGGTCTTCGGCGGCCGCGCGGAGCGGCTCGAGCTCGGTGTCGCCGAGGGCGGGCAGCTGCCGTTGGACGAACGCCCGCAGCGCGGCGTCCACCTTGGCACGCAGGGCGTCCAGGCTCGCGGCGTCAGTGGTCATGCATCTGAGACTAGTGGCCGGGCGGCCGAGTCGGATCTCCAGGGACGACTTGGCCGCCAAGCTGGATCTCCAGGGACGGGGCTTGTGGCGGTAGCCTGGGTCACATGGCGCTTGGTCGACCCTCCATCCTGCCCGATCGTGTTCCCACCGTCCGTGAGCTTCTCGCGTCCGGTGGCCGGTCGTTCTCCTTCGAATTCTTCCCGCCGAAGACGGACGAGGGGGAACGGCAGCTGTGGCGGGCGATCAGAGAGCTCGAGTCGCTGCGGCCGACGTTCGTGTCCGTGACCTACGGCGCGGGCGGCTCCAACCGCGACCGCACCGTGGACATCGTCGAACGGCTGGCCCACGACACCACGCTCACCCCTGTGGCGCATTTCACCGCGGTCAACCACTCGATCCGCGAGCTGCGTCACCTGATCGGCCGCTTCGCGGACGCGGGGGTGCGCAATATCCTCGCCGTGCGGGGCGACCCTCCCGGTGACCCGACGGGCGAGTGGGTCCAGCATCCGGAAGGCGTCCTCTACGCCGAGGAGCTCGTGCGGCTGATCCGGCAGGTGGGCGACTTCTGCGTGGGCGTGGCGGCGTTCCCGTACAAACACCCGCGCTCGCCGTCGATCGAGTCCGACACCGACTTCTTCGTCCAGAAGTGCCGGGCCGGCGCCGACTACGCGATCACCCAGATGTTCTTCGAGGCCGACGACTACCTGCGGCTGCGCGACCGGGTGGCGGAGCAGGGGTGTGACACGCCGATCATCCCGTGCATCATGCCGGTCACGCAGATGAGCACGATCGCCAGGTCGGAGCAGCTGTCGGGGGCGCCGTTCCCGGCGGAGCTGGCGGCCCGCTTCGAGGCGGTGGCCGACGACCCGGCGGCCGTGCGGCGGCTGGGCATCGACCACGGGGTGGAGCTCTGCCAGCGGCTGCTGAATGAGGGCGCACCGGGGATCCACTTCATCACCTTCAACCGGTCCAGCGCGACTCGCGAGGTGTTCGAGCGGCTTGCTCCGGTCGAGGCGCTGTCCGCGTGACCCGAAGCTCATCTGGCCGTTCGTGCGGGCGTCTGCGCTGATCTGGCCGTTCGTGCGAGTGACAAGCGGTCTTTTGTACGGCCGGCCCGGTGGGCCGCCAGTCGCCGACCGGGGCTGAGGTCTGTCCAGGGTTACGCTTACGGGTTCCCCGGCTTGCCGCCGTTACGACTCCTCCCTGGGCCGTCTAGGTCCTTTGGTGCGGTGACCACAAGGGTGCCCGGGTGGTTCGTCACACGACCGTCTCGATCCCTGTGACGTCCATGGTGGCTGAGGTCCTTAGAGAGGGATAGCCCCTTCGGGGGAGGGGAAGAAGAAGGTCCGTCGTGCTCGGGTCCCTGGAAAGGGATACCTCCATCGGGGGAGAGGAAGAACGGGCCCCCCGGCAAGAGGATCTCGTGCCGGTGCTCCGCCCGCAGGGGGATCGGGCGGATGGCCGGTTGCCCTACGTAGTGAAGATTGCCCAGAGTGACGGGCGGCAAACCGCGGGTCACGAGACGGCCATGACACGCCGGTTCACCTTCCGGCCTAGTCGAAGAACTGCCAGATGCTGAACCTGCGCACGTAGAGAGGCGTGGCATCCCGGCCCAGGACCCGGATGCGCCTGATGCGTGTCTTCTGGTTCATTTTGACCTTCACGCACTTCAGGTGCGCACCGTGGAATCCAGGCAGGGCGGAGTAGGAGATGGACACGGCGCGGTGTGCCAGACCTCGGCTGGAGAGTCCCAGCCCCACCTCCCGGTAGAGGCGCCTCGACCCCTTCAGGGCGAACGCGGTGGAGCCGATGAGCGCGTGATTCGCCTTCGGAGGGCAGTGCACGAAGATCCGGACGTGGCTGGCCTGGCGGGGATCCCAGGGGAGGACGCGGAGCGACGGGACGTTCTTCAGCGCAGGGGGGATGGCGGTCTTGGAGCCCTTTTTGCCGGCGCTCGCGGTCGAGGTGGGTGTGGGTGTGGGCGTAGGTGTGGGAGTGGCGGTCGGCTCGGGCGGGGTGCCCTGGCCAACCAGGAGAGTGGCGGCCACTCCGATTCGTGTGACGAGACGCATAAGTTCCTCCTGCCGGACGTCCGGTGGTGTGACATGGGCGTCGGTGCAGGGGGATGTGCCCGGGATTGACCCGGTTGGGGGCGCCAGGTTGATCGTCTACATTATGCCGGTGGTGCCGCGAACAGGGCGGAGCCGCGCTGGTACGAACCGAACCTGGAACCGACCGGGTCAGGGCCGGGAATCAGCCGTCGTGGTCACAGGGGGAGGGGCCTGCCCATGATCGCGTACTGCTCGTAGCCGCCCGGGAAGAGGAACGGGCTCAGCAGGTCGGTGAAGCCCATGCTGGCGTACAGGTGGCGGGCCGTGGTGGGGCGGTCGTGGGTGGACAGAACCGCCGAGCGCTCGCGGCGGCCCGCGCACAGGGTGGCGATCATCGCCCGGCCGATGCCCTTGCCCTGATAGTCGGGGTGCATGTGGATCTCGGCCAGTTCGAAGGCGTTGCCCAGCCAGGCGTCGGCGACCTCCCTGCCCGACTGGCTCTCCAGCGCGCGGAACACGACGTCGTGCCACCACTGGCCCGGCTCGCCCCGGAAGCCGTAGGCGAAGCCGACGATCTTCGAGGGGTACGCCCCCGGCTCCCCACGCAATTCAGCGAAATAGCACTGAAAATATGGGTATGTCCCGTGATTCCGCATGATGGCCTTGCGGCCGGTGATCTGGTCCGAGGGCGGGCGCATGGCGGCGGCGTAGATGCCGATCACCGTGTCCAGGTGTTCGGTGAACTCCGCCTGTCCCGCCCCACGAAACTCGATCACGCGTCGCACACTACTCGACGTCGACGGGGGTACCACCGGTGATCCGTACCAGCTCATCGAATGTGGTGGGAAAGACCGTGAGCGGATGCCCGCCGGCGGCCCATACGACCTCGTGCTTGCTCAGCCAGTTGTCCACCAGGGTCCGCACCGGGGCCGGATGCCCGACGGGCGCGACGCCGCCGATCGGCTGGCCCGTCGCCGCCCTGACGAACTCCGGTGTCGCCCGCCGTACCTTCTCGACTCCCGCCGTGCGGGCGATCAGCTCGACGTCGACGCGGTGCGCGCCGCTGGTCATGACGAGGAGCGGGGTGCCGTCCGCGTCGAAGATGAGGCTGTTGGCGATGGCGCCGACCTCACAGCCGACCTGCGCGGCGGCGGTGGCCGCAGTTGGGGCTTTTTCCGGCAATACGATGATTTCTCCCTCGGCGCCTAGCGCGCGAAGGGCTGTTTCCACCAGAACGGCGTTGGCAGGCAACTTCTCAGACATGTGGACACTCTAAACAGGTTGACCATTGCATTAACCTGACATGGTCCTTTGATCAGAATGTTCATGGTTTGAGAGGTGGTACGGGTGGGGGATCGACGGCTGCCCGGCGTGGCTGCTCTCTTGACGGCTGGCGCCCTAGTCCTGACAGGGTGCGGTACGACCGTCACCCATGCGCGGTCGGCGGCCGCGCCCGCGATCGTTTCCGTCACAACGACACCCACCCCGGCACCGCCGAGTGTGGCGGCCTCCGAGGCGGGGCCCACCACGACCGTGGCCGCGCCCAAGAAGACGCTCAAGCTGGGCGCCAAGGGCAAAGCGGTCACCTGGCTGCAGACGCGCCTCAAAGAGCTCGGCTACCGTCCGGGCCGGGCCGACGGCAGCTACGGCGGGTCCACGATGACGGCCGTGTGGGCCTTCCAGAAGGTGAACGGCATCCGGCCCACCAGCACGATCGCCAAGCGCACGTGGACCGCGCTGGAGAACCCCAGGACCCCCAAGGTCCTGGTCAAGAACGGCAAGCCGACCCGCGCCGAGGTCAACCTGACCAAGCAGATCATGGTCCTGTACGTCGACGGCCAGGTGAAGCTGATCACCCACATCTCGTCCGGCAGCGGCGTCCCGTACTGCGAGACGGCGAAGTGGCAGGGCAAGAGTCAGCGCTTCTGCGGCTCGGCCAGGACGCCCACGGGTGACTACAAGACGACGTGGCGGGCCAAGGGCTGGCACAGGTCGTACCTGGGGCAGCTGTACAACCCGATCTTCTTCAACGGCGGCATCGCCTTCCACGGAGCGCTGTCGGTGCCGCTGTACCCGGCGTCTCACGGGTGCGTGCGGATGCCGATGAACGTGGCGGTCGAGCTGCCCGGACTGCTCGGCAAGGGCGTGCCGGTGCACGTGCGGCGCTAGCCTCGCCGGTGACAGGGTCCGTGAGCTTCGGGAGGTCTTCGTCCGGAGTTCGCGGACCTTTCGGCATCCGGGTCCGGCGCTTACGACGGCCCTCGCGCGCTCCCTGGCGGCCGGTCGGCGGGGGAGCCGGGGGCGACCAAGCCCGTCTCGTACGCCAGCACGACCGCCTGAACCCGGTCCCTGAGGCCGAGCTTGGACAGGATGCGCGCGACGTGGGTCTTCACCGTCGTCGGGCTGAGGCTCAGCCGGTCGGCGAGTTCGGCGTTGCTCAGCCCGGTGGCGAGCAGGCGCAGCACCTCCAGCTCCCGGGGCGTCAGCTCCGACAGGTCACGGTGAACGGCCGCCCTGGCCTCGTCACGGCGGGCGAAGCGTTCGACCAGGCGGCGGGTGATCGACGGGGCGAGCAGGGCGTCACCCGCGCGGACCAGGCGCACCGCGGCCACCAGGTGCTCGGGTGTGACGTCCTTGAGCAGGAACGCGCTGGCCCCCATGGTGAGCGCCGCATAGACATAGTGATCGAGGTCGTAGGTGGTCAGGATGAGGACGCGGGTCTCGTCCGCGGCGCCTGCCATGATCTGCCGGGTGGCTTCGAGGCCGTCCATCTCCGGCATCCGGATGTCCATCAGCACGATGTCGGGCAAGGTGCGCCGGACGGCGGCGACGGCTTCGGCACCGTTGGCCGCTTCGGCGACAACCTCGATGCCCTCGGCGGCGAGGATCATCCCGAACCCGCTGCGTACCAGCGCCTGGTCGTCGGCGATGACCACGCGCAGCGGCCGGTTCACGTGAGAGTCCATGGAAGTCTCGCCTTGATCTGGTAGCCGCCGCCGCTCGTTGGTCCCGCCTCCAGGGTGCCGTCGTAGAGCGCGAGCCGTTCGCGTAGCCCGATCAAGCCCCTGCCCTGGCCGTCTCCGGCGCGCGTCGTCTGCCTGCCGCCGGTGTCGGTGACCTCGATCTCCAGCCAGTCGCCGCTGTGGCCGATCGTGACGGACGCCGCGGCGCCGGCCGCGTGCTTGATCGTGTTGGTCAAGGCCTCCTGTACGACGCGGTACGCGGCCAGGTCCACCCCCGGCGGCAGCGGGCCGGGCGGTGGAGAGACCTCGACGCTGACCGGTACGCCGGCTTCGCGAACCCGTTTGATCAAGGAGTTCAGCTGGTCGAGTCCCGGTTGTGGTTCGAGCCCGTCGGCGCTGTCTACCGCCCGCGCGCTTTCCGGACCGGCGAGCAGACCCATGACGTGGCGGAGTTCGGCCATGGCGGCCCGGCCGCCGGCTTCGACCGCCAGCATGGCCTGCTTCGACCGATCCGGGGCCGTGTCCATGACCTTGCGCGCCGCTCCGGCCTGGATGACCATCACGTTCACATTGTGGGTGACGACGTCGTGGAGTTCGGCGGCGATCCGCGAGCGCTCCACCTCGACGGCCCGGCGCATGTCCTCCTCCTGAGTCTGCCGCAGTGCGTCGATCTGTCGTCTCCAGAACCGGCCGAGGCTCGCGGCGACTCCAGCGCTGAGCACTACCACGAACGGGCCCAGCCAACTCGGCAACGGCGGTACGGAGTCCTGGAAGGCCGCGCCGGCCAGGACGGTCGCGAGGACGAGGCCGCCCATCGCCAGCGCCCGGTAACGACTGTGAGTCACGGCGCCATAGGCGGCGATGGCGAACGTCAGCACGGTGATCCAGGTCGCGTCGTCGGAGGTGGCCAATGCCGCGACCAGCACCACCCAGAAGGTGATCAGCGGATACAGCCGCCGCACCGCCAGCGGCAACGCTGTCAGAACCACCAGGAGGGGAAGCGGGCCCGGGTCGGCTGGGGGATTGACCTGCCGGACCAGACTGTCGGGCCGGACATCGCCGCTTCGTGGCTGAGGAGCGGGCCGCAGTCGCAAGGGCTCCATCAGGGAGTGTTGGCGCACGTCGAGGCGGCGGAGACCACCGTCGGTCGTGCTGACCGTTGTCGCGGCCACCGCGACAACGGTCAGAAGGATCGCGAGCAGCAGGTCTGCGAGGAGTGATCGGCGCGAGGGCCGGGCGGGTTCCTGCTCGGGGCGCAGCGCATCCAGCCCGAGCTGCCACCATCCACGTCGTTCGCTCACTGTCACTGATGCATTGTCCCGACTGCGCGGTAGGTCCGCGTCAGCCTCGGTGACCGGGCTCGACGTCCTCCAGGAGTACATCGCAGGGATGACACGGCTGGGCGTCATCCCCAAGAGGGGGTCGATATCGGCATGACAGCCGACGCGGGCGAATCTCCTGCGCGCATAGCTTGCTTGCTGCCATCGGCCGTCCGTGGAGATTTCATCGCGGCGGCCGCTCCGATCCGGAAGGACACCAGTTCATGGGTCATGTGATCAATCCGGCGCCGCGCCGCCGGATCCGCCGAGGCGTCACCGCCGTCGCGGCTCTGCTCGCCTTCGTGACCGTCACCTCCTGCGCTTCCGCGGCCGGGCCGGCCCGGTCCGACGGCCCCTCGCGCACGCCGTCACCGAACCCTGCCAGGCCCGCCTCCGCCGGGCTGGTGGGGCTCCGGAGCGGCACGCCGTACCTGCCCAAACCGACCGGGTCCCAGCCGGTCGGCACCACGTCCTTGTACCTCAGGGACACCTCCCGCGCCGACCCCTGGGTGCCCAGCGTGAAGGCGAGGGAACTCATGGTCTCCCTGTGGTACCCGGCGACATCTCGCGGCCGGAAGCCGGCTCCGTACATGACTGCCAAGGAATCAGAACTTCTCATGAAAGACGGGGAGATAATCGGTCTGCCGCTCGACCTGCTCAGCAAGACGCGGACCAACGCGACCACCGACGCGGAACCCGCCGGCCGTCGGCGCGGACTGCCGCTGGTGGTGCTCTCCACCGGCTTCACCGAGCCCCGGAGCTCGCTCACCGCGCTGGCCGAGGACCTGGCGAGCAGAGGGTACGCGGTGGTCTCCATCGGCCACACGTACGAGAGCGCGACGAGTTTCCCCGGCGGACGGATCACCACCTGTGTGGCATGCCAGGTCAAGGAGAAGGACCAGACATTCTGGGACAAGGTTGGCGCGACCAGGGCGGCCGACGTCTCCTTCGTGCTGGACGCGCTGACGCGCGCACGCCCCCAATGGAAGAGCGCCGCGCTGATCGACCCGTCCAGAATCGCGATGGCCGGTCACTCGGCGGGCGGCGCGAGCGCCGTGGGTGCCATGCTCAAGGACCCGAGGGTACGCGCCGGGATCGACATCGACGGCACCGCGTTCGTCCCGGTTCCGCAGAGCGGGTTGTCGCGGCCGTTCCTCTTCCTGGGCACGCAGGCGAAGCACAGCCCGGGCGGAAAGGACGTTTCGTGGGACGGCGTCTGGCAGAACCTGACGGGATGGAAGCGCTGGCTCGTGCTGGCGGGGGCGGAGCACGTCTCGTTCACCGACATCGCCGTGCTGGGCGAACAGATCGGCATCTACCGGAACACCGGCCTGCCCCCTGCCCGTTCCATGGCGATCACCCGCACATACGTGGCGGCGTTCTTCGACCTGCACCTGCGCGCGAGGCCGCAACCGCTGCTCGACGAGCGGTCACCTCGTTTCCCCGAAGTCAAGCTGTGTGACGTCGAGCAGAAGACGTGCGCCTAGCCACCCCTACCCAACCCCTACAGATGAAGTGCGGAGGGGGTTCAGGGGACTTTTCCGCCGCCTGGCCCCCTAAATATCCCGAATTCGCTGGCCGAAATCAGCGCAGGCGTCCTGTCATGGAAGTCGCCGAGGGGCCCGGACCCCACACCCCACCGAGAGGTGCTGTGCCATGCGGAGACGCCTGCGTGCCGGAGCGGCGCTGGCCGCCGTCCTTGTGCTGAGCCTGACCGCGCCGCCCGTCGCGGCGCGGTCGCGGCAGGCCACGGACCAGGTCGTCCCGGGGCTCAGGCAGCCGGTCGAGCTGATCGTGGACGAGTGGGGTGTGCCGCACATCTACGCCCGGAACACCGACGACCTCTTCCTGGCCCAGGGATTCAACGCCGCCAGGGACCGGCTGTTCCAGATCGACCTCTGGCGCCGCCGCGGCCTGGGGGAGCTCTCCTCGGTGTTCGGCCCGGCCTACGTGGAGCAGGACAAGGCGACGAGGATGTTCCTGTATCGCGGGGACATGGACCGGGAATGGGCGAGCTACGGCCCCGGAGCGAAGCAGGCGGCGACCCGTTTCACCGAGGGCGTCAATGCCTACGTGCGGTGGCTCCAGCGGAATCCGGACAGCATGCCGCCGGAGTTCCGGCAGCTCGGATACACGCCCGCGCTGTGGCGGCCGGAGGACGTGGTGCGGATCAGAAGCCACGGCATCTCCAAGAACGTCTTCAGCGAGGTGCTCCGCTCGCTCATCGTGTGCGCGGGAGGAATCGAGGCCGCCGGAGCCCTGTGGCGCCTGGAACCCGATCACACCACGACCCTGCCCAAGGGGCTCGATCCCTGCTCCGTGCCCGTGGACGTGCTGCGGACCTATGATCTGGCCACGCGGGGCGTGGTCGTCCAGAACGGCGCGCTACGCCTGGCCCCTCGCGACCCCGCGGCCAGTGAGGGCAGCAACAGCTGGGCGGTCTCGCCGGGCCGCTCCACGACGGGCCGTCCCATCCTGGCCAGCGACCCGCACCGGTCGCTGACGGCGCCCGCCCTGCGCTATATGGCCCATCTGTCGGCGCCCGGGATCGACGTCATCGGGGCCGGTGAACCCGCGCTTCCGGGGATCTCGATCGGGCACAACGGCACGGTCGCGTTCGGCCTGACCATCTTCGGCACCGACCAGGAAGACCTCTACGTCTACCAGCTCGATCCCGCCGACCCGGGCAGGTACCGGTACGGCGACGGCTGGGAGCCCTTCACGACGATCACCGAGAAGGTGCCGGTCGCGGGCGGCTCGCCGGTCGAGGTGGAGTTGCCCTTCACCAGGCACGGCCCCGTGCTCAAGATCGACAAGCAGCGCAACCTCGCGTACGCCCTGCGCACCACCTGGCTGGAGCCCGGCACCTCTCCCTACTTCGGCAGCCTGACCTACATGGGCGCCCGCGACTTCAAGCAGTTCGCCGCGGCCATGAGCACCTGGGGCGGCCCGCCCGAGAACCAGGTGTACGCCGACACCTCCGGCAACATCGGCTGGGTGCCCGGTGGCCTCACCCCCCGGCGCAACGGCTATGACGGCCTGTTGCCCGTGCCGGGCGACGGCCGCTACGAATGGAAGGGCTTCTACGACGGCGCCCGCCTGCCCCGCTCCTACAATCCGCCGCGGGGGCTGATCTCGTCGGCGAACGACTTCGACCTGCCCGCGAACCACCCGATCCAGGTGGGGTACGAGTGGGATCCTCCCTACCGCAAGCAGCGGATCGACGAGGTGCTCGCGGCGAGCCCGCGGAGTTCGGTCGAGGACTCCATCCGTCTGCAGGCCGACAAGGTGTCCAAGCCCGCGCAGCGGATCGTGCGCGTGCTCGCCGGCCTGACGAGCGCGGATCCGGACACTCAGCGGGCGCTGACGCTGCTCCGGTCCTGGGACGGGGCGACGGGCGCGGACTCGCCGGAGGCGGCCCTGTTCGAGCCGTGGTTCTCGCGTCATCTCGGGCCCGCCTTCCGCCGCGCGGTGCTGCCGCCGGCGGTGGCCGACTCCATCCCCGTCTTCGACGTCCGCGTGCTGATCGAGGCGCTGGAGAACCCGGACCGCTGGTTCGGGACCGGAGGTAAGGCCGTGCGGGACGACCTGCTGGCCACGACACTGGCCGCCGCCTACCGCGAGGTCGCCGGGCGGCTCGGTGCCGACCCGCGGCTGTGGACGTGGGGCGCGCTGCAGTACACCGAGTTCACGAGCCCGGTCGGCGCGAACGTCGGTCCCTTCCCCCGGGGCGGCTCGGCGTACACGGTGGACGCCTCCTCCAACAACGCCGCCACCTACCAGCAGACGTCCGGAGCGTCGTTCAAGATGGTGCTCGACGTCGGCAAGTGGGACGACTCGCGCGCGGTCAACGCTCCCGGCCAGTCCGGCGATCCCCGCAGCCCGCATTATCGGGATCTGGCGGAGCGCTGGCGGTCGAGCGACTACTTCCCGCTCCTGTACAGCCGGGCCCAGGTGGAGCGGCACGCCGAAAGCACGATCAAGCTCCTCCCGCAGCGATAGCTTTGCGTGCCATGTCGTTCAACCACAATGACCACTATCATCCGCTTCTGCTCAAGCAGGTTCCCGAGGGCGCCGGGACCGCCCTGGACGTGGGCTGCGGGACCGGGCGGTTCGCGCGGCGGCTGGCCGCGAGGGGGCTGGTGGTCGACGCGATCGACTCCTCCGCCGAGGCCGTCGAGGCGGCCCGCTCGATCCCGGGTCCCGTACGGTACGAGCAGGCCGACATCGCAGTGGCCGAGCTGCCGGGCGGAAAGTACGACTTCGTCTCGTGCCTGGCCAGCATCCACCATGTGCCCTTCGAGACGGTCAGCCGGTTACGCGGATCGCTCGCTCCCGGTGGGGTGCTCGCGATCCTCGGCTGCTATCGGGAGAGCACGCCCGCGGACTTCGCGGTCAGTCTGTGCGCGGTGCCGGTGAACGCGGTCGCGCGTCTCCTTTCGGCGGCCCGGCCGCAGGCGGAGGAGGCTCCCACCGAAATGGTGGTCGCCAAGGCCATGATGACGTTGCCGGAGATCACGGCCGAGGCGGCGACGCTGCTGCCCGGAGCCTCGATCCGCCGCCTGCTGTTCTGGCGCTACCTGCTCGTCTACAGGGGGCCGGGCCGGGGCTGATCAGCCAGACATTTCCAGAGGTCGTCGGGTACGGGGTGCCGCAGGGCGGCCAGGTTGGCGGTGATCTGGGCCGGCTCGTGGGCGCCGACGAGGATCGAGTGGACCGCGGGATGCTGGAAGGGGAACTGCAGGGCCGCGGCGGTGATCGGGACCTCGTGCTCCTGGCAGGCCGCCGCGATCCGCCGCACCTCCTCGGAGGCGTCGGCCGGCGGAACGGCCAGCTCGCCGCGGTGCAGGAGGCTGGCCGCGACGACGGGGATGGCGCGCTCCTGGCACAGGGGTAGCAGCTCCTCGAACGCCGACCGGCGCAGCAGCGTGCACTGGTTGGCGGCGAGCAGGAGGTCCGGGTCGGCGCGTTTGACGAAGTCGACGAGCATCCGCGACTGGTTCATGCCGACGCCGATCGCGCGCACCACACCCTGGGCGCGCAGGTCCGCCAAGGCGGGGTACGCCTCGTCCAAGGCCTGCGGCCAGTGGTGGTCGGGGTCGTGGATGAGCAGGATGTCGATCCGGTCCAGGCCGAGGCG
Organism: Nonomuraea sp. NPDC050680; assembly: GCF_040654555.1. Classification (NCBI taxonomy): domain Bacteria; kingdom Bacillati; phylum Actinomycetota; class Actinomycetes; order Streptosporangiales; family Streptosporangiaceae; genus Nonomuraea; species Nonomuraea sp. NPDC050680. The sequence continues at coordinate 310,503 of NZ_JBFAIF010000001.1, read as the reverse complement.
CTCCAGGGAGTCCGAGACGCTGCGCAGGACGCCGTCGCGGGTGAAGTCCCACTCGACGTGCCGATCGTCGGGGACCGCGAAGATGCCCGCCCCGGGCGACCCGTTGGAGCCGGGCCGGACCAGGCGGCCGACCTTGGTCGACAGGAGGTACTCAGGCCGGGGACGGTCGCGCAGCGCCTCGCCCAGGCGCCGCTCGGCCAGGCCGAAGCCGTAGAAGGGGGCGGTGTCGAAGTAGCGGACTCCGGCCGCCCAGGCCGTGTCGATGACGGCCTGGGCCTGGGCGTCGGAGATGGGGTGGAGGTAGTTCCCCAGGGGTCCGCCGCCCAGGCCCACCCTGGGGAGGGTCAGAGGCGGGGTCACGCCGGCGCCACCGGTGTGCTGCTACGCATCGACCCCCGCTTCCTTGGCGGCCCGGTCGATCTGGGACAGTTCGTCGTCGGTGAAGTCGAGCCGGTCGACGGCCGCGACGTTCGCCGCCAGCTGCTCGGGGCTCGACGCGCCCACGAGGACCGAGGTGATGCGCGGGTCCCGCAGCGCCCAGGCCAGCGCCAGCTGGGCCACCGACTGCCCGCGGGCCGAGGCCACCTCGCCCAGCGCGCGGACGAAGGCCAGCACTTCGGGCGTGACCCGGTCGGTGGTGAGGAAGCGCCCCTCGGCCGCCCGCGAGTCCGCCGGGATGCCGTCCAGGTAGCGGTCGGTCAGCAGGCCCTGCGCCAGCGGCGAGTAGACGACGCAGCCGACGCCCTCCTGCTCCAGCACGCCCAGCAGTGACTCCTCGATACGCCGGTTGAGCAGGGAATAGGCGGGCTGGTGCACGAGCAGCGGGGTGCCGAGCTCGCGCAGCAGGCGGGCGGCCTCCGCCGTACGCTCGGGGGAGAAGTTGGAGACCCCGGCGTACAGGACGCGGCCGGTGCGCACCATGTGGTCGAGCGTGCTCACCTGCTCTTCCAGCGGCGTCTCGGCGTCGTCGCGGTGCAGGTAGAAGATGTCCACGAAGTCCAGGCCGAGCCGGTCCAGGGAGCGGTCGAGCGTGGCCAGCAGGTGCTTGCGGGAGTTGCCCTTGCCGTAGGGGCCGTCCCACATGGGGTTGCTGCCCTTGGTGGTGACCACGATCTCGTCACGGAGGCCGCGCAGGTCCTGGCGGAAGATCGTGCCGAACGTCGACTCGGCGGCGCCGAGCGGCGGACCGTACCTGTCGGCGATGTCGAAGTGGGTGATGCCAAGGTCGAGCGCCTTGTGCAGGATCGCGCGCTGGCCGTCCAGCGGCTTGCCGCCGCCGAAGTTGTGCCACAGGCCCAGCGAGACCGCGGGCAGTCGCAGCCCGCTGCGGCCACATCTCCTGTACGGCTGGCGTTCGTAGTTCAACAGCTCACCTTCCCGCTATTCCGGTCAGCGTCACGCCCCGGATGAACGTTTTCTGGGCAATGAAGAACAGTACGACAATCGGCATCATCGCGATGACTGAGACCGCCATCATCTGGTTGTACTGGGTGGCGTACTGGCCGGAGAACATCCCGAGCCCCAGCGGGATCGTGAACTTCTCGGTGGTCCGCAGGTAGATGACCGATTCCAGATACTGGTTCCAGTTGCCGACGAACGAGAACAGCATGATCGCCGCCAGCGCGGGCTTCGACAGCGGCAGCATGATCTTCCACAGGATCCGCCACTCCGACGCGCCGTCGATCCGGGCCGCGTCGATGAGCTCCTGCGGAATGGTGGTGAAGAACTGGCGCAGCAGGAAGATGTACAGCGCCACCCCGAAGAACTCCGGCACGATCAGCGGCAGGTACGTGTCCACCCAGCCGAGCTTGGCGAACAGGATGTACTTCGGCACCAGGGTGATCTCGCGCGGGATCATCATCGTGCCCAGCATGAGCGCGAACAGGAAGGCGCCCAGCCGCGCCCGCATCCTGGCGAAGGCGTAGGCGGGCAGGACGCACGAGATCAGGTTCCCCGCCATCGACAGGGCGGTGATCACGACGGTGTTGAGCAGGAACCGCGTGAAGGGCAGGCTCCCGCTCCAGCCTCGGGCGTAGTTCTCGAAGTGGAAGGCGCTGGGCAGGAAATCGGGCGGGAAGGCCAGGTTCTCCGCGTCCGACTTCAACGACGTCGTCACCATCCAGAGGAACGGCAGCAGGAACACCCCGGTGGCCGCGAAGAGCAGTACGTAGGCGCCCGCCCGCTGGCTGCGCCTGACGCGCTCGGCCTGACCGGCGGTCATGGGGGCGCGCCCCGGCCGCCGGATGTCGGGGGCGGCCTTCGTCTCGACGAGCATCCCGGCCCTCCTCTCGGCAAAGATCGGTTCGAAAAGATCAGTTGAACTCGTAGTGGACCCAGCGCCTGGCCAGGCCGAACTGGATCAGGGTGACGATGATGACGATCAGGAACATGGCCCAGGACAGCGCGGCGGCGTACCCCATGTCGAAGAAGACGAACGCCTGCCGGTAGATGTAGAGCCCGAGCACCATGGTGGAGTTGGCCGGGCCGCCCTCGGTCATGATGAGGATGAGCGTGTACGCCTGGATGCTCGCGATGAAGCCCGTCACGACGTTGAAGAAGATCACCGGCGACATCATCGGCACGGTGACGCTCCAGAACCTGCGCCACCAGCCGGCGCCGTCGATCTCGGCGGCCTCGTACAGCGTCTGCGGAATGCCCTGCAGGCCGGCCAGGTAGATGACGATGGTGTTGCCCGCGCCCCAGACGCTCATCAGGATGAGGGCCGGCATCGCCCACTCCGTCGAGCCCAGCCACGGCGGGCCCGAGATGCCCACCAGGGCCAGCAGCTTGTTGATCAGGCCGAAGTCGGGATGCAGGATGTTCAGCCACAGCAGTGCGGTCGCCACGCCCGAGACCACCGACGGCAGGTACATCACCGTGCGGAACAAGCCCTGGAAGCGCAGCGGCTGGTTGAGCAGCAGCGCCAGCGCGAAGGTGAAGACGACGCCCAGTGACACCGCACCCAGGCCGTAGTAGAAGGTGTTGCCGATGGAGTCCCAGAACTCCGGGTCGTTCACCATTTTCTGGTAGTTGGCCAGGCCGGCCCAGGTGGGGCTGCGCAGCAGGTTCCAGTCGGTGAAGCTGATCGCGATCGAGGCGAGGATCGGCCCGCCGGTGAACAGGACGAACCCGATCACCCACGGCGAGACGAACAGGTGGAAGCGCCGGGCCTCGCGGCGGGCCAGCGTCTGCTGGCCCCGCCGCGAGAGGACGGCGGCGACACCGCTCATGCGATCTTGTTCTCGGCCAGCAGTGGCGTGATCTTGTCGGTGATCTCCTTCAGACCGCTCGCCAGGTCGGTCTTGCCGATCATGACCCGCTCCCAGATGGGCTTGGCCGTCTCGACGACCTTCTTGTTGGCGGGCAGCTTCAGCACGCCGTCGCCGGTGCCGTACTCCTTCATGGCGCTCTTGACGGTCTCGACGACGTCCTTGGGGATGCCGAGGGCCTCGGCGTTCGGCTCCCAGGCAGACTGCCTGGCGGGGGCGCTGATCCGGCGGAACTGCTGCCCGGTCGAGGAGAGGTACTCGTTGAGGTAGATCCAGGCCGCGTCCTTCTGCGGCGACTTGGCGTACATGGCCAGGGCGCTGCCGATGACGGGCGTGAAGCGGCCCTTCGGGCCCTTGGGCGTGGGCGCGGCGCCCCACGTGAACGCCTTCTGCTTGGCCAGCTCGGTCAGGATCCACGCGCCGTTGATCGTCATCGCCGCGTGCCCGACCTTGAACGGCTCCACCTTCGCCAGCACCTGGTTGAGCTCGGCCAGGCTGGGCACGGCCTTGTCCTTGTTCAGCAGGTCGAGCCACATGCCGAAGACCTTCTGCGCCTCCGGTTGGGAGATCATGGAGACCGACTCGTCGGCGTTCAGGTAGCGCGCGCCGTACTGCGCCAGGGCGCGCGGCGTGATGTCGGGCTCGGGCAGCAGCATCGGGGTGAAACCGTAGATCTTCTCGGCGCCCGAGCCGCTGGTGAGCTTCTTGGCCACCTCCATCATCTTCTCGACGGTCCACGACTCGTCGGGGTACTTCTCGCCGGCCTTGTCGAAGATGTCCTTGTTGTAGAAGAGCAGCTTGGGCGCCATGTCGGTGGGCAGGCCGAACAGCTTGCCGTCACGCTCGTAGTAGCCGAGCGCGTTCACCGGCAGGTCCTGCTTGTCGAACTCGGGTGTCTTGGCGATGTACTCGTCCAGCGGCTGGAAGATGTCGTTGGCGATGAAGTTCTGGGCCCAGCTGTAGTGCGTGTAGATCACGTCGGGCATGGAGCCGCCCGCCGCCTGGGCCATGTACTTGGTGAGGTAGGAGTCGAACTGCGAGGTCTCCCGCTTGATCTCGATGTTCGGGTGGCGCTTGTGGAAGAAGAAGTCGAACTGCGCGTTGCGTACCTCGGCGATCACGTCCGCGGTGATCGCCACCGTCAGCGTCACCTTCGACGCCGGGTCGGCCACCTCGGTCTTCGGCCATGTCAGCGAGTTGTTGAGCTGCTCGGCCTCCGCGAACGGCCAAGTGTCGTTGCCGGGCCGGTTCGGGTCCAGTGTCGGCACGCCGGACTTCGTGGGTGCCGCGGCCTGCCGCTGCTGGCGGGTGTCGCCCGCGCAGGCGGACAGCGCGGGCGCGGTCGCCGCGGCGACCGCGAGGGCCAGCATCTGGCGCCGGTTCATCTCCATGGGGGTGGGCCTTTCAGAGGAAGAGCTCGATCATCGGAACGGCCACGTCCGGGCGTGCCCAGTGGATGAACAGCCCGAAGCGTGGCTCCCTGAACTCGGCCGACCGGGCGGGAGAGATCCGATGTGTCGATCCGTCGGCATCCGATGCGCGGGGCATGGCCCGTACCGTAGACCTGGTAATTAACTTCGTCAAGAATTGAATTGAAAGCGCTTGCAACCTAGGCTCAGGCACGTTGTGAGGAGCTCGGTGGGGTCGGCGTCGGCCGTCCTGCCCGAGCCGGCGGGCCCGAGTGGGTTGCCGATGAGTCCGGCTCACTCCTCCTATCTCTGCTTGGAGGGCCCAGTGTCGCAGTGGACGCTCAGTGACGAAGACCTGGAAGTCGAGATCGCGCTCTCGGCCGATGGCGAGCCGACCCTGGAGGTGCGGCGCGCCGGCCGGGTGCTGGTGCGGCCGTCCAGGCTGGGCCTGCGGGCCGCGCACGAGGACCTGAGCGCCGGCCTGGCCTTCGACGGGATGTCGTCCAGGCAGGTGGCGGAGTCCTATGAGACGGTGACCGGCAAGCGGCGCGAGCACCGGTACACGGCCAAGGAGTGGACGCTGTCGTTCACCAAGGGCGCGCACCGGCTCGACCTGGAGGTGCGGATCGGCGGCCACGGCGTGGCGTACCGGTACGTGGTGCCGTGGACCGGACCGGTGACCGTAATTGACGAAATTTCGGAATATGTGGTGCCGGGCGAGGCTCGTGCGGTGCTCCTGCCGTACGAGAACGGGCGCTGCGACTACGAGGAGATCCACCGGCACGGCCCGGTCGCCGACGCCGAGCCCATCCTGTACGGCTACCCGTCGCTCTTCCAGATCGGCGACACCTGGCTGCTGGTCACCGAGTCGAACCTGGACAGCGGCTACGCGGGTACCCGGCTGCGCTTCGACGGCCACGCCTTCCGCCTCGACCTGCCCGACCCGTACGTGACGGCGGCCAGCCCGCTCGTCACCCCGTGGCGCACGATGATCATCGGCGAGCTGGCCACGATCGTCGCCAGCGACCTGGTGACCAGCCTGGCCGCGCCCTCGGCGGTGGCGGACACCTCCTGGATCCGGCCCGGCGCGGCGGCCTGGTCGTGGTGGTCCGACGGCCCCTCCACGCGTGACCTGGACGAGCAGAAGCGCTGGGTGGACTTCGCCGCCGCGCACGGCTGGCCGTACGTGCTGGCCGACGCCGGATGGAACAAGCAGTGGATGCCCGAGCTGATCGCCTACGCCGCGGCCAGGAACGTCGGCGTCTGGCTCTGGTCGCACTGGCAGCACGTCGACACCGAACTGGAGCACCGCGAGAAGCTCGCGCTCTGGAAGGAGTGGGGCGCCGTCGGCGTCAAGATCGACTTCACCGAGTCCGACGGCCAGGACCGGATGCGCTGGTTCGACGCCATCCTGGCCGCCACCGCCCGGCTGCGGCTCATGGTCGTCTTCCACGGCGGCACGATCCCGCGCGGCACCGAGCGCACCTGGCCGCAGTTCATGACCGCGGAGGCGGTCAAGGGCGCCGAGTGGATCAAGCCGAAGCCCGGCAAGCTGCCGCTCTACCCGCCTGAGCACTACCTGTCGCTCGCGTTCACCCGCAACGTTCAAGGCCCGATGGACTTCACCCCGTGCACGTTCACCGCGGTCCGCACCATCTCCGCCGGATTCGAGCTCGCGCTATCCGTGATCTTCGAATCGGGCGTCCAGCACTTCGCCGACGGCATCGAGGCCTACGAGGCCAGGCCCGAGGCGCTGCGGCTGCTGTCCGGCGTCCCCACCGCATGGGACGACACGCGGCTGCTGTCCGGCGACCCCGCCGACCACATCCTGCTGGCCAGGAGGAGCGGCGGCGAATGGTACGTCGGCGCGGGCGTGTCGGGCGAGGCCCGCACGCTCACCGTGCCGCTCGACTTCCTGGAGGAAGGGGAGTGGGCGGCCGAGATCTACCGGGACGCCCCCGACGACGGCATCCTCGCCGAGACGGCGACGGTGTCGGCCGGGGGCAAGCTCGACCTCGCCGTATCCCCCAACGGCGGGTTCACCCTCCATCTGAGGAGAGAAACCTCATGATCAAGCGTCTGAGCGGCACCCTCGCCGCCCTCACCCTCGTGTCCTTATCGGCGGCGCCCGCCTCCGCCTCCACCCCCGCGGCCGTCTGGACGCAGCGCTGGAACCCGAACCCGGCCAGTCAGACGGTCGCCCAGGCCTTCGAGGGCATCGAGGACGACCGCTCCGACTCCCACCCCGGCGTCACCCACATCTACGTCTCCGGCGACGCCTACCGCTTCGACATGCACACCCAGGACCGCGACGGCGACGACCGGCAGCGCAACGAGGTCAAGGGCATGCGGACGAGCAGCAGCTCGTACCTCAAGATCCTCAAGAACCAGGTCTGGCGCATCTCCTACCAGCTGTACATCCCGACCTCGCTCGACGCGACCAGCTCCTTCACCCACATCGCGCAGATGAAGGTGCCCGGCTCCGGCGCGCCCCTCTACACGATGTCGCTGCCCATCTCGGGCGGCACTCCGAAGATCAACGTCCGCTACTGGGACGAGGACGAGCAGACGCACGAGGTCGGCAACACCAACCTGAACCCGATCCAGGGCAAGTGGCTCGACACCACCTTCGAGTTCAAGGCCGCCGACAACGGCTACCTGCGCTGGACGCTCAAGGACGGCTCGACGACGCTGGTCGACAAGCGCCTCGACAACACCGACCTCTGGCGCGCCGACACCGACTACCTCCGGCCCAAGTGGGGCATCTACCGCAGCATCAACAGCTCCGGCCTGCAGAACACGTACCTGCTGGTCAGAAACCTGCGCGCCGAACAGCAGACCGCCAGTGCGGCCGACACCGACGAGGTACCCAACCCGTGAAGAAGTACGGCGCCCGCCTCGCGGGCGCGCTCGCCACGCTCGCCCTGATCGCGACCGCCACCCCCGCGATGGCGGCTCGCACCCCCACCCCGTCGGAAGGGCCGTCGCAGACCCAGACGGCCCGGCCGCCGCGCTGGGAGCTTCGCTGGGACCCGAGCGTCAAGAAGGACGGTGTCAAGGCGTTCGAGGCGCTGGAGGACGACCGGCGCGGCTCCCACCCCGAGGGCCTGCCGCACGTCTCCACCGACAAGGACGCCTGGCGCTTCACCGCCCACGTGGAGGACCGCGACGGCTCCGACCGCATGCGCAACGAGGTACGCGGCATGCGCGGCGACGAGGGCGCCCCGCTGGAGATCCGCAAGGACGAGACCTGGCGGATCAGCTACCGCATGTACATCCCGGACACCCTCGACGCGACCACCTCCTTCACCCACATCTGGCAGCTCAAGAACTCCGACGTCGGCACCCCGATCGCGCAGATCTCGCTGCCGGTCATCGGGGGCGTGCAGAAGATCGCGGCCCGCTACTGGACGCTCCCGGACAACGCCTCGCACGACTTCGCCACCGCCGACCTGGAACCCATCCAGAACAAGTGGGTGACCAGCACGCTGGAGTTCAAGTCGAGTGACGACGGCTACATGCGCTGGACCCTGGCGGACGGCCGGCGGACGATCGCCGACCAGAAGATCGAGCACATCGACCTGTGGTGGACCCAGGAGCAGTACAACCGGCCCAAGTGGGGCATCTACCGCAGCATCAAGAGCGCCGGGCTGCAGGAGACGTACCTGCTGGTCAAGGACCTCAAGGCGTGGCAGCTCGGCCCGGCGACGCCGCCGGTCAAGCTCCCGGCGCCGGACCGGAGCCCGGGCGCCTACGAGGCCGAGCGGGTGGGCAACGTGTGGGAGGGCGCGGCCGAGCCCGCCTACTGCGCGGTCTGCTCGGGCGGCCGGAAGGTGATCCTCATCGGCGGCAACGTCTACGACTACGCCGTGGTCAAGGGTGTGCTGTCGGAGACCACCGGCACCCGGCAGATGACCGTGCACGCGCTGGTGGACGGCGCGCAGAGGTTCGCGGTCAGCGTCAACGGGGCCGACTCCATCCAGGTGCCGATGACCGGGACCAAGGACACCGTGACGACCACGACCGTGCCGGTGGATCTGGTGGCCGGGGTCAACACGGTCCGGTTCTTCGGCCTGACGGCCAGGGGTCCCGAGCTGGACAAGATCGTCATCAGCTGAGCCCGTACGACCGCGCCTACAAGTCGCGGCACGCCTTCGTCTCCAACGGGCACAGCACGGTCTCGGGCGTGGTGTTCCTGCGCGGCACGGCCGAGTACGCGCTGAACTCCAGCGAGGGCCACCGCCGCTGGTCCCAGGGCCTGCTGTACGACGGGCACCGCGACATCGACCCGCACTACGACTACACGCTGGGCCTGTACAACCGGGGCCGCTACGGCACCTCGCACGGCTGGTCGGCGGCGCACTCGGTGGCCTGGCGGTGCGACGTGTCGACCAGCCGGCTCATCGTCCAGAAGCCGCCGACGGCCCAGAACTACGCGATCGGCTGCCTGGGGACGGTCACCGGAGACGGCCCCTTCCAGCAGCCCGCCGGGTACATCGAGGGCACCGGCCAAGCGGGTCTCCTGCCGCCCTCGCTGTACGAGGCGCAGTTCTTCGACCGGCTACGCGGCATAACCCCCGGATAACCATTTCTGGTGACAGAGGGGTTATCGGGATTCTGGTGAGCTCCTGATCCGACGCCGGGACCGCCCCGGCGCGGGATCAGGGGGAGTCCATGGCCATCGCGCCCGCAGTCCGCGCCCGCGCGCACCCACCCGCCGCCCGGGCCCGGCCCGCGTCTGGCCGCCGATGGCTGTCCTGGTTGTTGGCCGGCGGGTGGATCGCGCAGGTGGCGATCCGGCTGTGGCTGTTCAGGTATCACGCGGGACCGGTGGCGAACCCGGACGAGACGGGCTACCTCATCGCGGCACGGTGGCTGGCGGGCGGGCCGGGGGCTGATTTCAGCGGGTCCACGTTCTACCAGGGCGGCTACGCGTTGCTGCTGGTGCCGGTGTACTGGGTGACCTCCGATCCGGCGGTGGTCTACCGGCTCGTGGTCGCGGTCGGGTCCATGGCGGCGGCCGGGGCGTTTCCCCTGGCGTACCTGCTGCTGCGGCGCTTGGAGATGGGCAGGCGCGCGGCGCTGGCCGTCGCGTTCTCGGCGGGGCTCGCCCCGGCGTTGCTGCTGTTCTCGGGGCTGGCGCTGGTCGACGCGATCCTGCCCACGCTGGTGCTCGGCTGGCTGCTCGCCGTGCACGACCTGGCCGGGAAGGGCTCGGCGTGGGCGGGGGCGGCCGGGGGCGGGCTGTCGGCGTTCGCGATGGCGGCGCACCTGCGGGGCGTGGTCATCCTGGCGGTGTTCGTCCTGCTGGTGGCGGCCCTGCTGGTCGCCAAACGGCTGCCGTGGCGGGCCGGGCTGGCGGCGCTGGCCGCCGCGGGCGCGGTGGCTCTGGCGGGCATGTCGCTCAACGGCGCGGTCTCCGCGGAGCTGTACCCCAGCGGGCCGCGCGATCTCGCGGGCCTGCTGATCTCCCGCCTCGCCGGCCTCGAAGGGCAGGCACGGGCCGTCTCAGGGGCGATCGGCCAGCTCTGGTACCTCATCGCGGGCACGTGGGGCCTGGCCGGCGTCGGCCTGGCGAGCGCGGCGGTGGCCGTCGCACGGCGGAGCACCCCGCACGCCCAGCGGGTCGTGGCCGCCACACTGCTGCTGGCGACCCTCGGCATCGCCTACGCCTCCTCTGCGGCCCTGCCGGACGAGCACCGGGTCGGCAACTACGTCTACGGCCGCTACCTCGCGTGCGTCGCGGTGGCCTGGATCCTGGCCGGGGTGATCGCGCTGGCCCGCGCCCGCCGCGTCACGGTGCTGCGTTACGGCCTGACGGCGGCGACCCTGCTCGCCGCGACCGGCGGCCTGGCCGCCTGGTACGCCGGTGACAGGCTGCGTACCTACGCCTTCATCGCCTTCGACTTCCCCGAGGTGTCGTTCCTGAGCGGAGTCCGCGACGCGCTGGACATGACGGCGACCTCGACGGCGGCGCTGATCCTGCTCACCTGCCTGACGGCCGTGGCACTCCTGCCGCGCCGTCACCGCCTCCCGGCCCTGGCGGCGGTGCTCGCGGCGATCAACATCGCCTTCGCCGCGGACCTGGCGCCCAAAACGGCTCCCGCGCCGGGCAAGGACTGGCTTCCCTACCCGCCGCCCGGCCGCGTGGCGGTCGACCGCCACGTGAAGTGGAACGTCAGGGTGCCCCTCACCTACCGCGTCGGCTGGACCCGGCTGGAGATGTATGACGGCACGCCGCCCTCGGGCGCCTGCACCGCCATCGTGCCGCCCGAGGCGGGGCCGCCGCCCGCGCCGTGGATCCCCACCGGCGAGGGCGGGGCGCGGATGGGCTGGGTGAGCTGGTCCAACCCGTCCTGCCGCTCATGAGGCTCGGCGCAGGTGGAGCAGGCCGCCGGTGGGGATGGTGATCGCGTGCGGGCCGGGGGCGAGGTCCAGGGCGGCCGAGGACACCGTGCGGCCCCGGCAGTCGGTGACCGTGGCGTGGGCCATGCCGGGATCGGCGACCTGGAGGAGGACGTCGGGAGAGGCGTCGGCGTTGGCCAGCCACAGCGTGCCGGTGGCGGGCACCGCGACCGGCAGCGGCGCGTAGCGGGCGGTGATCACCGTTTCTTCCCCGCGCGCGGTCACCTGCGGGTAGACCAGGTCGGGGCGGGCCGGCTCGAACGCGCCGCGCTGCAGCACATCGGCGTGCTCCTTGACGAAGCCCAGCCAGAACCCGTCCATGCCCCACTCCCGGACCGCGCGGGTCAGGTGACCGGCGAGCAGCTCGCGGATGTGGGGGTAACGCGGGTCGACGATGACCGCGTTCATGTGCTCCTTGTAGGCCAGCGAGTAGGGCTGTACGCGGTCCCAGAGCGCGGTGTGGCGGCCGACGAAGGGCAGGGCGTACCAGAGCAGGTAGGCGAGCCCCGCCTGCTTGACCGCCGCCACGTGTCCCGAAATATCGGGAAAAGATGTGGCGGACGGCTCCCACTCGCCGACGTGTCCGTAACCGCGCCCGCGGTCGTCGCTGTGCCAGCCGTCGTCCACGATGATCGCCTCGCAGCCCAGCTCGGCCGCCGGACCCGCCTGCCGCTCCACGCTCGCGGCGTCGACGTGCTGCTGCATGGCGTACCAGGTCGAGTACGCGGGCATCCGCGCCACCTCGGGCACCTCTTCCGCCGGGCCGCGCCACCCCTCGGCCACGTCCGTGCGCTCGCGGGCGTTGCCGCGCCACCCCTCGGCCACGTCCGTGCGCTCGCGGGCGTTGCCGCGCCACCCCTCGGCCACGTCCGTACGCTCGCGGGCGTTGCCGCGCCACCACGCGGCCACGTCCGCGAGCGTACGGGCGAACGGCCGTCCGGTGAGGTCGAGGCGCAGCACCAGGCCGGTGCCGGGCTCGGCGTCGTGCTCGGCCCAGAAGCCGAAGTCCCCGCTCTCCTCCACCACCCCGGTGCGGATGTGCACCGGCCGGACCACTTCGCCGACGGCGTACGTGCACAGCGACACGTCACCGGCGCCCACCAGGCAGCCCACGGGAGCGTTCTTCTCCAGGGCGGCCACCCGGGGCTTGCGCCAGAACGGTGGCAGCCCTCTGTGCTCGCCGCCGTCGGGCGCCCAGAAGGCCGTGGCGGCCAGGCACGGCACCCGCCACGCCACGCGGACGGAGGCAGGCCGGTCCGGGGTGATCCGCACCTCGTGGACGCCCTCGGCGTCCTCGGTGACGGTCCACGTCAGCTCGGCCGCCGCCGTCGCGGTCAGCTCCGTCGCGCCCGCGTGGAGGCGCAGATCGCGGGTCTCGCCCGGGGCCCGGTCGTGCGGCTGCCAGATCCCGGTCGTCGCGGTCACCGCCACTCCTGAATCACTGTCGCTCCTGGAGGGTGAAAAAGGTCTGGATGGCGACCGAGGCCGCGCCGCGCGCCCACTGCTCGAAGGGCCGGGGGCGCAGGAAGATCCGGCAGTCGGCCGCCGCCCCGAACGCCTGGCTCGCGAACGACCGGCTGATCTGCTCCTCGAACAGGTCGTAGGCCGCCAGCCCCTGTACGTCGCCCGTCACGATGATCCGCTCGGGCCCGATCAGGTTCGCCATGGCCGCCATGGCCAGCCCGATCGCGTGCCCCGCCCTGGCGAACACCTCGCGCGCCGCCACGTCGCCCGCGTGGGCGGCGTCGATGGCCGCGTCGATGGTCAGCGACGCGTCGCCGGTGGCCTCGCGGATCGCGGCCACGATGGGCGCGGTCCCGGCGATCGCCTCGACGCAGCCGCGTCCCCCGCAGTGGCACTCGGGCTCCTCGCCGCCGACCGGGACGTGCCCGATCTCCCCGGCGACGCCGTGCGAGCCGGCCACGATCCGGTCGTTCACCACCAGCCCGCAGCCGATCCCCACCCCCACCGTGACCACCGCGAACGACGACGCGCCGATGCCCTCGCCGAACCACTGCTCGGCCACGGTGAGGGACTTGACGTCGTTCTCGAGGGTGACCCGCAGGCCCGTCGCCTCGGCGGCCAGCCGGGCCAGCGGCACCTGCCGCCAGTTGAGGAAGGGGGAGTAGCGCACCACGCCGTGCGCCTTGTCCACGTCGCCCGACACGGCCAGGCCCAGCGCGTGGCAGCGCTCCCGGTAGGCCGGGTCGGCGGCGAGCAGCTCGGCCACGAGGTCGGCCAGCGTCGCCACCACGTCCTCGGGCGACGAGGCCGTCAGGGGGCGGTGCGCGGCGACGAGCACCTGGGCGCGCAGGTCGGTGACGACACCGATGAGCTCGTCGTCGGTGATCTTCACGCCGGTGAAGAACTCCCGGTCCGGCTTGATGGCCAGCGGGCTGGCCGGACGGCCCGCGCCGGGGCCCGGCCGGTCCGTGGCCTCCAGCTCTTCCAGATAGCCCGCCTCGATGAACGGGCGCGCCGCCTTGGTGACGGCGGCGGACGACAGCCCCGTCCGCCTGGCGATCTCCACCCGGGAGACCGGCCCCTGCGTCAGGACCATGGTGAACACGGTGGCCGCCGCGGGAGTGGTGAGCGGTGCAGGCATGATGGGCATCGTAACACTAATTAACTTCGTTAAGAATTGATTCGAAGGGCCCATCGATCTAGGCTCCGGGACATGCCTTCGGTGACCTTCGACGCGGCCAGCCGTACGTATCTGCTGCCCACCTCAACCACCAGCTACGTCCTCGGGCTCGACGCCGACGATACCCCCGTCCACCTGCACTGGGGGCCCCTGCTGACCCCGGAGCAGGCGGCGTCGCTGCCTCTCCCGGCGGCACCCGCCGCGAGCAGTTTCGACGGCGCCGGACCGGCCGAGGAACTCGGCACCGAGGCGGGCGCGCGCTTCGGCACTCCGTCGCTGCAGATCGCCTTTCCCGGCGGGGCCCGGGGCGTCGACTGGCGCCATCTCGGCCACACGATCGACGGGGGACACCTGACGGTCCGCTTCCGGGACGCCGTCCAGCCGTTCGAGGTGGACCTGCACTACCGGGTGCGTGGCGACGTCGTGGAACGGTGGACCGCGCTGCGCTCCGAGGTGCCCGTGACGATCCTGCGGTGCGACTCGGCCGCGTGGAGCGTTCCGCCGCTGCCCGGCTACCGGCTCAGCCACGCCGTCGGCGGGTGGAGCGCCGAGCACGGGCTGCGCCGTACCGACCTCACCGTGGGCGAGACGACGCTGACCAGCAGGAGGGGGCTGAGCAGCCACCACGCGAACCCGTGGCTCACCGTCGACGGCGGCGACGCGGGCGAACGCCACGGTGAGGTGTGGAGCTGCGCGCTCGCCTGGAGCGGCAGCTGGCGCATCACGCTCACCCGCGACCCCTCGGGGAGCGCGGGGTGGACGGGCGGGTTCGGCCACGAGGGCCTCACCTGGCGGCTGGAGCCGGGGGAGGAGTGGGTGACGCCGGTGTTCGCCGGCGTGTACGCGCCCGACGGGTTCGGCGGGGCCAGCCGCCGCTGGCACGAGCACGTCACCGGGTACGTGCTGCCCGAGCCGGACGAGCTGCGCCCGGTGGTCTACAACGCCTGGGAGGCCGTCGGGTTCGACGTGGCCGAGTCGAACCAGAAGGAGCTGGCCGCGCTCGCCGCCCGCGCCGGGGTGGAGCTGTTCGTCATGGACGACGCCTGGTTCGGCGGGCGCACCGGCGACAGCGCCGGGCTCGGCGACTGGTGGCCGAACCCGGACCGCTTCCCCGCCGGGCTGACACCGCTCATCGACGAGGTGCACCGGCTGGGCATGCGATTCGGCCTCTGGGTCGAGCCCGAGATGGTCAACCCCGACAGCGACCTCTACCGCGCCCACCCCGACTGGGTGCTGCACATGCCCGGCCGCCCGCGCACGCTGCTGCGCAACCAGCTGGTCCTCAACTTCGCCCGGCCCGACGTCGCGGACTGGGCGCACAAGTGGCTGCACCGTCTGGTCGGCGAGCACAGCGTGGACTTCCTGAAGTGGGACTTCAACCGGGCCTTCACCGAGGCGGGCTGGCCCGGCGCCGCCGACCAGGACCGGCTCTGGATCGACCACGTGCGAGCCGTCTACTCGATCATGGACCGGCTCCGCGCCGACCATCCGCACCTGCGCATCGAGGCGTGCGCGGGCGGCGGCGGCCGTACCGACCTGGGCATGCTCGCCCGTACCGACCAGGTGTGGACCTCCGACAACACCGACGCCCACGACCGCATCGCCATCCAGCACGGCTTCAGCCAGATCTACCCGGCCCGCGTGATGGCCGCCTGGGTGACCGACAGCCCGAACCCGCTCACCCGCCGCCCCACCCCGCTCAGCTTCCGCTTCCACGTCGCCATGGCCGGCGCGCTCGGCCTCGGCGGCGACCTGCTGAAGTGGAGCCCGGCCGAGCTGGCAGAGGCCGCCGCGCTGGTCGCCGTCTACAAGGACATCAGGCCCGTCGTCCAGCTCGGGCGGCAGGACAGGCTCGAGTACGGCGTGCAGTACACCTACGGCGACCGGACGGTCGTACTCGCCTGGCGGGGACCCGTCGCGCACGGGACGCCGCTCGTGCCGCTCCGCCTGGCCGGGCTCGACCCGCTGGGCCGCTACCGTGACGAGGACACCGGGCAGTCGCACCATGGAGCCCTGCTGATGTCGGCGGGCCTGCGGCTGGACCTGCCCCCGGGCGACTACGCCAGCGCACTGATCCGCCTGCGCTCGGTGTAGCCGGTCATCCGATCGATGAAAGGCCGCGCAGGGCGAGCTCGGCGGCGCGCACGGCCGACTTCTCCGCCTGCTCCAGCGACCCGCCCCGGTTGATGGTGGAGATGACCGCGAGCTTGACGGCGCCGATCAGCGCGCCCACGGCCGCGGCCGCGTCCACGTGGTCGAGCTCGCCGGGAAAGGCGTCCTCCAGCGCCCGCGCCAGCTGGAGCTGGTTGTCGAACAGCAGATGCAGCGCCCGTGCCTGCAAGGAGGGGACGGTCATGATGAGCCGCATCCGCAGGGGCACTTCCATGATGGAGAGGTCGTCGTCGCTCGCCCACCGCAGGCTCGCCCGTACGAGCCGCAGCAGCAGGTCGGCGACGCGCTCGCCGGGCTTCCTGGACGAGATCATCTCGACGGCCCGCGCCATGCGCGACGCGCCGTCGAAGAACAGCACGTCCTCCTTACTGGCGAAGTAGCTGAAGAACGTCCGCGTCGACACCTCGGCCTCGGCCGCGATCTCGGCCAGCGTGGTCTCCTCGAAGCCCTTCTCGTCGAACAGCCGGAGCGCGGCCTCGATCAGCGCCCGGCGTGTGCGCTGCTTCTTGCGCTCCCGTAGTCCCACCATGTCGGGAACTGTACCGCCGAACTTAGGGATTTTCATCCATTGAAGTTTTGCAGCGAATGAGGTTTTCTGGTGGAGTTGACCACGCGAAAGGAGTCACACCATGTCGGATCTGACCCTCACCACCACCCGCCAGCGCCCCTTCGATCCGCCCGACGAAATCGCCGAGCTACGAGAACAAACGCCGATCCACCGCATGACCTACGCCGACGGGCACCTCGGCTGGATCGTGACCGGCTACGCCGCCGCCCGCGCCGTGCTCGCCGACGCGCGCTTCAGCAACCGGCCCGAGCTCATCCACCCGCCGATCCCGGCCCGGATGCAGCTCGCGAAGGAACAGGGTTTCCGGGTGCCGCCCGGGTTCTTCCTGCGCATGGACGCCCCCGAGCACACCCGCTACCGCAAGCTCCTCACCGGCCAGTTCACCGTGCGCAGGATGAAGGAGCTGGAGCCGAGGATCGCCGAGATCACCGAGGCCTGCCTGGACGCCATGGAGGCCGCGGCCAAGCCGGTTGACCTGGTGCAGGAGTTCGCGCTGCCCATCCCGTCGCTGGTGATCTGCGAGCTGCTCGGGGTGCCGTACGAGGACCGGGCGCAGTTCCAGGAAGACACCAAGGTGCTCGTCAACCTGGAGACCAAGGCCGAGGACGCCGTCGGCGCGATGACCCGCATCTCCGCGTACCTGTACGGGCTGATCCAGCGCAAGCGCGCGAAGCCGGAGGGCGACCTGCTCAGCGGGCTGATCGAGAACGGCGAGCTGAACGACGAGGAGCTCACGGGCGTCGCGTTCCTGCTGCTGGTGGCCGGCCACGAGACGACCGCGAACATGCTCGGCCTCGGCACCTACGCGCTGCTCACCAACCCCGCCCAGCTCGCCCTCATGCGCGACGACCCGGCCGCGGTCGAGAACGGCGTCGAGGAGCTCCTGCGCTACCTCACGATCATCCACCTCGGTCCGGTCAGGAGCGCGCTGGAGGACGTCGAGATCGAGGGCCGGCTCGTCAAGGCCGGCGAATCGGTCACGATCCACCTCCCGGTGGCCAACCGCGATCCGTCCCGCTTTCCGGACGGCGACGCCCTCGACCTGGCCAGGCCCGCCACGGGCCACCTCACGTTCGGCCACGGCATCCACCAGTGTCTCGGCCAGCAGCTGGCCCGGGCCGAGATGCGCATCGCCTACCCGGCGCTCCTACGGCGCTTCCCCGGCCTACGCTTGGCCATATCACCGGAGGAGGTGCCGATGCGCTCGGATATGAGCATCTATGGTGTGCACCGCCTCCCTGTCACCTGGTAGGTCAATGATGGAGATCAAGGCAGACACGACGGTGTGCATCGGTGCGGGCATGTGCGCGCTGACGGTGCCGGCGATATTCGACCAGAGCGAGGAGGAGGGGACCGTGGTGGTCCTTGACTCCACCCCACCGGCCGAACTGGAAGACGCCGTCCGCCGCGCTGTGACGCTGTGCCCGTCAGGCGCCATCTCGGTGGTCTGAGGCAGCCGCCCGCACGGGTTTTCGATTTGCTGGGTTCTCTGCGTCGACGGCGGGTGCCTTCTTGCCGTACGGACTGGACGGCCGTCTTACGGCTTGCCCGGCCCGAACCGCCCCCGCCGTCGCCGCGACCGTCTTCTGGCGCGATCGTCTATCGGCCCTCGGTTGCCGATACCCAGCGCGGACGCGCCACTTTCGCGGACCAGCTGGGCCCGGACCGCTGACTGCGGACCTCTGGGTGCCCCCGAGCTTGCTACCCGCTTCTGTGCTGCCCGCTGCTACGCCCTCTCACGTGTCCCTGCGTGTCTTCTGCGCATCCCCTCACCCCGTCCCAGCCCGTCCCGCTGCACGTCAATCGGCGTATCGTCCTCCCTCCCTCACACTGATCGAATCTGTGTTCGTAGAACAGGTTGACACCGAGCGTGATCGAAATTATGTTCGACCTAGTGACGTGAGGCTCGCGGCTCACGTCGTAGGACCTGGTCGCGGGCCGTTCGCTTCCCCCAAGCGAGACCCGCGATCAGGCTCCAGGGCGAAGGGCGTGTCCTCGTCGTCGGCGGAGACGAGTGGGCGCGTCCTGGCCGGACGGGGTGCGGGGAAGCTCCTCGTCCGGCCAGCCCGGCGGAATTGTCGGTGGGGTCTGCGAACCTTGGCTTCACCGGCGGAGACGCCGGGAGCCGCCATGACTCCAAGGAGGCGCGCAAGATGGCACCAAGGCTCAGCGACACGCAGGGGCCCCGGCTGTCGCCCGCGGTTAGGGCGCACCTGACGGATTCACATTCCTGCCTGGCGGAGGCGACAGCAGCTCGCACCCCGGCATCCCGATACGTGGCAGCGCACCTGGCAGCCCTGCGAGCGGCGGCGGCGATCCTGGCCGCCCGCCCGCGCCCGATGGAAGGCCGCAGGCGCCGCCTGCGCAGCGCCTGGGAGCTGCTCCCGGAGGCGGAGCCCAAGCTCGCGGAATGGGCCGCCTACTTCTCGGTGAGCGCCGCCAAGCGCGCCGCCGCCGAGGCCGGCATGGTCCGTGGCGTCAGCGCCGCTGACGCGGACGAGCTCCTGGCCGAAGCCGACACCTTCGTCGCCGTAGTCCAGGACATCCTGGGCGTCCCTGCTCAACCCCAACTCCCGGTCGAGGTCCCCCTGGCCGGCTGACCACACCGCTCGCGCCGCCGCCATCGGCGGCGAGTGGGCAGCCGGACAACCCGAACACGAGCGAACACACCGACCCAGGCGAGGGCCAGCAGACCATCCCGACCATGGACGACCACGCCAACCCGGTGGAAGCAGAGCACGACGCCTGAAGCATGCGCAAAAACGCGGGTGCAGCGAGGACGCACCGGACGCAACCGCGCGGCGACGAAGGCGAGTTGTGTTCCGCCTTCGTCGCCGCGTCGATCTGCTCTGCCCCGAGTGCTCCTGTCCGCTCTACGCGCCTCAACCTGCTCGCTCGGTGTCGCACCACGCCCGATGTACGTGTCCCGCCATGCTCGGTGCGCGGGTCTCCTGACCTGCTCGCTCCGCGGGGCCCGGCCTGCTCGCTCCGCGGGGCCCGGCCTGCTCGGCGTACGAGTCCCGGCCGGGCTGCGCGTACGTCCTCAGCGGCGCGTCAGGGGGTGGTTCACATCGGATCGCACAGCGGTACGGTGCTGTAATCCTCGCCGTTCACCGGCCGGATGTCCTGCCAGCGCACCCACTGGGCCTGGCCCATGTGCTCGGTGCCGTCGTCGGTGTTCAGCGTCTGCGGGGGCCATAGCAGGAATCCCCACCGCTCTCCTTCCGTATCGCCCCACGCCAGCAGATAACGCGCTTCGCCGCCGTCGCCGGTGGTCGAGAACGTCGTCGCGGCATGTTCGACGATCGGCGGCCGCCACAACCCTGGTAGGCCTTTCGTGTCGAGATGCATTGATCCATTATACGAACTGGCGTTCGATATTGCTAGGAAAAGTGCCGTCTCCCTGGCTCTGTCTGGGCGAACGCGGTGGGCCTCTGGGCGGCCGGACTCCGCTGGACCTGCGCGACTGGACCTGCGTGTGTGGTCGTGTGGACGCGGTGGAGGTGCGGATACGCGCGAGGGTGTGCGGCTGGGCCCGCGCTGTGAATGTGCCCCGGGATGGGCGTGGGCGTGCGGAGGACCGTGTTCGGCAGGCTTGGGCGGGGGTGTGCCGCTGGGCTCGCGCCGGTGAACTCGCGCGGCGGGACCTACGGAATCGCGAAGAGGCTTCGGGGCCGCGAAGAGCCGGCAGGCACGGCGATTGGCAGCGTGCGTCGCGAAGGGCCTACGGGGTCGCGTAGGGCCTGCGAGGGCCCCAGGTGTGTCCTCATGCTCCCGTACGGAGGTTCACCGTGCCGCCGTACGGGAGTGCGAAGAAGAAAAACAGGGACGCGCCCGTCACATGGCGCGCCCCGAAAACAGGAGTGGTCAGAAGGACTCGACGGCGCGGCGGGCCTCCGCGTCGAGGACGCCCCAGCTGATGAGCTCCTCTGTCAGCTCACTCGGCGACTTGTCGTAGATCACGGCCAGGGAACGCAGGTCCTCCTGGCGGATCGACAGGACCTTCCCGTTGTAGTCGCCACGCTGGCTCTGGATGGTGGCCGCGTAACGGGCGAGTGCCCCGGCCTTCTCCTTCGGCAGCGTCGCAAGACGTTCCAGGTCGATGACAAGCTTCGGTGTCGGGCCGAGCGGGCTCGGCGCGGCACCGCCGGGCAGCAGCTCGGAGACGGGCACCCCGTAGAAGTCGGCAAGCTCGGCAAGTTTCTGAACCGTTACAGCACGGTCGCCCCGCTCGTACGAGCCCACGACCACGGCTTTCCACCTGCCACGCGACTTCTCTTCGACTCCATGCAGGGACAGGCCCTGCTGGGTGCGGATGGCGCGGAGTCGTGCACCCAGCGACTTTGCGTACTCAGACGGCATCGTGTGGCCCCCCGGCTCTCGTATGTAGCGCTCTCAGTAGATTGTGCTCCCTTGCGGCGAATGCCCCGGCCACCGGGGGGTGTGTGCCTTGTTGGGCACCATCGGTAGCCATGGCTCTGGGTTTACCCCATAACGCCGCGCAGTGTGGTTACGCACAGTGACGGTAAAGGGGCGGACGCCGAAGGTCAAGCTGATTGGAAAAAAGATGCCGAATCCGATCCGGGATGGAACGACTTAATAGCCCCTCTTGTCCCATGAGTAACAATACTTCGTCACTGTTTGTCCGGTGACAGGCATGGTGGAAATCACCTCTAAACCATGTCAGTGATCGCGTGGAGACCGAGGTGAGAGGCCTTGAGAAGGCCGGTGAGGGCCGCCCAAGAGCACTGCCGAGAGCGCGGCGACGAGCGATGGGGCGGCTGAAGTGGCGGGCGGTGGGGCCGGCGGTGGGGCGGCTGGTGTGGCGCCGGGGTCAGTGTTGACGGGTTAGGATCATGACTGGACACGTGGCCGCACGGACGATTTTGAGCGAGGTGTCCCCGAGGAACACCCGCCGCAACGGCCCCGCGTTGCTGGATGCGCAGATGAGCAGTTCGCCCGGCGACCACGACGTCTGGCCCATGGCCTGTGCCACGTCGCGGCCCTCCAGGATCTCGAACTCCGCCCGGATGTGCCGCCGCTGCCCGGTGGCCGCCTCTTGCAGGTCGTCCGCCACCTGGTCGCGCAGCCGCGTGAGCATGTCCTCCTCGATCTTGGCGCGGCGGGCGCCGCGGACCAGCAGGGTGACCAGCCGCAGCGGCACGTCAAGGATGACCGCGGCCTCTGCGGCGTCGCGCACCGCAGCGTCGGCGCAGGGGCCGCGGCGGTAGGCGACCGTGATCCGCTCGAGGGCCGCGGGCAGCGCGTCCGCGTAACCGCGCGGGACCAGCATGACCGGCACCGTCGAGGAGTGCAGCAGCTGGTCGGCGGTGCTGCCGACGGAGATCCGGCCCCTGCCGCCGCCCGGCGCGGAGCCGATCACGACGACGTCGGCCGCGCGTTTGCGGGCCAGGTCAACCAGGCCGCGTCCACTGCCTCTATTGGTGTGGACGACGTAGTCCGCCTTGCCCCCGGTGAGCGCCCGGGCCTGCCCGAGCGTGGCCTGCGCCTGTTCTTGCAGGTACTTGCGCCACTCGGTCAGGTCGGCGCGCGCGGGCCCCGGCGTGGTCCACACGGGCGGCTGCACGTACGCCACCGTCAGCTGCCCCTTGACCTGTCCGGCCAGGAGCACGGCCAGCGCCAGCGCGTCACGTCCTCTCGGCTCGGGGATGAATCCGGCCAGCACGCTTTCGAGCTTCATCTGGGCACCTCGGTGTTCAACCGCGAGTGGCGATAGCCGTACAGGAAGTAGCAGATCAGGCCCGCCAGCATCCAGAGGCCGAACGCCTGCCAGGTGACGCCCGCGAGACCGGCCATCACGATGACGCAAAAGATCGTGCCGAGGATCGGCGTGGCGGGGAAGAGCGGCGTGCGGAAGCTGCGCGGCAGCTCGGGGCTGCGGTAGCGGAGCACGAGCACGCCGATGTTGACGATGGCGAAGGCGAACAGCGTCCCGATGCTCGTGGCCTCGGCGAGCTGGCCCAGCGGCACCAGTCCGGCCAGTACGGAGATGAACGCCGCCACGATGAGCGTGTTGGCGACGGGGACCTGGTGGCGCGGGTTCACCTTCTGGAAGATGTGCGGGATGAGCCCGTCGCGGGACATGGCGAACAGGATGCGGGTCTGGCCGTAGATGACGGTCAGGACGACGCTGGCGATGGCCACGACGGCGCCGAAGGAGACGATCAGGCCCGGCCAGGTGGCGCCGGTGGCGAGGTTCACGATGTAGGAGAGGCTGGCTTCGGTGCGCTCGGGGTCGAAGTCGGTCCACGGCATGGCGCCGATCGCGGCCACGGCCACCAGGACATAGACGACCGTGACGATGGCCAGCGACAGGATGATCGCCAGGGGCAGGTCGCGCTTGGGGTTCTTGGCCTCCTCGCCGGCGGTGGAGGCGGCGTCGAAGCCGATGTAGGAGAAGAACACCTGCGAGGCGGCGGCCGTGACGCCCGCCACGCCCATGGGCGCGAACGGCGAGAAGTGCCCGGCCCTGAACGCGGTGAAGGCCACCACACAGAAGAAGACCAGCACGGCGACCTTGATGAGCACGAACACGGCGTTGGCCGTGGCGCTCTCCGACGCCCCGCGCAGCAGCAGCCAGGTGGCCAGCAGCACGATGAGGATCGCGGTGACGTTGACCACACCGCCGTCCTGGCCGGGGGAGTGGGTGATCGAGGCGGGCAGCGTCCAGCCGAACAGGCTGTGCAGGAAGGAGTTGAGGTATTCGCCCCAGCCGACCGACACCGCCGCGACCGACACCGCGTACTCCAGCATGAGGCACCAGCCGCAGATCCAGGCGACGATCTCGCCCAGCGTCGCGTACGCGTAGGAGTAGGACGAGCCGGACACCGGGATCGTGCCGGCCAGCTCCGCGTACGACAGCGCGGAGAACAGCGCCGTGATCGCGGCCAGCACGAAGGCCAGCACGACGGCGGGACCCGCCTTCGGCACGGCCTGCCCGAGGATGACGAAGATGCCGGTGCCGAGCGTGGCGCCGACGCTGAACAGCGTGAGCTGCCACAGCGACATCGTGCGGCGCAGCTCACCGCCCTCGCCGTGGCCGCCTTCGGCCACGATCTGGTCGGTGGGCTTGATGCGGAAGAGCCGTTGGGCGAGTGCCATCGAAACCTCCTGGAGCCCTAAAGCGTGCTGGTCAGCGGCCAGCGGGCGTTCGGCGTGACGATCGTGCCCGCGGTGCCTTCCAGGATCTGCTCCGCCTGCCCGAGCTCGCCGATGGCCGCCATGTCGCCGGTGGTCTCCACGAAACGGCAGACCGCTTCCACTTTCGGCCCCATGGAGCCCGCTGGGAAGTCGAGGGCGCGTAGTTCGTGCGGGGTGGTGTTCGCGAGCTCGCTCTGGTGGGCCGTGCCGAAGTCCTTCAGTACGCGCGGCACGTCGGTCAGGATGAGGAAGGCGTCACATTCGAGCGCCTCGGCCAGCATCGACGCCGTGGAGTCCTTGTCGATGACCGCCTCGACACCGGACAGGCGGCCGTGCTCGTCGCGGATGACCGGGATGCCGCCGCCGCCCGCGCAGATCACCACGACCCCCTCGCGGACCATCTTGCTGATCAGCCGCGTCTCCACCACGCGCTGCGGGGTGGGGGAGGGGACGACGCGCCGCCAGTCGTGGCCGTCGGCGGCGACCGTCCAGCCGTACTCCTTGGCCAGCTTCATGGCCTCGTCCTGGTCGTAGACCGGGCCGACGAACTTGGTCGGGTTCTCGAAGGCCGGATCGACCGCCGACACGAGCGTCTGGGTGACCATGGCCAGGACCTGCCGGCCGGGCAGCGCGTTCTGCAGGGCCTGCAGCATCCAGTAGCCGATCATGCCCTGCGTCTCGGCGCCGAGCGTGTCGAACGGGTAGGGCCTGGTCAGGCGGGGGTCGTTGGCGCTCTCCAGCGCCAGCAGGCCCACCTGCGGCCCGTTGCCGTGGGTGATGATCAGCTCGTGCTTCTCCGCGAGCTTGGCCAGCGTCTTGGCCGCGTTGGTGACGTTGGCGATCTGCGGCTCCACGTCCGCCCGCTGGCTGCGCCGGAGCACCGCGTTGCCCCCCAGGGCGACGATGACCCTCATCGCTCAGATGCCGTCTCGCTCGAGCGGGCAGCTCATGCAGCGCGGCCCGCCGCGCCCCCTGCCGAGCTCGCTGCCCCGGATCGTGATGACCTCGACGCCGTTGTCGCGCAGGAAGTTGTTGGTCGTGGTGTTGCGCTCGTAGGCGACGACCACGCCCGGCTCGATGGCCAGCGCGTTGCAGCCGTCGTCCCACTGCTCCCGTTCGGCGGCGTAGACGTCCTGCGTCGGGATGAGGACCTTGATGTCGTCCAGGTCCAGGGCGCGCGCCATGGCCCGGTGCATGTCCTCCGGCGGGTGGTCGGTGACCTTGAGCTCCTTCTCGGTGTCGCCCGGCTCGATTGTGTACGAGGGCAGCATGCCCAGCCCCGCGTACTTGGTGAACACGCCCACGTCCACCATCGTCATCACGGTGTCGAGGTGCATGAACGCGCGGGCCTTCGGCATGTTCAGAGCGACGATCTTCCGCGCGGAGCCGGCCTGGAACAGCCGCTGCGCGAGCATCTCGATGGCCTGCGGCTGGGTGCGCTCGCTCATCCCGATCAGCACCACGCCGCGCCCGAGGACCAGCACGTCGCCGCCCTCCAGCGTGGCCGGCGCGATCGACTGGCCGGGCAGCCACACGTTGTAGCCGCCCTTCTGCGGCCGGCCGAACCCGTCGGCGAAGGTCGGATGGAACTCGTAGACGGCCTCCATGTTCACCGTCTCGCGCATGCGCGCCTTCTTCTTCATCGCGTTGATCGAGACGCCGTCGAACACCCAGCAGGAGGTGTCACGGGTGAACAGGTGGTTCGGCAGGGGCGGCAGGATGAAGTCGTCGTCGCCGGCCGCGTGGTAGGACATCGACTTCGGGTCGCAGCCCGCCGCGACCATCTCGCGTTTGGTGATGCCCCCCGTCAGGTACACCTGCAGGGTCTTGGAGTCCATGGAGTCGAGGGTGTTGCGGATGTCGTCGACGGCCAGCGGGCCCATGAAGCGCTCGTCGAGAATCCCGTCGAGGATGTGCTTGCGCGCCTCGGGGATCTCGACCGTCTCTTGAAGCAGGTCCGCCAGCAGGTGGACCTTGATGCCCCGCTCCCGCAGCACCTGCTGGAACTCCTCGTGCTCCTCCATCGCGCGCTGCACCCACAGCACGTCGTCGAAGAGGAAGGCGTCCTTGTTGGTCGGGGTGAGCCGCTTGAGCGCCAGGTCGGGCTTGTGCAGCAGCACCTGGTAGAGCTTGCCCACCTCGGAGTCGACATGGAAGGTCATTGTCCCTGTATCCCCTCGAAGCAGGCGGACGTCAACGCGCTGGCACCGCCCGCGGTGCCCGTCACGTGCCCCGCGTGGACGGTTCCGACACGGAAAGGGCGGGGAAATTACCCAACCGTGGGCGGCCATGGGGAGTAGGTGGCAAGAGTTCTGGCTGGTAGCCCCTGGTACTGTGTGTCACGACCAACACCCTTTTAAGACCCGTCCCGTGAGGCGGGAAAGGTGGTGAGCTCTGCCATGTCCGACACTCCGACCGACCAGACGCCCCTGTCAAGGGCCGTCCTGGAGGGCCCGGACATCCACCGGGCGCTGACTCGGATCGCGCACGAGATCCTCGAACGAACCAAGGGCGCCGACGGTGTCGTCCTGCTCGGCATCCCGACCCGCGGCGCCACGCTGGCCCGCCGGCTGGGTGACCGCATCGAGCGCTTCGAAGGCGTCAAGATCCCCGTCGGCTCGGTCGACATCACGATGTACCGCGACGACCTCCGGCTCCGGCCCGCCCGGCCGCTCGGCCACACCGAGCTGCCGCCCGACGGCATCGACGGCAGGATCGTGGTGCTGGTGGACGACGTCCTGTACTCCGGCCGCACCGTCCGCGCGGCACTCGACGCGCTCAACGACCTGGGCCGCCCGACCGCCGTACAGCTGGCCACGCTGGTCGACCGGGGCCATCGCGAGCTGCCCATCCGCGCCGACTACGTCGGCAAGAACCTGCCGACCGCCAAGAGCGAGAAGGTGAAGGTCTACCTGGAGGAGACCGACGGGCGCGACGCCGTGCTCCTGATGAAGGAGGAGGCCAAATGAACCGCCATCTCATCTCCGCGGGCGACCTCGGCAAGGACGACGCCCTGCTCATCCTCGACACGGCCGAGGAGCTGGCGAGAGTCTCGGAACGTTCCATCAAGAAGCTGCCGACGCTGCGCGGCCGTACGGTGGTCAACCTGTTCTTCGAGGACTCCACCCGCACCCGCATCTCCTTCGAGGCGGCGGCCAAGCGGCTGTCGGCCGACGTCATCAACTTCTCCGCCAAGGGCTCCAGCGTCTCCAAGGGCGAGTCGCTGAAGGACACGGCGCTGACGCTGGAGGCGATGGGCGCCGACGCGGTCGTCATCCGCCACGGCGCCTCCGGCGCGCCGCACCGCCTGGCCAACTGGGTGCACGGCAGCGTCGTCAACGCCGGCGACGGCACCCACGAGCACCCCACGCAGGCGCTGCTCGACGCCTTCTCCATGCGCCGCCGTCTGGGCGGCCTGGACGGCCGCAAGGTCACGATCGTCGGCGACGTCCTGCACAGCCGGGTCGCCCGCTCCAACGTGCTGCTCCTGGCCACGCTCGGCGCCGACGTCACGCTGGTGGCGCCGCCCACGCTGCTGCCGGTCTCGATCGACACCTGGCCGTGCGCGGTCTCCTACGACCTCGACGCGGTGCTGCCCAAGTCCGACGTGGTGATGATGCTGCGGGTGCAGAAGGAGCGGATGAACGCCGCCTACTTCCCGAGCGAGCGCGAATACTCCCGCCGCTACGGCCTCGACCGCGACCGGTTCGCCAAGATGCCCGATGAGGCCATCGTGATGCACCCCGGGCCGATGAACCGGGGCATGGAGATCGCCGCCGAGGTGGCCGACTCGCCGCGCTCGACCATCGTCGAGCAGGTCGCCAACGGTGTGACCATCCGCATGGCCGTCCTGTACCTGCTGCTCGGGGGAGAGACTTCGTGATCATTCGCAACGTACGGATCGTCGGCGGCGAGCCCGTCGACATCCGCATCGAGGACGGGGTGATCGCCGAGATCGCCCCGCGGATCGAGGGGGAGGCGGCGATCGACGGCGGCGGCGCGATCGTGCTGCCCGGCCTCGTCGACCTGCACACCCACCTGCGCGAGCCTGGCCGCGAGGACGCCGAGACCGTGCAGACCGGCACCCAGTCGGCCGCCCGCGGCGGCTACACCGCCGTGCACGCCATGGCCAATACCTCGCCCGTCGCCGACACCGCGGGCGTGGTCGAGCAGGTCTGGCGGCTGGGCCGGGAGTTCGCCCACTGCGACGTCCAGCCGGTCGGCGCGGTCACCGTCGGCCTGGAGGGCAGGCAGCTGGCCGAGCTCGGCGCGATGGCCGACTCCGCCGCCCGGGTCCGCGTCTTCTCCGACGACGGCAGGTGCGTCGACGACGCCGTGCTGATGCGCCGCGCCCTGGAGTACGTCAAGGCCTTCGACGGCGTGATCGCCCAGCACGCCCAGGAGCCCAGGCTGACCGGCGGCGCCCAGATGAACGAGGGCGTCGTCTCCGGCCGGCTCGGCCTGACCGGCTGGCCGGCGGTCGCCGAGGAGGCGATCATCGCCCGCGACTGCCTGCTGGCCGCGCACGTCGGCTCCCGGCTGCACGTCTGCCACGTCTCCACGGCCGGCTCGGTGGAGATCCTGCGCTGGGCCAAGTCCAAGGGCTGGAACATCACGGCCGAGGTCACCCCGCACCACCTGCTGCTCACCGACGACCTCGTCGAGGACTCGCCGGTCGGCGCCTACAACCCCATCTACAAGGTCAACCCGCCGCTGCGCACCCGCGCCGACGTCGAGGCGCTGCGCGCCGCGCTGGCCGACGGCACGATCGACATCGTCGCCACCGACCACGCGCCCCACCCGGTCGAGGACAAGGAGACCGAGTGGTCGGCCGCGGCCATGGGCATGGTCGGCCTGGAGACCGCGCTCAGCGTGGTGCAGGAGGCCATGGTGGACACCGGGCTGCTCGACTGGGCCGGCGTCGCCGAGCGCATGTCGGTCGTGCCCGCGCGTATCGGCCGCCTGTCGGGGCACGGGCAACCGATCGAGGTGGGCGTGCCGGCCAACCTCACGTTGTACGACCCGTCCGTCCGTACACAGGTGGATCCGTCCGCCTTCGCGTCGAAGAGCCGCAACACGCCGTACGAGGGCATGACGCTCCCCGGCCGGGTCGTGGCGACCTTCCTGCGCGGCAAGCCGACAGTACTTGAAGGGAAGCTGGTGTGACTTCTGCGCTGCTCGTTCTGGAGGACGGTCGCGTCTTCCACGGAACCCCGTATGGCGCCGCGGGCGAGACGTTCGGCGAGATGGTCTTCAACACCGGCATGACCGGCTACCAGGAGACCCTCACCGACCCGTCCTACCACCGGCAGATCGTCGCGATGACGGCTCCCCACATCGGCAACACCGGCGTCAACGACGAGGACCCCGAGTCGGGCCGCGTCTGGGTCGCCGGCTACGTCGTACGTGAGCCGTCCCGTGTGGTCTCCAACTGGCGGGCCAACCGCTCGCTGGAGGACTACCTCAAGGAACAGGGCGTCGTCGGCATCGCCATGCCCGGCACCCGCGCGCTCACCCGCCACCTGCGCGAGCGCGGCGCCATGCGCGCCGGGATCTTCACCGATCCGTCCGCGCCGGTCGAGGAGCTCGTCAAGCGCGTACAGCGAGTGCCGGCCATGGCGGGCGCGAGCCTGGCCGCCGAGGTGGCCACGGCCGAGCCGTACGTCGTGCCGGCCATCGGCGCGAAGCGGTTCACGGTCGCGGCCGTGGACCTGGGCATCAAGGGCATGACCCCGCACCGGATGGCCGAGCGCGGCTGCGAGGTGCACGTGCTGCCGGCCACCGCCACGTTCGAGCAGATCATGGAGGTGGGCCCGGACGGGGTGTTCTTCTCCAACGGCCCCGGTGACCCGGCCACCGCGGACGTCTCCGCGCTGCGCGGGGTGCTGGAGGCGAAGGTGCCGTTCTTCGGGATCTGCTTCGGCAACCAGCTGTTCGGCCGGGCCCTGGGCCTGTCCACGTACAAGCTGCGCTACGGCCACCGGGGGGTGAACCAGCCGGTCCAGGACGTACGGACCGGCAAGGTGGAGATTTCGGCCCACAACCACGGCTTCGCGGTCGAGGCGCCGCTCGGCGAGCCGTTCGAGACCCCCTACGGCCGGGCCGAGGTCAGCCACGTCAACCTCAACGACCGCTGCGTGGAAGGGCTGCGCCTGCTCGACGGGCGCGCCTTCAGCGTGCAGTACCACCCTGAGGCCGCCGCCGGGCCGCACGACGCCGCCTATCTTTTCGACGAGTTCTGTGAGGTCATGAGCCGTGCCCAAGCGTGATGACATCGGGTCCGTCCTGGTGATCGGCTCGGGGCCGATCGTGATCGGTCAGGCGTGCGAGTTCGACTACTCCGGCACCCAGGCCTGCCGCGTGCTGCGCGACGAGGGGTTCCGCGTGATCCTCGTCAACAGCAACCCGGCGACGATCATGACCGACCCCGAGTTCGCCGACGCCACCTACGTCGAGCCGATCACCCCCGAGTACGTCGAGAAGATCATCGCCAAGGAGCGCCCCGACGCGCTGCTGCCGACCCTGGGCGGCCAGACCGCCCTCAACACCGCCGTCGCGCTGCATGAGTCGGGCGCGCTGGAGCGCTACGACGTCGAGCTGATCGGCGCCGACTTCGACGCGATCCAGGCGGGGGAGAACCGCGAGAAGTTCAAGGAGATCGTCGCCAAGGTCGCCCGCGAGCACGGCCTGAACGCGGAGTCGGCCAATTCGGTCGTCTGCCACACGATGGACGAGTGCCTGGCCGCCGTCCCCGAGCTGGGCTACCCGCTGGTCGTGCGGCCCTCCTTCACGATGGGCGGCGTCGGGTCCGGGTTCGCCTACGACGAGTCCGACCTGCGGCGCATCGCCGGGGCCGGGCTGGACGCCTCGCCGACCACCGAGGTGCTCCTGGAAGAGTCGATCATCGGCTGGAAGGAGTACGAGCTCGAGGTCATGCGCGACAAGCGCGACAACGTGGTCATCGTCTGCTCCATCGAGAACATCGACCCGATGGGCGTCCACACCGGCGACAGCGTCACCGTCGCCCCCGCCCTGACGCTGACCGACCGCGAATACCAGAACATGCGCGACGTCGCGATCGCGGTCATCCGTGAGGTCGGCGTCGACACCGGCGGCTGCAACATCCAGTTCGCGGTCAACCCGGCCACCGGCCGCATGATCGTCATCGAGATGAACCCGCGCGTGTCCCGGTCCAGCGCCCTGGCCTCGAAGGCCACCGGCTTCCCGATCGCCAAGATCGCCGCCAAGCTGGCCATCGGCTACACCCTCGACGAGATCCCCAACGACATCACCAAGGAGACCCCGGCGTCGTTCGAGCCCACGCTCGACTACATCGTGGTCAAGGTGCCGCGGTTCGCCTTCGAGAAGTTCAGGGGCGCCGACCAGACCCTCACCACGCACATGAAGTCGGTGGGCGAGGCCATGGCCATCGGCCGCTCCTTCCCCGAGGCGCTGCAGAAGGCGCTGCGCTCGCTGGAGAAGAAGGACTCCTCCTTCACCTGGGCCGGCCCCCAGCGGCCGAAGGCCGAGCTCATCGAGGAGTCCCGGATCCCGCACGACGGCCGGCTGCGCACCGTGCAGCAGGCCATCCGGGCGGGCGCCACCGCCGAGGAGCTCTTCGAGGCCACCAACATCGACCCCTGGTTCCTCGACCAGCTGTTCCTGCTGGACGAGGAGGCGCGGACCGTCGGCGAGGCCACCGAGCTGACCGCCGAGGTGCTGGAGCGGGCCAAGCGCCACGGCTTCAGCGACGCGCAGATCGGCGAGATCCGCGGCATCGACGAGGCCCGCGTACGCGACCTGCGCCACGCGCTCGGCCTGCGGCCGGTCTACAACACGGTCGACACCTGCGCCGCGGAGTTCGCGGCCAGGACTCCTTACCTCTACTCGGCCTACGACGAGGAGAGCGAGGTCCCGTACGGCGAGCGGGAGAAGGTCATCATCCTCGGCTCCGGGCCGAACCGCATCGGCCAGGGCATCGAGTTCGACTACGCCTGCGTGCACGCCTCCTTCGAGCTGTCGCGGGCCGGGTTCGAGACCGTCATGGTCAACTGCAACCCGGAGACGGTCTCGACCGACTACGACACCTCCGACCGGCTCTACTTCGAGCCGCTCACCCTGGAGGACGTGCTGGAGGTCGTCCACGCCGAGCAGCAGACCGGCCCGGTCGCGGGCGTGATCGTGCAGCTCGGCGGGCAGACGCCGCTCGGCCTGGCGCAGGCGCTCAAGGACGCGGGCGTGCCCGTGGTCGGCACCTCGCCCGAGTCGATCCACCTGGCGGAGGAGCGCGGCGCGTTCGGCCGGGTGCTCGCCGAGGCGCAGCTGCCCGCGCCCAAGCACGGCACCGCGACGACCGTCGCCGAGGCGCTGGCCGTGGCCGAGGAGATCGGCTACCCCGTGCTCGTGCGGCCCTCGTACGTGCTCGGCGGGGCCGGCATGGCCATCGTCTACGACGACGCGACGCTGAGCACCTACATGGCGGCCCAGGAGGGCGGCCATCCGGTGCTGGTCGACAAGTTCCTCGACGAGGCCATCGAGATCGACGTGGACGCCCTGTTCGACGGCGAGGAGCTCTACCTGGGCGGCGTCATGGAGCACATCGAGGAGGCCGGCATCCACTCCGGCGACTCGGCGTGCGCGCTGCCGCCGATCACGCTCGGCAGCAACGACATCAAGCGCATCCGCGCCGCCACCGAGGGCATCGCCCGCGGCGTCGGGGTCCGCGGGCTGCTGAACGTCCAGTACGCCATGTCGGCCGGCGTCCTGTACGTCCTGGAGGCGAACCCGCGCGCCAGCCGTACCGTGCCGTTCGTCTCCAAGGCCACGGCGGTGCCGTTGGCCAAGGCGGCGGCCCGGGTGATGCTGGGCTCCTCGATCGCCTCGCTGCGCGCGGAGGGCATGCTGCCCGCCACGGGCGACGGGGGCACGCTGCCGCTGGAGGCGTCGATCGCGGTGAAGGAGGCGGTGCTGCCGTTCAACCGCTTCCGCGGCGTCGACATCGTGCTCGGGCCCGAGATGCGCTCCACGGGCGAGGTCATGGGCATCGACGAGTCCTTCGGCGTCGCCTACGCCAAGTCGCAGGCGGCCGCGTACGGGGAACTGCCCGTCAAGGGCCGGGCCTTCGTGTCCGTGGCAAACCGGGACAAGCGTGCGATGATCTTCCCGGTGCGGGCGCTCGCCGACCTCGGGTTCGAGATCCTGGCCACCGAGGGGACCGCTGAGGTGCTGCGCCGCAACGGTGTCCATGCCAAGATCGTGCGAAAGCAGAGCGAGGGGCCCGGAGCCGGAGGTGAGCCCACGAGTGTCCAGTACATCCTCGACGGCGAGATCGACCTGATCGTCAACACGCCGTTCGGCAGTCCGGGCCAGTCCGGCCCGCGACTCGACGGCTACGACATCCGCACCGCCGCCGTGCTGCGCGGCATCCCGTGCATCACCACGGTCGCCGGCCTCGCCGCCGCGGCCGCGGGCATCCAGGCCATCGTGCGGGGCGACGTCGGCGTACGGTCCCTCCAGGAGCACGGGCGGGCGCTGCGGGCGGCAGGGGCGTAGGGCTCGATCGGCGGCAGGCTCCCGCGGGAGGTGAAGAGGACTGGCCGGCACTCCGGTGCAGGTGACGGGCACGGTGCTGACCACGCGCCGGGTCGACGCCTACCATGCCCTCACCGTGGTGGCGCCCGGCATCGCCGAGCGCTACCGGCCCGGCCACTTCGTGTCCGTCGCCGTCGGCGGGGCCCACACGTCCATGGTGACGCGGCGGGCCTTCTCCATCCATGACGTCAAGCCCGACTACGGCGGCACGGTGGAGCTCGTCTTCACCGTGCGCGGGCCCGGCACCGCGTGGCTGGCCGAGCGCCGCGCGCGTGACACGATCGACCTCGTCGGGCCGCTCGGCCGGCCCTTCCCGCTGCCCCGCGACCCGGTCCACTGCGTGCTGGTCGGTTCCGAGTACGGCTCGGCGGTGCTGTTCCCGGTGGCCGACCAGCTCATCGAACGCGGCTGCCGGGTCGACTTCGTGCTGGGCGGCGCCAGCGCGGACCGGGTGTTCGGCGCCATGCGGGCCAGGCGGATGGCCCAGACCACCACGCTCACCACCGAGGACGGCTCGCTCGGGCTGCGCGGCCGGGTGACCGACGCGCTGCCCGCCGTGATCGCCGACACGCGGGCGGACGTGGTGTACGCGTGCGCGCCCATGGAGACGCTGCGGGCCGTCACCGCGGTGGCGATGGAGTTCGACATCCCGGTTCAGGTGGCGGTGGAAGAGGCGATGGCCTGCGGGATCGGGGTCTGCATGACGTGCGTGCTGCCGGTCATCGGCGACGACGGCGTCACCCGGATGGTGCGGGCCTGCGCCGAGGGGCCGGTGTTCCGGGGGGAACGGGTGCGGTTCGAGGACGTGGGGACGATCCCGTTCGACGCGCTGGGGGCGCCTGGGGGCGCGGGCGGTGCTCGCCATGCGGGCTGACACTCCCTGCCCGCGTCTCGCGCGATCTGGTGGCTGTTTCTGTGCGGCGCCCGCGTCCCGCTTCTGTGCGGCGCCCGCGTCCCGCTTCTGTGCGGCGCCCGCGTCCCGCTTCTGTGCGGCGCCCGCGTCCCGCGCGATCTGGTGGCTGTTTTTCTGCGGCTTTTCTGCGGCGGGTGAGCTGACGTGTCGGTAGATATGCGGACTTTTCTGGCGCATGTGGAGCTCGCCAACCCCATCACCACCGCCGCCGGCTGCGCCGCCTCGGGCCGCGAGCTGGCCCAGTTCTTCGACCTGCACCGCCTGGGCGCCCTGACCACCAGTTCGATCACCATGGCCCCGCGCGCCGGCCGCCCCACCCCCCGGATGGCCGAGACGCCCTCGGGGATGCTCAACGCCGTCGGCCTCCAGGGCCCGGGCATCGACGCCTTCCTCGAACGCGAGCTGCCCTGGCTGGCCCAGCGCGGCATCAGGACCATCGTGTCGATCGGCGGCGGCACCGTGGCCGAGTACTCGGCGTTGGCCCGCAGGCTGGCCGACGCGCCCGGCGTCACCGCCCTGGAGGTGAACCTGTCGTGCCCGAACATCGAGGACCGCGGCCGGGTCTTCGCCCGCGAGGGCAGCGCCGCCGCCGAGGTGATCGCCTCGGTGCGGTCCATCATGCGGTACGACGTCCCGGTGGTCGCCAAGCTGGCGCCCGACGTGGCCGACATCGTGGCGGTCGCCCGCGCCTGCGTGGACGCCGGGGCCGACGCGCTGTCCATGATCAACAATCCGCTCGGCATGGCCATCGACACCGAGGCGCTGCGGCCCTCGCTCGCGGCCGTGACCGGCGGGCTGTCGGGACCGGCCATCCTGCCCCTTGCCGTACGGTGCGTGTGGCAGGTGCACGCCGCCCTGCCCGGGGTGCCGCTGATCGGCGTCGGCGGCGTGACGACCGGCAGGGACGCCTTCCAGCTCATCCTGGCGGGCGCCTGCGCGGTCGGAGTGGGGACGGCGCTGTTCCACGACCCCTACGCGTGCCTGCGCATCGAGCGAGAGCTTGAGGACCTGCTGCGGGCACGTGGCTTCCAGCGCCTGGCCGACGCGGTCGGCCTGGCCCACCGTCCGCCGGGGAGCGCCCCCCGGCACCTGCTCGTCGACTCCGAGGAGAGCTCCCTTTGACGCCCGCACCCATCGCCGTCGCCCTCGACGCCCCCGACCTGGAGACCGCCGCCAGGTGGGCCGCCCTGGTGACCCCGCACGTCACCACGGTGAAGATCGGGCTGGAGCTCTATCTGCGCTACGGCCCCGACGTGATCGCCTCGATCCGGGGCGCGAGCGGCGTACAGGTCTTCCTGGACCTCAAGCTGCACGACATCCCCAACACGGTCGCGGCGGCGGCCAGAGCGGTCTCCCGGCTGCGCCCGGCCATCCTCACCGTCCACGCGGCCGGTGGCCCCGCGATGATCCGCGCGGCCGTCGAGGCGGCCCCGGACACTCAGATCGCGGCGGTCACGGTGCTGACCTCGCTGTCGGAGGCCGACCTGAGCCGCATCGGGCTCGCCGGCCCCGCCTCGGACGCGGTCCGCCGCCTGGCCGTCCTGTCGGTCGAGTCGGGCGCCACGGCCCTGGTGTGCTCGCCGCACGAGGTCGTCGACCTGCGCTCGGAGGTCGGGCCGGAGATCACCCTCATCACGCCCGGCGTACGCCCGGCCGGGGCGGACAGCCAGGACCAGGCACGGGTGGCCACGCCGGAGCAGGCACTGGCGGACGGCGCCGACCTCCTGGTCATCGGCCGCCCGATCACCGCCTCCCCGGACCCGGGCGCCACGGCCGCCGCCATCGCGTCCTCCTTGCGGCGCACGACCCCCTTCTGAGGGGTACGCGCCCCTTGGGAGGTTCGTGCTCCTGACGGGCCTTCGCGCGTGCCCATCGCGCCCCTTGGGAGGCGTTTGTACTCTGACAGGCCTTCGCGCGTGGCCCATCGCTCCCGTGTGTGGTTCGTACCCGGGCGGGTCCGTGAGTCCAGCCGTCGTCACCCGGCCGTGGTGGAACCGCTCCCATGGGTACACGTCACGGCGGGTGGCCGTGTACGCACGGTGAGCGCTTCCCCGGAGGGACGCCGACCCCAGAACGGCGTCCCGCGACGACCCGCGCACGGTCGTGAGAACACCCCCGCAGGGCATACGGATGCCCACCTCGGGCGGGGTTTCGGACACAAACCCGTGCACGTTTCGGACACCGCTCCCTGACGGGTGGGTGATCATCATCGTACCCCCACGGCGCTTCCTGTGTGTAAGGAAGAAGAGGGAAGTGAGGGGGATTTGATCAGCACTCTGTAGTTTTACATACACGGAGAGTGATGAAGTGGATTTTGTGAGGAGAGAAACCGCCATTGACGTTGCTTAGGGGGCGATGACCAGCTAGTTTCCCTTCCCGTCCGAGTACATCGACAGAAATTCGAGGTGACCCGGCGTGGCTCTTCCTCCCCTGACCCCTGAGCAGCGCGCCGCAGCCCTGCAAAAGGCTGCCAAGGCCCGTAAAGAGCGTGCCGAGGTCAAGAACCGGCTCAAGCATGGCGCGGTTTCTCTGGCTGAGGTGCTCAAGGATGGGCAGACCGACGACGTCATCGGCAAGATGAAGGTGTCGGCTCTGTTGGAATCGCTCCCAGGCGTGGGCAAAGTCCGCGCCAAGCAGCTCATGGAGCGGCTTGCCATCGCCGAGTCCCGCCGCGTGCGGGGTCTCGGTGCGAACCAGAGGGCCTCCCTCGAGCGCGAGTTCGGTGGCAACGAGAGCTAATCTCGGTTCCACACGAAAGCGCAGGTTCAACGGGGGGTAGGAAGTGACCGACAGGTCCAGGTCCGGCAGTGTTTGGGCCCATGAGGCAGTCGGATCTGGAACGAGGGTCGGCGACTTCCTCCCCTCGAGCGAGCGGCGCCTGACGGTCCTGTCCGGACCGTCGGGCGTCGGTAAGTCAACGGTCGTCGCCGAGCTCCGGCGGGCACACCCCGAGGTGTGGCTGTCGGTCTCGGTGACAACCAGGAAGCCCCGGCCCGGCGAGGCGCACGGGCTGCACTACTTCTTCGCCGACGACGCGGAGTTCGACCGGCTCGTGGAGTCGGGTGAGCTGCTGGAGTGGGCGGAGTTCGCGGGCAACAGGTACGGCACGCCGCGCGCCCCGGTGCTCGACCGGCTCGCCGCGGGCATGCCCACGCTGCTCGAGATCGACCTGGAAGGCGCCAGGCAGGTACGGCAGAGCATGCCGGAGGCCCTGCTGGTGTTCCTGGCCCCGCCCTCCTGGGAGGAGCTGGAGAAGCGGCTGCGCGGCCGCGGCACCGAGCCGGAGGACGTCATCGCCCGCCGGCTGGAGGCCGGGCACGTCGAGATGGCGGCCGAGAAGGAATTCGACCTCACGCTGGTGAACACGAGTGTCAAAGAGGTGTGCCGCCGGCTGATAGCCTTGATGACTGACCCTCAGGGGGTCATCGAAACCACCAACCGAGAGGTCTGACAATCGTGGCAGGAATTGCCCCGGTCGCAGAGGGCATCACCAACCCGCCGATCGACGCGCTGCTCGACATCGTCGACAGCAAGTATTCCCTGGTGATCATGGGTGCCAAGCGCGCCCGCCAGATCAACGCCTACTACTCCCAGCTCGGCGAGGGCCTGCTCGAATACGTCGGGCCGCTGGTCGAGACGCACGCGCAGGAGAAGCCGCTGTCCATCGCGCTGCGCGAGGTGGCCGAGGGCCTGCTCAACGCCGAGCCCATCGAAGGCGCGGTCTGACCTGTTAGATGAAGAAAGTCGTCCTGGGCGTCAGTGGGGGCATCGCCGCGTACAAGGCGTGTGAGCTGCTGCGCCTGTTCACCGAGTCCGGGCACGAGGTGCGGGTCGTCCCGACCCGCGACGCCCTGCGGTTCGTGGGCGAGCCCACCTGGGCGGCGCTGTCCGGCCACCCGGTGACGACCGACGTGTGGGAAGACGTTCACGAGGTGCCCCACGTACGGATCGGCCAGCGGGCCGACCTCGTCGTGGTGGCGCCCGCGACCGCCGACGTGCTCGCCAAGGCCGCTCACGGCCTGGCCGGCGACCTGCTCACCAACACGCTGCTGACCGCGCGCTGCCCGGTGGTGTTCGCGCCCGCGATGCACACCGAGATGTGGCAGCACCCCGCCACCCGGGCCAACGTCTCGACGCTGCGCGAGCGGGGCTCTGTGGTGATCGATCCCGCGGTCGGGCGCCTCACCGGCGCCGACACCGGGCCAGGGCGCCTGCCCGATCCCGCCGAGATCTTCCAGATCTGCCTGCGCGTACTGGCCGATCGCCCACGCGACCTGACCGGGCGTCGGGTCGTCGTCTCGGCCGGCGGCACCCGCGAAGCCATCGATCCGGTCCGTTATCTGGGCAACCGGTCCTCCGGGCTGCAGGGCTACGCCCTGGCCCGCACGGCCGTCGCCCGCGGGGCCCAGGTGACGCTGGTGGCCGCCAACGTGTCCCTGCCCGATCCGGCCGGGGCCGACGTGGTGCGGGTGGAGTCGGCGGCCGAGTTGCGCGAGGCGGTGCTGACCGCCTCGGCCGCCGCCGACGTGGTGGTGATGGCGGCGGCCGTGGCCGACTTCCGGCCCGCCGCGCGGCAGGACTCCAAGATCAAGAAGTCCGATGGCGACCCCGAACCTCTCCATTTGGTGAAAAATCCAGACATCCTGGCCGAGCTGGGGGAGCGCCGACACGCCGCGGGGCCGCACCCCGGGGTGGCCGCCTGGCCGCACCCCGAGGTGATCGCCGGGTTCGCGGCCGAGACCGACGACGTACTCGCCAACGGGCAGGCCAAGCTCGCCCGCAAGGGCTGCGACCTGCTCGTCGTCAACCAGGTCGGCCCCGGCCTGGCCTTCGGCACGCCCGACAACGCGGCGACCGTGCTGGTCGCGGGCGGCGAGCCGGTGGAGATCCCGCGCGGTCCCAAGGACGACGTCGCCGACGCGGTCTGGGATCAGGTCGCCAAGCTGTTGCGGCATCCCCGAACGCCTGCCGATACTTAAGACATAAGGGGGCAAAAGGGGGCGGGGAATGCCGGTGAGTTCCACTGTCAGAGATCGATGCAGAACGTTGCTCGGCGATCAGGGGGAGATCCGCTACGTCTTCCCCGCGCTGTCCCTGGGCCCGCCGGGCACGGCCAACTTCCTGATCGTGGTCACCGACACGGCCATCTCCGTCCTCGCCACCAGGATGCTCCGGAGCGACCGCCCGGTCTCCGTACACGCGACGTTCCCCCGCCACACGAGGCTCGGTCCGATCATGCAGGCTTCCGGTCCGGTGATCGAACTGGGCGTGATGGCGTTCGAGTTCGAGGAGGAGTACGCCGCCGTGGTCGCCGCCGCCGACGCGGAGATCTTCGCGCCGGAGACGCTGCCCCCCGACCCCCTGCCCGACCTGTGAACGACCCGTTTCGCGACATGCCCGTGGGTGGGGCTAGACTTCGGCGAGGCACTGGCCGGGGTGTACAGTCGCCGGAGCCCGCACGTCCGTCAGCAGCCGCTGCATGAGGAGCCACTGAGTTGTCACGTCGCCTGTTCACCTCCGAGTCGGTCACCGAAGGCCACCCGGACAAGATCGCCGACCAGATCAGTGACGCGATTCTCGACACCATGCTCAAGGACGACCCCAAGAGCCGGGTCGCCGTCGAGACGATGATCACTACCGGCCAGGTCCATGTCGCAGGCGAGGTCACGACCGAGACCTACGTCGACATTCCCGGCGTCATCCGGGAGAAGATCCTGGAAATCGGCTACGACGCCTCCCACAAGGGCTTCGACGGCGCCTCCTGTGGCGTGTCGGTGTCCATCGGGGCGCAGTCGCCCGACATCGCGCAGGGCGTCGACGACGCCTACGAGCACCGGGTCGACGGCGACATCGACGAGCTCGACCGCCAGGGCGCGGGCGACCAGGGCCTGATGTTCGGCTACGCGTGCCGCGAGACGCCCGAGCTGATGCCGCTGCCGATCACGCTCGCGCACCGGCTGGCCCAGCGCCTGTCCGAGGTGCGCAAGTCCGGCACCGTCCCCTACCTGCGGCCTGACGGCAAGACCCAGGTCACCATCGAGTACGACGGCGACCAGCCGGTCCGTCTCGACACCGTGGTCGTCTCCACGCAGCACGCTGCCGAGATCGACCTCAAGGAGATGCTGACGCCCGACATCAAGGAGCACGTGGTCGACCCCGTGCTGGCGGGCCTCGACATCGACATCGAGGGCTACCGCCTGCTGGTCAACCCGACCGGCCGGTTCGAGATCGGCGGTCCGATGGGCGACGCCGGCCTCACCGGTCGCAAGATCATCATCGACACCTACGGCGGCATGGCCCGCCACGGTGGCGGCGCCTTCTCCGGCAAGGACCCGTCCAAGGTCGACCGCTCGGCCGCCTACGCGATGCGCTGGGTCGCCAAGAACGTCGTGGCCGCCGGCCTCGCCGACCGCTGCGAGGTCCAGGTCGCCTACGCCATCGGCAAGGCCCAGCCGGTCGGCCTGTTCGTCGAGTGCTTCGGCACCGAGAAGCTGCCGGTCGAGAAGATCCAGGCCGCCGTGCTCCAGGTGTTCGACCTGCGCCCGGCCGCGATCATTCGCGACCTCGACCTGCTGCGCCCGATCTACTCGGAGACCGCCGCTTACGGGCACTTCGGCCGTGAGGGCTTCTCCTGGGAGTCGACCGACCGCGCCGAGACGCTGAGGTCCGCCGCCGGTCTGTGACCGTTCCCGCCAGATGCCGCACCCCCGCCGTGGGGTGCGGCATCCGCGTTTTCACGGCCGGTCGGGCGGGGGCCGTTCCCTGAGGGGGGACGTGGAGACGTAACGTGGTCTCCTTGGATCTTCCGGAAACTGGGGAATGGATCATGTCATGGCGTGCCACGGCGACCAGCTTCGTGGGTCGCCGTCAGGAGGTCGCTGACGTCCGGCGGATGCTCCAGCGCAGCCGCCTCGTCACCGTCACCGGCATCGCCGGAGTGGGCAAGACCCGCGTGGCCGTACGGGCGGCGCAGCTCATGCGGCGGGCCTTCACCGACGGCGGCCGCTTCGTCGAGCTGGCCGGGCACACCGACCCCGAGTCCCTCGAAGAGGTCATCGCCCAGACCCTCGACGTCACCGGTGACCTGACCGCGCAGCTGTCGCGCCGCCGCCTGCTCCTGGTGCTCGACACCTGCGAACACCTGACCGACGCCTGCTCCACCCTCGTACAGTCGCTGCTGCGCGCGGCGCCCGGCCTGCACGTGCTGGCCACGAGCCGGCAGGCGCTGCGCGTCCCCGGTGGGCACGCGGTCATCGTCCGGCCGCTGGCCGTACCAGGTGGGGAGTCGGCGCCCGCCGACGTGGCGCGCGTCGAGTCGGTGTCGCTCCTCCTCGACCGGGTCGCGGCCGTAAATCCCGGCTCCGATCCCGGCTTCGAGCTCACCGATCGGAACGCGGCGTCCGTCGCCGAGCTCTGCCGCCGTCTGGAGGGCATCCCGCTGGCCATCGAACTGGCCGCCGTCCATGTCCGCCGGTCGCCCGTGGCCGAGCTGCTCGCGCAGATGGACGCGTACGGTGGCCCGGACCCGCTCGGTGGCCCGAACCCGCTCGGCCGCCTGGCTCTGGACGGGCACCTGGCCCCGGACGGTCGCCCGGCTCTGGACGGGCACCCGGTGGCGCCGGACGACAACGGGCGGTGGGCCGCGTATCCAGCGGACGCGGGCGGCCCTCGGGGGAGGCGTTCGCGGGATGCGGGTGCGCAGCGGAGCGGGGACGCGACCACGCAGGCCGTGATCGCGTGGAGCTACGGGCTCTGCTCGCCTGAGGAGCGCCTGCTGTGGGAGCGGCTGACCGTGTTCGCGGGGACGTTCGAGCCGGCGGCGGCCGAGGCGGTCTGCGCCGGTGGCCCCCTGCCCGCCGCGCGCGTGCGTCCCACACTGGCGGCGCTGGTCGAGAAGTCGATCCTGGCCATGGAGCAGGACGCGGGGCAGACGGCCTACCGCATGCCCGACAGCGTGCGCGAGTTCGCCGCCGCCCGCCTGGCGGGCACCGTCGAGCGGGGACGGCTGCGGGCACGCCACCGTACGCACTACTCCGCGCTCGCTGAGGCAGCAGGCCATGACCGGGGTCACTCGGCGGGTCGTGACCGTGGCGAGGAGATGGCCCGGGTCAGAGCCGAGCCGGCGGGCAGTGACCGAGGTGCGGAGACCGTCTGGGGCAGGGCCGAGTGGTCCGACCTGCGGGCCGCGCTCGAGTCCTTCGCCGCCGATCCGGCCGCCCGCGAGCGCGGGCTGCGGATGGGCCTGCGGCTGGGGCGGCTGTGGAGGTTCGGGGGCATGGCCCGGTACGGGCGCCGCTACCTGGAACGCCTGCTGCCCATCACCTCCTGCCCCGACCCGGTACGGCTCGACGCCCTGCTGCTGCTCGCCCACCTGGCGGCCGGCGGAGGCGACCTGGGCGCGGCCGGTAAGGCGATCGAGGAGGCCG
This sequence comes from Nonomuraea sp. NPDC050680, assembly GCF_040654555.1. Classification (NCBI taxonomy): domain Bacteria; kingdom Bacillati; phylum Actinomycetota; class Actinomycetes; order Streptosporangiales; family Streptosporangiaceae; genus Nonomuraea; species Nonomuraea sp. NPDC050680. The sequence goes on along the minus strand of NZ_JBFAIF010000001.1, from coordinate 267,945 downwards.
AGGCACCTGCGGCCCGGCTGGGCCCGCGCGGCGCTCTCCACCTCGCCAAGGCGCGCGGCACGGTGAGCCTCTGCGCGGGCGACCTGCCCGCCGCCGAACGCCACCTGACCCGGAGCATCGACGGCCTGCCGCCCGGGGAAGGCGCCCATCGGCTCGACGCCACCGTCGAACTGGGCCTCACGCTGCTGCTCGCCGGCCGTACCGGCGAGGCGGAGGAGGTTCTCGTCCGGGGCCGCGCGCTCGGCCGGGAAGCGGGCGACGGCGCCACCGCCGCCTGGACGGAGCTGGCGCTCGCCCTGGCACGGCGAACGGCGGGGCAGTACGCGGAGGCGGACACCCTGGCCAGAACGGCCCTGCGGACGCAGGTGTCGCTGCACATGACGTTCGGGCGGGCGCTCTGCGTCGAGCTCCTCGGCCGGCTCGCCGCCGACCAGGACCGGCCCGCCCGCGCCGCCCGGTTACTGAGCGCGGCGCAACGGTTGTGGGGGTACGAGGTAAGCCCTCTGCTCGGCGCGCCGATCCTCGCCGCCGAGCGCGACAGCCACCACAGGGAACTACGCGAGAGCCTCGGCCGGCAACACGGCAAGGCCATCGCCGAGGGCCGCGCCATGTCGGAGGAGGAGACGATCGCCGACGTGCTCGCGCCGGGCGTCACGCCTCCCGCCCCGGCCGTGCCGTTCTGGGCGCCGCTCACCCCGCGCGAGGCGGATGTCGCCGAGCTGGTCGCCGCCGGGCTGACCAACCGGCTGATCGCGCAGCGGCTGGTCGTCGCCCGGCGCACGGTGGACTCTCACATGGAGAACATCCTCGCCAAACTCGGATTCTCCGGGCGGAGCCAGGTCGCCGCCTGGGTGATCGGGCGGCGGCAGCGCGAGCAAGGTTGAGCCCTGTCTGCGGCTTGGGGGCCGGGCACGCGTGGGGCTCAGGGGCCGGGTAGGCGTGCAGCTTGGGTCTGAGAGGGCGTGGGGCTCGGGGACCGGGTAGGCATGGCTTGGGGCCGGGTAGGCATGGGCTTGGGTGCGAGAGGCGCGCGGGCGTTGCCGGTGGTCCGGGTCTGGTAGACGTAATGCGTGACCGACTCCGATGCCCTCCTGCCGCTCGACGCCGTGCGGAGGGTGGAGCCGTCCAAGCCCGGTAAGGGGGCGCCGGTTCCCGCTCCTTCGCGGCCGGTGGCCCGGGTGGCGGTCGACAATCCGCTGCCGCATCTCGACCGGCCGTTCGACTACCTGGTGCCGGCGACGATGCATGAGACGGCCGAGCCGGGGGTGCGGGTGCGGGTGCGGTTCGCCGGTCAGCTGGTGGACGGGTTCGTGCTCGAACGGGTCGAGGAGAGCGACCACACGGGCAAGCTCACCGCCCTCGAACGGGTCGTGTCGAGCGAGCGGGTGCTGACCGGGGAGATCGCGGGCCTGGCCAGGGCGGTCGCCGACCGCTACGCGGGCACGCTCGCCGACGTCCTGCGCCTGGCCATCCCACTCCGCCACGCCAGGGCCGAAGCGAGCCCCCCAAGACCCGTCGAAACGGCCGCCGCGCCAACCGATCCGGTTCCCAGTACGTCCGGAGATGCGGCACCTGGTAAGCCAACGGGTCCGGTTTCCGGTATGTCCGGAGATGCGGCGCCTGACAGGTCAACCGGTCTGGTTTCCGGTATGTCCGGAGATGCGGCGCCTGGCACGTCAACCGGTCTGGTTTCCGGTACGCCCGGTGGCGCGGCGATCGGTACGCCCACCCCTCCGGTCACCGACACGACCGTAGGCGCTCCCGCCCCGGCGGACGACGCGTCCGCGGGGGCCTGGGACGACTACCCGATGGGGCCGTCGTTCCTCGACGCGCTGCGCAACGGCCGGGCGCCCCGGGCCGTATGGTCGGCCCTGCCGGGGGCCAAGGGCTGGGCCGGGGCGGTGGCCGAGGCGGTCCGCGCGACGCTCGACGGCGGGCGGGGCGCGGTCGTCGTGGTGCCCGACGGCAAGGACGTGGCACTGGCCGACGCCGAGCTCACCCGGGTGCTCGGTGACGGGCGGCATGTGGCGCTCACCGCGGACCTGGGTCCGGCCGAACGGTACCGGCGCTGGCTGCGCGTCCTGAGAGGGCAGGTGCGGGCGGTCGTGGGCACCCGGGCCGCCGTGTTCGCCCCCGTGGCCGCGCTCGGTCTGGTGGCCATCTGGGACGACGGTGACGACCTTCACGCCGAACGGCTGGCCCCCTACCCGCACGCCCGCGAGGTTCTCGCGCTGAGGGCCCATCGCACGGGCGCGGCCATGCTGATCGGTGGCTACACGCGTACCGCCGAGGCCACGCAGCTCATCGCCAGCCGCTGGGCCAGGCCGATCGTCGCCGCCCGCACCACGATCAGAAGCCTCGCGCCCCGCGTACATCCCGCCGGAGAGGACGCCGAGCTCGCCAAGGACCAGGCCGCCCGCCAGGCGAGGCTGCCCAGCCTGGCCTGGCGGGCGCTGCGCCAGGGGTTGGAGTCCGGTCCGGTGCTGGTCCAGGTGCCCAGGCGCGGCTACCTGCCCGCACTGGCCTGCCAGAACTGCCGCGCCCCCGCCCGCTGCGCGCTCCCGCCCACCCGTCTCAGCGCCCTCGCGGCTCCCGGAGCCGAGGCGAACGAGCCCAACGCCGACATACCCGGCCTGGCCATGGCGGCGACGGCCGGCCGCGCGTCCGGCGGCGGGACGAAGCAGGGCGGGACGAAGCAGGGCGGGACGAAGCAGGGCGGGACGAAGCAGGGCGGGCTGAGGCTCGACGGTGACCCCACTGCCATGGGGCACCCGTCGTGTCATGGCCCGCTCGCCCTGCGAGGCGGTCACGCCGCCCCCTACTGCCGCTGGTGCGGCCGGGTGGACGCCGGCTGGCGCTGCCCGAACTGCGGTGGCCACCGCCTGCGAGCCGTCGTCGTGGGCGCCCGCCGTACCGCCGAGGAGCTGGGCCGGGCCTTCCCCTCGGTCCCGGTACGCACCTCGGGGCGCGACGGCGTCCTGGCCACCGTGCCCGCCGCCCGGGCCCTGGTCGTCGCCACGCCCGGCGCCGAGCCGGTGGCCGAGGGCGGCTACACGGCGGCCGTGCTGCTGGACGCGTGGGCGCTGCTCGGCCGGCCGGACCTGCGCGCCTCCGAGGAGGCGCTGCGCCGCTGGACGAACGCCGCCGCCCTGCTCCGGCCCGGTGCCGAGGTGGTGGTGCTCGGTGACGCCGCGCTGCCGGTCGTACAGGCGCTGCTGCGCTGGGACCCGATCACCCACGCCGAGCGTGAGCTGGCCGAACGCGCCGAGCTGGGCTTCCCGCCCGCGGTACGGATGGCGACGCTCACGGGTAGCGCCGCCGCGGTCCGGCAGATGCTCGACGAGACGCGCCTGCCCGACGGCGCCCAGGTGCTCGGCCCCGTGCCGGTGGACGAGGCGGGCAGGGAACGCGCCATGATCCGCGTTCCGCGCGGCGGCGGCGCCGCGCTGTCCGCCGCGCTCAAAGGGGCCAGTGGGGTACGTGCGGCCCGTAAGGCACCTGATGTCGTCCGGGTGAGTGTCGACCCTCTCGACCTGATTTAAGCGGTTTCCCCGATTCGCTCATCTGTAAGCCAGCCATTAGCGTGCCCCTGTGTCGATCGAATGGGTGAACCAGGCCATCGACGACCTCCGTGCCTGGGGGCGCGCGCGGGGCGTCGTGGTGGACGCGGACGAAATCCGCTTGCTCTGCGACTACGCCAGCGACTATCTCAACGTCAACGAGCTGGGCGACTTCACTCCCGCGACCTTCGACGAGCTGCTGCTGTCCATCTACCCTCGCAAGGTCATCGCACCGCCGGAGAGCGCGCCGGAGACCGTGGCCGCCGCCCGTACCCTCGTTGATTTCCTGCAGCAGGCGGGCGCGGTCGGCGAGGAGATCGCGGCGGCGATGCGCGAGGAGCTCACCGGCATCGAGCCGAAGCTGCCCGAGGCGCTCGCCGACACGGCCAACTTCGGCATGGCCAAGAGCCTGTTCAGCTCCATCGGTCCCGAGTCGCTGGAGCAGTCGGTCGCGATCCCCTCGGGCGAGCTGCCCGACCTGGGGGAGGCGCCCTGCGACTGTCCGGGGTGCGCGCCGCTGCCGGCCGTACGACTGGCGGAGCCCGACGCGCTCGTGGCTGAGCTGGCGAACGTACCGCTCCTGGCTGGGAAACCCGGAAAGGCCGGAAAGTACCGAGATCTGGAAAAGGAGCTGCGGCGCGACGTCGGCGACGACCCGCTCCAGATGTGGGCCGAGATCGTCGCCCACATCGTCGAACGCGACACCCGCGGCACCGTCACCGGCTCGGCCGAGCTCGACGAGGAGCTCTACGACCTGTTCGACATGCTCTACCGGCTGCGGGCGCCCGTGCCCGTCAGCGTGATCGGCGACTACCTGGAGGAGGTCGCGGACGCGGGCGGCGCCGATCTGGGCGCGGTGCTCGACCGGCTGGCCTGGTGCGGCATGGTCGCGGTCGAGGGCGAGGCCGCCGGGCTCACCCCGCTGGCCGTGTGGGGGCTGCGCGAGCACTACCTGGCGCTCGGCCTCGACGCCCCGCAGGCCGCTGACCTGGCCGCGGCCGACGCGACCGGGCTGATCGAGGGGCTGCTCGACGGCATGCCCACCGAGCTGGCCGAAGAGGACATCAGCCGGTGGCTGGCCGGCCGCACCCCGGTCACGGCGGCGGCCGAACTGCTGGCCGCCGCGTCCGGCGCCCCCGCCGTGGCGCGCGGCATCGCGGTGACCATCGTCGACCGGCTGGGCGCCGAGGCGGAGCCCGAGGTACGCGCCTGCCTGGAGGACCAGGAGCTGCGCCCGCACGCCATCCACTGGCTGACCGCCCGAGGGCTGGCCGCCCCGCACCTCAGCCAGGAGGAGCTGCTGTGGGTCAGCATCGACATGCTCGCCCTGGCGCTGCCGGCCGCCGAAGAGGCCCCGGAGATCTTCGCCGAGAACATGGCCGCCTCCGGCCCGCCCGCCCACCTCATCGAAGAGATGTGGCGCGTGGACCACCCCGACGTCGTAGACGTGCTGGAGCTGCTCGGACGCTCGCTGCCCGACGGTACGGTGGCCAAGGCGGCGCGCAAGGCCGCCTTCAAGGCACGCTCCCGAGCCATCCGTTGAGTACGCTCATGTGACTCGTGTGCAGTAAGTTTCGTGGGGTGGCAAACAACGTCTTCGACCTCGCCGAGCTGCGCAAGCTGATCGATGAGCAGTCCGCCGTGCCCCCACGGCCACCCGAGGAGACTCCCGTGGCGGAGCAAGAGGCGCTGACGTTCCCGCCTGTCCCGCTGGCTTCCGACGCCGAGCTGGCCGCGATCGTGCCCACGGTGCCGCTCGTCGCCGACGCCATCCGGCTCATGAGCTGGACCGGCACCCGCGAGGTCACCCCGGAAGGGCTGCCGGTCGAGGCCGACGCCCACGCCGCCGCCGCCGAGCTGGACCTCGACGCCGCCCGGCTCCGCCTCGTCTGGATCGTCGCCGTCAACACCGGGCTGCTCCAGATCTCCGGCGGACGCGCTTCTCGCGGGCCGCTGCCGGCCCAGCTCTCGGTCGAGGCGACGCTGGAGTTCTGGGACGGCGTGGTCATGGACGTGCTCGACCGCGCCGACGAGGGCCTGACCGGCTCGGCCGTCGTCGACGAGCACCTGGCGGAGATGCTGGCCACCGTCTACTCCGTACGTTCCGGCGTCGCGATCGCCAACCTCGCCCGGGGCATCCTGCAGTCGCACGAGGTCGCCTGCGAGCCCGGCGCCATCGAGATGCGCAGACTGGCCGCCTCGCTGCCGGCCGAGTTGCTCGACGCACTGTCGCTGCTGGCCTACTGCGGCCTGGTCGAGCAGACCGCGGCCGGCCGCACCGCGCTCACCTCGCTCGGCGTCTGGGCCGTACGCAGGGATCTGCTGCGCGAGGGGCACGACGCGCCGACGACGGCCGAGGTCGAGGTGTTCGCCGACCTGTCCGCAGCCGAGCTGGTCGAGGCCCTGGTCAAGGGCGCCGCGACGCAGAGCGCCGTCGCCGGCTGGCTGGAGCGTAGGCCGCCCGCGCAGGCCGCGCACGACCTCATCGAGATCGCGGCGGAGGGCACCGCGGGGCAGCGCGGCGCCGTCGGCGCCATCCTGGAGGAGCTGGGGCCCGAGGCCGAGGCCCCCGTACGCGATGCGCTCGACCTGCCGCTGATGCGCCGCTACGCCGCGTCCTGGCTGCACATCCGCGACCTCGAAGCCCCCACGCTCAGCCCCGACGACCACACCTGGATCGCGGTCGACTCGCTGGCCGCCCTCATGCACCTGTCCGGCCCCGTCACGGGCCGGCTGGACCCCGAGCCGGGCGAGGACCTGATCCGGCTCATCGGCCAGATGCCCGCCGTAGGCCACCCGGACACGATCGCGGTGCTCGACATGCTCGCCACCGCGCACGACGACAAGGCCGTCGTCAAGGCAGCCCGCAAAGCCGCGATGAAAGCCCGATCGCTGGCGCACACTAAACTGGGCTGACCCACCTGACGAAACGGAGTGACCCTTTGGCGATCCAGTCGATCCGCCTGTTCGGAGACCCGGTGCTGACCACCGCGGCGGCACCGGTCGTCGACTTCGACAAGGAGCTCCGCAAGCTGGTCAAAGACCTCACCGACACGATGATGGACGCTCCCGGCGCCGGGCTCGCGGCCCCGCAGATCGGCGTCGGGCTGCGGGTGTTCACCTACTACATCGACGAACAGCTCGGCCATCTGATCAACCCCGATCTCGACCTGTCCGCCGAGATCGACGAGGAGGGCGAGGAGGGCTGCCTGTCCTTCCCCGGCCTGTCGTTCCCGACGCCACGGGCCATCCGCGCCGTCGCCAAGGGCTACGACATGCACGGCGAGCCGGTCACGCTGGAGGGCACCGACCTGATGGCCCGCTGCTTCCAGCACGAGACCGACCACCTCGACGGCATCCTGTTCATCGACCGGATGGACGCCAAGCAGCGCAAGCTGGCGATGAAGGCCGTCCGCGAGGCGGAGTGGAGCGGGCTGTCCGTCCCCATGGTCAAGTTCTCCCCGCACACCACGGGCGGGAGGGCACTCTGACGATGCGCCTGGTCTTCGCGGGCACGCCCGAGACGGCGCTGCCGTCACTACGCGCACTGATCGACTCGCCGCGGCACGAGGTCGTCGCGGTCGTCACCCGGCCCGACGCCCAGTCGGGGCGCGGTCGCAAGGTGCACCCGTCGCCGGTGGCCGAGCTGGCCGAGGAGGCGGGCATCGAGGTGCTGCGCCCGGCCAAGGCCGGCGACCCGGAGTTCCTCGACCGGCTGCGCGGGCTGGAGCCCGACTGCTGCCCCGTGGTCGCCTACGGGGCGCTGCTGCCGCAGTCCGCGCTCGACGTGCCGCCGCTCGGCTGGATCAACCTGCACTTCTCGATCCTGCCCGCCTGGCGGGGCGCCGCGCCCGTCCAGCACTCGATCCTGCACGGTGACGAGATCACCGGCGCCTCGACGTTCCAGATCGTCAAGGAGCTCGACGCCGGGGCGGTCTTCGGCGTCGTCACCGAGGAGATCCGTCCTGACGACACCAGCGGCGCCCTGCTCGAACGCCTGTCGGTCTCGGGCGCCGAGCTGCTGTCGGCCACGCTCGACGGGGTGGCCGACGGCAAGCTGCGGGCGGTTCCCCAGCCGGCCGACGGGGTCAGCATCGCGCCCAAGATCAACGTGACCGACGCGCGGGTCGACTGGTCCGCGCCCGCCATGCGCGTCGACCGCCTGATCCGCGCCTGCACGCCCAACCCGGGCGCCTGGAGCGAGTTCCGCGGCCACCGGCTGAAGCTCGGCCCGGTCCGGCTCGCCCCCTCGGCAGAGCCACTGGCCCCCGGCGCCATCGCCGCCACCAAGAACACCGTGCTGGTCGGCACCGCGACCCACCCGGTCGAGCTGGGCGAGCTCCAGCCACAGGGCAAGCGGCTGATGAGCGCGGGGGAGTGGGCGCGCGGTGTGCGTCCTGAGAGCGACGACAGGTTCGAGTGAGACCAGGTTTCGAGTGAGAAACGACATGGGACAGGGCCCACGCCGCCAGAACGACGGACGGCCGACCGGGACCGGGCACGGCAGCGGCGGCCGAGCGGGCCAGGGCGGTCAAGCCGGCGGCCGGGGCGGTCAGAGCGGTGGCCAGGCCGGGCGTGGTGGTGGCCGGAGCGGTCAGGCCGGGCACGGTGATGGTCGCGCGGGTGAGGGCGGCGGGCAGGCCGGTCAAGGTAGTGGCCGGGGCGGTCAGGGCGGGGGTCGTGGCGGTGGCCGGGGCCGGCCGCGGGGTCCCGCGCGTGACCACGCGCGCAATGCCGCCTTCGACGTCATGCGGGCCGTAGACGAGCGTGACGCGTACGCCAACCTCCTGATGCCGCGCCTGCTGCGCGAGCGCGGGGTGAAGGGGCGTGACGCGGCGCTGGCGACCGAGCTGGCCTACGGGACGCTGCGCGGGCTCGGGACCTACGACGCGATCATCGAGATGTGCGTCGACCGGGCGCCCGACTCCGACGTGCGCGACGCCCTGCGGCTCGGCGCCCACCAGCTGCTCAAGATGCGCGTTCCGCCGCACGCCGCGGTCGGCACGACGGTCGATCTCGTACGGTTGCGCATCGGGGCGGGCGCCGCCAAGTTCGTCAACGCCGTGCTGCGCAAGATCGGGTCACGGACCATCGAGGAGTGGATCCCGATCGTGGCCCCCGACGAGGCCCACGACCCGGCCGGGCATCTGTCGGTGGCCTACAGCCATCCGCGGTGGATCGTCAGCGCGTTCCGCGACGCCCTGGGCAGCCGGGCCGACGAGGTCGCCGACCTGCTGGCCGCCGACAACGCGCGGCCGCTGGTGACGCTGGTCGCCCGGCCCGGCCGCAGCTCGGTCGAGGAGCTGGCCGACAGCGGCGCCGACCCGGGCCGCTACTCGCCCTACGCCGCCTATCTGCCGGAGGGCGACCCTGGCAGGATCCCGGCCGTCGCCGAGACCCGCGCGGCCGTCCAGGACGAGGCCAGCCAGCTCGTGGCGCTCGCCCTCACCCGCGTGCCGCTCGACGGGCGCGACGAGCTGTGGCTCGACATGTGCGCCGGACCGGGCGGCAAGGCGGGCCTCCTCGACGCCATCGCCACCTACGGCGACCTCGCGGCGTCCGACGACCGTTACCTTGGCGGTGGCGGTGGCGGTGGCGGTGGCGGTGGCGTCGCGGCCGCTGACGACCGTTATCCCGCCGATCCTGTGGGGCTCGGGGTTCGGGCGGTGGCCTATCCGGGTGGGGCCCGGTTGCTGGCCGCCGACGTGCAGTACCACCGGGCCCGGCTGGTCTGGCAGACCACCCGGGACGCCGCCGTGGTCGCCGCCGATGGGACAGAGCCGGCCTGGCGGCCGGGTGCGTTCGACCGGATCATGCTGGACGCGCCCTGCACCGGGCTCGGAGCGCTGCGCCGTCGCCCCGAGGCGAGGTGGCGGCGCGATCCCGCGGACATCGCCGAACTGGGCCGGTTGCAGCGGCGCCTGCTCGACGCCGCCCTCGACGCCGTACGGCCCGGCGGGGTGGTCGCGTACGTCACCTGTTCGCCGCACCTGGCCGAGACCCGGGTCGTCGTCGGCGACGTCGCCGGTCGGCGCGGCGACGTGGAGCAGCTCGACGCGCGCGACTACCTGCCGGAGATCGACGGGCTGGGTGACGGCCCGCACGCGCAGTTCTGGCCGCACCGCCACGGCACCGACGCGATGTTCCTCGCCCTGCTCCGCAAGCGCCCGATCTGAGTGGATCATGTTCGCGTTTCCCGGCGTGATGGGCGCTGGGAATCAGGCCCGCTCGTCCTTCGACGGGAAGCTCGAACTGGTCACCTCATCGAGAAGGGCGTCGAGGAGCGGGACTCGGCGTTCGGTGTGGTCGTTGATCGCCAGGAGAGCCACGCTCAGGTCCAGGTCGGGTACTCGGGCGTGCAGGGCACGCAGGCCCGTCCAGCCTCCTCCGTGCCGATAGACGCGGTGCCCGGCGTGTGATCGGACGCCGACGCCCCAGGCGTAGTCGATCGGCCTCCCGTCATCGAGGCGTCCAGGAGTCTGCAGGAGCCCCGAGATGCCGAGTTCATCGGCGTTGAGCGCCTGGCCCCAGCGCAGCAGATCGCTGACAGTAGTCCATACCCCTCCGTCACCCAGGGACAGCGGGGCGGGATGAAGACGGGCGAGCGGCGCGGCGCCCGGGGGCGTTGGGTCAGGCCCGGGCCAGTAGCGGGTGTCCGCCATCGCGAGCGGGACGAAGAGGTTGTGCTGGGCGAAGTCGGGCAGCGGCATGTCTGCCGCCCGTTCCACCACCGCGGCCAGGCAGACGTATCCGGCGTTGGAATAGACGTGTTCGGTGCCCGGCCGACGGTCCAGGTCCGGGAACTGGCCGAGTGCTCGGATGATGCCTGGGGTGGTCCGGTCGGCGTCGCCGGTGATGAGGGCATCGATCTCGGCGTCTATGGGAAGGGCGGCCGTGTGATGGACGAGGTGCCGGAGCCGGATGGTGCCGGCCCACGCCGGTAGGTGGGGAAGCCAGCGCGACAGGGTCGATTCCATGTCCAGGGCGCCATCTTGGGCAAGCAGCGCCGCGCAGGCCGCGGTCATCTGTTTCGACAGCGATGCCGCGTAGGCGAGCGTCGCGGCGGTCACTGACAGCCCTTGGGCGAGGAGTACGGGTGGCGCGCCGCCTTGCCGCATCCCGACCACGATCGGTTCGTCGCTGCGGTAGCCGGCTTCGGAGACGAGGGTTGTTAGGCGTTGGTGTATCTGGGACACGAAATGATCCTTCGGGCTGCCCCGCACCCCCGCTAGCGGCCTGGATTGGGGAGTAGGGCGTCGACGAGCAGGTCGAGGAGGCGGCTGGTCTGCTCGGGTGCATCGAGGGCCGTCGTGGCGAGAAAGATGCCAAGGAGCATCGCCGCGACGTCGTCGGGGTCGACGTCCGCACGGAGTGAGCCCGTGTCGGCGCCCTTGGCGAGGATCGTCGCGATCGCGCTGGTGATGCGTTCCCTGGTGGTGGCTGTCGGGATGCGGCCTGAGGCCTGGCCGGCGCGCAGTGCGTCGGCCATGCCGCGTTTCATCGCGGCGAACGCCCCGTAGCTGTCCAGCCAGGCGCGCAGCGCGAGCTGCGGCGGGAGCTGGTCGAGCAGGGCCGGGACGCTCGTGGTGATGTTGTCGAGTTCGGCGGCGTAGACCGCCTCCACGAGCGCTTCGCGGGTGGGGAAATGGCGATAGAGGGTGCCGATCCCGACGCCCGCCTCACGGGCGATGCCTTCGAGCGGGACGGTGTCGTCGGCGGCCGCGAAGGCGGTCCGGGCGACGGCGATGAGCTTGTCCCGGTTGCGCTGTGCGTGGGCGCGGAGCGGACGCTGTGTCATGGCCGGCTGTTCCGCGGAAGTGCCGGCGGACGCCGGTTCGGGCGAAGCCAAAGTGGAGGTACCTCCGATATTGCTCTATAGTCGGTCAGAGATACCGGAGGCTCCTCCGATATCTCCCGAATCTTACCTGGACGGATTCTCATGACCTCCAGCAACACCCTTTCCGACGAGTCGATCAATGCTCCTCGGCCCGGCGGCACCGCTCAGTTCGCCGGGCGTACCGTGTCCCGCATCGGATATGGCGCCATGCAGCTCGGACGCCTGCACGACGATCGTGACGCGGCCCTGGCGGTCCTGCGCCGGGCGATCGACTTCGGCGTCGACCACATCGACACCGCCCAGTTCTACGGCAACGGCTTCGTCAACGGGCTCCTCCGCGAGGCGATCCGGCCGGAGGACGATGTCATGGTCGTCAGCAAGGTCGGCGCCACCCCCGACCCCGACGGTCCGATCCCGCTGCGGCTCGCACAGCGGCCCGAAGAACTCCGCGCCAGCGTCGAGGACAACCTCATCAGCCTCGGCCTGGAGCAGATCCCGGTCGTGAACCTGCGCCGTACCGACTCCGGTCCCGGAGTGCGGGCCACGGGCGATCAGGTGGTCGACATCGACGACCAGCTCGCCGTGATGACGGCGATGCGTGACGAGGGCAAGATCGGCGCGCTCGGGCTGGGCAGCGTCACCCTCGACGGGCTGCGCCGAGCGATCCCCGCCGGCATCGTCTGCGTGCAGAACGCCTACAGCCTCGTCACCCGCGACGACGAAGCCGTGCTCGAACTCTGCCGGACCGAGAACATCGCCTGGGTGCCGTTCTTCCCCCTCGGCGGCGCCTTCCCCCAGATGCCGAAGGTGACCGACGAAGCGGCCGTCCTCGCCGCGGCGGCGTCCCTCGGCCGCACGCCCGCACAGGTCGGCCTCGCCTGGCTGCTGCACCACGCGCCGCACGTCCTGCTCATCCCCGGCACCGCCGGCATCGAGCACCTCGAAGAGAACATCGCCGCCGGTGCGATCACCTTCGACCGCGCCATGCTCGCCACGCTCGACGCCATTCCCTCCCGCTCGGCAGAGGTCCCGCTCGGCTGATTCCTGCTGATGGAGAGTTCGTGGGGCAAGCCGCCGCGTGCGCATCTGTGCGCTCGCGGGCGGTGTGTGGACCGATGCGGCCCTCGCTCTTCAGCCGGTCGAGCCCCTGATCGTCTCAGCCAGAGCTCAGCGCGACGGCGTTTGCGCCAGAGCCACCAGGATTTGGTCCAGTTTGGCGTTAACCTGACCGAAGCGCTCATCCATCTGCTCGAAGCGCTCACCAACCTGACCGAAGCGCCCATCGGTCAGGTCCTTCAGGTCATTTAGGCGATCACTGAGGCGCTGCTCAAGCTGGTCCAGGTGCTCCTTCGTGGCCAGCGAAGCGTTGCCCGCCATGATTTCCCCGAAGACAGGATCGAGCGGCTGCTCGGTGACAGGGTGATCGGCGCGGTCAGTCAGCCGGGCGGGTTATCCGAGGGCTTGGCCGCGCGCGTGCGTCTGGCCGGTGGCGGGGGTGCATTCGTGAAGGCAGCGAGTACGTTGACGGCGCCGGCGGTGGCGGCCTTCCACCGCAGGGAGATCGCGATCTCGCGGCGGCTTCCCCGGACGGTGCCGGCACCGCGATTGCTGGACGCCTATGACACGCGCTCGGCCTGGCCTCGCTGCGCCGGCTACGGGACCGCCGGTGAAACCCGCTCACTGGCGAAGGCCCCGCACCGCCACGGGCGGCGCCGTTCAATAGACTCTGACCATCATGGCCCTACAGATCTCGCCCAGCATCCTTGCCGCCGACTTCGCCAGGCTCGCCGACGAAGCCGCGGCCGTCACCAATGCCGACTGGCTGCACGTGGATGTCATGGACAACCACTTCGTGCCCAACCTGACCCTCGGGCTGCCCGTGGTCGAGGCGCTGCGTAAGGCGACCTCGATGCCGCTCGACTGCCACCTCATGATCGAGGACCCCGACCGCTGGGCCCCGCCCTACGCCGAGGCGGGCGCGGGCAGCGTCACGATCCACGTGGAGGCGGCGAAGTCGCCGGTGCGCACGCTGCGCGAGATCCGGTCGCTGGGCGCGCGGGCGGCCATCGCGTTCAACCCGGCCACGGCGATCGAACCCTACGAGGATCTGCTGGGTGAGATCGACATGCTCCTGCTGATGACGGTCGAGCCGGGGTTCGGGGGGCAGAAGTTCCTCGACATGGTGCTGCCCAAGGTTCGCCGGGCCCGCGCCCTGATCGAGCGGCACGGCGGGCAGATCTGGCTCCAGGTGGACGGGGGAGTGGACGCGGACACCATCGAGCGCTGCGTGGTGGCCGGGGCGGACGTCTTCGTGGCGGGGAGCGCCGTCTATGGCGCCTCGGACCCGGCGGCGGCGGTCGACGCCCTCCGGTCCCAGGCCGAACAAGCTCAGGCCGAACGGTCTCAGGCCGAACAGGCTGCCGACCGGTTGTGAAAGACGTCCGGCCCGCCGTGAGAGCACGGCGGGCCGGACGGTCGGACTACAGCGATCAGGCCAGCGCCGGGTCCAGCACCACGTCCTCGCCCTGAGTGGTGGGCGCCTCGGGGAAGTGGCAGGCGGTCAGGTGGCCGTCGCGGTTGCCGGACAGCCGCGTCAGCGGCGGCTCCTCCACCTCGCACTTCTCCTGCGCCTTCCAGCACCGCGTACGGAAGCGGCACCCCGACGGCGGGTTGAGCGGCGACGGTACGTCCCCCGCCAGCCGGATCCGCTGCCGCGCCGGCCCCTCCACGTCCGCGTCCGGCACCGCCGACAGCAGGGCGTGTGTGTACGGATGGCGCGGCCGCTCATAGAGCGAGTCCCGGTCCGCGATCTCGACGATCTTCCCCAGGTACATGACCGCGACCCGCTGCGAGAAGTGCCGGACCACCGCCAGGTCGTGCGCGATGAACAGGAACGCGATCCCCATGTCCCGCTGCAACTGCTGCAGCAGGTTGATCACCTGAGCCTGGATCGACACGTCCAGCGCGGACACCGGCTCGTCGGCCACGATCAGCCGGGGCTCCAGGGCCAGGGCCCTGGCGACACCGATGCGCTGCCGCTGCCCGCCGGAGAACTCGTGCGGGAAGCGGTTGTAGTGCTCCGGGTTCAGGCCGACGATCTCCAGCAGCTCCCTGGCACGCGCCTCCCGGCCGCCGGGCGGGTTGATGTCGTTGATGTCCATCGGGCCGCGGATGATCGAGCCGACCGTGTGCCGCGGGTTCAGCGACGAGTACGGGTCCTGGAAGACCATCTGGATCTCGGGCCTGATCGGCTTGAGCTCGCGGCGACCCGCGTGGGTGATGTCGCGGCCGTCATAGGTGATGCTGCCGCCGGTCGGCTCCAGCAGCCGGGCCGCCAGCCGTCCGGTCGTCGACTTGCCGCAGCCCGACTCACCGACCAGGCCGAGCGTCTCGCCCGCGTGCACCGTCAGGTCGATGCCGTCGACCGCGTGCACCACGCCGACCTGGTGCTTGACCAGGAAGCCGCCTCTGACGGGGAAGTGCTTCACCACCCCGGACAGCTCCAGCAGCTTCTCCGTCACTTCGTCTCCTCAACTGGTCGCCGGCGCTGCTCCGCCTTCTGTTTGAGCGTCAGGAAGCACGCGTCGCCGTGGCCGTGTTCGGGCGACAGCTCGGGCCGATCACCGGCACACACCTCCTTGCCCAGCAGCTTCATGTAGTCGCAGCGCGGGTGGAACGGGCAGCCGGACGGCAGGTTGATCAGGCTGGGCGGGGTGCCGCGCACCGGCTCCAGCGGCAGGTCCACCGGGCGGCGCAGGCTGGGCATCGAGCCCAGCAGCCCCCAGGTGTACGGATGGCGCGGCTCGCGCAGCACCTCGTGCATCGTGCCCCGCTCCACGGCCCGCCCCGCGTACATGACCAGCACGTCGTGCGCGGTGTTGGCCACCACGCCCAGGTCGTGGGTGATCAGGACGATCGCCGTGCCCGACTGCTCCTGCAGCTCGCTCAGCAGGTCGAGGATCTGCGCCTGTACGGTGACGTCGAGCGCGGTCGTCGGCTCGTCGGCGATCAGCAGCCCGGGATCGCAGACCAGCGCCATGGCGATCATCGCGCGCTGGCGCATGCCCCCGGAGAACTGGTGCGGGTAGTCGTCGACGCGGACCTTCGGCTGCGGGATGCCGACCCGGTCCAGCATCTCGATCGCCCGGTCCCGCGCGGACGAGCGCGAGACGCCCTTGTGCTTGCGGTACACCTCGGCGATCTGCGCGCCGATCGTGTGGAACGGAGACAGCGACGTCAGCGGGTCCTGGAAGATCATCGCGATCCGGTCGCCGCGCAGCTTCTCCATCGTGGACCTGGAGGCGCCGATCAGCTCCTGGCCGTCGAAGGTGATGCTGCCGGAGATCTTCGCCGTCTCCGGGTTGTGCAGGCCGAGCACGGCCAGGTTCGTCACCGACTTGCCCGAGCCCGACTCTCCCACGATGCCGAGCGTGCTCCCCTGCTCCACCTGGAACGAGAGCCGGTCCACCGCGTGGACCACGCCGTCCTCGGTGTGGAAGTCGACGGTGAGCTCGTTGACCTCAAGGAACATCAGCTCAGCCTCACGCGGGGATCGATGACGGCGTACAGGGCGTCGACGACGATGTTCATCACCACGATCGCGCCCGCCGCCACCAGGACGGTGGCCATCAGGGTGGGCAGGTCGGAGTTGTCGACCGCGCGGACCGACAGGCGGCCGATCCCCTGCAGCCCGAACGTGGTCTCGGTGATGATCGCGCCGCCGATGAGCTGGCCCAGGTCCACGCCGAAGATGGTGACGATCGGGGTCAGCGTGCCGCGCAGGGCGAAGCGCAGCACCACGCTCCTGCCGGACATGCCCTTGGCCCTGGCGGTTCGTACGTAGTCCTCAGCCAGGTTCTCCACCATCGTGGAGCGGGTCATCCTGGTGTAGTTGGCGGTGAAGATGATCGCCAGCACGATCCAGGGCAGGAGCAGCCCCCCGAACCAGCCGAGCGGATCCTCGGTGATCGGGATGTACTTGGGCTGCGGGAAGATGTGCGCCTGGTAGACGAAGAAGTACATGGTCAGCGTGCCGACGAAGTAGATCTGCATCGAGGCGCCGACCAGCGACGAGATGCTGGCGATCTTGTCGAGCGGCTTGCCCTGGCGCAGCGCGGCGAGGATGCCGGTGGCCACGCCGAACGTCAGGAAGATCACCGAGGCGCCGATCGTCAGCGCGATGGTGACGGGCAGCCGGTCGATGATCGTCTCGAAGACCGGGGCGCGGTTGACGAAGGAGTAGCCGAGACAGGGCGCCGGGCAGTTGCCGAGGCCCTCGTAGTTCCGGCCGAAGAAGATCCCCCCGAGCCACGACACGAACTGCACCACGACCGGCTGGTCGAGGCCCAGGTTGTGCCTGGCCTGCGCCAGCGTCTCCGGCGGGCAGACCTTGCCGCACGCCAGCCGCGCCGGGTCGGCGGGGATCACGAAGAACAGGAAGAAGGTCACCCCCGAGATGATCACGAGGATGACCGCGGCGCCGATGACGCGGCGGGTCAGGAATCGAAGCACGAGATCTCCAAAAGGGCGCTCCGGGCACCGCTACGGTGCCCGGAGCGGCGGTGCTACTGCTTCACGAAGATGGTGTTCGGCGAGACGATCCACTGCTGCGGGTCGATCTCGGCGCCGCCCACCTTGGAGCCGTGCAGCATGGTGGCGATCCGGTTCTCGGCCACGACCACCGGGGTGATCGTCTCCTGGATCTGCTTGTCGAGGTTCATCCAGGCCTCGTTGGCCGCGTTGATGTCCGGGTTCTCGGAGATCTTCTTCATCTCGGCCGTGATCGTCGGGTCGTTCAGGTGGCTCATGTTCTGGCCGCCGTCGGAGATCGGGCCGAAGATGACCGGCATCACGGTGGAGCCGGACGGCCAGTCGGCGCCCCAGCCGCCCCAGTACAGGTCGAACTCGTTCTTCGTCTGGCTGATCGAGTCGTAGTACGTCTTACGGTCCAGCGACTTGGCCACGACCTTGATCCCGGCCTTCTCCAGGGCGTTCTTGATCACCAAGGTGACCGGTTCCTGGGTGGGCAGGTTGTTGTAGGCGTAGACGATGGTCGGGTGGGGGTTGCTCGACTCGGCCAGCAGCTGCTTGGCCTTCTCGATGTCGCCCTCGGGCTTGGTCGTCTTCCCGAACAGGTCGTACGGCTTGTAGCCGACCGTGGTGTTCTCGTTGAGGATCGTCGTCGGCAGCGCCACGGCCTGCGGGCCGCCCAGCGCCTGCTGGATCTGCTTGGCCGGCCAGGCGTAGTTGATCGCCTGGCGGATCTTCTGGTCCTTCACCCGGTCGAGGTTGAAGTAGTAGTAGTTGCCGTACGGCGAGGGGCTGATCAGGCGGCGGTCGGCCAGGCTCGCGTCGCCCAGCACCTGCTGCAGCCGCTCGGCCGGGGTGTTGGCGTAGAAGGTGAACGCCGTCTGGTCGGGGCCCGCGTCGGCCACGAACCGGTCGGTGATCTGAGTGGCCTCCTGGCCGAACTCCATCTTCCACACGTCCGGGTACGCGCCGCGGATCGGGTCGGTGGCCGCGTCCCAGTTGGGGTTGCGGGCCAGCTCGAGGGACTTGTCGACGATGTGCGACTTGATGATGTACGGACCGGAGGAGACGGGCTCCTTGTCGTACTTCTCCTTGGTGTCCTTGGCCTTGGGCACGATGTTGTAGCCCGCCATGGCGAAGGCGTAGCCGGCGTCGGCGTGCGGGGCCTTGAACTTGAAGACGATCGTCTTGTCGTCAGGGGTCTCGATGTTGTCGAGTTCCTTGCCGCCGTACGGGCCCGGGTAGGCCTTCTTGTAGTCGGTGTCGGTGAGCCACTGCTGAACGTACTGCGGCCCGAAGGTGATGAAGGGGGCGAACATCCGCTCGACGGACCACTTCACGTCGCCGGAGGTGATCGGGCTGCCGTCCTGCCACTTCACCCCGTCCTTCAGGGTGAACGTCCAGGTCTTGCCGCCGTCGGACGGTGTGCCCGCGTCGGTGGCCAGGTCGCCGACCAGCTTGTAGTCGCCCTTGGCGATCCGCTTGTAACCGGTCAGGCCGCGGCTGATGAGCAGGCCGAAGTTCGCCTCGGTGTTGACGTAGATCTGGGCCGGGTCGAAGTGGGAGAAGTCGTCCCGGTCGATCATGGTGACGGTGCCGCCCTTGACGACGCCCTCCGGCGGGATGGCGGGACCCTTGGAGTCCTCAGCGGTGCCCAGGGTGATCGTCGGGGGCTTGTAGGCCGCCGCCGGCGCCGACGAGGCGCCCGCGCTCGCGGGGGCGCTCGACGGAGCGCCCGCGTTGCCCGGCGCGCAGGCGCCGACCAACGCCAGCGAGGCCGCCGCGACAACCGCGAGAGCCGACCGTTTGCGGTGATTCATTTCTCTCCTCTAGCGCTTGATCTTGGGGTCGAAGGCGTCGCGGACCGAGTCACCGAGCAGGTTGAAGGCGATGACGAAGATCAGCAGTGCGACGCCGGGGAAGATGAGATAGGTGATGTCGTTCTGGTACACCTGCGTGGCCCGCAGGAACATCCGGCCCCAGTCGGGGACCTGCTCGCCCATCCCGACCCCCAGGAAGGACAGCGCCGCCTCGGCCGTGACCAGGGCGGGCAGCAGCAGCGTCGACTGGATGAGGATCGGGGTCCAGAGGTTGGGCAGCAGCTCCTTGAACACGATCCTGGCGGGGGAGGCGCCGGTGACCTTGGCGGCCTCCACGAACTCACGCTCGCGCATCGACAGCACCTGGCCGCGCAGCAGCCTGGCCAGCCCGGCCCAGCCGAAGACGGTGAGCAGGATGGTCAGCGTGATCGCCCGCAGCCACACCGGGGTCTCCTCGTTGGAGGGCACCAGCAGCTGGTCCACCACCGGCGTGAACGCGATGATGAACAGGACCTGCGGGAACGACAGCATCAGGTCGATGATCCGGCCGATGAAGAAGTCGGTCTTGCCGCCGGCGTACCCGGCGATGATGCCGACCACGATGCCGATCAGGGTGGTGAGGATCGTCGCCACCACCGCGATCAGGAGCGAGGTCCTGATCCCGTAGACCAGCTGCATGAACACGTCACGGCCCAGGTTGGGCTCGATGCCGAACCAGAACTCCGAGCTGATCCCGCCGTTGGGCGCCATCGCGTAGCCGAAGTCGTTGAGCAGTCCGGGCCGGTCCTGGCCGTACAGGGTGTACGGGTCCTTGCCGTACACCAAGGAGATGACGGGCGCGAGGATGGCGACCAGGAAGAAGAAGATCACGATCGCGGCGGAGATGACCCCGGTGCGGTCCCGGCGGAAGCGCAGCCACATGAGCTGGCCGGGCGAGCGGCCTACCGCCTCCGGTACTTCGGTCACGGACGTCGCGTCGATCTCTGGTGCGGTGGACGTCGGTGTGGTCATCTAACAGGACTCCCAAGGAACATGCCAGAACGGGAAGTTTCAGGCCATATGGCAGATTTGCAGGCTCGATCGGGTGGAGGCAATGCTTCGCCAAGGTTTGATTGTTTTGTTGTGAAATATCGATGCGGTCGTGCCTTCTATGCCGTTGACCTGGTCATGTATGGGATGTCATGATCTATCGTGGTGACGCTTTCTTAATCACGGAATCAAGGCATAAACAAGATGATGCCGTGACATGAAGCAGGCGTTACCTGGGTAACTGTCCGCTTATGGAGGACCATGGGCTCTTCGGGCCCGACTCGGTGACCTGGCGGGTGATGGGCGAGCCGATCCTGCTGGTCGGCGGATTGCGGGCGCTGCTGATGCAGGGGCTGCACCCCAAGGCGATGCGCGGCGTGCTGCAGAACTCCTCTCTGATGGATCCGAACGAGGCGTGGTCGCGTTTCACGCGGACGACGGAATTCGTCCGCGTCCGCACGTACGGGACGCACGAGGAGGTCGAGCGGGCCGGCCGCCGGGTCCGCAGGATCCACGCCAAGCTGACCGCGTGTGATCCGGACACGGGTGAGCGCTTCCACCTCGACGATCCGGACGCGCTGCGCTGGGTGCACGTGGGGGAGGTCGACTCCTACCTGTCGGTGGCGCGCCGGGGCGGCGTCAAGCTGACGGACGCCGAGGCGGACACCTTCGTGGCGGAATGGCGACGGGCCGCCGAGGTCGTCGGCCTCGACCCGGCCTCCGTCCCCGGCACCGTGGGCGAGTTGCGGGACTACATCGAGGGGGAACGTCCCGGTCTGCGGTTCGTCCCCGAGGCGGCGCACCCGCTCCGCCTGTCGCTCACCGCGCCGCTTCCGCTGCTGCTCACTCCGCTCAAGCCGGTCGTGCCGGGGGTGACGCTGCTGGCGTTCGCGACGCTCCCGCGCTGGGCGCGGCGGCTGTACGGCCTGCCCGCCACCCCGGTCGGCGACCTGTGGGCGACGGCCACGCTGAAGACGCTGCACACCGGGCTGGGGCTGATTCCGGCGCAGGTCCGCTACAGCCCGGCCGCCCGTCTCGCCCGTCGCCTCATGGCCGCCTGACCTCCCGTCGTTTCCGCCCTCTGACCTCCCGCCGTCCCGCCGCCTGACCTTGGGCTGTCCCATCTGCCTGACCTTCCGCCACACCACCGCCCACCGTCGGTCATCCCCTCGCTCGCCTTGACCAAGCGAGCGCTTGTTTGGCATAGTGGGGGGCGGTCGCATGCGCTTTTGTCGGCATGGCAGACTGATGTGAGAAGAGAGCTAGCGTGCTCCGGGGTCGGTGAAATTCCGAACCGGCGGTTACAGTCCGCGACCCGGCCGATGCCATCGGCCGGTTGACTCGGTGAAATTCCGGGACCGACGGTTAAAGTCCGGATGGGAGGAAGCGCGCGGGTGTCCGGCCTTGAGCCGGGCGCCACTGTGGTGTGTACGCGCACCGCCATACCCCCCGGGGCCCGCCGTGGCTTGGAGCTACTGGCGAGTTGGAGGCCCGGGGTGGAGACACCCGCTCAGGACCCCGCGTATTCGGCGCGGGCCGCCCGCGAGGCGCATGGCGTCACGGACGCCGCGTGCACACATGCGGCTACGGATGCCGCGCTCACACGTGCGGCTACGGACGCCGCGCTCACACATGCGGCTACGGACGCCGCGTACACACATGCCGACACGGACGCCGCGCACATGGCGCGGGCCGTTGAGCTGGCCGCGTGCGGGCGGGGCGCCACCAGCCCGAACCCCGTCGTCGGCTGCGTCGTGCTCGACGCCTCGGGGAACGTCGCCGGTGAGGGCTTCCACGCCTACGCCGGTGGCCCGCACGCCGAGGTCGTCGCGCTGCGCGAGGCGGGGGAGCGAGCCCGCGGCGGCACCGCGTACGTGACGCTCGAACCCTGTGACCACACCGGCCGGACCGGCCCCTGCAGCCTGGCGCTGCTCGACGCGGGCATCGCCCGGGTGGTGGTGGCGGTCGCCGATCCCACGCCCAAGGCCGCCGGAGGCGCCGCGCGGTTGCGCGCGCACGGGGTGACCGTGGAGTCCGGGCTGCTCGCCGAGCAGGGCGAGCGGGTCAACGCCGAGTGGCTCACCTACGCCCGGCTCGGCAGGCCGTACGTGACCTGGAAGTTCGCCGCCACCCTCGACGGCAGGTCGGCCGCCTCCGACGGCACCAGCCAGTGGATCACCTCCCCCGAGTCCCGGGCCGACGTCCACCGGCTGCGCGCCGAGTCCGATGCGATCGTCGCCGGCATCGGCACGATCCTCGCCGACGACCCACGCCTCACCGCCCGCCCGAGCCGCCCGGCTGACGCGGGCCGTCCGGCTGACGCGAGCGATCCGACCAGCCCGGCCTACGCGAGCCACGCGACGAGCCCGGACGGCCAAGCCCGGCCCGCCGTACGCGTGCCGCTGCGGGTGGTGGTCGACTCCGAGGCGCGTACCCCGCCCGGCGCCAGGGTGCTGGACGGCGCGGAGCCCACGCTCGTCGCGGTCGCCGACGACGTCGAGACCCGCCTCGAGGCCGACCTGATCCGGCTGCCCCGCCACGACGGCGGCCTCGACCTGAGCGCCCTCCTCCGCGAGCTGGCCGCGCGCGAGGTCGTCAGCGTGTTCCTGGAAGGCGGCCCGACGCTCGCGGGCGCGTTCCTGCGCCAGGGCCTGATCGACCGCGTCATCGCCTACCTCGCCCCGGCCCTGCTGGGCGCCGGGCCGGCCGCGCTCGGCGACGCGGGCGTGGCGACCATCGCCGCCACCCACCGGCTGGCCTTCGACGACGTTTCCCCCATTGGACCGGACCTGCGGCTGACCGCGCGGCCGGTGCTCGCACCACCACGCAAGGAGAGTTGATGTTCACCGGAATCATCGAGGAAAAGGGCGATGTCGTGGCCGTCGAGGCGGTGGGCGACTCGGCGCGGCTGTCCGTCCGCGGCCCCATCGTCACCTCCGACGCGCGCCACGGTGACTCGATCGCCGTCAACGGCGTCTGCCTGACCGTCGTGGACGTCCAGGACGACGTGTTCACCGTGGACGTGATCAAGGAGTCGCTCGACCGCAGTTCCCTCGGCGCCCTGGAGGCGGGCTCCGCGGTGAACCTGGAGCGGGCCGTACGGGCCGACCAGCGTCTCGGGGGCCACATCGTGCAGGGCCACGTCGACGGCACCGCCGTACTGCGCTCCCGGGAACCCGGGGCGAACTGGGACAACCTCCGCTTCTCCCTCCCCGAATCCCTCGCCCGTTACGTGGCGGAGAAGGGTTCGATCGCCATCGACGGAATCAGCCTGACGGTCACCACGGTTGACGACGACAGCTTCGGCGTGAGTCTCATCCCCACCACGTTGAAGCTGACCACGATGGGCGAGCGCGAAGTGGGCGACATGGTGAACATCGAGGTCGACGTGATCGCGAAGTACGTGGAAAGGCTGGTGGGCAAGCAGTGAACTGGGCCAACGCCGGATTCGAGGTATTCGGCACGCACGTCCTCTGGACGGACCTGGTCGGCAACATCGCCGCCTTGTCCACCGTCCTGCTGGCGATACGCAAGTCGGTGTGGACGTGGCCGGTGCAGCTCACCGGCTCGGTGTTGCTGTTCATCGCCTCGGTCAACGCGGGAATCACTGGCAACGCCCTCAAGCAGGTGATGTTCGGAGCGCTGGCCGTCTACGGCTGGTGGGCGTGGCGGCGCGGCACGGAGGGCGGCAAGCAGCTGACCGTACGCCCGGCCACGACGCGCGAGCGCACCGCCTACATCGGCGTGATGGCGCTGGGCACCGTCCTCGTCGGCGTGCTGTTCTTCTTCACCCACCTGTCGTGGGGGGCCAGCGTGCCGCTGCCGAAGGGCGCGTTCCTGGTGGCCGCCGACGCCTACATCTTCGTCGGCAGCGCGGTCGCCACCTGGGCGCAGGGCCGGGCGCTGGTCGACTTCTGGATCATTTGGGTGGCCGTCGACCTGGTCGGCGTGCCGCTGGCGTTCAGCTCGGGGCTGGTCGTCTCCGGCGCCGTCTATGGGGTGTTCTTCGTGCTCGTGCTGGTCGGCTTCGTGAAATGGCTCAGGGAGTACCAGAGCGCTCCCGCGGACCTGGCGGTGGCATCATGACCGAGACCATCCTCGACCCGGTCGAACGGGCGATCGACGACATCCGTAACGGCAAGCCCGTCCTGGTGGTCGACGACGAGAACCGGGAGAACGAGGGCGACATCATCTTCGCCGCCTCCAAGGCCACTCCCGAGCTGCTCACGTTCACCATCCGGCACACCAGCGGCGTCATCTGCGTGCCGATGGAGGGCAAGGAGCTGGACCGGCTGGGCCTGCCCCTCATGGTGTTCCAGAACCGGGAGCGGCTGCGCACCGCGTACACGATCAGCGTCGACGCCCGCGACGGCGTGAGCACCGGCATCTCCGCCGCCGACCGCGCCCATACGATCCGTACGCTCGCCGACTCCGCCACCGAGCCCTACGAGCTGGTCCGGCCGGGCCACATCTTCCCGCTGCGCTACCACGAGGGCGGCGTGCTGAGCCGGCGCGGCCACACCGAGGCGGCCGTCGACCTGGCCAGGCTCGCCGGGCTCAGCCCCGCGGGCGTCCTGGCCGAGATCGTCAACGACGACGGCACCATGGCTCGGCTGCCCGAGTTGCGGACCTTCGCCGACGAGCACGATCTGGCGCTCATCTCCATCGAGCAGCTGGTCGACCATCGGCGCAGGACCGAGAGCATGGTCACCAGGGTCGCCGAGACGAACGTGCCCAACGCGTACGGGATGTGGCGGGCCTACGGCTACGCCAGCGCGCTCGACGGCGGCGAGCACATCGCGCTCGTCTACGGCGACCTGTCCGGCGACTCGCCGGGCGAGAACATCCTGGTCCGCGCCCACTCCGAATGCCTGACCGGCGACGTGTTCGGCTCGCTGCGCTGCGACTGCGGCGTGCAGCTCGACCACGCCATGTCCGCGATCGCGCAGGAGGGCCGCGGCGTCGTCGTCTACCTGCGCGGCCACGAGGGCCGGGGCATCGGCCTGCTGGCCAAGCTCCGGGCGTACAGCCTGCAGGACGCCGGCAGCGACACCGTCGACGCCAACATCGAG
Source organism: Nonomuraea sp. NPDC050680 (assembly GCF_040654555.1). Lineage (NCBI taxonomy): Bacteria > Bacillati > Actinomycetota > Actinomycetes > Streptosporangiales > Streptosporangiaceae > Nonomuraea > Nonomuraea sp. NPDC050680. Next base: position 243,098 of record NZ_JBFAIF010000001.1, on the reverse strand, counting down.
CTGGGCCTGCCGGTCGACGCCCGCGAGTTCTCCAACGCCGCGCAGATCCTGGCCGACCTCGGCGTCAAGTCCGTACGGCTGCTCACCAACAACCCGGCCAAGCTCAAGGGCATGGACGGCTACGGCATCAAGGTGCTCGGCCGCGAGCCCATGCCGGTGGCGATGAACCCCTACAACGAGCGCTACCTCAAGGCCAAGCGCGACCGCCTCGGCCATGACATCTCGGAGGCTTCATGAGCGGGGAAGGACGTCCCTCGGCAGCCGCGGCACCGGACGCCGCGGGACTGACGGTGGGTGTGGTCGCCGCCGGCTGGCACGCCAAGATCACCGATCAGCTCCTCGCCCGCGCGCTGCAGGCGTGCGAGGACAGCGGCGCCACGGCCACCGTCGTACGGGTGCCCGGCTCGCTGGAGATCCCGGTGATCGCCCAGGCGCTGGCCCGCCGCTGTGACGCGGTGGTGGCGCTGGGCGCGGTCATCAAGGGCGAGACCGCGCATTTCGAGTACGTCTGCGACTCGGTGACCGCCGGCCTGACCCGGATCTCGCTCGATGAGGAGACCCCGGTTGGCAACGGCGTGCTCACCTGCGAGACGCTCGACCAGGCGCTCGACCGCTCGGGCCTGCCGGGCAGCAAGGAGGACAAGGGCTATGAGTCGGCCATCGCCGCGCTGGAGACCGCCCTCCTCCTGAAGACCCTCCACTGACCTGCGATAGGTTTCCGTTCGTGCCCGAGCCGATGTCTCCCCCGCCGCTGCCCGTCACCTGGCGTCCCCGCCGGGGGAGAATCGTCGCCTACGGCTCCGCGACGCTGATCGTCCTCGGCTCGGTGCTGATGGCCGTCCTCATCGCCGAGCCGTTCCAGCTGGTGGACCGGATCGGGCTCGTCATGTTCGGCTGCCTGGTGGCCTTCGTCCTGCACCTGCTGGGCCGGGTGCGGGTCGAGGCCGACGAGACGGGCCTGACGATCGTCAACGCCATCCGTACCCACCGCTACAGCTGGCCGGAGGTCCTGGACGTGACCCTGCTGGTCGGCGAGCCCTGGCCCAAGCTGGACTTCTCCGACGGCCGCACCATCGGCGCGATGGGCATCCAGGGCTCGGAGAAGGCCCGCGCCCGCCGCGCCACGGCCGAGCTGGCCGCCCTGATCCACGAGCGTGGAGAGGCGAAGGGCGGAGAGAACGCGCAGGAGGACTAGGCGCGGGATTGAGGACAAGAAGCGGGATTGAGGACTAGGAGCGGGATTCTCGTGTGGACCGGGCGGCGCGTAGCCTGAAGGCGTGCTGCGGCGGACAATCACGGCAATGGACATCCAGTCTCCGGACAAGCTCATCGAGCTGCTCGACCGGCACGCCTACCTGGCCGACGAGGGACTGGCCACGGCCGCGTTCCTGGCGCTCAGGATGGGCCGGCCGCTCTTCCTCGAAGGAGAGGCGGGGGTGGGCAAGACCGAGCTGGCCAAGACCCTGGCCGCGCTGCTGGAGGCGCCCCTGATCCGGCTGCAGTGCTACGAGGGGCTCGATGCCGCTCAGGCGCTGTACGACTGGGACTTCGCCCGCCAGCTGCTCCATCTCAAGGCCGCCGAGGCCGCCGGGATCACTGACGTGGGCCGCCTCGAAGGCGAGATCTACGACCGCCGGTTCCTGATCGCCAGGCCGCTGCTCAAGGCCGTCGAGACGCAGCCCAGCGTGCTGCTCGTGGACGAGATCGACCGGGCCGACGACGAGTTCGAGGCGTTCCTGCTGGAAGTGCTGTCGGACTTCACGATCTCCATCCCCGAGCTGGGCACGGTCAGTGCCAAGACGCCGCCGGTCGTGGTCGTCACCTCCAACCGGACTCGTGAGGTGCACGACGCGCTCAAGCGCCGCTGTCTCTACCACTGGCTGGAGCACCCGGACTTCGACAGGGAGGTGGCGATCCTGCTGCGCCGCCTGCCCGACTGCACCGAGACGCTGGCCGTACAGGTGGCGCGGGCGGCGGCGCGGCTGCGGCAGGCCGGGCTGGTCAAGCCGCCGGGCGTCGCCGAGACCCTCGACTGGACCGAGGCGCTGCTCACGCTGGGCGCCAAGGAGCTCGACCCCGGCCGCGCGGCGGCCACGCTGGGCGCCGCGCTGAAGTACCGCGAGGACATCGAGAACGTCCTGGGCAACGGGCTCCTCCATGCGTGAGCTGACGGCCACCATGACGGGTTTCGCCAGGACGCTGCGCGCCGCCGGCGTCGCCGCCGACCACGAGCGCACCCGCAACCTGCTGCTGGCCCTCGACCACCTCGACGTGACCGCGCCGGACGAGGTCTACTGGGCCGGCCGTTTCACGCTCTGCGCCACACCCGACGACCTGCCCAGGTACGACCGCTGCTTCGCCGCCTACTTCGGTGGCCGGAGCGCCAAGACCAGCCGTACCAGCACCACGACCGTCACCCGGCACACCGCCGCCCCCGAACAGGACGAGCAGGAGGGCGAGGCCGAGGCCGTACCCGGCACCGCCAGCCGTACCGAGATCCTGCGCAACCGGGACGTGGCCCGGCTGACCGAGGCGGAGCGGGCCGAGGTGCACCGGCTGCTGTCGATGCTGCGCGGCCGGCGCGCGCAGCGGCGCTCGCGGCGGTTCGAGGCCGCGCACCGGGGCGTTCTGGACCAGCGGCGGACGATCCGCGACGCGCTCAGGAAGGGCGAGGTCGCGCGGTTGCGGCGCCGGCGGCACACCACCAGGCCGCGCCGCGTCGTGCTGCTCGTGGACGTCAGCGGCTCCATGGCCCCGTACGCCGAGACGCTGCTGCGCTTCGCGCACGCCCTGGTCAGGAGCGAGCCGCGGGCCACCAGGGTCTACTCGATCGGCACCAGGCTCACCCCGATCACCGCCGAACTGCGCCACCGCGACCCCGGCACGGCGCTGAACGAGGTGTCCAAGGCCGTGCCCGACTGGAGCGGCGGGACCAGGCTGGGCGAGGAGCTCAGGGAGTACCTCAGCCGCGCCAGCGCGAGAGGGGCGATCGCGGTGATCGCCTCGGACGGCTGGGAACGGGGCGACCCTGAACTCCTCGGCACACAGATGGCCCGGCTGGCCAGGCAGGCGTACCGGGTCATCTGGGTCAACCCACACAAGGGCTACGCCGACTACCAGCCGCTGACCGGCGGTATGCGGGCCGCTCTGCCGTACCTGGACGATCTGGTGGCCGGCCACAGCCTGGCCGCCTTCGAAGAACTCAGTGAGAGGCTCGCCCATGCGTGACGTGCTCCCGGAGATCACCCGCTGGTGGAGGTCGGGGCTCAGGTTCGGACTCGCCACGGTGGTGAGCACGTTCAGCAGCGCGCCCCGCGCGCCGGGCGCGGCCATGGCGGTGCGCGGCGACGAGGTGGTCGGCAGCGTGTCCGGCGGGTGCGTCGAGGGCGCGGTGTTCGAGCTGGCCACCGAGATCGACACACCCATCCTGCAGAGGTACGGCGTGAGCGACGACGACGCGTTCGCCGTCGGGCTGACCTGCGGCGGCATCATCGACATCCTCGTCGAACCCATCTCGATCGAGACGTTTCCCGAGCTGGGCGACATCGCGGCGTCCGTGAACGCGCACGAGCCCGTGGCGGTCGCCACGATCGTCTCCGGCCCCGGGCGGATGGGCGCCCGGCGCGTCATCTGGCCGGACCGCTCCTCGGGCACGCTCGGCCTGGACCGCCTCGACGAGGCCGTCGACGACGACGCCCGCGGCATGCTGGCCCAGGGCGCGACGGGCATCCGGCACTACGGCGGGCAGGGCGAGCGGCGGCTGGACGACCTGGCGGTGTTCGTGCAGTCGTTCGCGCCGCCGCCGCGGATGCTGGTGTTCGGCGCGATCGACTTCGCCGCGGCGGTGGCGCGGGTGGGCAAGTTCCTCGGCTATCACGTGACCGTCTGCGACGCGCGGCCCGTCTTCGCCACCCCCAAGCGCTTCCCGGACGCGGACGAGGTGGTGGTCAAGTGGCCGCACGACTACCTGGCCTCGGTGCAGGTGGACGAGCGTACGGTCATCTGCGTGCTCACCCACGACCCCAAGTTCGACGTGCCGCTGCTGGAGGTGGCGCTGCGCACCGGCGCGGGCTATGTCGGCGCCATGGGCTCGCGCCGCACCCACGACGACCGGCTGGCCCGGCTGCGCGAGGCGGGCCTGACCGAGGACGAGCTGGCCCGGCTGAGGTCGCCCATCGGCCTTGACCTGGGCGCCCGGACCCCTGAGGAGACGGCGGTGTCGATCGCCGCCGAGCTGATCCAGCTGCGCTGGGGCGGTTCGGGACGGCCGCTGACCCACACCGAGGGGCGCATCCACCAGGAGACGCCGTGAAAGGCTCCCGGGTGGCCGGGCTGCTGCTCGCCGCCGGACAGGGCGCCCGGCTGGGCACGCCGAAGGCGCTGGTCGAGTACGAGGGCGAACGGCTCGTGGACCGGGGGGTGCGGCTGCTGGAGGACGGCGGCTGCCATCCGGTGGTGGTCGTGCTCGGGGCGGCGACCGTACAGGTGCGCGGGGCGGTGACCGTGCGCAACCCGGACTGGGCGACGGGCATGGGCTCGTCCCTGAGGGTGGGGCTGGCCGCGCTGCCCGAGGAGGCCGAGTCGGTGGTCATCGCGCTGGTGGACCAGCCGTTCATCGGGCCCGCGGCGGTACGCGCCCTCGTCGACGCCGGTGCCGAGGTGGCCGTGGCGACCTACGGCGGCCGGCGCCGCAACCCCGTGCTGATCGCCCGCCGCCACTTCGCCGGCGTCGCCGCGCTGGCCGTGGGCGACGTGGGGGCGAGACCGTTCCTGAAGGCGCATCCCGAACTGGTCACCGAGGTGCCGTGCGACGGCCTGGGCGACCCGGCCGACATCGACACCCCCGAGGACCTGTCGCTGCTGGAGACGTAGCGGGCTGGAGACCTGGCGCGCTCAAGGCGCGGGAGACGTAGCGCGCTAGAGGCGCAGTGACGCGACCGCGGCCCGGTGGTCGCTGCCCGTCGCCGGGGCCACCCCCGCCTTGGTCGCCGTCATCCCCTTGAACAGGATGTGGTCCGGCCTGGTGATCGGGAACTCCGACGGCCAGGTGAACCCGAAGCCGTCGCCCGCCGCGAGCTGCGCGTCGGTCAGCGGCGGGGTGAGCCCCTGCATGCCCCGATCGGTGGTGGCGGTGTTGAGGTCGCCGAGCAGCAGGATCCGCTTGCTCGGGTCGGCGTCGATGAGCTTGCGGGCAGAGGCCAGGGACTCATCGCGCGAGGCGGTGTGGCCGGGGCGGGCGGAGGCCAGGTGCATGACGTACACGGTGACCTTGCCCTTGGGCGTGGCCACCACGGCCCGCAGGGCGCGTGGCCAGCCCATGCCGACGTCGAGCGGTTTGGTCTCGGTGATCGGGTAGCGGCTCCACAGGCCGACCGTGCTCACCGGATAGTGGTACTTGAACATCTTGTTGAGCTGCTTGGCGGCCGGGCCGCCGCTGGTCAGCTCCTGGGCCGCCAGCAGGTCGAGGTCTTCGGCGATGCGGCGCACCGCCTCGCCCGAGGCGCTGTTGGTGACGCCCACGTTGACCGTGCCGACCGCCAGGTCGCTCTGGCCGCCGGGCGGGGTGCGCATCAGCGTGGAGCCGAACATGGACGCCCACACCACGCCGGGCACCAGCGCCGCGGCCGTGGCCAGCTTGGAGCGTGCCACGACGGCCGCCACGACCAGCATCGGCACGATCAGGCCGAACCAGGGCAGCAGGCTCTCCATCACCGGGGTGAACCCGCCAAGCACCGGGATCAGCTGATGCCCCGCCAGTCCCACGGCGAGCACGGCGGACACGGCGATGACGACGCGCTTCAGCATTCGACCCAGGCTAGCCGCTCGCTGACGGACACGCGGCGCGCTAACCTGTTGCCGTCGCAACGGAACATCATTCGGTTCATCGGGAGCCCGGCATGCGCATCGGTATGGCACTGAACTACTCGGGCGGCTTCAAGGAGTCGGTCGCCGAGTTGGCCGACTACGAGAAGGCGGGTCTCGACATCGTCTTCGTCGCCGAGGCCTACAGCTTCGACGCCGTCAGCCAGATGGGCTACATCGCGGCCAAGACCGAGCGGCTGGAGATCGCCTCCGGGATCCTGCCGATCTACTCACGCACCCCGGCGCTGCTGGCGATGACCGCCGTGGGCCTGGACTACGTCTCCGACGGGCGCTTCACCCTGGGTCTCGGCGCCTCGGGGCCGCAGGTGATCGAGGGCTTCCACGGCGTGCCGTACACCGCGCCGCTGGGCCGTACGCGGGAGATCATCGAGATCTGCCGCCAGGTGTGGCGGCGCGAGCGGCTGGAGTACGAGGGCAAGCACTACACGCTGCCGCTGCCGCCCGGCCAGGGGACCGGGCTCGGCAAGCCGCTGAAGCTCATCAACCACCCGGTACGCCCCCGCATCCCGATCGTGGTCGCGGCCATCGGCCCCAAGAACGTCGAGCTGGCCGCGGAGCTCGCCGAGGGCTGGGAGCCGATCTTCTACGTACCCGAGAAGGCCGCCGACGTGTGGGGCCCGTCGCTGGCCGCCGGGCGGGCCAAGCGGCAGGAGGAGCTCGGCGAGCTGGACGTGATCGCGCAGGCGTCGCTGGCGATCGGCGACGACGTGGCGGGGCTGCTGGAGTTCGGGCGGCCGATGGCGGCGCTGTACATCGGCGGGATGGGCGCCAAGGGCCGCAACTTCTACAACGACCTCGCGCGGCGCTACGGCTATGAGAAGGAGGCCGAGGCGATCCAGGAGCTGTACCTCGACGGGAAGAAGGAGGAGGCGGCGGCGCTGGTGCCGCACGAGCTGCTGGAGAGCATGTCGCTCATCGGGAGCGACGGGTTCGTCCGGGACCGGGTGGCGGCGATGAAGGAGTCCGGGGTGACGACGCTCAACATCGCGCCGTTCGGGGCGACGCACGAGGACCGGGTGAAGCTGATCGAGCGAATCAAGGAAATCGCCGCCTGATTCCTCATGGGTGGCCGAAGCACTCCCAGGACGCGATAGTCTTTCTCTTGCGACGCGGGGTGGAGCAGTTCGGTAGCTCGCTGGGCTCATAACCCAGAGGTCGTAGGTTCAAATCCTGCCCCCGCTACCAAGGCAAAAGGCCCTCCAGGATCATCCCGGAGGGCCTTTTCGCGCGTCCAGCCACAAATGGGCCTCGCTTCGCTCGGACTGCCTTCCTCGCCTTCGGCGCGCACCCGCTTACGGTCGGCGTTCCAGGTTCGAATTCTGCCCCGGACACAATGCGCCCCGCTCTTCTCCGGGAGGCCGGGCGTCGCCGGCTTCGGAGGCGTCGTTCGTCGGCGCGTCACCGAATCCGGGCCTACGGCAGTTGGCGTGGCGGTGTGGGGTGAGAAAGACTGCCCGTGACGGTAAGCGGTCTCCTGGGCGAATCGATGCGCATCGCACCGGCTGAGACGGCATGCTGGTTCGGGTGCCCCCAGGGCGCCAATCCCTCCATGCCGGAAGGTGCATGAGTCATGACAGGCAGCCCTCAGCGGGGCGCTTTCCTCAAAGAGCACATGAACGCCGTGCTGGCGATGGTCACCGTCGCTCTGGAAGCACGGGAGAGCGGCGACACGAGCGACCCCGTCGGCCTGCAAGTGATCAGCAGAGTCATCAACGAGGTGCCACGGGAGGTCGCCGCGATGGCGTCCCTGCATCTCATCCTCCTGCTCGTACGGCACCTCGCACGGGTGCAGGGACGGCCGGTTGAAGAGGTGTGGCAGGAGCTCGCGCTGATCTACGCCGAGGACTGGCCCGAGGACGATGCGCCCCGGGCGTGAAGCGCGGGCGCGTCAAATGCCGTAAGGCGAACGTCCTGGAATCTGCGCACCACCGTCCTTCGATCGCCATGGGCGCACCGGCCCCGTGTTGTGAGACGCCTTCGCGAACCGGTGGGTTGACAGGGGACGGCGACTGAGTCCCGGCGCCCACTGTGCCGGAACCTGATCCCTTCGGGCCGTGTTGTGGGGCGGCTGAGGCCCGTGGGGGCCTAGTGTGGGGCGGAAATTGCCGTTTCTGTAGTTATTGGCGGAAATAATGTCCGACGCGACGCCGTCCCTGGTCGCCGGCCGGTATCGGCTTGATGAGCTCATCGGCAGCGGGCCGACGGGCGAGGTGTGGCGCGCTTACGACCAGCGCGCCGACTGGACCGTGGCCGTGAAGGTGCTGGACACCGGCGCGGCCACGCCCGAGGTGCTCCGGCAGCATGCCCAGGCCGTGGCCCGGGTGATCCATCCGAACGTGGCCATGGTGCTCGACGTGGGCGACCACGAGGGGGCGCCGTTCCTGGTGATGGAGTTCCTCACGGGGGAGAGCCTCGGTGAGGAGGTGGCAGGAGGGGGGCCGCTGCCGATCGTGGAGGCATGTGACCTCATCGGGCAGGCGGCCGCGGGACTGGAGGCGGCGCACCGGGCCGGGGTGGTGCACGGCCAGATCGGGCCCGACAGCTTCCGGCGGGCCGGGAGCGGGGTGCTGAAGGTCGTGGGGTTCGGGCTGGCCGACCAGGCGTTCTCGGACGACGGCGTCCTGTATCGGGCGCCCGAGGTGATCGACGGACGCGGCGGGCAGGCCGCCGCCGACCTCTACGCGCTGGGGTGCGTCTGTTACGAGGTGCTGTGCGGGCGCCCGCCGTTCGAAGGCTCGCCGGACGAGGTCGGCGACCGGCACCTGCACGCCGAGCCCGAGCCGCCGAGCCGCCACCGGGCGGAGGTACCGGGCGAGCTGGACCGGCTGGTGCTGGCCATGCTCGCCAAGGACCCCGCCGCGCGCCCGGCCGGCGGTGAGACGGTACGTCGTGCGCTGGCCGCCATCGCCCGCCCACCCCGTACCCCGCCCGGCCCGGCCACGGGGCCGCAGCCCAGCCAAGCCACGTCCCCCATGGCACCTCAGGGCGGTCAGGCCGGTCCCTATCAGGGCGGCGCATCCCAGGGTGGTCAGGCGGGGCCATACCAGGGCGGTGCGCCGCAGCCCGGTCAGGCCACATCCCACCCGGGCGGCGTTCCCCAGACCGGCCAGATCTTCGCCCAGCCGGGCGCGGGTGGGCCTGCGGCCGGGCGTGGGGTGGATGCGGCCCGGGCGGGTGCCGGTGACACTCACGCCATGCCCGCCGGGGCGTTTCACGACAGCGGTGGCCCGCGCAAGGGGGACACGGCGATCTATGACGCGCCGCCACCCCCGCCACCGTCGAACCGCCGCCTGTTCGTGCAGCTGGGCGCGGCCTTGGCCGTGATCGCGGTCGTCACCGTGGGCCTGATCCTGTGGGCGGGCTCACGCGGGAAACCCGAGGCCGGGCCGACGCCCTCGGTGACGCCCATCACCACCACGTCGGCTCCGGAGCCGACGCCGACGGAGACCCCCGAGCCGTCCACGTCCATCGCGCCCCTCCCGACCGATCCGGGCTCTACCCCGAACCCCAAGGGAACGCTGTCCAACAGCGTCCCGATCGGGGGGTGGGAGAAGTGGCTGAGTGAGTTCGACAAGTCGGTGACGGCTCAGGAGACCATCGGCGACATCGAGCCCCGCGCCGCAAAAAAGGCCCACGAGAAGATCAGGAAGGCTGGCCGGAAGTTCCTGGACAAGCACGACGACTCGGTGCTTCACCAGGTCACGGGCATCATGCGCGACCTGCGCAAGGCCCAGGAGAAGGGCGACGTACCCACCTCCGGACCCCTCAACGACTTCCTCGACAACTGGAAGCCCTGACCCCGGCACCCGGTCTGGCGGGCGGACTTCGGTAACCGCCTAGTGCGACATCAGCGAAAGCGCGTAGACGCCGATGGCCGCGAAGTCGTCCGCCGGTTCCGACGCCTGCCAGGAGCGCACATCGTCCACGAACCGGCTGCCCCGCCCGGTGAACGGCGCGTAGCGGTCCACGCCGTCCGACGGGCAGGGCACCATCCCTTCCAGGTGGCCGCCCAGCCCGTCGTGGAACAGTGACGCGTCGTTCGGCCCGTTCACCACGGCTCCCGTGGCGGGCTTCCGGGTGATGTCGGAGATCTGGTAGTGCGGGCACCGGATCGCGTTCTCGCCCGCCCCGGCGACGAACGACACGCCCCAGGCGTTGGCGCCGAACACCCAGCCGCGCTGCCGCGTCCCGAAGGCGTCGTAGGTCCGGTCCCCGCTCACCGACGCGTACAGCCGCGACGTCGCCGCCAGGCCGAACGCGTGCGGCACCGCGTCGAACTCGGCGTAGGCGGCCCCCGCGCGGAACGGATCCTTCGCCGCCCGCGCGGAACCGATCTCCAGCTGGGCCCGCAGATCGTCCACCAGCTGCTGTTCGGAGATCGCCAGCCCGTCGGAGATCTTCTGCTGATCCGCCGAGCCGATCAGCGCCGGCTGCCCGTCCGGGCCCATCACCTGGTCGGCCCGCACCGGGCTGGACGCGTCCGCCTGCCGGATCGCCTTGACCAGGTCGGTGTGGGCGAGCGCGCTCACGTCGTACAGGTTGAAGGTGTCGTCACCGGCCTCGTGCTCCAGGTACTGGCCGGCCCAGCGCGCCGCCTGCTCCAGCCAGCCCACGGCCCGGTCGTCGCCGAGCCGCAGCGCCGCCAGCGCCAGCTCGGCGCCGCCCAGCTCCATGTCGTCGCGCCAGGCGCTCTCTGGGTAGAAGGCGTGCGGCAGCGACGTGACGAGCTGCCCCACCTTCTCCGTCCTGGCCATCGCGTACACCGCCGCCGCCTTGCCCAGCAGCGCCGTCGCCCGCTCCCGGGAGGGCTCCAGCTGCGCGGCCAGCGCGAAGGCCGCCGCGGTACGGCCGGCCAGGTTGGGGCTGATCGGCTTGCCGGGGGCGGCCGCGCGGAAGACCGGCCGGTGGCGCAGGAAGCGCTGCTTGGCGGAGTCGTCGGACTCGGGCAGCCGCCAGACGTCGTGGTCGCCGACGTAGGTGGCCGCCTTGTCGCCCGCGCCGATGCCGACCTGGATGTAGAGGGTCTTGGAAGCGCCGTCCCACATTTTGTCCAGATATTTCATGCCGTGGGTGGCTTCGCGATTGAGACGCTGGTCGGGTCCGCCGTCCCGAGCCGAGGCCCAGAGCAGCGTGTCGACATAAGCCAGGATGTGGGTGAACTTGAGATAGTCGCCCGCGTCGAACCAGCCACCCTCGACGTTCACCGGCCCGCCGATTTTCCGCAACCCGCCCTTGATCTCGTCGGTGTCCGGCCCGGTGAACACGGGCCAGTCGTAGACCGAGGCGGCTTTGTCGTTGGCGTGCCTGCGGCCGCCGTCCCGCTGCCCCTCCAAGAAGGTGAGGATCTTCGAGGCGGGCGAGGCGGGGGCGATCTGGAAGGCGGGGGAGGTGATGGTGCCCGACTTGATCCGGTAGCGGCCCGGGTCCTTCAGCGAGGTGAGGTCCAGGCCGTACACGTGCCCGTACGTGCCGTTCCACGAGCCCAGGTCGCGGCCCGCCCTACCCTTGAGCACCTCGCGCCCGTCATCGCGGACGACGCTGAAGCGCGCGCCCGCAGAACGCCCGCGGGTCATCAGGAAGGCGTGCTTGGACTCCGTGGGCGCGAAGCCCACTTGATCGACCCGGATATGGCCGGGTGGTGGCGGCGTGGCCGCGGCCGGGACACTCCCCATGGTCAGAACGGTCAAGGCGACAGCTAAGGCGTACCTCATCATGGGGCGCTCCATGGAATTATGTGAACAGCGTTCGGCACGGTATTCGCGTGTGACAGGGGAGGTCAATAGTGGCGCGAGGGTTAATACACGTACATTGACGAAATGACCGTCAATTATCCGGAACGCCGGGCGCGGGTCGCGGAAATGCTCCCCGCGCGCGAGGTGGACGCGATCCTCGTCACCTCGGGCGTCAACGTGCGCTACCTCACCGGGCTGGAGAGCTCGAACGCCGCGGTGCTCGTCAAGACCGACGGCTCCGCGCTGCTGGTGACCGACAACCGCTACATCGAGAAGACGCGCGGGCTGGACGTGGCGGCCGTCGAGGCGTCCGACGTGGCGGCCCGGCTGGCCGCGCCCGGAATCGGGATCGAGGCGGCGAGCATGAGCGTGGCGACGTTCAACCGGCTGAGCAGCCTGCTGGAGAGCGGGCCCGTGCCGCTGGAGCCGCTCGTGGAGGTGCTGCGGGCGGTCAAGGACGACGACGAGCTCGAACTCCTCCGTACGGCCTGCGCGATCAGCGACCAGGCGCTCGCCGACGTGATGGGCAACGTCGGCCCGGGCGTCACCGAACGCGACGTCGCCCGGCTGCTCGAGGCCCGCATGATCGAGCTGGGTGCCGACGGACCGGCCTTCGCCACCATCGTCGCGGCGGGCGAGAACGGCGCCATCCCGCACCACGCGCCCACCGGCAGGGAACTGCGCACGGGCGACCTGGTCACCGTCGACTTCGGCGCCTGTTACCAGGGCTACCACGCCGACATGACGCGTACGGTCGCCCTGGGCGGCCCGGCCGCCTGGCAGCGGGAGATCTACGACCTGGTCGCCGAGGCGCAGCGCGCGGGCAGACAGGCGCTGGCGCCGGGCGCGACGGCCAAGGAAGTGGACGCGGCCGCCCGCTCGGTCATCGAGGCGGCGGGTCATGGCGGCCACTTCAGGCACGGGCTCGGTCACGGCGTCGGGCTGGAGATCCACGAGGACCCGTTCCTGGGTCCGTCGCGGACCGGTAGACTCGAGGATCGAGTTCCTGTCACCGTCGAGCCGGGGATCTATCTCCCGGGCCGGGGCGGTGTTCGCATCGAGGACACCCTTGTGACACGCACGGGCGGGCCGGAACTCCTCACGAAGACGACCAAGGAGCTGCTCGTCCTTTGAGCGGCCACACGCGGGAGAATACGAGTGGCGACGACCAACGACCTCAAGAACGGCATGGTGTTGAAGCTCGACGGCGGTGAGCTGTGGGCCGTTGTGGAGTTCCAGCACGTCAAGCCGGGCAAGGGCGGCGCGTTCGTCCGCACCAAACTCAAGAACGTGCTCTCGGGCAAGGTCGTCGACAAGACCTTCAACGCCGGTGTGAAGGTCGACGTGGCCAACGTCGACAAGCGCGAGATGCAATATTCCTACAAGGACGGCGACGACTTCGTCTTCATGGACACCGAGACCTACGACATGGTCAACGTGCCCTCCGGCACGGTCGGCACCGCCGCCAACTACATGCTCGAGAACACCCTGGCCACGATCGCCTTCAACGAGGGCTCCGCGCTCTACATCGACCTGCCCGCGGCGGTCGAGCTGATCATCTCCAACACCGAGCCCGGCCTGCAGGGCGACCGCTCCACCGGCGGCACCAAGCCGGCCACGCTGGAGACCGGCGCCGAGGTCAAGGTCCCGCTCTTCATCACCACCGGCGAGAAGATCAAGGTCGACACCCGCAGCGGCGAATACCTCGGCCGGGCCTGAGGTGTCGGCGCGAGGCAAAGCACGCAGGCGTGCGCTCGACATCCTCTTCGAGTCCGAACTGCGCGGCGAGGATCCGCTACGGATCCTCGCCGAGCGGGTCGAACGGCAGGATCCCCCGGTCAACGAATACACCTCGACCATCGTCGAGGGCGTGGCCCGTCACCAGGTCCGCATCGACGAGCTGATCACCACCTACTCCGAGGGCTGGACCCTCGACCGCATGCCCGCCGTCGATCGCAACCTGCTGCGGGGCGGCACCTACGAGCTCCTGTGGATGCCCGGCGTCCCCGAGGGCGTGGTCATCAGCGAGTGGGTGCACCTGGCGGGCGAGCTGTCGACGGATGAGTCGCCCCAGTTCGTGAACGGGCTGCTGGCCCGCTTCAAGCAGCTCAAGCCAAGTATCACTCTTTAGACAGCCTCTTCGGGTGTATCGGGTTCTACCCGCGGCGGATACCGGCCCCTCCGGGTAGGAGAAACCCCTACCTCTGATCCGCAGTCCGTCCATATTCGCGAGGTACGTTCCACACGCGCGGCCTGCACGGCTTGCGCTAGGCGAGGGACGTGTATGCCGCACGGTCAACCGTTCGACGCCCGCCGGGCGCATGGTTGACCGTGCGGCTCGATCAGGAGCCCACCCGCCCCGGTCCCGTCCCGCGTCAGGAAGACAGCGCTGGCCATGGGCGCCGACGCCCCACAAAAAGCCCCGCCGGCCCATCCCAGCCGGCGGGGCACCAAGGTCCTACCAGGTCCAGTCGGAGTGCGCCTCGGCCCGCCACGCCTTGGGGAAATACTGCTGGATGGCGAAGGCCATGCCGATGCCCCGGGCGATGAACTGGTCGCGCTCCAGCTTCCTGGTGATCGGCTTGCCGGGCGCGCCCTGGTTGTCCCACCAGGACTCCCACTGCTTGACGCAGGTCTTCCGGCCGTACTTCGCGTTGGTACAGGGCGCGGGCGGCGACCAGATCTGCGTGTGGCCGAAGTCGACGACCTTGCCCGAGGACTCCTCGGTGATGGTGCCCCAGGCCTTGAGGCAGTACGCCTGGCCGGGGATCTCCCACTTCACGTAGTGCTGCCGGCCGCTGGTGGCCAGCGTACGCAGGTTCTCGCACGTGGCGTCACCGATCTGCTCCTTGGTGATCCGCACGCGATAGTAGGTGCCGTTGTCGCGCCAGCCGTCGAGCATGACCCAGTCGCCGTCGTGGACGAACTTCTCCGCGTAGCTCGGCGGCCACTTGGCGGGATCGCCCCAGCTGATCTCCGACGTCGTGTCCGACAGCGGCTTCCAGGCCCACTGCCCGGCGGCCCTGCCGTCGGCCCAGAACTGGCCGGCGCTGCGCGACATCATGCGCGAGTACGCGCCGTAGACCTCGCCCGCCGTCTCGGCCTGAGCCGGTACGGACGGCAGGAGCCCCAGCGCCACAACTGCCAGCGAAATATGCCGAAAAATACTCATATGTCCCTCGGTGTGTAGATCGTCGCCGCAAGTCCATCGCATCGAGCGGCACCCGCGGGCGCGCTTCGACGATCCTGGAAGCGAGGAGGCGGAGCGGGCGATCTCTTATACCGCGTAGGCTGGGGCGGAGCTTTATGGGACGGAGCTTTGTGGGACCGGAGCTTTATGGGACCAGAGCTTTATGGGACCAGAGCTTTAGGGGCAGGGTCGGGCGGCATGGGTTCGTGGAGCAGAGGGAGGCGAGCCGAGGTTGCGTTCTGAAGGGCGTACCGCGGGCGTGACGAGGACTCCGGCGGTGCGGACCGCCGTCGTCTGGGCGGCGCTGCGGGCGGTGCTGGCCGAGCGGGCGGCCGCCACGGGGCGCGACGGTCTCGACATCGTCGACGCCGGCGGTGGCACCGGCGGGTTCGCGGTGCCGCTGGCCGAGCTGGGCCACACGGTCACCGTGGTCGACCCGAGTCCCGACTCGCTGGCCGCGCTGGAGCGCAGGGCCAAGGAGAAGGGCGTGGGCGTGCGCGCCCTGCAGGGTGACGCCGCCGACCTGGGCGACCTGCTCGAGCACGACAGCGCCGACCTGGTCCTCTGCCACAGCGTGCTCGAATACGTCGAAGACCCGATCAGCGCCCTCACGGCCGTCGCCGGAGTGCTGCGCGCGGGCGGCGCGGTCAGCGTGCTGGCCGCCAACCCGGTGTCCAGCGCCATCCACCGGGCGCTCGCCGGCCAGTTCGACGAGGCCAGGGCCGTGCTGAGCGACCCGAGGGGCAGCTGGGGCGACCGCGACCCCACCCCGCGCCGCTACACCGCGGAGACGCTCGCCCAGTTGCTGGCCGCGACCGGGTTCACGGTCGGGGAGGTGCACGGCGTGCGCGTGTTCGCCGACCTGGTGCCCAGCAGGCTGGTCGACGGCGAGCCGGGCGCCGCCGAGGCCCTCGTGGCGCTCGAACAGGCCGCTGCCGTCCATCCCGTGCTGCGTGACATCGCCACGCAGCTCCACGTCCTGGGCCATCGCGGCTGACCTGTCCCAACCATGGAACACGTGTTCGGATAGAATGGTGGCGTGTCTCGCAAGCAGATCACGGGCATCGGCCCCGCTCCACAGACCGGGGCCGATGACGGCGGCTGCCCGATCCTGCACGTCGACATGGACGCCTTCTTCGCCAGCGTCGAGCTGCTCGAGCGCCCGGAGCTGCGAGGGCGCCCGGTGATCGTCGGCTCGCCGGCCGGGCGCGGCGTGGTGCTCAGCGCCACCTACGAGGCCAGGGCTTACGGCGTGCACTCGGCGATGCCGATGAGCAGGGCCCGCCGGATGTGCCCCCAGGCCACGATCATCCCGCCCAGCCACGGCAAATACTCCGAGGTCTCCAAAGGCGTCATGGAGGTCTTCCACGCGATCACCCCGATGGTCGAGCCGATCGCCTCCGACGAGGCGTTCCTCGACGTCGGCGGCGCCCGGCGCAGGCTGGGCTCGCCCGCCGTGATCGCCGCGATGATCAGGGCCCAGGTGCTGGAGCGCTATGGCATCACCTGCTCGGTGGGGGTGGCGAGCAGCAAGTTCGTGGCGAAACTCGCCTCGAAGCAGTGCAAGCCAGACGGCCTTCTGGTGGTGCCCGAGGGCGAGGTGGTGGATTTCCTCCACCCGCTGCCCGTCTCGGCCCTGTGGGGCGTTGGTGAGCGCACGGAGCAGTCCCTGACGCGTCTCGGCATCCGCACGGTCGGCGATCTGGCCAAGGTTCCCGTCAACACCCTGCGGCGTGAGCTGGGCCAGGCCGTGGGGGGCCATCTGGCCGCGCTGGCGTGGGGGCGCGACGAGCGCCCGGTGACCGCGCACGTGCCCGACAAGAGCATCGGCAACGAGGAGACCTTCGCGGCCGACATCGACGATCCCGAAGTGATCAAACGCGAGCTGCTGCGTCTGTCCGAGCGAGTGGCCTCCCGGATGCGTAAGGCCGGTCACGTGGGCAGGACTGTGAGCGTGAAGCTGCGCCGAGCCGACTTCTCCACGATCAACCGGTCCAAGACCCTCAGAGAGCCGACCGACGTGGCCCAGGAGATTTACGCGACCGCCTGCGAGCTCTTCGCGGCGGCCGGGCTCGAGCGGGTGCGGCTGCGCCTGGTCGGTGTCAGGATGGAAAACCTGCGCCCCGCCGATTCATCCTCCCGCCAGCTCGGTCTGGGGGAGCGGGAGACCGGCTGGCGGGAGGCCGAACAGGCGATGGATCGAGCAATTCGGAGATTTGGTCCCGATGCGGTGCTCCCGGCGTCGCTTGTACGCGACAGACTTGATGAAATGGAGGCATGACGTCGATGTCACGATTTCTGGGGAGGGGCGCTGGATGACCCACAATGGAGTCATGACGTCACCTCCGGTTTGGTCTGCGTTGGGCGTTCGCTTTCGCCTACGTCTCCAGCCTCGTATCCTGGGGATAACCGACCGCGAGGTTCGGACACCCCGTGTCGTCCGTTGCCGTCTTCCCCAACCTGGGGCCGTCCTTGGGAGGCGCCGTGCCGCTCTCTGAGCACGAGCAGCGCTTGCTCGACCAGATCGAGCAGGCCCTCTACGCCGAGGACCCGAAGTGGGCCAACACCGTAAGGATCAGTGACCCGCGCAGCCATTACAAACGTCGCCTCATCAAGGCCTCCATCGGCTTTGCGCTTGGCGTCGTCCTGCTGATGGTCGGCGTAGTGATCAATATGATTCCCCTCGGCGTCGGCGGTTTCGTGGTCATGCTCGCCGCGTGTCTGTGGGGTCTGTCCAGCTGGAAACGCATGAACGGGTTCGGCGACGCCGCACCCGCCTCCGGCGCGCCCGTTTCGGGCAAGCAGGCCCGCCGGGGCAATCGAGGCAGCTTCATGGAGCGTATGGAAGAGCGCTGGCGCCGTCGTAACGACGAGCGCTGAGCGCCGGACGACCTCCAGACGACCGTGCGGCCGCCCCCGGAAGGGGACGACCGCACGGTCGATTCGGACGGTCACGAGCCCTTCTGGGCCGCCGTCCGCCGCCACCTGATGTTCTCCAGCCGGTCGAAGCCGTCGAGCACTCCCTCGCCCATCTGACGCAGCCGCCGCAGCGTCGACGGGGGCAGCAGCAGGGCCCGCACCCGCCTCCGGCGCGACACCGTGGCCGCCAGCGCCCGCCGTACCTCGCGAAGGTCCTTCTTCATCGGCGCGATCTCGCCGGCGTCCCGCGCGAACAGCGCCCGCTCGACCGCCGAGGCGATCGTCGCGACGGACGCGGCCGGCTCGGCCCCGAACTCATAGCGCTCGGTCAGCCGCCGCGCCAGCGCCCTTGGCGTCTCGCTGGGCTCGCGGGCCATTCCGTAGTCGAACAGCACGTCGTCCAGCTCCGCCCAGGCGGCCGCCACCGCCGGGTGGCTGCCCGCCACGACCCTGGCCGTCACCTCGTCCGACGGCTCGGACACCTTCCAGCCCAGCGCGCGGACCCGCCTGCTCCTGGTGATCAGCCGTATCCCGGCCGGGATCAGCAGGATGAGCAGGAGTACGCCCGCGCCGATGCCGATCTTGCCGATCAGCGGCATCGAGTCGTCCACCGGCAGTCCGCTGTCGGCGATGGTGGCCTCGCGGTCGAGCGCGCGGGGGTTGTCCCGGTTCTGCGGGCCGAGCGGCGAGTCGTCGGCCGTGCTGGTCGCCCCGGGCGTCGGCGTCGAGCCGTCACTCGTGGAACGGGGGAGCGGCTGCGTGTAGGCGGGCACCCGGGCGCTGCCCTGGCCGAGCGAGCCCGTCGGAGTGGGCTCGAACGGCAGCCAGCCCACGCCGTCGAAGTACAGCTCCGGCCACGAGTGGGAGTCGTTCGTGCCGACCGTCCACCTGTCGCCGACCTTCGTGCCGCCCGTGTAGCCGATCGCCACCCTGGCGGGGATGCCCACCAGCCTGGCCAGCACCGCCATCGACGTGGCGAACTGCTCGCAGTAACCCGCCCTGCTGTTCAGCAGGAAGTCCTTCAGCGCGGAGTTGCCGCTGCCCTGCGTCTTGAGGCTGTAGGTGAAGTCACCGGTCTTGGTGAAGAACTCCTGGATCTTCACCGCGGCCTCGTAGCTCGTCCGGGCGTCGGCCGTAACCCTGGCCGCCAGGTTTCTGATCTCCGTGGGCAGGTTGTCCGGCAGCTTGAGGTAACGCGGATCGCTCGCCGAGGCCCTGGCCTGCGGCAGCGCGTCGAGCAGGTCGCCGGTCACCGCGGGCTCGGTGCTGAAGACCTCGTAGCCGAGTCCGGCGGCCTCGTCCCTGGTGGAGAAGACCATCAGGGTGCTGACGTCCGCGCGCCAGTCGCCGTCGACGTTGATCTGCCGCGCCGGGTACGGCAGGGGCAGGAACGACAGCCGCTCGATCTCGTCACTGAGCTGGATCTTGGTCGTCACGTTCGAGACCTTGGTCGCCGGTGACAGGCCGGGCGGAGTGGGCAGCGGGCCGTTCTCCGTCCTGTTGTCCGGCGAGCCCTTCGGCTCCGTCATGCCGAACTGCTCGCCGTCGAAGGTGTCGAGCGAGTAGATCCGCAGGTAGCGGGGCTTGTCATCGGTGTTGGTGTAGGACAGGACGACGCGTCGCTCCGGCAGCTCCAGCTGGCCCTTCAGGTTGGCTATGGGGTTCGGGATGCTGATCGAATTGCCCCTGCCCGACCCGTTTCCGCCCACCCCGAAGGTGAAGAACGACACCGGCTCCATCGCCGGCAGCGCCGCGGGCACCAGTACCGCCAGCGCGATCGCGGCGAATCCGATGCGCTTGCCCGACAGGCGCAGCCCCCGCGTGTCGGCCGTCTCGCGCTCGGCGCCCGGCACCGGTGAGGTGGCGACGCGGGTCCTTCTGACCAGCACCGCGCGTCCCCAGTGGCCGACGCGTTCGCGGCCGTCGGCGATCAGCAGGCCGGTGAAGCCGAGGGCGGCGATGATGAACGCCGGCCAGCTGATCGGATCCGGCAGGATCGTGGCCGGCACCGTGGCCAGCGCCAGCATCGGCAGCCCCGCCAGCGCCGCCCGCCGCAACCGGGCGGCGAACAGGTCCACCACGAGCGCGATGAGCCCCACACCGCCGGTCGTCAGCAGCACGATGCCCTCGGTGGCGGGCACCGGCGCGGCGAACCGCTGGATGTCGGCCCAGCCGGTGCCCAGCAGCTTGGCCAGCTCCACCACCGACCCCTTGGTCGGCACCACCCAGGCCCACGCCTTGTCGGAGGCGAAGGCCATGGTCAGATAGATCCACAGCGCGGCCACGCTCACCAGTGCCGCCGCCCACGCCGGCAGTGACAGCCGCCCGCTCACCAGGCCACCGCACATCACCGCGAGCACCGCGCCCAGCGACCCCCAGAACCAGGAGCCGCCCTGGAACAGCGGATAGAGCAGAATGGCCGCGCAGAACGTGGCCACCGCGGAGGCGATCGACAGCCTCATGCCGCACCTCCCGCCGGGCTGAGCGCGTACCTGCCGCGGCTGGCGGCGTCCTGCCAGACCGAGGCGATCGGGACGCCGGCGGGCAGCCGTACGATGCGCCACCCGTAACCGGTGAGGACCGCCTGCACCGCCTGGTAGTTCTCCGTGGAGCCCGGCTCGCCGCCGTCCCACGTGCCCACGTCGAGGAGTACGGCCACGCCGGTGATGCCGCTGTGCCTGAGCCTGGCCAGTTCCCTGGCCTCCTCCGGGTCCAGCGAGCCGAGCACGGCCACGATCAGCCCGTCGCCGCCACCCTGACGCAGCGCGGACACGCCCAGCTCCAGCGAGCGGGCGGGGCTGTGCCGTACCACCGCGAGGGTGTCGAGCAGCGACCAGCTGAACCCGGTGTCGGTCAGGTGCTCGGCGCCCTGGTCGGTCACCAGCCGCAGCCCGAGGCCCTCATGGGCGAGATGCACGCCGATCGAGGCCGCGGCCGAGACGGCCACCTCGAAGGAGGAGCGCGGGCCCTCGCCGCGGTGGGCGTAGCGGCGTGTGTCGAGCAGCAACGCGCCGCGGCTCTGCCACTGCTGCTCCTCGCGCCGCACCATCAGCTCGCCGTGGCGGGCGGTGGAGCGCCAGTGCACCCGCCGCAGGTCGTCGCCCTGCCGGTACTCGCGCGGCGCCACGTCGTCGTCGCCGGCCGCCGCCACACTCCTGGTGCGGCTGTCGCCGCCCCCGGTCCACTCACCCGACAGCCGTACGTGGGGCAGCGCCACCACCTGCGGCGTCACCACCAGCGTGTCGCTGATCGTGAACCCCCGGGTGAGTTCCACCAGCCCGAACGGGTCGGTGATGCGCACCGACAGCGGGCCGATCGTGTAGCGGCCCCGCAGGTCGGAGCGGACCCGATAGTCGATCTCCCGGATCCCGCGCGACTCCACCCGGTCCAGCACGAACCGGGGCCGCACGCCCAGCGCGTACGGCACGGTGTCCTCGATGAGCAGCAGCCCGGTGGGCAGCCGGGTGACGTTCTCCAGGCGCAGCGTCACGGTCGCCTCACCGCCCACCTCCGCCCTGGCCGGGTCGAGGCGCCGCGCGCAGCTCAGCCGGTAGCGGGTACGCGCCACCACCATCGCGGCCAGCAGCGGCAGCGCCGTCACCAGGACCCCGATCCTGAACAGATCGTTCTCGCCCAGGAGGAAGGCCATCAACATCGCGGCCACCCCGGAGGCCAGGAACGAGCGTCCCCGTGAAGTCAGCGCCCGCAGTCCGTCCCTCACGACGCTCGCGTCTCCGGTACGGGCACGCGCCTGACCAGCTCCGTCACCACCTGCTCGGGCAGGCGGCGCTGGCCCTGGGCCTCGACGCTGGGCAGCAGCCGGTGCGCGAGCACCGGCACGGCCAGCTCCTGCAGGTCGTCGGGGATGACGTAGTCGCGCCCGGACAGCGCCGCGTTCGCCCTGGCCGCCCTGACCAGCTGCAGCGTCGAGCGCGGCGAGGCGCCCAGCCGCAGGTCGGGGGAGTGGCGGGTGGCGACCGCGAGGTCGATGGCGTACTTCTTGACCGGTTGCGAGACGTACACGCCACGTACCGCCTCGATCAGCGCGCGCACCTCGGCGGTCGTCGCGACCGGCTGCAGCTTGTCCAGCGGCGGGGTGCCGCCGTGCACGTCGAGCATCTCCAGCTCGGCCGACGGCTCCGGGTAGCCCATCGCGACCCGCGCGGTGAAACGGTCGCGCTGCGCCTCCGGGAGGGGATAGGTGCCCTCCATCTCGATCGGGTTCTGCGTGGCGATCACCATGAAGGGCGCGTCGAGCGGGTAGGTCACTCCGTCGACCGTGACCTGGCGCTCCTCCATGCACTCCAGCAGCGCCGACTGCGTCTTGGGCGAGGCCCGGTTGATCTCGTCGCCCACCACGATGTTGGCGAACACCGGCCCCGGCTTGAACTCGAACTCCCGGGTCTGCTGGTTGTAGGCGCTCACACCGGTGATGTCGCTGGGCAGCAGGTCCGGCGTGAACTGGATGCGCCTGACCGGACAGTCGATGGACCTGGCCAGCGCCTTGGCCAGCATGGTCTTGCCGACCCCCGGCACGTCCTCGATCAGCAGATGACCCTCGGCCAGCAGGACAGTCAGGGTGAGGCGGACGGCGTCCCCTTTGCCCTCGATCACCGACTCGATCGCCTGCCGAATCCGGTGCGCGGTGGAGACCAGCTCGTCGAGCCGGCTAGGGACGTCATGGGTTACTGCCACCAGGCCTCCATGAGAAGTGCTACGGCAGTCCCGCGTGCCAGGGTGTCATTGCGGGAGCCATGCCATTCCTTTTCCATTGTGTGTGTACGACCCTACGACGCTGGGGGTTCTTGGGCGACTTTTACCGATATTCCAGAGAACCTGCCCCCAGGTGCGGTTCTTGTGCCATACGGGTGCGAATCCCGTGACAGTGGCCCCCGCGACGCGCTCCACTTTCCACCACGCGGCGCTTCGTGAAGCGCTTGATCCGCTAATTCCATGGTCATTCAAACCCTCGACACGCCCATGAGGGTTGGGCCGCGCCCCACCGCCCCCCACCCGACCGCATGGCTCTGACCTGCACTAACGCGCGACGATCTAGTGATGAAGCGGCTGGGAATCAGTTGACGGTGGGGAGAAGTGGAGTATGGTGGTGCGCAGTGGAGGGCCCGGTGCGCCAGCGCTGAGCGCTTCGCTAGGCACGGGAGGTGGGGCCGATGTTCCTCGGCACCCATCAGCCGCGTCTGGACGACAAGGGACGGCTGTTCCTGCCGGCTAAGTACCGTGAGGAGCTGGCGGAGGGTCTTGTGATCACCAAAGGCCAGGAGCGATGCCTCTACGTCTTTCCCGTAGAGGAGTTCCAGCGCATTACCGAGGCTCTCAGCACCGCCCCGGTCACCGCCAAGGCGGTGCGCGACTACAGCCGCGTCTTCTTCGCCAGCGCGTCCGACGAGACGCCTGACAAGCAGGGGCGCATCACGATCCCGCAGAGCTTGCGCCAATACGCGGGCCTTGTGCGTGACTGCGCGGTCATCGGGGCCAACACCCGGTTGGAGATCTGGGACGCCCAAGCCTGGGACACCTATCTCGACGCGCAAGAGCAGGCGTTCGCCGATCTGTCGGAGGAGGTGCTGCCAGGGATTCTCTAGAGCCACGGTCGATCCGTCGGAGATGTCGTTCGGCGAGGTCTCCACCCGCAACCACTGCTCGCCAGCTGATGCACCTTCCCCGGTGTCAGATGGCAGGCTCCACGAAGAGGGTGCGGATGGGGACCTGGCCGGACGGCGCCGGGTGGGGGCCAGGTGGGCCGATGATCGTCCGGACGCGTCATCCGCGAGCAAGGACGCGAGAGGGGGGTTGGAGATGTACGACAACGCAGGCACGGGCGGTCACGTTCCGGTCATGCTCGACCGCGTATTGGAGCTCTTGGCTCCGGCGCTGACCGGCCGGGAGCCCGTCGTCGTCGACGCCAACCTCGGCCTCGGTGGCCACTCGGAGGCCCTGCTCGCCGCTCATCCGTCTCTGCACCTGATCGGCATCGACCGCGACCCGTTCGCGATCGAGTTCTCCACGCGCAGGCTCGCCCCCTACGCCGACCGGACCACGCTGGTCCACGCCTCGTCCGACGAACTGGCCGACGTGCTCGCCCGCGCGGGCCGCGCCACCGTCGACGGGGTGCTGTTCGACCTGGGGGTGTCCTCGCCGCAACTGGACGAGGCCGAACGCGGGTTTGCCTATTCCTATGACGCTCCGCTCGACATGCGGATGGATACGGATCAAGAGCTCACGGCGGAGAAGGTGGTCAATACCTACTCGGCCGCGGAGCTAACCCGCATCCTCCGCGATTACGGTGAGGAACGGTTCGCACCGCGTGTCGCGCGCCTAATTATCCAGGAAAGGGCCAAGGACCCCATAACGTCGACTAAGCGGTTGGCCGAGATCGTTCGTCAGGCGATTCCAGCCGCCACTCGGCGTACTGGGGGCAACCCCGCCAAGAGAACTTTCCAGGCGCTGCGCATCGAGGTCAACGCGGAGCTCGCCGCCCTGGAGGCGGCGCTGCCCGCGGCGCTCGACGCGCTGGTGCTCGGTGGGCGAGTCGTCGTGCTCTCCTACCACTCCCTGGAGGACCGGCTCACCAAGCAGGTCCTCGCGGCGCGAACCAAGGACACCGGCCCCCCCGGGTTGCCCGTCCCGCTGCCGGCTCATCAGCCGCGGTTCCGCCTGGTGACGAGGGGAGCCGAGCTCCCAAGTGAAGAAGAGTTGGCCCGCAACCCGCGGGCGACCTCGGCCCGGCTACGGGCGGCAGAGAGGATCCGTGTTGACCACCAGGACTGAGCAGGAGAGCAGGCGGGGCGCGGCCGTCCGCGGCGTCCCGCCGAAGACGGCGCCCAAGACCGCCCCGCGCAGGCCCGGCGTGCCTCACCAGTCCAAGCCCATCCCGCGATCGCGCCCCGACGGTCCCGAGACGACCGGTCCCGGCGGGACTGCGGCGGGCCAGGAGCGGGCGCGCCCGGCACTCAAGCGACGTCCGTCGCGGGGGCGCCAGCGGGCCCCGTTCGTGCTGCTCGTCGTCGGGCTGATGTGCGGCGGCCTGCTGAGCCTGCTCTTGCTCAACACCGTTCTCGCGCAGGACTCGATCACCGCGGCCAACCTGCGCAAGGAGATCGAGGTGGCCCGGCAGGCCAACGAGGGCGCCAAGCTGGCCAACGAGAAGAACATGGGTCCCGCCGAGGTCGCCGACCAGGCCGAGCTGCAGGGTCAGCACAAGGACTGGGACAAGCCCAACGTCCTGACCGAGGCCGGCGCCGTCACCAGCCAGGCGGACCAGGGACGGTGAGAGACACAGGCGGCAGGGGGCAGGGACCCGGCCGCGGCGGCGCCGGTTCCCAGGGAGGGCCCGGCGCCTCTCGCCGTACCCCCGGCGGACCGGGGCGGCAGGGGCGGCAAGCGGGGTCGGCTCGCTCGGAGGGGGCGGGCCGGCCCGACGATCCACCCAAGGAGCCGAGAAAGCGCCCGGACCCGCTCGACCTCCCCTTCGGGCCGTTCGTCAGGGACGACGGCCGCGACGACGGAGACGAGCGCGGGGCCCGGCGCCCGCAGGACCCGGCTGACGGGTCGCGCGGCCGCTCTCGCGAGGACGCCGCCAAGGAGCGTGCCCGTCAGCGTTCCGTACGCCCGCGCCCGGAGGCCGAACGCCCCAGGGATCGCATCCCCCCGGCCAGGGACGAGCGCTCCCGGGCCCGCCAGGACGACGGCCCGCTCCGCCGTACCCGCGAAGAGGTCCCCCGTGACGTGCGCCGGGCCCGCGAGGAGGGTCCCGGTGACGGCGGCAGGCTCCGCCGTACCCGCGACGACGAGCACACACGCGCGCAGCCTCCCGGGCGGCGCGGCGGCGAGGGACCGCCTCGCAGGCCCCCGGCGCCTCCGCGGCCGCCCAAGCCGTCGCCCGTGCTGCGCCTGGGCAACCCGCGCCGGCGCATCAACATCGGCCTGATCGGCATGACGTTCATCCTGTCGATCTTCGGCGGCCGGCTCATCCAGATGCAGGGCCTGGACTCCAAGGTCTACGAGGCGCGGGCCGTGGGCCAGCGCACGCAGATCGAGGACATCCCGGCCAAGCGCGGGTCCATCACCGACGTCAACGGCCACGCGCTGGCCGTCACCGTCGAGGCCCGCGAGATCGCCATCGACCCCAGCAAGATCAAGGACACGGTGCGGGCGAAGATCACCGCCGTGCTCGCCGCGCAGCTCGGCCGGCCCCAGCAGGAGATAGCCGCCAAGCTCGCCAGGACAGACACCCAATACCAGCTCCTGGCCAGGGACGCCGATCCGCTCGTGGCCAGCCGCCTGCTCAAGGCGGAAGTGCCCGCGATGACCACGAAGAAGACCTACCGCCGCGTCTACCCGGGCGGTGACCTGGCCGGCAGCCTGATCGGGTTCGTCGGCGACGAGCAGAGCGGGCTGGGCGGCATGGAGCAGGCGCGCGACACTCTGCTGAAGGGGCGCGACGGCCAGCAGCGCGTCGAGACCGGGCGCGACGGCCAGCGCATCCCCATGACCAGCAGCCAGCGCACGGTACCCGTCGACGGCCGCGACGTACGGCTGACCATCGATCGCGACATCCAGTGGGCCGCCCAGCAGGCGGTGGCCAAGCAGGTGCGCGACTCCGAGGCGAGCAGTGGCACGGTCATCGTCATGGACGTGCGCAACGCGCAGATCATCGCCATGGCCAACGCCCCCGAACTCGACCTGAACAACTGGCGCAAGGCCCCCCCGGCCCTCTACGTCAACCGGGCCGCCTCCGAGGTCTTCGAGCCGGGCAGCACCAACAAGGTGATCACCGCCGCCGCCACCATGGAGGCCGGCGTG
This sequence comes from Nonomuraea sp. NPDC050680, assembly GCF_040654555.1. Classification (NCBI taxonomy): domain Bacteria; kingdom Bacillati; phylum Actinomycetota; class Actinomycetes; order Streptosporangiales; family Streptosporangiaceae; genus Nonomuraea; species Nonomuraea sp. NPDC050680. The sequence continues at coordinate 216,551 of NZ_JBFAIF010000001.1, read as the reverse complement.
GTCTCGCCCGACACGGTCTTCCAGGTCAAGGACAACATCAGGTGCGCGGACCGGGTGCTGCACGACGCGCACCCGCACAAGCCGGAGTCGATGACCTACCGCCAGGCCGTGGCCGAGTCCAGCAACGTCGCCACCATCATGGCCGCGCGCAAGGTCGGCAGCGAGCGCCTCTACGAGATGCTGAAAAGCTTCGGCTTCGGCGCGCGGCCGGGCGGCGGCGTGCCCAACGCGGAGGCCGGCCTGCTGCCCAACTACAAGAACTGGTCGGGCAGCCAGAGCTGCACGATCGCCTACGGACAGGGCGTGTCGGTGACCGCGCTGCAGATGGCCAGCGTCTACCAGACCATCGCCAACGGCGGCGTCAAGGTCGAGCCGCAGATCATCGCCGGCACGACGGATGAGTCGGGCAGGTTCGTACCGTCCGCTCCTGGTAAGCAGACCAGGGTGGTCAGTGACAAGACCGCCAAGGAGATCACCACCATGCTGGAGACCGCGGTGAGCGCCGAGGGCACCGGCGAGCTGGCCGCCATCCCGGGATACCGGGTGGCGGGCAAGACCGGCACCGCCAACCGCTACGACGCCCAGCTCGGCCGCTACGACGGCTACACGGCGTCCTTCGCGGGGTTCGCCCCCGCCGACGCGCCGCGGCTGGTCGTGCTGTCCGTGCTGCAGAATCCCAAGAAGGACCACTTCGGGGGCCAGGTGGCGGCCCCTGTTTTCAAGGACGTGATGACGTTCGCCATCAAGAGCGAGAAGATTCCGCCGACCGGCTCGACCGCACCCACGGTGCGGACGCGCGCGGGACAGTGACCAGGGAAGGTACGCTGCGGCCGTGCGTCCCCCGTCGTCTATGCGTCCAACGACCAGTCCGCCCCGCCCGCTGACCGGGCTGGCGACCATGCTCGACGCCGATTCCGGCACGTCGCGGTCGCCGTACGCCCCGCTCACCGGTGTCACGATCGACTCCCGCCACGTGCGGCGCGGAGATCTTTACGTGGCCTTGCCGGGCAACCGGTCCCACGGCGCCGATTTCGCCGCCGAGGCCATGGCGCGCGGCGCCGTGGCCGTCCTCACCGATCCCGGCGGCCGCGCGGCCGCCGCCGAAACGGGCCTGCCCGTGCTCGTCGTGCCCGACGTCCGAGCCGTGCTCGGACCGGTCGCCTCCTGGGTCTACGGCCGGCCGGCCGACGACATCCAGCTGCTCGGCGTCACCGGCACCAGTGGCAAGTCCACCACCTCGTTCCTGCTCGAAGTCGGCCTGCGGGCCGCCGGCCACACCACAGGGCTGGTGGGCGGCGTCGAGATCCGCGCCGGCGACCTGCGCTTCGAGCCCAGGCTGACCACCCCAGAGGCCACCGAGCTGCACGGCCTGTTCGCGCTCATGCGCGAGAGGGGGGTCACCGCGGCGGCCATGGAGGTCTCCAGCCACGCCCTGGCGCTCGGCCGGGTCGACGGCCTCCACTACGACGTGGCCCTGTTCACCAACCTGTCGCAGGACCACCTCGACTTCCACAAGGACTTCGACGACTACTTCGCCGCCAAGGCCCGGCTCTTCCAGCCCGAGCTGGCCCGCGTGGGCGTGACGAACCTCGACGACCCCTATGGCCGCGAGCTGCTGTCGGTGGCGAAGGTGCCGATGACCACGTTCTCCGCGCTGGGCGCGCCCGAAGCCGCCTGGCGGGCGCTCGACGTGCGGCTGGGCGCCGACGGCAGCACGTTCCGCGTGACCGGTCCTGGCGGCGTCGAGGCCGACGCCCAGATCTCGCTGCCCGGCCCGTTCAACGTCGCCAACGCGCTCGGCGCGATCGTCACGCTCGTCGAGGCCGGAGTGCCGCTGCAGACCGCCGTCCACGGCGTCGGCACGCTGGTCGGCGTCCCCGGCCGCATGCAGCGCATCACGGAGGCGAGCGAGGAGTTCCAGGCGATCGTCGACTACTCGCACAAACCCGCGGCGGTCGAGTCGGTGCTGCGCTCGCTGCGCGAGGTCACCGCGGGCCGGCTGGTCGTCGTGCTCGGCTGCGGCGGCGAGCGTGACGCGGGCAAGCGGCCGGTCATGGGCGAGTCCGCGGCGAGGCTGGCCGATGTGGCCATATTCACGAGCGACAATCCTCGTTCCGAGGATCCTCTGGACATTCTGGCCGCGATGATGGAAGGAGCGCTCCGCGTTCCGCAGCATGACCGCGCTCATGTGATCATTGAGCCCGACCGCGCGTCCGCGATCGACCTGGCGATCGGCCGGGCCGGGCGTGGCGACGTGATCGTCGTGGCAGGCAAGGGTCACGAGCAGGGCCAGTACGTTTCAGGTGAGGTGATCCCCTTCGACGATCGCGAAGTGGTCGCCGGAGCGATCAACGCACGCAAGGAAAGCAGGAAGCACGCATGATCCCGTTGCCTCTGGCCAGGATCGCCGAGATAACCTCGGGCGCCCTGTCGGGCATGGCCGACCCTCGCGCCGTGGTGCGCGGTCCCGTCGTGATCGACTCACGGGGCGTAGAACCGGGATCCCTGTTCGTCGCCCTGAAGGGCGCGCGGGTCGACGGCCACGACTACGCCGCCCAGGCCATCCGGGCCGGCGCCGTCGCCGTGCTGGCCACCAGGCCGGTCGAGGCCCCCACGGTGATCGTCCCCGACGCCGCCGCCGCGCTGGCCGACCTGGCCACGGCCCACGCCGCCGCGCTGCCCCAGGCCACCGTGATCGGCGTGACCGGCTCGGCCGGAAAGACCTCCACCAAGGACCTCCTGGCCAGGCTGACCGCGCGGATCGGGCCGACCATCGCGCCCGTCGGCTCGTTCAACAACGAGCTCGGCCACCCGCTGACCGTGCTCAGGGCCGACGCCGACACCCGCTACCTGGTCCTGGAGCTCAGCGCCCGCAACATCGGCCACATCCAGGCCCTGGCCCGCATCGCGCCGCCGCGGATCGGTGTGGTGCTGAACGTCGGCACCGCCCACATCGGCGTGTTCGGCGGCAAGGAGGCCATCGCCAAGGCCAAGGGCGAGCTCGTCGAGGCGCTGCCGCGCACCGGCGTGGCCGTGCTCAACGCCGACGACCCGCTGGTCCTCCAGATGGCTTCGCGCACCGACGCCAGGGTCACGCTGTTCGGCCGCTCCGAGGCCGCCGCGATCCGCGCCGAGGACGTCGTCGTCGACGAGCGCGGGCGCGCCTCGTTCACGCTGCGCACCCCCTCGGGCTCCGGGCAGGTCCGGCTCAAGCTGTACGGCGCGCACGCCGTGGAGAACGCCCTGGCCGCCGCCGCTGCCGGTTACGAGCTCGGCCTGCCCGTCGCCACCATCGCCGCGGAGCTGTCGGAGGCCACGCCGCGCAGCCGGTGGCGGATGGAGGTCTCCGACCGCCCCGACGGGGTCACGATCGTCAACGACGCCTACAACGCCAACCCCGACTCGATGCGGGCCGCGTTCGAGGCGTTCGGCGTGCTCGGCAACGGCCGCCGCCGCTTCGCCGTGATCGCCGCCCTGCGCGAGCTGGGCGAGGACAGCGCCGCCCTCAACGAGGAGCTGGGCCGCCTGGCGGGCGGTTCCGGACTGGCGGGCCTCATCGTCGCCGGGCCCGACGCCCAGCCGGTGCTTCAGGGCGCCTACGCCGCCGCTCAGGCGGCCGCCGCCGCGGGCCCGCCGCTCCCGCTCGCGGGCGGCCCGCCGTTCCCGCCGGGTGCGGGCGGCCCGCCGGTGCCGCCGGTCGTCGGGGGCGCGCCGGGCGCGGGAGGGCCCGCGCAGCCGCAGCAGACGCTCATCCTGCACGTGCCCGACGCCGCCGCCGCGGCCGCCGAGCTCGCCGGGTGGCTGCGGCCGGGTGACGCGGTGCTGGTCAAGGGGCCCCGCGCGATGGGGCTGGAGCGGACGGCCGAGCTGTTGCTCGGGAGGGCCACGCAGTGACCGACATCATCATCGCGGGTGCGGTGGGGCTGGTCCTCTCGATGCTCGGGACGCCCCTGGCCATCCGGCTGTTCTCCCGGCGCGGTTACGGCCAGGAGATCCGCGAGGAGGGCCCGTCCGGGCATCACGGCAAGCGGGGCACGCCCACCATGGGCGGCACCGTGATCGTGCTGGCCTCGCTGCTCGCCTACGGCGCCTCCCGCCTGGCCACGCTGTCGGCGCCGACCGTCTCGGGGATGCTGGTGCTGTTCCTGATGACCGGGCTCGGCGCGGTCGGCTTCCTCGACGACTTCATCAAGATCTACAAGCAGCGCAGCCTCGGCCTGCGCAGCGGCGCCAAGGCGCTCGGCCAGCTCATCATCGGCGCGATCTTCGCGGTGCTGGTGACCCAGCAGGCCAACGTCTACGGCATCACCCCCGCCGAGCCCAGGCTGTCGTTCCTGCGCGACTTCGGGCCCTCGCTCGGCATCGTGGGCTTCACCATCTGGGTCCTCATCATGATCGTCGGGTTCTCCAACGCGGTGAACCTCACCGACGGCCTCGACGGCCTGGCCAGTGGCGCGACCGGGGTGGTGCTCGGCGCGTACGTGCTGATCGGCAACTGGCAACTGCGCAACAACTGCATCGACCAGCTCGGCCCCAACTGCTACTGGGTGCGAGATCCGCTCGACCTGGCCGTGGTGGCCGCGGCCGTGCTCGGGGCGCTGATCGGGTTCCTGTGGTGGAACGCCCCGCCCGCGAAGATCTTCATGGGCGACACCGGCTCGCTGGCCCTGGGCGGCGTGCTGGCCGGTCTGGCCATCGCCACCCGCACCCAGCTGCTGCTCATCATCCTGGCCGGGCTGTGCGTGATCATCACGATGTCGGTGATCATCCAGGTCGGCTTCTTCAAGATGACCGGTAAACGGGTGTTCAGGATGGCGCCGCTGCAGCACCACTTCGAGCTCAAGGGCTGGGCCGAGACCACGATCGTGGTCCGCTTCTGGCTGATCGCCATGCTGTGCGCGGCCCTCGGGCTCGGGCTGTTCTACGTCGAATGGATGCCCAAGTAATGGCCCTCACCTGCGTGGCCGGGCTCGGCGTCTCCGGCACCGCCGTGGCGCGGGTGCTCGCCGCGCGGGGTGAGCCCGTCGTCGTGGTCGAGGCCGCCGAGGACGAACGCCGGCGCGCCGTGGCCGCCGAGCTCGCCGGGCTCGGCGTCGAGGTGCGCTTCGGCCCGATGGAGCTGCCGGGGGGTGTCACCCGGCTCGTCACCACCGGCTGGGCGCCGCACCACCCGCTGATCGCCGCGGCCCTGGAGGCGGGCGTCGAGGTGGTCGGGGAGGTGGAGCTGGCCTGGCGGCTGCGCCCCGCCCAGGCGGCCCCGTGGCTCGCGCTGACCGGCACCAACGGCAAGACGACCGTGGTCCGCATGCTCACCTCCATCCTGCTGGCCGCCGGGCGCAAGGCGCTGGCCGTGGGCAACGTGGGCGTGCCCGTGGTCGAGGCCGTGGGGGAGCCGTACGACGTCCTGGCCGTCGAGCTGTCGAGCTTCCAGCTGCACTGGTCGAGCACGCTCGCCCCGCACGCCGCCGCGATACTCAACGTGGCGCCCGACCACCTCGACTGGCACGGCTCGATGGAGGCGTACGCCGAGGCCAAGGGCCGCATCTTCGAGCGCGCGGGCACCGTGGTCTACAACGCCGACGACCCCGAGGCGTCGCGGCTCGCCGCCCCCTACCCGGACAAGGTCGGCTTCACGCTGCGCGTGCCCCGGCCCGGCCAGCTGGGCGTGGTGGAGGACCTGCTGGTGGACCGGGCGTTCGTGGCCAACCCCGCCGAGGCCGCCGAGGAGCTCGCGACCCTCGCCGACGTGCGGCCCCTCGCGCCGCACAACGTGGCCAACGCGCTCGCCGCCGCCGCGCTGGCCCGCACGCTCGGCGTCGCACCCGACGCCGTACGCCAGGGCCTGCGCGACTTCGTGCCCGACCCGCACCGCATGGCGCACGTCGATCGGGTCGGCGAGGTCGACTACGTCGACGACTCCAAGGCCACCAACCCGCACGCCGCCGCCGCGGCGCTGTCGTCGTACCCGTCGATCGTGTGGATCGCGGGCGGCCAGCTCAAGGGCGCCGACGTGGACGACCTGGTATGCCGGGCGGCGCCCAGGCTGCGCGGCGCGGTGCTGCTCGGCGTGGACCGGGCCCGGATCGCCGAAGCTCTGGCGCGACACGCGCCGAATGTCCCCGTCGTGGACATCTCCGCCCAAGACACTGGTGCGATGGATCGTGTCGTCACCGAAGCCGCCAGGCTCGCCTCCCCCGGAGACACCGTGTTGCTGTCGCCGGCCGGCGCGTCGCTGGACATGTTCGCCAACTACCCGGCCCGAGGGGAGGCCTTCGCGCGAGCCGTACGCGGCCTGGAGGCGGCCACGTGAGCACGACCACTCCACAGGCTCCGGAGCGGTCACGGCAGAGCGCGGTCGAAGGGCCGACCGGCTGGATCCGCGACCAGCTCGCCGTGCTCAAGGAGCTGCTGGACAAGCCGCTGGCCAACTACTACCTCATCCTCGGCTGCAGCGGGTTGCTGCTCGCGCTCGGGCTGATGATGGTGCTGTCGGCCTCCAGCATCGAGGCGATGCAGAAGACCGGCGACCCGTTCACCTGGTTCATCAAGCAGTCGCTGTCGGCCGGTCTGGGCGTGACGCTCATGTGGGTCTGCGCCCGGCTGCCGCACAAGTTCTTCCGCTGGGCGGGCTATCCGCTGATGGCGCTGTCGTTCATCGGCCTGGTCATGGTGCTGTTCATCGGCTCCTCCCAGCTGGGCGCTCAGCGGTGGATCGACGTCGGCTCCTACAGCATCCAGCCCTCGGAGCCCGCCAAGCTGGCCCTCGCGCTGTGGGGAGCCGACCTGCTGGCCCGCAGGGCGCGGCAGGGCCGCATCGAGTGGCGGCAACTGCTCATCCCGCTCATGCCGGGCACCGCGCTCCTGGCCGTCATGGTCATGTTCGGCCGCGACCTGGGCACCACGCTGGTGCTGTTCATGGTCTTCCTGTCGCTGCTGTGGGTGGTGGGCGCGCCGGTGAAGCTGTTCGGCGGCATCCTGTCGCTCGCCGTGCTGGCCACGCTGATCATGATCAAGGTGGAGCCGTACCGCATGGCGCGCATCGGCGCCTTCCTCAACCCGTGGGCCGACGCCCAGGGCGACGGATACCAGGCCGTGCAGGGGCAGATGGCCATGGCCTCCGGCAGCTGGTTCGGGCTCGGCCTGGGCAGTAGCCGGGCGAAGTGGAGCTGGCTGCCCCACGGCGAGAGCGACTTCATCTTCGCCATCCTGGGCGAGGAGCTCGGGCTGATGGGCACCCTGACCGTGGTGGTGCTCTTCGGGCTGCTCGGGTACGCGGGACTGCGGGTCGCCGCCCGGGTCAAGGACCCCTTCGTACGGCTGGCCGCCGCCGCCGTCGTGGCCTGGATCGTCGGCCAGGCCGTCGTCAACATGGGCGCGGTGCTCGGCGTGGTGCCCATCACCGGTATCCCGCTGCCGCTGCTCTCCTACGGGGGGTCGGCGCTGCTGCCGACCCTCGCCGCCCTGGGGATGCTGTTGTCCTTCGCGAAACGTGAGCCGGGCGCGCGCGAGGCTCTGGCCGCTCGTGGCCCCGGACCGGCCGTACGGGCCCTAAGCTGGCTTGGCCTGGGGGGAACGACCAAAGGCCGAGTGAGACGTTAGGGAGTGACCTAGATGAGGGTGGTCCTCGCCGGTGGCGGGACGGCCGGGCACATCGAGCCGGCTCTCGCCCTTGCGGACGCGCTGCGCCATTATGACCAGCGCATCGGCATAACCTGTGTGGGCACCGAACGCGGCCTCGAAACCCGCCTGGTCCCGGCCAGGGGATACGAGCTCGAGCTGGTGCCGGCGGTGCCGCTGCCGAGGGCGATCACGCCCCGGCTGCTGACCGTGCCCGGACGGCTGGCCGGGGCGGTCAACGCGGTGGCGGCGATACTCGACCGGGTCCAAGCAGACGTCCTGGTGGGCTTCGGCGGCTACGTCGCGACCCCGGCCTACCTGGCGGCCAAGCGGCGCGGCGTGCCGATCGTGGTGCATGAGGCCAACCCCCGGCCCGGCCTGGCCAACCGGCTGGGCGCCCGGCTCACCGACCACGTCTTCACCGGCTTCCCCGACCACGTGCTGGGCAAGGCCGAATACATCGGCACCCCGCTGCGCCGGGAGATCGTCTCGCTGGACCGGCTGTCAATGGGCGACAAGGCCCGCTCCTGGTTCGGGCTGCAGACCGACCGGCCCACGCTGCTGGTGTTCGGCGGCTCCCAGGGGGCCAGGTCGCTCAACGAGGCCGCGCTGGCCGCCGCGCCTGTCCTGCGCTCGGCGGGCGTGCAGGTGCTGCACGTGCTCGGACCCAAGAACACCGTCGAGCACGAGCCACCGCCCGGCGACCCCCAATACGTCCTGCTGCCCTACCTCGACCGCATGGATCTCGCGTACGCCGCCGCCGACTTCGCGCTGTGCCGCAGCGGCGCGCTGACCTGCGCCGAGCTCACCGCGGTCGGGCTGCCCGCCGCCTACGTGCCGCTGCCGCACGGCAACGGCGAGCAGCGGATCAACGCCGAGCGCATCGCGGCGGGCGGTGGCGGGTTCGTGGTCGGCGACGCCGACCTGTCATCTGATTGGATCATCCGTAACGTCCTTCCCGTGCTCCACAGTCCCGAGCGGGTCGTGGCCCTGTCGGAGGCCGCCTCCAGACTGGGACGGAAGGACGCCGATATCATTCTGGCCAGGAAAGTGTTGGAGATAGCCCGATGAGTCTCGTCAAGCTGGTCGATCCCGTCGCCGCAGAAGAGCTGGGGCGCGTGCACTTCATCGGCATCGGCGGCGCGGGGATGTCCGGGATCGCGCGCATCCTGCTCAAGCGCGGGGTGCGGGTGTCCGGCAGCGACGCCCGCAGCACCGATCAGGTCAACGAGCTGCGCGAGCTCGGCGCGATCGTGCACATCGGGCACGCCGCCTCCCACGTCAGGGACGTCGACACCGTGGTGGTGTCCACCGCGATCCGCGACTCCAACCCCGAGCTGGGCGAGGCGCTCAAGCAGGGGCTGCGGGTCATCCCGCGGGCCGCCGCGCTGGCCTCCGTGATGGCCGGGCGCAACGGCGTCGCCGTCGCGGGCACCCACGGCAAGACCACCACCGCCTCGATGATGACCGTCGCGCTGCAGAAGTGCGGGGCCGACCCGTCCTACTGCGTGGGCGGCCAGCTCGTCACCACCGGGCTGGGGGCCGACGAGGGGTCGGGGGAGGTGTTCGTCGCCGAGGCCGACGAGAGCGACGGGTCCTTCCTCATGCTGGCCCCCGACATCGCCGTGGTGACGAACGTCGAGGCCGACCATCTCGACAACTACGGCGATCCGCGGGCCGTGCACGACAGCTTCGCCCGCTTCGCCGAGCGCATCGGGTCGCTGCTGATCGCCTGCGCCGACGACCCCGGGGCGGCGGAGCTGGCCGAGGTGGCGCGGGCGCGCGGCCTCAAGGTCGTCACGTACGGCGAGACGGGCGACTACCGGGTGTGCGACGTCCGGCCCGACGGCTTCGGCACCACGTTCACCATTGGGGGCACCGCCGAGGGCATGGGCGAGGTCCGGCTGGCCGTCCCCGGGGCGCACAACGCGCTCAACGCCACCGCCGTGGTCGCCGTGGCCGTGGCGCTGGGGCTGCCGTTCGAGGAGATCAGAGACGGGCTGGCGACCTTCACCGGGGCCAAGCGGCGCTTCGAGGCCAAGGGCGAGGCGGGTGGGGTCGCGGTGTTCGACAGCTACGCCCACCATCCGACCGAGCTGGCCGCCGACCTGAGGGCCGCGCGTGACGTGGTGGCCTCCTACTCGGGCGACGGGCGGGTCATCGCGGTCTTCCAGCCGCACCTCTACTCGCGCACCAGGTTCTTCGCCGAGGAGTTCGGGACGGCGCTCGGGCTGGCCGACGAGGCGATCGTGCTCGACGTCTACGGCGCCCGGGAGGATCCCGAGCCCGGCGTCTCGGGGGCCATGGTGGCGGGCCGCGTGCGCTTGCCCGCCGAGCAGGTGGTCTACGCGCCGGACCGGGCCTCGGTGCCGGCCCTGGTGGCGGCTCGGGCCCGTGGCGGCGACATCGTGCTGACGATGGGCGCGGGCGACGTGACGGAGCTCGGACCGCAGATCCTTGAGCAGCTCTCCGCCGGGTGACCCGGGGGGCCGCAACGTCTGGCGGGGGGCTCTGGCGTGGCGCCGTGGGCGGTGGCTGGGCGCGGCGTAGGTTCGGTGGCGCACGGCGTGCCGTGGTGTAGGCGGTGACTCTTACGCGGCGTAGGTTCGGTGGCGCACGGCGTGCCGTGGTGTAGGCGGTGACTCTTACGCGGCGTAGGTTCGGTGGCGCACGGCGTGCCGGTTGCGCAAGGCGGGCGACCCTGGGAGGGCGATGAAGGCGCGCAACGCTTTTCTGGTGCTGCTGACCGCCGGAGTGGTGGGCTGCGCCGTCTGGCTGATCTTCTTCTCGCCCGTGCTCGGCGTACGTTCGATCGACATCGTGGGAAATGTCACAGTGCCTGCTGAGCGCATCGAGCAACAGGCCGGGGTGCCCGAACTGCATCCGCTGGCCACCGTCGATCTGGCCGGCGTAGAGGCCCGGGTGATGCAGATCAGGCAACTCGCCTCGGCCAAGGTCGACCGGGTCTGGCCCGGCACGCTGAAGATCGAGGTGGTCGAGCGCGAGCCGGTCGCCGCGATCACGGCCGGGGGCAAGGCGGCGCTGATCGACAAGGGGGGTGTCGTCATCGAGATCCAGGACATGGTCCCGCCCGGCCTGCCGACGCTCAAGGTGGACCGCCCGGCCGCCGGCGACCCCACGACCATGGCCGCGCTGCGGGTGATCCAGTCGCTGCCCGGCGATCTCGCGGCGAAGGTGCGGGGGGTCCGGGCCTCCTCGCCCGAGGGCGTGTCGCTGGAGCTCTCCGACGGCCGCAGCGTGGTGTGGGGCGGGGCCGACCGGGGCGCGGACAAGGCTCGCATCCTGCGGATTCTCCTGCGCCGCAAGGCCGAGGTCTACGACGTGAGCTCACCCGACGTGGTGACGCTCAAGTGACCACACTGACGTGGTGACGCTCAAGTGAGCCTGACCACACTGACGTGGTGACGTTCAGGTCCTGGACCCTGCCGATGTGGTGATGCTCAGGTGCCGGATCCCGGCGGTGTGGTGGCGCTCAGGCACCGGGCCCCGTCCACCTGGTGACGGTCAAGCGCCTGGGCTCCACCGGGCCGCCATCTGAGCCGTCGTCACGCGTGATCCGGGGGCGGGGTCGGCGCGTCCTATAGGACATGCGTCGCATAAAGGGCGGCGCACCTGTCAGAGCGCGCCGATCATGCCGCCACGCGATGGCCGAGTCTGTCCGGGATGGGGGTTCCGGCGTGAGAGCCTGTAACACGGCGCGTGGCAGAGGAGGGTTCCGACCTGGCGGGACGACGGAGCGAAACGGACAGCCCGCGACACGCCGGACGTGCTTGCGGCGCGGTTAGTTGACCCGCCCGGAGCGTAACTCCTACTGTCCGTATCAATCCTCAGGTTGACATAAATCTGAATCTCAACTTGAGGTTGAGAGTTAACGAAGCAGAGAACGCGGAGACGATCCGCACCGAAATGGCAAGTCAACGAGCGGAAAGGCCCCTCGTCGTGGCAGCACCGCAGAACTACCTCGCGGTCATCAAGGTCGTCGGCATTGGCGGCGGCGGAGTGAACGCCGTCAACCGGATGATCGAGGAGGGACTCAAAGGCGTCGAGTTCATCGCGATAAACACCGACGCCCAGGCGCTGCTGATGAGTGACGCCGATGTCAAACTCGACGTGGGCCGCGAGCTCACCCGCGGGCTGGGCGCCGGCGCCAACCCCGATGTGGGGCGCAAGGCGGCCGAAGACCATCGCGAGGAGATCGAGGAGGTCCTCAAGGGGGCCGACATGGTCTTCGTGACCGCGGGCGAGGGAGGCGGCACCGGCACCGGCGGCGCGCCCGTCGTGGCGAACATCGCCCGATCGCTCGGCGCGCTCACGATCGGTGTCGTGACCCGGCCGTTCAGCTTCGAGGGCCGCCGCAGGGCCTCGCAGGCCGAGGCCGGCATCGAGACCCTGCGCGACGAGGTCGACACGCTGATCGTGATCCCCAATGACCGGCTGCTGTCGATCTCCGACCGGCAGGTGAGCGTGCTCGACGCGTTCAAGGCGGCCGACCAGGTGCTGCTGTCCGGTGTGCAGGGCATCACCGATCTGATCACCACGCCTGGCCTGATCAACCTCGACTTCGCCGACGTCAAGTCGGTCATGTCCGGCGCCGGTTCGGCGCTGATGGGCATCGGCCACGCACGCGGTGATGACCGCTCGGTCGCCGCGGCCGAGATGGCGGTCTCCAGTCCGCTGCTGGAGGCCAGCATCGACGGCGCCCACGGCGTGCTGCTGTCGATCGCCGGCGGCTCCGACCTCGGCCTGTTCGAGATCAACGAGGCCGCCCAGCTCGTGTCGATGGCGGCCGCGCTCGACGCCAACATCATCTTCGGTACGGTCATCGACGACGCGCTCGGTGACGAGGTCCGCGTCACCGTGATCGCCGCCGGGTTCGACGACGTGCCGCCGCCGGTGGAGAAGCCGCTCCCGCGCCCGCAGAGCCGCCCCGCCGCCGCGTCCACGGCTCCGCCCGTGTCGTCGCCGGTACGCCCGAGCGTCTCGGCACCCAGCGTGAAGGCCGAGCCCGCGCCGCAGCGTTTCGACCAGCGTCCCGAGCCCCGGCCCGAGCTGCGTCCCGAGCCGCGCTCCGACTTCAGGCCGGAGCCTCGCCCTGAGCCGCGCTCCGACTTCAGGCCCGAGCCTCGCTCCGAGCCCCTGCCCGAGCCGCGCGCCGACCTCCGTCCCGAACCGCCGCGCCCGGACCAGCGCTCCGACTTCCGCTCCGACCATCGGCCCGAGCCGGTGCGTCCGGTGGAGAGCGCGCCCGAGCCGGCGGCCCACGAGCCGATCGCCGACGAGCCCTCCGGCCCCGTCTCGATCCCGCGGCCCACGCCCGAGCCCGCCAATCCGCCCACGCCCATCACCTCCCGCATGTCGGAGCCCGCCAAACGCCGTCCGGTGGTTTTCGAGGAGCAGGAGGAGGAACTCGACGTCCCCGACTTCCTCAAGTAGCCCGACTCTCCGCCGCTCCTTCCTCACCGGGCCTCGACGGTCCTTCACCGGGGGAATGGAGCGGCGCAGCCGCGTTCGGGGCCGGTTCTTCCAGCCGGGTGATCTGACTCACCTGGCCGGGGCCGTTGGAGCCACGTATCGGGGGTGATCGGACTCACGTAGCGGGGATGGTCGGGGCCGCGTTGCCGGGTGGTCGGACTCGTGTTGAGCCAGGGTGGTCGGACTCAGGTGGCCGAAGTGGTCGGAGCCGCGTAGTGCCGGGGTGACCGGACTCACGTGCCTCGTCACGGCGGCCGGCCCCGTGCGGGGTCAGCGGCCGTCTTCCTGGAGGCCCCGGCCCCGTGCGGCGGGTGGGGCCCACCGGGCTTGCCGTACCAGAAAAACAGTGCCGCACCACATGGGAGGCGCGCCCTGCGGCATAGAGATACCCGAGCGGAGCGAAGAGGTGGACGTGAGCGTGAGTACGGACGAGTCCGACCGGACGTGGCGCGACGAGGGCGACGGGATACGGCGAGACGAGGGCGACCGGGCACGGCGAGATGAAACCGACCGGGCGCGGCGCGAGGAGAGTGACCCGGCGCGGCGGAACGTGGCCGACCGGACGCGGCGCGATGAGATCGCGGCGGGGCTGGCGGAGGTGGAGGGGCGGATCTCCGAGGCGTGCCGGGCGGCCGGGCGCGATCGGAGTGAGGTGACCCTGATCGCCGTGACCAAGACCTACCCCGCCTCCGACGTCCGCCTGCTGTGCGAGCTCGGCGTCCGCGAGGTCGGCGAGAACCGCGACCAGGAAGCCGCCGTCAAGGCGCGCGAATGCCGGGAGCTCCCCCTGACCTGGCACTTCGTCGGCCAGCTGCAGACCAACAAGGTCCGTTCAGTGGTCTCCTACGCCGACGTGATCCACTCCGTCGACCGGCCCAGGCTGGTCGAGGTGATCAGCCGGGAGGCCGAGAAGCAGGGGCGCCAGGTCGGCTGCCTCGTGCAGGTGGCGCTCGACGACGACCCGGCCAGGGGCGGCGCCAGGCCCGCCGACGTACCTGAGATCGCCGGCCTGATCGCCGCGGCCGCGCACCTGTGGCTGGGCGGGGTGATGGCCGTGGCGCCGCTGGGGGAGGATCCGGGCAAGGCGTTCGCCCGGCTGCGAGAGTTGGCCGCCGCCGTACGAGAGCGCCATCCGCGTGCCACGATGCTGTCGGCGGGCATGAGCGATGACCTCGGCGCGGCCGTCGCGCACGGCGCGACACACGTTCGGGTCGGTACGGCGTTGCTCGGTCGTCGCAAGCCCTTCGTCAGGTAATGTCCCGTCAAGTGGGTCTTACGGGCTCACCACCACAAGTAGAGGTCGATCAGCGGTGAGCTCCAAGGGGGTACGGCTGCCGCCTCGGACCCGGCGACAGGCCCGAGCGAGTGCGACCATGAGCAGGAGGACGACGTAGCGATGGCCGGCGCGATGCGCAAGATGGCGGTCTACCTCGGTCTCGTGGAGGACGACCGCTACGAGAGGTATGAGACCTACCCGGACGAGTACGCCTACGAGGACGAGCCCCCGCGGACCGGCGAGGAGCGGGCCGTAGCGGTCCAGGAACGCGACGACGAGGCAGACTCCGGGGTCCCCGCGCCGAGGCCATCCACGACCGTCCTGGAGCGCCGTACGACCGATCTGGCGCGCATCACCACCCTCCACCCCCGGACCTACAACGAGGCCCGGACGATCGGCGAGCACTTCCGCGACGGCACCCCGGTCATCATGAACCTGACCGAGATGGTTGACAGCGACGCAAAACGCCTGGTCGATTTCGCGGCAGGTCTGGTCTTTGGCCTACATGGCAGCATTGAACGTGTTACCAACAAGGTGTTCCTGTTGTCCCCAGCCAATGTCGAGGTGACCGCCGAGGACAAGGCTCGAATCGCGGAACGCGGGTTCTTCAACCAGAGTTAGAGTCTCTGTATGTCTATCGCACCCAACCAGGCCTCACCGAGGCTCGGCGGGCACATCGGAAGTGGAGGCGCGGCCAGACCGTGGGGATCGTAAGCCAGATCTTGGTCGTAGTCCTGTCTCTGTATTTGGTGCTGCTCATCGGCAGGATGATCTTTGAGACGGTCCAGGCGTTCGCCCGTCAGTGGCGTCCTTCGGGCGTCGTGCTCGTCCTTGCCGAGGCCACCTACACCGCAACCGACCCACCTCTCAAGTTCCTCCGCCGTTTCATTCCCCCGCTCCGGTTGGGTACGGTGGCCTTTGACCTAAGCTTCACAGTCCTCTTCATCATCGTCCTGCTCTTGATCCAGATCGCCGGATTGCTGGGCACGCGCTGACAGGGGCCGTGAGGCACCGGTCGTGATCCAACTCGTGTCCGCGCTGAAGTGATTCGGGTTAACCGTCCCTCCGGACAGACTCCAAGCGCGCCAAGGAGACCAAAAGATGCCGCTGACGCCCGCTGATGTGCGGAACAAGCAGTTCAGTACCACTCGGCTACGGCCGGGCTACGACGAGGAAGAGGTCGACGCCTTCCTCGACGAAGTCGAGGCTGAGCTCGACCGCCTGATCCAAGAGAACGAGGAGCTCCGCGCCAAGCTGGCCGAGTGCCTGCGCGGTAAGGTGCCCGGGGGCATGAGCATGCCCATGGCCTCCGCTCCGGTGCAGGAGCAGCCGAAGCCCGAGATGATGATGCCGCCGCAGCCGGAGCCGATGAAGGCTCCCGAGCCGCAGCAGCAGCCTCAGCCGGTCCCCGTCATGAACATGCCGCCGGCCGAGGACAACATGGACACCGCGGCCCGCGTGCTCGCGCTGGCCCAGCAGACCGCCGACCAGGCGATCTCCGACGCCCGCCGCGAGGCGGACGAGACGGTCACCCGCGCCCGCCGCGAGGCCGACGAGATCCTCACCAAGGCTCGCCGCCAGGCCGAGCAGGTCATCGGCGACGCCCGTGCCCGCGCCGAGACGCTCGAGCGCGACGCGCAGGAGCGTCACCGCCAGGCCATGGGTTCCCTCGTCCAGACCCGTGACGAGCTGGAGCGCAAGGTCGAGGAGCTGCGCAGCTTCGAACGCGAATACCGCAGCCGCCTCAAGCTCTACCTGGAGAACCAGCTCGCCGAGCTGAACGTCTCCGCGGAAGGCAGTGGTGGCTTCCCGGTCATGACCGGCGGTGGCCCCTCGGCGGCGGCTCCGGCCATGTCGCACGCGGTGCCTCAGGGTGGTCAGCAGCCTCTCCCCGGTGGTCCCAACCCGTTCGGCGGTGAATCCCCGCAGGGCGCTTTCCCCGGCGGTGACGGTCCGCACAACGACCGCCGGTAAAGTAACGGGTCATCAAGGACCCGTCACTCGAAAGAGCCCTTTGTGATCCTCATCAGTGCTGGTTTGGTGCTCGCGGCGGTTGTCTTGCTGATCGCGGGCTTCGTTCTGGCAAAGCCGTTCCTGATCATGTGGTCCATCGTGGTCAGCGTGCTGTCCGCGCTGTTCCTGGTGATCGGGGCGCTGCTACGGCGTCACGAGCTGTTTCCCGGTGGTGGGCGGGCCGCTGCGCCGGCCACCCCGCCGGTGGGGCACGCGCCAGCCGGCCTGCCGCATGGCCTGACCCAGCAGGGTCCCCTGGGGACCCCGATGGGAGCGCCGCCGTCGCCGCGTCCACCGACGCTCCAGCAGACGGCCACCGCGCCGGCGCAACGCCGTCCCGCGGTGCGCGGGATCTCCCCGGACGCGCTCGTCCTGGTGATCCCCGGACGCAAGCGCTATCACGTCCCGGGTTGCCGCCAGCTGATCGGACGGGATCAAGAGGAGCTCACGTACGAGGAGGCGCGCGAGGAGGGCTTCACGCCCTGTACGGCGTGCCTGCCGGACGCAGCGCTCGGCGGACGGCAGCTGCCGCCTGCCGCCGGCCCCGAGCCCGCTGCCACCTCCAAGCCCGGCGGCACCGAGCCCGTCGTCACCCCCTTGTCCGGCGCCGCTTCCGGCCCCGGCTCTCCTACCGGCGCCGCGTCCGCTTCCGGCCCCGTTACCGGCTCCGTGTCCGCTATGGGCCCCGCGCCGGTCGGCGGCTCCAAGCCTGGCTCCGCGCCTTCAGCGGCTCCCAAGCCTGGTTCCGGCCCTTCATCGGCTCCCAAGCGTGGCCCCGAGCCTGCGCAGACTCCCAAGGTCCCCGCGGACCTGCGGGCCGAGGCGCCCGGCGCCACACGTGACCTGCGCCCCCCGGTGTCCACCGGCCCGGCGAAGCCGAAACCCGACTCGAAGGCCTCCACCCCCGCCCCGGACCCGGCCGACGCTCCGGCCGAGCCGACCGGCTGGTTCGCCCGCCCCTCGGCGGAGCCCGCAGCGTCGTCCAGCGCTTCGACCAAGCCGTCCGCTTCAGGGCCCGCCAAGGACCGCACGGAACCCCCGTCGTCCGACCCTTCCGCCGGCCCGAGGCTGGCCCCGTACATCACCACCATGCCGTCGTCCGGTCAGCCGTCGTCCGGCAGGCCTGGGAGCGGTCAGCCAGCGTCCGGCAGGCCTGGATCCGGTCAGTCGTCGTCCGGCAGGCCTGGATCCGGTCAGTCGTCGTCCGGCAAGCCTGGGTCCGGTCAGCCGGCGTCCGGCCCGTCCGGCGGCCGTACCGAAACCGGCAAGCCTGGAAGCCGCCAGCCGGAGACGCCCGGAAGGTCGGAGACGCCCGGAAGGCCGCAGACGCCCGGAAAGCGTGATGCTCAGGACCATGGTGCCGTGCCGGACCTCGACGACTCTGGGCCCGCGACGGCGCCTCAGCGTGCCGTACAGGCGGGAGATCCCGCGCCGCAGCGTCCCGCACCCGGCAAGACCGACTGGAGCCCGTCGTCGGACCGGTCTGAGCGTCCGGCCGTGGCGCCCGAGCGTCCCGCCTCGTCGGCCGAGTCCGCGGCCAAGCCCAAGGGCCCCCTGCCTACGGGGCCGGCCGCGGCTGGTACGCCGGGGCGGCCCGAGTCTGGCCGCGGGTCTGGCGGGGCTAGCAGGTCCGCTGGATCTGGTGGCGCCAGCGGGTCCGCTGGCCCTGGTGGGGTCAGTGGGTCCGGCGGTGGCGCGCAGGAATCCGACACCAAGCCTGGCAGGCCCGGGTCGGCATCGCAGGTGGCCAAGCCCGAGCGCCCCGGACCCGAAGGGGAGGCGTCCGGAGCCAAGGGAGAGGCGTCCGGTGTCAAGGGAGAGCGGTCCGAGTCGGTGGGCGGGACCGTGATCATGCCGGTGCAGTCCGGAGCAGCTTCCGGGTCGACGTCCAAGGCAGAGGGCGCCGGGTCCACGAGCGGGTCGCGCCCGGCCGCTGGGAGGCTGGCTACCGGTACGACGCCTGCGGCGAGCAGGCCCGCGGAGAGCGCCAAGGCGGCCGAGAGTGCCAAGGCAGCGGCCAAGGCGTCCGAGCCCGCATCCAGGCCCACGCCGCCCAAGTCGGATAGCGGCGCGTCCGCTAAGCCGGACAGTGCCGCGTCCGCTAAGCCGGACAGTGCCGCGTCCGCTAAGCCGGACAGTGCCGCGTCCGCTAAGCCGGACAGTGCCGCGTCCGCCAAGTCGGGCAGTGCCGTGTCCGCTAAGGAGTCCCCTGGCGGGGGAGACGCCGACCCCGCCAAAGAGGCGAGCGCCAAAGGCGGCAAGCCCGACAGCGAAGGCGCGAGAAAGAGCGGGCGGTCGGCCACGGTGAAGGTCATCGTCGGCACCCGCCGCTACCACAGCACCGCCTGCCCCCTCGTCCGGGGCGCGGGTGACACGGGTGTGGAGACCATGACGATCTCGCAGGCCGAGTCGGCAGGCCTGACGAGCTGCTCGGTCTGCCAGGACGACCGCGAGTCCGCCAGCTAGGCGTGCCTGGGCGTAAGCCTCGACGTTGGTTCCAACGGCCCAGGTTGAGCGGTCCAGGTTGAGCGGCAGAGCGAGCGGGCTGGGTTGAGCGGTCCAGGTCGAGCGGTCCAGGTCGAGCGGTCCGGGTAGGACGCGGCCGGGTGAGGGTCGGCCGGGTAGGGGCCGGTCAGGCGTCCATGGGTGGTTCGGGCCAGCCGGATTCGAGGAGGTCGAAGATGGCGTTCATCGCGGCCAAAGAATCTGCTTCCGTGCCTGCCAGTTCGGGGATCTCCAGGACGTAGCGGGCGAGAGCGCGGACGGTCATGTCGACGGGATCGCGGCCGCTCTCCGCGGCGATGGCTTCGGCCAGGGCGCCCTCGCCCGCTATCCAGAGCTTGCGTGAGTACTCCCGCAGGGCGGGCGTGCCCACGATCAGGTCGCGTTTGCGCCGAAGGTCGGGCGGGAGATCTTCGGTGAAGGGTCCCCGGCCGGCCAAGCAACGGCGCAGGGCTTCCAGCACTGACTGGCCCGAGGGGCGGTCGCGGATCGCGGTGACCAACCACACCTGTCGGTCGGCACCGTCGTCGAAGATCAGCGCCTCCTTGCCGTCCGGCACGTGCGCGAACAGGGTGGCGATGGAGACGTCCGCCTCGTCGGCGATCTGAGCGACGGTGACGCCGTCGTAGCCGTGCTCGGAGAACAGCCGCAACGCCGCGTCCGACAACGCCCGGCGGGTCTGTGCCTTCTTGCGCTCGCGGCGCCCCATCGTCGTCGCCATGCCTCCCATCGTATCCCAAGTCTAGAATGCATCTGAAACTATAGTGATTATAGTTTCATAGTCAGTATGTGTCTGGCGTGTGCTCTTGGTGCCGACACGACGCCCTCTCAACGTCACCACGCCCTCTCACCATCAAGGAGCCGGACATGACCTCCCTCCACAGCCCAGCCCCCTGGGACGTGCGACGCCTGCCGCCCGCCGAGGGTAAGAACTTCCTGGTCACCGGCGGCAACGCGGGCATCGGATACTTCGTCGCGGAGCAACTCGCCGGCACCGGTGCCACCGTCATCCTCGGCAGCCGGGACGCCGCCAAGGCCGAAGCGGCTCAGGTCTCGATCCGCGCCCGAGTCCCCGGTGCGCGTGTCCGTCACATCCGCCTGGACCTCGCCGATCTCTCCTCGCTCAAAGCCTCCGTGGACGCGCTGAGACTGGAGAGCCTGGACGCGGTGGTCTGCAACGCCGGAGTGCTGCTCGACCAGCCGCCACGGCGCGAGACCAAGGACGGCAACGAGCTGATGTTCGCCACCAATCACCTGGGGCACTTCGCGCTGACCTGGTGGCTGGCACCCCTGCTGACGGCCGCGTCCGCGAGCCGGGTGGTCACCACCGGCAGCTTCACGGCCAAGTCCGAAAGTCTGGATCTCGACGATCTCCAGAGCACGCGCGATTACCGGCCGAAGCGAACGTACGCGCGATCGAAACTCGCGCAGATGCTCTTCGGTCTCGAACTCGACCGCCGCCTGCGTGCCGCCGGCAGCACCATGCTGAGCGTGCTCACCCACCCCGGCGGCGCACTCGACTCCCTCACCCCATCACGCCCGCCGGTCCACTCAAGGACCACCGGCGAACGGCTGCGCGGTCTGCCCGCCGGCCTCCTCCTCCAGGGCAAGGAGGCGGCCGCCTGGTCCGCTGTCCGGGCCGTGCTCGACCCGTCCGTCCGCGGCGGCCAGCTGTGGGGGCCCCGGGTGTTCGGGATCCGCGGCGTGCCCACCCTCGAACCCCTGCGAGGTCACCTGGCCGACACCGATCTCGCGGCGCGCGTGTGGACCGCCAGCGTCGGCCTGACCGGCCTCGATCCGAGCTCTGGCCTCGGGTGAGCCGACGGTCGAGTGGCTCGAAAGAGGCCAGGCGCGAAGGAGGCCAGGCGCGAAGGAGGCCAGGCGCGAAGGAGGCCAGGCGCGAAGGAGGCCAGGCGCGAAGGAGGCCAGGCGCGAAGGAGGCCAGGCGCGAAG
>NZ_JBFAIF010000001.1:0-195599 GCF_040654555.1 Nonomuraea sp. NPDC050680 | reverse complement strand
AGCGAGGGGACGTGAAGCGAGGGGACGCGAAAAGGGGTGGGACGCGTCCAGGTGACGCGCCCCACCTCAGGTCCACCCCAACCGGCTCGTCAGGCGCGGCGCAGCTGGAACGTCAGCCCCAGGTCCGTCTCCGAGTGCGACGGCAGCCCGTCCTCGGTTCCCTCCGTGACGGTCGTGGCGAGTACTTCCTCCGCCACCACCTGCCACCCCGACCGCAGCGCCTGGGCCAGGTCCGGGTCGGAGGACGACCACCACAGGGAGATCCGGTCCGTGATGGTCAGGCCCGTCGACTTGCGGGCCTCCTGGACCAGGCGGATGACCTCGCGCAGCAGGCCGGCCCGGCGCAGCTCGTCCGTCAGCTCCAGGTCGAGCGCCACCGTCTCGCCGGTGCCCGTGTCGACGGCGCCGGTCTCGACGGCCCAGCCCGAGCGCGGCTGCTCGGTGACGATCACGTCGTCGGGGCCGAGTGACACCGTGCCGAGCTCCGGTACGTCCACCGTGACAGAGGCGCCGGAGCGGAGGGTGGGCGCCAGGGAGGCGGCCTCCGCCGCGCCGACGGCCGCCGCCACCAGCTTGGTCTGCGAGCCGAACCGCTTGCCGAGGGCCCGGAAGTTGGGCTTGACGGTGTAGGACACGAGATCGGCGCTGAAGCCGGACATGTCCTCAAGAGCCTGGACGTTCAGCTCGTCGGCGATCAGGTCACGCAGTTCGGACGGGAGCGAGGGCCAGCCGTGCGCCCCGACCAGGGCCCGGCCCAGCGGCTGCCGGGTCTTGACGCCGGAGGAGGCGCGGGCCGAGCGGCCCAGCTCGACCAGCCGTCGTACCAGCGCCATCCGCTCCGACAGCGCGGGGTCGAGCAGGTCGTCGCGTACGGCGGGCCACGAGGTCAGGTGTACGGAGGAGGGCGCGCCCTCGCCACGCAGCACGTCCCACAGGTAGTCGGTGACGAACGGCGCGATGGGCGCCATCAGCCGCGTGACCGTCTCCAGGCATTCGTACAGCGTCGCGAACGCGTCCGCCGACCCCTGCCAGAAGCGGCGGCGCGAGCGGCGCACGTACCAGTTGGACAGGTCGTCCAGGAACTCGGCCAGCCGGCGCCCGGCCCGCTGGGTGTCGAACTCGTCCAGCGCGCCCGTGACCTCGGCCACCGTGCGGTGGAGCTCGGCCAGCGCCCAGCGGTCGAGCAGCGGCCGCTCGGCCGCGGGGGTCGCCTGCGCCAGCCGCTCGGGTGTCCACGACTCGGCGTTGGCGTAGAGGGTGAAGAAGGACGCCGTGTTCCAGTACGTCAGCAGGACCTTGCGGACGATCTCCTCGAGGGCGTTGTGCCCCACGCGGCGGGCCGCCCACGGTGAGCCGGAGCAGGCCATGAACCAGCGCAGCGCGTCGGCGCCGTGCTCGTCCATCAGCGGCATGGGCTCCAGGATGTTGCCCAGGTGCTTGCTCATCTTGCGGCCGTCCTCGGCCAGGATGAGCCCGAGGCAGAGTACGTTCTCGTAGGAGGACTGGCCGAACACCAGCGTGCCCACGGCCATCAGCGAGTAGAACCAGCCACGCGTCTGGTCGGTGGCCTCGCAGATGAACTGCGCCGGGTAGAGGCCCTCCGGCTTGCCCCGCTCGCCCCACTGGGCGAACGGCATGGACCCGGAGTCGTACCAGGCGTCGATGACGTCGGGCACGCGGCGGGCCTCGGCCGAGCACGACGGGCAGGGGAAGGTGACGTCGTCGACGTACGGGCGGTGCGGGTCGAGCGCGGACACGTCGCGGCCGGCCAGCGTGCCCAGCTCCTCCATCGACCCGACGCACGTCACGTGGGACTCGTCGGCGGAGCACACCCACAGCGGCAGTGGGGTCCCCCAGTAGCGCGAGCGCGACAGCGACCAGTCGACGTTGTTGCGCAGCCACTCGCCGAACCGGCCCCACTTGATGGTGTCGGGGTACCAGTTGGTCTTGGCGTTCTCGGCCAGCATCTGGTCCTTGACCGAGGTGGTCCGGATGTACCAGGAGGGGAGCGCGTAGTAGAGCAGCGCCGTGTGGCAGCGCCAGCAGTGCGGGTAACTGTGGTCGAAGTGGCCGCCGCGGAACAGCAGACCGCGGGCCCGCAGGTCCTCGGTGAGGCCCTCGTCGGCGTCCTTGAAGAACTGGCCGCCGACCATCGGCACGTCGTCGAGGAAGCGGCCGTCGGGGCCGATCGGGTTGACCACCGGCATGTCGTAGCGCTTGGTCACCGCCAGGTCGTCGGCGCCGAACGCCGGAGCCTGGTGAACCAGCCCGGTGCCGTCCTCGACCGTCACGTAGTCGCCGAGCACCACGTAGTGGGCACCGGGGATGTCGACCAGCTCGAACGGCCGCGTGTAGGAGGTGTGCTCCAGCTTGCGGCCGGTGAAGCGGGCGACCTCGGTCGCACCCTCGCCGAGCACCGACAGCAGCGGCTCGGCGACGACCAGCACCTCGCCGTCCGCCGTACGGGCCGCGACGTAGGTGACCTCGGGGTGTACGGCCACGGCGGTGTTGGAGACCAGCGTCCACGGCGTCGTCGTCCACACCAGCAGGGCGGCGCCGAGCTCGCTCAGGGGGCCGGAGGTGACGGGCATGCGTACGTAGACCGACGGGCTGGAGACGGTCTCGTAGCCGCCGGGCTGGCCCAGCTCGTGGTCGGACAGGCCGGTGCCGCAGCGCGGGCAGTAGGGGGTGATGCGGAAGTCGCGGAACAGCAGGCCCTTGTCGAAGACGACCTTGAGCGACCACCAGACCGACTCGATATAGGACGGGTCCATGGTCCGGTAGGCGGTGGACAGGTCGATCCAGTAACCCATCCGCTCGGTCATCTGCTCGAAGGCGTCGACGTGGCGCAGCACTGACTCGCGGCATTTGGCGTTGAACTCCGCGATGCCGTACGCCTCGATGTCCTTCTTGCCGGTCAGGCCGAGCTCCCGCTCGATGCCGACCTCGACCGGCAGGCCGTGGCAGTCCCAGCCCGCCTTGCGAGGCACGCTGAAGCCCCGCATCGACTTGTAGCGGGGGAACAGGTCCTTGAACACCCGGGCCTCGACGTGGTGGACGCCGGGCAGGCCGTTGGCGGTGGGCGGGCCCTCGTAGAAGGTCCAGGAGGGGTTGCCGTCGTTCTGCTCGACGGAGCGCTCGAAGATCTTCCCGTCCCGCCAGCGATCGAGGACCTCGCGCTCGAGCGCGGGCAGGTCGACCTGCGCGGGAAGAGGGCGGAAAGAAGGGGAAGACATCTCGGGCGGGCCTCCACGCGATCACTGACTGACAGGTGAGCGTGAAGGGACGAAGCCTTGCGGCCCCGCGGTACCACCCTTCTTGACCTCGATGAGGCCCTCTTCGTTTGGTCTGCGGCCGGGTCTAGTGAGCTCGTGAGAGCCGTTCTTCCGGCGGCTCCGGGGTGATGTCCGTCACAGACGGGCCCCATCAACGCCTTGCAGCTTCACACCATAACGCAGAGTGGACCGCAAAGCTTCCGGGTTCGCGGTCGGCAGGTAGTGAACTCGTAAACTCCGACAAAGTTGTGGGAATGGGCACCTCTGAGGAGGAGTTGAACGAGCGGGGCGGGATATTACGGGAGAGGTAAATCGTCCGGCGGGTCGTTTGCTGTTCTGTTATGGGGGACCTAAGCTGCCCGCACCATTTACGGCCTTGTTCCAGCATGGGGAGGTAGCCATGGCGCCAGTCACGCAGACCGCTACACCGTCGATGTGGTCTGAGGAGGAGCTCGCCGACGTCCGCGGCCGGCTGCAGAGCGAGATCGACGAGCTCAACGCCGACATTCTTCGCCATGAGTCCGAGATCGCCTCGGGTGACGTCACCCAGGGGGCCGGTGACGACCAGGCCGACGCGGGTGCCAAGACGTATGAGCGCGAACGCGAGATCGCCCTTACCCTGAATGCGCGCGACCTCGTCGCGCAGAACGAACGTGCGATCGCCCGGATCGACGCAGGGACCTATGGAGTGTGCGAATCGTGCCACAAGCCGATCGGCAAGGAACGCCTGCAGGCGTTCCCGAGGGCGACGCTGTGCGTGGCCTGCAAGCAGAAGGAGGAGCGCCGGTAGAGGGACGGCGCGGCCGCCTTTTCGCGGTCCTCGTCGTGCTGGCGGTCGTGATCTACGCGGCCGATCTGATCACCAAGACGCTCGTCCTGCGGACACTCGAGGGCAAGGCGCCCCTGGTGGTCATCCAGGATGTGCTGCAGTTCCGGGTGATCTTCAATTCCGGTGCCGCCTTCAGCATCGGCACCGGAATGACGATCATCTTCACGTTCATCGCGGCGGGCGTGGTGGTGGCCATCCTCCGTACGGCCCGCAAGATGCGCAGCCTGCCGTGGGCGATCACGCTGGGGCTGCTGCTCGGCGGGGCGCTGGGCAACCTGACCGACCGGCTGCTCCGCTATCCGTCAGGGATCGGCAGGTCCGTGCAGTTCCAGGGGCATGTGGTCGACTGGATCGAGGTGCTGCCCGGACACTTCCCGGTGATCGACTACTTCCCGGTGTTCAACGTGGCCGACTCGGCGATCGTCTGCGGCGGGATCCTCGCGGTGATCCTGGCCTGGCGGGGCTACCAGATCGACGGCACCAGGGAGGGCGGCAAGCGTGGCTGACCAGCGCAGTCTCCCGGTGCCCGACGGGCTGGAGGGCGAGCGGCTCGACGCCGCGATCTCCCGCCTGTTCGGCTTCTCCCGCACCCGCGCCGCCGAGCTGATCGTCGCGGGCGAGGTGCTCGTGGACGGGCACGCGTCCGCCAAGTCCGACCGGGTGCACGCGGGCGCCTGGCTCGATGTGACCCTCCCCCCGCCGGTCAGCACACCCATGCCGGTCGCCGAGCCGGTGCCCGGCATGTCGATCGTGTACGAGGACGACGACATCGTCGTGGTCAACAAGCCGATCGGGGTGGCCGCTCACCCGACCGTCGGCTGGACCGGCCCGACCGTGATCGGCGGCCTGCTCGGCGCCGGCCACACGATCGCCACCAGCGGCGCGGCCGAACGACAGGGCATCGTGCACCGGCTCGACGCCAACACGACCGGCGCCATGGCCGTGGCCAAGAGCGAGCACGCCTACTCCCACCTCAAGCGCGCCTTCAAGGAGCGCACGGTCGACAAGCGCTACCACGCGCTCGTACAGGGACATCCCGACCCGTTCAGGGGTACGGTCGACGCGCCCATCGACCGGCACCCGTCGGGCGACGGCCGGTTCGCCGTGGTCGCCGGAGGCAAGCCGTCGGTCACCCATTACGACACCATCGAGGCGTTCCGGGCGGCCTCGTTGCTGGACATCAAGCTCGAGACCGGCCGTACGCACCAGATCCGGGTGCACATGTCCGCGCTGCGCCACCCGTGCGTGGGCGACCTGATGTACGGCGCCGACCCGACGCTCGCCGCCCGGCTGGGCATCACCCGGCAGTGGCTGCACGCGGTGTCGCTCGGCTTCGAGCACCCGAGCTCTGGCGAGTGGCTGACGTTCACCACCGACTACCCCGATGACCTGCGGCGTGCCCTCGACATCGTGCGCGAGGAGTCCTGACCGGCTCCCTTCCCCGGTGTGGGACGGCGTCCTAGTCGGCGTTGTCGGCCGGAGGGACGTCGACGGGGTCGGTGGGCTCCTCGCTGGCCTTCGCCGAGGTCTTGGTGCTCTTCTTGGGGGTCTTGCTCTTGGTGGGTTTGGCCGAGGGCTGCTTCGTCGGCTCCTTCTTCGTTGGTTTCTTCGTGGGCTGCTTCGTAGGCTCCTTCTTCGTCGGCCTGCCGGTCGGGGCCGGGGTGGGCTCGCCGGTCCGGTGGCTGGAGGGCGGGGTGCCCTGCCGTTCCTGGTTCTGGTCGGTGGTCGGCTCGTGCGTCTGTGTCTGTGTCTGCGTGGGCGTCGCCGAGGGGGTCGGGCCCGAAGGGCGGACGTTGGTCGTACGCACCACGGCCGGGACCGTCGTGACCGGCTGGCGGGCTTGGGACTGCCGGTTCGTCCACCACGCCGCGCCCGCGGTCAGGACGACGAGGGCGAGCGTGCAGGCCGCGATCGCGGTGAGCGGCGGTCTGCGACGCCTTCTGTGTCGCGCCGGGGCCGCTTCAGCGACCACGTCCGGCTCGGCGGCCGGGTCGGGCGCGACCATGGCTCCGGGCCCGGCCATCGCGCCCGTTTGCGGCATCGGGTCCCGTTTGGACACCGTGGGCGGGGCCGGGACGTACACCGGCGCGGTCTCCTCCGGAGAGCTGCCGATCAGCAGTCGGTGGATCCGCTGCTCGGCCTCGTCCAGCGCCATCCGCTCGGCCGGGTCCTTGCGCAGCAGCCCGAGGATGACCGGGGCCAGCATGCCCGCGCGAGCCATCGGGGCGGGCTCGGAGTGCAGCACCGCGCCCAGCGTGGCCAGCGCGTGGGGGCGCTGGAACGGCGACTGGCCCTCGACGGCGTAGTACAGCGTCGCGCCCAGCGCCCACAGGTCCGAGGCGATCTGAGCCTCACCGCCGGACGCCCGCTCCGGCGCCATGAACGCGGGCGTGCCGAGCAGCACCCCGGTCCTGGTGACGGGCGCCTCGCCTTCGGTGGTGGCGATGCCGAAGTCGGTGAGCACCGCCCGGCCGTCCGGGGTCAGTAGCACGTTGTCCGGTTTGACGTCGCGGTGCAGGACCCCGGCGGCGTGCGCGGCCCGCAGCGCCTCCAGTAACTGCAGCCCGATGTCGGCCGCCTCGGCCGGGGCCATCGGCCCGTCCTCGCGTACCAGCTCGCCGAGGGTGCGCGAGTGGACGAGCTGCATGACGATCCACGGATGGCCGTGCTCTTCGAGCACGTCGTAGACCGCGGCGACGCCGGGATGCGCCACCCGCCCCGCGGCCCTGGCCTCGCGGAAGGTACGCACGGAGAAGACGTCTCGCTCGGGGTCGGTCAGGTCAGGAGGGGGATGGATCTCTTTGACCGCCACATCTCGGCCGAGTACTTCGTCGTGGGCTTGCCAAACGGTTCCCATCCCACCCTGGCCGATGGTCCTGATCAGTCGGTAACGTCCGCCGACCAGCAGCGCAGAATCGGACATGCTCCGCCGTCTACCCGATAAAAACCCGGACAAGCGCGGTCACTATGGCTGCTGTCGCCAGAATCACCAGGAATGGGGCGCGCAGCAGGAGTGCGACCACGGCCGCGCCCAGCCCGGCCGTGCGGGCGGCGTCGAAGTGGAGCTCGCCGTGCTCGGTGAACATCTGCACCGCGATGAGGGCGGCCAGCAGCGCCACGGGAACGAGCTCGGCGAAGCGGCGGACCCGGGGGTGGTCGAGCACCCTGCGTGGTGCCGCCAGCCCGGCCAGCTTGAGGGCGTAGCACCCGGCGCACACGGCCGCGATCGCCCACCACAGCGTCATCGGACCAGCGCCGCTCATCGGACCAGCACCGCCAGAACGACGATCGCCGACAGCAGCACCGGCACGCCCGGCGGGAAGAACGGCGTGGCGCAGAGCGCGACCGCCGCGCCGGCCACCGCCAGCCACCTGAGCTGGGCGCTGCCCGTCAGGCGCGGCCACAGGATGGCCAGGAAGGTGGCCGGGCCGACCGCGTCCAGCCCCAGCATGCCCGGATCGCCCAGGAACGACGTGCCGAGCGCGCCGGCCAGGGTGGTGAGGTTCCAGGTGACGTACAGGCTGGCGAAGGTGGTCGCGAACGCGGTGCGCGCCGCCTCGGGCGAGGGCTGGGCGAGCGTGACGGCGGTGGTCTCGTCGATCACGCCCTGCGCGGCGAGCAGCCGGCGCGGGCCGCGTACCCGGAGCAGGTCGGCCAGGCGCAGACCGTAGAGGGTGTTGCGGCCACCCAGCAGCAGCGCGCCCGCGGCGGCCGACACCAGGTCGCCGCCCGCGCCCACCGCGCCGGCCAGCGCGAACTGCGAGGCGCCGGTGAACGCCAGCAGGCTCAGCACGCACGCCTGCGCCACGCTGAGGCCCGCGGTGATCGCCGCGGCGCCGAAGGCGAGCCCGGACAGCCCCACGGCCAGGCCCACGCCAAGACCGTCCCGTATTGCGGCGGAACGGTGTGTTGTCTGTCCCATGAGACTTGAGGCTAGGTGAAGTGGAAATCGCCGGTCTTGTACGTTCCTGCTGACCGTTGGTAGGCCGCGGGTGGTACGCCCACGATGCGTTTGAAGTGCCGGTTCAGGTGGGCCTGGTCGGTGAAGCCCACCTCAGCGGCCACCTGCGCCGGCCGGACGCCGGAGTCCAGGAGACGGCGGGCCCGCTGGATCCGCATGGAGATCAGGTAGGCGTGGGGCGGCAGGCCGGTCGCAGCCTTGAAGGCGCGCAGCAGCGGGAACGGCCGCGCCCCGACGGCCTGCGCGAGATCGTCCAGGGACGGCGGGTCCACCAGGCTCTCGTGCAGGACGTCCAGCGCCTCGGCGACCGCCCGTCCGCCCTCGGCGGGCAGGACGGCGGACGGGCGCGGCGTGGCGTGCCGGATCAGCAGGCGGGCGAAGAAGCCGCGCATCAGCGACGAGGCGGCCAGCGCGTCACCGCGCTCGGCGGCCAGGTGCGCCCGGCCGAGCAGCGCCGCGACCGCCCGGTCCCGCACCACCTGCTCGGGGAAGTACGGCGTCGTGTACGGCAGGCCGAGCTCGGCCGCGAGCTCCGAGAGCGCCTCCACCGAGGGGTAGAGCATCCGGTACGACCAGCCGTCCGCCGTGCCCGCCTGGCCGGTGTGCACCGCCTCCGGGTTGACCAGGACCACCTCGCCCGCGCCCGCCCGATGCAGGTGGCCGCGGTAGTCGAACTCCTCCACGCCGTCGAGGATGAGCCCGATCGCGTAGCCGTCGTGCACGTGCCGGGTGAAGCGGTGGGTGACGTAGTGGGCCTTGAGCAGGTCCAGCTGGGGGAGCGCCGGGTGACGCCAGAAGCGCGCCCGCTCCTTCGCCGCCTCGTTCGCCACGCCGTTCGCCCGGTCGTTCGCCGCCTCGTTCGCCACGCCGTTCGCCGGGTCGTTCGCCGGGTCGTTCATTGGGGCCTGAACGTCTTGACGAACTCGTCGAAGTAGTGCCGGTCCTGATCCCACGACGAGTCGGCCGTGTCCCAGTAGAGGGCGAAGTGGCGGCCGTCGGCGGTGCGGAAGCCGCGGTTGATCACGTGGATCATCATGCTGCCGCGCACCCTGGTGAACTCCCAGTCGGCGGCCGGCCGGCCGAGGTAGGTCGTGGCCCGGATGCCGATCCGCTTGTAGCGCTGGAACTCCCCCTTGGCCTGGATCTCCTTCTCCAGCTCCACCCAGCGGTTCTCGGGGTCGGCCGAAGGCTTCTCGGGGACGGTCCACTCGACGATCATCTGGCCCGGTGTGCCGGGGCCGGTGATGGTGACGCTGTCCCTGTTGGGGTTCTTCCTGGCCTGCCAGCCCGCCGGCAGGCCGATCGAGAAGCGCCCGGTGGAGTTGACGAGCCGGCGCCAGCCGTCGGGCAGGCGCGCCGGGGTGGGGGTCGCGGACGGCTCGGCGGTGCGGGTGGGCGGCGGCGTCGTCTCGCTGGAGGTGGGGGTCGGGGTGGCGCTGGGGGTGGGGGCCGGGGTGGACGTGCCGGTAGGGGGCTGTTGGGAGGTGATGACGTACCAGCCGCCCGTGCCCAGCGCCACGACGGCGATCACGACCGCGGGCACGGCCATGACCCACCCGCGCCGACGGGCCCGCACGGGCACGGTCCCCGCGGGCCCGAACCCGCCGGGCGGGGTCATGCCTGGGGCGGACCCACCAGGGGCGGACATGCCCGGCGAGTAGCCGCCTGACCCGGGCATGCCTGGTACCGGCCCGCCGGGTTGGGGGGTCGGATGTCCGGCATATCCGTACACGATGGGTTCGGCGGCGGCGGCCCGCAGCAGGTGGGCGGCCTCGTCGGCGGACATCCTCGCGGCCGGGTCCCGGTGCAGCAAACCCATGATCACCGGGCCGAGCACACCCGCCCTGGCCGGTTGCCCGGGCAGGTCACGCAGC
This sequence comes from Nonomuraea sp. NPDC050680, assembly GCF_040654555.1. NCBI lineage: Bacteria > Bacillati > Actinomycetota > Actinomycetes > Streptosporangiales > Streptosporangiaceae > Nonomuraea > Nonomuraea sp. NPDC050680. The sequence continues at coordinate 185,660 of NZ_JBFAIF010000001.1, read as the reverse complement.
ACCGCCGCGACCGTCGCCGCCCACGAGTCCCGCTTGAACGGCGGTGTGCCCTCGACGGCCGCGTACAGCGTCGCGCCCAGCGACCACAGATCGGACTCGGGCCGGGCGGGCTCGCCGTTGAGGCGTTCGGGCGGCATGTAGGCGGGCGTGCCCACCAGGCCCCCGGTGGCGGTCAGACCTGCCTCGGCCTCCAGCGAGGCGATGCCGAAGTCGGTGAGCACCACCCGGCCGTCGTCGGCGAGCAGCACGTTCTCGGGCTTCACGTCGCGGTGCAGCACACCGGTCGCGTGCGCGGCCCGCAGCGCGTCGAGCACCCTGCCGCCGATCGTCGCGACCTGGGCGACCGGCAGCGGGCCGTGCTCGCGGATCACGTCGGCCAGCGACCGCGAGCGGATCAGCTGCATGACGATCCACGGGCGGCCGTCCTCCTCGACGACGTCGTGGATGACGATCACCGAGGGGTGGTCGAGGCGGCCCGCCGCCCTGGCCTCCCTGATGGTCCTGCGGTTGAGCTCGGCCCGCTTGTCCTCACCGACGCCCGTGTAGCGGACCTCTTTGATCGCCACCGTACGGTCGAGCAGCTCGTCGTAGGCACGCCATACCACGCCCATCCCGCCCTCGCCAAGCGGTTCGATGAGCCTATATCGGTTGCTGACCTGCCTTTCCACGCAGGGAAGCCTACTTGGCCGGGGTGAAGGTCGCGGCGAACGTGTCGAAGAAGTGCTTGTCCTTCTTCCACCGGCTCTCGAGGTTGTGCCAGTAGATCGCGTAGCCGCGGCCGTTGGCGACGAAGCCGCGGTTGCGCACCCTGGTCGGGCCCGTGTTCGTGTTCCAGGTGAAGTCCCAGTCGGCGGCCGGCCAGCCGCGGTAGTCGACCCCCTTGATGCTGATCTTGTCGTAGCCGCCGAACCCGTACTTGGCGGTCCGCTCCTGATTCTTCCAGTCCTTGACGGGGTCCTTGCCGGGGCTCGTCGTCATCTCGAACATGATGTACGCGTTGCTGCCCGCCCCCTCGCCATGGAAGGCGATCTGGTTGCCGCTGTGCCGGTACCTCGTCCAGCCCTTCGGCAGCGCGACGGAGAACTTCAGCTTCTTGTTCGTGTACATCTTCCAGCCGTCGGGCACCGCGGCGGCCGTCTTGGTCGGCGTCGGCGTCGGCGTGGCGGACGGGCTGACGGACGGCGTGGCGGATGGAGCCGCGCTGCTCGGGGTGGCCTTAGGCGGCTCGGCGGTCGCCGCGGGCGGCTTGGCCGACTCCTTAGGGGTGCCCGCAGGAGACGTGACGGACGCGGACTTCGTCCCGTCCTCCGGCCTGCCCGTGGCCGAGCGCAGGCCGAGATAGCCGCCCAGGCCCGCCACGAGCACGACCGCGACGATCACGGCGACGATCGGGCCCCACCGTCGGCCGTCGTGCCGGACGGCGTTCCGGGTGGACTGGGCAGGCTCCTCGGGATGCGCGCCGGTCGCCGGGGTGAGCCGCGCACCGGTCTCGGGTGGGGCGGCGGCCGCGGCCAGCAGGTTGGGGTCGGTCGGGGTCTCGTCCACGGCCGGCGGGATCACCGCGGTCGGCGCGGGCGCGGACATCGGGGACTTCCGTGGCCGTTGCTGCGTGATGACGGCCCGCAGCAACTCCCCGGTCTCCTCGTAGCCGAGGCGCTGCACCGGCTCCTTGGTCAGCAGGCCACTGATCACGGCGCTCAGCGGCCCGGCATGGGGGGCCGGGTCCGGTTCGTCGGTCAGTACGGCGTGCATGGTCGCGAGCGCCATCCCGCGCTCATGTGGCGAGCGGCCTTCCACCGCCGTGTAAAGGGTCGCGCCGAGCGACCACAGGTCCGACTCGCGCCGTGCGGGCAGCCCTTTGAGCCGCTCGGGCGCGATGAACGCCGGAGTGCCCGCCAGCCCCGTCACCGTGAGCTGCGTCTCCGTCTCCAGCGTCGCGATGCCGAAGTCGGTCAGCACCACTCGGCCGTCGTCGGCGAGCAGTACGTTCTCCGGCTTGACATCCCGGTGCAGGACGCCGGACTCGTGCGCGCGATGCAGCGCGTCGAGTACGGCCAGGCCGATCTCGGCCACCCGCTTGGGCGGCAATGGCCCGTCCTGCTTGATCACTGCTCCCAGGGAGCGTGACTGGACGAGCTGCATGACGATCCAGGGCCGGCCGTCCTCCTCGATCACGTCGTGTACGACGATCACGTTCGGGTGCTCGAACCTGGCCGCTGCCCTCGCCTCACGCATCGTGCGCCGGTTCAGCAGCTGCACCTCGTCACCCAGGGCGGCGGCGTATCTGACCTCCTTGACCGCGACAGTGCGGTCGAGAAGCTCGTCATGGGCTCGCCAGACGATGCCCATGCCACCCCTGCCGATGGGTTCCTGCAGCTGGTAACGACCGGCGATGCGGCGTCCGTCCCGCTTGCGATCCGACATCAACGGCCTCGTAACCTCCTCTAGGCCAGGAAATACTCCCATAGCGAGGGATCAACGGCGACTCGCCTGAAGGCTAGTCCGCTATGTGAGAGGGGGAGTCCAGCAGGTGGAGGGCCGGTGTAAAGTTCAGACATGACTTGTCGCTACGTGTTTACCGAGCCGGCTCCGGGAGGGCCGGTCGTCGGCTAGCGACCACCCGGAGTCGGCAACAGGCAGAGACGCCATCGTCTCTGCCTTTTTGATTTCCTGCCGGTTCCAGGGGAGCCGGCCGATGTGGGGAGCCGAGATGTCATCGACCTTGGAACGGCACGTGGTGACCGTGGGCGGCCTGCGGGTGGGCGACGGCCCGGCCGTGGTGATCGACCGCCGGATCAGCCTGCGCGGACTGGACGGGATGGCCGGGATGGCCGGGGCAAGCGGGGCAAGCGGGTCTGGCAGGTCTGGCGGGGCGACAGGATGGGACCGGGTGGAGGCCCGGCGGGACGGGGTGACGCTGGTCGAGCCGGGCTCGGCGGCCGACCTGCCGGCGATCGCCGGGGCGGCCGACGGCGTGGTCATCGGGGCGGCGTGGACCCGCGACATCCCGCTGGTGCGGGCCGTGGCCGGGCTGGGACTGCCGGTGGTGGTCGAACGCCGGGCGTCGGCGACGCTGGAGGAGTGGCTGGGGCTGGCCGACTACTGCGCCCTGGAGTGCGAGGACCGGGTGATCCTGTGCGAGACGGGACGGCTGGACCTGGGGCTGCTGCGGGCCGCGCGGGCGGCGTCGGGGCGGCCGGTGCTCGCCGACGTGAGCGCGGACCTCGGACTGTCGGCGGCGGCGGTGGCGGCGGGCGCGGACGGCCTGATCGTGGCCCGCCCTCCGGCGAACGGCCCCGTTGGGGGTACGGGTGACGCCCGCCGGACGGAAGAGCACGATGTGCGGCTGGCCGAGGAGGCGGTGGCGCTCGTCGGAGCACTGGTCCGTCCCGAGAGGCCCGCCACGCTGCCCGAGTGCAGGCAGGCGATCGACCGGGTCGACGCGGCGCTGGCCACGCTGCTGGAGCGCCGCGCCGAGCTCGCCGGGATCGTACAGACCCTCAAGCCGGTAGGCGGCTTCGCGGGCCGCGACATGGCGCGCGAGCGCGCGCTCGTCGCCCGGATGGCCGAGCACGCCCCCGAACTGGGCGAGGCCCGGCTGGTCCCCATCATGAACGCCGTCATCGAGGCAGGCCTGAGCCTGGCCGAGGAACGCTCGGCCAACGGCCGGAGCTCCCAACCGGAAGCGACGGCCTAGAGGCGAGGAGCTCACGGCGGCGGACGAGCGGCGGCTAGAAGCGGCCGTCGCCGGTGGTCGGGGTCGCGAGGTGGAAGTTGTTCATCGGCCGCCCCGGCCCGGCGGCGATCCGTGCGTTGATCAGCTCGGCGAAGCGCCGGTAGCCGGCGCCCGTCGGATGGAAGCTGCGGCTGTTGACGACCAACTCGTCCAGGTTCAGCGCCAGCCCGTTCACGTACGGGTCGGGCCGCCCCACCTCGTGCCCGGCGAACGCGTCATAGGCGTCCACGTACTCGACGCTCCCCGTCCCCCCGAACGCCACGATCTCCCGGTCGAACTCCCCGGCCACTTGCGCCACCACATCGTTCAACTGCCGCGTCATGCCGTTGAGCCACCGCTGGTCCTCGACGGTCAGGTTGTCGACCCCGTCCGGGGGCGCGGCGGGGAACGGCCGGGGATAGCCGAGCACGATGATGCGCGCGTTCGGTGCCCGGCTCCTGAGCTCCCGCAGCACCTTCGTCATGCTGGGCCGCAGCCCCGCGATCCGCTTGGCCACCTGCGACTGCTGGTCGACGCACGCCGAGGACCAGGGCAGCTTGACGATGCAGCCGGTGAGCACGCTGGTGAACCCGGCGTCGTTGCCGCCGATGCTGAGCGTCACCAGGCTGGCGGCCGTGCCCACGCGCTCGATCTGCGGCTGCTGGCCGTACTGGCCGGAGAAGAGCTGACGCGTGGTGGCGCCGCTGCAGGCCCAGAAGGCGCTGCCGCCGCCGAACCGGTGGGCGCCCGCGACGAGCGGGACGTAGGAGCCCGGCGAGCGGTGGCAGCGGTCGGCGCCGCTGTTGATCGGCCGCGCGGCGCGGTCGTAGACGCCCTCGCCGGAGGAGTAGGAGTCGCCGAGTGCCACGTACGTGCCGCTCTGCGCGGCCTGCACCGGCGACAGGCGGGTCAGGACCGGAAGCCGGCCGGGCGATGGCCGGTCGGCTGGGCAGCCCGCGCCGATGGTGGCGCAGGCCAGTGAGGTGTACAGGCCCAGGGGAGCGCCCGCGAGAGCGAGCGCGGCGCCGAGCAGAGCGGCCGCGGCGATCTGGACGATCTTCCCTTTCGTCCCGTTCAGCGCGGCCTCCCCCAAGCGGTGACGATTCCGCCAGGAAGCCTAATCGACCCATGATCGCCGCGACCTGCCTTCGCGGTGCGGATGCCCGTTCCGTACGACATCAGGACTGTCGGTGGCGGCCACTAGAGTCGGAGCGCGGACCACGATCCTGCCTGGGCGCGTGAGCGACAACCGGCTCGCGGCCACCGGAGGGCGTGAGTGACGACCGGATCGTGACCGCCTGGGCGCGTGAGCGACAATCGGATCGTGACCGCACCGCACTACCTGACCGCGACCGAGATGGCCCACCTGGTCAGGACCCGCCAGGTGAGCGCCGTCGAGCTGCTCCAGGCCCACCTCGACCGCATCGAGCAGGTCAATCCCCAGGTCAACGCCATCGTGACGCTGGTCGCCGAGCAGGCGCTGGACGCGGCCAAGGCCGCCGACGCCGGTGAGGCGACGGGGCCGCTGCACGGGGTGCCGATGGCGCACAAGGACCTCGTCGACACCAAGGGCATCCGCACCACCTACGGGTCGCCGATCTACGCCGACCATGTCCCCGACAAGGACGACGTGATCGTGGAGCGGCTCAGGTCGGCCGGGGCGATCCTCGTGGGCAAGACCAACACGCCGGAGTTCGGCACCGGCTCGCACACGGTCAACGAGGTGTTCGGGGCCACCCGCAACCCCTACGACCTGTCCAGGTCCGCCGGGGGCAGCAGCGGCGGGGCGGCGGCGGCGCTGGCGTCCGGGATGGTGCCGCTCGCCGACGGATCCGACATGGGCGGGTCGCTGCGCAACCCGGCCTCGTTCTGCAACGTGGTGGGGCTGCGGCCGACGCCGGGCCGGGTGCCCGCCCTGTCGGACCAGGCCGCCTGGTACACGCTGTCCGTCCAGGGGCCGATGGCCAGGACGGTCGAGGACCTGACCCTGATGATGTCGGTTATTTCGGGATTCGACGCTCGTTCTCCGTACTCGATCACCGAGGACTTCACCCCTGACGAGCGCGACGTCGCCGGGCTGCGCGTGGCCTGGAGCCCCGATCTGGGTGGGCTGCCGGTGGACCCCGAGACCGCGGCGGTCACCGCGACGGCTCCCGGCGTGTTCGAGGGGCTCGGCGCGCGCGTCGAGCAGGTCGAGCTGGATCTGTCGGACGCCGACGACGCCTTCCGCGTCTACCGGGCGTGGTATTACGCGCTCGCCTTCGGTGAGCTCGACGGGCTGGGCGCCAACACCGCCTGGAACGTCGAGCAGGGCCGCAAGCTCACCGGCGCCGACCTGGCCAGGGCCGAACGCCTGCGCAGCGGCCTTTACCACCGCATGGCGGCCTTCTTCGACACCTACGACGTGCTGATCGCCCCGGTCAGTCAGGTGCCGCCGTTCCCCGTCGAGCATCCCTACGTGAGCGAGATCAACGGGGTCCGGCTGCCCGACTACCTGGCGTGGATGCGCTCCGCGTACTGGATCAGCGTGCTGCACGCACCCGCCGCGTCGGTCCCCGCCGGGTTCACGCCGTCGGGGCTGCCGGTCGGCGTGCAGATCATCGGCCGGCCGTTCGCCGACGCCACGGTGCTGCGCGTGGCCCGCGCCTTCGAGCAGGCCACCGAGCACGGCCTGCGCCGCCCGCCCCTCTGACCGGCCCTTCCGACGATCAGCCTTCCGACGATCAGCCTTCCGACGATCAGCCTTCCGACGATCAGCCTTCCGATGACCAGCCTTCCGGCCCGGCCCCTCCGCACGCCCCTGAGTGGCGACGTCAACCGATCCCGTACGGCTTGCGCAGCGGCGACTCGCGATACCCGTGCATGCCCTCCAGCAGCCCGAAGAAGCCCACCGCGACCAGCGGCCAGGACACGATCACGCCCGTGGCGGTCAGCGCCAGCGACCCGGGGACGACCTTCACCCCGGGCTCGGCCGCGGCCTCCACGACCACCACGCCGAACGTGAACGTCGAACCCACCCAGAGCGTGAGGAAGGCCGCCAGCACCCCGCCGAGGCCGAGCCCCAGCAGGACGGCGAGCTGGTGCCGCCGGCCGAGGAACCAGGCGAGCGCCCCGCAGGCCAGCCCGAGCCCGCCGGTGATCACCGCGTACCATCCGTCGGCGGCGATCAGCGCCTGCGTGGACGGGTCCGCCAGCACCGGCCCCTGCGTCGTGACCTGGTACGGCGCGCGAGGGGACAGGTGGGACCACAGCAGCCCGGCCAGCACCGCCAGAGTGGCGAGGATGAGGACAGTAACCGCAAATGCGCGAACATGCCTCGCCACGCCGCTCCTCCTCACATTTGCCTATTAATCAGGTCGATCGTATCTCCCGGCTAGGCTCGCTTCGTGATTGAAGACAAGGTCTGGCTGATCGAACCCTCCGGTCCCCTCAGGGGTGACGTCGAAGTGCGCGGCTCCAAGAACGCGGTGTCCAAGCACATGGTCGCCGCCATGCTGGGCACCGGGGAGAGCATCATCCACAACGTCCCCGAGGTCGGCGAGGTCGGCATCACGGCGGCGATGCTCGACGCGCTGGGCATCAACGTGGAGATCACCCGGTCGGAGATCCGCATCGGGCAGGGCCCGGAGATCCGGCCGCGGGTGCCCGACGCCTTCACCGGACTGAACCGCATCCCGATCCTCATGCTGGGCCCGCTGCTGCACCTGGCGGGGGAGGCGTTCGTGCCGCTGGTCGGCGGCGACCCCATCGGCCGGCGGCCGGTGAACTTCCACGTCGAGGCGCTGCGTGCGATGGGCGCCGAGGTCGAGGTGGGCGACACCGGGATCTTCGCCAAGGCCAAGCGGCTGAACGGAACCCGGCTGGAGCTGCCGTATCCGAGCGTCGGGGCGACCGAGACGATCCTCATGTCCGCGGTGCTGGCCGAGGGCAAGACCGTGGTGAAGAACGCGGCGATGGAGCCCGAGGTCGTGGAGCTGGCGCTGTTCCTGCAGCGGATGGGCGCCAGGATCGAGCTCTCGCCCGACCGCAGGATCGTCATCGAGGGCGTCGAGCGGCTGCACGGCGCCTCCATCTGGCTTGCCGGCGACCGCATCGAGGCCTTCTCCTACCTCGCGGCGGGCCTGATCACCGGCGGTGAGGTGCGGGTGCACGGCTGCCCGCAGGACCGGCTGGTCACCGCGATCACCACGCTGGCCAGGATGGGCGCCCAGTTCGACATCAACGACGAATACCTGTGCGCCACCGCGCCGCCCGAGGGGCTGCGCGCGGCGGCCGTGCAGACCGACACGCATCCCGGGTTCATGACCGACTGGCAGACGCCGCTCATGGTGCTGTTCACGCAGAGCCAGGGCATGTCGGTGCTGCACGAGACCGTCTTCGAGAACCGCCTGGTGTACGTCCCGGCGCTGCAGAAGATGGGCTGCGAGATCGAGGTGTTCGACCAGTGCCTGGGCGGCCCGGCCTGCCGCTACCACGACACGAACGCCAGGCACTCGGCCGTCGTCCGGGGCGTGTCACAGCTCAAGGGCGCGGACGTGACGCTGCCCGACATCCGGGCCGGGTTCTCGGCCGTGCTGGCCGCAGCGGTGGCGGACGGGACCTCGACGCTACGCGGCGTCAACCACATCGAGCGCGGCTATCACCAGCCGTTCGAGCAGTTCGCGTCACTTGGTCTGAATATCCGCAGACAACAGTAAAGACGCGCGAGGCCGGTGTTTGCCGATGCCTTCCCAGCCGCAGATCAACTGAGTGACTGTGCTCAGATCCATCGGCGTGCTCGCCATGGCCGGGGCGATCGGCGGGATCCTGGCGGCGGCGCTGGCCGCCCCGGTCGTGACCGGGGCGGGTCTGTCCGCCAAGAACGTCGCCACGACGTTCGTCGACCTGCCGCCCGCCCCTCGTGAGGAGCCGCTGTCCCAGGTGACCCGCCTCCTCGACCGGAACGGCAAGCAGTTCGCCCAGTTCTACGAGGCCAACCGGACGACGGTCCGGCTCGACCAGGTGGCGCCCGTGATGCGCAAGGCGATCGTGGCCATCGAGGACGCCCGGTTCTACGAGCACGGCGGCCTGGACGTCAAGGGCACGATCCGGGCGCTGCTCACCAACACGCAGGCGGGCGGGATCAAGCAGGGCGGCTCGTCCCTCACCCAGCAGCTGGTCAAGAACATCCTGGTGGAGGGCGCCCGAAGCGACGCCGAGCGCGACCGGGCCCGCGCGCCCAACCTGGCCAGGAAGATCACCGAGCTGCGATACGCGCTGGCGATGGAGGAGAAGTACCGCAAGGACGAGATTCTGGAAAAATATCTGAACATCGCGTACTTCGGCGCGGGCGCACATGGCGTCGAGGCGGCGGCCAGGCGGTTCTTCTCGACCACGGCCGCCCGCCTCACCCTGACCCAGGCGGCCACGCTCGCGGGGGCCGTGCGCATGCCGTACTCGACCGATCCCTCGCTGGGTGACCGGCACCTGGACCGGCTGCGGCAGCGGCGCGACATCGTGCTGGACCGGATGGCCGGGGTGGGCGCGATCTCGCCGCAGGAGGCAACCGCGGCCAAGCGGACCGGCCTCGACCTCAAGCTCCATCCGGAGCCCGGCGGTTGCGCGCAGAGCGACTACCCGTTCTATTGCTATTACGTTCAGCGGGAGCTCCTGACCAACCCGGCCTTCGGCGACACCGCGGCCAAACGGCAGGCCAGGATGAGCACCGGCGGTCTGGTGATCCGTACGAGCCTCGACCCGGTGGCGCAGCGGGCCGCCGAGCACGCCATCCAGCGGCGAGTGCATCCCGACGACACCCAGGTGGCCGCCGAGGCCATGGTTCAGCCGGGCACCGGGCGGATCATGGCGATGGCGGCGAGCAAGCGCTTCGGCCGCAACCCGGGCAACAAGAAGAACGGCGCCAGGACCACCTTCAACCTGCCGGCCGACATGACGCACGGCGGCGGGATGGGGTTCCAGGCCGGCTCCACGTTCAAGGTGTTCACCCTGGCCACGGCGCTGGGGCAGGGCTGGCGGTTCGGGGACGGCTTTCAGACCCCCGGTGAGCTGTCGCCTGACCAGGGCTATCGCGACTGCCGGGGCCGACGCGTCAACGACCCGCGTACGACCATCTACAACGCCTCCGGCGAGGGCACCGGCGGCCCGCACAGCCTGGAGACCGGTACCTGGAAGTCGGTCAACATCTTCTACATGATGCTGGAGCGCAAGGTCGGCCTCTGCAACGTGGTCACGACCGCCAAGGCGCTGGGCATCGCCCGCGCCGATGGAACGCCGCTGCGCGAGGTGCCGACGTTCACGCTCGGGGCCAACGAGATGGACCCGGTGACGGTGGCGGCGGCGTTCGCGGCGTTCGCGGCCAGGGGGAGGTACTGCCGGCCGCTGGCGATCGTGGAGATCACCGGCCGGGTCGGCGAACGCACCCGGGTGCCGCCCGCCTGCGAGCAGGCCATCGACCGGCCGGTGGCCGACGCGGTCAACTGGGTGCTGGGCGGCGTCTTCACCGAGGGCACCATGCGCGGCCAGAGCATCGGCCGTCCCGCGGCGGGCAAGACGGGCACGAACAACGGCTACACCTCGGCGTGGTTCGCCGGCTACACCCCGGATCTGGCGGCCGCGGTCAGCGTCGGTGACATCAGGGGCGCCTACCGCTACCCCCTGCAGAACGTCCAGATCGGCGACGAGTACTACGGCTCCGTGCAGGGCGCCTCGCTACCGGGCCCGATCTGGGTCGACTCGATGGAGGAGGCCCTGCGCGACATCGCCCCGTCGGGCTTCCCCGGCCCCGACATGGCCCGCTTCGGCGGCGGCTACACCCCGGGACTGAAGGAGGCGCTGGAGGCGGAGGCGAAGGCGAAGGCCCGCGACGAGCACGGGCGGCCCGCCCGCGACAGGCGCCGGAAGTTCGACCACCGCAAACGCTTCACGTTCATGGAGCCGTGGAACCGCCGGGACGTCCGGGAACCACGGCATCGCCGCGACGCCCAGGAACGGCGTCCCGGTGCCGCCCTGGAACCTGGCCGTCCCGAGGACGTCCGGGAACCGCGGCGCCCCGCGGACGTCCGGGAGCCTCGCCGTCCCGAGGGCGTCCGCGAGCCTCGGCGCCCCGATGACGTCATGGGACCGCGGCGTCCCCGTGATCTCCTGGAGCCCCGTCATCGCCGTGAAAGGATCAGCCGGCACTTCCGATAGCGGCGGTGACGGCGCCGGTCAGCGCGATCAGGTTGGCGGGGGCGGTCTCGATCTGCAGCCCCCGCTTGCCCGCGGAGAAGTAGATCGTCCCGAACTCCAGAGCCGACGCGTCGACCACGGTCGGCAGCCTCTTGCGCTGGCCGAGCGGGCTGATGCCGCCGACCACGTAGCCCGTGACGCGCTCGACCTTCGCCGCGTCGGCCATGGCCGCCTTCTTGCCGCCGAGCGCCGCCGCCAGCGCCTTGAGGTCGAGCTTGCCCGAGACCGGCACGACAGCCACCGCGAGCGCGCCTTCCACCTCGGCCACCAGCGTCTTGAAGATCCGCTCGTGCGGCACGCCGAGCGCGTCGGCCGCCTCCTCGCCATAGGCCTGCGCGTGGGCGTCGTGCTCATACGGATGAAGGGTGAACTCGGCCTTGGCCTTCGTCAGCGCCACCGTGGCCGGAGTGCCCCCTTGGGCTTTCGCTCTGCTCACAGGATGTCAGTGTAGCGAATCTACATTGTAAAGGCGCGGCCCGGGGTGTACCCGAGAGCTCGCCGGAACGCGACGATGAAGGCGCTGGGGGTGGCCCAGCCGCAGCGGTGCGCGACCGTGGTGACCGCGAGCCCGTCGGCCAGCAGCAGCAACGCGTGGTGCAGGCGCAGCTGCGTACGCCATTGCGGGAACGTCATCCCCAGCTCGCCCCGGCAGAGCCGGGCCAGCGTGCGGTCGCTGGTGCCGGCCTGCCGCCCGAACTGCGCGAGCGTGCGGGAGTCGGCCGGGTCGTCGTGCAGGAGCGCGCAGACGGCGGCCAGCCGGGGGTCCTTGGCTGTGGGCAGGTGGAACGGCTGCTCGGGGGAGCGGCGGAGCTGGTCCAGCAGGACGGCCCGCAGCCGCTGCCGCTCGGCGCCGCCGTCGCCGGGGTCCGCTCCCACAGCGGCGCCGGTGTAGGCGATGATCAGCTCGCGCAGCAGCGGGCCGACGGCGAGCACGGCGGGCCGGTCGAGGCGCAGGGGGTTGTCGGCGATGGGCAGGCCGACGAGCCGCAGGTCGGTGTCCCCGTGCGCGCGGTGCTCGTGGACGGTTCCGGCCGGCACCCAGATGGCCCGGTTGGCCGGGGCCACCCAGGTGCCCGCGCTCGTCGTCACCGACAGGACGCCCCGGCAGGCGTAGGTGATCTGGTGGGTGTCGTGGCGGTGCGCGTCGATCCCGGTGCCGGGCGCGAGCGGCCGGATCCCGGTGGGCGCCTCCGGAAGATGGCGGATTTCCATCATGGGTTGGCATTTTATCGGAAGCGGGCCAGGTCATCCCGGGGCGACGATCGGAGGGTGAAGGCGAACAAGATCGTGATGCTGGCCGTGGGCCATGCCGGTGTGGACGTGTACCAGGGGGCGGTTCCGGCGCTGGTGCCCTTCCTGGTGGCGCAGCGCGGCTATGGCTACGTCGCCGCGTCGGGCATCGTGCTCGCCGCGACGCTGCTGTCCTCGATCGTCCAGCCGGTCTTCGGCGCGCTCACCGACCGCCGGCGGATGCCGTGGCTGATCCCGGTCAGCACGCTCACGGCCGGGCTCGGGGTGGCGCTCAGCGGTGTCACCGACGTGTACGCCCTCACCTGGCTGGCGGTGGCGCTGTCGGGTCTCGGTGTGGCGGCCTACCATCCGGAGTCGGCCCGCCTGGCCAGGATCGCCAGCGAGGGCAGTCACGTGCGGATGAGCTGGTTCTCGCTGGGCGGCACGCTCGGCTTCGCCACCGCGCCGATCGTGGTCACGCCGCTGCTGTCGCTGTGGGGGCTCGGCGCCTCGCCGTTGCTGGTCGTCCCCGCCGTGGTGGGCGCGCTGCTCACGCTCACCGTGATCCGCTCGCTCTCCCGTCACGGCGAGGCGGCTCGGGCGAGCGCCCGTTCCGCCGGGCGTGACGACTGGCCGTCGTTCGTCCGGCTCACCCTGGTGATCGTCTTCCGGTCGATCGCGTACGTGGGGTTGAGCGCGTTCGTCGCCCTGTACATGGGTGGGGGAGCGGCGGGGGCGGTGGCGTTGTTCGTGCTGTTCGCCGGGGGTGCGGTGGGGACGCTCCTCGGCGGCCGGCTCGCGGGCCGCTGGGGCCGGGTGCGCACCATGAGCCTGGCCTACGCGGCCGCTGTCCCGGCCATCGCCGGGGTGGTGCTGGCGCCGGGTCCTTCCGCGTACGTGTTCATCGCGGCCTCCTCGATCACCCTGTACGCGCCGTTCTCGCTGCATGTGACGCTGGGCCAGGACTTCCTGCCCAACCGTCTGGGCACCGCCAGCGGCGTCACGCTCGGCCTGGCGGTGAGCGCCGGTGGTCTGACCAGCCCGCTCGTCGGGGCGGTGGCGGAGGCCACCTCGCTGCGGGTCGCGCTCGCCGGCCTGATCGCCTTCCCGGCCCTGGCCTGGCTGCTGGCCCGTACGCTCAAGGACCCCGCTCCCGCGGTACGGGAGCCACTGCCCGCTCCCGGCGCATAGCGATCAAGGGCTCAGCCGGCGGCCCAGTCGCCGGTGTCCAGGCGGATCTCGTCGGGCTCACGGTCGGGGCGCAGGCCGCGCCAGGAGGGGTGGCGCAGGCGGCCGTCGCCGGTCACCTCGGCGTACTGGACCTCGCCCACCAGGCGCGGCTCGACCCAGTGGGCGTCGCGGGCGTGCTCGCGGGGCACCGGTACGGCGAACGGTGACTCGGGCCGCTCCAGCGGGGCGAGGCGCTCGTACAGGTCGTCCAGCATCGCCTGGGTGAAGCCGGTGCCCACGTGGCCGACGAACAGCAGCCTCCCGTCCCGGTCGTGCGCGCCGAGCAGCAGGGAGCCGATCGTGCCCGCGCGCCGGCCCGCGCCGGCCTTCCAGCCGCCGATGATCACTTCGACGGCCGTGACGTTCTTGACCTTGGTCCATTCGGAGCTGCGCCGGCCCGGCCGGTACGGCGACGACAGGCGCTTGCACACCACGCCCTCCAGGCCGAGCCGGCGAGAGGAGTCGAGCGCGCCCTCCGCGTGGTCGTGGAACCACACCGGCACCTGCCAGCGGAAGCCGGGCGTCAGGACCCGCTCCAGCAGCTCGCGGCGTTCGGTGTAGGGCCGGCCGATGGTGCTGTCGGAGCCGAGGTGCAGCAGGTCGAACGCCATGAGCGTCACCGGTACGGTCCTGGCCAGCTCGGCGACCTTGGCCGGGTGGCGCTGGTGCATGCGGGGTTGCAACGCGCCGAAGCTGGGTCGTCCGGCGTTGTCGAAGGCCACGATCTCCCCGTCGACGACCGCCGGCCGCCGGCCGGTGGCGCCCGCCATCAGCTGCAGTTCGGGGTAGGCCGCGGTGACGTCCTTGCCGTTGCGCGACAGCAGCCGGACGCCGCCGTCCTCCAGGTAGACGAGGGCGCGCACGCCGTCCCACTTCATCTCGACGGCCCATTCGTCCCCGCGTACCGACGGCAGGGAGCCGAGCTGAGCCAGCATCGGCGCGTAGACCGGCAGCTGCGCCATGACCCCTGGCATACCCCCGCGGCGAGATCGGCACAAGGGGCGGGGGTCCGCAGATGGTCAAGCCGGGGGACGGTCTCCGTCGCGTGGCTCTTCGACCAGTTTGGCCAGGTCGACGCCGTGCCCGCCGAGCTCTTCGACGCGGGCGCAGTAGCCGCGGAAGTAGGCCCGGCCGTTGACGTGCCGGGACACGCGCAGCAGCGGCCGGTTGCCGAGCACGATCGCCTCGACGACGATGCCGTCCGGTCCATGCCACTTTGCCATGCCCTCAGCGTACGAGATTCGTATATAGAAGGACAAATACACATAAAACCGGACAGGGGATGTTGTCCGGAAAGTCCCCGAGCGGGGCATTCGGGGCGACGCGCCCCCGTCCCGGATACTGGACAGAACCGGATTCAGGGAAGGGACTCCGTAAACTGGGTGGGTGATTTCCCGTATTGACATGCGCGGTTCCCTCCCGGCGAACCTGCGCGACGTGCTGCCCCGCGCCGAACTCGACGTCGAGGCCGCCCTGGAGAAGGTGCGGCCCATCTGCGAGGCGGTCCGCCATCGGGGGGCGGCAGCCGTACGGGAGCTGACCGCCAGGTTCGACGGTGTCGAGGTCCAGCAGGCGCGGGTCCCGCGGGAGGCGATCCAGGCGGCGCTGCGGGAGCTGCGGCCGGAGGTCGTGGCCGCGCTGGAGGAGGCGATCCGGCGCACCAGGCTGGTCCACCGAGATCAGCGCCGCGCCGATGTCACGACGCGCGTCGTGCCGGGCGGCACCGTGACCGAGCGGTGGGTGCCGGTCGACCGCGTGGGCCTCTACGTCCCCGGCGGGCGCGCCGTCTACCCGTCGAGCGTGGTCATGAACGTGGTCCCGGCCCAGGAGGCGGGCGTGGAGTCGCTCGCCGTGTCGAGCCCGCCCCAGGCGGACAACGGCGGCCTGCCGCACCCCACGATCCTGGCGGCCTGCGCGCTGCTGGGCGTGGACGAGGTCTACTCCGTGGGCGGCGCCCAGGCGGTGGCGATGTTCGCCTACGGCACCGAGGAGTGCCCGGCCGTCAGCATGGTGACCGGGCCCGGCAACATCTGGGTGGCCGCCGCCAAGCGCCTGCTCAAGGGCCGCATCGGCATCGACTCCGAGGCGGGGCCGACGGAGATCGCGATCCTGGCCGACGAGACGGCCGACCCGGTGCACGTGGCGTCCGACCTGATCAGCCAGGCCGAGCACGACGTGATCGCGGCGGCCGTGCTGGTCACCGACAGCCTCCGGCTGGCCGAGGCCGTGGAGAAGGAGCTACCGGGACAGGTCAATGCCACCCGGCACTCCCAGCGCATCATCGAGGCGCTCGGCGGCCGGCAGTCCGGCATCGTGCTGGTCGACAGCGTCGACGACGGCCTCAAGGTCGTCGACGCTTACGCCGCCGAGCACCTGGAGATCCAGACCGCCGACGCCGCGGCCGTCGCGGCGCGGGTCCGCAACGCGGGCGCGATCTTCGTGGGCCCCTACGCTCCGGTGTCCCTGGGCGACTACCTGGCCGGCTCCAACCACGTGCTGCCCACGGGCGGCTGCGCCTGCCACTCCAGCGGTCTGTCGGTTCAGTCGTTCCTGCGCGGCATCCACGTCGTCGACTACACGCGCGAGGCGCTGGCCGAGGCGGCCGGGCACGTGACGGTGCTCGCCGACGCCGAGGACCTCCCGGCGCACGGCGCCGCCATCCGCGCCCGCTTCGACTGGCAGGTCCCATCGCGAAACGAGGCCCAGTGAATCCCCGCGCCGATCTTGACGTGACGCTCGACGACCTGCCGATCCGCGACGACCTGCGGGGCCGTACGCCTTACGGCGCTCCGCAGATCGAGGTGCCCGTCAGGCTCAACACCAACGAGAACCCCTACCCGCCCTCCCCGGCCCTGGTCGCCGACCTGGCGGAGGAGGTGCGCGCGAGCGCGGCCGAGCTCAACCGCTACCCCGACAGGGACGCCGAGGCGCTCCGCACCGACCTGGCCGCCTACCTGGGTCACGGGCTGACCAAGGACCAGGTCTGGGCGGCCAACGGCTCCAACGAGATCCTCCAGCAGATCCTTCAGGCGTTCGGCTCCTACGGGCGCACGGCGCTGGGCTTCGAGCCGTCCTACTCGATGCACCCGATCATCACCACCGGCACCAGTACGGAGTGGATCTCGGGGGCCCGCGAGCCCGACTTCTCGCTCGATCCGGACAAGGCGGTCGCCGCGGTCGAGGAGCACCGGCCCGACATCGTGTTCCTGACCTCGCCCAACAACCCGACCGGCACCGCGCTGCCGATGGAGACGATCAGCCGGGTGCTCGACGCGGCCAAGGGCATGGTCGTGGTCGATGAGGCCTACGCGGAGTTCGCCCGGCAGGGCACGCCTTCGGCGCTCACCCTGCTGCCCGCGCACCCGAGGCTGATCGTCACGCGGACCATGTCCAAGGCGTTCGCCATGGCGGGCACCCGTCTGGGCTATCTGGCCGCGCACCCGGCCGTGATCGACGCGCTGCTGCTGGTGCGGCTGCCCTACCACCTGTCGACGCTCACGCAGACGGCGGCCCGCGTGGCGCTGCGCCACCGGGCCGAGCTGCTCGCCACGGTGGACGCGCTCAGGCAGGAGCGCGATGACATCGTGGCCTGGCTGCGCGATAAGGGGTTGACCGTCGCCGATTCCGACGCCAACTTCGTGCTGTTCGGGCGCTTCGCCGATCGGCGGAAGGTGTGGGAGGGCCTGCTGGCGAGCGGTGTGCTCATCCGCGAGGTGGGACCGCCAGAATGGCTGCGGGTGTCGATCGGCACCGATGAGGAGATGGCGGCGTTCCGCGCCGCTCTGGAGGGAGTCCTGCTGTGAGCGAGCCAACCAACGGACACGGCGCTTCTGCGGCTCACAGCCCCGACGAAGGTGGGCCGGTGGGCCGGGTGGGTCGCGTCGAGCGCGCGACGAAGGAGACCTCGGTCCTGGTCGAGGTGGGTCTCGACGGCACGGGCCGGGTCGACGTCTCGACCGGGGTCGGCTTCTTCGACCACATGCTGGCGCAGCTCGGCAAGCACGGGCTGTTCGACCTGACCGTCAAGACCGAGGGCGACCTGCACATCGACTCGCACCACACGATCGAGGACACGGCGCTCGCGCTGGGCGCCGCGTTCCGCGAGGCCCTGGGCGACAAGTCGGGCATCAGGCGGTTCGGTAATGCGTCGTGCCCGCTGGACGAGTCGCTCGCCCAGGTGACCGTCGACCTGTCGGGCCGGCCCTACCTGGTGCACGCCGAGCCCGAGGGCATGGCGCCGATGATCGGGCCCGACTACGACACGACGATGACGCGCCACGTCCTGGAGTCGTTCGTCGCCCAGGCGGCGATCTGCCTGCACGTACGCGTGCCCTACGGCCGCAACGCGCATCACATCGTCGAGGCCCAGTTCAAGGCGCTGGCCAGGGCGCTGCGCGAGGCGTCGGAGTTCGACCCGCGCGCCACGGGCGTGCCGAGCACCAAGGGCGTCCTGTGACCGGCAACACGATCGCCATCGTCATGGTGTTCATCGGGCTGTTCCTCATCGGCGGCGTGTTCTCGCTGGGCAGGCAGGGGCTCAAGCTCGGCGCCGCCGTGTGCGCGATCGGCGCCGCGATGGCGATCACCGCGGGGGTGATGTGGTGGTGAAGAACATCGTCGTGCTCGACTACGGGTCGGGCAACCTGCGTTCGGCGGAGCGGGCCCTGGCCCGGGTGGGCGCGAACGTGACCGTCACCTCCGACTTCACCGCCGCGCTCGAGTGCGACGGCCTGGTCGTGCCGGGCGTGGGCGCGTTCGAGGCGTGCATGGCCGGACTCAAGAGCGTGTACGGCGAGCGGATCATCGGCCGGCGTCTGGCCGGTGGCCGCCCGGTGCTCGGCATCTGCGTCGGCATGCAGATCCTGTTCGCCAGGGGAGTGGAGCATGGGGTCGAGACCGAGGGCTGCGGCGAATGGCCGGGCACGGTCGAGCGGCTCGACGCGCCCGTCCTGCCGCACATGGGCTGGAACACCGTCAAGGCGCCCGCGGGCAGCACGCTGTTCGACGGGATCGACGAGGCGACGCGCTTCTACTTCGTGCATTCCTACGGCGTGCGCGAGTGGGAGCTGCACCCGGGTGACGGCTTCGCCGAACCGCTGGTCACCTGGGCGGAGCACGGCGTGCCGTTCGTGGCGGCCGTGGAGAACGGCCCGCTGATGGCCACCCAGTTCCACCCGGAGAAGTCCGGCGACGCCGGAGCCGCGCTGCTGTCCAACTGGCTCGGCACTCTTGAGTAAGGAGCGGGCGCGCCGCCGGGCCGAGCGTGAGGCGGAGCGGGCGCGCGCGATCCTGCTCAACGAGGCACGGCAGGCGCGGGCAGCGCGCCGCCGCGCCTTACTCGGCCGGCTGGTCCCGCGCCCGGTCCGGATCGCCCGGCAGGGCGGTCTGCTCGCCCGCCGCCGCCGCGGCCAGAACGCCGTGGTGGGGCTGCTGTTCGTGCTGGTTCAGGTGGTGGCGTGGCTTGTGTGGGGCGCGCCGTTCCTGAGCCTGGCCGTGTTCGTGTTTTCCCTGCTGCTGGCACCTGTTGTCATGACTCTCGCTTTCGACCGGAGGACCTGATGTCGCTCGTATTGCTCCCTGCCGTGGACGTCGCGGACGGCCAGGCCGTCCGCCTCGTCCAGGGCGAGGCCGGGACTGAGACCGGCTACGGCGAGCCGCTCGCCGCGGCGCTGGCCTGGCAGGAGGCGGGCGCGGAGTGGATCCACCTGGTCGACCTTGACGCCGCCTTCGGCCGGGGCTCCAACCGGGAGCTGCTCACCGACCTGATCGGCCGGCTGGATGTGAACGTGGAGCTGTCGGGTGGAATCCGTGACGACGCCTCGCTGGCCGCGGCGCTGGCCACCGGCTGCCGCCGGGTGAACATCGGCACGGCCGCGCTGGAGAACCCCGAATGGTGCCGCCGGGTCATCGCCGAGCACGGTGACAAGATCGCCGTCGGGCTGGACGTACGCGGCACGACGCTCGCCGCCCGCGGCTGGACCGAGGAGGCCGGGGACCTGTGGGAGGTGCTCGAACGCCTGGAGGCCGACGGCTGCCCCCGCTACGTGGTCACCGACGTCACCAAGGACGGCACCCTGCGCGGGCCCAACCTGGAGCTCCTTCAGGCGGTCTGCAAGCGCACCGACAAGCCGGTGGTGGCCAGCGGCGGCGTCTCCTCTCTTGACGACCTGGTGGCGCTGGCTTCGCTGGTGCCGGACGGCGTGGAGGGTGCCATCGTGGGCAAGGCCCTTTACGCTCAAGCTTTCACGCTGGAGAGCGCGCTGATCGCGGTTCGCGCTTAGTTCCTCGGGAGGGGCCGTGATGGGCAGCATGAGCATGGAAAGCACCGGACCAAGGGTGTTCTCCGGAGGCATCTGGGAAGAGAGATACGGCTACGCGAGGGCTGTGGTCGTCGGTGACCGGGTGATCGTGTCCGGGTGCACCGCCACCGTCGACGGCGAGGTACGTCACCATGGTGACGCCTACCTGCAGAGCAGGACGGCCATGGACATCGCCCTGGAAGCGGTCGCGATGGGCGGCCTGAGCAGGGAGGATGTCGTCATGGTCCGCTACTACGTGGTCGAGCACGGCCACTTCGACCAGGTCGGGCGGGCGATCGGCGAGGTGTTCGGGCGGGTGCGCCCCGCCTGCACCGGCGTCCGCGTCGCCGGGCTGGTGGATCCCCACATGCTGGTCGAGATCGAGATCGAGGCGCTGCGAGCATGACGGTAGCCGTACGGGTGATCCCGTGCCTGGACGTGGACGCGGGGCGCGTGGTCAAGGGCGTCAACTTCGCCAACCTGCGCGATGCGGGCGACCCGGTCGAGCTGGCCAGGCGCTACGACGCCGAAGGGGCCGACGAGCTGACCTTCCTCGACATCACCGCCTCGTCGGGCGAGCGCGACACCATGCTCGACGTGGTGCGCAGAACCGCCGAGCAGGTGTTCATCCCGCTCACCGTGGGCGGCGGCATCCGCTCGGTCGACGACGTCAACCGGCTGCTGCGCGCGGGAGCCGACAAGGTGTCGTTCAACACCGCCGCCATCGCCCGGCCCGAGTTGCTCACCGAGGCGTCGCGGCGCTTCGGCGCGCAGTGCGTGGTGCTGTCGGTCGACGCGCGGCGGGCGCCGGGCACCGCGAGCGGCTTCGAGGTGACCACGCACGGCGGGCGCCGCGGCACCGGCATCGACGCGGTCGAGTGGGCCGCGCGCGGTGAGGAGCTCGGCGTCGGCGAGATCCTGCTCAACTCGATGGACGGCGACGGCACGCTCGACGGTTACGACCTCGAACTGCTGCACGCGGTCAGGGGCGCGGTCCGGGTGCCGGTGATCGCCAGCGGCGGCGCCGGGCGGCTGGCGGACTTCCCTCCGGCGGTCGCGGCCGGCGCCGACGCGGTGCTGGCGGCGAGCGTGTTCCACTTCGGGACGCTGAAGATCTCCGAGGTCAAGGACACGCTGCGGATGGCCGGTCACCCGGTCCGCTAGAAGACCCGCATGTGGTGGAACAGCTCATAGGAGGCGTCCTTGGCCGCGAACGCGGCGGCCTCGGACCGCTTCACGGCCAGGTACGCGCTACGCCGTAGCGGTCCGAGCGCCTCCATGAGCACCTCGTCCGCCTCCAGGGCGTCGAGCGCCTCCTCCAGTGAGGCGGGCAGACGCGGGTAGCGGCCGGGGCGGGTGTCGGGGTCGACGTCGACCGCCTCGCCGGGGTCCAGCTTGCGCCGGATCCCGTCGAGCCCGGCGTGGATGACCGCGCCGAGCGACAGGTACGGGTTGGCCGAGGAGTCGGACGGCTTGAGCTCCAGGTTCGGCTCGCCGCTCTCGCCGAGCGGCGAGCAGATCCGGATCGCCGCCTCCCGGTTGTCGGGGCCGTAGACGGCGTAGGCGCTGGCCCAGGTGCGCGGCGCCAGCCGCCGGAAGCCGTTGACGCTGCCGCAGGTCAGCGCGGTCAAAGCGGGCAGGTGGGCGATCAGGCCGCCGATGAAGCCGGCCCGCAGCTCGCTGTCGTCGGCGAACATGTTCTGGGTGTCGTTCCAGAGGGACAGGTGCAGGTGGGCCCCGTTGCCCGCCTGGTCGGCCAGCGGCTTGGGGGCCAGTGACGCCCACATCGACATGCGCATCGCCACCCCGCGCACGGTCTCGCGGTAGAGGACGTGGTTGTCGGCGGCCCGTAGCGCGGGCGCGTGGCGTACGGACAGCTCCTGCTGGCCCGGCCCGAGCTCGGGGTGGTAGTGCTCGACGTGCAGGCCCTGCGTCTCCAGGGCGCGGATCAGTTTGATCGTGTAGTCGTGGGCGGTGTCGAAGCCGGTGGCGGCATAACACAGCGTGTCGTCGAGAGGCACCAGCCGGTCGAAGCCGCCTGCGGGGTCGGGCAGGCGCCGGCCGAGCGTGAACTCCGGCTCGAAGGCGGCCAGCAGTGTGTAACCCTCGTCCGCCAGCGCGCCGACCGCGTCCTTGAGGAAGGTGCGTGCGCAGGCCGCCCAGGGTGAGCCGTCCGGCTCGCGGAGATCTGAGAGCATCGCCGCGGCGCCGGGAGCGTGGGGGAGCGGGACGAAGGTGGAGGGATCGGGGACGATGCGCACCTCGCCCACCGGACCCAGGTGCTCGACCTCCTGCAACTGGTCGAGCATGTTCATCGCCATCATCGCCACCGTGTGCCCGATCCCGGTGTTGAGCCGCTCGGCGAGTCGTGACCGGGATGCCGCCTTCCCACGGATGACGCCTCCGTGGTCGGCGTACAGGAAGCGAATCAGCTCGATCCCCTCGATCTCGGCGCGTTCGAGGACGTGCCGGGCGTGGGGATCAGGCTGATCAAGGTTGGTGACGCTTGGGCGATCTCTCATTCTGCCTGCGTAACACGATCTGGCATCGTGGGGAAGCGTCTAGCGCAGACAGAACCACACCTCAGGTCAGCACATTGGTAAAGAAGACAGCCAACTGGTTGGCGCCATGAACGATCCCGTCGAACACGCCGTTAACCGCGGATGCGGCCTGGGCCGGCCGGGTGAACAGGTAGAAAATCACGAACGCCACTAGAACGTACGTGACCACCTTCTTGACCTGCATGGGGGCCTCCTGCAGTCCATTCCCAGCCGTATATACCCGGATCTGGGCGATCCTTGGCATCTTCTGTGAAGACGTTCCTTGATCCTAACCGGGGGGCTTGTTTCTCACGCCATGGTAAGGCCAAGAGGTATCGGCGAACCCCCTGCCGAACCCCGGAAGTTGGTGCGCCATCACATGCCCAGGTTGGCGTCCTTGAGCCGGGCGACGGCGTCGGCATCGCCCACCAGTTCGACCCTGGCGTGCTCCTGACGCCCGAAGCAGAACAGCACCAGCTCGCCCGCCCGGCCCGTCACCTCCACCTTCGGGCCCTGCTGCGCGCCGCCCAGCGTCACGCCGCCGCCCAGGCGGTGCAGCACCACGCCCACGGGTGATCGGCGCAGCATGAGCCGTCCGCCGCCGGCCACCCGCTTCCACAGGACCTGCTCCAGGTCGGCGGGCAGCTCGCGCGGCTCCCACTCCGGCTGCGCGCGGCGCACGTCCTCGTGGTGGACGAAGAACTCCAGGGTGTTGACGGCGTCGTCGAGGAAGGGGAGCACGCCGTACACGCCGCCCGGTTTGCGGACCAGGTCGACCAGTTCGGGGTAGGAGTGCTTGGCCTTCAGCCCCTCCTGCACCGAGGCCGTGTAGCCGGCCAGCGACTTGAGTGCGATGCCGCCCATGGCGTCGGGCCGGCGCTCGCGCAGGACCAGATGGGCGGCCAGGTCAGAGGTGTTCCAGCCCGTGCAGAGCGTCGGCGCGTCCGGGCCGAGCAGGTCGAGCAGGTCGCACAGCGCGGCGCGTTCGCTACGAGCGTGAGTCACGCGGCCAACCCTACCCGCGGGAATAACGTGTTGATCGCCAGTGATACTGACATATGTAGAAATGGGCGGGGAAAGGAAAATTTGCGAGTGGCGACCAAGGTCACCTCGGCTGTCATGCGTCAAGGGCTGGGCGTCCTTGGGGTGGCCGTCCGTACGGAGAAGGCGGTTTTCGCCGCGGCAGTCCTGTCCAGCGCGCTCTACGGTGGCATGACCGTGGCCTCCGCCTGGGCGCTCGGCTGGGCCACCCAGAACGTCGTACTCCCCGCTTTCGATCAGGGCGACACCGCCGCGGGCGCGCTCTGGACCGGAGTGCTGCTCATCATGGGCGCGGCGCTGCTCAAATCCATCGGCGTGGCGGGACGCCGCATCCTGGCCGGACTGCTGCAGTACCGCATGCAGGCCCGCTCGCGGCGCGCGGTCACCAGGCAGTACCTGCGGCTGCCGCTGTCATGGCACCACCGGCACCCGACCGGGCAACTGCTGTCCAACGCCAGCGCCGACGCCGAGGCGGCCTGGGCGCCGCTCGCGCCGCTGCCCATGGCCGTCGGCGTGATCGTCATGCTGTTCACCGCGGCGATCGGCATGCTGTTCACCGATCCCATGCTCGCCCTGGTGGGCTTCCTGATCTTCCCGGCCATCGCCGTACTGAACCTGGTCTACCAGCGCCGCCTGAGCCCGCTCGCCACCCGCGCGCAGCAGCTGCGCGCGGAGGTCAGCGAGATCGCGCACGAGAGCTTCGACGGCGCGCTGGTCGTCAAGACGCTCGGCAGGGAGGCGATGGAGACCGAGCGCTTCCGGCGGCGCGCGCACGAGCTGCGTGATGCGAACATCGCGGTCGGGCGGGTACGCGGGCTGTTCGACCCGCTGCTGGAGGCGCTGCCCACGCTCGGCGTGCTCGCGGTGCTCGGCGTCGGCGCGCTGCGGCTGTCCACCAGCTCGATCGACTCCGGCGAGCTGGTGCAGGTCGCCTACCTGTTCACGCTGCTGTCCTTCCCCATCCGGGCGCTCGGCTGGGTGCTGGCCGAGCTGCCGCGCAGCGTGGTCGGCTGGCAGCGGGTGCAGGCCGTACTGGACGCCGAGGGGTCCATGGAGTACGGCGAGGTCGCGCTCAGCGAGGCCCGGCCCGCCAAGCTGGAGGTCTCGGACGTCTCCTACGCCTACGGCGCGGACGAGGTGCTGCACGACGTCACCTTCGACGTGCCGGCCGGCGCCACCCTCGCGCTGGTGGGGCCGACCGGGTCCGGCAAGTCGACACTGGTGCAACTGCTCGTGCGGCTGGTCGACCCGGCTTCCGGACAGGTGCTGCTCGACGGCGTCGACGTGCGCCACCTCGCCTACGGCGGGCTGGCCGAGTCCGTCGCGCTGGTGCCGCAGCAGACGTTCCTGTTCGACGACACCGTGCGCGGCAACATCGCGCTCGGGCTGGACGCCGACGACGAGGACGTGTGGGCGGCGCTGCGCGTGGCCCAGGCCGACGGGTTCGTCGGCAGACTCGCCTCGGGACTCGACACGCGCGTCGGCGAACGCGGCACGTCGCTGTCCGGCGGCCAGCGCCAGCGGCTCGCGCTGGCCCGCGCGGTCGTCCGCCGCCCGCGCCTGCTCATCCTCGACGACGCCACCTCCAGCGTCGATCCGCAGGTCGAGGCCAAGATCCTGTACGGCCTGCGCGACGCGGCGTCGAGCGTCGTGGTCGTCGCCTACCGGATGGCCACGATCGCACTGGCCGACGAGATCGTCTACCTGGACCGGGGGCGGGTCGTCGACCGGGGCAGCCACGAAGAGCTGCTGGAGCGCTGCGAGGGCTACCGGAACCTGGTGACCGCCTACGAGCGGGAGGAGGCCGAAAGGGCCGCCATCGAGATCGAGCCCATCGAAGCAGCGTCAAGCGAGGAAGAAGAGGTCAGCGCATGAGCGTCGGGCAGGGGATCTCCGGCAACGCCGGGCGGGAAGTCAGCGCATGAGCGTGGAACAGGGGATCCGCGGCAACGCCGAGCGGTCGGCGCTGGCCACGATCCGCCAGGGGTTCTCGCTCACGCCGGAGTTCCGCAGGGGCCTGGCCGGGACGCTTGCGCTGGCCGTCGTCGCCACCGGCGGCAAGATCATCGTGCCGATCGCGGTGCAGCAGACCATCGACACCGGCCTCAAGGGCGGCACCCCCGACCTGCCGTACATCTGGCGGGCCGTCGCCCTGTGCGCCGCCGCCGTGATCCTTACCGCCCTCGCCGGATATGTCATGAACGTTCGCCTCTATAAGGCGACCGAGTCCTCACTGGCCACCCTGCGGGTTCGCGGCTTCCGTCACGTGCACGACCTGTCCGTGCTCACCCAGAACACCGAGCGCCGCGGCGCCCTGGTCTCCCGCGTCACCAACGACATCGACCAGATCAGCACGTTCATGCAATGGGGCGGGCTGATGATCATCGTGGCGTTCGGCCAGGTGCTCGTGGCCAGCGTGCTGATGTTCATCTACTCCTGGCAGCTCACGCTGCTGGTCTGGGCCTGCTTCATCCCGCTGGTGATCGCGCTGCCACGCTTCCAGCGCTGGCTGTCCGGCGCCTACACCACCGTCCGCGAGCGGACCGGCGACATGCTCGCCGCCGTCAGCGAGTCCGTCGTCGGCGCCGCCGTCATCAGGGCGTACGCCTCCGAGCGGCGCACCTCCGACCGCATCGACACCGCCGTCGACGCCAACAGGTCCGCGCAGATCAAGGCGCAGACGATCGTCGGGTTCGTCTTCCCGCTGACCGAGATCGTGGCCGCCGTGGCCATCTCCGGGATCGTCCTGCTGGGGGTCCGGCTCGGGCTGTCGGGCGAGATCACGGCCGGGCGGCTGGTGGCGTTCCTGTTCCTCGTCACGTTGTTCGTCTCGCCCCTGCAGACCGCCACCGAGGTGCTGAACGAGGCCCAGAACGCGGTCGCCGGCTGGCGGCGCATCCTCGGCGTCCTCGACACCCCGCCGGACGTGGCCGACCCCGGCGACTCCGGCGTGGACCTGCCACGCGGCCCGATCTCCGTCGCCTTCGAGGACGTGCACTTCAACTACCCCGGCGGCGTTCCCGTACTGCGCGAGGTCACACTGTCGATCCCGCCGCGCTCGCGCATCGCGATCGTGGGCGAGACCGGCTCCGGCAAGACCACGTTCGCCAAGCTGCTCACCCGGCTCATGGACCCGGTCGCGGGCCGCGTCACCGTCGACGGCCACGACCTGCGCGACGTGCGCTTCTCCTCGCTGCGCGAGCGCATCGTGATGGTGCCGCAGGACGGCTTCCTGTTCGACGGCACCCTGGAGCAGAACGTCCGGTACGGCCGGCCCGCCGCCACGCGCGAGGAGATCCAGCTGGCCATGACCGAGCTCGGCCTGGCCGACTGGCTGGAGGGCCTGTCCGCCGGCCTCGACACCCCGGTGGGCCAGCGCGGCGAGTCGATGTCGGCGGGCGAACGCCAGCTCGTCGCCCTCGCCCGCGCCTACCTGGCCGATCCCGACCTGCTGCTGCTCGACGAGGCCACCTCGGCGGTAGACCCGGCGACGGAGGTACGACTGGCGCGGGCGCTCGAAGGCGTCACCAGGGGGCGGACGGCCATCTCGATCGCGCACCGGCTGTCGACGGCCGAGAACGCGAACGAGGTGCTCGTCTTCGACGCGGGGCGGCTGGTGCAGCGGGGGTCGCACGCCGAGCTGGTGACGGAGCCGGGCGTCTACGCGGACCTGCACGCCTCCTGGGTGTCGGCCGCCCACTCGTAGCGTCTTGCCTGGCCATGCTGGAGATCTCAGGCCGGAACTGCGGCTGTGCCGCCGTCGATTCGGGGCGCGGCCGCTCCGGCTGGTTGAATGACGACATGTCCCTTGACCCCAAGATCGCCGCGCGACTCAAGCGCAACGGCGACGGGCTGGTGCCCGCGATCGTTCAGCAGTACGACTCGGGCGAAGTGCTGATGCTCGCCTGGATGGACGACGAGGCGCTGCATCGCACCCTCACCACGGGACGGGCCACCTACTGGTCGCGCAGCCGGGGGGCCTACTGGGTGAAGGGGGATACGTCGGGACACGTGCAGCACGTCAAGGCGGTGTCGCTCGACTGCGACGGTGACACGCTGCTGCTCAAGGTGAACCAGGTGGGGGCGGCCTGCCACACGGGTGACCACACCTGCTTCGACGCCGACGCGCTCGAGGTGACGATCACACCATGACGGCCACCGGACCTGACCCGGAGGACACTGGATCCGGGTCGGCCACCGGACCTGAGCCAGGCGCTGGCGATGTGTCCGAAGCAGGAGAGCAGGGCGGGTCTCCGGCTGAGGTCGCGGCTCGGCGGGGGCGCCGGGAGCTGACCGCTTGGCTGGTGGTGACGGCGCTCGGCTGCGTGCTGGTGCTGGTCGCCGCGGGCCGGGCGTGGGTGACGAACGTGCGTGTCACCGGCACAGGCGCTGTGGCCGTGCCGAGCGGTGGTGACCTCAGTCCGGTCCTGACGCCCCTGGCGCTGGCCGGGCTGGCGGGGGTGGTGGCCGTGCTGGCCACCAAGGGGGCCGGCCGCCGGGTGATCGGCGTGCTGCTGGCCCTGTGCGGGGTGGGCGCCGGGCTCGGCGCGTGGCAGGCGGCCGGCGGGAGCGGAGTGCTGAGCTGGCTGCGCGAGCGGAACGTCATGCGTGCGACCGGTGCGATCCAGTGGGACCTGGTGGCGCTCTGGCCCGTGGTGTGCGGCCTCGGGGCGGTGCTGATGGTCGCGGGTGGCGTCGTGGCCGTCGTACGAGGTGGCGGATGGGCCGGCATGTCCGCCAGGTACGCCCGTGAGCGTCCTGAGGCCACCGGCGACCGCTCCATGTGGGACGCCCTGGACCGGGGCGACGACCCGACCTAGCCGCGGGCGACCTCTCTCCGTCGCGGGCTCATCACAAAAAGTCCACGGTCTGAACCGTTGCCAGACCGGCGCACGTTTCGTCAATAAGCTTCCCTGCAACGGGCCAAGAGGGGATGAGGTGCCAGTGGCATGAGTTACGGGGATCAGGGCAACAGCGGGGGTTACGGCGCGCAGCCGCCCGGCGGAGGCTACGGACAGCCTCCGGGCCACGGTCAGCCTCCGGGCTATGGCCAGTCTCCGGGTCACGGCCAATCTCCCGGCTATGGCCAGTCTCCGGGGTACGGTCAGCAGCCCCCGAGCGGTTATTACGGTCAGCAGCCGTCCGGCGACTACAGCTATGGTCAGCAGCCGTCCGGCGAGTACGGGTACGGCCAGCAGCCGCCTGGCGCCTACGGGCAACCCGGCTACGGTGCGTACGGGGCCCAGCAGAGGTCCACCAGCGGCCTGGCCGTCGCCTCGCTCGTCCTGGGCATCGTCGGGCTGTTGTTCTGCGGCCTGACCAGCATCCCCGGTGCCATCGTCGGCCACATCGCCCTCAACCGCATCAAGCGCACCGGCGAGGAGGGTCAGGGCATGGCCATGGGTGGCCTGATCACCTCGTACATCACGATCGTGCTCTGGGCGATCCTCTGGCTCGTGTTCGGCGGTATTTGGCTGACCTTCGTGGGGCTCGCGACCGCCACCACGACCGGAAGCTACTGACCCGCAGGGCATCCAGTCGGTTACAAATTGTCCGCAACGTGGACGTTATTCCACGTCGATAGTGGTTTGTCGCTAGGCTGCCGCGCGCAACGCGCCACAGATTTGAGGAGTCATCAGCATGAGCTACGGAAACCAGGGCGACGGCGGTTACGGCGCCCAGCCGCCCGGTGGCGGTTACGGTCAGCAGCCGCCCAGCGGTGGTGGCGGTTACGGTCAGCAGCCGCCCAGTGGGGGTGGCTATGGTCAGCAGCCGCCCAGTGGTGGCGGTGGTTACGGTCAGCAGCCCCCGAGTGGTGGTGGCGGTTACGGTCAGCAGCCGCCCAGTGGGGGTGGCTATGGTCAGCAGCCCCCGAGCGGTGGCGGCTACGGCGCCCAGCCTCCCGGCTACGGCCCGCCCCCCGGCGGCGGCTACGGTCAGCCCGGCGGTTACGGCGCGCCGCAGAACCCGCCGGACAACCACCTGGTCGCGGCCATCCTCACGACGCTGTTCTGCTGCCTTCCCTTCGGTATCGTGTCGATTGTCAAGTCGTCGCAGGTGAACTCGAAGTGGCAGGCCGGTGACTACCAGGGCGCGGTGCAGTCCTCGGAAGAGGCCAAGACCTGGTGGAAGCGCGCGCTGATCGTCGGCGCGATCATCAACATCCTCATCGTCATCGGCTACATCCTGCTCTTCGTGATCGTCGCCGCGAACACGTCGACCTCCGGATACTGATGGACATCGCGAACTTCGAGCGGCGCGGCACCGACCGGCTCCGGTCCGTGCTCGCGCCGCTCGGCGTCGCCGCCGCGGCGGGGGCGGTGTTCGCGGTCGTCGGCACGATCGACCCCAACCAGCCGGGCCACTATCCGACCTGCCCGTTCTTGTGGGCCACCGGCCTCTACTGTCCGGGCTGCGGCACGTTGCGCACCATCCACGCGCTGGCCCACCTCGACCCGGTGGCCGCGCTCGGCCTCAACCCGCTCGCCATGGCGATGATCCCCTTTCTGCTGTTCTGGTGGGGGCGCTGGCTGGTCCGTGCCTGGCAGGGCAAGCCCCGGCGGACGACACTCGCGCATCCAGCTTGGCTTTGGGCGTTTCTCGGCATAGTGCTGGTGTACTGGGTGGTCCGAAACCTGCCATTCGGGGCGTTTCTCGCGCCGTAGTCGGGGGCCTGTGGTGAGGTGACCACGTCGGGGCCGATACCATCGCAAGACAGGCCGGGAGCGGACGCGATGCGAACTCTCTGCCGCCCCCAACTGCCGACCGGAGGGACCCCAAGCGCGTGAGTGAGCGGACCGAAGGGCCGAGCGTCCTCGACGACATCCTCGACGGGGTGCGCGCCGACCTCGCCACCCGCCAGCAGGCCGTGTCGCTTGACGAGCTCAAGCAGCGGGCCGGGCGGGCTTCGGGGCCCAAAGACGCGCTCGCCGCGCTCGGCGGCGACCGGATCTCGGTGATCGCCGAGGTGAAGCGCTCCAGCCCGTCCAAGGGAGCGCTGGCCGCCATCGCCGACCCGGCCGCGCTGGCCGCCGACTACGAGGCCGGCGGCGCCCACGTCATCAGCGTGCTGACCGAGCGGCGCAAGTTCGGCGGCAGCCTCGAGGACCTGGCCGCGGTCCGTGCCCGCGTCGACATCCCGATCCTGCGCAAGGACTTCATCCTCACCTCCTACCAGCTGTGGGAGGCCAGGGCCCACGGCGCCGACTTGGCGCTGCTGATGGTGGTCTGCCTGGAGCAGGAGGCCCTGGTGTCACTGATCGAGCGGGCCGAGTCCATCGGGCTCACCCCGCTGGTCGAGGTGCACACCGAGGAGGAGCTGGAGCGGGCGGTCGCGGCGGGCGCCCGGATCATCGGGATCAACGCCCGTAATCTGAAGACACTCGAGGTCGACCGCGACGTGTTCGCCAAGCTGGCGCCGAAGGTCCCCGATAATGTGATCAAGATCGCGGAGTCGGGCGTGCGGGGTCCGCATGACCTGCTCGCCTACGCACGGGTCGGCGCCGACGCCGTCCTGGTGGGCGAGAGCCTGGTCACCGGTAAGGATCCACGCAAGGCCGTGGAGGCGCTGGTGACCGCCGGCGCCCACCCCGCGACGCGCCCCGACCACGGAGCAGAGGGATAGCAGTGGCAAACGACGGCACCATTCTCACCGCCGCCGACCTGGCAGGTAACGGCGCCTACGGCAACGACCCCGATGTGCACGGCAAGTTCGGCATCTTCGGCGGGCGCTACGTTCCCGAGGCGCTCATCCCGGCACTCGACGAGGTCGCCGCGGTCTACGAGAAGGCCAAGAACGACGCCGAGTTCCTACGCGAGTTCGACCACCTCTTGCGTACGTACGCGGGCAGGCCGACCACGCTGACCGAGGTGCCGCGCTTCGGCGAGCAGGCCGGCGGCGCGCGGATCATCCTCAAGCGCGAGGACCTCACGCACACCGGCGCCCACAAGATCAACAACGTGCTCGGCCAGGCGCTGCTGACCAAGCGGCTCGGCAAGAAGCGGGTGATCGCCGAGACCGGCGCGGGCCAGCACGGCGTGGCCACCGCCACCGCGGCGGCCCTGCTCGGCCTGGAGTGCGTCATCTACATGGGCCAGGTCGACTGCGAGCGCCAGGCGCTCAACGTGGCCAGGATGAAGCTGCTCGGCGCCACGGTGGTGCCGGTGACCAACGGTTCCCAGACGCTGAAGGACGCCATCAACGAGGCGTTCCGCGACTGGGTCACCAACGTCGACACGACCCACTACCTGTTCGGCACCATCGCCGGCCCGCACCCCTTCCCCGAGATCGTCCGCGACTTCGCACGCATCATCGGCGTCGAGGCCCGCCGCCAGATGCTGGAGCTGACCGGCCGGCTGCCCGACGCGATCGCCGCCTGCGTCGGCGGCGGCAGCAACGCGATCGGCATCTTCCACGCCTTCCTCGGCGACGAGGGCGTCCAGCTGCACGGCTACGAGGCCGCCGGCCACGGCCTGGAGAGCGGCGAGCACGCGCTCACGCTCACCGCCGGCTCCGTCGGCGTGCTGCACGGCTCGCGCACGTACGTCCTGCAGGACG
This sequence comes from Nonomuraea sp. NPDC050680, assembly GCF_040654555.1. NCBI lineage: Bacteria > Bacillati > Actinomycetota > Actinomycetes > Streptosporangiales > Streptosporangiaceae > Nonomuraea > Nonomuraea sp. NPDC050680. The sequence continues at coordinate 153,821 of NZ_JBFAIF010000001.1, read as the reverse complement.
AGGAGGGCCAGACGATCGAGTCGCACTCGATCTCGGCCGGTCTCGACTACCCGGGCGTCGGGCCCGAGCACGCCTGGCTCAAGGACAGCGGGCGGGCGGTCTACCACGGTGTGACCGACGACGCGGCGATGGCCGCGTTCTCGCTGCTGGCCAGGACCGAGGGCATCATCCCGGCCATCGAGTCGTCACACGCCCTGGCGGGCGCGCTGGAGCTCGGCCGTGAGCTGGGTCCCGAGGCGACCATCCTGGTCAACCTCTCGGGGCGCGGTGACAAGGACATGGGCACGGCGATGAAGTACTTCAACCTCTGACGGCCCGGGGTTCGCGCCGCACCGGCTCTGGAAGATGTCCGAGCACCGCGGCCGATGGCACCATGGCAAGGACGGCGGCGATGCGGCCCCTGACCACTGAGAACGGACGATCATGACTACTCTTCAGACGGTTTTCGCCACGGCGAAGGCGGAGAACCGGGCCGCGCTCGTCGGCTACCTGCCCGCGGGCTTCCCGTCCAAGGAAGGCGCCATCACCGCGGCCGCCGCCCTGGTCGAGGCCGGCTGCGACGTGATCGAGATCGGGCTGCCCTACTCCGACCCGCTCATGGACGGGCCGACCATCCAGGACGCCGTGCACCGGTCGCTGCTCAACGGCACCCGGATCGCCGACGTCCTGCGCACGGTCGAGGGAGTCGCCGCCACCGGCGCGGCCACGCTGGTCATGACGTACTGGAACCCGATCGACCGCTACGGTGCCGAGCGGTTCGCACGTGACCTGGCCGGCGCGGGTGGCGTCGGCACGATCACGCCCGACCTGACGCCGGAGGAGTCGGAGCCGTGGCGGGCGGCCTCGGCCGCGGCGGGCATCGACACCGTGTTCCTGGTGGCGCCCAGTTCCACCGAGGCGCGCATCAAGGCCGTCGTCGACTGCTGCACCGGGTTCGTCTACGCGGCCTCGCTGATGGGCGTCACGGGCGCCAGGGAGACCGTCAACGTGGCGGCCGAGGACCTGGTCAAGCGCACCCGCGCGCACACCGCGCTGCCCGTGTGCGTGGGGCTGGGCGTCGGCACCGGCAAGCAGGCCGCCGAGGTGGCCGGCTACGCCGACGGCGTCATCGTGGGCTCGGCGTTCATCCGCCGGATGCTCGACGCGCCCGACGAGGCGGCGGGCCGCGAGTCGATCGGCGTGCTGGCCCGGGAGATGGCGGGGGGCGTCCGCTCCCGCGCCTAACCCGTTTCTGTCAAATCACGCGACTCGCAACTGGACAAGTGTCAGAATTTCTGGCGTCGGTCCATGGCGCGTGTTGCGGCGGCGGGTGTTGGTATCGGGGCCCCACGCAGTACGACGCATACCTGTGAAAGGACATATATGCGTCGGAGTCCCGTTACCTTCGTAGCCGCCCTCCTCGCCTTATCGGCCGTCGTCCTGGCCGCCCCCGCCCAAGCCACGCGCGTACCGGCGACTTCCGCACAAAACGCCGCGGCTTCCGTGCAAGACGTGCAAGACGCCGCGAGTTCCGTACGAGGCGAGGAGCCCACTCCGGAGCCGACGCCCACCTACGAGCTGTCCTCGCCCGACCAGTCGACCACCGGCCCCACGCCCCCGTCCCCCACGCAGCAGAACCTGGCCCCCGAGCCCACCACCGTGGCCAAGCCCGTCAGGATCTCCTCCGGGCAACTGGCCGTCGACCTCGACCCGGCCTTCCCCAGGATCCTGCGCTACACCGACAAGGCGAGCGGCGCCGTCCTCGACGGCAGCACCGCCGTGCCCGGCGTGGTGCTGAACGGCACCCCGTACGAGGCCACGGTCGCGCTGCGCGGCACCGACGGCGCGTCCGCCCGCTACCGGCTGACCTTCGAGGCGGGCGTCACGCTGGAGGCCAGCATTCGCGTCAAGGACCGGGTGACGACGTTCGCGATCGACGCGGTCACCGACACCGCGGCGTTCCGGGTCAACACCATCGACCTGCCGGGCCACGACCTGGTGTCGGTGACCAGCGACCAGCCGGGCGCCGCGACCGCGTTCACCAGGCTCGACCCCAACTCCGCCCGTACGGCCGACGTCTTCGCCGTCGTCACCCCGCGCACGGCGCCCGACGCCGCCCCGGTCGGCGCCTCGTACGCCATCGTCAACACCGGCGCCCTGGCCGCCGCGGTCGAGTCGAACTCCACCTACGACCGCCCCTCAGGCGTCACCGACAAGGACGCGGCCCGCTTCTGGCACCAGGCCAGGCAGGAGGACGGCGGCCGGATCAGGGTCGGCGTGTGGAGCGGTCAGTGGACCTACCGTGGCTCCGGCGCGCCTTTCACCGAGGACCTGCCGTGGGCCAAGGTCGTGGTCACCCCCGACGCCAACGGCGACGGCGGCCTCGACTGGCAGGACGGCGCCGTCGCCTTCAGGAGCATCGGCGTCAAGGCGCCGGGCGCGGACCGGACCAAGGACCGGGTGATCGCGCACATCCCGTTCAACTTCTCCAGCCAGGCCACCCACCCGTTCCTGCGCACTCTCGACGACGTCAAGCGGATCTCGCTGGCCACCGACGGCCTGGGGCAGCTGGCCCTGCTCAAGGGGTACCAGTCGGAGGGCCACGACTCGGCCCACCCCGACTACGGCGGTAACTACAACAAGCGAGCCGGCGGCCTGGCCGATCTCAACACCCTGCTCAAGACCGGAAAGGACTGGAACGCGACGTTCGGTGTGCACGTCAACGCCACCGAGTCCTACCCCGAGGCGAAGAGCTTCAGCGAGCAGCTCGTCAACAAGGACGCCAAGGGCTGGAACTGGCTCGACCAGTCGTACCTGATCGACCAGCGCGGCGACCTGACCAGGGGCACCCTCGCCAAGCGGCTCCAGCGGCTGCGCGCCGAGACCGACAGGAACCTGGCCGTCCTGTACGTGGACGTGTACCGCCCGCACGGCTGGGTGGCCGACCGCCTGCTCACCGAGCTGCGCGGGCAGGGCTGGCAGGTGGCCACCGAATGGGCCGACAAGCTGGAGCGCTCGTCGCTGTGGTCGCACTGGGCCAACGACCTCAACTACGGCGGAGCCACCAACAAGGGACTGAACTCGCAGATCATCCGGTTCATCCGCAACGGCGAGAAAGACGTCTGGAACGCCCATCCCATCCTGGGCAACGCCCGCATCGTCGAGTTCGAGGGCTGGACCGCGGAGAACGACTTCACCGCCTTTTACCGCAACATCTGGGAGTACAACCTGCCGGCCAAGTTCCTGCAGCACTACCAGATCACCGACTGGAACCCCGATGAGATCGTCTTCACCGGAGGCGTGCGCGGCACGGTGGTGGACGGCAGGCGCCGGCTGTTCGCGGGCGGTCACAAGGTGCTCGACGGCACCACGTACCTGCTGCCGTGGGCGGGCAAGTACTACCACTACAACCCGGCCGGCGGCACCACCACCTGGGACGCCACCCGGCCGCTGACCGTCTACAAGCTCACCGACCAGGGCCGGGTCCGGGTAGGCGTCGCCACCCCGGCCGACGGCAAGATCACCCTGCGGGCCGAGGCGGGCGTGCCGTACGTGCTCTACCCCGGCAGGGCGCCCGCCCAGGCCGAGCCCCGCTGGGGCGAGGGCAGCGGCGTCCGCGATCCCGGCTTCAACGGCGACGGACTGCGCGACTGGCAGGTCACCGGCCCGGTGAGCGTCCAGAAGAACGAGCGTGGCCAGCGCGTGGCCCTGCTCGGCGGCGGTCCGCAGGTCCGGCTGGAGCAGCGGCTGAGCGGCCTCCAGCCCGGCCACACCTATACCGCCTCGGCGTTCGTCGAGGTCGAACCCGGGCAGTCCCGGCAGACCACGCTGGAGGCCGGTGGCCGGAAGACGACGATCCAGCGCTCGACCGCGAAGAACTACATCGCCTCCGACGAGAAGCACGACACCTACTTCCAGCGCGTCAAGGTCGCCTTCACCGCGCCGCGCGAGTCCGTCACGCTGCGGATCACGGCCGCCGCCGGTGCGGCGAAGGTGCGGGTGGACGACGTACGGCTCATCAGGGGCGATCCGGCGGGTGGGATCGAGACCTTCGAGTCCGCCGAGCCGGGATGGGGGCCGTTCGTCAAGGGTGACGCCGGTGGCGCGTTCGACGCGCGTACGCATCTGTCGGAGCGGTACGAGCCGTACACGCAGGCCGGCTGGAACGGCAAGGTCGTCGACGACGTGATCAGCGGCGACTGGTCGCTCAAGGCGCACGAGGAGCGGCAGGGGCTGGTCTACCGGACCGTGCCGCAGACCGTCCGGTTCGAGCCGGGACACGCCTATGAGGTGTCGTTCGGCTACCAGAGTGCCCTGGCGGACGCCTACGCCTGGGTGACCGGCTACGACAAGGGCACCTCCAGCGTGGAGACCCGGCGGACGCCGGTGCCGGAGCGGCGGAGTACGGGCAGGTTCGCCGAGCGGGTGGTCGCGGGCTGCGGCGACGTCTGGGTCGGGCTCCGCTCGCTGCTGCCCGAGCAGGCCGGGGCCGATTTCGTCCTCGACGACTTCGCCGTCAAGGACCTGGGCGAGGATCCCGAGGCCCAGGCGTGCGCGTCGCTGGACGTGGTGCCCGCGACGCCCGCGTTCGAGCAGGGCGCGGCCTCCGAGGTCACCACCACGTTCGTCAACCTGGAGGACGTGGCGGCCCAGGACGTCAAGGTGACGCTGACCGTACCCGAGGGCTGGACCGCCGCCGGGGACGGGACCGGCACGGTGGAGCCCGGCACGGTGGAGCCCGGCACGGTGGAGCCCGGCGGCAAGCGGGTGACCACCTGGAAGGTGACGCCGCCCGCGGACACGCCCTATGACACCTACGAGCTCAAGGCCAACGCCGCCTACACCGCGGCGGGAGCCGCCAAGTCGGTCGGCGCGGTGACGACGGTACGGACGCTGCCTCCGCCACCCACGGCGGAGGCCTGGGCGAGCGACCTGGAGTGGGTCAGCGCGGCCAACGGCTGGGGGCCGGTCGAGCGCGATCGGTCCAACGGCGACCTCGGCGCGGCCGACGGCACGCCGATCGTGATCGGCGGCCAGAGGTTCGCCAAGGGGCTGGGCACGCACGCGCCCGCCGACGTCCGTGTCTACCTCGGCGGCCGGTGTACGGCCTTCACAGCCTCCGTCGGTGTGGACGACGTCCAGGCCACCAGAGGGTCCGTGGAGTACAGCGTCGTCGCCGACGGGGTGGTCAAGGCACACAGCCCGGTGCTGCGGGCCGCGGATCCGGCCTACGACCTGACCGCCGACCTCACCGGGGCCCGCTACGTGGACCTCGTGGCGGGCGACGGCGGCGACGGCAACGGCAACGACCACGCGGACTGGGGCGCCGCCAAGTTCGTCTGCGGTCAGGCCGGGTCATCTGCGGTTGACGCTCGGCCGGGTTCGACCGCGGTCGGTGCTCGGCCGGGCGCGTCTGTGGGTAGGGCTCGGTGAGTCGGGGCCGTCCGCCCCGGCGCCGTGAGCAGCGCGTACGGCCCGCGCGCGGGAAAACCCTCTTAACCGAGTCTTATCCCGGGCGTGGTCAGATGGGTTCCGATACTGTGCGCTTTCCAGCGCAGAGAAAGAGGAGCCCTAGCCGTGGTCGCGTCGAAACAGTCACTTAACGCTCGGACGGCGGTACCCTGGGTGACGACCGTTGCCCGGCTGGTCCTGGGCGGGGTGCTGATCGTGGCCGGGTGGCTGAAGATCGGCAACCCGTCCGACTCCGTCGTGGCGGTCAAGGCTTACGAGCTGCTGCCCGACTCGCTCGCCACGACCGTGGGCTACGGCCTGCCGATCCTGGAGATCGTGGTCGGAGTGCTGCTGGTCGTCGGCCTGCTGAGCAGGGTGGCCGGGGTGGTCGGTGGGCTGCTCATGTTCGCCTTCGTCTTCGGCATCGCCTGGGCGTGGGCGCACGGCCTGCGGATCGACTGCGGCTGCTTCGGGGGCGGCGGGCAGCTCGGGGCGGGGGAGCAGCCGGCCTACCTGCTCGACATCCTGCGCGACTTCGGTCTCGTGGTGCTCGGCGCCTGGATCGTGCGCTTCCCGCCAGGACACTTCGCGCTCGACTCGGCACTCGGGTTGGCGGGCGGCGAGCGTGAATACGATGAACAAGAGGGGATCGGCTGATGAGCAAGGGGGACCGTGCGAAGTCCGCACGGGAGAAGATCAAGGCGCAGCAGGCCGCCGACCGTGCGCGGGACCGGCGCAGAAAAGCCGTCACCTACACGACCGTGAGCGCGGTCGCGGTGGCGGCGGTCGGGCTCGGCGTCTGGTACGCCGCCAGCACGTCGCAGGCGGAGCAGGTCGGCGGCGCGCTCCCGCCGACCACAGTGAACCCCGACGGGTCGGTCACCATGGCCCAGAGCGGTGTCACCAAGCCCGTCATCGACATCTTCGAGGACTTCCAGTGCCCCGCCTGCAAGCAGATGGAGGAGGTGAGCGGCAGCACGTTCAGGAACCTCGCGGCCGAGGGCAAGGCCAAGGTCGTCTACCACCCCATCACGATCTTCACCAGCGATCCGACGAAATCCAACTCCCTGCGGGCCGGCGCCGCCGCCCGGTGTCTGACCGACGGCAGGCAATGGGCCGGCTTCCACGACCTGCTCTACAAGAACCAGCCCAGTGAGACGGTCGAGGGCTTCAAGACCGACCAGATGGTGGCCTGGGCCAAGGAGGCCGGGGCCACGGGGGCGGGTATCGACACCTGCATCACCGGCCAGAAGAACGTACAGGCCCAGCTCGACTACAGCGCCAAGGTCAGCAAGGAGCAGAAGCTGACCGGCACGCCGACCGTCAAGCTCAACGGCACGGCCCTGGACAACAAGGTCGTCTTCGCGCCAAAGGATCTTCGCGATGCGGTCACGAAGGCGGCCAAGTAGTCCCGCTTCCGCTACCCTCACCTGACATGCCCCTTGCCTCGATTCCCAGCCCTTCCCAAGGGGTCTGGTATCTCGGATTCGTGCCGATCCGGGCCTATGCCCTGTGCATCGTGCTCGGCGTCATCTTCGCCGTCTGGCTGAGCGAGCGCCGCTGGCGCGCCCGTGGCGGCCAGGCGGGCACGATCATCGACATCGCCGTGCCCGCGGTGATCTTCGGTCTCATCGGCGGACGCCTCTACCACGTCATCACCGACTGGCAGACCTACTTCGGCGACCGCGCGATCAAGAAGCCCTACCAGGCCCTGTTCATCTGGGAAGGCGGGCTGGGCATCTGGGGCGCGGTCGCGCTCGGCGGCGTCGGCGTCTGGCTGGCCTGCCGCCGGCGCGGCCTGTCGCTCAGCGCGGTGGCCGACACGGTGGCGCCCGGCATCATCTTCGCGCAGGCGATCGGCCGCTGGGGCAACTGGTTCAACCAGGAGCTGTACGGCGGGCCGACCACGCTGCCGTGGGGTCTGGAGATCGACCAGCTGCACGGGGGCGAGCCGGGAGTGCTCTACCACCCGACGTTCCTGTACGAGTCGATCTGGGATCTCCTGCTGGGCTTCGTCCTGCTCTGGGCGGGCAAGCGGTTCGCGCTGCACCATGGGCGGCTGTTCGCCCTCTACGTCGCCGGCTACACGCTGGGGCGGTTCTGGATCGAGGGGCTGCGGATCGACCCCGTCGGCGGGGTGGACCACGCGGTGACGCTCCTGGGGCTTCGGCTGAACCAGTGGACGTCGATCGTGGTGTTCATCGGAGCGCTGGTCTACTTCTGGCTGACCCGCAACAAGGACAGCGAGGAGTTCATCCTCCCGGCCGCCGAGCGGGAGGCCGCCGCGAGCGGCCCGGATCCGGCCCACGGGGTCGACCAGGCCGACTCGGCAGGCGACACCACGGCGGCTTCGGAGGCCGCTTCAGAGGCCGGGGAAGCGGACGACACCCCGGATCCTGAGGTCGCAGGCGCGGATGCTCCGGACCCGGCGGTGGTCGCTGAGGACGGCGCGCCGGACAAGGAGCCCGTACGCGAGGAGCCCGTACGCGAGGAGCCCGCCCGCGAGGGCGACGCGAGCGAGGGCGACGCGACCGCGAAGCAGGAGGAGACCCCCGAGGCCGTTCAGCAGGAGAAGAACTCGAGATGAGCGGGGGCGCGGAGCAGCACCACCAGCACCGTGACGTCACCGGCGGCTGGTTGCGGCCGTCGGTGTTCGGCGCGATGGACGGCCTGGTGTCCAACTTCGCGCTCATCGCCGGTGTCGCGGGCGGCACCGGCGAGACCAAGGTCATCGCCCTGGCGGGCATCGCGGGCCTGGCGGCGGGCGCCTTCTCGATGGCCGGGGGCGAATACGTCTCGGTGGCCAGCCAGCGCGAGCTGGCCCTGGCCGAGATCGCCGTCGAGCGCCGCGAGCTCGAACGCCACCCCGAGGCCGAGCAGGAAGAGCTCGCCCAGGTCTTCATCAGCAGGGGCGTGACGCCGGAACTGGCCGCCGAGGTGGCCAGGCAGATCTCCGAGAACCCGGCCCAGGCCCTGGAGGTCCACGCCCAGAGCGAGCTCGGCGTCGACCCGCACGACCTGCCCTCGCCCAAGGTGGCCGCGGGCTCGTCGTTCCTGTCCTTCGGCGTGGGGGCGCTCCTGCCGCTCGCGCCGTACCTGGTCGGCGTGACGAGCCTGTGGGTGTCGGCGGTCATCTCGTGCCTGGCACTGTTCGGGGCGGGGGCGCTGGTCTCCACGGTGACCGCGCGTTCCTGGCTGTACTCCGGGCTGCGGCAGCTGATCGTCGGAGTGGTGGCGGCCGGGCTCACGTTCGGGCTGGGCAATCTGATCGGGGCGGGTGGGCTGTGACGGCCTCCAGAACGGCGACCCGCAAGCGCCGGCGGCCCGCGCGCTCCGACTGGCAGTTCCCCCTGCTCACCGATTTGGGGATGGACCCCAAGAAGCAGAAGCTCCTGGTGATCATCGTGTCGGCGGTGGGTGTGCTGGTCGCGGCGTTCGCCCTGGTCGCCTTCGTGAACTCGCTGGGCCAGTACACCCCCGAACAACGCACCGGCGCCCCCATCGTGCAGGCCGACGCGGCGCTGCCGGAGGTCTACCACAGCTGGGCCTCGCCCAAGCTGTTCGATCCGATCGCCGACCGGGCCAAGGACCGCACGCCGCTCACCGAGAAGGAGGTGTTCGGGCAGAAGACGCTCACCGGTGAGAAGAAACTCACTCTCAAGCTGGCCGGCAGCAAGCTCGACACCGACTGCTCGGCCGCCGTCTGGGGCCAGGAACTCCTCGACCTGGTCGCCGACGCGGAGTGCAGCCAGGCGGCCCGCGGTGCCTACACCACCCCGGACGGCCGCTACGTGGGCCAGTACACCCTGCTCAACCTGGGCGACGGCAAGGCCGCCAGTGAGCTGGTCGAGTCGCTCAAGACGCTCTACCGGGGCGGCTGGTCGCGCCCGGTCGGCTCCGGCAAGACCGCCTTCCCGCCGGGAGCTCACACCGAGGGAGGGGGCTACGCCCTGGGGCACTATGTCGGGCTCGTCTGGATCGGCCGGGCCGACGGCGCCGCCCCCACGCCCAAGGACGACTTCGTCTCGCTCTCGCTGACGCTCCGGGGGGCCGAGAAGGCCGTCTACCGCCGGGTCGTCTCGGTCACCGGGCCGGCGTCCTGATGCGCGCCCGCGTCGTGATCCCGCTGGGCGTGGCCCTGGTGGCGGTGCTCGCCGTCGCGGGCTGGCTGTTGTTCCTGCGGCCCCAGGCCCGGCCGTCCACCTTCCGTGGCGAGCCGACCTCGGCGCTCTACTCCCTCATCGACTCCCGGCAGCGTGACGCGGCTCCGCTGACCGTGGACGAGGTGTTCACCCCCGCCACGCAGACGCTCGGCGGGTTGCGCCGGGCCTCGGCCGAGCAGCTCGCGGACTGTGACGACGCCCTCTGGGGCGCCTCGGCGGCGGGCTGCACGCAGGCGCTCCGGGCCACGTACACGGGCGACTCGGGGGCGGGGCAGTTCGTCATCTTCAACCTCACCGACGGGCGGGCCGCCGACGCGCTGGTGAAGGCGCTGGCCAAGGACGGGTTCGTCCGGCAGGCGGTCCCCTTCGACGCCGTACGCAGCCGCGCGCAGGCCAGGGCGCTCGGCCATTACGTCACCGTCGCCTGGGTGGGGCCGGTGCGGCCGGAGGATGCGGGGGACCTGGTGTCGCAGCTCGTCGCCCTCGACGGGCTCGGGCACATCATCCAGAAGCGCGTGGTCGCCGCGACCTGACATCGGCGTCGGCGGGACCAGCTCACGTGGGCCCGGCGTCGGCGGGCCCAGATCACGTGGGCCCGGCGTTGGCGGGCCTGGCGTCCGCGGTCGCGGTCAGGTGGTCTTGGACAGGGCCGTGACCGTGGCGGAGACCGTGGTGGGCAGGTCGGCGAGGCGGTGGAGGGGCGTCTCCAGTGGGGTGACGCCCTCGGCCCAGGGCGCCGCCTGGCGGATGAGGGAGCGGGCGTCGTTCTTGGTGAGGGTGGTGCCCTGTGAGCGGGCCAGCGCGATGAGCCCCTCGCGCCAGGTGTTGGCCAGTTTGCCGTGCCCGTTGTCGAGGATCCGCCGCAGCACCCCGGCCTCGTCGCCGATCGGCTGCGGGAGCCGTACGGCGTCCAGGACACCGTCGTCGGACGTCAGCTCATAGACGGACCCCAGGATGTCCGGGAGGGGGGTCGGCGCGGGCAGCAGGACCCGCACCCGGGCGGCGCGCGTGGCCAGCAGGAGGCGTGGGAGCGCGGCCTCCAGGCCGGCGGGCAGCGCGATCGCCACCCGCTCCACGGCGGCGGCGTAGGGCTTGGCCAGCCACGTGGACAGCTTCACCCGGGGCTGCGGCAGCTCCTTCGGCCAGTCACCCACCAGCAGGTCGGCGTCGGCCGCCGAGGAGCTGTCGGCCGCCGAGGAGCCGGTGGACTCGATCGACTGGGGGCCCTGGGTGTAGATGGCGGTGGTCAGGCGGTCGAGACGGGCGGTGACGGCGGGACGGGTTTTGGTGGTGGGACGCAGAACGTAGAGGTCGGCGGCGGAGCCGATGGCTTCCGCCCCGAAATATCTATTGAAATCTGGGTAAATAGCGTCATATGTGAGGTTGAGGGCGGAGAGGGAGTTCTGCACCTTCAGGGCGAGCATCGGAGTGCGCTCGCTCGCCCCGTACGCCAGCAGCACCCGCCCATCGTCCTTGAGCCCCTCGATCGCGCGCGCCACGAACAGCCCGACGCCCTCCGGTGTGTACGGCGGGTCGGTGACGGCCAGGTCGTGCTCGCGGGCCGACGGTGGCAGCGACAGCCGCAGATCGGCCCACCGGGTGCGCACGCCGAGATCCTGGGCGTCCAGATAGGCCAGGATGCGCTCGTCTATGTCGACCACGGTGACCTCGGCCTCGGGATGGACCAGCTTGACGGCCAGCGAGGTGAGGTCGTGGTCGCCCACGAACAGCAGCTTCGCGCCCCGCAGCCAGAAGCGGGAACCGAGCAGCAGCGCCCTGCGCAGCACGGTGTCGGGGGTGGCGGCCACGTGGTCCAGCGCGTGGCGGGAGCGCGGCGCCCCGTCGATGAGGCGGCGCAGCCGGTCGAGCACCTGCGTGTAGTGGGGGAGCAGGTAGGCGACCGGGTCGGCCGGGGGCGGGGCCACGGCCAGCAGGTCCTGGAAATCGGGAGAATGCGTGAGCGGCACCCGGAACCTGTCGCCAGAGCGCTCCAACGGGACCTCGCGCAGCAGCGCCTCGATCGTCCGCCGGGCTGTCGCCGCCTCCCTGACCAGGTCGGACAGGGTCCACCACTGCCCGTCGCAGAGGAGCGTCAGGGCGTGCCTGAGCCGTCTGCCGTCGACTCCGGCCTCGTCGAGCAGGCGTTCCACCCCGTCACGGTCCATGGTCCAACCCTATCGAGGGAATTCCGGGCCTCCAGTCCGGTGTTTGGGACATAGCAGGCCGTATGTCGGGATTGTCGCCAATGTTCGCGATGTGGACCAGGCGGGAACTATTCCGGCAGGGTGTTGTAGCCTCTACGCACACGCAGCAGGGCCAACGTCGTCCCCGCCTGTAGAGCAGTTCTTGACAGACGATGACGACGGGAGGGATTCAATGCCTGCTGCCCACCTCGGGTTCCCCGAGCCCCAGGGCCTCTACCACCCCGCCAACGAGCATGATGCCTGCGGAGTCGCCATGGTGGCCGACGTCGCCGGGCGCCGCGGGCACGGGATCGTGGTGAAGGCGCTGACGGCGCTGTGCAATCTCGATCACCGGGGGGCCAAGGGTAGCGAGCCTGACACAGGCGACGGAGCCGGGATTCTCACCCAGATCCCGGACACTTTCTTCCGTACGAACGTGAGCTTCGCGCTGCCCGAGTCCGGCCACTACGCCGTCGGCATGGCCTTCCTGCCGTTCGACGGTGAGGCGCGCGACATCGCCTTCCGCATGATCGAGGAGATCGCTGCCGAGGAAGGCCTGAACGTCCTGGGCTGGCGCGAGGTGCCGGTCGACCGGGCGCTGCCCGGGCCGAGCGCCAGAGCCGTCATGCCGCACTTCACGCAGCTGTTCGTGGCGGGCCCCAACGGAGAGTCGGGGCTCGAGCTGGACCGGCTGGCGTTCTGCCTGCGCAAGCGGGCCGAGCACGAGGTGGACGTCTACTTCCCCTCGCTGAGCGCCCGTACGATCGTGTACAAGGGCATGCTCACCCCCGACCAGGTCGAGCCGTTCTTCCCCGACCTGTCGGACGAGCGCTACGAGAGCGCGATCGCGCTGGTGCACTCGCGCTTCTCCACCAACACCTTCCCGAGCTGGCCGCTGGCCCACCCCTACCGTTACATCGCCCACAACGGCGAGATCAACACGGTCAAGGGCAACCGCAACTGGATGCGGGCCCGCGAGGCGATGCTCGAATCCGCCCAGATCCCGGGCGACATGTCGCGACTTTTCCCGATCTGCGATCCAGACGGCAGCGACACCGCATCCTTCGACGAGGCCCTGGAGCTGCTCCACATCGGCGGCCGGAGCCTGCCCCACGCCGTCCTGATGATGATCCCCGAGGCGTGGGAGAACCACACCGAGATGGATCCCGCGCGGCGGGCCTTCTACGAGTTCCACTCCTCGATGATGGAGGCGTGGGACGGCCCCGCGTCGATCACCTTCACCGACGGCACGCTGGCCGGAGCCGTGCTCGACCGCAACGGCCTGCGCCCGGGCCGCTTCTGGGTGACCGCCGACGGGCTGGTCGTGCTGGCCTCCGAGGCGGGCGTGCTCGACTTCAAGCCAGAAGACGTGGTGCGCAAGGGCCGCCTGCAGCCCGGCCGGATGTTCCTCATCGACACCGCCCGCGGCAAGATCATCGAAGACGACGAGATCAAGGCCGAGCTCGCCGCCGCGCTGCCGTACGAGGACTGGCTGCACGCCGGCCTGGTCCGCTTCGAGGAGCTGCCGGCCCGCCAGCGGGAGATCCCCACGCACGAGGCGCTCGTCAAGCGGCAGCAGACCTTCGGTTACACCGGGGAAGAGCTGCGGATCATTCTGTCGCCGATGGCCAGGAACGGTGCCGAGCCGATCGGCTCCATGGGCACCGACACGCCTGTCGCGGTGCTCAGCGAGAAGCCCAGGCTGCTGTTCGACTACTTCACCCAGCTGTTCGCGCAGGTCACGAACCCGCCGCTGGACGCCATCCGCGAGGAGCTGGTGACCTCGCTGGCCAGCGTGCTCGGGCCGGAGGGCAACCTGCTCGACCCCGGGCCCGCGTCGTGCCGCCAGCTCGTGCTGCCGTACCCGGTGATCGACAACGACGAGATCGCCAAGATCATCCACATCAACGACGAGCACGACCTGCCCGGCTTCGACCCGCACGTGATCTCCGGCCTCTACGAGGTGTCGGGCGGTGGCGCGGCGCTGCTGCACCGCCTGGAGGAGATCCGCGCCGAGGCGTCGGAGGCGATCGCCAACGGGGCGCGCATCATCGTGCTGTCGGACCGCGGCTCGTCCGACACGCTGGCGCCGATCCCGGCGCTCCTGCTGACCGGGGCGGTCCACCACCACCTGATCCAGGAGAAGACCCGCACCAAGATCGGTCTTGTTGTCGAGACCGGTGAGGCGCGGGAGTGCCACCACATGGCGCTGCTCATCGGCTACGGCGCGGGCGCGGTCAACCCGTACCTGGCCATCGAGACCGTCGAGGACCTGGTCGACACCGGTGTGCTCCAGGTCGACAAGCACAAGGCCGTACGGAACCTGATCAAGGCCTACGGCAAGGGCGTCATCAAGGTGATGTCGAAGATGGGCGTCTCCACCGTGGCCTCCTACACCGGCGCGCAGATCTTCGAGGCGCTCGGCCTGAGCCAGGAGGTCGTCGACGCCTGCTTCACCGGCACCACCTCGCGGCTCGGCGGCGTCGGCTTCGACGTGCTGGCCGAAGAGGCCGCCCGCAGGCACGCGCACGCCTACCCGAGGGTGCCGAACGCGCACCGCGGGCTCCAGATCGGCGGCGAGTACCAGTGGCGGCGCGAGGGCGAGCCGCACCTGTTCAACCCCGAGACGGTCTTCAAGCTGCAGCATGCCACCCGCACGCGCCGCTACGAGATCTTCAAGGAGTACACCGGCATGGTGGACTCCCAGGCGGAGCGGCTCATGACGCTGCGCGGGCTGTTCAAGCTGAAGGAGGGCCGGAGCCCGATCCCGATCGACGAGGTCGAGCCGGTCTCCGAGATCGTCAAGCGGTTCTCCACCGGCGCGATGTCGTACGGCTCCATCTCGATGGAGGCGCACGAGACGCTCGCCATCGCCATGAACCAGCTGGGCGGCAAGTCCAACACCGGCGAGGGCGGCGAGGACCCGGAGCGCCTGTACGACGCGAGGCGGCGCAGCGCCATCAAGCAGGTGGCGTCGGGCCGGTTCGGCGTGACGAGCGAATACCTGGTCAACGCGGCGGACCTGCAGATCAAGATGGCCCAGGGCGCCAAGCCCGGTGAAGGCGGCCAGCTGCCCGGCCACAAGGTCTACCCGTGGATCGCCAAGACCCGGCACTCCACGCCCGGCGTCGGCCTCATCTCGCCGCCGCCGCACCACGACATCTACTCGATCGAGGACCTGGCCCAGCTCATCCACGACCTGAAGAACTCCAACCCCGAGTCGCGCGTGCATGTCAAGCTCGTGGCCGAGGTCGGAGTCGGCACGGTCGCGGCGGGCGTGTCCAAGGCGCACGCCGACGTGGTGCTCATCTCCGGCCACGACGGCGGCACCGGCGCCTCGCCGCTCACGTCGCTGAAGCACGCGGGCGCGCCGTGGGAGCTCGGCCTGGCGGAGACGCAGCAGACGCTGCTGCTCAACGGGCTGCGCGACCGCATCGTGGTGCAGGTGGACGGCCAGCTCAAGACCGGCCGTGACGTGGTCATCGCCGCGCTGCTCGGCGCGGAGGAGTACGGCTTCGCCACCGCTCCGCTGGTCGTGTCCGGCTGCGTGATGATGCGGGTCTGCCACCTCGACACCTGCCCGGTGGGCGTCGCCACGCAGAACCCCGAGCTGCGCAGGCGCTTCACCGGCAAGCCCGAGTTCGTGGTGAACTTCTTCGAGTTCATCGCCGAGGAGATCCGCGAATACCTCGCCGAGCTGGGCTTCCGCTCGCTCGAAGAGGCGATCGGGCACGTCGAGCTGCTCGACATGACGGCCGCCGAGGACCACTGGAAGGCCAGCGGTCTCGACCTGTCGCCGATCCTCCACCAGCCGGAGCTGCCGGCGGGGACCCCGCTGCGCCGCACGGTCGAGCAGGACCACGGGCTGCAGCACGCGCTGGACAACACGCTGATCCAGCTGGCCGAAGGTGCCCTGAACAACGGCACCCCGGTCACGCTGGAGCTGCCGATCCGCAACGTGAACAGGACAGTCGGCACCATGCTCGGCTACCAGGTCACCAAGCGTTACGGTGGCGCCGGCCTGCCGGAGAACACGATCGACATCAGTTTCACCGGCTCGGCGGGCAACTCGTTCGGGGCATTCCTCCCGCGCGGCATCACGCTGCGGCTGACCGGTGACGCCAACGACTACCTGGGCAAGGGCCTGTCGGGCGGGCGCATCACGCTGCGGCCGCACGAGGAGGCCCCGCTCGACGGTCACATCATCTCCGGCAACGTCGCCCTCTACGGCGCCACGTCCGGGGAGGCGTTCATCCGCGGCGTCGTCGGCGAGCGCTTCTGCGTCCGCAACTCCGGCGCCACCGCGGTCGTCGAAGGCGTCGGCGACCACGGCTGCGAGTACATGACCGGCGGCAAGGCGGTCGTCCTCGGCCCGACCGGGCGCAACTTCGCGGCGGGCATGTCCGGCGGCGTCGCCTACCTGCTCGACCTCAACCTCGGGCGGGTCAACCGCGAGATGGTCGCCATCGAGGAGCTCACCGAGGAGGACGGCGAGTTCCTGCGCGAGACGGTCGAGAAGCACTTCGCGGAGACCGGCTCACCGGTCGCCAAGGAGCTGCTGGCCGACTGGCACGCGGCGCTCGCCCGGTTCGGCAAGATCATGCCGACCGACTACAAGCGGGTCATGGAGGCTGCCGAGGCCGCCCGCATCGAAGGCAGGGACATCGACGAGGCGGTCATGGCCGCCGCGGTTCAGGGTTAAGGGAGGCGTAACCGATGGCTGACCCCAAGGGTTTTCTCACGCACGACCGGGAGCTGCCCGAGCGCCGCCCCATCGACGTCCGCATCGGCGACTGGCGGGAGGTCTACCAGGACTTCTCCCAGGACAAGCTGACCAAGCAGGCGGCACGCTGCATGGACTGCGGCATCCCGTTCTGCCACAACGGCTGCCCGCTCGGGAACCTCATCCCCGAGTGGAACGACCTGGTCCACCGCGCCGACTGGCGGGAGGCGATCGAGCGGCTGCACGCCACGAACAACTTCCCGGAGTTCACCGGCAGGCTCTGCCCGGCTCCGTGCGAGGCGGCGTGCGTGCTCGGCATCAACTCCGACCCGGTGGCGATCAAGCGGGTCGAGGTCGAGATCATCGACCGCGCGTTCGCCGAGGGCTGGGTGAGCCCGCAGCCCCCGCTGGTGAAGACGGGCAAGAAGGTCGCGGTCGTCGGCTCGGGTCCCGCCGGGCTGGCCGCGGCTCAGCAGCTCACCCGGGCGGGCCACGACGTGGTGGTGTTCGAGCGCGCGGACCGCGTCGGCGGCCTGCTGCGTTACGGCATCCCCGAGTTCAAGATGGAGAAGCGCCACATCGAGCGGCGTCTGGACCAGATGCGGGCCGAGGGCACCGAGTTCCGCACCGGCGTGAACGTCGGCGTCGACGTCACGGCGGCCGAGCTGCGCTCGGAGTTCGACGCGGTGGTGCTGGCGGGCGGTGCCACCCTGTGGCGCGACCTGCCGGTGACCGGGCGCGAGCTCGGTGGCGTCCACCAGGCGATGGAATACCTGCCCCTGTCGAACAAGGTGCAGGAGGGCGACCTCAGCGAGCCTCCCATCTCGGCCAAGGACAAGCACGTCGTGGTCATCGGCGGCGGCGACACCGGGGCCGACTGCATCGGCACGGCGATCAGGCAGGGGGCCAAGTCGGTCACCCAGCTGGAGATCATGCCGCAGCCACCCGCCGCCCGGCCCGGCAGCCAGCCGTGGCCGACGTTCCCCATCCTGTTCAAGATGGAGAGCGCGCACGAGGAGCTGGCGGAGGGCGGGGGCGCGCGGGTGTACGCGGTCTCGACGACGGAGTTCGTCAGCGACGACGCCGGAAACATCCGCGCGTTGCGGCTGGTCGAGGTCGAGGGTCCGCAGAACGGCTTCAAGCCGATCCCCGGCACCGAGCGGGAGATCCCGGCCGAGCTGGTCACGCTCTCGATGGGCTTCCTCGGCCCGGAGAAGGGTGCCCTGCTCCAGGACCTGGCCGACGTCGGTGGGGACGGGTTCTACGACGCGCGTGGGAACGTCTCCCGCGACAAGTCGTACATGTCCAAGGTCGACGGGGTCTTCGTGGCGGGCGACATGGGTCGCGGGCAGTCGCTCATCGTCTGGGCGATCGCCGAGGGCCGCGCGGCCGCCTCGGGGGTGGACCGGTTCCTGTGCGGCGACACCTCCCTGCCGTACCCGATCCTGCCCACCGCGCGTCCGCTCGTCTGACGTTCATGATCTGACGCCGGCGGCACGTCTGCTCGTCTGACGGTCTATTCGTCTGACGGTCTTGCTGTTTCGAGGCGCCCGCCCGGTCTGTCCGGGCGGGCGTTTCGGTTTCTTTACGGCCGGCAGTGGCCGGCCCCACCCTCTGCGCGGGGCTGGGCTCCGTCCAGGGGAACGCTCCTCCGGTTCCCGGGCCGGCCGCCGTGACGTGCGTACTCTTGACCACGGCTGCCCTTTTGCCTGACCGGGACCGGCAAACTGATCCCACTTTGCCCTCTAAAGACCGAAATTTTGCGACAAAGTTGCATCTAGGGACTCGGGTCGGGAAGATGCACTTTCTGGTGTGACGCCGTGGATGGGGGAAGAATGAGGCGATTCGCCGCCGGCCTGATGGCCGTGGCCGTGGCCGGTTCGCTAGCGGCCTGCGCGCCCCCTGCGGGGCCCAAGGCGGGGCCGGACAAGGAGTACCTGGTCTTCTATGCCGACGGCCGAGCGGGGGCGGCACTCTCCGCCGTCGAGCGCGCGGGCGGCCACCTCGTCAGCACCGACGCCAAGCTCGGCTACGTCGTGGCCAAGGGCGGCGGCGACGCGTTCGTCGAGGCCCTCGGCGCGGACCAGGCCGTCGTCGGCGTCACGACCGACCGCGAAATCGGCTTCGCGGCCGGGCTCACACCCACCCAAGGCACGACGGCCGCGCTGGAGCCGCAGGCGTTCCCCGACGCGTCGGCCCTCACCACCAGGGCGGGAGAGCCGCTCGCTCCCCGCCAGTGGGACATGAGGATGATCGGCGCCGACCGCGCCAACAAGAAGGTGCCCGGCAGCAAGAAGGTGCTCGTCGGCGTCATCGACACCGGTATCGACGGCAAACACCCCGACATCGCCCCGAACTTCAACCGCGCCCTCAGCCGCAACTTCGTCACCGACAAGCCGAACGACGAGAACGGCGACACGCTCGACGGCCCCTGCGAGGTGTCGAGCTGCAAGGACCCGGTCGACCAGGACGACGAGGGCCACGGCACCCACGTGGCCAGCACGATCGGCTCGCCGCTGAACCACATCGGCATCGCGGGCGTGGCGCCGGGTGTGCAGCTCGTCAACATCAGGGCGGGGCAGGACTCCGGGTTCTTCTTCCTCAAGCCCAGCCTCGACGCGCTCACGTACGCCGCCGACATCGGCGTGGACGTGGTGAACATGAGCTACTACGTGGACCCGTGGCTGTTCAACTGCGCGCACAACAAGGCCGACAGCAAGAAGCAGCAGCTGCAGCAGCGCGCGATCATCACCGGCATGCAGCGGGCACTCGACTACGCGCGCAAGAAGGGCGTCACGCTCATCTCCGCGCTCGGCAACGGCTCCACCGACCTCGGCAGGCCCAAGGCCGACACGAGCAGTCCCGGCTACCCGCGCGGCAGCGAGAAGACCCGCAAGGTCGACAACTCCTGCATCAATGTGCCCGCCGAGTCCAGGGGCGTCATCTCGATCGCCGCGGTGGGCCCCTCAGGCCGCAAGGCCGGCTACAGCGACTACGGGATCGAGCAGGCCGACCTGGCCGCGCCCGGCGGCGACGTGACGGAGGGCAAGGGCGCCTCGACCACCAGGTCGATCCTGGCGGCCGCCCCCGAGGCTGTGCTCCGTCGTACCGGCCTGCTGGACAAGTCGGGCAAGCCGAAGACCTCCGCGGTCGTCCGTGACTGCAGCAGCAGGCCCTGCTCCTACTACCAGTATCTGGACGGCACCTCGATGGCGGCCCCACACGCGACCGGCGTCGCCGCGATCCTGATCAGCCGCTTCGGCAAGCCCGGCAAGGGCGGAGTGGCGCTCTCTCCCGCCACCGTCGAGAAGCTTCTGTACAAGACCGCCGACCACAGGGCGTGCCCGTCGCCCCGTACGTACACCTACGAGAGCGACAAGCAGACCTGCGAGGGCGGCAAGTCCAAGAACGGTTTCTACGGCCACGGCATCGTCGACGCCTGGAAGGCCGCGACCATCACGCCATGACGTCCCGGGAAACGGTGACCGCCAGTCCATGATGTTCTGGAAGCGCGCTACCGTCAGACCATGATGTATCGCCTCTTCGCGGACACCGCGATGGTGGTGCACTTCGCCTTCCTGGCCAACATGGCCGTGGGCGGGTATGTCGCATGGCGCTGGCGGCGCACGATCTGGGTCCATCTCGCGGTCGCGACCTGGGGCCTGATCTCGCTGGCCACCGGCGTCGAATGCCCGCTCACGGTGGTGGAGGATTGGGGGCGCCGCAACGCCGGCCTCCAGGGCCTCCCGCCCACCGGCTTCATCGACCACTACATCGAAGGCGTGATCTACCCCGAGGAATACGCGAACTTGGCCCGTCTGGGGGTCGCCATTCTCGTGTTGTTCTCCTACGCCGGGTACGTTCTGCGTCGTCAATGACAGCCAAGTGGTCTGTACCAATTAAGGTAGGACTCGTGACTCGTCGCGCGAAAATAGTCTGCACTCTAGGTCCTGCCACGTCCTCTCCCGAACGCCTGCGTGAGCTGATCGCCGCCGGCATGGACGTGGCCCGGTTCAACCTCAGTCATGGCGACCATGACATGCACCGTGAGGTATACGACCGGGTCAGAGAGGTGGCGGCCGATCTCGGCCGCGGTGTAGGCGTGCTCGCCGACCTGCAGGGCCCCAAGATCCGCGTCGGCAGGTTCGAGGAAGGCCCGGTCCGGCTCGGCTTCGGCGACGTCTTCACGATCACCACCGAGGACGTGCCGGGAGACCGCGAGCAGGTCTCCACCACCTACAAGGGCCTGCCGGGCGACGTACGCCCCGGTGACACCATCCTGGTCGACGACGGCCGCCTCGTCCTGGAGGCGACCAGCGTCGAGAGTGACCGCGTCATCACGCGCGTCGTCATCGGCGGCATGATCTCCGACAACAAGGGCCTCAACCTGCCGGGCATCAACGTCAGCGCGCCCGCGCTCACCGACAAGGACGAGGCCGACCTGCGCTGGGCGCTGCGCACCGGCTTCGACATGATCGCCCTGTCCTTCGTCCGCCGCCCGTCCGACGCCGACGTGGTGCGCAACATCATGGAGCAGGAGGCCGTCCGGCTCCCGCTGCTCGCCAAGATCGAGAAGCCGCAGGCGGTCGACCGCCTGCCCGAGATCGTCGAGGCCTTCGACGGCATCATGGTCGCCCGCGGCGACCTGGGCGTCGAGCTGCCCCTGGAGCAGGTGCCGATCGTCCAGCGGCGCATCATCGAGCTCTGCCGCGAGAAGGCCCGCCCGGTCATCGTCGCCACCCAGATGCTCGACTCGATGATGAGCGCGCCCCGCCCCACCCGCGCCGAGGCGTCCGACGTCGCCTACGCGGTCATGGACGGCGCCGACGCGGTCATGCTCTCGGGCGAGACCTCGGTGGGCAACTATCCCATCGAGTCGGTCTCCACCATGGATCGCATCGCGCGCGCGGCGGAGGAGCACTCGCTGCACGCCACCCACTCCCTGGAGCGCCTGCCGGAGACGACGGGCGGCGCCATCGCCCGCGCCGCCGCCGAGGTCGGCGCGATCGTGGGCGCGAAGGCCCTGATCGCGTTCACGATGTCGGGCGAGACGGCCCGCCGCCTGGCCCGCTACCGCTCGCCGATCCCCCTGCTGGCCTTCACCTCGGCAACGCACGTGCGGGGGCAGCTGTCGCTGACGTGGGGTGTGGAGACCTTCCACGTGCCGTTCGTCCACCACACGGACGACATGGTGCGCCAGGTGGAGGCGTCGCTGCTGACGCTGGGCCGCCTGGAGAAGGGCGACAAGGTGGTCATCGTGGCCGGCTCCCCTCCCGGCACGCCGGGCTCCACCAACGCCCTCCGCGTCCACACCATCGGCTCCGCGGTCTCCCACGGCAATTAATTTAACGGCAAACCTTTTAGGGCCATCTTTTACGGCAAAGCACGGGAAGACCCACCCTGGACGGCCGGCTGACGGCCCTCCAGGGGAACGCTCCTCCGCTTCCCCGGCTCGCCGCCGTGACGTGCGCGTTCTTGGCCGTCTCCGTGGGCAGCGCGGGGACGGGTCACGGTCGGCGGCTCAGGGGGTGCTGCCGGTCAGTTGGCGTGGAGCGAGGCGTTGAGCTCTACGGGGCCGCCGGCGCGAGGGGCGGCTTCCACGGCGCCGGTCTGGGAGTTGCGGCGGAACAGGAGGCCGTTCGTGCCGGACAGTGACTTGGCCTTGACGACGCGGCCGTCCGGGAGCGCGACCTTGGTGCCCGCTGTGACGTAGAGGCCCGCCTCCACCACGCAGTCGTCGCCCAGCGAGATGCCGATGCCCGCGTTCGCGCCCAGCAGGCAGCGTTCGCCGATGGAGATGACCTCCTTGCCGCCGCCGGAGAGCGTACCCATGATCGAGGAGCCGCCGCCCACGTCGGAGCCGTCGCCGACGATCACGCCCGCCGAGACGCGGCCCTCGACCATCGAGGCGCCCAGGGTGCCGGCGTTGAAGTTCACGAAGCCCTCGTGCATCACTGTGGTGCCGGTGGCGAGGTGCGCGCCGAGGCGTACCCGGTCGGCGTCGGCGATCCGGACACCCGCCGGCAGCACGTAGTCGACCATCCGCGGGAACTTGTCCACCCCGTACACCGACACCGCCCCCCGGGCCCGCAACCTCAGCCGGGTCTGCTCGAACCCCTCCACCGGACACGGCCCGAAGTTGGTCCACACGACGTTGGCCAGCAAGGAGAACAGGTTGTCGAGGCTCAGACCATGC
Source organism: Nonomuraea sp. NPDC050680 (assembly GCF_040654555.1). Taxonomy (NCBI): domain Bacteria; kingdom Bacillati; phylum Actinomycetota; class Actinomycetes; order Streptosporangiales; family Streptosporangiaceae; genus Nonomuraea; species Nonomuraea sp. NPDC050680. Next base: position 131,126 of record NZ_JBFAIF010000001.1, on the reverse strand, counting down.
GGCTGGACCAGGCGGCTGGAGAGCAGGTGCAGTCTGAGGTAGGCGTCGTGCGTGTCCGCCGGCGGCTCGGAGAGCTTGGCGATGCCGGTGCGCACGGCCACCACCTCGACACCTCTGGCCGGGTCGGGACCCACCAGCGAGGCCAGCTCGCCGGCCTCCTCGGCGGAGAGCCGCTCGGTGCCCGTAACGGGCGGGTCGCCCAGCTGAGGAGCGGGGAACCAGGTGTCAAGTACGGTGCCGTCAGCGGCGATGGTCGCGAGCCCGATGGCGTGCGCGCCGGTCACGGTGGGATCGATAGCTGTCACTGGCACAAACTATCGTCATCCGGTTCGGTCCCAGCGCCCGGAGTCTTCCGTGTCACCCGCGACGTCCGCACCCGCGATGCTCGCGGTCGCGACCTTCGCGATGTCTGCGGCGGTGCGGACGAAGGCGGCCAGGGCGGCGGAGCGGGTCTGCTCGGGCCAGGCCAGAACGACCGTGGTGGGGGCGGCGTCCACGACCGGGACGCAGACCAGATCGCGCCGTACCTGCTCCTTGGCCGATTCGGGGACGACGGCGATCAGTCTGCCGAGTGCGACCAACTGCATGATCTGAGCGGCATCACCCGCCCGCAGCCCGGCCGCGACATGCGACTCGGACCCGCCCAGCGACTTGGACGCGACCTGCGGTCCGGAGGCGTGCGGTCCGGAGACGTGCGGTCCGGAGACGTGCGGTCCGGAGACGTGCGGTCCGGAGACGTGCGGCTCGGAGGCATGCCGCCCGGAGGCGCCAGGATTGGGAGTGCGGGGATCGGGCCAGCGTGGGGTCGGGTCGGCGTCCAGGTCGGCGAGGTGGACGAACGGCCGTCCCGCCAGCGGGTGCCGGGCAGGTACGACGGCCACACCGCCCTCCACCAGCAGCGGCTCCGTGTCGAACCCCGTCATGTCCTCCCAAGGGCGGTGCAGGAACGCCACGTCCGCCGTACCGTCACGCAACAGCCGGGCCCGCTCCGCCACCCCGCACAGCACCACCTCCACCGGCAGGGCGTCCGGGCACGACTGGTAGGCGGCCAGGATGTCCGGCAGCAGCGCGCCGTCGCCGCCCGGCTTCAGGGCCACCACGAGCCGTGGCTCGGTGCGCCCCGCCCTGCGGGTGCGGTGTTCGGCGGCCGCCACCGCGTCCAGGGCCTTGGCGGCCTCCCGGGCCAGTACCTCGCCCGCCGGGGTGAGCGCCACCCGGCGGCCCGAGCGGTCGAAGAGGGTCACCCCGAGCCGTCGTTCGAGTTTCTGGATCGCCCTCGACAGCGGCGGCTGCGCGATCCCCAGCCGCGCGGCCGCCCGGCCGAAGTGCAGCTCCTCGGCGACGGCGGCGAAGTAGGCCAGCTCACGCGTCTCCATACCCGCAGGGTATCGATCGTGACCCAGCTGGTGTTGGCCCGGCCACGATCAATGGTGGTGTGCTCGGGGAATGACCGCATCGACGATCGCCCTGGTGACCGGGGCGAACAAGGGCATAGGTTTCGAGGTCGCCGCGCAATTGGCCGCCAGGGGCATGACGGTGCTGCTCGCCGCCCGCGACGCACGCCGCGGTGAGGCGGCAGCCGCCAAGCTACGCACGACCGCCACAGACGTGGCCACGCCAGACTCCGCCACCATGGACCGGCCTGGCTTGGCCACCATGGAGGCGCCAGATTCCGGGGGAGGGGATAGACCTAGATTCGGCGGAACGTACAAGGCCGCTGGCGTCGACATCCATTCGATCGTCCTCGACGTCACCGACCCCGCCACCATCCAGGCGGCCGCCACCCACGTTGCCGACCGCTACGGCCGTCTGGACGTACTCGTGAACAACGCCGGAATCTCCGGCCATCACGCGGGTGAGGCGCCGAGCACCACCCAGCCCGAGCTGGTGCGCCAGGTGTTCGAGACGAACGTCGTCGGCGTACTCATGGTGACGAACGCGTTCCTGCCCCTGCTCAGGCGCTCGCCCGCCGCCCGCATCGTGAACGTCTCCAGCGGCGTGGGCTCCCTGGCCCATCACACGAACCCGGATCACTACCTGTCGGGACTGCTGGCGTCGGCGGTGTATCCGCCGTCCAAGACGGCGCTCAACGCGCTGACGATCCAGTACGCCAAGGAGCTCCGCGAGGACGGCATCCTGGTCAACGCCGCAGCGCCCGGAGCCTGTGCCACGGACTTCACCAAGGACCTCGGGTTGCCCATCACCCGCACGGCGGCCGACGGAGCGGCCGTTATCGTCAGACTGGCCACCCTCGGCCCCGACGGGCCGACGGGCGGATTCTTCGACGATGACGGGACAGTGCCTTGGTAGACATCATTGAGCTCAACCGCCGGTCCGTGCGGGCGACCGTGGACCTGGTGGCGACCATCAAGCCGGGCGACCTGGACCGGCCGACCCCGTGCGCCGGCTGGGCGGTGCGCGACCTGCTCGCTCACCAGATCGTGCAGAACCACGGCTTCGCCTTCGCCGCCTCCGGTGCGCGGTCCGATCTTGAGAGGTGGGAGCCGAGGCCGGTGGGCGATGACCCGGTGGAGGAGTACACGGCGTCGGCGCGGGCGGTGATGGACGCCTTCGCCGCGGACGGCGTGCTTGATCGGAGGTTCTACCTGCCGGAAATTCGCGACGGCGGTCCGTTCCCGGCGAAGCTCGCGATCGGGTTCCACTTCGTCGACTGCGTGGTCCACGACTGGGATTTCGCCAAGGCGCTGGGCGTCCCCGCGAACGTGGACGAGGATCTGGCCGAGGCCGCGCTGCCGGTGGCCGCCCAGGTGCCTGACACGCCGGAGACGCGCGGGGAGGGCAGGGCGTTCGTGGCCGGGGTGGCGGCGGCGGACGACGCCCCGGCGCTGGACCGGGTGGTGGCACTACTCGGCCGCTCACCGGGCTGGACGGCGAGCTGAAGCGCCTCACCAAGTTGGCCGTCAGCTGAAGCGGCTCATCGGGGTGGGTGGCCGCGCGCCTGAAATGTCGGTCTAGGTCAGTACCGTCCTGCCATGGGTGTCTTGGTGGACTATTTCGCGGCTGATGCTGATCAGGCCGCTCAGCTAGACCTGATCATGGGGCCGAACCACCTCGATGGGCCGTACGTGAACACGACGCCTCCACAGCCCGTCCCCAAAACAGCGCCCGTCCGGGAGGCGGCGCCAGGGAGACGGCGCCCGTCCCGGAAACAGCGCCCAGACAAGGAACAGCGCCCAGACAAGGAACAGCGCCCGGCCGAAGCGGCCGGGCGACTGATCGAGGTGCCCCGGGTGGGACTCGAACCCACACTGTGCGGGTTTTGAATCCGCTTCCTCTGCCAATTGGGATACCGAGGCAAGGATCCGGAAATATCCGGATCCGTCCTTATCGCACGGCGAAAGGGTAGCCGAAATTCGCTGCCACCCACCACCGGCGTCGCTCTAATCTAGCGGACATCGGTACTCTCTTGCTCGTGAGTACGCAGCGGCGAGTGGTGATCGCGGAAGACGAGGCCCTGATCCGCCTCGATCTCAAGGAGATGCTCGAGGAAGACGGCTACATCGTCGCAGGCGAGGCCGGTGACGGCGAGCGGGCGATCGAGCTGGCCACCGAGCTGAGGCCGGACCTGGTGATTCTCGACGTCAAGATGCCCGTCCTCGACGGCATCTCGGCGGCCGAGCGGATCGTGGCGGAGCGGATCGCCCCGTGCCTCATCCTGACCGCCTTCTCCCAGCGCGACCTGGTCGAGCGGGCCAGGGACGCGGGGGCCATGGCCTATCTGGTCAAGCCGTTCACCAAGGCCGACCTGGTGCCCGCGATCGAGATGGCGGTCAGCAGGCACGAGGAGATGGTGGCGCTGGCCGCCGAGGTGTCGAGCCTGTCCGACAGGCTGGAGACCAGGAAGCTGGTGGAGCGGGCCAAGGGGCAGCTGATGTCCGCGCACGGCTGGAGCGAGCCGCAGGCGTTCCGGTGGATCCAGAAGGCGTCGATGGATCGCCGGCTGAGCATGCGCGAGGTTGCCCAGATCGTTATAGATGACACGGCGGAGCGTGCCTGAGGGGCCATATATCACCGGATCTGCCCCCTCGGGTTGTGGCGCGATTACGAGTGGGCATCCAACCGGCCTCGGTTTCCTCGCCTGAGGCGTCCCGGTCGCATGCTGATGGGCGGACAGAAGATCCGCTCACCTGGACGGAGACGCTTCGATGATCCGTATTTCCCGGGCCATGGCCGCTGCCACCGCGGCGGTCATGGCACTGGCGGCCTGTTCCACCGGGGGCACCACCACTCGATTCGAGATCGGGATCGTCCGCCACTGACGGAGACAGGACAAACACCCCCCCGCAGTGACGGCCGGGCCCCTGGTTCGAAGATCTGGGCCGCCCGCCACTGACAGAGACATTACAAATGGGTATAAAAAGGCAGTAAGAACTCCACGCCTCCTCCCCGGACAGGCATGCTGAGCTTGGGAAACGCGGCGAGGTAGATCGTTCCCTTCGCTGACAGAGAGAGGGGAGTCACACATGATGCTCAAGCGCCTGTTGACGGCCGCGGCGGTCTCGAGCCTGGCGTTGACGGCCTGCGGTGGCGGCGGTGGCGGCGCGGACACGGGGGCCAAAAGCGCGACGTCGGCCGCTCCGACCTCCACCGCCGCAGCGGTCAAGGGCGACGGCACCTTGACGATCGGCACCCTGCTGCCGCAGACGGGGTCGCTGGCCTTCCTCGGGCCGCCCGAGTTCGCGGGGGTCGACGCGGCCGTGAAGGAGATCAACGACGCCGGCGGGGTGCTCGGCAAGCCGGTCAGCAAGATCGATACGGACTCGGGCGACACGACGACGAACATCGCCTCGCAGTCAGTGGACAAGTTGCTCACGCAGAAGGCGGACGCCATCATCGGCGCCGCGTCGAGCTCGGTGTCGGAGTCGGTGATCGACAAGATCACGGGTGCCGGGGTGGTCCAGTTCTCGCCGGCCAACACCTCCGACAAGTTCACCACGATCAACGACAACGGCCTGTACTTCCGTACTGCTCCGCCGGACAAGCTGCAGGGCCGGGTGCTGGGCGATCTCATCGTGGCCGACGGCAACGACACGGTCGGCATCCTGGCCATGCAGGACTCCTACGGCTCCGGCCTGGCCGACCAGGTCACGAAGACCGCGGAGGCGGCCGGGGCCTCGGTGGTGGAGCGGGTGGACTACGACCCGAAGGCCGCCGACTTCTCCGCCGACGTCGCGAAGATCAAGGCGGCGAACCCGAAGGCGGTCGTCCTGATCGGCTTCGAGGAGAGCGCCAAGGTCGTCGCGGAGCTGGTCAAGCAGGGCCTGACGGCCGACAAGGTCAAGTGGTACATGGTCGACGGCAACATGTCCAACAGCAACTACCTGAAGATGCCCAAGGGCACGCTGGCGGGCGTCAAGGGCACCATCCCCGGCGCCGCGGCGCCCACCGACTTCCGGAAGAAGCTGCTGGCGATCAACCCCAAGCTGACCAGTTACACCTACGCCGCGGAGTCGTACGACGCCACGATCCTCATCGCGCTGGCCGCCGAGGCGGCCAAGGACGACAGCGGCCGGTCGATCGCCGCCAAGCTGCCCGAGGTGAGCGAGGGCGGCGAGAAGTGCAAGACCTTCAAGTCGTGCGTCGACCTGCTCAAGACCGGCAAGGACATCGACTACGACGGCGTGAGCGGGCCGGTCGAGTTCAACGCCGCCGGTGACCCGTCGGTCGCGACGATCGGCGTCTACCAGTACGGCGAGAACAACGAGTACGACGCCACGAAGGCGCTGGAATATCGCACCGGCAAGATCGAGAGCTGAGGCTCAGCCGCCCAGCCCGCACGTCTTGAGCGCGTAAGCGGTCAGCCGCTCCTGGAGCGGTTTGGGCGGCACGACGATGACCACGCGTTCCTCGCCGCCGTCGATGGTGGCCCGCACGGGGAACAGGAACGCCTTCTTGCCCTCGGCGAACGCGTGCGGGTCGCAGCGGCCGGGGGTGAGCACGAGGGCGACCTGCGCCCGCTGCGCTCCGGCGTCCAGGGTGGCCAGCGGCCTGCTCTTCTTGACGGGGGTGGCGATGTAGTGGGTGGTGCCGCCCACATCCTGTACGGCCACCACGCCCGTGCCGCGGCGGGTCAGGACGAGGCTGCCGCGCATCACCTTGCCGACCTGCGTCCAGTCGTCGCCGAACTCGATGTCGGCCGCCTCCTTGATCAGGAACGCGGAGCACTCGTCGCGCAGCAGCCTGGTCAGCAGCGGGTCCGGGTGCGGCACTTTGAAGACCACCCTGCGCAGCGCCTCGGACCCGGTGCGGAGGTGGGCCACGACCGTGGCCGGCCGCAGCGACGGCAGGCCCTTGGGCGAGCAGTTGGCCGCGCCGTACGGGATGCGCAGGTCGGTGCGGGGCGTCCGCTTCAGGAGCGCGTCGGCCCGTTCGGGAGGCAGCGTCTTGAACGACGGTGTGACAAGCTGAACGTCGGAGAAGTAGACCGGCGTGTCCGTCGCGTTGGTCACGGCCACTTCGATGGCGTGTACGGGCTCGTCAGAGCGCCACTGGGCCAGCGAGACCGACACCCCCTTGGGAGGGTCGGCAGGGGGCGTGGCGGGCGTCTCAGGGGCACCACAGCCCGTCAGAAGAGCAATGGGCAGGATCGCCAGAGCGAGGAAGGCCGCGGTGCGCTTCACCAGTCGAACATTAGGCGTGATCCTCAGGCTCCCGTAAGTTGAGGAGTGATTACGACTCCGCATCCAAGTACCGACAGTTCTCTCTTTCATCTGTTGAACTGGCCTTATGTTCTATAGCTTTCCGTCATTCGATTCGGGAACGTCGGCGGTGCTGACCTCACCCGGCCTGGAGATGAAGGAGACACTTCATGATCCGCATTGCTCCCGCGGGACGGGCGCTGGCTGTCGTGGCTGCCACGAGCCTGGCCCTGACAGCCTGCGGTGGTGGCGGTAACACCGCTGCGCCGGCCTCGTCCTCGGCCGCGCCGTCCAGTGCGGCTGCCGCGGCCAAGGGCGACGGGACCTTGACTGTCGGCACTCTGCTGCCGCAGACCGGTTCGCTTGCCTTCCTCGGCCCGCCCGAGTTCGCCGGTGTGGACGCCGCGATCAAGGAGATCAACGAAGCCGGTGGCGTGCTTGGCAAGCCGGTGACCAAATATGACACCGACTCCGGTGACACCACCACGAACATCGCTTCGCAGTCGGTGGACAAGCTGCTGGCGCAGAAGGCCGACGCCATCATCGGCGCCGCGTCCTCCTCGGTGTCGGAGTCGGTGGTCGACAAGATCACGAGTGCCGGCGTGGTGCACTTCTCGCCCGCCAACACCTCTGACAAGTTCACCACGATCAAGGACAACGGCCTCTACTTCCGTACGGCTCCGCCGGACAAGCTGCAGGGCCGTGTGCTGGGCGACCTGATCATCGCCGACGGCAGCGACACGGTCGGCATCCTGGCCATGCAGGACTCCTACGGCACCGGCCTGGCCGACCAGGTGGCCAAGACCGTCACCGACGGTGGCGCCGAGGTCGTCGAGCGCGTGGACTACGACCCGAAGGCCGCCGACTTCTCCGCCGACGTCGCGAAGATCAAGGCGAAGAACCCGAAGGCCATCGTGCTGATCGGCTTCGAGGAGACCGCCAAGGTCATCCAGGAGCTGGTCAAGCAGGGTATGCCGGCCAGCAAGCACAAGTGGTACATGGTGGACGGCAACACCTCCAACACCAACTACGCCAAGATGCCCAAGGGCACGCTCAAGGGCGTCAAGGGCACGATCCCCGGTGCCGCCGCTCCGGATGACTTCAAGAGCAAGCTCATGGCGGTCAACCCCAAGCTGGAGGACTTCAGCTACGCGCCTGAGTCCTACGACGCCATGAACCTCATCGCGCTGGCCGCCGAGGCCGCCAAGAGCGACGCGGGTGTCGACATCGGCGCCAAGCTGGCCGAGGTCAGCAAGGGCGGCGAGAAGTGCAACAACTTCAAGTCGTGCGTCGACCTGCTCAAGGCCGGCAAGGACATCGACTACGACGGCGTGAGCGGTCCGGTCGAGTTCAACGAGGCCGGTGACCCGGCGGTCGCCACGATCGGCATCTACGAGTACGGCGCCGACAACAAGTACCCGACCAAGGCGCTCGAGTACCGCACCGGCAACATCGCCGGCTAGTCCGTACGCCGCACACCCTGAAAGGCTCGGTCCGCTGACCGGGCCTTTCGGCTGTCCCCGGGCTGTTCGCAGCAGGCTGTCCCCGGGCTGTTCGCCGCGAGCTGTCCTCCGGCCATTCGCCGCGAGCTGCTCCCCGGCTATCGGCCGCAGGATGTCCGCCGGCTATTGGCCGCAGCCCGCCACGATCTCGTCCGCGGCGATCCGGTACCGCGTGAGCAGCGCCACCTGCCGCTCACGCGGAACGTCGGCCCTGGACAGGCCGGCCGTGGTGGACTCGACCGTGCGCACGGCCGTACCCAGTGACTGGGGCAGGCGCCCGCCGAACTGCAGCGTGATACCGCGCGCCTCCGCGAGGCGGCCGAGCAGCGCGTCCTCGAAGTTCTGGGTGTTCTCCTGGCCCTTCGGCTTCAGCATGAGGCCGACGTAGCCGATCGCGGAGACCACGCGCGCGCAGGGGTCGTCCGTGGGGTCGCCGCCGGTGCTGTACTTGCCGGCCGAGGCGGCGCCGTTCTGACAGGCGACGAGGATGGGCAGCAGGAGCGCGATTGTCGCAATTCGTCTCACAGCGCTCATTAAAGAACGGCGAAGGGGCTCATGGGGAGCCCCTTCGCCGTTCTGAGATCTTCTAGGCCTTGGCCAGGGTGCCGAGGTAGAGCTCGATCACCTTGGGGTCGTCGGCCAGCTGGCGGCCGGTGCCGGTGTAGGCGTTGCGGCCCTGGTCCAGCACGTAGCCGCGGTGGCAGATCTGCAGGCAGCGCCGGGCGTTCTGCTCGACCATGATGACCGTCACGCCCGCCTTGTTGATCTGCTGGGCCTGGATGAACACCAGGTCCTGCAGCATGGGCGACAGGCCCGCCGACGGCTCGTCCAGCAGTAGCACCGACGGCTCGGTCATGAGCGCCCTGGCCATCGCCACCATCTGCCGCTCGCCGCCCGACAGCGAGCCGGCCCGCTGCTTGCGCCGCTCCTTGAGCGCCGGGAACAGCTCGGCGACGAACTCGAAGCGCTCCTTGAACTTGCCGGGCACCTGGAAGGCGCCCATCTCGAGGTTCTCCTCGATGGTGAGGCTGGGGAAGACGTTGTTGGTCTGCGGGACGTAGCCGACCCCGCGGGAGACCAGCGAGTGCGCCTTCATGTTCGTGATGTCCTCACCCTTCAGCACCACCGTGCCGCTGCGGATGTTGACGAGCCCGAACATGGCCTTGAGCAGCGTCGACTTACCGGCGCCGTTGGGGCCGATGATGCCGATCAGCTCACCCTCGCCGACGTAGAGGTCGGAGCCGTTGAGGATGTTGACGCCCGGCAGGTAGCCGGCGATGAGCTCGTCGCACCGCAGCACGGCGTTCGCGGCGCCCGCCAGGTGGGCGCCGCGGTCGGTGATGGCCGCCTTCGACTCGGGCACGGAGCCGGGTGCGGACTCGGGGACGGCGTTCACTTCTGCGTCTCCTCTTCGATCTCGGCCTCCAGCGCCGCCTCCGCCTGGTGCAGCTGCTCCTCGAGCTCGCTGTCGGACAGCGGTGCGTCGTGGTGGGCGCCCAGGTAGGCGTCGATGACGCGGGAGTCGGACATGATCGTGTCCGGTGGCCCCTCGGCGATGATGGCGCCCTGGGCCATGACGATCACCCAGTCGCTGATGTCGCGGACCATGTCCATGTCGTGTTCGACGAACAGCACGCTCATGCCCTGATCGCGCAGGTCCTTGACGTGACCGAGCAGTGACTGGGTCAGCGCCGGGTTGACGCCGGCCATCGGCTCGTCGAGCATGACCAGCTCGGGCTTGACCATGAGCGCGCGGGCCATCTCCAGCAGCTTGCGCTGGCCGCCGGACAGCGATCCGGCGAAGTCGTCGCGCTTGGTGTCGAGCTTGAACCTGGTCAGCAGATCCTCGGCCTGCTCGGTGATCGCCTCCTCCTGGGCGCGCCAGGAGCCGGGCACCAGGGCCCGCCAGAAGTTCTCGCCGCGCTGGTGCTGGGCGCCGAGCCGCATGTTCTCCATCACCGTCAGCCTGGACAGGGCCTTGGTGAGCTGGAAGGTACGGACCATGCCGGCGCGGGCCACCCGGTGGGCGGGCACTCCGCTCATGTTGTTGCCGTTGAATGTCCACTTGCCGGCGTCAGCGGTGTCGAAGCCGGTGAGCTGGTTGAAGAACGTCGTCTTGCCGGCGCCGTTGGGGCCGATCAGGGCGGTGATGGAGCCGCGCTGGATCTCGACATGGTCCACCTCGACGGCGGTCAGGCCGCCGAAGCGGCGCACGACGCCGTCGACCACGAGGATCGGGTCGGGCTTGGGCACGCCGGGATCGCGGGCCAGGTCCTTGAAGGCGGCCAGAGCCGCGGCCTTGCGCTCGGAGATCGTGGTTGCGGACGTCGTTTCAGCGGACATCGAAAGCTATCTCCCTCTTGTCACCGAAGATGCCCTGTGGCCGGAAGATGAGCAACAGGATCAATCCGAGACCGACCAGGATGTAGCGCACCGGGCCGACCTGGATCGAGGTCATAAACGGGATGTACCCCGCCTGAACCGCTTCACTGAGCACGCCGTTGACCAGGACCAGCAGCACCCAGAAGATCATGGATCCGACGACGGGGCCGAGCACGCGGGCCGCGCCACCGAGGATCACGATCGTGTAGGCGAAGAAGGTGGTCTCGGTGCCGAAGACGTCGGGCTGCACCGAGGCGTAGGCCAGGCCGTACACGAAGCCGCCCAGGCTGCCGATGACGCCGCCGAGGATGAGCGACTGCATCTTGTAGGAGAAGACGTTCTTGCCGAGGCTGCGTACGGCGTCCTCGTCCTCGCGGATGGCCTTGAGCACGCGGCCCCACGGACTGCGCATGAGCAGGTAGACGATGCCGCAGGAGAGGGCGACCAGCAACCAGCCGACGAGCATGATCCACAGCAGCCGGTGGCTGAAGGTGAACCAGCCGATGCCGTACTCGCCCGCGGGGAAGGGGTTGAGCGCGTAGAAGCCGTCGGAGAAGCCGCGCTGCCCGTCGGAGCCGCCGAAGACCTCCTTGAACTGCACCGAACGGAAGACGAGCCTGACGATCTCGGCGGCCGCGATGGTGACGATGGCCAGGTAGTCGGCTCGCAGGCGGAGCGTCGGCGCGCCCAGGAGCAGGGCCAGGAGTACCGCGGCGATGAGGCCGACCGCGATGCCGACCCAGAAGGGCAGGTTCATGACGGTGACCGTGACGGCCAGGCCGTAGCCGGCGACGCCCATGAACGCCGCCTGCCCGAAGTTGAGCAGGCCCGTGTAGCCGAAGTGGATGTTGATGCCGATCGCGGCGAGCGCGTAGAGCACCGTCTCGACGCCGATGGCGGACTTGACGGTGGTGCTGATGATCGTGATCCAGTCCATGTGACTCCCCCCGTCAGCCGATCCGCTCTCGGCGGCCCAGGATGCCCTGTGGCCGGAAGAGGAGCACGATGATGAGTACGGCCAGCGCGCCGACGCTCTTGAGCTCCGGCGGCACCCACAGTGTGGAGACCTGGATGAACAGGCCGACCACGAGCGAGCCCACCAGGGCGCCGAACGCGGTGCCGAGCCCGCCGAGCGTCACGCCGGCGAAGATGAGCAGCAGGATGTCCTGGCCCATGGTGTATTTCAGGTTTTGGGACAGGCCGAGCATGATGCCGGCCAGCGCGGCGATGGCGCCGCCCGTGGTCCAGATGATGCGGATGACCCGGTCGACGTTGATGCCGGAGGAAGCGGCCAGCGCCGGGTTGTCGGCGACCGCGCGGGCCGCCTTGCCGGTGCGGGTGCGCAGCAGCGCCACGCCGACGATGATGAGGACCACCAGTTCGATGCCCATCGCGACGAAGTTCTTCGGAGCCGCGGAGATCGGGCCGATCTCGATGCCCGGCTGCGCGGTGTACTGGGCGAACGACTCGTTCTGCCCGCCGAACAGGATCAGGAAGACATAGCGCAGGAAGAGCGCCACGCCGATCGAGATGATCATCATGGCGATGGTGCCGGTGCCGCGCCTGCGCAGCTGCCCCCAGAAGAAACGGTCCTGAAGGTAGCCGAGCGCGCCCCCGGCGATCACCGCGATCACGGCCGCGGGAATCAGATGCAGGCCGAAGCCCACGTTGAACATGTAGGCGAGCAGCGCGCCCATCGTGACGAGCTCACCGTGGGCGAAGTTGGTCAGGCCCGTGGTGCCGTAGATCAGCGAGAGGCCGAGCGCGGCCAGCGCGATGATCAGGCCGAGGTTCAGGCCCTCGAAGGTGAGCTGCGCCGCCTGGTCCAAGAAGGGGCTGGTCTCGCCGCCCTCCTCCGCGGCCGGTTGGCCCGCGGCGCCCTTGGGCTGCAGGGCGAACAGGACGTTGGACATATTGCCGGAGAAGACGGTCAGGTTGCGGACGGCGTTGCCGCCCCGGATCGCCGCGTTGGCAGGAAGCGTCTTGACATCCAGCGTGACCTTGTACTTGCCCGGTTTCTCAACCGGGACTTCCCACGCGCCCTGGGCGTTGCTTGTGACCTCCTTGACGGGTTGTCCGCCTTCGGTGGTCACGACGATTTTCACGCCGTTCACTGGTTGGCCTTGGAGTTTGAGTGTTCCCTTCAAACCCTGATCGGGGGCCGCCGCCTGGGCGGGGACCGCGAGCAGGAAGATGAGTCCACCCAGGAAGGCCGTGAACGCGATCACGGCTCTGCGCAATGGTGCTCCCTCAAATAGGTCAAGGCGGGGTTGTGCCCCTCCATCTCGACACGTGGGCATCGCAGGCACAACAAAACTGGATGCTGTGGCGGGAGCTTATTCTGGTCGCGCCCGGTTCAGTATCGTTCGTCACCAATTAGTGACACGTGCGTGTCGCTCATGTGAGGAACCAAGACACCAGGTCAGGGGCTAAATCCCGCTAGACGCCTGGCGCTTCGGGGGCGCTAATGCATAACCATCGCTGCAGAACGTGAACGAGCCCGCGGAAGAGGACCTTTGGGACCATGTAGGGCTTCCCCGGCCTCACACGTTATCTACTCGGGCCTCCCCGCGGGCTCCGCTCGGACAACCGTAGCGACCCATGGGGCTCGTGTGCAAAGAGAGTGGGAAAGTCGCGTGGCGTTCAGCCGTGACCTCAGCGATCGCGCAGCATGCAGGTCAGCCGTGAGGTGCACACGCGCCGCCCCTGCTCGTCGGTGATCTCGATCTCGTACGTGGCCAGCGAGCGCCCGCCGTGCAGCCGGGTCGCCACGCCGGTGACGAAGCCGGAGGTGGCCGAGCGGTGGTGGGTGGCGTTGATCTCGATGCCGACGGCGATGCGGTCCGCGCCCGCGTGGATGGCCGCGCCGGTCGAGCCCAGCGTCTCGGCGAGCACGACGGACGCCCCGCCGTGCAGCAGGCCGTACGGCTGGGTGTTGCCCGCGACCGGCATCCGGCCCACGACCCGCTCCGCGCCGGCCTCGACGAACTCGATGCCCATCCGGTCGGCGAGCGTGCCCTCGTGGACGGCGTTCAACGTCAGGAAATCGGCCGGGTCGATCCGCGTCAAGGGGAGTCCTCCAGTCTTCCGAGCTCAGGTTTTCTGTCGTAGATGGAGACTAGGCTGCTTGTGTGCCGAAGAGTGAAGTGACCCCCAGCCGCCCGTGCCTGTTGCTGCTCGACGGGCATTCCCTGGCCTATCGCGCGTTCTACGCGCTCAAGGACGCCAACCTCATGACCACCGACGGTCAGCACACCGAGGCGGTCTACGGGTTCACCTCGATGCTGACCAACATCCTGCGCGACGAGCAGCCGTCGCACGTGGCCGTCGCGTTCGACCGGTCGGAGCCGACGTTCCGGCACGAGCAATACGCCGACTACAAGGCCAACAGGAGCGAGACCCCCGAAGACTTCCGGGGCCAGATGCAGCTCATCTACGAGCTCCTCGACACGCTGCGCGTCCCGCACCTGTCCAAGGCCGGGTTCGAGGCCGACGACCTCATCGCCACGCTCGCCACCCGGGCCAGCGCCGAGGGCATGAACGTGCTGATCGTCACCGGTGACCGCGACGCGCTCCAGCTGGTCGACGAGCACGTCACGGTCCTGATGACGCGCCGCGGCATCAGTGACATGACCAGGTTCACGCCCGAGGCCGTAGAGGAGAAATACGGCCTGACCCCGGTCCAATACCCCGACTTCGCCGCGCTGCGCGGCGACCCCAGCGACAACCTGCTCAGCATCCCCAGCGTGGGCGAGAAGACGGCCGCCAAGTGGGTTCGCGAGTTCGGCTCGCTGACCGCGCTGGTCGACCGGGTCGACGAGGTCAAGGGCAAGGTCGGCGACAAGCTGCGCGAGCACGTCGCCCAGGTGCTGATGAACCGCCGGCTCACCGAGCTGCTCCGCGACGTCCCGATGGAGGTCGATCTGGGCGAGCTCAAGCAGGGCGTCTGGGAGCGCGAAGAGGTCAACAAGCTCTTCGACACCCTGCAGATCCGCGGCGAGCTGCGTGAACGCGTCTTCAAGGTGCTCGGCACCGGCGAGCAGGAGCCCGACCAGGGCTTCGAGGTGGAGACCATCATCCTCGGCCCCGACCGGGTCGCGGGCTGGCTGGCCGCGCTGCCCGCCGGACGAGCGGGCGTGGCCTTCAAGGGCGCCTACGGCAGCGGCACCGGGCGCATCGACGCCCTCGCGATCGCCTCGCCCGACGGCACGGCCGCCTTCATCGACCCGGTCAAGCTCACCGAGTCCGACGAGGTCGCGCTGCGGGCCTGGCTGGCCGACACCGACCGGCCCAAGGCCGTCCACGACGCCAAGGGCCCGATCCTGGCGCTCTGGGCGCAGGGCATGAGCCTCAAGGGCCTGACCTGCGACACGGCGCTGGCGGCCTATCTGGCGATGCCCGGCCAGCGCACCTTCGCCCTCGAAGACCTGGCCCGCCGCTACCTCAACCGCGATCTGCGCGCCGAGGAGGAGTCCAGCGGGCAGGCCGCGCTGTTCGGCGACGACGAGGACGCGCCCGCCAAGGACCTGGCGCTGCGCGCCCATGCCGTGCGCGAGCTGGCCGAGGCCCTGGAGACCTTCCTGACGGGCCGCGGCGGCACCCAGCTGCTGACCGACGTGGAGCTCCCGCTGCTGAGCGTGCTGGCGGAGATCGAGCGGGCGGGCATCGCCGTCGACAGCGAATACTTCGCCGCTCTGGAGGCCGAGTTCGGCGCCGCGGTCAAGCACGCGGTCGAGGAGGCGCACGCGGCCGTCGGCGAGCAGTTCAACCTGGGCTCGCCCAAGCAGCTGCAGGAGATCCTCTTCACCAAGCTCAACCTGCCCAAGACGAAGAAGATCAAGACCGGCTACAGCACCGACGCCGACCAGCTCGCCTGGCTCGCCACGCAGACCGAGCACGAGCTGCCGATCATCATGCTGCGCCACCGCGACCAGACCAAGCTGCGCACCACCGTCGAGGGCCTGATCAAGGAGGTCTCCGACGACGGGCGGATCCACACCACGTTCAACCAGATCATCGCGGCCACCGGCCGCCTGTCGTCGGAAAAGCCCAATCTCCAGAACATCCCGATCCGCACCTCCGAGGGCCGCCGCATCCGGCAGGGCTTCGTGGTCGGCGAGGGTTACGAGACGCTGCTCACGGCCGACTACAGCCAGATCGAGCTGCGCATCATGGCCCACCTGTCGGGCGACGAGGCGCTGATCGCCTCCTTCGAGTCGGGCCACGACTTCCACCGGGCGACCGCGGCCCGGGTGTTCGACCTGCCGCCCGAGCAGATCGACGGCGAGCTGCGGGCACGCATCAAGGCCATGAACTACGGCCTCGCCTACGGCCTGTCCGACTTCGGGCTGTCCGGGCAGCTCAACATCCCGGTGGCCGAGGCGCGGGCGCTCAAGGAGGAATACTTCCAGGAGTTCGGCGGCGTCCGCGACTTCCTGCACGCCATCGTCCAGCAGGCGCGCAGCGACGGCTACACCGAGACCATCATGGGCCGCCGCCGCTACCTGCCCGACCTGACCAGCGACAACCGGCAGCGCCGCGAGATGGCCGAGCGCATGGCGCTCAACGCGCCCATCCAGGGCTCGGCGGCCGACATCATCAAGGTGGCCATGCTCAACGTCTCCCAGGCGATGAGCACGGAGGGGCTGGGCTCCCGGATGCTGCTGCAGGTCCACGACGAGCTGGTGTTCGAGGTGGCCGCCGGCGAGCTCGACCGGCTCCGCACCCTCGTGTGCGACCAGATGAACGCGGCCTACCACCTGCGGGTCCCGCTGGAGGTCTCCGTGGGCGTCGGCCGTACGTGGGAGGACGCGGGCCACTAAGGACGTGGGCCACTGACCGGCCGCCGACGCTCGCGACGGCTCGCACGGCCGAGCTCGTCGACGCTCGTGACGACGCGTGAGGGTCCGCGTGGCCGATCCCGCTGACCGGCCGGTGACGCCCGTGACGGTGAGCGTGACGGGCCGTGCGGCCGACTCCGTCCTACCGGACGTTTATCCCCGTACGGTGGGGCAAGTCGATCTTTGTCCGGTGGGACCGTCCGGCGCTGAGCGGCGGCGGCCCCACACCGTGAATCAGGGTGGCCCGGCGGGTCGCGAACAGCGGCCGATACGGGGTTCTGGACTACCCTGAGGGTAATTTCCCCCGAGTGGCACGGGAGCCTTGTGCGATCGTCAGCGTCCTTCCCCCGGTTCATCGCTCTCGCGAACGTCTTGGTCGTGACAGTGGCGGTCGTCGGGCTGATGCTGCAGTCCTCCTCCGGCCGGTCCGTGCCCGGGCCACCGGTGGCGGCCAGGATCGAGCAGTCCGCGCAGCCCACTCCCGCCGAGCCCGTGCCGACGTTCGCCGAGCCGCCCGGGGTGGTGTCCACGCCGGAGTTCGCCAAGCAGGTCAAGGCCAACGAGCTCGGGCTGGTGCCGGTGCTGATGTACCACCGGATACTCAGGAAGCGGATCGCCTCCATCGACCGCACACCCGACCAGCTGCGCAGGGAGTTGGAGAAGCTGGCCAAGCAGGGCTACGCGCCGATCACCGCCAAGGAGTTCGCCACCGGCGACATCCGGGTGCCCGCCGGCCGGTTCCCCGTGGTGCTGACCTTCGACGACGGGCACGAGAGCCACTTCAGACTCGACGCGAGCGGCAACCCCGCGCCGGACACCGCGGTCGGGGTGCTCCTCGACGTGGCCCGGCGCTATCCCGAGTTCCGGCCGGTCGCCACGCTGTGGATCAACCACGACCCGTTCGGGCTGAGGAAGCCCGACCAGCAGGCGGCGGCCGTGCGGTGGCTGGTCGAACACGGGTTCGAGGTGGCCAATCACACCTGGTCCCATCCCAATCTGGCCGCCCTGCGGAAGAAGAAGGTCAAGGAGCAGATCGTCCGGCTCGAACGGCTGCTGAAGAAGCTCGGCGCCGGCCCGGCCGTCACCATGGCCCTGCCGTTCGGGGCGATGCCGCATCCGAAGAAGATCGCCCGGCACGGTGAGTGGGACGGCACGTCCTACGACTTCGCCGGGGTCTTCCTGGCCGGGGCCGAGCCGTCTGTTTCGCCCTTTGCGAAAAAATTCGATCCCGTGGCCATCCAGCGCATCCAGAGCAACGGCAAAAAGGGCGAATGCCGCAAATGGTGCTCGCAGTACTGGCTGGAGTGGCTGAACAAGCACCCCGGGGACCGCTACGTCTCCGACGGGGACCCCACGAAGATCTCCATTCCGCAGCGCCTTCAGGGTAATATCGTACCGAAGCGGAAAGATCAGCTGATCGTTTACTGACCAGTGCGGGGCCGGTTGGATTGACCCCACGCTCAAGGTCTCATATGCTGATCGCTGCGCTGTGGGCTCGCGCGCGCCTCAGACGGAGCGGGCTCGCGCTCGGTCACGTCGATGTCGTAATTTCCTCGGCTTGATGCGGAAGAGGGCCTGCCGCGCGTCCGCCACATCGACATTCTGTCCGCGTTCGGAGCAATTCCACACATGACGTCCAGCACTGAGGCCACCTCGAGCACCCCGCAGGTAGCGGTCAACGACATCGGGTCCGAGGAAGACTTCCTCGCAGCGATCGACGAGACCATCAAGTACTTCAACGACGGCGACATCGTCGAGGGCACCGTCGTCAAGGTCGATCGAGACGAGGTCCTTCTCGATATCGGCTACAAGACCGAGGGTGTCATCCCCTCGCGTGAGCTTTCGATCAAGCACGATGTCGATCCGGCGGACGTCGTGGAGGTCGGCGAACACGTCGAAGCCCTGGTTCTCCAGAAGGAGGACAAGGAGGGCCGTCTGATCCTGTCCAAGAAGCGTGCTCAGTACGAGCGCGCCTGGGGCACGATCGAAAAGATCAAGGACGAGGATGGCATCGTCACCGGCACCGTCATCGAGGTCGTCAAGGGTGGACTCATCCTCGACATCGGCCTCCGTGGCTTCCTGCCGGCGTCCCTGGTCGAGATGCGCCGTGTCCGCGACCTGCAGCCGTACGTCGGCCGCGAGCTCGAGGCGAAGATCATTGAGCTGGACAAGAACCGCAACAACGTGGTCCTGTCCCGCCGCGCGTGGCTTGAGCAGACGCAGTCCGAGGTTCGCCAGACGTTCCTCAACACCCTCCAGAAGGGGCAGGTCCGCAAGGGCGTCGTCTCCTCGATCGTCAACTTCGGTGCGTTCGTGGATCTCGGCGGCGTCGACGGCCTGGTCCACGTGTCCGAGCTGTCCTGGAAGCACATCGACCACCCCTCCGAGGTCGTCGAGGTCGGCCAGGAGGTCACGGTCGAGGTCCTCGATGTCGACATGGAGCGCGAGCGCGTCTCCCTGTCGCTCAAGGCCACTCAGGAAGACCCGTGGCAGCAGTTCGCCCGCACCCACCAGATCGGCCAGGTCGTGCCGGGTCGCGTCACCAAGCTGGTGCCGTTCGGCGCGTTCGTCCGGGTCGAGGAGGGCATCGAGGGCCTGGTCCACATCTCCGAGCTGGCCGAGCGCCACGTGGAGATCCCGGAGCAGGTCGTCCAGGTCGGCGACGAGATCTTCGTCAAGATCATCGACATCGACCTCGACCGGCGTCGCATCAGCCTCTCGCTGAAGCAGGCCAACGAGGGTGTCAGCGGCGCCGAGGTCGAGTTCGACCCGACGCTCTACGGCATGGCGGCGACCTACGACGACCAGGGCAACTACATCTACCCCGAGGGCTTCGACTCGGAGACCGGTGAGTGGCTCGACGGCTTCGACAAGCAGCGCGAGGAGTGGGAGCGGCAGTACGCCGAGGCCCAGACCCGCTTCGAGGCGCACAAGAAGCAGATCGAAGAGGCTCGCAAGGCGGAGGCCGAGGCGGGCGAAGCCGCTCCCTCGTCCTACACCGGTGAGACCGCGGCTCCGGCCAGCAGCTCGGGCTCGTCCGCTCCGGCGGCCGGCGCCCTCGCCTCCGACGAGGCTCTCGCGGCTCTGCGCGAGAAGCTCGCGGGCGGCCAGAGCTGACCTGGTTGACTAGCTGACAGAGAAAGACCCCGCACCATCCGGTGCGGGGTCTTTCTTTTGGGTCCATGCGGAACGATCCCTTCCGCGATCCTTCCTAGGGTTGCCGCATGATCGCACCCTTCCGCATCACCATCCCGCAAACCGACCTCGACGACCTGAAGGACCGGCTCACCCGTACCCGCTGGCCGCGGCAGCTGCCCGGCGGCGGCTGGCGCCGGGGCGTCCCGGTCGGCTACCTGCGCGAGCTGGCCGCGTACTGGGCCGACGAGTTCGACTGGCGGGCACAGGAGGCCAAGCTCAACGCCTTCCCGCAGTTCACCACGGACATCGACGGGCAGCGCGTGCACTTCCTGCACGTCCGCTCGCCGGAGCCCGGCGCGCTGCCGTTGATCGTCACGCACAGCTGGCCGAACACCGTCGCCGAGTTCCTGAACGTCATCGGCCCGCTCACCGACCCGCGCGCCCACGGCCTCGACCCGGCCACGGCCTTCCACGTGGTGGCCCCCTCGCTGCCCGGCTTCGGCTTCTCACCCTTCCCCGAGCCCGCCGACGAGCGGCCCTGGAGCATCCTGCGGGTGGCGCGGACCTGGGCCGAGCTGATGGCACGGCTCGGATACGAGCGGTACGGCGCACACGGCAACGACGCCGGTGCCCTGGTCACCCCGCAGCTGGCGGCCATCGACGGCGACCACGTGATCGGCTCGCACATCACCGCCGGGCTCGGCATCCCCACCGGCGACCCGGCCGAGCTCGACGGCGCCACCGAGGCGGAGCTGGCCGAGCTAACGGACCTGACCCAGCGGTTCGCCGGAGGCAGCGGCTACGGGCCCTACCTCGCCAAGCGGCCGCAGACGCTGAGCTTCGGGTTCGCCGACTCGCCGGTGGCACAGCTGGCCTACCTGGTGGAGCGGTTCAAGGAGTTCGACGGCTGGCCCGATGAGGAGGCCGCCGAGCCCATCGACCGTGACCTGGTGCTCACGAACGCGAGCCTCTACTGGCTGACCGCGACGGGCGGCTCGTCGTCGTGGCCGTACTACGAGGGGGCGGCGGGCATGCCGATCAACCAGACCGCGGTGCCGAGCGGGGTGTCGCACGGCGGCTCTCCGCTGCTCCGGCGCATCGCCGAGCGCGGGAACCGGGTCGTCCACTGGGCGGGCGAGCACGGCGACAGCCACATGGTGGCGATGAACTCGCCCGGGCCGCTGGTACGGAGCATCCGCACGTTCTTCGCAACCCTGGAAGGGACGCCGGAAGGAGCTCTGGAAGGGGCGCGGTAGGGGCTCTGGAAGGGGCGCGGTAGGGGCTCTGGAAGGGGCGCGGTAGGGGCTTCTTAAAGCGCTTCTGAAAGAGGCTTCTGAAAGGGATGCGGTAGGGGCGTGGCGTGACGCTGCAGTAGGGTGCTCGCGTGGAGATCGAGCGTGCGCTGCCGGACGACGCCGGTGAGATCCTCACCCTGCAGCGGGCCGCGTACGTCACCGAGGCGCAGCTGTACGGCGACCCGTTCCTGCCGCCGCTCCTGGAGTCCGTGGAGCAGGTCCGCAGGGCCATCGAGACCGGCGTAGCGCTCAAGGCCACCGACGCCGGCCGGATCGTGGGCGCCGTACGCGGCCAGCTGGCCGGCACCACCTGCCTGGTCGGCCGCCTGGTGGTGGCCCCCGACCGGCAACGTCAGGGCCTGGGCCGGGCGCTGATACGGACGCTGCACGAGCGGATGCCGGAGGCGACGGCCTTCGACCTGTTCACCGGCCACCTGTCCGACGGCAACCTGCGCCTCTACCGGAGCCTGGGCTACCGCGAGACCCGCAGGGAGCGCATGGACGACCATCTCACTCTGGTGCACATGCGCCGCTGATCACCGATCACGGATAGGCTTTCCGCGTGCTGAAAATCGGCCTCACCGGCGGCATCGGATCGGGCAAGAGCGAGGTCTCCAAGCGCCTCGCGGCGCGGGGCGCCGTCGTGATCGACGCCGACAAGATCGCCCGCGAGGTGGTGGAGCCCGGCACTCCGGGCCTGGCTCGCGTGGTGGCCGTGTTCGGTGACGAGGTGCTCCACCCTGACGGCTCACTCGATCGGGAGAAGCTGGGCGCCATCGTCTTCGCCGACTCCGACAAGCTGGCGACGCTCAACGGCATCGTGCATCCGCTGGTGGGGGAGCGGGTCGCCGACCTGCAGAGGCAGACGGCCGATGACGCGATCATGGTCTACGACGTGCCGCTGCTCGCGGAGAACCGGCTGGCGCCGATGTACGACGTGGTGATCGTCGTGGACGCCGCCGACGAGGTGCGCATCGCGCGCCTGGCCGAGCACCGCGGCATGCCGGAGCACGACGCCAAGGCCCGCATCGCGGCGCAGGCGACCCGCCAGGACCGGCTGGCGATCGCCGACATCGTGATCGACAACGAGGGCGACCTGGACGACCTGGAGACCAGGGTCGCCCAGGTCTGGCACGACCTGCTGACCCGAGCCGGCCGCGGCTGACGGCCTCCGGCCTGAGGCTCATCAGCGCCTCGGGCCTGAGGCGCTGATGAGCCTCGGCATGACGGGCTGACCGGTTTCCCGCAGGTCGGGAGGAGCGCTCAGAACGGGGAGTCGAGCGGCACCTGGCGGACACCGGGCAGATACGGGTCCAGCTCACCCAGCTCGAACCGCGACATCCCGATGACGTGCCAGAACTGCCCGGAAACCTCCCCCTGGATCTTGTATCTGCCGTCCGGGGACAGCGCCGCCCACCCCTCCGGCAGGCCCAGCAGGGTGGCCCGCCGCTCCGTCCCCGCCCAGAGGATCACCACCCCGTCGTCCCCGGCACTGGCCAGCAGGTCCGCCGCGGGGCTGAACGCCACCGACCACACCCGCCGCGAGTGTCCCGCCAGCGTGTGCAGCGGCCGCCCCGTCGCCGTGTCCCAGACCCGCACCATGAGGTCGTCGCCGCCCGTCGCCAGCCGCTCGCCCGTGGCGTCGAACGCGACGCTCCACAGCCGCCCGGCGTGCCGGCCGAGCGTGTGCTGCAGGCGCGGCTGCCAGGGCTGGCCGGGACGCAGCTCCCAGACCATGGCGAGGCCGTCGTTGCCGGCGCTGGCCAGGTGCTTGCCCGAGGGTGAGAACACGACCGAGTAGACCCGGTCGGTATGGCCTTCCAAGGTAGCGACGCGCCCGCCGGACTCGACGTGCCAGAGGCGTACGAGCCGGTCGTCGCAGCCCGTGGCCACGAAACGGCCGTCGGGGCTGAAGGCGATCGAGCGGACCCGGCCCCGGTGGTCGGCCAGGTTGCTCACCAGGCGGCTGGTCGGCCGATACCAGATGCGTACGCTGTCGTCGTCGTTGGCCGTGGCCAGCAGCGTGCCGTCGGGGCTGAACGCCTCGGCCCACACATGGTCGGTCTCGGCGCTGAGCTCGCGCTCGTAGTCGCCGGTGACGGCGTTCCAGAAATGCACGCCGCCGTCGTTGCTGGAGGTGGCCAGGACCGGTCCGGCAGGCGAGAACAGGGCCGAGATGAGCCGGTCGGCGGTGCCGGTGACCTCGCGCAGGCGGCGGCCCGTGCGCGGCTCCCAGACGCGGACGACGCCGTCGTTGCCGCTGGTGGCCAGCATCGAGCCGTCGGCGCTGAACCTGACCGAGGAGATCCGCCTGCCGTGGCCGCGCAGCACCCGCTGGCACTGGCCGCTGGCCGGATCCCAGAGGCGTACCGTCCCGTCGTTGCTGCTGGTGGCCAGCTGCTCGCCGTCGGGCCGGAACACGAACGGCCAGACCGAGCTGCGATGCCCAATCAGCTCGACCCGCCGGCCGCCGCCCACCTCCTGCAGCCGTACGACGCCGTTGGAGTCGCCGCTGGCCAGTGTGCGGCCGTCAGGGGAGAAGACCACCTGGTAGACGGACCCGGCGTGGCTGGTGTGCACGCCGTGGGCCTGGCCGGCCGGGTCCCACAGGCGTACCGCTCCGGCTGTGTCGCCGCTGGCCAGCAGGGAGCCGTCGAGGGTGAAGGTCAGGCAGTAGACGCTGCCGGAATGGCCCTTCAGTTCGTGCCGCAGGGCCCATGAGGCCGCGTCCCACAGGCGTACCGTCCCCGCCTCGTCGCCGGTGGCCAGCAGTGACCCGTCCGGGCTGTGGACCGCGCGGTAGACCGAGCCGCGGTGGCCGTCGAGCGTGCGTGCCACCTGTCCTGACGCCAGGTCCCAGACGCGTACCACGCCCGCCGAGTCGCCGCTGACCAGCACCGAGTCGCCGAACGACACCGTGAAGACGGGTGCCTGGTGGCCCGCGAGCTCGTGGAGGAGCCGGCCGGTGGCGCTGTCCCAGACGCGGATGACGCCGTCGCCGCCGCCCGCCGCGACCAGCTCGCCCGACGGGCTGAGGCGTACCGGCCAGACCCCGTCGGCATGGCCGCGCAGCTCGCGCAGGTGCGCGCCGGTGAGGGCGTCCCAGAGCACGACCAGGCCGTCGCTCGCGCCGGTGGCCAGCAGGCTCCCGGCGAACGAGACCGCGTACACACGGCCCGCGTGCCCCTGTAGCGTCCGCACGGGCGCGCCGCCCACGCACAGCAGCACGCCGCCGTCCTCCTGGCCGACGGCGAGCGTGGACCCGTCGGAGGTGTACGCGATGGGCTCCGGCAGCCGGCTGGTCTGGAAGTGATAGCCGTACGGCACACCGATCGAGGCGGGCGCGAGCTGGATCTCCACCGGCTGGCCGGGCACCACGGAGGCGCCCGGCAGGTGCGGCAGCGTGCCCGTCACGTTGATCAGCGTGGCCCGGTGCCACCGGGCGCCCTCGGCGGACACGTCGCTCAGGTCCGTGTGGGCCAGCCGCGCGCCCGACAGGTCGGCCCCGGTCAGGTCGGCGCCCGCGAGCTTGGCGCCGTCGAGCCGGGCCCCGGCCAGCTTGGCGTCGCGCAGGACGGCTCGGGACAGGTTCGTGCCGACGAGCGTGGCGTCGGTCAGGTCGGCGCCGGTCAGGTCGACCTCCTGCAGGTCCCTGGCCGACAGGTCTTCGCCCTTGAGGTTCGCGCCCCGCAGGTCGGCCCTGGCGGGGGTGCGCAGCCGCGCCGAGATCTTGACCGCGTTGGCCCGCGACACGTCGTCGGCGGGCGGGTCGGACACCCACGCCCGCAGCGCCCGTACGTCGGCCAGGTCGCACAGGAACTCGACGGTCAACGCCGACAGCGGCCTGCGCGACAGCCCTACCGGCGTCCCGATCGTGGCGGCGATGTGCCGGGCGATCAGCCACTCCATGACCGAGGAGTGGATGAATCCGAACATGCCCTCCTCGGTACGTACCAGCAGGCTTCCCGAGCCCACCGCGTGGGCGGCGTGCTCAGCGGACAGCTGCCCGCCGGCCAGGCCGGTCAGCGTCTCGGCGTACTCGGTCAGCTCGTCGACGCCCAGCAGCGACTCGCCCGAGTCCCACAGCCGCAGCGCGAGCCCCGTCACGACCTGCCACAGCTCGTCGGTGGTCAGGGGAGTCGGCGACCCCGGCACCCTGGCCCGCCGCTCCTCGAAGGCCAGCCACGAGCCGAGGATCTCCTCGTAGAGCAGCGCTGGGCTGATCGTGTGGCGGGCGCCGGCCACCGTGCGCAGCCGGTCGGCGTCGAGATCGGCGATGAAGCTCAGCATCCGCGGGTTCTGGGCCAGGTCGAGCAGGTCCGTGATGCTCTCCATCAGCGACATGCGCGCCGCCGCCGCGTCGCCGTCGTCGAAGCGGTTGGCCAGGTAGGCGCGGATCTGGTCGTGCGTGAAGTCCTCGACACTGAGCACCCGCCGCTGCGGCAGCACGCCGACCATCTCCCCGAGTGAGGTGAGCACCTGGGAGTGCGACTTGAAGTGCTGGGTACGGCTGGCCACCACGATCTTGGCCTTGTCCTCCGCCGCGGCGAGTAACGTCGACAGGTGGTCGGCCGCCCGGTCGTAGGTGAGCCGGGTGACGAGCTCGTCGAACCCGTCGAACAACAGCACGATCCGCCCCTGCCGCAGCAGGTAACGGAACGCCTTGAGATCGATGAACTCCTCGCCGTGGCTCGCCAGGTGGGCGGCGACGAGGGCGTCCACGGAGTGCGCCTTGTCGAGCGCCCGCAGCTCGATCAGGATCGGCGTCAGGTGCGGCAGCTCGGCCGGGATGCGCCTGGCCAGCTCGCGCAGCGCGAACGTCTTGCCGTGGCCGAAGTCGCCCAGCAGCAGCAGGAACCGGCCGTGGTCGGCGGCCAGCAGCCGCATCAGCTCGTCGGTCAGGCCCTGCCTGACCTGGTGTCCGGGGCGGTCGAGCTCGCGGTAGCGCTGGGGGACGTACAGGCTGGGCGGGTAGCGGCGGTCGTTGGTGAGCCGGGCCGTCTGCTCGGCGACATAACCGGACAGGTCCAGCAGGCCCTGGAACTCGGTGAAGCTGCGCAGCCGCACGCCTCTGCGCATGAGCTCGTCGCGCAGCGACCTGGCCGGGGGCGGCCCCTGGTAGACGAGCTCGGCGGCGAGGTCGGCGGCGTGCGCCTGCCGGACGAAATGATCGGCTTCGGCGGCGGTCAGCTCGCCCACGTGCGCGCCGATCATCGTCTGCCGGACGAACCCGTCCTCGGGATGGGTGACGACCAGATGGGCGGTGAACCGGCGGATCCTGGCCCGCTCGTGCCGAGCCTCGCAGACCTCGGTGATCCGATCGAGCAGCAGCTCCACCGGGCCCGGCTCGCGCTCGACCGGCGCGGGCTCGGGGGCGCGGGCGGCCGGCGCCTCTCCGGTGAAGGTGGCCTGGGCGGCCCGCCAGCTGTGGGAGACGCGCTCGGGGCGGTCGGCGCCGGGCAGCCAGGTGCGCAGGCCGCCGGCGGTGATCTCGACGACCTGGTGGTGGCCGGAGCGCGGCGCGGCGACGGCGGCCTCACCGGCCTCCCCCGCGCCCTGGAAGAGCAGGTTGAGCCGCCGGGCGAGGATCCGGTCGTACGTCGGCGCGTCGCGTAGGACGGCCGGCGGGTGCCCGATCGCGCCGAGCCGCAGCCAGGCGCTCTCCTCATAGGGGCGCAGCCGCTCGGCGAACCAGGCGGCCTGCCCCTCGCCGAGCAGGGGATAGGCGTCGCGTTCGAGGTGGCTCATGGCCATCGTCGAGTTGAGCCCGGCGACGACCACCTTCAGGTCGGGCACCTCGAACAGCGTCCACGGCTGGCCGCCGTCGAACACCCGGTCGTCCAGCCCTTGGTACACCTCGCCGAACAGGCCCGCGAAATGCCGCCACTTCGGCCAGTAGGGCGGCTGCGGGGAGACGTCGTCGGCCTCGCAGGTGAGGAAGTAGGCGCTGGCCGCGGCCTTGGTGACGTCGCGCGGACCCGGTACGATCACCAGCCGGTGCGGCTCCAGACCGACCAGCAGCCGCAGGTCGGTGACGAAGCGGGTGGCCTGCCCGAACTGCCCCAGACTGCCCGACTCGGTCAGGTCGCCGGTGACCACCATGAGATCGGGGCGCGGCATGCCCCTGTCGTACATCTCGGTGAGATCCGCCCAGATCCGCGCCTGCATGTCCTCGGGCGTGAACGGCTCGCCCGGATCGGGCAACGCCCGGCCGAACCGGGGGCCGCCGATGTGCAGCACGGTCAGCGACTCGCGGCCGTGGTCGGCGGTGGCCGACGGCGGGAACTTCGGCGCCGACACCGGGGCGCGCCGGGCCCGCGAGCGCTCACCCGGCGGCGGCAGGGTCGGCGCGGGCAGCGGCAGGCCCGCACCCGTCGGGAAGGCGGGTGCCGCCTCCGGCTTGGCCCGGCCCGACATGGCCTCCCTGACCCGGCCCAGCAGCAGTGCCCTGGCCTGGCCGGAATCGGTGACGCCGAGCAGGTCCACCCAGGTGATCGTGGACAGCAGCCCTTCGAGCCGTACGTCTTCGAGCCGGATCGTGACCAGCTTGTTGGACGGGTTGTCGGGGTCGGCGCGGAGCGCGGCCTGCCACTCCATGCGGCCGTAGCGCGAGGTCAGGTAGTTGCGCGAGAGCACGGCCACCACCACCTGCGCCTCGCTGACGCCGCGGTCCATGAAGTCGATGAAGTTCGTGCCGGGCACGAAGTCCCACGCCTGGATCATGGTCCGGTAGCCCGCCGCCTCCAACTCCCAGGCGATCCAGGTCGCCCAGGCCGTGTCGGCGGGGGAGTAGCTGACGAAGATCTCTGTCGGCCTGCCGTCACGTGCCATTTCCTCAGTATCCCCTGTGGGGTGGGCGATTTGCAGCTGTGCCATCATCGACGGGTGTGGCGACGTCTCGGTGTGCTCGACTGGATCAGGTTCGGGCTGCTCGGGCTCGGCCTCGTCTTCGTGGCGACCGGGCTGCTGCCGTGGCGGGAGGCCGTGGCGAGCCTGGATGAGATCGGGCCGTTGCTCGTCTTCCTGGTGGGCATCATCGTGCTGGCGGAGCTGACCAAGGAGGCCCAGGTCTTCGACGCCATCGCGGCGCGGATGGCGGTCCTGGGGCGGGGCAACTACGTCGCGCTCTTCTTCCTGTGTACGGCCTTCGCCTCATTTATTACGATATTTCTGAATCTCGATACGACCGCGGTGCTGCTCACCCCGGTCATGCTGGCGCTGGCACCCAGGGCGCGCATCGCCGCCCTGCCCCTGGCGATGACCACGATCTGGCTGGCCAATACCGCCAGCCTGCTGCTCCCGGTCTCCAACCTGACGAACCTGCTCGGCATCAACAAGATCGCGCTCGACGCCCAGCAGTTCGCCGGGCGGATGTGGGTGCCACAGATCGTCTCGATCGCCGTGACGATGGCCTTCCTGTGGGTCTTCTACTGGCGCCGGGGCCAGCGCCGCGACCTGCGCTACACGCCGCCCGTGCTGGAGCCGGTCGCCGACCGCGTGCTGTTCGCCGCCGCGGCCGCGGGCTGCCTACTGTTCATCGGCGCGCTGCTGTTCAAGGTCCAGGTCGGTGTGGCCGCCTCGGTGGCGGCGCTGGTCGTCGTGGTGGCCTTCTTGGTACGCGCACGCGCCCGGATGACGTGGAGCCTGATCCCCTGGCAGCTGCTGATCTTCGTGACGGGCCTGTTCCTGGTGGTGCCCACCCTCAGCCGGTACGGCCTGGCCGACCTGATGCGCTGGATGATCGGCGCCGAGGGCGACCCCTATCGGACGGCGGCGGTGGGTGCCGGGCTGTCCAACCTGATCAACAACCTGCCCGCCTTCCAGGCCATCGCCGAGGTCATTCCGTCGAGCGACCAGGACCGGCTGCTGGCCCTGCTGGTCGGCACCAACGTGGGGCCGGTGGTCACGCCGTGGGCGTCGCTGGCGACGCTGCTCTGGTTCGAGTCGTGCCGTCGCCACGACGTGTCCGTCCCGATGCGCCGCTTCCTGGCCACCGGCACGGGGCTGGCGGTCGTCGGTCTGGTCGCCAGTGTGTGGGCCCTTGTCACGTTCGGCTGACCGCTTGTCAGAGTCGGGGACAATACGGTTCATGACTATCTACCGTTTGTTTGCATATTTCGGTCTTGCTGTGGCGCTTGCCGGTTGCGGCGCCCAGGAGCCCTCACCGGCCCAGCCCTCGACGCTCCCGTCCGCCGCCACCGCGGCGCCGCCCGCCGAGTCGCCCAGTGCCGCGCCGCCCGCCGCCGCGACGCGCAGGATCAAGCTGGAGGTGCTGGGCAAGGGCAAGGCCATGCAGCCGATCATGTACATGGCTGACGAGGACGGCACGGAGAACAACGCCACGCTGCCCTGGTCCCGGACCGCCACGATCGAGCTCACCGGTGCCGAGCAGCGTGTGGGCCGCCTGGTGTCCGTCGTGTCAGGCTCGGTCCAGGACGCGAGCGGTCAGCTCAAGCCGGCTCCCTGCCGCATCATCGTGGACGGGAAGAAGGTCGCCTCCGGCACGGGCCTGTGCAAGTACAAGGTCAAGTAGCGGCGCGGGCCTGTACGACTACGAGCTCAAGTAGCGGCGCGGGGCGGTACGACTACAAGGTCAAGTAGCGGCGCGGCTGCGGAGCAGGTCGAGGAGGCCGGGCATGGCGCTCGGATGGGTGGCGACGAAGCTGCGGTCGTCGGGCGTGCCGTCGATCCCCTCCTCGAACGGCCCGCCGTCGAGCGCCCGGATCTCGATGCCCGCCTCCCGCGCGAGGAGCGCGCCCGCGGGCAGGTCCACCGCCTCGGCCCGGTAGCCGACGATGCCGTCGATGTCGCCTCTGGCCAGCATCGCCCACGCCAGCAGCGGGGCCCACAACTGCAGCATCCGCCGGGCGCTCAGCTCCAGGGCGTACTTGATGGCCCGTACGGTCGCGTCACTCCTGGACACCGAGTAGCCCTGGGTCCACGCCAGCAGCGGGCCGTGCGGCGAGGGGTTGTGCGGCGGGGCCAGCCGTACGCCGGAGGATGTGATCGCGCCGCGGTCGCGGATCGCGGACCAGGTCTGGGCCGAGACCGGATCGTGCACCACGCCCAGCATGGGACGTCCCGAGCGGCACAGGGCCAGGCCGACGACGTAGGCGGGCAGGCCGATGACCACGTTGTTGGTGCCGTCGAGCGGGTCGATCAGCCACGTCCACTCGCCGTCGGCGGCGCCCAGCAGCCCCGACTCCTCGGCGATGACGGAGTGCGCAGGGAAGGCGGTGAGGATGTGCTCGACCAGCAGTTTCTCCGAGGCCAGGTCGAGCTCGGTGACGACGTCGCCCGAACCGCCCTTGGGCCGGGCGCCGAGCGCGCCGCGGGTGCCGGACACGAGTAGTTCGCCCGCGGCCTCGGCGGCGGTGACGGCGACCGCGCGAGCGTGATCCAGATCCATTCGGGGACCTCTCAACTCAGGTGGGCGGCTATCAGGTGGACGGCGAGTGCCGTCTCCTCGTCGTCGAGCGGTTGCCTGGACACGTGGTGGTCGCCGGTGCCGAGCGGGCCCAGCGACAGGTCGCGGCTGCCCGGCCGGCCGCGGCCGAGCGCGATCGTGGCCGCCTCGCCGCCCGCCGGCACGACGCTGCTGTGGAAGCGACCGGCCGCCAGCGTGTAGGTGTCGCCTGGGCCGAACTCCTCCACCAGCCCCGTCTCCTGTCGTACGGTCCGGCGGGTGGGCGTGATGCGGTCGCCGTCCGCGGCGCTGACCACCTCGAACACCCGGTGGGTCGGGTCGCGCACCGCGTCGGTGACCACCGCGTGCACGTTGCGCACCTGCCCGTAGAGCACGTGGCTGAGCAGGTCCCAGCTGTGGCAGTGGATGCCCGACGTGGTGCTCTCCGCGTGCGTGAATCTGGCCGACCACAGATGGAGACATACCCCCTCGCCGCCGTCACGCTCCAGCGGCAGGCAGACGAAGCCGAGCGGGTGGCGTACGGCCCTGATGCCGGTGCCCGACAGCGCCGCCAGCGCCCACGGCCGCGCCTGTCCCCGGGCGAGCTGCTGGTAGACGCCGTGTCGGGTCATGCGTCGTACGGATTCCTGGCGCGCAGCGCCTTGCGGGCGATGTCGACGACGTCGCGGTCGTCGTAGGACCTGGGCAGCGGGATCGAGATCCGGGTGAACAGCTCCTGCACCTCCTCGACCGTGGGCTCGTCGCTCAACGGCACCTTCTTGTACATCTCCAGCGGCACCAGCCGGGCCTGCTCGAAGCTGAGCCGCAGCTCGGTGTCGCAGTTCTCGTAGTAGAAGGTGTCGGCCAGCGCGGTCATCGCCCGGTTGGGGTCCTCGACCGTCATGATCAGGCGGGTGGCCGACAGGTCCCAGCGGAAGGTCGTCATCGTGGACGACAGGCCGATGCCGATGTCGAGCAGCCCGTAGCGCTGGCGGTGCCAGAAGGCGGCCAGGATCGTGGCGTACGACTCCTTCCTGACCCGGTCGGCCGTCCAGGTCTCGCCGGTGCCGTCGGGCGCGTCGGACAGGGAGCGGCGGTAGTGGGCGTAGGTCTCGCACACCTCGACGTTGGCCGGGTCGATGATCTCGACCCTGACCGTGAGGTGGCGCTTGACCTTCCTGGCCGCCGCCACGCACTCGGGCAGCGTGACCGCGCGCAGGTAGGTGCCGGTGCCGCCCTTGAAGCTCCACCTCGTGGTGTCCTTGCGGGCGTCGGCGTGCGCCTGCGCGATCTCCTGCCTGCTGCCGAGCACCCTGACCAGCTGGAGCGAGTCGAGGGCCCGCCGGGTGCCGGTGACCAGGTCCTCGATCGCCTCGAGCCGGGCCAGCCGCACGGGCAACTGGGCGAGCGCGCCGGAGGTGACGGTCTCCTCCAGCGGCGCCTGACGCACCCGGTCGCGGAGCAGCGCGGTGGCCACCAGCGCCAGGATCACCAGGGTCGCCGCGCTGACCAGCTGGTCCTGGACCTTGTCGCCCTGCGGGCCGAAGATGCCGTCCGGCATGATCCCGAGCACGCCGACTACAATGGCCAGACCGAGTGCGATCGCGCCGTCGGCGTTCTGCGCCGCCCATGGGGCGATCCGCTTCAGCGCCGCCGTGAACCGTGCCATCGCATTGCCCCGCATCCGACGATCAGTCAGTTCCCGAAATCATGGTAACGACCGCGCCGAGTGCGCGGAAAGAGCAGGCCTCCTCCCTGAGTATGACCTGACATATCCCCCTCAGAGGTAGGGCGTGGAGATCGCGAGATCTTTACGCTTACTGGACGGGGGTGGGGATGAAGGGGTTGCTACCGAGCCTGCGCTCGGGTTCTCTGGCGATGGCGCTGGTCGTCTACACGGTGTGTCCCGTGCCGCCGGCCATCGCCGCCACGGTGTCCGACGAGCTGGTCCTGGGGGAGCGGTTCGTGCAGGTCGTCGCCCATCCGGACGACGATCTGCTGTTCATGAGCCCCGACCTCTACGGCGGGGTGCTGGGCGAGCGGCCGAGCGTCACCGTCTACCTCACCGCGGGCGAGGGCACCGCGGGGCTGGATGACCATCATGACCCGTACGTGTACGCACGCGACCGCGTCGAGGGCCTGCGCGCCGCGTACGCCCACCTGGCGGGGGTGCGCGACGACTGGCGCAGCACGATGATCACCGCCGGGGGGCTGCCCGTCAAGGTGGACTCCCTGGTCGAGCGGCCACGAGTCGTCCTCATCTACGCCGGGTTGCCGGACGGCGGCGACCCGCGCGCCGACGGCGGCCGTGACGCGCTGACCCGGCTGTGGGTCGGCCGTGGCTGCGTGCGCGTCTTCGACGCCGCCGACCGGCGGTGCGTGAGCCGCGAGAACGTGGTGGCGATGCTGCGTGCCGTCTACACCAGATACCAGGCGAACGTGATCCGCACCCTGGACCCCGACCCGCCGCCGCGCTGCCGCCTGTGCGACCACCCCGACCACGTGGCCTCGGCCCGCTTCGCCGCCGCCGCTGCCGCCGATCGGCGGGTGCGCCTGGTGGCCTACCGCGGCTACCCGATGACGACCTGGGCGCCCAACGTGCCGCCGCGGATGCGGGAGCTCAAGCGGGAGATCTTCGGCGTCTACCGGCGCCACGACTACCGGGCCAGGTCCGGTTGGCACTACCGGGCCTGGTACGACCGGATGTACAAGGTCACGGGCCATGGCCATCGCCACTGACGCCCTGGCTCCCGGGCGGCGTGGAGCTGTCGTTCCACGCCGCCCTAGGGGGCCTAGAGCCAGCCGCGGCGGCGTGCCATCTGCTCCAGGGCGTGTCGGAGCGCCTGGTCGGCCCGGCTCGGGTCGTCGTAGCGGATCGTGAACCGGTTGTAGGCGTCGTGGCTGGAGGTCAGGAAGCCGCCGCGCTTGTCGGCCTCCAGGATGACGTCCATCTGCCGCGGCCCGGCGATGAACGTCAGCTCCAGCTCGTTGAAGTGCCGCCGCCACTCCCCACCCGCGTAGTACTCGATCTCCTGGAAGAACGGCATCGTCGAGCCGCGCAGCGTACCGCGTTCGAGGTCGGCCTTCTTGAAGCCGAAGCCCAGGCGGTCGAGCGCGGCGATGACGTGCTCCTGCGCGGGCAGCGGGTTGACGAACAACGGGTCGAGGTCGCCCTTGTCCATCGCGCCGGCCAGCGCCAGCTCCGTCTGCACGCCCAGCCGCATGCCGTGCAGCGGATGACCGCCGATGGCGCTGATCGGCGTCTCCCAGGGGATGACGATCTCGAACGGCTGACTGTGCTGCGCGCCGGCGGTGAGCTGGAAGGTCCCGGCGACCTGCTGGCGCAGGAAGCCGTAGGTGGTCTTGTACTCCTCGTCGCCGCGTTCCACCTCGACCACCGCGGTCAGGTCGAGGTAGATGCCCTCGACCTTGTAGTCGGCGCCGCCGCCGCGGAAGTTCACCACTCCGCGTAACGTCTCACCGGGCCGTACACCGCTGTTGGTCAGGACCGTGTCTACTTCGACGCCCGCGCCGAACGCGGCCATCAATTTGCGGAACACCATGGGGTTCTCCTATGACCCGGGGGTCTCTCCGTTGTGATGGCCCGAGAAGCGGGGGAGCAACTGGGCCAGGAGCAAGGTCGACAGCGCGGAGTCGCCGGATCCCTGCTGGGTGCGGACCACCAGGGGTTGCGGGGCGTTCTCCGCCAGTTTGGCGCCCACGTCCAGGCGCCTGCGGGCCAGCTCGTACTGCAGCACGGCCCGGTTGTCACGGTAGGAGGCGGCCAGCCTGCGCAGGGCCTTGGCCTCGTTCTCGGCGGAGGTCAGCTCGGCGCGGCCGCGGGCCTCGATCTCCCAGCGCACCCGCTGCGCCTCCGTCGCCTGCTCTTCCAGCATGCGCGCCACGTCCTTGCGCGCGGTGTTGTGCGCGGCCTTGACCTCGACCACGCGGGCGTCACGGGTCTTCTTGGAGCGCTCGATCTCCATGAGCAGGGTGTCGATGCGGCGCTTGCGCGTCAGCTCCCACTCACGCTCGTAGGCCGACAGCTCCTTGGCCACCTTCTCGCGGGTGGCCAGGTGCTGCTGATACTGGTCGGGCAGCTGCACGTCGGGGATGTTGGCGCCGGTGATGCGCACGCCGTAGCGGCCGAGCTGACGGTTGAGCGCCTCCTGCATGTCGCCGACGTCGGAGCCGCGCAGGTCGTACGCGCGCTCGGTGTTGACTCTGCGGCTGCGCTGCCTGATCGCGTCCTGTACGGCGCTCGACAGCACCAGGTCGAAGTTGCCCGCGCCGATCGTGCGGACGAACGCGACCGGGTCCACGATGCGGAACTTGAGGAAGAACTCGATCGACTTCAGCGGTACGTTCTCGGCCGTCGGGCAGGCCACGATCGGTGCCGAGTACGGGATCTCGGTGGAGGTGTCGACGACCGCGTCCACCCGGTCCCACGGCAGCCACAGGTAGTGGCGGCCCGGCGGGAGCGTGCCGGTGATGGCGCCCCAGCGGCTGCGTACGCCGGTGGTGCCCTCCTCGATCTCGATGATCGCCCGGCGCCACATCCATACCAGCGCGACGGCGAGGAAGAACACCGCGCCCAGCGAGGCCGTCAGGACGAGGTTGCCCATCACCGCCATCCCGGCGAAGTAGACGGCGATGAAGACCAGGGCCATCCAGGCGAAGCCGCGCCTGTCCTTGGGGATCACGACCGGCACGAGCTGGCCCTGCTCGCCGCCGCGCAGCAGCTGGCGGATGTCGGACCAGGAGGCCAGCGACTCCTTGATCTTCGAGAACTCGCGGCTCATCGGACCTCACCCTCGATGGTCGGCAGGGTGCCGGCGAGCGCGGGCTCGGGTGCCTGGCTCACCTCTTCGGCGACCTTCCTGAGCAGTGCGGTGATCTCCGCCTCCCTGTCCTCCACGCGCTTGCCGATCTCGGCCAGCCGGCCCCGGATCGCGGCCATGTCCTCGGCCGAGAACAGCGCCGCCCCCTTGCCGCCGACCAGTTGCTGGGCCAGCGCGAGGAAGTCGATGTCGGTGTGCTCGCCCACCTGCACCACCTGCGGCAGCCGGGTCGCGACCGACTCCAGCTTGTCCAGCAGGTCCTGCTGGAAGCGGTAGTCGAGGATCTCCGGCGCCTCGGCCGCGCTGAGCGCCCTGATGTCGAGCGCCTGCGCCTCCAGCAGCGCCGAGTTGGCGTTGGCGGAGGACTCCGCCTCGACCAGGCGCTGCCTGGCCTGCGCCTTGGCCTGGTGGGAGGCCCGCTCCAGCGCCGTGTCCATGCGCGCCTGGTAGCCGGCGATCTCCGCCTGGATCGCGCTCAGCGTCTCCTGCAGTCCGGCCAGCTCCTTGATCAGGTCGCCCTCGTTCTGCTCCTTGCGCAGTTGCAGCTCGTACTCGTAGGTGTAGGCCTCCTTGGCGACGCGCACCATCTCGGGGGCGGCCAGGTCCATCCGGTACTCCTGGCTGGACGGCTCGGCGTGCGTGATGTTCACGTCGGTGAGGCGTACGGCGGGCAGGAACTGCTGGTTGAGGTTGTCCAGCATGCCCAGCGTGCTCTCGCCCACCAGGTCGTAGATGTCCTCGGCTCGCTGGGCGTAGATGAGCGAGCGGGTGACCTCGCTGATGGCGTTCTGCAGCTTGGACTGGAAGCCGCTGACCGAGCCGAGCACGAAGATGAACTCCGCCGGGTTCTCGATCCTGAACTGCAGGAACAGGTCGACGCTCGCCTTGACGCCCTGTTGCGTGGGGGCCTCGCTGATGGGGGCGTTGAACGGGTACTCGCGGGTGGTGTTGACGATGTAGCTGACCCGCTTCCACGGGTTGAACAGCGTCACCCGGCCCGGGTCGGCGATCTGCACCAGCTTGCCGAACTTGGTGATCAGCGCCTTGCAGCCCTCGGGCACCATCACCACGCTGCGCCGCCACCACAGGAAGGCGGCCGCCAGGACCAGGACGATCCAGTAGTGCGGGCCGAAGAACACATCGGTTCGGGGGATGACGTTGCCGAGCGCGCCGATCAGGCCGAGCACCACCAGGATGCCCAGCGGCACGACCACCTTCGCGGTGGTCCCCTTGGGGATGACCACCGGCGAGATCACGTGCATGCCGTTCTCGGCGAAGCTGCGGTTGATGATCTCGCCGGCCTCGTTCAGCGACGCGGACCGGGCCTCGATCAGCGTGCCCACCGACACGCCGCCGTCACGGGCCGCCGCGAAGTCGTACGGGTTGAGCGCGAAGCCCTGTACCTGTACCTGACCGGCCAGCTGGCCCGCCTGGCCCACCGCCTGGCCGACGGCTTGACGGACATCACCGCCTTGAACGACCGCCTGGGCTATGCCCTGACCTGCCTGGATCAACGCCTCTCTGGGTCGTGACATTGCACCTTCCTCTTCCGCTACGGGCGGATTAGACCGTATCGGGTGTCACTTACTGTTCGCTTGCAAGCCGTTGTCGCACTCCTCTTACGATCGGTAGCAGGAGTGCTACTTCGCTGAAGCAGATGCGCCGTGGCCGAGCACCGCGAGGTATCGGCTGAGAAGATAGGAGCCGATGAGCGAGATCGTCTACAACCGCATCGCGTTGCTGCGCGCCGAACGCGGTGTCACCCGCAGGCAGCTCGCCGACGCTCTGGGCGTGCACTACCAGACGATCGGTTACCTGGAGCGTGGCGAATACAGCCCCAGCCTCCACCTGGCGCTGCGGATCGCCGAACACTTCGAGGTGCCGGTCGAGGTCGTCTTCTCCACCACCCCGTTTCCACGGATCGGCGAACGGTCCGCCTGACGGAGGCCAGGGGTGGCCCTCCTGACCAGGTGACGGTTTCTGTCAGTGGCGCCGCCTACAGTGGCAGCATGCGACCGGTCACTGATTTGCAGCGGAAGGTGGCGCCCTTCGAGGTCGTCACCGAGATGACTCCCTCCGGCGACCAGCCGACGGCCATCGCCGAGCTGGAGCGCCGCGTCAAGGCCGGGGAGAAGGACAACGTCCTGCTGGGCGCCACGGGCACCGGCAAGACGGCCTCGATCGCCTGGCTGATCGAGCGGCTGCAGCGACCCGCGCTGGTCATGCAGCCCAACAAGACGCTCGCCGCGCAGTTCGCCAACGAGCTGCGGGAGATGCTGCCCAACAACGCGGTTGAATATTTCGTCTCTTATTACGACTACTACCAGCCTGAGGCGTACGTCCCGCAGAGCGACACGTACATCGAGAAGGACTCCTCGATCAACGACGAGGTCGAGCGGTTGCGTCACTCGGCGACCAACTCGCTGCTGACCCGCCGCGACACGATCGTGGTGGCCTCCGTGTCCTGCATCTACGGCCTGGGCACGCCGCAGGAATACGTCGACCGCATGGCCAGGCTCCGCGTCGGCATGGACGTCGACCGCGACCAGTTGCTGCGCCGCCTGGTCGACATGCAGTACACACGCAACGACCTCGCCTTCACGCGGGGCACCTTCCGGGTGCGCGGCGACACGATCGAGATCATCCCGAAGTACGAA
The DNA here is from genome assembly GCF_040654555.1 of Nonomuraea sp. NPDC050680. Taxonomy (NCBI): domain Bacteria; kingdom Bacillati; phylum Actinomycetota; class Actinomycetes; order Streptosporangiales; family Streptosporangiaceae; genus Nonomuraea; species Nonomuraea sp. NPDC050680. Next base: position 93,406 of record NZ_JBFAIF010000001.1, on the reverse strand, counting down.
GAGCTGGCCGTACGCATCGAGATGTTCGGCGACGAGATCGAGAAGCTCTCCACCATGCACCCGCTGACCGGCGAGGTCATCACCGAGGACGAAGAGCTCTACATCTTCCCCGCCTCCCACTACGTCGCCGGCGAGGCGCGGATGGCGATGGCCGTCAACGGCATCGAGGCGGAGCTGGCCGAGCGGCTGTCGGAGCTGGAGCGGCAGGGCAAGCTGCTGGAGGCGCAGCGGCTGCGCATGCGCACCACCTACGACATCGAGATGATGCGCCAGATCGGCACCTGCTCCGGCATCGAGAACTACTCCCGCCACATGGACGGCCGCGAGCCGGGCAGCGCGCCCAACACGCTGCTCGACTACTTCCCGGAAGACTTCCTGCTGGTCCTCGACGAGTCCCACCAGACCGTGCCGCAGATCGGCGCCATGTACGAGGGCGACGCCTCCCGTAAGCGCACCCTCGTCGACCATGGCTTCCGCCTGCCGTCGGCGCTCGACAACCGGCCGCTGAAGTGGGAGGAGTTCCTGGAGCGCATCGGCCAGACCGTCTACCTGTCGGCCACGCCCGGCTCCTACGAGCTGGGCCGGGTCAAGGGCGACGTGGTCGAGCAGGTCATCCGGCCGACCGGGCTGATCGACCCCGAGGTGGTCGTCAAGCCCACCAAGGGGCAGATCGACGACCTGGTCCACGAGATCCGCGAGCGCGCCGACCGCGACGAACGGGTCCTGGTCACCACGCTGACCAAGAAGATGTCGGAAGACCTCACCGACTACCTGCTCGAGCTGGGCATCCGGGTCCGCTACCTGCACAGCGAGGTCGACACGCTGCGCCGCATCGAGCTGCTGCGCGAGCTCCGCTCCGGCGAATACGACGTGCTGGTCGGCATCAACCTGCTGCGCGAGGGCCTCGACCTGCCCGAGGTGTCGCTGGTGGCCATCCTCGACGCCGACAAGGAAGGCTTCCTCCGCTCGGAGACCTCCCTGATCCAGACCATCGGCCGGGCCGCCCGTAACGTCTCGGGGCAGGTCCACATGTACGCCGACAAGGTCACCCCGTCGATGGAGCGGGCCATCGACGAGACCAACCGGCGGCGGGCCAAGCAGATCGCCTACAACCAGGCCAACGGCATCGACCCGCAGCCGCTCCGCAAGAAGATCGCCGACATCCTCGACTCGTTGCAGCGCGAGGACGCCGACACCGACCGCCTCCTCGGCGGCGGTCGCCAGCAGTCGCGCGGCAAGGCGCCCGTGCCCGGGTTCGCCGCCCGCCAGGCCGGGCAGCACGCCAAGACCATCGCGGGGGAGATGCCCCGGGCACAGATGGAGTCGTTGATCGAGTCGCTGACCGAGCAGATGCACCAGTCGGCGGCCGACCTGCAGTTCGAGGTGGCCGCTCGGCTACGCGACGAGATCAAGGAGCTCAAGCGGGAACTGCGCGACATGCGGGAGGCGGGGGTCAAGTAGCCGGCCGGAGAGCGGGCTCAAGTAGCCGGCCAGAAAGCGGGCTCTCCGGCCGCTGTGGCAGGGGGCCGGAGAGTGGGCTTAGCGTCGCTACGCCTTCGTCCCCGGTCCTCGCCCTCTGGCGGGCGTCAGAGCATTCCGGCCTCCGACTGGAGCAGGGCGGAGAGGGCGTCGGGGTCTGCTGAGGCGACGCCCTTCGCGGCGAACCAGGTGGCTACGTTCCGGGCGTCCCGGTCGAGGAACTGCGGGCCCGTGGGATGGGAGACCACGTCGACGATTTGCGGGAGGTCGATGATGACCAGCCTGCCCTCGCGGACCAGCAGGTTGTACGCCGACAGGTCACCGTGAGCCAGACCCTCCCTGGCCAGGATGACCAGCGCCTCCACCAGTTGCGTCCAGAGGTCGTCCAGGTCATCCGAGACGTTGGCGAGGCGGGGTGCCGCGTAGCCGTCCGAGGTGCCAATGAATTCCTGCAGGATCTCGGTGCCCACGATCTGTACCGGATAGGGAACCGGCAGACCGAGCGTGGTCAACCGACACAAAGCGCCGAACTCGGCCGCCGCCCACTGACCGGCGATGAGCTGCTTGCCGAAGGCGGTCCGGTTGGCCATGGCGCGATTCATGCGGCTTTCGCGGGTGCTGCGGCCTTCCAGATAGCCGGCGTCTCGGTGGAACAACCGGTGCTCCGCTGAGCGGTAGCGCTTGGCGGCCAGGAGGCAGACGCGATCGGTGTCCGGCACGCCGCGGGAGAGCAGGTGGACGTCGGCTTCCTTGCCGGTTTTGAGGATGCCCAGCTCGGTGTCCACGGCGGCGAGCTCGGTGACGAGCCAGTCCGGGTGCGGCTTCGGGCCGCGCTCGGTGGGCGTGCTCTGGTCCCAGGTCGACCAGCGGTCGCCTACGGGTGGTCCGTCGTCGACGGGGGCGCTGTCGAGCCATTCGAGGTCGTCGGCGTCGAGAGCGTACTTGCCCCGGCGGCGGGGCGAGGAGTGCTTGGGCACGGTGGGATTTCTCCAGGAATGAGGCCCACCGGCTCAGCGATCAGATTGGCGAGATCCCGGTGGGGAGGTCAGAGGACGCGGAAAACGGCACGCGAACAGTCGTCATCACGGTCTCAACCTCCTTTCGCCTTCCACGTACAGGCTGCGACACGCGCTGTGATATGCACCGGTTACACGGTTGCGTAACGCGCTGTGGTCAGCCTGACTGAGTATGCCGAGCGGGCCTGGTCGCGGCAACTGAATTTCGGCCTCCGCCCACTCACTCACCCACACAAACCGGCACATCACATTGGGACGCAGGTTATGACCCGCTAGGGTCCCCACTGCTTGCGGGCGGAGTCGTTGGTCGTCCCAGCCGCGTCGCCGATCTCGGTCCAGGACCGGCCGTGTTCGTGTGCGCCCCCTACCGCGTTGTCCGGACGGGACTGAGCCTCGCGGACGCATAAGCCTGCGCCGGAGAGCTGCCGAAGCGTGCCGCCGGTGGCCTGTTTGAAGAGGTACTCGGCGCGTTCGTACGACAGGCGGCCGCGGCCCGTCTCCGGACACAGGTCGGCCGGCCCGGGCCTGCGGGCGGGAGCCGGGCGCCGGTCGGCGAGGAACAGCGGGCCGCGGGTCCGGCCCGCCACCAACTCGGGCAGCAGGGCGGCGGTGCCGTGCGCCCAGGAGATCCACACCGCGCCGCCGCTCCTGGCGCCGACCCGGCCGCGGTGGCCCGCCAGGTCGAGGTCCTCGACATTGAGCGACAGGGCCGCCCTGGCGGCGGCGCCCGACTCGTGGAGCAGCCGCCAGAACGTTCTCTCGCGCAGTGACGGGTGCCGCCAGAGAGCTTCGAGGCGGGCGCTGTCGAGGGCGGGGCGGCGTTCGCGGCTTTCCGGCTTCCTGCCCAGCTCCGCCGCCAGGTCCCCGGCGGACGCCCACGAGGCGAACGAACGGACGGCGGCGCGGTGCCGATTCCATGTCTTGGCCGCGGTCGTGCCCCAGGCGACGGCGAAGACCCTGGCCACCTTCTGCGCGGTCACTTCAGCCAGGGGCGTGCCGGAGCCCAGGTCCAGGAGCAGGCGGCGCAGGGTCTGGCCGTAGGAGCGGATCGTCTCCGGACCGAGACTGTCGCGGGCCAGGAAGTCCCGCGCGGCCTGGCCCAGCGTGATGCCCGCCGCCCGGGTCGCGCCAGTGGCGGCGCGGTTGCGGAGGAACGCGCGTTCCGCCTCGTTGCGGGTCAGGGCGCTGGCGCGCTCGAACTCCGTACTGGCCTCGTCGTGCCGTCCGAGCCTGGCCAGCAGGTCGCCGCGGACAACCGACAGCAGGTGGTAGTCCTTGAGCGCCGGGTCCGCGACCAGCGTGCCGACGAGATCCAGGCCCGCGTGGGGCCCGTGAGCCATGCCCAGCGCAACGGCGCGGTTGAGCTGCACCACGGGCGAGGGCGCCAGCCGTACCAGGGCCTCGTAGAGTGCCGCGATCTGCGCCCAGTCGGTTTCCGCCGCGGTCTTCGCCTGGGCGTGGGAGACGGCGATGGCGGCCTGCAGCACGTAGGGGCCGAGCGGACCGCCGGCCTCCCTGGCCCGCAGCATCGCGGCGAACCCGCGGCGGATCAGGAGCTGGTCCCAGCGGCCCCGGTTCTGTTTGTGGAGCTGGATGGGCTCGCCCGACGGGCCGGTACGCGCGGCCGAGCGTGACTGCTGGATCTCCATCAGCGCGACCAACCCGTGCACCTCGGCCTCCCGAGGCGCCAGCTCGGCCAGCAGCCTGCCCAGCCGCAGCGCTTCGAGGCAGAGCGACGGGCGCATCAAGTCGTCGCCGGACGTCGCCGTGTACCCCTCGTTGAAGATCAAGTAGATGACCTCGAGCACGGAGGCGAGCCGGTCGGCCAGCTCCGGCCCGGACGGCAGCTCGAACGGCACCTGCTCCTGCGCGAGCGTGCGCTTGGCCCGCGCGATGCGCTGGGCGGCAACCTGCTCGGAGACTAGGAACGCACGGGCGATCTCCTGGGCGCTCAGCCCGCCGAGCAGCCGGAGCGTCAGCGCGGCCCGCTCCTGCGCGGGCAGGACCGGATGGCAGGAGATGAACATCAGGCGCAACACGTCGTCGTCCACGCCCTGGTCGAGGCCCTCCAGGGCGTGGACGATCTCCTCCTGCTTGCGGTGCAGGCGCTCGTCGCGGCGGATGCGGTCGATGGCACGGCGTTTGGCGGTGGTCATGAGCCACGCGCCCGGATTGCCCGGGACACCTTGTTCTGGCCACTGTTCCAGCGCGGCGACCAGCGCGTCCTGGGCGAGTTCCTCGGCCAGGCCGACGTCGCGGACCATCCGGGTGAGCCCCGCGACGATCCGCGCGGACTCCAGCTTCCAGACCGCGTCGATCGCCGCGTGGGCGTCCCGGGGCGCCATCACCCGTAGATCTGCTGGATTCGGCCCTCACCGTCACCGATGATCTGGAAGAAGCGACGCGCCAGCTCCAGCGCTTCCTCGCGGGACCTGACCTCGATCAACGCGAACCCTCCCGCCATCTCCTTCGCCTCAGCGAAGGGTCCGTCGATCACGGTGATCTCGCCACCACTCGCCTTGACCACGCTGCCACCCAGCTCCATCCCACCCGTGGCCAGCAGCACGCCGGCCGTGGTCATCTCCTCGATGAACTTGCCCATCTCGGCGAAGAGCGCCTCGTCCGCCGACTTCTCGCTCACGTTCGTCATGAGGAATCGCATGCGGTGCTCCTTTGGGTCGAACTTCTGTCTTTGCCCAAGCGTCGACCAACCCTATGTGACAGGGAACGCCGTCCTGCGTTCCCTGTCACATCGCCGGAACGACGCGTAGGCAAAACCACGAAAGGACACCGCAGAAATGACCGCCATCGCCACCACCACCGCAGGAAGCTCCACCCGCACGCTGCTCACCGCCGCAGCCGCGGCCGCCCCCGTCTGGGCGCTGGTGTCTCTGGGCCAGGTGCTCACCCGCGAGGGCTTCGACCTGACCCGCCACCCGCTGAGCGTGCTGTCCACCGGCCCGCTCGGCTGGATCCAGATCGCCAACTTCCTGCTCGTCGGCGCGCTGGTGATCGCCGGTTCGTTCGGTCTCCGGCAGGTCCTGCGCGGCAAGCCCGGCGGGATCTGGGCGCCGCGCCTGTTGCTGATCAACGGTATCGGCATGGTCGCGGCCGGCGTCTTCGTCATGGACCCGGGGGACGGCTTCCCCATCGGCACCCCGGACGGGATGCCGGCGGCTATGAGCTGGCACAGCGTCCTGCACATGGCATCCGGATCGGTGTCGTTCATCGCCCTGGCCGCGGCCGGCTTCGTCCTGGGCCGCCACTTCAGCCGCGCCGGCGCCCGCGGCATGGCCATCGCCTCCAGGGCCGCCGGAGCGGCCGTGATCGTGGGCGACGGCTGGGCGATGAGCGGCGGCCGCGCCGGCTCCCTGACCCTCGCGGTGGGTGTCACTGCCGCGATGGCCTGGGTCTCCCTGGTCGCCGCCCGCCTGCGCAAGTCCGCCTGAACCGCGATCGCCCGAAACCAGGGAGCCAGAATGAGCAAGCCCGCAAACGTCGCTGAGTACGCCGCCGCCCTCGACCAGCCCCTCCGCGAGATCGCCGGGAAACTCCAGACCATCATCGACTCAGCACTGTCCCAGCCGGGGGCGATCTGGCACGGCCACCCGGTCTGGAGCCTCGGCCCAGCCCCGGGCAGGACCCCGATCGCCTACGTCAAGGCCCACTCCTCCTACGTGACGTTCGGCCTGTGGCGCGGACAGGAGATCCCCGACGCCGATGGCCGCCTGGAGCCCGCCGCCCGGCAGATGGCCGCCGTCAAACTACGCACCCTGGCCGAGGTCGACGCCGAACTCTTCACCACCTGGCTGAACGCCGCCCGTGCCCTGGAGAAATGACCCGGACGCGTCCAAGCCCGTTCCGGAAATCCCGGAACGGGCTCCGCGGATGGCCATCCCGCACCAGTCCACCACCAACCCCGCGCCCATCAGCCAGCACCAGCGCCTGGCCGTGCTCCGCCGGCTCGCCTGGCTGGCCTACCACAGCAGGTGCTGGCCCTTGGGCCCACTGGCGGCTTGAGTGTGCCCCCAGGGCACGGTGTTCCCTTGGGCGTGGAACAACCATCTCGACCCAGGAGGACCGCCCGATGTCCGTGCCAGAACCCGGCCAGACCCCGGCCACGGCAGCGCGCCCGAGCTCACCGCACCAGGCTGACGACCCGGCACGCGGACGTCGCGGGCCGGAGGTCGACGGGTCCCGGCCGTTCGGTGCCCACGTCCGCATGAGCTGGTGGAGGCCGCTGGTCGTCCTCGTCGTGCCGCCGGTCGTGATGGTGCTCCTGCAGATCCTGCTGTACCAGGTCGTGGGCGTCATCGAGGGCAGCGACGACCCGATGTCCGCCACCTTCACCCCGCTGAAGCTGCTGGCCGTCAACCTGAGCGTGGGCATCGCGGGCGTGGTGGCGATCCTGCTGCTGGCACGGCTGGCGAAGGTGCCGTGGCGCAGCCTGATCAGCTCGCCACGGGCGTTCGACGGTCGACGCCTGGCGCAGTACCTGCTCGGCGCGGCCCTGCTGGTGGGCGCCGGCATCGGCGTGGTGGCGCTGGTCGCCCCCGAGTCCCCAGGCTGGGTCGCGTTCGGTGTCTCCGGGACGACGATCCTCATGCTGGTGATCACCGTGCTGAGCACCCCGCTCCAGTCCGTCGGCGAGGAGCTGATGTTCCGCAGCACCGTGCTGCCCGCCGCCGCGTCCTGGGTACGCGCGGTTCGCCCGGCCCTCGCCATCGGCCTGGTGGTCTCCAGCCTGGCCTTCGCGGTGGTTCACGGCTCCAGCGACCCCTGGCTGTTCGGCTACTACACCTTCATCGGCGCTGCCACGGGACTGATGGCGATCATCAGCCGCGGCATCGAGGCGCCGGCCGCGTTCCACGTCGCCAACAACGTCCTGTTCTCGAGCGTCAACGCGCTGATGGCAGACGGCGAGGGCTACACCATCGACCGGTCCACCGACACCGGTGATGCGGCCCTCCTGATCCTCGCCGCCGTCAACATCGCCATGGTCGTCCTCGTCTGGGTGCGCGAGCGACGCGCACGGAGCACGACCTAAAATCGGCACCGGACGACGAGGTGAGGGCCCATGACCTGGAGCACACGCGAGATCGCCGACCTGGCAGGCACCACGGTGAAGACGGTGCGCTACTACCACCAGGTCGGGCTGCTCGACGAGCCCGACCGCGAGCCCAACGGCTACAAGCGCTACGAGGTGCACCACCTGACGCGGCTCCTGCAGATCAAGCGCCTGACCGGGCTCGGTGTGCCGCTCGCGCAGGTGGCCGAGATGGGCACGAGCGGCGAAGGGCAGGCCTCCGTTTTCCGGACCGTCGACGCCGAGCTCGAGGCGACGATCCGGCGGCTGGAGAGCATCCGGCGAGAGCTGGCCACCCTGGCGCGGCCGGGTGCCTCACCTGAGGTGCCGACCAGCTTCAGCGGCCTCGTCCAGGACCTGCGCGACAACGACCGCGCCCTGCTGACGATCTACGCCCAGCTTTTCTCGGACGAGTCGATGGAGGTGCTGCGCCGGACGCTCGAGGCACACCCGAACGACGATCTCGACGAGGCGTTCCGCGACCTGCCCGAAGACGCCGACGATGCCACCCGGCAGGCCCTCGCCGAGCAGCTCGCGCCCTTCATCGACCCGGGCGCCACCGCACACGGCGTGACGCTGGAGCCGCGGGCCACCACGCCAGGCCAGGCCGAGGCGGCGCGGCGCGCCGCCGGTCACGCCCTCAGGGCGCTGTACAACCCCGCGCAGCTCGACGTGCTCCGTCGAGCGCACCTGCTCCACGAGGCCGACGACAACCCCGCCCAGATCGATGTGCTCACCCGCGCCGGCATCATGGTCAGTGCTCAGCCGTCGTCCGACGACCGCGGAGACGGCGAGAAGCCACAGTCTGCTCGGTGATTTGACCATGTTCTGGGAACACCGCTTGTACTGGGTTTCGAGAACCACCCGCTGCGACATGTCCCGGCGCCGCCGCCACGACCGCCGCGTACCCGGCCTCGGTCAGCGTCGCGTTGGTGCGTCTGCCGGAGCCGGGGATCCGGGCTCGTGCCACCAGATCAGCCGCGGTCGGCGCCGCCTGCTGTTTCTCCGGGGCCGCGATCACGATGATTGCCTCGCGCATCACTCACCCCTTGCCCTGGCGCCTTCGCTCCGGCGGACTCCCGGGCCCATGGCTGGATAACCAGGTGAAGCCGTTCGCCGTCGCTCGTATGGTGCTGGAGTGCGGCGATGCGAGGAGTGCTCCCACTGGGAACCGGCAGGAGCGCCGGGGTGTGTTCGGTGTGCCCGCGAGGTGGACCTGATCGTCGAGAGCGGCTGGCGGGCGTTCCTGGAGGGGGAGTTCGGTACGGCTGAGCAGTCAGATGAGCGGGCCATCGCCGAGATGGTGGTCGACGAGCCTGACAGGCATCTGTGGCGGGTGGTCGATGCGGCCTACGACCGGCTGACCTGCCCCGAGTGCGGCGGCCGGCTGAGCCGGGGCCCGGCCGGGTGCGGGCCGTGCGACCTGGCCAATGGGTTCCGTTATGTCGCGATCGAGGTCGATCGACCGGGAGTCGTACCCGGGAACGAGCACGCGCTGCGGGTCAACGTGTCCGTGGTGCGCAGGCCGTACGGGATCTCAGAGCGTGAGGTGCTGGCTCGGCGGCTCACGTTGCCGATCCTGCTCGAAGGCCGCCTCCCCACGATTCGGCAGGCACAGGCGGCACGTGCCATGCTCAACAAGGGTGCCAGCGTGGGAGAGTATGACGCGTTCATCCATCGCGTCTAGGGGCGCGACGTCAGCGGACGAACCTGTGCAGATCGAGGTCGATGTCTACGGGGAAACCGATGTCGACCTGTAGACGTTTGCGATGGATGCCGGTTGGAACGTAGGCCCGGACCGCCGGCTCGAGCTCGAACGTGTAGATGACGGGCTTCAATTCTTCTTCCTCTTCCACCCGCCAGAAATGCTTGATGCCCGCGTCCGAGTACTTGATTGGCTTTGTGGTCCTGTCTCTTTCTCTCGACTCCGTGGAGACCACTTCAACGGCCAGATGGACGTCGTCAGGAGTGAAGGAGGTGACCCGGCTAGCGAACGCAGAACTCTTGACCACTAGAACGTCCGGTTCTGGCCGCTGCCGCATGCCCAGCGTTACAGTCATCTCACGCGCGATCATAAGACCGGGAGGGGTTTTTATCCCGAGGGTGTGGTCAATGAGCAGGTTTATGACGAGCATGTGGAAGCCCGCCTGCGGCGACATCAAGATGAGGGACCCATCGATCAGCTCGACGTGCTTGGGCGCGTCGGGGGGGAGGTGATCGAGCATGTCGGCGGTCCATCCGCCGGGAGGGCCGGGATAGAACCACTCAGGAAATGCCGCGGTCATCGCACGTCTCCTCAAAAAGCTCACTGTACGAAGCCATTATGCCACGTCAGGTAACCGTCAGGGGAAGTCTCGGCGCTCCTGCGTGCTCCTGCGATACAGCTCGTCGATCTCGTCGAGCGGGTCCGGGGGGCGGCGGCGGGCCTCGATCTCCAGCTCCGTGCGGGAGTGGAGGTCGTCGATTCCGGCCGAGGCGTGCTGGAGCTGGTCACCGAGAAGGTCGGCGCGGATGCGGGCGCACATGGCGGTCAGCTTGGCCTGGTGCTCGCGTAGGCGATTGAGCGTGACGTGGTCGACATATGGCGAGGCGCGGCGTTGCTGGGCGTACATGGCGAGTTGCCCGTCGTGTACGTCGGCCTGCGCGGACAGGTCGGCCAGGAGCCGAGGGAGGTCGCCGAGGCCCCAGCCCTGGCGCTGGGCTTGTTCGACGGCCTGGCGGGTGATCGAGACCTCGCGGCGCAGGTCGAGGCGGAGGCGTTCGACCTCGCCGGCGTCGCCGGCGCCCATGGCGTTTACGTGCGTGGTCAGCTGGGTCGCCGCCTGCCTGGCCTTGATCGCCGCCTTCTGGCCCAGCTTGACCAGGAAGTAGATGCCGACGCCGGCCACCAGGCCGAGGAAGCACAGGACGCCCAGGATGATGAGAAGGACCTCGGCGATCGTCCCCACCTCCTGCTGACTGTCGACTGCCGACTCCTGAACGGTCGCTGCTTAGAGGATAGTGCGAGCGCGGGGCGGGTGCGTGGCCAAGCAGGCTCCGTACTACCAAGCAGGCTCCGTACAACCAAGCAAGCTCCGTACTACCAAGCAAGCTCTTGATTGTTGTTGCGGGTGCGTGATTCAGTTCACGTACCGCGAAGGAGCCACGCATGCTTGACGGCAAGGTAGTGCTCATCACCGGCGGCGCCAGGGGCATGGGAGCCGCGACGGCCCGCCGCTGCGTCGCGGCGGGGGCCACCGTCGTGATCACCGATGTTCTGGTGGAGGACGGCACCGCCACCGCAAAAGACCTCGAATCACGATTTATCCCGCACGACGTGACGAGACAGGATCAGTGGGCTGATGTGGTCGAGGAGGTCCTGGACGAATACGGCCGGATCGACGGGCTGGTCAACAACGCGGGCATCGCCCGCTCGGCGCTCCTTGAGGAGTACACGCTCGACGACTTCGAGCGCGTGCTCAAGGTGAACCTCGTCGGCGTCTTCCTCGGGCTCAAGTCGGTGGTCGCGCCGATGCGCACGTCAGGCGGCGGCTCGATCGTGAACCTGTCGTCGGCGGCCGGCCTGACGGCGCTCCCCGGCACGGGCGGCTACGGCGCGTCCAAATGGGGCGTCCGCGGCCTCACCAAGATCGCCGCGATCGAGTACGCCCCTCACCGGATCAGGGTCAACTCCGTACATCCCGGCATGATCGTCACCCCGATGACGCTCCGGCACGGCGCGGTCTCGGGCGAGGGAGGGTTCCCGCTGGCCGCGGCCGGGCGGTGCGGTGAGCCCGAGGAGGTGGCGGAGACCATCGCGTTCCTGCTGTCCGACGCCGCCTCGTACGTGACGGGCGCCGAGCTGGCGGTGGACGGCGGCTGGACGGCGGGCGAGACCGCCATGCTCCCGCGGACGGAGGCTGAGTGAAGTATGGCGATCGACGAGGTCACCAGGGCGGTCATCGACGCCATGACGGCGGTCTTCCCCAAAGTGGGCACTGAGGTGATGGACGCCGTCGAGGCCCGGCGGATCCTGGCCGAGATGCCCCAGCCGGAGGCGGAGCCGTACAAGGTGGGCCGGGTGGAGAACCGGATGGCCGGTGACCTGCCCGTGCGCGTCTACTGGCCGCCGACGGAGCGGGCGGTGCGGCCGGTGGTCGTGTACTTCCACGGCGGCGGGTTCACGCTCTGCACCCTGGACACCCACGACCCCGTCTGCCGGCTGATCTGCGCGGACGCCGACGTGATCGTGGTGTCCGTCGACTACCGGCTGGCGCCGGAGCATCCGTATCCGGCCGCCGTCGAGGACGCCTACGCCGCGACCCGCTGGGTGTACGAGCACGCCCGGGAGCTGGGCGCCGATCCTGGCAGGCTGGTGGTCGCCGGTGACAGCGCGGGCGGCAACCTGGCGACCGTGACGTGCCTGAAGGCCAGAGACGAGGGCGGGCCGCCGATCGCGCTGCAGGTGCTGATCTATCCCGTCACCGACGCCGCCCAGGACGCCCCCTCGCACGCGGAGAATGCGGAGGGATATTTCCTGACCGCGGCGCACATGCGATGGTACTGGGACTGCTACCAGCCCGACCACGCGAGGCGCGCCGAGCCGTACAGCTCGCCGATCAAGGCGGACGTCAGCGGGCTGCCTCCCGCGCTGGTGATCACGGCGGAGCACGATCCGCTGCGGGACGAGGGCGAGGCGTACGCGGAGCGGCTGCGCGCGGCCGGGGTGGACACGTGGAGCGTGCGTTATGCCGGGATGTTCCACGGGGCCTTCGGGCTGGGCGCCATGCTGCCCGCCGCGAAGGAGGCCGAAGAGCGGGTCTGCGCCACGATCAAGGAGCGGGTGGGGTAAAAGATGCCTTATGCCGATTTAGGGCAGGATATTCGGCTCTTTTATACCGACGACGGCAAGGGTGACGGGCCGCCGCTGCTGCTCGTCCACGGCTGGGGCACGGACTCCCACCAGTGGTCCTGGCACATCGACGCGCTCGCCGGCAAGCACCGGGTGATCGCGGTGGACCTGCGCGGGCACGGCTACTCCTCCGTGCCCGATGAGGGCAACACGCCGCGCGAGATGGCCGCCGACCTCGCCGCGCTGCTGGACGGGCTGGCCATCCCCGAGGTGATCGCGATCGGTCACTCCATGGGCGGGCAGGTCGTCTCCATTCTGGCCGTCGAACATCCGGACAAGGTAGGCAAGCTGGTCGCCCTCGATCCCGGCTACGGCATCACGGCGGACGTCGCGCGGGGCTTCCCGGAGACGATCGCCGCGCTGCGCGGCCCGCACGCGCACGCCGCCGCCGAGCAGCTCGACGAATGGTGCACCAACGCCGCCACCCCGGCCGTCATCAGGCGCTGGCACAAGCGCCGGTTGTACGGCATGGCGCCGCACGTGCTGCTCCAGGCGTTCGAGGCCATGTTCACGCAGCCCGACTCGATCGGGATGCGGCCGGCCAGCGACGACTACCTGACCCGCAGGGAGTGCCCGGTGCTGTCGATCTGGTCCGACCCGGAACGCGCGGCCTGGGAGGCGGGGCTCTGCAAGCATCCGGCCTCGAAGGTGGTGTGCTGGGAGGGCTCCAGCCACCGGCTGCACGAGGAGCGCCCCGGCGAGTTCCTCCTGGTCCTGCGCCGATGGTTACGGGCCTCCTGATCCGTCCTGAGCTGTCCCGTGCTGGTGGCTATGGACTTGCCGCCGTCCGTCTGGCCCGGCGGGCGGCGCGGTAGCGGCGTACTCTCCTGATCGTCCACCAGGCGAGCAGGGCCAGCGCCAGCAGCGCGACGATGACCAGCGCGGGCAGGAACACCGCGATCAGGCTCATACCGAGCGACCCGGCGTCCTCCACCGTGCTGGCGACGGGCGCGCCCACGCCGCCCGTACCCACGTTGATCATCGGACGGGCCGTCGCCTTCAGCGCGTGTACGGCCAGCGCCACCAGGATGCCCAGCAGCCAGCCCGCCCATGGGTGCTCGGCCATCCAGGCCGAGTGGTCCAGTTCCGACGCCGCGTTCGTGGCGCTGAAGACCACACCGCCGGCCGCCGGTCGTACGGCAGTCTGAATGGTGTCGTTGATGCTGTCGACGGCCGGGATCTTGTCGAGCACCATCTCCGCGACCAGTAGCACCGCGATTATGGCGAGCACGCCCCAGTTGGACAGCCACGAGTAGCCGTCGGGCAGCTTCACCCTGTCGGTGAAGTTGGCCAGGATGCCCACCACGAGGAGCGGGATGTAGGCGTTCAGGCCGGCGGCGGTGGACAGTCCGAGCCCTGTCAGTGCGGCGAACATGTTTCTAGTCTGCCCGGACCGCCTCGTCCATGAGGCGGGGCAGACCGGATCCGGTGAACTCGGCCACCGCCCGCTCGTACTTCTCCATGCCCCACGACCAGAAGTCGAAGTCGATGCTCTGGTTGGCGCCGTCCTGGATCGAGGCCCACAACGTCCAGCCGTACTTGGACATGAGCCCGAGCAGCCGGGCTCGCGCGATCTTGTGGCGCAGGCGGCGGCCGTAGTAGGCCGTGACGAGCTCTTCCAGCAGGTCCAGGGACAGGTCCGACTCGCTCCAGATGTTGCCGAGCTCGAAGCAGGGGTCGTTGTTGCCGGCGTACTCGTAGTCGATCAGCCAGAGCCGCTCGCCGTCGTCGATGATGTTGCCGGGGAGCAGGTCGTTGTGACACGGCACCCGCCCCACATCCCGAATAGCCAGACATTTCCGGATCCGCTCAACCTCGGGCATGAAGTCGAGATATTTCGCCGGAAGGCGGTATCCACGGCTCTGGACGATCTCCAGATACCCCCGCTGCACCTCGAACATGTCGAAATCCCGCCCGAACCGGGGCCCCGCGTGCAGCCGCCCGCACACCTCGGCCAGCCGCCGGAGGTTCGCCGGATCGCGCAGATCGGCCTCCGTGAACGTCCGGCCCGGCAGAAAACCCACGATCAGCACCCCGAGCTCCGGCAGATAATCGTGCACCGGCGCCCCCACCCCGATCCGCGCGGCGGCCAGCGAGCAGGTGTGCTCGACGTCCCGGTCGATCGCCAGCAGCGATCCCTCACTGGCCGACACCCGCGCCACATAGGCCCCGCCGGGAACGGTCACCTTGTAGTTGTGGTTGGTCAGCCCGCCGGGCAACTCCTCGATGGAACGCGGCACGCCGGACAGCAGGGGGATGCGGTCGAGGATCTCGGTCATGGTCGATGCTAGCGCCGCCACCCCCTAAACGGTCTAGACCTTTAGTGTAGCCTCGCCCGCATGAGCGACTCGGCCCGCATCGTGATCATCGGCGGCGGCGTGGGCGGCGCCTCCGTCGCCTACCACCTGACCCAGCTCGGCGAACGCGACGTCCTCCTGCTGGACCGCGACGAGCTGACCAGCGGCTCGACCTTCCACTCCGCGGGGCTCGTCGGCCAGCTGCGCGCCGACCCCACGCTGACCAGGATGAATCAGTACTCGGTGGAGCTCTACCGCACGCTCGACGCCGGCTGGACGGAGTGCGGCGGCATCAAGCTGGCCGGCACGCCGGAGCGGATGGCCGAGATCCGCCGCCAGATCGGCTGGGCGCGCACGTTCGGGCTGCCGCTGGAGGAGATCTCCGTCGCTGAGGCGGTCGAGCTGTTCCCGCTGATGGACCCCTCGGGCGTCGTCGGCGCGGCGTACCTGCCCACCGACGGGCAGATCGACCCCTCCGCGCTCTGCTACGCGCTGGCCGCGAAGGCCCGCGAGGGCGGCGCCCGCGTCAGGACCAGGACCCGCGTGCTCGGCATCGACACCGAACGCGGCCGGGTCGCGCGCGTACGCACCGACCAGGGCGACATCGACTGCGAGGTGGTCGTCAACTGCGGGGGCATGTTCGCCGCCGAGATCGGCCGGATGGCCGGGGTGCGGATCCCGATCGTGCCGATGTCGCACCAGTACGTGGTCACCGACGCCTTCCACGAGCACACCGGCCTGCCGACGCTGCGCGACCCCGACCTGCTCGTCTACTACCGGCAGGAGGTCCAGGGCCTGGTCATGGGCGGCTACGAGCGCACCTGCGCCCCCTGGATGGCGGACGAGACCTCCTACGACGCCATCCCGGGCGACTTCAACGGCCGCCTGCTCGCGGAAGATTGGGACCGATTCACCGAAATTTCGGAGAATTCGCGGATCCGTGTGCCGGCCATGGCCGACGTCGGCATCCGTAAGATGATCAACGGCCCGGAGGCGTTCACCCCCGACAACGAGTTCTGCCTGGGTGAGACGGAGGTCGGCGGGTTCTTCGTGGCGGCCGGGTTCTGCGCGCACGGCATCGCGGGCGCCGGCGGCATCGGCAGGGTGATGGCCGAGTGGATCGTCGAGGGCGAGCCCGCCATGGACGTCTGGCACATGGACATCCGCCGCTTCGGCCGCCAGTACCGCTCCCCGTCCTACACCCTCGCCCGCGCGGTCGAGAACTACGAGACCTACTACGACATCCGCTACCCCGGCCACGAGCGTTCGGCGGGCCGCCCGCTCAAGGTCTCCCCGGCGTACGGCTGGCACGCCGCGCACGGCGCCGAGTTCGGCGAGAAGGCGGGCTGGGAGCGGGTCAACTTCTACCGGTCGAACGAGCCGGACCGGTCGAACGAGCCGGACCGGTCGAACGAGCGGGATGGCGGCGACCAGCGGGGTGCGGGTGACCAGCGGGTCGGCGGCGACCAGCGGGATGGCGGTGACGAGCGGCCCCAGGGATGGGCCGGGCGGTTGTGGTCGCCCGCGATCGGGGTCGAACACCGGGCCGTGCGGGAGACGGCGGGCCTGTTCGACGAGACCTCCTTCGCCAAGATCGAGGTCTCCGGGCCGGACGCCGCCGAGCTGCTCGAATGGGTCTGCGACAACCGCGTCGCCCGTCAGGTGGGCGCGGTGACGTACACGCAGGCGCTCAACCGGCGCGGCGGCATCGAGTGCGACTTCACCGTCACCAGGCGGGCCGAGGACGAGTTCCTCATCGTGACCGGCACCGCGTTCGGCTCGCACGACCTGGGCTGGCTGCGCAAGCAGGCCGCGCTCAGGGGCGCCGACGTACGGATCGCCGACGTGACCGGCCAGTACGCCTGCTTCGCCCTGTGGGGACCGCGCGCCCGCGACATCCTCGGCTCGCTCACGCCCGACCCGCTCGCCTTCCCGTTCATGTCGGCGCGGGAGATCACCGTGGGCGACGTGCCGGTGCTGGCGCTGCGGGTGACGTTCGTGGGGGAGCTGGGCTGGGAGCTGTACTGCTCCTGCGAGTACGGCCTGGCGCTCTGGCAGGCCCTGTGGCGGGCCGGGCAGCCGTACGGGCTGCGGGCCGGCGGCTACCGGGCCATCGACAGCCTGCGTCTGGAGAAGGGCTATCGCGTCTGGGGCGCCGACATCGGGCCCGAGACCACACCGTACGAGGCGGGGCTGGGCTTCTGCGTCAAGCTCGACAAGGACTTCCTCGGCAAGGACGCACTCGACCCCGACCCCGAGCGCCGGCTGCGCTGCCTGACGCTGGAGCCGGGCGCGATCGCGCTCGGCAACGAGCCGGTGCGCCTGGACGGCCAGGTCGTGGCGCGGATCACCTCAGGCGGCCACGGCTACACGGTCGGCTCGCCGATCGCCTACGCGTATCTGCCCGTGGGGCCGGGCGCCAAGATCGAGGTCGAGGTGGAGGGCGCCTGGGTGACCGGGACCGTCGTCAGGGACCCGCTCTTCGACCCGGCGGGGGAGCGGGTGCGCTGAGGCCGCCGCGGACGGGTGCGCTGAGGCCGCCGCCGACCGAGGGTGCGCTGGGACCGCTGCCGACCGAGGGCGCGCTGAGGCCGCTGCGGACAGAGATGCGCACCCGGTCGGAGCGGAACAGGTCGCGGGCGAACTCCACCGGCTCCCCGGCCGCCGCGTAGGCGGTGCGCTCGATCAGCATGAGCGGTGTGCCCGGTTCGACGCCCAGCTCGGCGGCCTCGTCGGGCCTGGCGATGACCGGGTCGAGGTGCTCGACGGCGGTGCGCGGCTCCAGGTCGTAGCGGGTGGCCAGCAGGGCGTAGAGCGACCCGCCGAGATCCTCCTCCAGGAAGCCGGGCAGCGCGGGGAAGAAGGAGCGTTCGAGCGCCACCGGCGACTGCCCGGCCGAGCGTACCCGGGCGACGTGGTGCACCGGCTCGCCCACGGCGAGCTCCAGCGCGGCGGCGACGGAGCGGGGCGCGGGGACAGTCGTGGCGACCAGCACTCTGGCCTCGGCCTGGAGATGGGCGCGCCGCATCTGCTCGGTGAACCCCGCCAGCCCCGTCAGATCGCACTCGACACGCGGGTCGGCGACGAACGCGCCCCCCGACCTGCCCGGCGTCCTGACCAGGACGCCATCGTGCTCCAGCGTCGCCAGCGCCTGCCTGAGCGTCATCCGGCTCACGCCCAGGCGCGCCGACAGCTCCCGCTCGCCCGGGAGCCGGTCGCCGGGCTCCATCTCGCCGCTGCCGATGGACTCCAGCAGCCACCGCTCGATCTGCACGTGCGCGGGGACCCCGGTGCCGCGCTCGACCTCGGGTGTCCCGACCACACGCGCATCGTAGCCGGTCACGCCGACAGCCCGGTCACGTCGACGGCCCGGTCACGTCGACGGCCCGGTCACGCCGACAGAGCGGTCAATCCGGGCAGCCGGTCCACCGCGTCGGCGAACTCGCTCACCATCTCGTACACCACCTCGCGAGCGGGCTTGACCTGGTCGAGCTGGCCGACGACCTGCCCGACGAAGTAGTTGGCCAGCTCCACGGCCCCCGGTTCGCCGCGCTCGGCCGCCGTGCCGATACGGGACATCGCGGCCTCGGCCACGAGCATCTGCAGCGGCATCCCGAGCGGGCCGGGACTCTCCTGCCCGGCGTCCCACTCCTCGGTCCAGGCCGACTTGAGCTGCCTGGCCGGCTTGCCGGTACGCGACCTGGACCGGACCGTGTCGAGCGACGAGGCGGCCAGCATCTTCCGCTTCACCGAGGGCGCCGTCTCCGCCTCCTCGGTGGTCAGCCAGACCGAGCCGCACCACACGCCTTCGGCGCCGAGCGCCATCGCCGCCGCCATCTGCCGCCCCGAGGCGATGCCGCCGGCCGCCAGCACGGGCACCGGGGCGACCGCGTCCACGACCTGCGGCACCAGCACCATCGTGGAGATCTCGCCGGTGTGGCCGCCCGCCTCGGTGCCCTGCGCCACGATCAGGTCCGCGCCCGCCGCCACCTGCCTGTGGGCGTGTTCGACGGTGCCGACCAGCGCGGCCACCTGCACGCCCGCCGCCCTGGCCTTGGCCACCATCTCCGGCGGCGGCGGTCCGAGCGCGCTGGCGATCAGGCCGATCGGATGCTTGAGCGCCACGTCGATCAGCCCGGTCGCGCCCGCCGCCGTCACCCGCCTGCCGAACTCGTCCGTCGAGGCGGCCAGCGGCTGCGGCGGAGCGCTCACGCCGTACTTGGACAGCAGGTGCGCGACGAAGTCGCGGTGCCGTTCCGGGATGAAGTCGGTCAGATGGGCGTCGAGATCGAGCGCCGACGCGTCGAGCTTGCCGGGCACCAGCACGTCGACCCCGTACGGGCGGCCGTCCACGCGCTCGTCGATCCAGGTGAGCTCGGTGTCGAGTTGGTCGGGGGTGTAGGCGATCGCGCCCAGAACACCGAAGCCGCCCGCGTTCGTGACCGCGGCCACCACGTCGCGGCAGTGGCTGAAGGCGAACAACGGGAACTCGACACCGAGACGTTCGCAAATGGCGGTCCGCATGGTCCGACGCTAACCGCCAGAAGGTTGTTCGGTCCACCGTATGGGCGGGCAGATCTACGGGCGGATCCCCCCTCTGGGCGGGCGGGGTCAGGAGGCGGTGGCTTGCCGGTCCATGTCCAGCGACATGCCCGGCGTGTGCCAGCCCAGCGCGGGATCGTAGCTGCGCACCAGCTTGGCGGGCACGCCCGCGACCACGCTGTGGTCGGGGAACTCACCGCGGACGACCGCGCCGCCCGCCACCACGCACTGACGGCCGATCCTGGTGCCGGGCAGGATGATCGCGCCCGCCCCGAGCCAGGAGCCCGCGCCGATCGAGACCGGACTGTTGCGCGGCCACTGCCGGCCGATCGGGGTCTCCGGGTCGTCGTAGACGTGGTTCTGGTCGGTGATGTAGACGTACGGGCCGGTGAAGACGTGCTCGCCGATGTCGATCGACTGGTGGGCCACGATGTGCGAGCCCCGGCCGATCGAGCAGCTGCCGCCGATCCGCAGGATCGAGTCCGGGCCCAGGTCGACGCCGGGGCCCATGCCGCAGGACAGTGACACGCGCTCACCGATCAGCGTGTGGTCGCCGATCTCGATCCACCGCTCGCCGAAGATCGCGCCCGGTGGGAAGGCGATGCTGACTCCGTCGCCCAGATGCCGGAAACGGGTGCCGCCCGGACTGGCGGGAGTGATCGCCCCAGCCGTGCGGATCGCCTTGTAGGCACGGTGAATCAGCGCGCCCGTCGCCCGCCGTACTAGTGACATAGGGCCCAAAGTTACCGCTAGGTCATGCCGTTCGGGCATGTCGGGGACGTTGTTTGATATCCTGAGAGCCCGTGGACGCTTCGACCACACATCGACCCACGGGAGCCCCTTTGCGCAGCGCATCGCAAACCAAGCATCTATTCGTCACCGGCGGTGTCGCCTCCAGCCTAGGGAAGGGGCTCACCGCCTCCAGCCTGGGCCGTCTGCTCAAGGGACGCGGTCTCCGGGTCACCATGCAGAAGCTCGACCCCTACCTCAACGTGGACCCCGGGACGATGAACCCGTTCCAGCACGGCGAGGTCTTCGTCACCGACGACGGATCCGAGACCGACCTCGACGTCGGCCACTACGAGCGGTTCCTCGACACCGACCTGCACGGTTCGGCGAACGTCACCACCGGCCAGGTCTACTCCAACGTCATCGCCAAGGAGCGGCGCGGCGAATACCTGGGCGACACGGTTCAGGTCATCCCGCACATCACCAACGAGATCAAGGACCGCATCCAGGGCATGGCGAGTCCTGAGGTCGACGTGGTCATCACCGAGGTGGGCGGCACGGTCGGCGACATCGAGTCGCTGCCGTTCCTGGAGGCCGTACGCCAGATCCGGCACGAGGTCGGCCGCGACAACGTCTTCTTCCTGCACGTCTCGCTGCTGCCCTATATCGGCCCCTCCGGCGAGCTGAAGACCAAGCCGACACAGCACAGCGTGGCCGCGCTGCGCAGCATCGGCATCCAGCCCGACGCGATCGTGCTGCGCTCCGACCGGCCCGTGCAGACGGCGATCAAGCGGAAGATCAGCCTGATGTGCGACGTGGACGAGGACGCCGTGGTCTCGGCTGTGGACGCGGCCTCGATCTACGACATCCCCAAGGTGCTCCACTCCGAAGGGCTCGACGCCTATGTGGTGCGGCGGCTCGGCCTGCCCTTCCGTGACGTGGACTGGAAGGAGTGGGAGGAACTCCTGCGCCGGGTGCACCGCCCGGCCAAGGAGGTCACCATCGCCCTGGTCGGCAAGTACATCGACCTGCCCGACGCCTACCTGTCCGTCACCGAGGCGCTGCGGGCGGGCGGGTTCGCCAACGACGCCCGCGTCAACATCCGCTGGGTCAAGAGCGACGACTGCGAGACGCCCGAGGGCGCCGAGCGCGAGCTCGACGGCGTCGACGGCGTGCTGATCCCCGGCGGGTTCGGCGTCCGCGGCATCGAGGGCAAGATCGGCGCGATCCGCCACGCCCGGGAGGGCAAGATCCCGTTGCTCGGCATCTGCCTCGGGATGCAGGGCATGGTCATCGAGGCCGCGCGCAACCTGGCGGGACTCGAAGACGCCAACTCCGCCGAGTTCGACCCCGACGCCAAGCACCCGGTCATCTCCACGATGGCCGACCAGGAGGACGTCGTCGCGGGCGAGCGCGACATGGGCGGCACCATGCGCCTGGGCAGCTACACCGCCAAGCTGGGCGAGGGCACCCTGGCCAGGCAGCTGTACGGCGGGAAGGCCAAGGTCGCCGAACGCCACCGGCACCGCTACGAGGTCGCCAACGCCTACCGCGAGCCGCTGGAGAAGGTCGGCCTGGTGTTCTCCGGGCTGTCGCCCGACGGCCGCCTGGTCGAATACACCGAGCTGCCCGTCGAGGCCCACCCGTTCTTCATCGGCACCCAGGCCCACCCCGAGTTCCGCTCCCGGCCGACGCGGGCCAACCCGATGTTCAAGGGCCTGATCACCGCCGCGCTCGCCTACGCCGACAGCCGTGTGACCTCGAAGGTGGCCAAGTGAGAGTGGAAGACACGCCCGAGGCGTGGGAAGTCGTCGAATCCAAGG
The DNA here is from genome assembly GCF_040654555.1 of Nonomuraea sp. NPDC050680. Lineage (NCBI taxonomy): Bacteria > Bacillati > Actinomycetota > Actinomycetes > Streptosporangiales > Streptosporangiaceae > Nonomuraea > Nonomuraea sp. NPDC050680. Next base: position 71,543 of record NZ_JBFAIF010000001.1, on the reverse strand, counting down.
ACCGGTTCAAGGGCCGGGTCGTTCAGGTGGTCACCGACACGGTCCGCATGCCTAGGGACACGGTCGCCGACCGCGACTACGCCGTGCATCCCGGGGCCGTCGCGGTCCTCGCGCTCGACGAGCAGGACCGGGTGCTGCTCATCCGGCAGTACCGTCACCCGATGCGCCACCTGCTCTGGGAGCTGCCCGCCGGATTGCGCGACGTAGAAGGCGAACCGCTGGTCACCGGCGCCGCGCGGGAGCTGGCCGAGGAGGCCGGATACCGAGCCGAGACCTGGCACACACTGGTCGATCTCTACACCTCGCCCGGTATGTCCAACGAGCGGGTCCGGGTGTTCCTGGCCCGCGGCCTGTCGAAGATCCCCGAGGACGAGAACGGCTTCGTCCACGAGCACGAAGAGATCGACATGCCGGTCGAATGGGTGCCTTTGCCCGACGCGGTAGAAAGGGCGCTCATGGGAATGATCCACAATTCCCCGACCGTGGCCGGTATCCTCGCCGCATATGCGGCTTCGGTCGAGGGATTCGCCCTGTTGCGCCCCGCCGACGCCAAGGAGGCGTGACGGAAGGACCACTTCGTGGAGGCGGTGCTCTCCAGCTACCTCGCCCACCTGACGGTGGAGCGGGGCCTGGCTGCCAACACGCTGGCGTCCTACCGCCGTGACCTGGACCGCTATTTCGAACACCTGCGCTCACGCGGCCGCGTGTCGCTCGGCGAGGTGGGCGAGGCCGACGTGCTCGACTTCCTCGCCGCGCTGCGGGAGGGCAACTGTGACCACCCCGCCCTCGTGGCCAGCTCGGCCGCGCGGGCGGTGTCGGCCGTCCGCGGCCTGCACCGCTTCGCGCTGCGCGAGGGCGTCACGGCCCACGACCCGGCGCACCAGGTACGGCCGCCGCGACAGCTCCGCAGGCTGCCCAAGGCGATCACCGTCGACGAGGTCGAGCGGCTCATCGCCGCCTCCGGCCCCGACGGCGCGCCGCTGACCCTCCGCAACCGCGCCCTCCTGGAGGTCCTGTACGGCACGGGCGCCCGCATCTCCGAAGCCGTCGGCCTGGCCGTGGACGACCTGGAGGCCGAGCAGGTACGGCTGCGCGGCAAGGGCAGCCGTACCCGGGTCGTGCCCCTGGGCCGCTACGCCCGCTCCGCGCTCGACGCCTACCTCGTCAGGGCCCGGCCCGGCCTCGTGGCCCACGGCCGGGGCACGCCCGCCGCCTTCCTCAACGCCAGGGGCGGCCGGCTCACCCGGCAGGGCGCCTGGGAGGTGCTCCAGGCCGCCGCCGAACGGGCCGGACTCGCCGGTATATCTCCGCACGTTCTCCGTCATTCCTTCGCAACCCATCTCCTTGACGGCGGAGCCGACGTTAGGGTGGTCCAGGAGTTGCTCGGCCACGCCTCGGTGACGACCACGCAGGTCTACACCCTGGTCACGGTCGACAAACTCCGCGAGGTGTACGCAGCCGCGCATCCCCGTGCCCGGCAGTGATCTATAGTCTTTTGCGACGTGCGGCACTTCGGCGTGCCGCCTTGCCGCGTTAAGTGGTGACGCCATAGTGTCCGTCCGGACGGTCCGGTTCGGGATCGTCAGGGAGGTTCGAGCTGGTGACTCTGAAGACCAACGGTTCGACCCCGGGGACCCCCGACAACCCCTGGGGTGACACGAAGACCAACACGCCCTCCGTCGGCGTGAATCTGGGCCCCACCCGGCGTCCCCGCCCGGTGTTCCCCGAACCTGTGGCGCCCGAGATCCACGGGCCCGCGCGGGTGGTCGCGATGGTCAACCAGAAGGGTGGGGTCGGCAAGACCACCACCACCATCAACCTGGGCGCCGCGCTCGTCGAATGCGGCCTCAAGGTGCTGCTCGTCGACTTCGATCCGCAGGGAGCCCTGTCCGTCGGCCTCGGCATCAACCCGCTCCAGCTCGACCTCACGGTCTACAACCTGCTCATGGAGCGCAACGTCACCGCCGAGGACGTGCTGCTGGAAACCGGCGTCGACGGCCTCGACCTGCTGCCCAGCAACATCGACCTGTCGGCCGCCGAGGTCCAGCTCGTCACCGAGGTGGCCCGCGAGCAGGTGCTCGGCCGCGTGATCAAGCCGCTGCTGCCGCACTACGACGTGTGCCTCATCGACTGCCAGCCGTCGCTCGGCCTGCTCACCATCAACGCGCTGACCTGCGCGCAGGGCGTCATGGTGCCGCTGGAGTGCGAGTTCTTCGCGCTGCGCGGCGTGGCCCTGCTTATGGACACCATCACCAAGGTGCAGGAACGGCTCAACGAGGACCTCGAGATCGAGGGCCTGCTGGCCACCATGTACGACGCCCGCACCCTGCACGGCCGCGAGGTGCTCGCCCGCGTCGTCGAGGCGTTCGGCGACAAGGTCTTCCACACCGTGATCAACCGCACCGTGCGCTTCCCCGACGCCACGGTCGCCGGCGAGCCGATCACCACCTTCGACCCGTCGTCCCTGGGCGCCAACGCTTACCGTGAGCTGGCCCGCGAGGTGCTGTCCCGCTGGCCGGCACCTGCGACAATGGCCAGGTGACGGAGACAGAGCCACAAGGGTTCAGGGTCCACCTGGACGTCTTCGAGGGGCCCTTCGACCTGCTCCTCGGTCTGATCTCCAAGCACAAGCTCGACATCACCGAGATCTCGCTCTCCAAGGTCACCGACGAGTTCATCGCCTACATCCGGGCTCGCGGCCCCGAGTGGGATCTCGACGTGACCAGCCACTTCCTGCTGGTCGCGGCCACGCTGCTCGACCTCAAGGCGGCCCGCCTGCTGCCCTCGGGCGAGGTCGAGGACGAAGAGGACCTGGCCCTGCTGGAGGCCCGCGACCTGCTGTTCGCCCGGCTCCTGCAGTACAAGGCGTACAAAGAGGTGGCGAAGGTCTTCTCCGGCCGCATGGCCGAAGAGGCGCTGCGCTTCCCGCGCACCGCGCCCATGGAGCCGCAGTTCGCCAACCTCCTCCCGCAGCTCATCCTCGGCATCAGCCCCGACGACCTCGCCCGCATCGCCGCCCGCGCCTTCGTCCCCAAGCTCCCGCCCACGGTCAGCGTCGGGCACATCTACCAACCGCTGGCCAGCGTGCGGGAGCAAGCCGCTATTCTGGTTGCTCACCTGCGCCGCATGCGGCGGGCCACCTTCCGGGCCCTGGTGGCCGACTGTGACGGCACCATCGAAGTCATCGCCCGCTTCCTGGCGGTGCTGGAGCTCTTCCGGGAGTCCGCGGTCACCTTCGAACAGGTCGAACCACTGGGCGACCTGCACGTGACCTGGACCGGCTCGGACGACGGGGACGTCCTGGTGGGGGACGACTACGAGGAGAGCGCGGAGAAGACGGCTGATGACTGACCGCTTGGACGACACCCCGCCTCGCGAACCCGCCCCCTTGCCCGCCTGGATGACCCTCCCGGGCTCGCTCGCCTCCACGAGCACCGACGACGGGCCGGACGACGAGCCGGAGGCCCCGCTGGCAGTTGACGAGGCGGAGATCGCGCTGGCAGTTGACGAGGCGGAGGTCGCGCCGTCCGAGCCGGAGGCGGACGACCGGCTCCAGAGGCCGTCTCCCGAGCCGGACGTGGACGATGGGCTTCAGGGGCCGTCTCCCGAGCCGGATGTGGATGATGGGCTTCAGGGGCCGTCTCTCGAGCCGGATGTGGATGATGGGCTTCAGGGCGCATCGCTTGAGCTGGATGCGGTCGAGGAGCTCTGGGACGCGTCCATCGTGCCGTCCGGCGCGGAGGCATCCGAGCCAGGCGGCCCGGACGGCGTACCCGATGAACCCGCTGAGAGCGACCCCCAGGGCGGCGGCCCGACGCTCGGGGCGGCGCTCGAAGCCATCCTGATGGTCGTGGACGAGCCCGTCCCCGAAGTGACCCTGGCGCAGGTGCTCGAACGGCCCACCCACGAGGTGAGCACCGCACTCCGGGCCTTGGCCGCGGAATACACCCGAGCCGGGCGGGGTTTCGATCTGAGAGAAGTGGCAGGCGGTTGGCGGTTCTACACGCGAGCCGACTGCGCCGCGCTGGTCGAGCGGTTCGTCCGCGACGGCCAGCAGACCCGGCTCACCCAGGCCGCGCTGGAAACCCTCGCGGTCGTCGCCTATCGGCAACCGGTGAGCCGTGCACGAGTCGCCGCGGTCCGCGGCGTCAACAGCGACGGCGTCATGCGGACGCTCGTTGCCAGGGGCCTGGTCGAAGAGGCCGGCACCGACCCGGAGAGCCAGGCAGTGCTCTACCGGACAAGTTCATACTTCCTTGAACGTCTGGGACTGAAGGACATCGGTGAGCTCCCCGAGCTCGCTCCCTTCCTCCCCGACGACGTGGAAAACCTCGAGGAGAATACAAAGTGATCAACAGGCGCAGCACCCCGTCCGGTGATGGACGCGGTCGTGGACGCACCGGCGGCGCGAGCCGTGGCGGCCGTCCCGCCTTCCGCTCGGACGACTCGCGCGGCGGTTCCAGCCGTGAGGGGTTCCGTGGCGGTTCCCACCGAGACGATTCCCGCGGCGCACCCCGCCGCGATGACAGTGACCGCGGCGCACCGCGCCGCGACGACAATGACCGCGGCTACAGCCGCGACTCCGGAAGCGAGCTGGGCTCCGGCCGCGACTCCCTCCGCGCCGACCGTGGCGGTTCCCGCGCCCGGTACGGCAGGCCCACCTCCGGCGACTCCCGCGACCGTTCCGGCTCAGCGGGCGACCGGGGCGGCTACAACCGTTCCGGCTCGACGGGCGACCGTGGCGGCTACGACCGTTCCTCCCGTGACGACCGGTCGTCACGCGAGCGTACGTACCGCGACGACCGCTCCCCCTCCCGCGACGACGACCGTCCGGCGCCCGGAAGCGACCGCGGCGGCTACTCCCAGTCCCGCGGCGACCGGGGCGGCTACTCGCAGTCCCGCGGCGGCTCTTCACCATCGCGCGGCGGCGACCGAGGCGGATATGGCGCGCAGTCGCGCGGCGACCGTGGCTACGGCGGGTCGTCCCGTGGCGAGCGCGGTGGCTACGGCTCGTCCCCCGGGGGCGACCGAGGCGGATACCGCTCCGACCGCGGCGGCTCCGGCCCTCGGGAGGGTGGCGGCCGTGACGGCTACCGTCCCCAGCGCCGCGACGACCGTGGCGGTTTTCAGGGCGCCCGTAGTGATGACCGGGGTGGCTTCCGTTCCGAGCGTCGTGACGACCGTGGCGGCTCTCGGCCCGAGCGTCGTGATGACCGTGGCGGTTACCAGGGCGCCCGTAGTGACGACCGCGGTGGTTTCCGCTCCCCGCGCCGCGACGACCGTGGCGGTTTCCAGGGCGCCCGTAGTGATGACCGGGGTGGCTTCCGTCCCGAGCGTCGTGATGACCGTGGCGGCTTCCGGCCCGAGAGGCGGGACGACCGGGGCGGTTATCAGGGCGACCGTCGTGACGACCGGGGCGGATCGCGTCCCGAGCGCACAGAGGACCGTGGCGGCTTCCGGGCCGACCGTGGTGGCCGCAGGGACGGCGGTTCCCGTACCGACTCCCCGAGGAGCGGCTACAGCCGCGGAGAGTCCCCGCGGACCGGCAACGGCCGCGGCGAGTCCACTCGTGCCCGCTTCGGACGGCGTGACGACGCCGGCTCGCGCCGCGACGCCGGCCGTCCGAGCCGTACCCCCAGGCGCGACGACGTTCAGACCATCGGCGGGCGTACGTCCGGCGGACGGGACGGGGCGGCCACCGGTGCCCCGCGCGACCGGTTCAAGACCGCTCGCCAGCCCATGCGGGATCGCAACTTCTTCCCCGACGGCTACACCGACGAGCGCGACACCACGGAGGTGCCCGGCGGCGTACGGCTGCAGAAGGTGCTCGCCCAGGCGGGCGTGGCCAGCCGTCGCGCCTGCGAGGAGATGATCGGCGACGGCCGCGTCACCGTGAACGGGCAGGTCGTACGGAGGTTCGGGGCCAAGGTGGACCCGGCGGCGCAGGTCATCCACGTGGATGGCAAGCGCATCCCGACCGCCCCCGACCTGGTCTACTACGCCCTGAACAAGCCCATCGGCGTCGTGTCCACCATGGACGACCCGCAGGGCCGGCCGTGCCTGGCCGATTATGTGGAGGAGCTCGCGCCGAGGCTGTTCCACGTGGGCAGGCTCGACACCGAGACCGAGGGGCTGCTGCTGCTCACCAACGACGGCGAGCTGGCCAACCGGCTGACTCACCCGAGTTATGGGGTGCAGAAGAAGTACTGGGCGAAGGTCCCTGGCCCGATCCCGCGTGATCTCAGCCGTCGGCTCAAGCAGGGCATCGAGCTCGAAGACGGCCTCGCCAAGATCGACTCCTTCTCGATCGTGCAGGAGCACGGCCAGCAGGCGCTGGTCGAGGTCGTTCTGCACGAAGGCCGCAATCACATCGTCCGGCGGCTGCTGGAAGAGGCCGGTCATCGCGTCATCGACCTGGCCAGGATCGAGTTCGGTCCGGTCAAGCTGGGCCGTACCAAGGCGGGCACCGTCAGGGCGCTGTCCCTGAAGGAGGTCGGCGAGCTTTACGCCGCTGTGAAGCTGTAGCGCCGAAGCTGTAATCTGGGCGCTAACGCAGGAGCCCGTGCGAACCTCCGCACGGGCTTCACCGCTATAGAGGGGTGTAATCACATGGTGCGGGCGATCCGCGGGGCGATCCAGGTGGACGCCAACGACCGTGGGGCGATCATCGAGGCGACCACGGAGCTGGTCAGCGAGATGATGGGGCGCAACAAGCTGACCACCGACGATGTGATCAGCGTGCTGTTCACGGCGTCTCCCGATCTGACGGCGGAGTTCCCGGCGCTGGCGGCGCGGAAGCTGGGCTTCCACGACGTGCCGCTGATCTGCTGCACCGAGATCGACGTGCCGGGCGCGCTGCCCAGGGTGGTGCGCCTGATGGCCCACGTGGAGACGGATCGGCCGCGCTCCGACATCCAGCACGTCTATTTGCGCGGCGCCGTCGCGCTCCGCCAGGACATAGCCCAGTAGCGACCGGCTCATCCGCTTCCTGCCACTCGACCGAGCTTCTCCGACGCCCGATAAATCAGGACATCTACATGGCCTCCGAACTCCGTACCGTGCTGGTAGTCGGCACCGGTCTCATCGGCACCTCTATCGCGCTGGCCCTGCGCCAGCGCGGGCTACGCGTGCTGCTCGCCGACCACGACCAGGGAGCGGTACGACTGGCCCGGGAGCTCGGCGCGGGCGAGGAGTGGCACCCAGAGACGCACGCCCGCGAGGAGCAGCATCCAGAGACGCACGCCCAGGCCGCTTCGGCTTCGGGTGAGTCCGGCGAGACGATCGATCTCGCGGTGCTCGCGGTGCCGCCCGCGCTCATCGCCGGAGAGCTGCTGGCCCTGCAGCGCAACGGCACCGCCACGTTCTACACCGACGTGGCCAGCGTCAAGGTGGAGCCCATCGAGCGGGCCGCCCAGCTGGGCTGCGACATGTCCACCTACGTCGCCTCCCACCCACTGGCCGGACGCGAAAAGTCGGGCCCCGGAGCCGCCAGGGCCGAGCTGTTCCTGGGCCGCCCGTGGGCGCTGTGCCCCACCCCCGACGCCACGCCGGAGGCCAGGGCGGCCGTGCTGCGGCTGGTGGAGCTCTGCGGCGGCAACCCCATCGAGGTGGACGCCGCCGAGCACGACCAGGCCGTGGCCGTCGTCTCCCACGCGCCTCACGTCGCCGCTTCGGCGGTCGCGGCCCGGCTGGCGGACGCGTCCGACATCGCGCTCGGCCTGGCCGGGCAGGGCGTACGTGACGTCACCAGGATCGCGGGCAGCGACCCGGGCCTCTGGCTCGGCATCCTGTCGGGCAACGCGACTCCGGTGGCCGAGGTGCTGGAGGCCGTCTCCCACGACCTGGCCGAGGCCGCGACGGCGCTCCGCGCGCTGGCCGACGGCGACGGCACCGCCACACAGGAGCTGACCCAGCTGCTCAAGCGCGGCGTTGCCGGACATGGCCGCATCCCCGGCAAGCACGGGGGCCCCGCGCCGGCGTACGTGGTGGTCCAGGTCGTCGTCGGTGACCGCCCCGGCCAGCTGGCCAGGCTCTTCCAGATCTGCGACGAGGTCGGGGTCAACGTCGAGGACGTACGCCTGGAGCACGCTCCCGGCCTGCCTCTGGGCATCGCCGAAGTCTCCGTGCAGCCGGACGCGGCGGCGGTGCTCACCAAGGCCCTGCACGAACGGGGCTGGCAGGTCCCCTGAAGCGGGTGCCGTCCTTCACCCCGATTACCGGAACGACCGGAGGCCACCGTTGCCCTCGATTCACGACTTCATGACCTGGGAGCCGCTGCTGAGGCTCCTGCGGGCGGGCAACGTGAAGAATCTTGCCGCCCCGGGCGGCCACGTGGCGGGACGGATCGGCCGCAGCGGGTGGAGTCTGCCACTGCCGCCGCGATTCCCACGGCCAGGCCAAGCCCTCCAGGCTGAGGACATGCAAGACGAGGTCGATGCAGTGGAACGGGTGCAAAGCGCGCTCGCAGATGTCGGCGCCGACGGCATCTCCTTCGCGGCGGAGATCTCGCCTAGCGGGCGGACCGTGCTCTACCTACTCAATCCCAGCCCCGCCGTTGAGACCGGCAACGGGCCGCATCCGGGATCGCTCATCCTGGTCCAGGGCTCCGTCCCGGAGCCCTGGCGCCGCCTTCCCGATTCAGTGCCTGGGACGGTGCCGGCGCCGTCGATGGATCTGGCGTTGCTGGAGCGGACCCTCCGTGAGCGACTCCCCGGCGCCACCGGCGCCACCGAGGCGGAGATCGCCGCCACGGAAGCGCGCCTCGGCGTTGCGTTGCCCGACGAACTCAAGGTGCTCTACCGGGTAACGCGGGGGCGGTGGCAGGACTGGGGCGGCGACTACGCGGCAGCGAACCGCGTCGTCGAGGCAATCGGCTGCGAGCTCTTCCCACTGGATGACCTGTACATCGCCGACGCGCCGTCCCGTCCCTGCCCGTGGCGGTTCGCGGCGACGGAGGCGGTCGTCACCCCGCTCGACGCCGCGGTGCAGGGGCTGGTCGGCTCACCCGGCTGGATCGCCTTCGGTGACAACGGCGGCGGCGATCGGATCGCGGTCGACCTCACCCCAGGCCCGCGCGGACACGTGGGGCAGATCATCGTGCTCGACCACGAGCAGAGCATCGGCGCCGCCCTGCTCGCCGGCTCCCTCACTGACCTGGTGGTGAACCAGCGCGGCGACTGGCACTCCGACCATCGCAGCGACGAACCGCCAGCCGTGGCCTGGATCAACGTCCGGAGCCTGACAAGCGTCCAGGCCGCCGTCCACCCTGAGCTGGAGGTCCTGCGCATCGGCGTCTGGGACGGCGAACCTTTCAGCCTCGCGCCCGTCATCGGGCTGCCTCGCTTACGGACCCTCACCGCCTACCCAGGCACGCTCGCCGACCCGTCGCAGATCGCCAAGCTGACCGGCCTGGAGTTCCTGGAACTCGGGCCCGAGGAGTGGCGCGTCCTCCTCGACGCTGGAGCCGTCCCGCGCGGCCTGTCGGCCGCCGCCATCGAGGTGCACGGCAATCGCCACCCGCTCCCGATCACGGCCATCGCCAACGAACTCCTCGCCCTCTGGAACCGGCCCCCGATCACCCAGACCCTCATCGAGGGCCACCTCGGCCCCGCCGCGTAGTCAGCGACAACAACCAGCGGAATCGACGGCTCGCCCGCCTGGCCGCTGGGAAAAGTTCGTGGACAGCTCACTCGACGGCCGATGTCACATCCCTGGCGGCTCGCTCCGTCTTCAGTGCGGAATTCAACCGGAGTTCGCAAGGAGCCAGGGACATGACGAACATCCTGATACTGGGCGCCGGCTACACGGGCATCGCGGCCGCGATCAGGGCCGCCACCCGCACGCGCCGTCACGGCGGCAAGGTCACGCTGGTCAGTGCCGCGCCGCGGTTCACGGAGCGGCTGCGGCTGCACCAGACCGCCGCCGGTGAACGGCTGCGGGACCACCCGATCGCCGACATCGTCGCCGGCACGGGCATCGACCTCGTCCTGGGCCGCGTGAGCGCCCTCGACCCCGCACGGCACGAGGTCACCGTCAACGGCGACGGCGCGGACCACGGGCGCGTGATCGCGTACGACAAGCTGATCTACGCGCTCGGCACCGTCACCGACGCCTCGACCCCCGGCGTGGCCGAGCACGCCTACGTCTACGACGACCACGACCAGGGCGTACGCCTCGCGCGACGGCTCGATGAGCTCGGCCGGGGGACGGTCGTCGTGGCCGGCGGCGGCCTGACCGGTGTCGAGTCGGCCACCGAGCTCGCCGAAGCGCACCCGAACCTGCGCGTCGTCCTGCTCAGCCGGGGGCGCCCGGGCTCCATGATGGGTGAGAAGGCCCGCGCCTATGTCGAGCGGGCGATGGACCGGCTCGGCATCCGGGTACGCGACGATGCCGAGATCACCAAGGTGCTGCCGGACGCCGTCGAGCTGGCCGGGGGCGAGCTGGTCCACTCCGACGCGACGCTCTGGACCGCCGGCACCAGGGGCCTGTCCCTGGCCGCCGAGGCTGGGCTGACGGTGGACGCGCGGGGCCGGATCGTGGTCGACGCCGCGCTCCGCTCGGTGTCGCACCCGGATGTCCACGCCGTGGGTGACGCCGCCGCGGTGCGCCAGCCGTACGGCATCATGCACGGGACCTGCCAGGGCGGTATCCCGACGGGCCTGCACGCGGCCGACGCGCTCGCCGACGGGCTGCGCGGCCGTCCGGTGAAGGCCTTCCGGTTCGGGTACGTTCATCAGCCCCTCAGCCTCGGGCGCCGGGACGCGGTCATCCAGTTCACCCACCCCGACGACACACCGCGCAGGGCGTACCTGAAGGGGCGCTGGGCCATCGCCTACAAGGAGACGGTGAGCGGCAGCCCGATACCCACCTACCGCTTGCTCAAGCGCGGGCTGGTGCCGGTCGGCCTGTTCCGGCTGACGGCCGGATTCAGGTGATGGGCGCGTGCCGCCAGAACTTGGCGCGGATGGTCGAGCTGGGCGTAGGGCACGCGTGCGAGGCGGTAGCCTCTTCAGGTTGGAGAAAAGAACGTCAAGTGGGAAACGTGAAAAGGGAGAGGCCGTGACCGGTCTGGTCGTTGCCATGGACGGTCCTGCGGGGTCGGGCAAGTCGAGCGTGTCGCGTGGAGTCGCTCGCGCACTCGGGTTGCGCTACCTGGACACCGGGGCGATGTACCGGGCGATGACCTGGTGGATGCTCCAGCAGGGCATCGATCTGGCCGATCCCGCCGCTGTCGCGGCTCGCGCGGGCGAGCCCGAGATCGCCTGTGGCACCGACCCCGACGGCCCGTCCATCCACGTCGGCGGTGTCGACGTGGCCGGGCCGATCAGGGAGGCCGAGGTCACCGGGGCGGTCTCCGTCGTCGCGGCGGTGCCCGAGGTGCGAGCGCGTCTCGTGGACCTGCAGCGGGAGATCATCGGCGCCGGCGACATCGTGGTCGAGGGCCGCGACATCGGCAGCGTGGTCGCCCCCGACGCCACGGTCAAGGTCTATCTGACGGCCAGCGCCGAGGCCCGTGCCCTGCGCCGTACGGCGGAGCTGAGCGGCACCACGGTGGAGGCGCAGCAGGCCGCCATGGCCAAGCGTGACACCCTCGACTCCACTCGCAAGGCGGATCCACTCTCGATGGCGGCTGGCGCCGTCGAGCTCGACACCACGCCGCTGACCCTCGAAGAGGTCATCGGCGAGGTGCTGAGTCTGATCAAGGAGCGCACCTGACAAGGGTGCGGTACTCACAAAGGATGAAAAATCGTGTCAACGGGGGATTGGGTCGAGGCTGAACTCGACGATCTCGCAGTATCCGACGACGTCGCCGACAGCGGCCCGGTGCCGGTCGTGGCCATCGTCGGTCGCCCGAACGTAGGCAAGTCCACGCTGGTCAACCGCATCATCGGCCGCCGCGAGGCGGTCGTCGAAGACGTGCCGGGCGTCACCCGCGACCGCGTCACCTACGACGCCAACTGGCGCGGGCGCCGCTTCACGGTCGTCGACACCGGCGGCTGGGACCCCGAGGCCACCGGGATGAACCTGCGCATCGCCGACCAGGCGCGGGTCGCGGTCGAGCTGGCCGACGTGATCGTGTTCGTCGTCGACGCCACCGTGGGCGCGACCGACGCCGACGAGACGGTCGGCTCGGTGCTCCGCCAGTCGGGCAAGCCGGTCATCCTGGCCGCCAACAAGGTCGACAACCAGCAGGTGGAGCTGGAGGCAGCCGCGCTCTGGGCGCTCGGCCTCGGCGAGCCGCAGCCGGTGTCGGCACTGCACGGCCGCTCCAGCGGAGACCTGCTCGACGTGATCCTCGACGCGCTGCCGGAGACGCCGGAGCTGAGGTTCGACGCCGAACGCGGCCCCTACCGGGTGGCGCTGCTCGGCAAGCCCAACGTCGGTAAGTCCTCGCTGCTCAACAAGCTGGCGGGGGAGGAGCGAGTGCTGGTCGACCCGATGGCGGGCACCACCCGCGACCCCGTCGACGAGCTGATCGAGCTGGGCGGCAAGACCTGGCGCTTCGTCGACACCGCCGGCATCAGGCGGCGCGACCGCGAGCTGCAGGGCGCCGACTTCTACGCCGCCATGCGCACCCGAGCCGCCCTCGAACGCTCCGAGGTGGCGATCGTCCTCATCGACGCCAGCGAGGTGCTCACCGAGCAGGACCTGCGGATCATCAGCCTGGTGATCGAGTCGGGCCGGGCGATGGTCGTCGCGTTCAACAAGTGGGACCTGGTCGACGAGGACCGCCGCTACTACCTGGAGAGGGAGATCGACCGGCAGCTCGTCCGCACTCCGTGGGCGCTGCGGGTCAACATCTCCGCCAAGACCGGACGCCACATGGACCGGCTCGTCCCGGCGCTGGAGAAGGCGCTCGGCTCATGGTCGACGCGGGTGCCGACGGCCAGGCTCAACGCGTTCCTGACCGAGCTGGTGCACCAGACGCCGCCGCCGGTGCGGGGTGGCAAGCAGCCGAAGATCCTCTTCGCCACTCAGGCGTCGGTGGAGCCGCCCAAGTTCGTGCTGTTCACCTCGGGCTGGCTGGAGGACACCTACCGGCGCTTCATCGAGCGCCGGATCCGCGAGGAGTTCGGCTTCGCCGGGTCCCCGATCGACGTGACGATGAAGATCCGGGAGAAGCGGAAGAGCGGCGGCCAGCCCGCCAAGAAGTAGCTCCGGCCCAGGTACGGTCCGGCTCTGTCCGGGCCGGGCCTGGGAGTGGATGGGGTCAGACCGGCTGGGGCTGGGGTTCTTCCGCGGGTGCCTTGGCGTGCCTGCGTACGGCACGGTAGGCGGCGATCACCGCCCAGAGCTGGCCCAGCCCCACGACGGCGTGCAGACCGTACACGAACAGGCTGGCCAGCGGTGTGTCGTTCTTCGTGGCGCCGGCGAGCCCGGCCAGCGGGAAGACGACGAGCATCTGGACCGCGCTGAGCACCAGGGGAGCGGCGCACAGCGCGATCAGCTTGCCTGGCACCTTCGCCAGCGCCGCGACGACGGTGGCCACGAGGGAGACGGCCGGGATGACGAACAGGCCGTTCGCGGCGTGCAGGCCGATCGCCGCGGGATCCGTGCCCGTGGGCCGCGGCATCTGGAACGCGCCGAACGTGGCCAGGTAGAACTGCAGGATCACCACGACGATCTGCGCGACGGCGCATCCGACCAGGGCTCTGCGCATGCCGACCTCCTCCGGGGGGACAGGTTGCCCCGAGTGTGCTCGGCGACCGGCCGTTGGATAACCCCTATCCGGCCCCTGTACGGCGTACTGCGGCAAATCGGGTTGCCGACGTTCGCCGGCGATGTCTATGATCACCGGCAACGCGTAGACGGAGACAAGTAACCGAAGGCCCGCGCGGGTCCAGAGAGCCGCCGGCAGCTGTGAAGGCGGCCTCGCGCCCCTTCGGCGAAGACACTCCCGAGTGCGGGGAGGAAATGCCCCGCCGGTCTGACCCCCGTCATCGGGTCGTGGAGGCCGCCCCCGCGTGGGCGGCGAAAGTGCGGTGGCACCGGGAGTTCCCTTCTCCCCCGCACTCCCAAGGGATCATGCAACTCGTGAGGAGCTGTGATGATCTCTCGTGTCCTGTCGGCGGAGCTCGCTGAGCACGCCGGACAACGAGTGACGATCGCCGGCTGGGTACATCGCCGCCGGCGGCTGAAATCCGTGTCCTTCCTGGTCGTCAGGGACCGCAGCGGGCTCGCCCAGGTGGTGGCGCCCGGCGTGGTCCCGGGTGAGGAGCCCGGCGTGGTTCCGGGCGAGGAGACGGTCGTGCGGGTGACGGGCGTCGTGACCGCGAACCCGCAGGCGCCGGGCGGCGTCGAGCTCACCGAGCCGGAGATCGAGGTACTGGCCGAGCCCACTGAGGCGCCGCCGTTCGACCTCTACCGGCCGGTCGTGCCCGCGGCGCTGCCCACGATCCTTGACCACGCGCCGGTCGCGCTGCGCCATCCGCGGCTCAGGGCGCCGCTGGAGATCTCGGCGACGAGCGTGGCCGGGTTCCGCCGGACGCTGGACCGGCTGGGGTTCACCGAGATCCACACGCCCAAGATTGTCGCCTCGGCCACCGAGTCGGGCGCGAACGTCTTCGGCATCGACTACTTCGGCCGCCCCGCCTACCTGGCGCAGTCGCCGCAGTTCTACAAGCAGGCGATGGTCGGTGTGTTCGAGCGGGTCTACGAGGTGGGGCCGGTCTTCCGGGCCGAGCCGCACGACACGGTCCGCCACCTGGCCCAGTACACCAGCCTGGACGCCGAGCTGGGCTTCGTGCGCGACCACCGTGACGTGATGGCGGTGCTGCGCGAGGCGGTGGCGGGCATGGTGGAGGCGGTACGGGGGCAGCCCGCGGTCGACCTGCTGGATGTCACGCTGCCGGAGGTGCCCGCCGAGATCCCGGCGATCCATTTCACCGAGGCGCAGCGGCTCACAGGCGACTTCGAGCCGGACCTCTCGCCGGAACAGGAGCGGTGGCTGTCGGAGTGGGCGGTGCGGGAGCACGGGTCGGAGTTCCTGTTCGTCACGGGGTATCCGATGGCCAAGCGGCCGTTCTACACCCATCCGGACCCGCTGCGTGAGGGGTACTCGAACGGGTTCGACCTGCTTTTCCGGGGGTTGGAGCTGGTCACGGGCGGGCAGCGGCTGCACAGGTACCAGGACTACCTCGACGCGCTCGCCGCGCGTGGGGAGGGTATCGGGCCGTATGAGGGGTATCTGCAGGCGTTCGCACACGGCATGCCACCGCATGGCGGGTTCGCCCTGGGCCTCGAGCGCTGGACCGCGCGCCTGGTCGGCGCCGCGAACATCCGCCAGGCCACGCTGTTCCCGCGCGACCTGCACCGGCTCTCTCCGTAGAAGCGTCATCTCGTACGGCACCGCACGGCCTGACGCCAGACCCCCTTCGACCCCGGCCCTCTGATCCGGTCATCCCCGGCCCGCGAGCAGTGGCATCGCCTTGCCCGGGCCGGGGCAACGCCTCATCCATCGGCGGCGGATCGTGACGCATATCGATAGATGCGCGGTTCCAGGGAATCGATCGCTAGCATCGCCGGATGCTTACTCTTCCGGCAGCGGCCCGGCAGCAGACCGGGCGGCGCATGGCCTGGCTCGACGCCCTCCGTGGCATCGCCGCTGTGGTGGTGGTCTTCGAGCATGCGTTGAAGCCCCTGCTGCCCGAGATGGAGTCGCCGGTCAAGGCGGCCTTCGAGCCCGGCTGGTATGGGGTGATGGTGTTCTTCCTGGTCAGCGGCTATATCGTGCCCGCGTCGCTGGAGCGGCGAGGCAGCATACGGGCTTTCTGGATCTCGCGTTTCTTCCGGTTGTATCCGCTGTTCGGGGTATGCGTGGCGGGCATGGCGTTGCTGGCGGCAGTGGGCTGGGACGCCCCGCATATCTGGTGGAGTTCGCGGCCGGTCTCCCTGGCGCTGGGTCATCTGACGATGATGCAGAATCTGCTGTATGTGCCGAACGTGGTCAACGTCCTGTGGACGCTCTCCTACGAGATGGCCTTCTACCTGCTGCTGACCGCGATGTTCAGCCTCGGCGTGCACCGGCGGAGTGCCGTCGGCGCTCTCGGCTTCGCCGCGGCGGCCGTGGTGGGTGCGGGCGCGCTGCCGGTCGCGCTGCTGTCGGCCGGCGGATCGGGGCGGATGCTGGCGGTCGTGCTGGTGGTGACCGCACTGCTGGCGGCGGGACTGGCCGCGGTGCTCAAAGGCACAACCGGGATACGGTACGCGGGCGCCGTCGTCCTGGGGGTCACCGTGCTGGTTCTGCTGGCGGTCAATCAGAGCTATCCCGGCCCGTGGCAGGGGCTGCTGATCTTGGCCACCATGTTCGCCGGCACGGTGCTGTATCGGGCTGAGCAGGGGGAGATCTCCTGGAAACAAGCTGGTTGGGTGGCCCTGGTGCCGCTGGCCGGGGTCTGGCTGGCGCGTGCTGAGCTCGGCGTTCAGACGGCCACGGTCGCGGCCTGGATGACCTTCGTCGTCGGGATGGCACTGCGGCACCGGAGGGTGCCACGGGTGCTTGCATGGCTGGGACTGGTCAGCTACTCGATCTATGTGCTCCACCCGCTGCTCCTGGAGAGCGTCGAGCCCTTCTGGCCCGAGCCGCTGGCTGTGCCGTTGTACGCACGGCTGGCGGTTCTGGCCGGCGTGCTGGGGTTGCTGCTTGGGGCCAGCGCGGTGACAAGGCGTTTCGTGGAGCTTCCAGCGCAACGGCTGGGCAAGCGCCTCGTCTCAGGCGCTGGCTGAGGCCGAGACGGTGGTCAGGCGGCTTTCACCGGGCACGGGGGAGAAAGGCGGCGACCATCGCGCCCAGGAGGCAGATCAGCGCCGTGACGAAGAACATCTCCGTGTATTCCAGATGCAGCGCCGCGTCCACCTTCGCGAGGTACTCGCTCAGCTGCTTGGCGTACACGGCCGGTTCCACCCCCACCGGCAGCGGCGTGTCGAGGCCCGCGGTCAGCGACTGGAATCGGTGGAATCCCCACGCCGACACCCCCGCGATGCCGATCAGCATGCCCATCATCCTGGCCACCACCACCGCCGCAGAGGCCACCCCGTGCTGCGTGGCAGGCGTCACCCGGAGTACCGCCGCCGACACGGGCGCGATGACCAGCCCCAGCCCCAGCCCGGCCACGACCAGTGAGAGGTCCATCATCAGGCCGGCGTTCGCCAGGTCGAGCGGCCAGCGGCTCATCACGCCGTACCCGGCCGTGGCCACGATCAGGCCCGCCACCGCCACCACCCGGTCGCCGAGCCGGCGGGCCAGCAGGCCGCCCAGCAGGGCGCCCACCGGGAGCGCGATCAGGAACCTGGCCAGCACCAGCGCCGCGTCCAACGTGTCCAGGTCGAGCAGCGTCTGTGCCGTGAACTGGACGAACACCATGGTGATCAGCAGCGCGGCCCCGGTCAGGAAGCTCACGCCCAGCGTGGCCAGCAGCGGTCCCTTGCGGGTGCCCGTCAGGTCGAGCAGCCGGACCTTCGACCGCATCTCCCACCAGACGAACGCCGCCCCGGCCACGACCCCGGCGGCGATCACCGGCAGGCCCCAGGGCGGCAGTACGGTCGTGGCGGGGTCCGGGTTGTACAGGCCCACCACCAGAAGGGCGAGGCTCAGGGCCAGCAACGCGCCGCCGACCCCGTCCACACGCCCGGCCGATGTCTCATTCGAAGGCCCGGAAGACGGCTGCTCCGGGTGTTCGGACGGAGTCCTGTCCATGGGAGCGGGACCGGAAGGAGTCCGTTGAGCGCGTGGTGAGGGGACGGTCAGGTGGACTGCGATGGCGGCCAGTGCCGCCAGCGGCAGGTTGATCCAGAAGATGGCGTGCCAGCCGCCCAGCTCGATCCCGAACACCGTCGTGCTCGGCAGCAGGGCCAGCACCCCGCCGTACAGCGGGCCGAGCGCGCTGCCCAGCTCCTGCGCCGCGCCGACCGCGCCGAGCGCGACCGGGCGCTCGTGCTCGTGCCACAGGTCGCCGATGAGCGCCATCGTGATCGGCAGCAGCGCGCCTCCCGCGATCCCCTGGATCGTCCGGCCGGCCACCACCATCACCTCTCCGGACGCCAGCGCGGTCAGCACCGAGCCGAGCGCGAACGCCGCCAGGCAGGCGTGGATGAGGGGACGCCGGCCGTACCGGTCGGAGAGCTGGCCGAGCAGCGGCATCGCGGCGATGTAGCCGAGCAGGAACCCGGTGACCACCGGTGTGGCCCGCTCCAGGCGGTTGGTGGGGATGCCCACGTCGGTGGCGATGTCGAGCAGGACGGTCACGACCACGTACGCGTCGAGGGCGGCCAGCAGCACCACCGCGCCGCCGACGCCGAGCGCGACCCGGCGGGCGCGCCTCATCCGGCGGCGGGCGGCGTGATCGTCACCGGCGCGTCGAAGTCGCTGAGCGACACGGTCACCGTGCCGTCCTGCAGCGGCAGTTCGAGCTTGGTGAGCCGGCTGGTGGCCTTGTCCACCCAGAGCTTGCCGTTGACGCCCTGCGTGACACCGGGGATGAGGGTGCCGAGGACCTGACCGGAGAACGCGGTGGCCACCCGGTAGGCGCCGCTCTCCTCGGCCTCCACGCGCGGGTCGGTGGCCGTGCCGAGCAGCTGCGCGAGGCCCTTGGACGGGTCGAGGATCCGCGACGGGTCGTAAAGCTGCGCCAGGTCCTTCCTGGTCATCTTCTGGAAGCCGCCCGTCGGCCCCTTGAAGTGGACGGTGTCGCCGACCAGGGCGAAGGTGATCTCCTGAAGGCTGCCCAGCACCTCGATGGTGATCGTGCCGTCGGCGTCACCGGCGGCCGTCAGTCTGCCGTCGGCCTTCTTCACCGGCACCTTGGGCTTGCCGTCCGTGGCGATGGAGAAGGTGGCCGACTTGACCACCTTCATGGCCTCGGCGGACTTCTTCAGCAGGTCGGGTCCGGCGGGCAGCTCGCTTCCGCCGCCGCTTGATGAGCAGGCGGACACCAGCGCGAAGACGACGACGAACAGCAGCTTTCGGAGCATGAGCGGATCGTAGCGAGCGCCCGGAACGATCGTGCGCCGTCGGGCATATCGGTTAGGTGTCGGCCCGGCCGTTCAGCGCAGCTTCTTCAGGTGCTCGACGATCGGCTCGTAAGCCGCCACCAGCGCGTCCAGTTGGTCGTCGGTGAGCCGGTCGACGAAATGCTCCCTGACACTGGTCACGTGATCAGGCGCGACCCGCTCGATCGTGGCCCAGCCCTCGCTCGTGAGCACCGCGAACGTGCCCCGCCGGTCGTCGTGGCAGTCCTCCCTGACGACGAGTCCCTTGGCCTCCATGCGGGAGATCTGGTGCGACAGCCGGCTGCGTGACTGGATGGTCGCGTCGGCCAGGTCGCTCATCCGCATCCGGTGGTCGGGGCTCTCCGAGAGGTTGACCAGGATCTCATAGTCGTTCACCGAGAGGGCGTGCTCCTGCAGCTCGCGGTCGAGCCGGTGCATGAGCAGCTTGTGCAGGGCCAGGTGGGTACGCCAGGCACGCTGCTCGGCGGGGGAAAGCCAGCGAGGCGCGCTCATCGAGACTCCTCGAGCGTGGATACCCCCGTCTTCAGGCGAGGGAGGAGGTCAAGATCTCCAATCTAGCGCACAGAATAGAGTGAGCCGTTGTGGCGGAGAACTCGGGTGAGAGTCTGGGCACCGTTCTGGTCGCGGGCGGTGCGAACCTGGCCATCGCGGTGGCCAAGCTGATCGCGGGCCTGATCGGCGGTTCGGCGGCGATGCTGTCAGAGGCGGCCCACTCGGCCGCGGACACGGTGACGGAGCTCCTGCTCCTGGTCTCCGTACGCCGGGCCCAACGGCCCGCTGACCCGCGCCATCCCTTCGGGCACGGCATGGCGGGCTTCTTCTGGGCGATGATGGCGGCGGTCGCGACCCTGGTCGGTGGCGCGGGGTTCTCCATCACGCACGGCGTGCACGAGATCAGCCACGGCGAGCGGCTCGGCAACCTCATCCCGTCCTACATCGTGCTGGCCCTCTCCTTCGCGATCGAGGGCATGTCCTTCCTCAACGCGCTCGCGCAGCTGCGCAGGGAGGCGCGCAGGCATGACGTCAGCCCGTTCCGGCTGGTCTCGATCACCTCGGACACCGCGCTGAAGGCCGTCGTGTACGAGGACGCGGCCGCGCTGATCGGGCTACTGATCGCGGCGCTGGGCCTGCTCGGCTACCAGGTGACCGGCTCGCCCGTGTGGGACGGCGCGGCGTCGATCGCGATCGGTGTGCTCCTGCTGGTGGCCGCGCTCACGCTGATCCGGTCGAACGTGTCGCTGCTGATCGGCCAGTCCGCTCCGGGCCCGATGGAGGAGGAGATCCGCGCGGTGCTGGTGGGGCAGCCCGAGGTGGAGAGCGTGGTCGAGCTGCTCACCATGATGCTGGGCCCGGGCAGCCTCCTGGTGGCCGCGAAGATCGACTTCCGGGACGACGCGACCGCCGGGGGAGTGGAGATCGCCTGCGACGAGCTGGACCGCCGGCTGCGGGAGCGCTATCCCGGCATCTCCCAGGTGTTTCTGGATCCGACTCCGACCCGGCGCCGTTAGTGCAGGGCCATGACCACGGCAAGGCCGACGACGTGCATGAGCACGACCGCGGCGATCAGCGAGACGAACACGAACTTGGCCGGCCCGTGCTCGAAGGTCTTACCCTCTTCGAGCGGCTTGCGCTGGGCCATCCGGTCGGCGATTCGCTCCTCGACTGACTTGCTGTAGAACATACGCTCAGTTTATCCGCTCAAGGGAAATTGCTCGGCTGGTGAGTCTGTGATAACGGCCACTACGATGTCGCCCTCGGCGGTCCATTCGAGCAGGTGACGGCCCGCCACGTCGGCGTCGGCCGCCCGCAGCCCGTCGAGGGTCAGCTCGCCGCGCTTGATCAGGGCCTCCTTGCGGGTCCAGTGCCTGATCAGCTCTTCGTTGGTGGTGACCGCCGCCAGCTCCCGCTCGGTGAGCGCCCGGCCGGCGAGCAGCCGGTCGAACGGGCCCGGCGGCACGCGTTCGGCGTCGATGCCCACCCGGCCCTCACCGGCCGCCGCGCAGACGTAGCCGCGCGTGTGGCTGAGGCTGACGCCCAGGGAGGGGGCCTGCTCGATGTACGGGCGGCCGTGGCCGGGGCCGTGCACCTCGCAGTGCTGTAACAGGGTCAGCCCGGCCGGATCGGTGTCGAGCACCGCGGCGGCGCAGAGGCGTACGAGCAGGTGGGCCGCCGTGAACGAGCGGCGGTCGGGCTCGAACGCGAACCGGGCGGCGCGCGCCCGCTCGACGTCGGTCAGCCAGTCTTCTGGGGCGAGCACCTCGTCGGGGCGCCCACCCATCGCCACGGGGCCGATCGTCAGTCCTTCTTCTTGGTGCTGCTGTCCAGGTTGTACTGGTCCTCTTTGGCCGCGCCGAGCACGGTCACGTCGTGGACCTTCCAGACGCCCTTCTCCTTGACCAGGCTGATCTTCAGATGGGAGTCCTTGACCGAGCGTATCGCCTCCGAGGTGTTCACCTGCTGGTCGACCACGACGATGGCGTGCGCGGTGGCCTCGTCGACGTCCGAGAGGTAGACCTCGCGGACGTTGGCCTGCGAGACGGCCTTGAGCTTGACGATGACCTGGGCCATCGCGCCGCCGAACGCCTCGTCGTAGGTGGCCAGGAAGTCCCCGGTGGCCTGGGCCGTCAGCGTGGCGCGGGTGGCCTGGAGGTTCTGGTAGTCGTAGCTGAGCAGCGCCTTGCCGAACGAACTGGCCGCGCCCGAGACCTCCAGCCGCAGGGCGCGCTCGTTCTCCAGCCGGGCCAGCGAGTCGCGGGCCTGGCCCGCGGAGATCCACTGCAGCGCCGCCGTGGCGGCCAGCGCGGCCACCAGCAGGGCCACCACCGCCACCAGGATCCGGCCACGCCCCAGCCCCGACCGCCCAGCCCCGACCACCCCACCGCTTTCCGAGACACCGCCGTCCGAGGGGCCGCTGTCAGAGGAGACGCCTTCCGAGGGGCTGGCGTCCGAGACCGCGTTGTCCGCCCCCGCGCTGGCCGAGGGCTCCTGAGGAGGGCCGTCCGAGGCGGTCGGGTTGGCCTCCTCCGCGGCGCTCTGCTGTTCCTCGGCGAGGTCCTGCTTGGTGGTCATGCGTTCTCCTCACGCCGGCGGGCGGCTCGGCCCACCGCGATCCACCCCAAGATGCCACCACTCGCCGCCACCGCGAGGAAGATCGCGGCAATCAGCGGAGCGGTGTCCACCGGGGTACGGGACGCGGGCCCGGAAGCCGCGGCGGGCGACTTCGCGCCCGCCGCCGCCGGGGTCCGCTCGGGCTGTGCGGTGGCCTTGGCCTGGGCTTCCGGCCGCCTGGTCGGCTCTGTGTCTCTGTCCTTACGGGGATGGTCGGCGGCGTCTTCCGTACGGACCGGTTCGTCCGTGGCGCGGTCGGGGCAGGCGCGCAGGCGGGGCACGATGGGCGGTCCTACAGGACCCGCGTACTCCTCCGCCGGCTGCGGCCCGCCCGGGACACTGAAGATGAACGACGCCTTGCCGTACACCGTGTTTCCCTCTCTCACACTGATGTCGTCCGCCAGGCTCAGCGCGGTCGGCACGATGCTCAGCAGGTGGTGCACGTTCCGCTCGGTCTCGGCGGAGAACACCGGTTTGTGCGGCAGGCCCGCCGCGGTCAGCAGGCACGACAGGCCCGGTCTGGCCCGCTTGATGGCCCGGTCGAGCTGCCCGAACACGCCCGGTCCCTGGTCCAGGAAGGTGTCGAGATCGGTACGCGACTCGCGCAGCGTGGCCGTCACCGTGCTCAGGTCCGTGATGCCCGAAGCCAGCTTGTCCTTCCTGCCCGCCAGCGTGTGGGTGAGCTGGGTGAGCTGCACGGACAGGTCGTCGAGCACCTGGGAGTTGTCGGCCAGCGTGCCGGTCAGGTCGTGCGCGTCCTCGATGATGTCCCTGATCGACGACGACCGGCCGTCCAGCGCCACCGCCAGCTCGTGCGTGATCGTCTTGGCGTCCTTGGGCGGCACCGCGGACAGCAGCTTGCCGACGCCCTCGAACAGCTTGCGGTAGTCCAGCGGCACCGTGGTCTTGGACAGCGGGATCACGTCGCCGGCCGCGAGCGTCGGGCCGTTCACGCCGGTCGCGGGCGGCGACAGCTCCACGTACGGCTCGCCGATCGCGGACTTGCGCCGCACCTCGGCCGTGGCGGCCTTCGGCAGCCGGATCTCCTTGTCGATGTCCAGGCCCACGACGATCTTGCCGGGCGCCAGCCGTACGTCCCCGACCTTCCCCACCCGGACACCCAGGTAGGCGACGTCGAAACCGCGGACCAGGCCGGGGGAGGAGACGAACTCCGCCGACACCCGGTAGGGCTGGGTGATCGCGTCGAGCTTGATGATCGTGCTGAACGCCCAGATCGTCATCACGATACCCAGGACGACGAAGAAGCCGAGGTTCAGGTAGATGCGGCGGTTTCTCATCGCGGCGGCTCCCAGAGCAGGCGGAAGTCCGCCACCCGGTTGGGCAGCAGACCCGTCTTGCCGTCAGGCAGCAAGCCCGTCTTGCCGTTCGGCAGGAGTCCCTTGTGCTGCGGCGTCAGCAGGCCCTTCAGCCACACGTAGATCAGCACCTGGCCGTTGACCGTGATCGGCGGCGTGTCGATGAACGCCTGCAGCTTGGCCACCAGCGCCTTCAGGTCCTCCTTGCCGCGCAGCATCGAGGAGGTGATCGCGTCGAGCTCGCGCAGCAGCGTGCGCAGCCGGGCGGCGTGCCGCGGATAGACCGTGAGGTTGGCCTCCTTGGCCAGGTCGGTCAGTGCGATGATGGCCGTCTTCACGTGCCTGCGGCCGTGCGCGATGCGGGCCGTGGCCGCCGCCAGCGTGCCGGGCAGCCGGTCCAGCTCCTTGCTGCCCTTGGCGAGCTGGTCGCCCAGCTTGGCCAGGGCGTCCACGGTGGTGGCGATGTCCTGGCGGGCGGCGGCGTAGGTGTCGGTCACCTCGGCCGTCTGCTTGATCAGTTTGTTGACGTCGGCGCCCTTGCCGGCGAACGCGGTCGAGGCGGCGTCGAGGATGGCGTTGACGTCCTGCGTGCCGAGCGCCTCGATGAGCGGCCCGGCCTTCGCGGTGACCTGCTCGATGTCCGGCTCGACCGAGGTGTCGGTGATCGTGGCGCCGCTCTTGAGGAAGGGGCCCATCGACAGGTCCTTGCCGGCGGGCGGCGTGAGCTGGACGTAGTTCTCGCCCAGCACCGAGGTCTTGGCCACCGTCGCCGTGCTGCCCTCGGGCACCGGGTGCTCCGGCATGATCGACATGGTCACCCTGGCCTGGTAGCCCTGCAGCCGGATGCCGGTCACCGTGCCCACCCGTACGTCAGAGATCTGCACGCTGTGCCCGGCGACCAGGCTCTGGACGTCGTCGAAGGTGGCGTTGATGGTCAGGTCGCCGCCGGCGGCGCCGAGCGTCTGGAGCGAGCAGGACGCGGTGATGCCCAGTGCGAGCAGCCCGGACAGGACACGTGCCTTCATCGGTTCTTCTTCCCCTGCTCGTAGGGGCAGTTGCTGAGGCCGGCGGGCAGGCACGGCACCTTGCCGAGGTTCAGGGCGTCGAACAACGGGGTCAGCCAGGCCCTGGTCATCGCGTTGAGCACCACGCGGATCTTCAGCACGTGCTGCTTCTTGTCCCACGAGTCGATCAGGATGTCGGAGAAGTCGGCCGCGCCCTTGATCGCCTGAGCCATGGACGCGCTGTTCGCCCGGACCGTCAGCACCAGCTCGGCCAGCGTGCCGGCGGCCTGGGGCAGTCGTTCGGAATAGGCTTCGATGATCACGTCGCCACGGCGCACGAAATCGGCCATGCCCGCGATGAACGTCCGCAGCCGCCGCCGCTCCTCGGCCAGGATGGCGCTGGCCTCGGCGAAGGAGTCGATCGCGCCGGTCACCTGCCCCTGCCGCTTGTTGAGGCTGGTGGCCAGCTTGTTCAGGCCCTTGGCCAGGTCGACGAGCTGCTGGTCCTGCTTGGCCAGCGTGTCGGTGAGCCGCGCGGTGTCGGCGAGCGCGTTGTTGACCGTCTTGCCGCGACCTCTGACGCCGTCGGCGAGGTCGCCCGCGACGTCGCCCAGCTTGTCGGAGTCCAGCGCGTCGGTCAGCTTGGTGAACGCGTCGAGCGCGTCGTCGATCTCCACCGGCAGGTCGGTGCGCTCCAGCGGGATGGTGGCGCCGGAGGCGATCCGCTGGTCGCCGGGCTTCCAGGGCGGGTAGAGCACCACGTTCCGCTCGCCCAGGGTGTTCTGCGGCGCGACCACGGCCTTGACGTTCGCGGGCAGCGGCACCTCCCGGTCGACCGACAGCTCGACCCGCACCTTGTCGCCGTCGATCCGGATGCTCGTCACATATCCGGCGTCGAGCCCCATCACCTTCACCCGCGCCTGCTCGTACAGCGAGGGGGCCTTGCTGAAGATCGCGGTCAACCGGTACGGCTCGGCGCCGAGCAGCGTGCACCCGCCACTGGCCGCCAGCAGCGTGCCGGCCAGCAGGGCCGCCAGTAAACGGGTCATCGGTCGTTCTTCCTGTCCTTGGCGATGGCGCCGAGCACCTCCGGGTCGATGGGGCCCAGGCCCGTGGCTATGGCCTCGAGCCACGGGCCCTGGCCGCCCATCGTGGACAGCCCGGAGAACGTCGGGCCGGCCCACGCCAGGAGCGCGTTGAACTCCTTGTTGCCGCTGTTGAGCTTGGTGGTGATCGCGCCGGTGTCGTCGAGGACCTGGACCAGCGTCTTCTCGTGCTCGTTGATCAGCCGGGTGGTGCTCTGGACGAGGTCGCTGCCGTCGCCGAGCAGCGCGCGCAGCTCGTTGCGGCGCGAGCGCAGCTCGTTCAGCATGACCTCGATGGCGTCGATGAGCCGGCCGAGCTGCTTGTCCTTCCGTTCCAGCACGTTCATGATCTTGGTGCCGTTGTCGAGGAGCTTCTGCAGCTGCGGTTCGCTCTGGCTGATGGTGTCCGACAGGTCGCCGATGTTCTTCAGCAGCTTGGTGATGCGGCCGCGCTTGCTGGTGTCGATCTTGCCCAGCTGGGTGAGCAGGTCGTCCACGGCCTTGGTGTCGAGCTTCTGGACCAGGTGGGTGGCGTCCTTGATGGCGTCGTTGATCAGCGTGGGGATGCCCGTGCGCGTGACCGGGATCCGCCGCTGCGCCTCGGGGAGCTGGTCGATGTACGGGGCGGTGACCGGGCCCGACAGCTTGACGTAGCGGCCGCCGAGCAGGTTGGACAGCGTGATGTCGGCCCGGGTGGCGCGGCCGAGCCGTACGTCGGTGTCGACCTTCCAGGTGACGACCACGTTGCCCTGGCCGTAGTCGGGCCGTACCTCGGTCACCTTGCCGACGCGCACGCCCGCGACCCGGACGTCGTTGCCGGTGCGCAGGCCGCCGGAGTCCACGAACGTGCCGGACATGTAGTAGCCGCCTTCGAGCAGCCCGAGGCTGCCGACGAGGAAGGTGGCCACCAGGACCGCGCCGAGCACCGTCAGCGAGATCAGGCCGACGACGATCTTGTTGCGGTCGCGGAAGGACTTGAGCGCCATCACTCACCGACCATGAGCTTCTGCAGGTCCTTCGAGCTCTGGATCCGCGTGCTGCCGCGCAGCGGGGGCGGCGTCTTCATCGGGTACGGGCAGGGCGCGGCGCTCAGCGCCAGGCACGGGACCGCGGTGATGAAGTAGTGACCGCGATCGACGCTGGAGTAGGCGCGGGCCAGCAGCGGCTGGAAGGTCCCGATCGTCTTGTCGATCTCGTTCACGTGCCGCCTGATGCCGCCGGTCAGCCCGGAGAGGTGGTCGACCAGCGAGCCCAGCTCGTCGGCGTTCTTGCCGAGCACCTCGTCGGAGGTGTGGACGGTGGTCGAAAGCTGCACGATCGCGTCGTCGATCAGCTTGCGGTTGCCGGCGAACGCCTCGGAGAGGGTGACCAGGTTGTCGACGAGCTGCTCGATCTGCTTGTCGCGCTGGGCGACCACGCCGGTGACGGTGGCGTAGTCCTTGAGCAGCCGCTGGATCGTCTGCTTGCGCTCGTTGATCGTGCCGGTGATGGCGTTGACGTTGTCGAGCAGCCGGGGGATGTTCTTGTCGTTGCCCTTCAGGGACTTGGCGGCGGCGGTGAACAGCTGGTTGATCTGGTCCGGGTCCAGGCTGCGGGTCAGCGGGCCGAGGTCGCTCACCAGCTGGCCGATGTCGACCACGGACGACGTGCGGACGACCCGCGAGCCGGGGGCCAGCCTGCCCGGCGCGCTGCCGGGGAGCAGATAGACGACCCGCTGGCCGACCGCGTTGCGCCACCTGATCGCCGCCTCGGTGTCCGACGGCACTCTGATGGCGTCCTGGACCTCCATGGTGATCTCGGCGCGGCCGTTCACCACTTTGATCGTGTCGACCTGTCCCACGGGCGCCCCGGCGATCTTCACCTGGTCGCCCTCCCGCAACCCCGACACATCATCAAATGTCGCGATTAGTTGGTATCCGCTGCCGGTGCTGACCCGGGCGATCTGCACGCTGATCACCACGATCAGCGTCACCGTCAAGCCGACGAACAGCACCACGCGCAGCAGCGTCCACCGGCGGGTCACGCGTTCCCTGGACAGCGCCACGTCAGTCCCTCCCGTCGGTGGGGCCACAGGAGCCGACGACGAGCTCGCAGATGTCGGTCGAGACGAACGCCTCCACCTGCAACTGGCGGGCGCCGCCGGGGCCCGGCGCCTCGATCAGCTTGTTCAGCAGGTCCACCAGCCGGTTCAGGCCGCGTACGCCGTCACCGGCCAGGCCGAGCTGGGCGTAGATGAGCGAGGCCACCCGCTCGCCCGAGTGGACGGCCGCCCGCAGGTCCTGCCGGTGCTTGCGCAGGCCGTGCGCGGTCAGGTCGGAGACCGAGGCGACCTCCTGGAGCAGGACTCGCACCTTGTCGGCCCGTTCCAGCAGGTCGGGGGTGATGACGTTGACGTCGGAGGAGATCGACACCAGCTCGTCGCCCTTGTCGGACAGCGCGGTGGACAGCCCGGCCGTGTCATGCAGGAACTGCCTGGCCCGCGCGCGCTGCCGGTGCGCGACGCCGACGACCGTGCCCGCGTCGTCGATGAGCTCGCGCAGCCGCTTCCCCTCGCCGTCCAGCCCCTGGGCCAGCGTGTGCACGATGACGGTGACCTCACGCGGGTCCACGGCGTTCAGGCCCCGGTAGGCGGCGCCGAGCGTGTCGGACAGGTCGAGCGGCTGCTGGGTCTGGGTGATGACCGCGCCGCCGGTCAGGTAGGGGCCGGTGGTCTCGCCCGCGCCGAGCCTGAGGTCGACGAACTTGGGTCCGAACACCGACGACGGCTCGATGGCCGCGACGGTGGTGCTGGGCAACCTGACGCCGGGCTCGATGGCCATGCTCACCACGGCCTTGCCCTTGGCGTCGAGGGACACGTTCGTCACGTCGCCGACCGTGATGCCGCGGATCTTGACGGGGGACTGGGTGTCCAAACCCTGACCGGACCGGGTGAAGACGGCGTCGATCCTGGTGCCGTTTATCTCTGACGCGGTCCGTACGATGAAGATCGTCGTCGCCGCGAGCACCACGATGAGCGCGAGCGCGATGCCCGCGCGGACGGGCAGGGAGAACTCGTCGCGTCCCATCATTCACCCCGTCAGCTTCACGCTGCCGCCGTTACCCCAGAACAGGTACGACAGCAGCAGGTTGAGCAGGACGATCGTGACGATCGACTGACGGATCGCGCGGCCCGCCGCCACCCCCACGCCGACCGGGCCGCCGGTGGCGTAGAAGCCGTAGTAGCAGTGGATGATGACGACCGTGAAGGCGAACACCGCCACCTTGGTCACGCTGAACACGATGTCGCTGACCGGCAGGTACAGGTAGAAGTAGTAGTCGTAGACGCCCGGCGCCAGCCCGAACAGGACCGTGCTCATCAGCCGGGTGGCGAAGAAACTGGCGAACAGCGCGATCAGATAGATCGGCACCAGCGCCAGCAGCGCCGCCACCACCCGGGTGCAGATCAGGTAGGTGAAGGCGTTGATGCCCATCACCTCCAGCGCGTCGATCTCCTCGGAGATCCGCATCGCGCCCAGCTCGGCGGTGAACGACGAGCCGACCTGCGCGGCCAGCGCGGTCGCGGCGATGATCGGGGTGATCTCGCGTACGTTGGCGAAGCTGCCGACCAGGCCCATGAACGACTCGGCGCCGATCGCCTGCAGCCCCTGGTAGCCCTGCAGGCCCACGGTCGCGCCCACGACGAAGGCCATGGTGAACACCACGAAGATCATGCCACCGCCGATGACGGTCGCGCCGACGCCCACCACCACGTCGCTGACCTGGCGGATGACGACCTTGAAGTACTTCAGCCGGAGGATCACGTCGCGGACGGAGTAGAACAGCACCTTCCACACGAACAGCGGCCAGTTGGCCAGGGTCGCGAACCGCTCGGCCCATTCGCGCCCGCTGACGGCGAACCTGAGGCCGGCCGTACGCGTGACCATCACAGCGCCTTCGGCGGGTAGGCGAGGAAGTAGACGGCGGAGATCACATAGTTGAACGCGAACACCAGCATGAACGTGACCACCGTCGACTGGTTGACCGCCCGGCCGACGCCGACGGGGCTGGTGGCGCAGGTCATGCCCTTGTAGCAGGCGACGGCCGCGGCGATGAAGCCGAAGATCCACGCCTTGAACAGCGTCACGTACAGGTCGGAGCCCACCACGAGCGACAGCGCGCCGTCGAAGTAGGCGCCGGAGGTCACCCCCTGGACGACCACGTTGAAAAAGTAGCCGCCGCTGGCCCCGGCCAGGATGACCAGCGGGCAGAGGCACACCGCGACCGTGCTCGCCGCCCACATGCGCGGCGTGACCAGGCGGTGGATCGGGTTGACCGACATCACCTCCATGGCGCTCAGCTCGTCGCGGATGTGCCGCGCGCCGATGTCGGAGGTCATCGCGCTGCCGCCGGCCCCGGCGATCAGCAGGGCGCTGGCCAGCGGCGCGACCTCCCTGATGAGCCCGACGAACACGGCGCTGCCGGTGGCGGACGCCGCGCCGAGCTGCCAGGCCAGGTCACCCACCTGCAACGCCACCGTGGCGCCGAGGGGTAAGGAGACGAGCAGCACCGGCACGCTGGTCACGCGGGCCAGGAACCAGCACTGGTCGACGAACTCCCACCACCAGCTCCGGACGTCCCAGCTGCGGCGCAATCCCTCCAGGACGATGACGAAGAGGTCACCCACCTGGCTGAGCACGGACACAGCCTTGCGGCCAACGTATCCGGACAACTGACCACCTCGTGGAACCAGCCGACTACGGAAGCAGTAACCCTACTGACGGTCCGTCTAGTAAGTCGATGCTTTCGCTGGAATTTGAGGAAAAGGTATGAGACCCAGCTCACATGTTGTCAGCCCGCCACGAAACGTGATCGCTTCGTAGCCGTTTCAGCCCAGCAGCCCGGCCATCCACGACTCGACCTCGGCGGGGTGGCGCGGCAGGGCGGCCGACATCAGACGGGCGCCGTCGGCGGTGATCACCAGGTCGTCCTCGATCCGGATGCCCAGCCCCCGGAACTCCGCCGGCAGGGTGAGATCGTCGGGCTGCAGATACAGGCCCGGCTCCACGGTGAGCACCTGGCCCTCCTCCAGGACCCCCTCCAGGTAGACCTCCGAGCGCGCGCGGGCGCAGTCGTGCACGTCCAGGCCGAGCATGTGGCCGCTGCTGCAGAGCGTGTAGCGGCGGTACAGGCCCGACTCCATCAACGCGTCCGGCGAGTCGCGCAGCAGGCCCCAGTCGTGCAGACCCTCGCTGATGACCCGCATCGCCGCCAGGTGGAAGTCGCGGAAGCGGGCACCGGGCTTGAGCGCGGCGATCCCGGCCGTCTGCGCCTCGTACACCAGCTCGTACGCCTGCCGCTGCACGGGACTGAAGCGGCCGGACAGAGGCAGCGTGCGGGTGATGTCGGCCGTGTAGAGGGTGTCGGACTCGACGCCCGCGTCCAGCAGCAGGAGGTCGCTCGGGTCGAGGCGGCCGTCGTTGCGGATCCAGTGCAGCACGCACGCGTGCGCGCCCGAGGCCACGATGCTGTCGTAGCCGGCCGCGTTGCCCTCCAGACGCGAACGGAGCCCGAACACGCCCTCCAGATAGCGCTCGCCCCGAGGGTGCCCGAGCGCGGCGGGCAGCGCTCGTACGACGTCTTCGAAGCCGCGCGCGGTGGCGTCGACCGCCGACTGCAGCTCGCCGATCTCCCACGCGTCCTTGATCAGCCGCATCTCCGACAGGAAGCCCTCGAACTCCGCGTCGCCCGGCAGCAGCGCGTCGACCGCCGCGTCCACGCCGCCGAGCACCCTGGCGGGGCCGGTCAGCGACAGCTCGCGGATGTGGGCGCAGCCGATCTGGTAGAGCTCGGCCGCCTCCTCCAGGTCGGGCCGCCGCCCCACCCAGAACTCCCCATAACGCCGGTCGCGGTAGAACTCCTCGCCGTCCTCGCGCGGCGAGCGCGGCCTGAGGTACAGCGTGGCCTCGCCCGACGGCTCGATGACCAGCACGTCACCCGGCTCGCCCGCGCCCGTCAGGTAGGAGAACGCGCTGTGCGGCCGGAAGCGGTAGTCGCTGTCGTTGCTGCGCACCTTCAGCGTCCCCGACGGCACGACGAGCCGCTCACCGGGGAAGCGGGCGGCGAGCGCGGCGCGGCGCCTGGCCGCCCACGGCGCGATCGGCAGCGCCGCCACGTCGGTGCGCCGGGTGTCGGCCCAGCCCGTCCGCATGAACGCGGTCAGCGCCGCGGTGACGGGCAGATCATGGCTGCCGGTATTGAGCGGCTCTGTCATTACGCATCCTGTTTCACAAGCTCCATGTACGGCATGCAGCCTACGGGAATGCTTGACGGTGCCCCTACCTGCTTGCTTGCCTGGAAGGCACGCGGGTGGAGAGCTTAGCCGGAGCCACCCGGGGTAACTGAGAGCCGAGGTGGTTCAGATGCTCATCGGGACAATCCTGCGCGGCAAGGGAAGCGCGGTGATGACCGTGGCCCCGGAAGCCACGGTCCGCGAACTCCTGACCAAGCTCGCCGAGCACAACATCGGCGCCGTCGTGGTCTCCGCCGACGGCGTGACGATCACGGGCATCGTGTCCGAGCGCGACGTGGTCCGCCGCCTGCACGACCGCGGCGCGGCCGTGCTCGACCAGCCCGTCTCCGCGATCATGACGTCGGAAGTACGCACGGTCGGCCCGCACGACAACGTCGACGAGCTGCGAAGGACCATGACCACACATCGGTTCCGGCACATGCCCGTCGTCGAGGACGGGCGGCTGGTCGGCATCGTGAGCATCGGTGACGTGGTCAAGAGCGCGATCGAGGAGCTGGAGACGGAGAAGGCGTCGCTGGTCGACTACCTCCACCGTTGACACGGATGGGACGCTTGTCCCCGTGATGTACGGGCCTCCTCCCGAATACCCTCCGCCTCCGGAATATCCCAGGGCGACGAACAGTCCGACCATCATCGTGCTCGTCTCCGGGCTGACCTGCTTACTCGGGTTCCTGCTCGGGTACTTCACCGGGCTGGACTCAGGGGAGGCGACGGCCGCGCCCGCGGAGACGCCTCCGGTGACGATGACGATCGGGGACTCGACGCCGCCCGCGGACAAGGGGACCGATCCGTCAGCCCCGGCGGGCGCCCCCACGTCGGACCCGTCGGCCCCGGCGGGCACGGTCACGTCGAACCCGGTGGCCCCGCCCGGCACGGGCACGTCCGACCCGGCCGCATCCGCTCCGGCGGGGACGTCGGCTCCGGCGGGGACGCCCGCGCCGGTCGGGACGCCCGCTCCGGTGGGCTCGGCCGGGCCGCCGGGCGCGCTCGGCGCCATGCGGACGCTCATCGTGGGCGTGGACATCCAGCCGGGCACCTACCGTACGACGGGGCCCGCGACCGCCACGGACAAGTGCTACTGGGCCCGAATGAAGAGCACGTCCGTCCAGGCCAGTGACGTGATCGCGGGGGACATGCCGACGGGCCCGGCCACCGTGACGATCCTGGCCACCGACAAGGCGTTCCAGACGGGCGGCTGCGCCCCATGGACCAAGTCCTGACGTGCTTGGAGCCGGGTGGGCCGGTATAGGAGGATGCAGCCAGCCCATCAAGGAGGATGACATGTCGATCTTGCGGAGCCTGGTGGAGAGCCTGCGTGGTGGCGCCATCGAGGTGGTGGATCTCACCTCGCCCCTGTCGTCGGAGACCCCGATCCTCCAGCTGCCCGAGCCGTTCGGGAACACGATCCCGTTCCGGCTGGAGGAGATCAGCCGCTACGACGACCGGGGCCCCGCCTGGTACTGGAACGACATCCACACCGGCGAGCACAGCGGCACCCACTTCGACGCGCCGATCCACTGGGTGACCGGCCGCGACGGCCAGGACGTCTCCCAGGTGCCCGTGTCCAGCCTGCTGGCGCCCGCCGTCGTGCTCGACCTGGCGGCGGAGGCGGAGAAGGACCCCGACTTCCTGCTCCAGATCGACCACGTCAAGGAGTGGGAGCGCGCCAACGGCCCGCTGCCCGACGGCGGCTGGCTCCTCTACCGCACCGGCTGGGACGCCAGATCAGCTGACCAGGCCACCTTCCTGAACGCCGACGAGACCGGCCCGCACACCCCCGGCATCTCCGTCGAATGCGCGAACTGGCTGGCCGCCGAGACGCCCATCCTCGGGCTCGGCGTCGAGACCGTCGGCACCGACGCGGGCACCGCCCACTCCTTCGACCCGCCCTTCCCGTGCCACTCGTTCCTGCTGGGGGCGGGCAAGTACGGCCTGACCCAGCTGCGCAACCTCGACCGCCTGCCGGTGACCGGCGCCGTCGTCCTGGCCCCGCCGCTGCCCATCGTGGGCGGGTCCGGGAGTCCGGTGCGGGTATTGGCTTTGGTGGAGCGGAGGAGCTCGGAGGGAGAGAGCGAGGAACGAGCCAACGAGCTCCGAAGCGGCCGCGACCATGGGCTCGAGCGGAGGAGCTCGGAGGGAGAGAGCGAGGAACGAGCCAACGAGCTCCGAAGCGGCCGCGACCATGGGCTCGAGAGATGATCGTCGCCGAGGCCGTCGGGCGGGTGCTGGCCGAGGCCGGGGTCGACACCGCGTTCGGCGTGGTGGGCAGTGGCAACTTCCACGTCACCAACGCCCTCGTGGCGCACGGCGTGCGCTTCGTCGCCGCCCGCCACGAGGGCGGCGCCACCACGATGGCCGACGCGTACGCCAGGATGAGCGGCAAGGTCGGGGTCGTCTCCGTCCACCAGGGCCCCGGCCTGACCAACGCCGTGACGGGGATCGCCGAGGCGGCCAAGAGCCGTACCCCGATGATCGTGCTCACCGGCGAGGCGACGGACGTACGCTCCAACTTCCACATCGACCAGGACGCGCTGGCGGCGTCGGTCGGCGCGCTGTCGCTGCGCGTCACCGAGGCCGGCCGGGCGGTCGAGGAGACGCTGTCGGCCTACCGGACGGCGGCCCGCGACCGGCGCACGGTGGTGCTCAACCTGCCGCTCGACGTGCAGCAGGACCTCGTCGCGTGGCCCGGCCTCATCGGCGAGTCGCAGGGGACGCCGTCGGCCGCGGGGTCGCGCGGGACGCTGCCGGCCGCGGGGTCGCCAGGAACGCCGTCGGCTGCGGAGTCGCTCGGGAGGCTGTCAGGCGCGGAGTCGCTCAGGACGCCGTCGGCCGCGGAGCTCGACGCGCTGGTCCGGCTGCTGGCGGAAGCGCGGCGGCCGGTGTTCGTCGCGGGGCGCGGCGCCAGGCACGCCAGGGCCGAGCTGGCGGAGCTGGCCGGCGCCACGGGCGCGCTGCTCGCCACCTCCGCCGTCGCCAAGGGTTTGTTCCGGGGCGACCCCTGGGACCTGGACGTCAGCGGCGGCTTCGCCACGCCGCTCGCCGCCGAGCTGATCCGCGAGGCCGACCTCATCGTGGCTTGGGGGTGCGCCCTCAACATGTGGACCACCCGCCATGGACGGCTGATCGGCGAGCACGCCAAGCTCGTCCAGGTGGACCTCGACGAGAGCGCCCTGGGCGTTCACCGGCCGATCACCCTCGGCCTGGTCGGCGACACGGCCGCCACGGCGCGCACGGTCCTGCACACCCTCGCTCCGACCGGCGGCGCTCTCGCTCCGGCGGGTGACGCTCTTGCTCCGGCAGGCGAGGCCGAGCGCGGGTACCGGTCGGCGGAGGTCGCCGCGCGGATCAGGGCCGAGGGCCGGTGGCAGGCCGTGCCCTACGACGACGAGGGCGGCGAGGGGCTGATCGACCCCAGGACGCTCACGATCGGGCTCGACGACCTGCTGCCGGGGGAGCGGATCGTGGCGGTCGACTCCGGCAACTTCATGGGCTACCCGGCCATGTTTCTCGACGTGCCCGATGAGCAGGGGTTCTGCTTCACCCAGGCGTTCCAGTCGATCGGGCTCGGGCTGGCGACCGCGATCGGCGCCGCGCTCGCCCGGCCCGACCGGCTGCCGGTGGCCGCGCTGGGCGACGGCGGGGCGCTGATGGGCATCGCCGAACTCGACACCGTCATACGGCTCGGGCTGCCGATGGTGGTCGTGGTCTACGACGACGAGGCGTACGGCGCCGAGGTGCACCACTTCGGCCCCCACGGGCACCCGCTCGGCACGGTCAGCTTCCCGCCCGCCGACTTCGCCGCGATCGCCACCGGCTACGGCTTCGCGGCCGTGACGGTCACCGGGCCCGGCGACCTGGCCGGGGTGGCCGAGTGGCTTAAGGGCCCCAGGGACCGGCCGCTGCTGGTCCACGCCAAAGTCGCCGGGAAGCGCGGCTCGTGGTGGCTGGAGGAGGCGTTCAAGGGCCACTGAGCCAGGCTCAGGAGTCGCCGGCCGGTTCAGGATTCGGCGAGTCTCAGGATTCGCCGAGTTTCAGGAGCCGCTGAGCGGGCTCAGGAGTCGCTGAGCTTGCGGACGGTGCGGGCCTCCTCGGCGGCCGCGAGAACGGCCGCCAGGGGTGCGCCCGCACTCGCCGTGACGGCCGCCGCGATCGCCCCCTCCACGAACGGCACGTCGGCCACCACCACCCGGCCGGGCTCCGCCAGCAGCCGGGCCGTCAGCACCGAGCTGCCCAGGTCGGGCACGAGCACCACGCCGTCGCCCTGGTCGACCGCCGTGAGCGCCCGCTCGATGAGGTCGAGGCTCGTGCCCACCCCGCCGTCCTCGGTGCCGCCCGCCGCCGCCACCCGCGCGCCCGTACCGGCGATGCCGCGGACGAGCGCGGCCGCCTCCGTCGCCAGCCCGGCGCTGTGGGCCACCAGTACGATGCCCACCATCACGGGCTCACGGTGGCCAGGCAGGCGACGATGAGCGCCGACGACGCCGCCCCCGGATCCTCGTGCCCGACGCTGCGCTCGCCCAGGTAACTGGCCCGGCCCTTGCGGGCCTGCATCGGGATCGTGGCCCGCGCCCCCTCCTCGGCCGCGCGCGCCGCCAGCTCGAACGCCTCCCGGATCCCCACCCCATCCCGTACGGCCAGCGCCAGGGCCAGCGAGGCCGGAGCCAGCGCGTCCACCATGGTCTTGTCACCCGGCGCCGCCTTGCCCAGCCGCTCGACCGCGACCACCCCGGCCTCGAACGCCGCCGCGAACCCGGCCTGCGTCACCGGCTGCTCCACCGCCTTGCCCATGGCCCGGAACGCCGACCCGTACAGCGGCCCGGAAGCACCCCCGACGCGGCGGATCAGTGTCGTGCCCGCGGACACCAGCACCTGGCCCGGCGCGGTGGGCGGGGAGTCGGCCAGCGCCTTGAGTACCTCGGTGAAGCCGCGGTCGAGGTTCGCGCCGTGGTCGGCGTCGCCGATCGCCGCGTCCAGCGCCGTCAGCCGCTCGCGATGCACCCGGACCTGCGCGGCCACCTCCTCCAGCCAGGCGACGAAGAAGGCCGTGGTCAACGTGCGGAGGCCCATGGATCCGCCACCCGTCTCGGGGTCCGTGGAGGCGCCCATCAGCGTCCCCAGCGCAGCCCCGGCGTCTCGACCGGCGCGTCCCACAGACGCGTCAACGTGTCGTCGAGCCTGCAGATCGTCACGGAGAAGCCCTGCATGTCCAGACTCGTCACGTAGTTGCCCACCAGTGACCGCGCCACCCGCGCCCCCTTGCCGCGGATGAAGGCCGCCACTTCGGCGAACGCCACGTACAGCTCCATCAGGGGTGTGCCGCCCATGCCGTTCAGCAGGACGAGCAGGTCGCCCTCCAGCGGCAGGTCGCGGTGTATGGCCTCCATGGCGATCTCGGTCAGCTCGCGGGCCGAGGCCATCGGCGCCCGGATCCTACCGGGCTCGCCGTGGATGCCGATGCCCAGCTCCACCTGCGTGTCGGGCAGATCGAACGTCGGCTTGCCCGCCGCGGGCGTCGTACACGAGGTGAGCGCGATGCCGAAGGAGCGGCTGCGCGCGTTCACCTCGCCCGCCACGCTCGCCACCTCCGCCAGCGGCGCGCCCTCCTCGGCCAGCGCTCCGGCGATCTTCTCCACGAACAGCGTCGCGCCGGTGCCCCGGCGGCCCGCCGTGTAGAGGGAGTCCTGGACGGCCACGTCGTCGTCGACGAGCACGCCGACGACCTGGACGTCCTCGCACAGCTCGGCGGCCATCTCGAAGTTCAGCACGTCGCCGGTGTAGTTCTTGACGATGTGCAGCACGCCCGCGCCGCCGTCGACGGCCGTGGTCGCCTCGACGATCTGGTCGGGCACGGGCGAGGTGAAGACCTCTCCAGGGCAGGCCGCGTCGAGCATGCCGTAGCCGACGAAGCCGGAGTGCAGCGGCTCGTGCCCCGAGCCACCGCCGGAGACCAGCCCGACCTTGCCCGCCCGCGGCCCCGACGCGCGGTAGACCACCCGGTCGCGGATCCGCAGCGACGGATGGGCCGCGGCCATCCCGGCCAAGGCGTCGTCAACCGCGGATTCGGCCGAGTTGATGAGCTTCTTCATGATGAGAAACATCTGCCCGTTTCCCTGGCAGGACAAGCCTCTTACCGTGAGCGGGGTGGAAGTCGTCCACAGCCTCTGCGACCTTGCCGACTACCGTCCGACCGGGGTGAATAGGCTACCTTCTGGTCATGGCTGAGATCGTGTACCCGCCGGTGATCGCCGCCGCGCGGACCCTCTTTCGCGTGCTCGACTACCGCTTCCACATTGAGGGGACCGAACATATCCCGCGCACCGGCGGAGCGGTGCTGGTCAGCAACCACATCAGCTATCTCGACTTCATCTTCGCCGGGTTCGGGGCGGTGCCCGCCAAGCGGCTGGTGCGGTTCATGGCCAAGCAGGACGTGTTCGACCACCGCGTCTCGGGGCCGCTGATGCGCGGCATGCACCACATCCCGGTCGACCGGGGCGCGGGCGCGGGGTCGTACGCGACGGCGCTGCGCATGCTGAAGGCGGGCGAGGTGGTCGGCGTCTTCGCCGAGGCGACGATCAGCCGGTCGTTCACGGTCAAGGAGATCAAGAACGGCGCCATCCG
Source organism: Nonomuraea sp. NPDC050680 (assembly GCF_040654555.1). NCBI lineage: Bacteria > Bacillati > Actinomycetota > Actinomycetes > Streptosporangiales > Streptosporangiaceae > Nonomuraea > Nonomuraea sp. NPDC050680. The sequence goes on along the minus strand of NZ_JBFAIF010000001.1, from coordinate 33,115 downwards.
CATGGCTCAGGCGACCAAGGTCCCGGTCATCCCGATGGCGCTGTGGGGGAGTCAGCGGATCTGGACCAAGGGCCGCTCCAAACAACTCACCCTGCGGCACGTACCCATCACGATCCTGGTGGGGGAGCCCCTTCACCCCAAGCGCGGCGAGGACGTCAACCAGCACGTCGCCGATCTGCACGCGCGGATGTCGGAGCTGGTGGACCGGGCCCAGCGCACCTACCCGGAGATCCCGCCGGGCGTGTGGTGGCAGCCCCAGCACCTCGGCGGCACGGCTCCCACGCCGGAGGAGGCCGCCGCGATGGACGCCGCCGAGGCGGAGGCCCGCGCCAAGCGCGGCGAGGAGGAATAACGGGAGGACCGGTCAGATCGCCGCGGGGTAGCTGCTGGCGCGCATGCCGGCCAATAACCCGGCGGTCTGCTCGGGCGTGAAACGGCGCACCGGGTCGTGGTGCAGCAGGCCCTCGATGAGGGGCCGCATGATCCCGGCCCGGCGCGGCGGCGGGTAGCCGCCGCTCCTGGCCATGCCGAGCACCGTGGCCGCGTCCTGCCCGGGGTAGGGCGGCTGGCCCTCGATGGCGCTGTAGAGCGTGGCACCGAACGACCACATGTCGGCCTCCTTGCTGGCCGGGCCGCCGTGCAGCCGCTCGGGGGCCATGAACGCGGGTGTGCCGCGCAGCCGCCGGGACGTGGTCATCCGGATGTCGCCCTCGACCGTGGCGATGCCGAAGTCGGTCAGCACCACGCGGTCGCCGGTCAGCATCACGTTGGCCGGCTTCACGTCGCGGTGCAGCACCCCTGCCTGGTGGGCGGTACGCAGCGCGGCCAGCAGATGCTGGCCGATCGCCGCCACCGACTGCGCGGGCAGCGTCCCCACCTGGGAGAGCAGCTGGTGCAGTGAGAGGCCGTCGAGGTACTCCATCACGATCCACAGCTTGCCGCCCTCTTCGATGAGGTCGTGGACCGTGACGATGTTCGGGTGGGTGAGCCCAGCGGCCATCCGCGCTTCACGGAGGACCCGGCGACGGACCATCTCGGCCTCACCGCTGAGGGTCAGCTCCTTGAGCGCCACCTCACGGTGGAGAAGCTGGTCGAAAGCCCGCCAGACGACTCCCATACCTCCACGACCGGCCTCCTCATTAAGGAGGTACCGTCCGCCGATCTCCCGCATGCCATCCCCTCATTGCTCGGGGTAATCATGTCATCTCGAGGTAGGCCAAAGTGTGACTAACGTGATCTGAATGTGTCGGGAACGGCAGGTGCGCTGGTCAAAGGGTGGGAAATTCGATCGTGTAAGGCGCGCCACACGAGCCCCACGCCCACCAAACAGACCCCTGTGGCGCCCAGAAGCACGGCGGTCAGCCCGGCGAGTTCGGCCACCACCCCGCCGAGGGCGGCCCCCACCGGCATCCCGCCCATGCCGATCAGCCGGTAGGCGGAGTTGACCCGGCCGAGCAGTTCGGGCGGGATCAGCCGCTGCCGCGTGGAGATGACCAGTACGTTCGCGACGGCCCCGACGACGCCCCACACCACGGAGGTCGGATACAGCAGCCAGGCGACGGGCCACAGCACCGGCACGAGGTACAGCAGGGCGCTCACCAGCCAGGCGCCGAACAGCGTCCGGCCCTCTCCGAGCAGCTCGGAGACCCGTCCCGAGACCAGCGATCCGGCCACCGCGCCGACGGCCATCGCGGTCATCATCAGGCCGTACCCGCTGGGGGACAGCCCGATCCGCGAGCCGTCACCGACGGCCCACAGCACGAACACCCCGAAGTAGGCGGCGCTGGCGAAGTTCAGCAGGCCGGCCGAGACGGCCAGCGTCCGCAGGAACCGCTGGGACCACAGATAGCGCTGAGCCGCCACGATGTCGCGCAGCAGCGAGCGCCTGGGGCCCGCTGTGGCGGCCGTTCCATAGGAGCCCCTCATGCCCAGCAGGAGCAGGCCCGCCGCGCCGTACAGGAGGGCTGGAGCGCCGAAGACGGCGGCGGGCAGGAGCGTGACCAGGAGGCCGGCGATCGGCGCGCCGGCGAACTCGTTGCCGATCATCTGGGCGCTCTGCACCCGCCCGTTCGCCGCCGTGATGCGCTCCGGCGGCACCGCCATCGGCAGGACCGACTGGGCCGAGGTGTCGGCGAAGACCTCGGCCACGCCCGCGACCAGTACGGCGGCCAGCACGACCCACAGGTTCACCAGCCCGAGCAGTCCGAGCGCGGTCGTCGCCGCGAGCACGGCGGACCGGGCGAGGTTGGCCAGCACCATGATTCGCCTGCGGTCGAGCCGGTCGGCGATCGCGCCCGCGTGCAGGGCGAACAGTAACCACGGCAGCGTGGCGGCCGCCCCGGTCAGCGACACCAGTGTGGGGGAGCGGGTCAGCGACACGGCCAGGAGGGGCGCGCCCACTTTGAGCACGCCGTCGGCCAGGTTCGACAGCGCGGTCGACGACAGAAGGAAGCCGAACGATCGGCCGAGACGTGGCATGGCTCACTCCGCTAGTGTGTAAGGAAAACTATGCACAGATTTCTTTGCAAAGATAGGTGTGCACAGCCATGCAAAGCAAGCACTATTCGGCCAGGACGCTCGACGCGAACGCGCTGAAGTCGTTCGCGCACCCGCTGCGACTGCGCATCTACGAGCTGCTCGACGAGCACGGCCCCTCGACGGCGACCCGGCTGGCCGGACTGCTCGGCCAGAACACCGGGGCGACCAGCTACCACCTGCGTGAGCTGGCCCGGCACGACATGATCGAGACGGTGCCCGAGCTGGGCAAGGGCAAGGAGAAGTACTGGCGGATCGTGCCGGGCGGCTTCTCCTACGGCGACCCCTCGGCCGACCCGTCGGCCGATCCCGAGACGGCCGACGCGTTCGCCCGGCTGCTCGACGACCTCGTCCGGCAGCGCGGTGCCGAGCTGGCGCGCTGGCGCGAGGAGGAGGCGGCGACTCCGGAGGAGTGGGTGCGGGCGAGCGGGTTCGGCCGGCGGTCGATGCGGCTCACCGTGGCCGAGACGACGCGGATGCGCGAGGAGGTGTTCGAGGTCCTGGAGAGGTACCGGGCGGTGGCGGACCGCAGGGACCTCGAGTTCCCGGGCGCTCCGGACCCGGCGACCGGTCGCGTGGTGGTCCACTTCGACGTGCTGCCGGTGGGGGTCAAGGACGCTTAGGGATCATGGACACCTAGGGACATCCCTAGGCCGGGCCCTGTCGCGACGCCCCCGTCCCGGGCTGGAGGGACGGGGGTGTCTGCCGTGCCCGGGCGGGACTGGTCGATCAACGTGAGTTAGGTTAGCCTTACCTTAAAGGATCGAGGTGGAGCTGACGATGATCGAGCCCTTTCGCATGTTCGACGTACGCGTGAACCGGTTAGCACGCCTGAGCCCGGCGTTCCTGCGCGTGACCTTCGAGGGGGAGGACCTGCACCACTTCGCGGACAACGGGTTCGACCAGCGGATCAAGCTCATCCTGCCGGTCGACGGGCACGGGCTGGAGCACCTGCCGAGCGGCCCCGACTGGTTCCCGCGCTGGCGCGGCCTGCCCGACGCGCTGCGCAACCCGATCCGTACCTACACCGCCCGCCTGGTACGCCCCGAGGCCCGCGAGGTGGACGTGGACGTGGTCCTGCACGGCCACGGCGACGGCCCGGTGGCCCGCTGGGCGGCCGATGTGCGGCCCGGGGCCGTCGCGGTGCTGCTCGGCCCCGACGCCCGGCACGACGGGCCGCACGGCGGCCTGGAGTTCCATCCGCCCGCGGACACCGGGGCGGTGCTCATCGCCGGCGACGAGACCGCCGTCCCCGCGATCTGCTCCATCCTCGAACGGCTGCCGGCCGGCTACCAGGGTGAGGCGCTCATGGAGGTCCCCTGCGCGGACGACTTCCTGCCCGTCGAGACCGCGAGCGGTGTGAAGGTCACCTGGCTGGCCCGCGCCGACGAGGAGCGCGGCGCCCTGCTCGTGCCCGCCGTCAGGGCCGCCGCAGACCGGCTGCTCCCGCCGCTGCCCACGCCCGATTCCTTCCAGGACATCGACTTCAAGGAAGTAGACGTGGACGTGGAGGAACTGTGGGAGGTGCCCGAGGAGGCGCCGTACGGCCCGCTGTATGCCTGGCTGGCCGGCGAGGCGGCCGTGATCAGGTCGCTCAGGCGACACCTGGTCGCCGAGCGGGGGATGGACAAGCGCGCCGTGGCCTTCATGGGTTACTGGCGGCTGGGCCGCGCCGAGCACAACGAGTAAGGGAGTCCCCAGCAATGACCCGCATCCTGTACGCCCTCGCCGCCTGGCGTGCCGCCGACTCAGGCTGCCGTACGGTCGGCGCCCAGGCCCCGGAGCCGACGCGGTGCGCGTTCGCCTACGCGGACGCGCACCGGTCGTGTCGTGGGGCTATCGGGCCGCGTTCAACGCGTCGACGATGCCCGAGCCGTAGAAGCCGTTACGCGACCTGCCGCCCTCGCAGGTGTGCGTGGCCGTCGTCGTCGTACCGTTCGGCAGGATGCGGGTGTAGGTGAACGCGCGGGGCTCCGGGCACGGGGTCTTGGTGGCGGTCGCCTTCAGCGCCGCCTCCACCGCGTCCGGGTTCATGGTCAGGCCGCCGTGAGCGCGGTCGCGGTGGCCGAACCGGCTGACGATCAGCGCCGCCACGCCCGCGGCCCGCGGCGAGGCCATCGAGGTGCCCTGGAGGTAGGTGTAGTACCCGCAGACCGAGCCGCGGCAGTCGCGCACCACGGACGGGGTGTTCGGCGTGCCGTCGGGGTTGAGCTGCCCGTTCTCCTCGGCCAGCGACTTCGGATAGGCCGCCAGCGTCGCCCTGGTCACGTCGCGCGTGTTGGCCGGGGTGTCGTAGGCGTCGCCGCCGGGCGAGGCCACGTCCACGTAGCCGTTGCCGTAGTCGGAGTAGTACGCCTTGCGCTTGCTGATGCCGGTGGACGACACCGCGATCACGTGGTTGCCCTCGCTGGGCATGGACACGCAGCTCGGCGGGATCGTCCGGTCGTACGGCGCCTCGCCGGGCACGCCGGCGAAGTCGGGGCTGGATCCGTCGACGAGCTCCTTGGTGTAGTCGGTGCCGCCGTTGCCCGCCGCGGACACCAGCGTCACGCCCCTGTCGTGGGCGTAGTTCAGCGCGCGCTGGGTCGCCTTGATGATGGTGGCCTGCTCCACGCGGTCGGCGGGGGAGTCGGCCGGGTTGTCCACGCAGTTGAACAGCCACGGGTCGATGTAGTAGCTCATGTTGACCACATCGATGCCGTGGTCGCCCGCGTACGTCAGCGCGTCCACGCTCGGCTGGAGGAAGAAGAAGCCGGAGTCCTGGCCGACCCGGAGGTTGACGATGGACACCTTGGGCGCCACGCCGGCCACGCCGAGCCGGTTGATGGGCGAGGCGATGGAGGAGGCCACGTGCGTGCCGTGCTCGTTCTCGTCCACGTCCGCGGGGTCGGTGCAGGAGTGGTCCGGCTCGGCCTCGCAGGGCCCGTCGACCGGATCGCCGTTGGCGTCGACCGGGATGTCGACCGTGAAGTTACGGCTCAGAGCCCTATTGAAATTGGGTGCGATATCCGGATGCGAGGCGTCCACGCCGGTGTCCAGAATGCCGACCAGCACCCCCGGGTCGCCCTGCTCGTAGCGGTAGGAGCCGTTGGCGGTGGCGTGGATCTGCTTCATGTCCCACTGCAGCTCCGACAGCGGCTCGGCCGTGAGGCTCGGCTTGCCGAACGTGGTGGCGGCGGGGGCGCCGTCAGCGGCCTTCTCCACGGCGTCGGCGGCCTTGCGCGCCTTGGCGGCGGAGCGGGCGGCGGACGGGACCGTTCCGATGGAGCGGTTGTGCGCCACGCCCTCGATCGAGGCGTTCGCGGCGACGGCGCCGGCGAAGCCCGTGTCGGTGGTGGAGACGGTGGCCACGCCGACTGCGGTGTTCTCCTTGACCACCGTGCCGCCGGCCGCCTGGACGGCCTTGCGGGCGACGTCCGGCTGGACTCCCTCCTTGTATAAGACGATGTATTCGGTGGACGAGGCGGCTGCCAGGCCGGTTGAAGTCCGGACGGCCTGCGCGGGGCTGACCATAGCGGTCGCCACGAGGGTGCAGGCGGCCAGGACGATGACACGCTTCACGCGTACCTCCGGGCGTAGACGGATATCTCCACCAATCTGGACATGTTTACCGGCTACGTCCATAGGTCTCGCCTACCTCATAAGGTGTGCTCGATGAGGCATATCGCGTTCGAGCGCCTGCACAACTTCCGGGACCTGGGCGGTTACCGTACCCGCGACGGTCGTACGGTGCGCTGGCGGCGCCTGTACCGCTCCGACTCCCTGGCCAAGCTCCAGGGCGAGGACTGGCGGCGCTTTCTCGACCTGGGCGTGCGTACGGTGATCGACCTGCGCTACCCGTGGGAGATAGCCGCCAGGGGCCGCGTACCGGACAGCGACGGTCTGGCCTACCACAACCTCAGCATCGAGCATCAGCCCTACGACCAGGCCGAGCTGGGCACGGACATCGACACAGTCCGCTTCCTCGCCGACCGGTACGCCGAGGTCGCGCTGGACGGCGTGGAGGAGCTCGGGCGCGCGCTGAGGGTGATCGCCGCCGAGGAGAACGCTCCACTCGTCATGCACTGCGCCTCGGGCAAGGACCGTACCGGGCTGCTGGCCGCGCTGGTGCTGTCCCTGCTGGGGGTGGACGAGGAGAGTATCGTCGAGGACTTCGCGCTCACCGAACTGGCCACCGAACGGCTGGTCGCGGACTGGCGGGCGGCCTATCCGGACCGGACGCTGAAGTGGCCGGGCTACGGTCGCGCGCCGGGCGAGGTCATGCGGCTCTGCCTGGCGGAGCTGGCGGCCGGCCATGGTTCGGTACGGGACTACGCGATCGACCGGCTGGGTGTCGACGACGAGCTGATCACGGCGCTGCGGAGACGATATCTTTGAGCGCCGGTCTGACGCCGCCACGTTTGCATGCATGCTGCATGCTTAAATGGTTGCATGGGCACTATTCAGATTCGAGACGTCCCTGACGCGACGGAGCAGACGCTTAAAACGCGGGCCGAGCATGAGGGCAAATCGCTGGCGGCTTACGTGCGTGACCTCCTGAACGAGGCGGCCGCGACTCCCACGCTGGACGAGGTGATGGCCAAGATCGCCGCTGACGAGCCGGTTCCGTACGACCCCGACTTCGTACGTGAGACCCTGCGTGAGGGGCGCCGGTGAGCCTGGTCGTCGATGCCTCGATCGTCTTCCGCCTGCTGGCCAATGTGAAGGGTGATGATCTCCTTCGGCAGCGGCTGGCCCGCAAGGTGCACGCCCCCGCGCTGATCGATGTCGAGATCGCTTCCGTGGTGCGGGGGCATGTGATCACCAGCAAGCCTGAGGTGCGGATCTCCGAGCAGAGGGCTCAGATCATGCTGGAACGCTACGCCCAGCTCAAGATCGTCCGCCATCCGATGCTGCCGCTCCAGCCGCGCGTGCTGGAATTGCGGAACAACCTCACTGCTTACGACGGCATGTACGTGGTGCTCGCCGAGCTCCTGGGAGTGCCCCTGCTCACCGATGACGCAAAGTTCGCCGGTTCGACGGGACACCGGGCGGAGATTCACCGCTATCCGCCGCCGCAGGCGTAGATCGGCAACCCCGGAGCCCGCAGGACGACTCCGAGGATGCGGCCGCTGAACCGGCAGGTTATGCGATACCTGGTGGCATGCTGAACCCATGTCCCTGCCGCAACCCGCAGACCCGACGATCAAGAAGTCAGTGACGCTGCGCCGCTCGCTCGCCGAGGAGATCGAGCGCCGCACCGGTCCCCGCGGGTTCTCCCGCTTCGTCGACCAGGCCGCCGAGTACGGGCTGGCCTTGCTGAAGGCCGAGGAGATCATCGCCGACCACGAACGCAGGGCCGGCCCGTTGTCCGATGACGTCATGGCAGAGGCCAGGCGGGCATGGTCCGGCGAGTAAGGCGCGCGGAGGCCTCGTTCCCCACGCCATTGCTCGTACTGGATGCCCAGCCTTTCTCCCTGCTCGGTGAGGACGATCCGAAGGTCGTGGCGCGGATCGCCGTCGCCCGGGAGGAAGGGTTCATCCCGGGGATCAGCGCCGTGACGCTCGCTGAGGTGCGCCGCACGGGCGCGGTCGGAAGGCGGCTCATATGGCAACGGGCGCACCTTACCGTCATACCTGTGACCGAAGGCATAGCAGACCATGCCGGCCTGCTCTTGGCCACCCTCGCCGACGCCCGTCTCATCGTCGGCTAGCTCGGTGAGGCACCCCGAGTCCGGAGTGCCTCACCTGTTCGGCCGCTGGACCTCAGTAACCCAGCCGCTTCAGGTCGGGCTGCTCGAACGCCGTCTGCGGAATGTCGCCCCGGTAAGGACCCGTGATGACCGGCGGGACGAAGGTCTCCTTGATCGTGCGGGCGTTCACCCAGCGGATCAGGTTGAAGATCGAGCCCGCCTTGTCGTTGGTGCCCGAGGCGCGGGCGCCGCCGAACGGCTGCTGGCCCACGACCGCGCCCGTCGGCTTGTCGTTGATGTAGAAGTTGCCCGCCGCGAAGCGCAGCCGCTCCGCGGCCGAGGCGATCGCGTAGCGGTCCTGGGCGATGATCGACCCGGTCAGCGCGTACGGCGAGACGCTCTCCATCTGGTCGAGCACCGCGTCGAAGTCGCCGTCCTCATAGACGTGTACGCCCAGGATCGGCCCGAAGTACTCCTTGACGAAGATCTCGTCCGTGGGGTCGGCGCACTCCAGGATCGTCGGCTTCACGAAATACCCGGTGGAGTCGTCGTACGAACCGGTGAGCAGGTCGATGTTCGAGGCGCCGCGCGCCCGGTCGATGGCCGCCTTGTGCTTGGCGAAGGCCCGGTCGTCGATGACCGCGCCCATGAACGTCGACAGGTCGCCCGCCACGTCGCCCACGGTCAGCGACTCGGCCGCGGAGACGAAGTCGTCACGCATGCGCGACCAGACCGAGCGCGGCACGTACGCCCGCGACGCCGCCGAGCACTTCTGGCCCTGGTATTCGAAGGCGCCCCTGACCAGCGCCGTGGCGAGCACGGCCGGGTCGGCCGACGGGTGGGCCAGGACGAAGTCCTTGCCGCCGGTCTCGCCGACGAGGCGCGGGTAGCCGCGGTAGGAGGCGATGTTCGCGCCGACGGTGCCCCACAGGTGCTGGAAGGTCGGCGTGGAGCCGGTGAAGTGGATGCCCGCCAGTTGCGGGTGCGTGAGCGCCACCTCGGAGACCGCCTGGCCGTTGCCGGTGACCATGTTGATCACGCCGGGCGGCAGGCCCGCCTCCTCCAGCAGGCGCATCGTGAAGTGCGCCGCGAACTGCTGCGTGGGCGACGGCTTCCAGACGACGACATTTCCCATCAAGGCAGCCGACGTCGGCAAATTTCCGGCGATGGCGGTGAAGTTGAACGGGGTGATCGCCAGAACGAAGCCCTCGAGCGCCCGGTACTCCATCCGGTTCCACACCCCGGGCGACGACGCCGGCTGGTCGGCGTACAGCTGCCGCGCGTAGGCCACGTTGAACCGCAGGAAGTCGATCAGCTCACACGCCGAGTCGATCTCCGCCTGCTGCGCCGACTTCGACTGCCCGAGCACGGTCGCGGCGTTCAGCGTCGCCCGCCACGGCCCGGACAGCAGATCGGCCGCCTTGAGGAAGACCGCCGCCCGCTCGTCGAACGACAGCGCCCGCCAGGCCGGAGCCGCGCGCAGCGCGCTGTCGACGGCGTCCCGAACGTCCTGGGCCGTGGCGTCCTGCGTGCGGCCGAGGACGGAGGCCTTGTTGTGCGGCTGCACCACGTCGATCGGCGCGCCGCCGCCGAGCCGTCGCTCGCCGTCGATCGTCATGGTCAGGTCGATCGAGGATCCGGACAGCTCCTTGATCCGGTTCTCCAGCGTCGTACGCTCCGGGCTGCCCGGCGCGTAGCCGTACACCCGCTCGTTGGCGGGAACGGGCACGTTGCTGATGGCGTCCATTTACTTACCCCCAAGGGCACGAAGGAAGAAGGCGACGTTGGCGGGCCGCTCGGCCAGGCGGCGCATGAAGTAGCCGTACCAGTCGTCGCCGTAGGGAACGTAGACGCGCACGGTGTGACCGGCCCCGGCGAGGTCCTCCTGCCGGTCGGTGCGGATTCCGTACAGCATCTGATACTCATAGGACCCGAGCCGGCGGCCGAAGCGGTCGGCGAGCAGCTCGGTGATCGAGATGATCCGGTCGTCGTGCGTCGCCACCATGGGGTACCCCTGCCCCGCCATGAGGATCCGCAGGCATCGCACGTATGCCTTGTCGACGTCGCTCTTGCCCTGGTACGCGACCGAGGCGGGCTCCCGGTAGGCGCCCTTGACCAGGCGTACCCGCGAACCCTCGACCGCCAGAGCGCGGCAGTCGTCCGCGCTGCGGAACAGGTAGGCCTGGATCGCCACGCCGGTCGACGGGAAGTCCGCGCGCAGCTTGCGCAGGATCGCGAGCGTCGAGTCGACGGTGGTGTGATCCTCCATGTCGAGCGTCACGGTCGAGCCGCCCGCGTCGGCGGCCGCGCAGATCTCGCGGGCGTGCTCCAGCGCCATGGCGTCGTCGAGCCGCTGCCCGACGGCCGACAGCTTCACCGACACCTCGCCCCGGCGGCCGAGCTCAAGCGGGCGCAGCGCGTCGAGCAGCGTGATGTACGCCTTCGCGGTGGCCGCCGCGGCGTCGGCGTCGCGGGTCTCCTCGCCGAGATGGTCGACGGTGACGGCGAGTTTGGCGTCGCGCAGCCGTTCGATGGCGGTCCGGGCTTCCTGAACGCTCTCACCGGCGACGAACCGGTCGACGACCTTGCGCGTGAGGGGGAAGCCGGATACCGAGCGGCGTACCAGCGCGCTCCGGGAGGTGGCGAGTAGCAGTTGACCCAGCATGTTCTCAGCCTAAAACCGCAGCTCACGACAGGGCCATCGACGCGCGTAACGCCGCTTGTGGCAGGCTGTCATACAAATGCACAATTCGGCAGATCTACAGGAGACCGTCGACGAGCTCGCCCGCCTGCTGGGGGCGTCCGCGACGCTGGAAGACCGCTCGTTCCGCCTGCTGGCGTACGGTGCGCAGCACGGCGACATCGACACCGTCCGCCAGGAGTCGATCCTGCGCAGGCGCGCCACCGGCGAGGTCCGCGACTACTTCGAACGCTACGGCATCGCCCGCGCCCACGGTCCGGTCAGGATCCCCGCGGACGCCGACCTCAAGGTCCTTGCCCGGGTCTGCTGGCCGCTGCGCCACGGCGATGTCACCTACGGCTACCTGTGGCTGCTCGACTCCGGCAGCCTCACCGAGGACGCGCTGAGCCGGGCGGCCCCGCTCGTCGCCAGAGCCGCCGCCGCGCTCGCCCAGGAGGCCAGGAGCCGCCACGACCTCGGCCGCGGCCTGCGCGCGCTGCTCTCGGCCGACCCGGAGGAGCGGGCCGGCGCCTCCATCGAGGTGCTCGGGCCCGTCACCGCGATCGCCGTCCGCGAGTCGGAGGAGCGCGTCGCCGCCCTCTGGACGCTGCCACGTGGAGTGCTGGCCCGCGCCGGCTCGCCCGTCGCGCTGCTGGCTCCCGCCCACCTGGCCGCCGAGGTCGCCCAGACCCTGCAGAGCGCGTACGGCACGGCGGCCGGCACCGGCGCCCCCCGGGCGGACCCGGCGGACGCCTGGCAGAGCTGGCGCGAGGCGCGGCAGGCGCTGCGCGTCGCCGAGCACTTCCCCGGCTTCGCCCCCGTCGCGCGGTGGGAGGACCTGGGCGTGCACCGGCTGCTGGCCCGGCTCGGCCAGAGCGACCTGCGCGAGCTGGCGGCCGAGACGGCGGCGCTGGACGCCGAGCTGGCGCACACCGTGGAGGTCTACCTGGACCACGGCGGCCACGCCCAGAAGACGGCCGCCGAGCTGGGCATCCACCGCCAGACGCTCTACTACCGGCTGGGCAAGGCCGAGCGGACGCTGCACCGGGACCTGTCGGAGGGCGACGACCGGCTGACCGTCCACCTGGGCCTCAAGGCGGCCCGCCTCCTGCCGGTCACAGGTGGCTGAGGGCTGAGGCGTCGCCGGGCCCGCCGCGCTCGGTCAGCCCCTTGGCGACCCGCTGCCGGTGAGCGTCGTCCTTGTGCCCGTCGTACTTGAACTTGCCACGGATCTCCTCGATCGCCAGCCGGATCCCCTGGATGCCCGCCATCAGCCGCGGCATCCGGGCCGGATCGCCCTGCCCGGGTTCGAGGTCGGCGAGCTGCTCGCGCAGGATCTCCAGCTTGCCCTCGGTCTCCTTGACGATCTCGGCCCGGCAGATGAGCTGGACGGAGGAGTAGAACGTGGTCGGCACGCCGAGCTCCGGCTCGGCACCGGGCTCGGCCCGCCACCGGCCGGGGATGTAGGCCCAGGGACCGGCCACCGACATGACCACCTTGGGGTTCTCGTCGATCGCCGCCCAGACCGGATTCGGCCGGGCCAGATGGAGCACGATCGTCCGCTCGTCCACGAGCAGGAACTGCGTCGGCACCACGACGGGCACCTCACGGCCGCGGCCCGCGGCTATCAGGTGCCCGAACTGGTGGTCCTTCACGTACGCCAGGGACTGCTCGTCGGTGCCCGCATCCCAAGGGTGAATCAGCATAAAAGGAACTTTAGGCGCAGGCGAGTTCGTACACCCGCACCAGCTCCTGGCTGACCCGCTCCCACGAGTAACGCGAACGGGCACGGTCGGCGCCGGCGTAGCCGAGCGCGGTGCGCAGCGTCGGGTCCGTCAGCAGCTCGCGGGCCAGGCGCGCGGTCCGCGCGGGACGGTCCGGCGGCACCAGCAGGCCGGTGACGCCGTCGATGATCGAGTCGAGGTGCGCGCCCACGGCCGAGGCGATCACGGGTACGCCGCAGGCCATGGCCTCCAGCGCGACGATCCCCGTCGTGGCCTCGCGCGGCACCGAGACCACGGCGTCGGCGCTGCGCATGAGCTTGGGCACCGCGGTCCGCTTGACCTGCCCGAGCAGGGTCACCCGGTCGGCCACGCCGAGCTGCTGGGCCAGGGCGCGCAGGCGGCGTACCTCCCGGTCGCCGTCGAGCAGCTCCGGCTCGGGGCCGCCCGCCAGCACCAGCTCGACGTCCTGGAGGCCCTGCAGCGCGCGGATGATCGTGGGGGCGCCGCGTTCGGGGGTGAGCGGGCCCAGGTGCAGCAGGCGCTTGCGGCTGCCGCGCGTGGCGACCGGGCCCTGGCGGTGGAAGCGCTCGGTGTCCACGCCGTACGGCACGATGGCGATGTTGTTACGCGGGACACCGAGCCGGATCAGCGCCGACTCCTCGTCACCAGAGCCGGCGATGACCGCTCTGGCGTTGCGGCCAAGCGCGCGCTCCAGCTTCACGTGGGCCGCGTCGACGGTGTGGAAGGTCTGGGTGACCGGCACTCCGAGGCCGCTGGCGCCCGTGACGGCCGCGAGGCCGCCGGTCCAGGAGTGTGCGTGGATCACGTCCGGACGTTCCTGGCTCCAGCGCCGGCTCAGATACTGGCCGACGTCCTTGAGGTACGGCATGACGTCGGCGGGGGCGAGATCGCGGGCCGGGCCAACCTCGATGTGCTCCATCATCACTCCCGGCGCCACCCGCGTCCTGGCCTTGCCCTCAGCACTGTCACGACGGGAGTAGATGGTGACGTGGTGATCGCGTCCCAGTTCACGCGCTACGGAGAGAATGTGGTGGCGCTTGTTGCCGGTAGCGGAAGCGACGATCGCGATATTCATGGCACACCTCAGCGTTGAAACAGCTTTCAAGGTGTGCCTGCGTCTTAGGCACGTCGTTCTTCCCCCGACCTTACCCAAAGATGGCTCAACCGCAAACCCCCGCAGATCACACGCCGCGCAGAGCCAGCACCACGATCTCGTCCCACACCTGCCCGCCGGAGAACGCGTGCCGGTCCGCCTCGACCGCCTTCACGATGGTCGTAGGCGCCTGACCAGCGCATCTGCCCAGCACGTCGGCCAGCCGCTCCTCGCCGTACGGCTCGCCGACCTCGTTCCTGGAGGAGATCAGCCCCTCGGAGTAGAGCAGCAGCGTCTCACCCACTGAGACAGTGAGCTCCTCGGCCTCGGTCTCGGCCTCCGGTGAGATGCCCAGCGGCACGCCGCCACCCGAGGCGAAGCGGACGCTCCCGTCGGGCAGCAGCAGCGCGGCCGGATGATGGCCCGCGGACGACAGGCGGATCCTGCGGCCCCGCACGAACCCGGCCACGACCATCACGAACATGCCGGTGCCCTGCGTCACCAGGGCCTCGTTCACCTTGCGCAGCACCGCGTCGGGATCGGACTCCCAGACGCTGAGCACCCGGACCCCGCCCCTGACCATCGCGCTGACCGACGCGGCCTCCTCGCCCTTGCCCGCGGCGCCACCGAGGGCGAAGGCCCAGCCGTCCGCGACCGGGAAGACGTCGTAGAACTCGGCGCCGACCGACGCGCCGGGATTGTAGATCGCGGCGGCCTCGTACCCGGGCACGTCCGGCAGGTTGCGCGGCGCGACGGTGGCCGACAGCGCGTCGGCGGCCCGCGAACGGCTCTGGAAGCTGCGCTGCGCGCGCAACGCCAGCCCGAGCTGGAGCCCGACCTCCTGCATGACCCCCAGGTCGGCCAGCGTGAACGGGGGCCGGGCGTGCGACCTGACCAGCGTGAGCACGCCGTCGGCCGGGCCGATGGGCACGCACAGCATCGAGCCGGCGCCCATCGCCGTCAGCAGCGGCCCGTCGGCGCAGAAGCCCAGCAGCGTCTCGTCATCGACCATCTCGTGCACCACGCCGGAGCCGCGCTCCAGCACCTGGGTCACCACGTGGCTCGCGGCCGGCTGGGCGGACTCGATCTGGCGTACCAGGTCGCCCAGCGGGTGGTCCTTGGGCGCCACCACGGCCGCGCGGCGGGCCAGCCCGTCGCGCACCACGTCCGCGATCACCCAGTCGGCCCAGCCGGCCGCCAGCAGCCGCGTCGCCCTGGGCAGCGCCACGGGCTGCCGCAGCGCCTCCTCATCCAGCAGCAGCGTGGTCATCGTGGCCAGCAGGTCCTGGCGCTTGGCCGCCGCCAGCAGCAGCGCGGCGTCCGACTGCTCGGGCCGCCGCGCGCCCGGCTCGGGCAGCTGCACCTCGGTCGGCAACGCCACGGCCGCCACCATCTGCTGCGGCTCGCCGGGCATCGTCAGCCGGGTCAGGGCCACCTGGACGGTGTGGGTCCTGCCCTGGTGCGCCAGCCGCGACTCGAACGCCGCCGGCTGTCCGGTCTGCAGCACCGACATCAGGTGCGAGCGGAACGCCGCCCGCCGCGACACGTCCACCAGCAGCGGGAACGACCGGCCGACCAGGTAGCCGTCGGGACTGCCCAGCATCCGCGAGGTCTCGGGATTGATCCGCCGGACCACGCCGCCGCCGTCCAGCACGATCACCGGCACGGGGAAGGCCCGGTAGACCTGGCGCAGCAGCTTCAGCTCTCGCTGCGCCCCGTCCTTCTTGCCGCCCTGCCGCTTGGGCGCGTTGCGCAGCGCTTCACGCGCCTCGGCCAGCAGCTCGGCGGCGGTGTCGAGCTCGGCGAGTGCCGCGTCTAGAGTCGGCGCAAGGTCGGAGGGGTAGGCCGCCCGCGCCTCGCGCAGGGACGAAACACGTCCGGACAGAGCGTCCAGGGCGTGTTCGAGGCCGGGCATGGTCATTCTCTGACGCTACGCCACGCTGGATAATGCTAGCCATAAGGGGTAGGGCCTTCTTACGATGAAATCAACGGCGATGATCACCCCCGGACTTGCCCGTGACCTGGCGACTCTCGGGCGGTTGGGCGAAGAGAACTCAACGGAAAGTGTGCTGCGCGGCCTGACGACCGCGCTGGCCGACGGCGTCCCCGGCTGCTCGGGCGGTTCCGCCGAGCACTGGCGTGACCAGCGGGTGCTGGTGTCGGGCTCGCACAGCGAGCTCATCATGCTGGTCGAAGGCGAACGCGACCTCGGCGAGGGCCCCTCGACCGACGCCAGGCTGACCGGCGGCCGGGTGGTCGTGACGGACGTGCTCAGCGACTCGCGCTGGCCGCGCTACGCCCCGCTCGCCGCCCGCTGGGGCGTGCGCTCGGTGCTCACCGTGCCGATCCGGCTCGACCCTGTCCTGCTGGTCATCGGCCTCTATTCGGTACGGCCGGCCGCCTTCTCCCCGCAGGCCGCCCAGGCGCTGGCCGACATGCTGACCGAGCAGGTGGGCGTGGCCATGGCCAACCTGTGGGACTTCGAGGAAGCGCGTACCGACGCCGCCCAGCTCCAGGAGGCCCTGGCCGGGCGCTCGGTGATCGACCAGGCCAAGGGCATCATCATGAAGACCAGCGGGTGCTCGTCCGAGGCGGCCTTCGAGGAACTGCGCCGGATCTCACAGCACCACCAGGTCAAGGTGGCGGACCTGGCCAGGCTGCTGGTCGACGAGCACCAGAAAAAGTCGCGCCGTTAGTGGAATGTGCGAATGGGCTCAGCCAATGGCGGCCAAGGCGTCGTCCAGCGTGTCGTACAGCGGCAGCCGCTGCGCGAGCCCGGTGATCCACATGACCTTTGACTTTGAATATTCCACGCCGACCAGGGCAAACCTGGCCCCCGACGCCAGACTGGTCTGCCAATGGTGGACGATCAGGCCGAGCGCGCGCGAGTCCATGAACGTCACCCCGGCCAGGTCCAGGATCAGCTCGGAGCCCGACAGAGAGAGGTAGTCGGCGAACTGCTCGCGCGTCGTGGCGTCGAGCACGCCATCGACCTTGATCACCGTGATCTCGTCCACGGTCGACGACGTAAGGCTCAGGGCCGTCGCCGCCCCTTCGCCGTTCTCCGGCATTGTCACGGGGCAACCATACTGTCACCGCACGAAGGAGGAATACTTCTGCCGTGAGGGGGGACACTGGATCCGAAGTCCAGCAGAGGGCTTCCGTCTCGGATGTAGAGCGAGGCAGGCCTCTGCATGGGCTTTTTCTGCAGGTGGAGGCGGCCCTGCGACCCATATGAGGAGCAGCCATGGCTGTGCGGGAATTCGTCCTCGAGGAGTTGACCGCCGAAGAGTTGCTGGCCGAAATGGCCGACGAAGCCACTACCGACAGTCACCGCGAACGGCTGCGGGAGCGCATCGTCGAGATGCACCGCTCGCTCGCCATGGAGATCGCCAGACGCTACCGCTACCGCGGCGAGCCTATGGAGGATCTTCTGCAGGCCGCGTACGTCGGCCTGATGAAGGCCGTCAACGGCTTCGACCCCACTCTCGGCCACGCCTTCAGGGGCTACGCCGTCGTCACGATGACCGGCGAGGTCAAGCGCCACTTCCGCGACCGTACCTGGGCCATCCGGGTGCCGCGTCTCTACCAGGAGCGTCGCTCCGAGCTGAACCGGCTCGTCGCCGACCTCAGCCAGGATCTCGGACGATCCCCGACCGTGGCCGAACTGGCCGCGAAGATGAACATCAGCGAGGAGGACGTCCTGCTCACGCTCGACGCCTCGGCCGCTTACAGCACGCTGTCGCTCGACGCGCCGCTCGGGACCGAGGACGACGCCGCCTCGCTCGGCGACGTGATCCCGGAGGACGACGATACGCTGAGCAAGATGGTCGACCGGCAGGCCGTCAAACCGCTGATCGACGCGCTGCCGTCGCGTGAGAAGCACATCCTGCTGCTCCGCTTCTTTGGGAACATGACACAAGCCGAAATAGCGGCAGAGTTCGGCATCTCGCAGATGCATGTATCGCGAATCCTCCGTAAGGTGCTGGACCAGCTACGTAGTGAGCTAGTCAGCTGATTAAGGCGGTTACCGGGTGAACGAGGATGTCGATCCTCAGGCGGGCTCCATCAGCCCGCCACCGGGCGCGCCGGTGAAAGAGCTGAGCTTCCGGTTGCCGGACCTCCCGCGGGTCCGCCAGTTCGCCGCGTCCGAGGCCCGCGAGGTGGGCATGGCGGAGGAGGCGGTGGGCGATTTCGTGATCGCCGTCAACGAGGTGGCCACCAACGCCGTCACCCACGGCACGGTCAACGCGCAGCTGCGCACCTGGGTCCACGACGGCGAGCTGGTGGTCGAGGTACACGATGAGGGCACCTGGAAGCCCGGCCCGATGCCCGGCTCGGTGGGCGGGATGGGCCTCTGGGTGGCCCGCCTGCTCTCCTCCGACCTGTCCCTGCGGGTGGGCGGCGAGGGCAGCACGGTCACCATGCGCTTCCCCGGCAAGACCTGAAAGGTATCTCCCGGCCGCTCAGACCTGAACCGACATGTGCGCGCGACGCCTCGTGATCGAGTGCGCCGCGCGCTGTCGTCCGCTGTCGGCTTTGGCTTTGGCTGTCGGCTTTGGTTTGGCTATCGGCGGGTACGGCCTCGCCAGCCGCCGTAGCTCTTGACGCTGGCCGTGCCGATGCCCGCCTGGTGCAGCGCCAGCAGCGTGAGGCCGAGCAGGATGAACGTCGTGCCGGAGATCCCTGACCCGATGCGCACGTTCAGCAGGTCGAGCAGGAAGCCCAGGCCGAAAATGATCGCCGCGACTATCGCCAGCATGTCCCGTTACCTCGTTCCGTAGCCGGTTGCGTGGCTTGTCTCATGGCCGGTTGCCTGGCCCGTCTCATGGCCCGTCTCATGGCCTGTTTCGTGGCCTGAGAGGGTGAGCAGCCGCTCCAGCACGACCCGGTAGTCGCGCAGGGCCAGCCGCAACTGCTCGGTGTCGTCCCCGCCCTTCCAGCGGTCGCGCAGCTCGCTCGTACGAGCCGTAAGACTGCTGGTGATCGCCTCGACGACCTCTTCGACCAGCCCTTCGGCCCGCTGGACGGCGTCGCCGGGGTCGTCCACGAACGAGGTCTGCAGCTCGCGCCAGCGGGCCTGCACCTCGGCCGGATCCTGGTCGAACAGGACGACGGACTGAGGGGCCGCGTGGGCCGGCGCGCTCTCCACCACCACGGGCTCGCCGGCCACGTCGTCGGTGTATTCGGGCTCGTCGTGCACCGGGTCCGGGCTCAGGCCCGGCTCGGGCTCGGGCTCGGGATCGGCCAGCATGTCGCCGCCCGTCGGGGCGTACGGCTCGTGGTGGCGGGCGCCGTTCCCCTCGTCATTCTCATCGTGTTCGGCGTGGGCGGTCGCCCGCGACTGCTCGTCACGGACGCCGTCTTCCCTGCTGAGATCGGCGGTGGGGGTGTCGTTCGCGCGGAAGTCGTCCTTGGGGATGCCGTTGTCCCTGGCCTCTTCGTCTGGAACGGCGTCGGCCCGGAACCCGCCCGTGCGGCGCTCGTCCGTGCGGCGCTCGTCCGTGCGGCGCTCGTCCGTGCGGCCCTCGTCCGTGCGGTCATCATCCGCGCGGAAGCCATCCCTGGGGGCGTCATCGTCGTCGATCTGGTCCGCCCGTTGCGACGGCACTTTCAGCTCGTCGCTCGTCATATCGGTCACCGTCCTCGCGTGGTCTCTTGTAGGAGCTCTTCGAAGAGCGCGCGGTAGTGCACCATCGCCTGACGGAGGTCCTCGGTAGAGGCCTCCTTCCTGGCGGCGCGCCCGCTGATCTCGTGGGCTGCCCGATAGTGGTCCAGGGTGGCACCGTGCCCGACGGACAGATCGGACACCCGCTGCTCGAAGTCCTCCGTGGGGTAGCCGCGCTCCGCCATGACCGCCGCCACCAGCTGGTCGGCCTCGGACACCGCGAACCCAGGGGCATCGACGAAGCGCTCCTGCACCTCGTTCCACCGGGCGGCGTAGCTGTCACGTGACTCCTCCGGCAGGGGCCGGATGTCCAGCTCGGAGTGGCGCTGCTCACGGGCGAGCAACTCCTGCTCCGCGTCGTGCCTGCTGTCGTGCTCAGCCATCAGGCGTTCGTACTCGGGGCCGAAACGTGCGCGGAGGCGGCTGCGGCGCTGCTGCTGCAACACCAGGTAGCCGACTGCGGCGAGGGCCACCACCGCGACCACGACGACGACCACCCAGATCAAGGTGGACATGATGTTCGCCTCCGGTCTCTATTGTCGAGACCAGCGACTGCCCCCGTACGAGCGCCCGAAACGCCGGTGTCAGCGGCCTTCCAGCGCTTTCCTGGCCGCTTCCAGCACTACCGCGACATGTGAGTCACCAGGGGCGGCCGCGACCTCCCTGAACCCGCTCACGCTGTCGTAGCCGACGTCGAGCCCGGCATCGACAAGCCGCTGCGCCCACCGCAACGCGGTGTTCAACCGCTCGGCCGCCGGCGGCTTCCCCTGCGCGGCGGCGGACAGGTTCCGCAGGTTCGTGGCGGGCCCGGACTGGGCGTGCTTGCGCTCCAGCTTCCACGGGACGGCCCGGCTGTGATCGAGCATCGGCTTGGCCAGGCCCGCGGCCCGCTTGGCCTGCAACACCCCGGACTCACTGACCCCGAAGTGCGCGGCCAACTCCTGCACGCTCATCCCTTCGGCGACGAGCCTGGCCAGCTCACCCCGATCGACGGTCGGCCTGCGGCCCACGAGCCCCTCCTGCTGAGTACACGTGCGGTTCTGATGTGCGCTAAGGTTATGACGTCTCGCCCCGCAGGGGGTGATCGACACAAACCGGGACGTAGCGCAGCTTGGTAGCGCACTTGACTGGGGGTCAAGGGGTCGCAGGTTCAAATCCTGTCGTCCCGACCAGGTTTTTTCTGGTCGAGCGGGGTGTCACTCACTAGGGTGGCACCCTTTCGCATTGGTGGGCAATTCCACGCCGTCGCCGCCGAGCTGAACACCAGACCAAGCAAAACGCTCGGCAGGGACACCCCAGCAGAGCGCCTCGCTATGCGGCTGCTCGCCGCAAGCACCCAGTCCCACTTGGGCTGTCCGGGGCGAAAAACAGTTTCGGGAACGTCGCGTGGACGTCGAGGCTTCTGCCATGCGTCATGTCCCATTCCCCAAGATCCCCGTTGCGTCGAGCGCCGCCGTCGCCGACAACGGCATATGGATCGCGACTGAGAAGATCCACGGGGCGCAGCTGGTCATCGCCTACGACGGCCGGGAATTTCGCATCGGTAAGCGCA
The DNA here is from genome assembly GCF_040654555.1 of Nonomuraea sp. NPDC050680. NCBI lineage: Bacteria > Bacillati > Actinomycetota > Actinomycetes > Streptosporangiales > Streptosporangiaceae > Nonomuraea > Nonomuraea sp. NPDC050680. The sequence goes on along the minus strand of NZ_JBFAIF010000001.1, from coordinate 12,170 downwards.
AGGCATGGCTGCGCGGAGAGGAGGCCTTTTTTGGCTGGCAACTGCTGCGCGGCGAACTGGAGCAAGCGGCGGGGCGGCATTTTCGTGAAGCCGTCGCTTCAGTCCACGTTGATCGCGCTCGGCTACTTGTTCGGCCACGCGGAGGAGAGCCTGACCGCTCGGCGCCGACGACCTTCGAACGCGAGACGCTGGAAATCGCGCCTGGAGAGTGGATCGTCCAAGTGCTCCGCGCGAGCTATCCTACCGAGGACACGCCCATCCACGTTCTTGAGACGATCTGCGCCGCGAGCCGGCACATCTTCTCCATCGGCCAGGTCTCCGGGTACGACGAATTGTGAGTGACAATCGCATCGGACGACCTTGCTGAAGAGAAACCTTTGAGAGCTTCTATCTGATGAGGGGTCAGTGCCATGTGGAAAGATCTCATCGAGCGCTTGTATCCAGACGCCCAGTTCTCTGAAGGGGTGAGTGAGTCTGCCCTGTCGACTGCCGGGCAAAATATGGGCGTGCATATACCTGGTGATCTACAAGAATTGCTACGGCAAACCAATGGCGTACTTGATCGCTGGGCGGTCGATGTGATCTGGCCGATTGATCAGCTGGTCCGCGACAATTCGACATTTCGCACGTTTCCGGATTTCAAAGAACTCTACATGCCGTTCGACTCTCTGCTTTTCTTCGGCGATAATGGCGGAGGGGACCAGTTCGCTTATGTGGTGGAGCCTGATCGCCATGACATTTTCGTTTGGGATCACGAGAATGACAGCAGGCAATGGGTCGCGGGCAACCTTGAGGAGTATCTTCGGCGCAGGTTGGCCTCGTCCGGTGACGAGTGGTACAGAAGCGACTGACCCCGAGCTGCTGGCTCGTGGCTGGGGCGAGAGGTGCCGGTTCAGATCCTGTCATCGCGACGGTGCCGGCAGCACGGGGCGTCTGCTTGCGATGGGCGGCTTCGGCGACCGCCGCTCCGCTGTGGCTGACGAGCCGGCAGACGCCCTCGCCCAAGTCCTTGCCGCCGACGCCGCGTCCGCCGACGCCGACGCCGACGCCGACGCCGACGCCGCGTCCGCTCCCGGCGACCTCACGGCCCGCGCCGCGGCCGCCCTGCTCGGTGCCGCCCACCGCACCCTGTTCGAGCACATCATGGACCTCACGAGGGAGGGGCGGAGCAACCGCCAGATCGCCTCCATCGTGACCCGGTCGGCCCACCAGGTCTTCGGGCTGCTGAAAGCGTCCCTGGCCGACTATGCGATGCGCTGAGGCCACGACCAGACGCGGCCTGTAGGTGCGCCACGTCTACTTGACGACCTCGAAGCGGCCTCCCTACTTCTGCCGGCCTTTCCGTAACGCGGGGCTGGGCGCAGGGGTGTGGATGGCCATGAGCTGAGCTCCGTCAGGGGCGGACGGCGCCGAGCAGGCGGTTGCGCCAGTAGCCATCGAGATCAAAGGGTGTTCAGTGGTCGTGGTGGTACTGGTGCATCACCGCGTGGCCCTTGCCCCGGCCGATCAGCCACTTGTTCACCGGCGTCGTCAGCACGAAGGCCACCAGCAACGACCCGGCCAACGCCACCCAGAACAGCCAATTGGCCAGGCCCGCGTCCATGGCGCCGGGCACGATGAGCATCACCGCGTTGTCCAGGATCTCCATCACCGCGATGGAGATGGTGTCGGCGGCCAGCGCGACCTTCAGCGCCGTACGGAAGTCGACCCCGGCACGCAGCACGCCACGCATGGTCAGCGCGTAGCCGAACACGAAGGCCAGCGCCACGGACAGCACCACCGTGGTGAGGTTGGACAGACCGGCGGCGGTGCCGATGACCATGCCCAGCACCTCGCCGATCGCGCAGCCCGTCAGGCAGTGCAGGGTCGCCTGCGCGGCCATGCTCCAGGTGGCTGCGGGCGGGGTGGATGAGTGATGGCCGGCCCGCTCGTGCTCAGGATGAGTCTGTTCGGGGCCCTCGTGATGGTGACTGCTGTGGCTCATGATGATCCTCCTGTAGTGACGGCACACGCGCGCCGCTGCTTCTACTATGGATGATCGTAGGTCAGAGAGTGAAGAGCGAATGACAGTGATGGGCAAGGAAGGAGCTGACGCCGGGCACCAGCGCGACCATCGCGGGGCCGCCCAGCAGGACGGCGACCGCCGCCAGTCCGGTCAGGCGTTCTCGGCGGCGGAGCGGCGTCTCGGGGTTGAGCATGCGGCGTACCCGGGTGAGTGCCGTCTCTCCACCCGCGCCCAGCGTGAATGCGGGCGCTCGGCCGGTGGCCAGGCGGACCAGTGCGGCGGCGATCTGAGCGCGGGGGTGGCGGCGGGCGGCGACGTCGTCGGCCAGCAGTTCGATCAGCCGGGTGATCTCCGTCCTGGCTCGATCGAACAGCGGGACGCCGGGAAAGGCCCTGGCCAGGGCTTCGGCGGCAGCCAGGACGAGGTGATGGCGGCCGCGGAGATGCGCACGCTCGTGCGCCAGGACCGCGGTGACCTGCTCGGGCGCCAGGGTGTGCAGCGCGCCCGTGGTGATGACCATCTGGGCGCGCCTGCCGGGCACGCAGTACGCCAGTCGCTCGTCGTAGTCGATCACCATCGCGCCCAGGTCGGTGTCATGCCGGCCCAGGAGGCCGAGCATCGCCGCGTGCTCACGGCGTTCGACGCGGGCTCTGAGCAGGACCGCCGCGCCGCAGCAGGCGGTCCTGGCCAGTATCAGGACAGCCGCCGGCAGCGCCACGGCACTCGTCCACGTCAGGCCGGAACCGTCGCTCAGCATGTCGGCGCAGATCGCGAACAGCTCGGCCAAGCCGTGCCCGACGACGTCCGCGGGCACGGCGAAGGCCAGCGCGGCCAGCACCGCCGAGGCGACCACCGACACGCCGGCCGCCTGCCACAACACGATCGCCAGCCGCGGCGCCCGCTCGGCCCAGCGCGCCGCCCGCCGCCCCAGCTCGGGCAGCCAGATCGCGGCGACGATCGTGTAGAGCACCAGGACGATGCCGGCGATCATGCCGGCCTTCCGCGGGGCGGGAACACCTGCAACGCCGCCTCCAGCGCCGCGGCCTCCTCCGGCGTGAGCTGCTCCAGGAAGTGCACGAGCGTGGCGGCCTGGTTGCCGCTGCCCGCCAGCGCACGGCGCATCAGGCCGGCGGTGTAGGCCTCCTTCGAGGCCACCGTCTCGTAGACGTAGGCCCGGCCGACGGGCCGGCGCTTGAGCAGGCCCTTGGTGTGCAGGTTGTCCATCACGGTCATCACCGTGGTGTACGCGATCACCCGCTCCTGACGCAGACCTTCCAGCACGTCGCGTACGGAAGCCGGTCGGCGCCGCGCCCACAACCAATCCATGATCGTGGATTCGAGCTCACCCAGGCCTCGTATCATGCACTGATCCTACCGGCGATCGTAGTCACACCGCCTCGCGTGCCGCGATCGCCCGCTTGAGCTTGATCAGGTCCTTGGGGGAGTTGACCGCGACAGCGCCCACCAGTACGCCGCCCCGCGTGAAGGCCACGGCGAAGCGATCGTCTTCGGGGCTGCCCGCGACGATGCTCGCCTCGTCCGCCATGTGCGGCAGCCCAGCCGTCTGGATGCGGGCGCCGTGCACGTGCGTGGCGAAGTTCGGCACGTCCAGGAACGGCTGGGCGTGCTCCGGCCCGGCCAGCAGGTTGCGAGCGGCCACAGCGCCCTGCTCGTTGGCGTTGGACCAGTGCTCGATACGTACCATCGCCTCGTCGTACAGGCCGTGCGGCCAGCGGGCCACGTCGCCCGCGGCCACGATGTCCGCCGTGTTCCGGGCGAACAGTGTCGGCCGGCACAGCACGCCGTCGTCCACGGCCAGGCCGCTGCCGTCCAGCCATTCGGTGTTCGGCACCACACCCATGCCGCCGACGACCAGGCCCGCGGAGATCGAACGGCCGTCGCTGAGCCGTACCTGATGTCCGCGCACTTCCGTGACTCGGACGTTCGTGACGAGCTCGACGCCGTTGCGCTCGTGGTGCGCGGCCAGCCAGCGCGCCGCCTCCTCACCCAGCCCGGCCCGCATCGGGTACGGCGCGGAGTCGACCAGCGTGACCTTCCTGCCGAGCTGCCGCGCTGTGGAGGCCACCTCGCCGCCGACGAACCCGCCGCCGATGACCAGCACATGCTCGTGGCCCGACGCCAGCTCCGCGCGCAGGGCCAGCGCGTCCTCAAGGGTTCGCAGGGTGTGCACGCCGTCGAGCCGCCGCGGGCGCGCGCCGGTGGCGATGACGAGCCCGTCGTAGCCGAGCCGGGTGCCGTCGTCGAGGGTGACGGTCCGGCCGCCGATGTCCAGCCGTACGGCCTGCCTGCCACGCAGCCACTGATCGCCGAGCTCCTCCGCGCCCGGCAGTGTGACGTCGTCGTCGTCGCCGCGCAGCAGGCTCTTGGACAGTGGCGGCCGGTTGTAGGGCGCGTGCGTCTCGGCGCCGACCAGCGTGATCTCGCCGTCGAAGCCCTCCCGGCGCAGCGCCTGTACGGCCCGCAGCCCCGCCAGCGAAGCGCCGACGACAGTGATCTCGTTGAGCTTTCCCATGCCTGGACCATACTGGTAGGGGGTATGTGTTGGGCAATGTGATGTGGATCTCACATACCCCTGACCCGTATAGCTTGTCATTGAAGGCGGCCGGGGGTACCTTTCTCGAACGCATACCCAGTGGGGGTATAAGCGAGAGGAGATGCGGCGATGAGTACGAGCGCGTACAAGGTGTCCGGGATGACCTGCAGCGGTTGTGTCGGAAAGGTGAAGACCGAGATAGGCAAGGTCGCCGGCGTCTCCTCGGTCGACATCGAGTTGGCGACCGGACGGGTGACCGTCACCTCGGACGGCCTGCTCGACGAGGCGGAGATCAGGAACGTCGTGGAAGAGGCGGGCTACGAGGTGGTTGCCGTCTGAGATGGTGGGGTGCTGCCGGGCAGGCGAGTCGCGCGGCGGTCCGGCAGCACCGGTGGCTGGCGAGCCTCTGTCGCGCCGAAGGCGAGCCACCCGAGGTCATTGAAGCCCGCTGCCTCGGCGACCGCGGCGGAGGCGTGGTTCGCCGGATCATGCATGTAGGTGGGGATCGCGCCTTCGTCCAGCACTCGCCGGGCCGCCTGGGCGACGAGCCCGCGCGCCAGGCCACGGCCGCGTGCTTGAGGGGCGGTCACGACGGCGAGTTCGTGCCCGTAGGCGTCGTGTCGTTTGATGCCCACCCCCGCCAGGTGCTCTCCGGTCGCCGGATCCGTGGCGACCAGGACGTCCCCGCCGAAAGGCCGCAGCCAGTCGGGGACCTCCGGGGCATCGGCAGGTGCCCAGATCCCGGCGTCAGGGAAAGGCGGGGGATGGGTGGTCCACCGATAGACGGCGGTGAACCAGCCGCGCTCGGGAAAGCCGACCAGGCCGGGGATCCGCGGCCCCAACACGGTGAGGTCCTTGTCCTTGGCGTACTGCTCCGCCACGGTCGCGGCATGCTCGGCCGGGACCGACAACACGCCGCCCGCCGGGCTTGCGACTCCCATGACCGGGTGGATCTTGCCATCCCATCCTGGGCTGCTGCGCCTGGGTGTGCCGATGATGTCCAGCCCGCTGGTGGCAGGCTTGCCGCCGAGCCAGTGGGACAGGTGCTCCATGAGGCGCCGCTCCATCGCCTTCCTCCTTCATACATTAGGGGGGTAGGGTATTGAAGAATATTTAGGAGGATACATGCGACGACTGACCCCCCTCGATCCCGCTGAGGCGCCCGAGAAATCCAGAGAGCTGCTGAACGACATCATCGGCAGGAGAGGCGGGGTGGGTGACATGGTCGCCACCATGGCTCACTCACCCGCGCTGTTGCAGGGATACCTGGACCTCTCGCGCGCCATGAGGCGCGTCAAGCTGCCGCGTACGCTCAGCGAGAAGATCTCGCTCGCCGTGCAGGAATGGATCGGCTGCGGCCACTGCCTTCAGGCGCATGCCGAGGCCGGGCGCGCGGCGGGGCTCAGCGAGAGCGACATCGCGCTGGCCCGGCAGGGCACCTCCACCGACGCCAGGGAGGCGGCGCTCATCGCCCTGGCCGTGCGTGTGCTGGCCGAGCCGTCCTCGATCACTGATGAGGACGTCACGGAGCTGCGGGCGCATGGCTGGAGCGACCGCATTGTGGCGGAGATCGTGGGCGTCGTCACCCTCAATCTCCTGACCGGCGCTTTCAACCTCCTGGTGGGCCTGGAGCCGGCGGAAGGGACCGCGTAGGCCATAGATGGGAAGGGCCTCGACGGCGACCTTCGGTAACCGGGGCCTATGCCAGCGGAATGGACACGCCTTGGTCGCCGGCCTGGCGTGGGCCGAAGATGCGTCGCTCCTCGGCGGTGATCTGGAGGTCGTTGATGCTCGCCTCACGCCGTCGCATCAGTCCCTCGGCGTCGAACTCCCAGAGCTCGTTGCCGTAGCTGCGCCACCATCGCCCGTCGGCGTCGTGGCATTCGTACTGGAAGCGGACGGCGATCCGATCGTCGGTGAACGCCCAGAGGTCCTTGCGGAGCGCGTAGTCGAGTTCCTTGGTCCACTTGCGGGTCAGGAACGCGATGATCTCCGCTCGGCCGGTGACGAACTCATCGCGATTGCGCCAGATCGAGTCCGGTGTGTAGGCGAGTGCCACGCGCTGCGGATCACGGGTGTTCCAGGCGTCCTCAGCGGCCTGGACCTTGGCGTGCGCGGTCTCGGCGGTGAAGGGCGGGACAGGTGGACGGGTCATGTGTACTCCTTGGTCAGCAGGTGACGGTGGTCGGCCGGCGGAGGAACCCGGCGGTCACCGCACCGACCACACGCCCGCGCCGCGGGCGTTGTTGTAGTGCTCTACCCGCACAGGCTCCCCATCCAGCACGGCGGCCGGGGCACCCGAGTCAGTTCCCGTCCAGGTAGATGGCTTGTACGGGGCAGGCGCGGGCCGCCTCTTCGACGGCGGGCCAATGCGCGTCGGTGGGCGTGGTGTCGTAGACCAGTTCGTCATCGTCGTTGAGAGCGAAGACCTCCGGGGCGGCGAATACGCACTGGGCGTGGGTCTGGCACAGGGTCATGTCGACGCGGACGCGCATGGGTCTCTTTCAGCTGCGGGGAGTTCAGGCGGGGTTGAACCTGGAGTATTTGTCGAAGGACCACCGTTGGGGCATGCCACCGGCGATCTGGATGACTCTTTCGACGTCGAAGTCGATCAGCCGTTGCGCGCCAGGCACCGCGGCCGCCCGGTCCGGGTCCCAGTCGATGCGGGCGCGGCCGGTCAGGTGCAGGGTGTGGCCGTTCTCCCAGTCCAGGAACAGCAGCCCGCAGCGCGGCTCGATCTCGAGGTTGCCCAACGTCATGTACATCGAGTTGCCGACGTAGTCGGGCCAGGTCAGCCGACGGCTGCCGGTCACTGTGACGAAGCCGGGGTTGCCGCCGCGGTGTGAGGCGTCGGCCCCGAGTCCCGCCGCATAAGTGCCGATGAAGAACGTGTCGGCCGCGACGATCCACCGCTGTTGACTGGTGGTGAGTTCGCTGGTGACGAGTGCTGTCCTGCGCGCGGAGGGCGAGTCGTCGATGTAGGTGCGGGTTTGTAGGTATTTCGGGCAATTGGAGTACACCTGGTCGGTGCGTACCAGGAGTTGGTCTCCATGCCGGCGGGCCCGGCCGTTGACCCGCATCCGTCTCCGAGTGGCCGGCTCGATCATGAGCATGCCCACCGGCCGCTCGGTGTCGAAGAGGTCCGCGAGCGGTTCGCCGGTGCCGGGAAGCCGGTCGGCGATGACGGTGCGGTCGTCGAGGGCGGTGGCGAAGCCGGGCGGGCCGGTGAGCAGGCCGGCCCAGGCCGCGCCGGTTTCGTCGGCGGCGGCGAGCACCACCAGGCGCTGCCGGCTGAGGAACTCTGCCGCCACCGGTGGGATGGTCGCCCGCACACCGGCTGACCCCCAGCCGTCGGCGGTCAGACCGGCATGGCGCTGTACTGCGTTTTCGCCTTGGTGAAGCATGGGCGATCCTTTTCTGTCCCGGCCCGGGCGCTAGGTGCGTCTGTTAGAAGAAGCCGCACGTCGGCGCGCCCTGTGTGGGCGCGGGTGCGGTGTCGGCGCCGCTCGGCGCATAGATCTCCAAACGGATGCCGTCCGGGTCGGCGAAGAAGACACCGCCGGAGGACGCGCCCTCGCCATGCGGGACGATCCCGTCATAGGCCGGCTCCACGCCGAGCTCCCGCAGAATGACCTCGGCGCGACGGACCGCCTCGATGTCGGGTACCTGGAACGACAGATGGTGCAGGCCGGGCCGGTCGGTGGCGAACGTACCGCTGCTCTGCTGCCACAACGTGACCAGCAGGGTGCCGTCGCGGCCGAGGAAGGCGAATCTGCGATCGCCGTCGGTCCGCTCGCCCATGACCTCGAAGTCGAAGACCTGGCGGTAGAAGGCGATGGAACGCGGCAAATCGGTCACGTTCAGGCCGACGTGCCCGGTCTGCAGGGTCGGTGTGCTCATACGGATCTCCAGTGTGAAGGTGATCGGGTTGACGCGGAAGCGTCGTTTCTCACGGTTTGCCGCTCGCTGGACCATTAGAATATGGCGTGTGGTTTGTAACGGTGTCAAGCTTGAGATAGCGTTAGAATCGTGGAAGTGGCACACCTTGCGAATGGCGGCGCTCCGCTCCTCGGTGAGCCGCCGTCCATCGAACTCGGCAACACCACGTACGCGGTGAGAGGTCGCCGCAAGGACGGCTTGCAGAGCGTCGAGCACCTGGCGGCGTGGCTGCGCGACATGCGTCCACGCCTCGCGGTCGCGCTCGCCGATGCCGACATTCAGGGTGTGACCGACGGTGACCTGCGCCTTGCCAGAGAACTCCGAGACGTTGTCCGAGCCCTCGCCGCCGCGGTCGTGAACGACCGTGAACCCGAGCCGGACGTGGTCGCGACCCTCAACCGTCACGCGGGCCAGACTCCGCGCTGGCGCGAGTTGCGCACCAACCCTGAGCCGCACACGACGGTGCGCGCCGCGGGCCGCCCTGTAGCCGCCGCCCTCGCCGCGCTGGCCGAAGACGCCGTCGACCTGTTCGCCGGGCCGCTACGTGGCCAGTTGGCCGCCTGTCATGGCCCTGGCTGTGTGCTGTACTTCGTCCGCGACACCGGACGGCGCGAGTGGTGCTCATCCGGTTGTGGCAACCGGGCGCGAGCCGCCCGTCACTACGCCAAGGTGCGGCAGGGGCCCGAGGCCTGAGCGTCATGGCCCTCGGCGCATTTGTCGGATATCAGCCACCCCAGGCGGGCTATGTGGCATGGCCGTGGCCCGCGATGGGGCGGACAAGCAGGTGACCGGGCTCGTAGGCAGGATGGGCTCCACTAGACCCGGACCTCATGAACGCCACACGCCTATCCCAGGCCGAGGGTCAAGTTGCTGACCGCACTGGCCATTGCGCACGTCCTTGCGGGGGCGCTAGTGGCTTTCGCGACATACGACCCTTACGACTGGCGTGATCTCTCGTTCATTCTTGGGTGGAAAGGCTGACTTGTGACGAAGGGGGCGTTCACAGTGCTCGTTCCACGGCGTCCTGCGCCCTCAGTTGCTCGGCGAGTTGAGTGACGTCGTCGGCATCGACCGTCTGGCAGAGGCCGTGATCTACCTCGTACGGCGATAGGTGCCGGCCGTTTCGAGTTGCCCAGAGGCGTCCTGCGGAACTGCGCCAAATGCACCAACCAGGAAAAGTCTCCTGGAGGTCTTCGAGAATCGTGGACATGTGGTCAGCGTGCTTACTGAAGAGGGGCGAACCCACCGCGTTATTTAGACGTCCAGGACGTTATGGCGTTACGCTTTGAAACGTCCCTGGCGTCCTCTATCCCAAGGTGTCCCGTGGCCAACGTCGCCCTACACAGTGCCATGCTGAACGCCCAGGTCACGAACCAGAATTTGGCCGACCGGTGTGGCGTGGACGTCAAGACGGTGGAACGCTGGCTGCAGGACGAGAGTCGTGTCCCGCACCTGCGGCACCAGTGGGCCGCCGCAGAGGCAGTAGGAGTTGAGGCAGCCGTGCTATGGCCAGACGCAATTCGCAATGCGGTGAAAACGGGGCCGGACAAGGAAGTCTTGACCACTTATCCGTATCGTTCGGCCTGCCCCAAATCAATCTGGCGCAACCTCATCAACTCGGCGCGAAATGAGATTGTGTTCGCCGGTTATACGAACTATTTCCTGTGGCTGGAACACCCGAACCTGGCAAAGGTGCTCAAACGGAAGGCTCAGCAGGGCTGCAAGGTCCGGTTTCTCGTCGGTGACCCGGAGAGCGATGTCACACGCAGCCGGGAGAAAGTGGAGAACGTCCCGTTGACCGTCTCCACGCGCATCCAGATCACGCTGTCGGAGATCCAGCAGCTGCGCGACGTTCCCGGGATTGAGGCGCGGTACGGGGACGCGCACATCGCCATGAGCGTGTTCCGGTTCGACTCGGAGATGCTTGTCACGCCGCACCTGGCCAAGCTGGTCGGGCACGACTCGCCCATGCTGCACCTGAGGCGGTGCCAGGACGACGGGTTGTTCGATCGGTTCGCCTTCCACGCCTCCGAGCTGTGGAGCAACGGTCGTGACCTGTGGCAGCAGCCCCAGGCCACGGGCCAGATTCTGGGTGACTGACGGGGTGGCGATAGGCCCGTGACTCATCGGCGGAGGATGTCATGGGGCCCGGTGGACGGGAGGCGGTCAGTGGATGTCGAGCCAGCCGAGCCGGGCCGCCCGGACCCCTGCTTGGAAGCGGCTGCCCGCTCCCAGCAGCACCGTCAGCTCGCCCACCACACGGGTGACGGTACGTGTGGAGACGCCCATGCTGCGGGCGATGGCGGAGTCCTTCATGCCGGCAGCCAGCATGCGCAGCACCGCACGCTGCTGTTCGGTGAGTGAGGAGCCGTCGGCGGAGCGGGGCACGTCCTCGGGCTCGGAGGCGGTCGTCCAGCAGTAGTCGTAGATCGCCGCGAGGGATTTCACCACGCCACCACCTCGGATCAGGACAGTGCCCGCGTCCAGGTCTTCGGGGTCGGTCTGGACGACGGCGGTCGTGCGGTCGTAGATGAGCATGCGTGTGGGGATCACCGGGGTGACCCGTATCTCTATGCCCAGCTCCCGCCACCGCGCCGTGTACTCGCGGACCAGCGGGTTCGACATGGCGATCTGGGCGTGCAGAGTCCGCACCCGTACGCCGTTGCGGATGTTCGCCTCGCTGCGTGTCAGGCCCGCGTCGAGAGATTCACGCGTCCAGGCAGCGATCGGGTGCATGTCGAGCACCTCGTGTTCGGCCAGTTCGGACAGCTCGTCGAGCCGGTCGTGGAGTTGCCGGCGGTCCCTGGGCCAGGAGAAATACTCGATGTTGGCGTGGTTGTCCATCCGCTCGGGCAGGCCGAGGTAGTGCTTGGCCAGTGTGGCGATCTTGACGTGCTGCTCGACGAGGTTGTCGAGCATGCGATGGCTGCTGTGCAGGCTGCGATTGAGCGCGGCGGTCAGGTCGGTGGCGGCCTGTGTCTCCGGGTTCAACAGCTGGAGCCGGGTGAGCTCGTCGCGGGCCCGGTCGATGTCCGCCGCTGTCAGGCTCAGCTTCGCCGCGGCCTCGGAAAGCGACTCGCCTTCCTGGCGCATGCGGGCGTACAGAGAGCGTGCGACACCGTCGTCCCCGGAAAATGCCCCGCTGTCCACCTGACTCCCTTCATGTTGGATCAATCCTGCACATTGGCATATCAGCCCCTTTGTCGGCAAAGAGTTCCGATTTCCGCCATGTCCTACTTCCGAAGTTTTCGCGCCCTCCACAGGCACCCTGGTCTGCAGCACGATCGGTGAGTGAGGCGAATCGTCATCGCCGCGAACGAGGAGGAACCCCATTGATCACCGTTGCGTACAGTCTTGTCGCCTATCGCGTCACCGGCCTGTCACCGAAGACGTGCGCCCACTGTCTTGGCACCGTCAAGGCGGAGCTCATCCAGGTGCCGGGAGTCGTGGGGGTGGACGTAGATCCGGCGGAATCTCGGGTGAGCATCCTGACCGACGGCCCCGTGGACGAGCTGGAGGTGCGGGCCGCCATGGAAGCGGCCGGTTGCGACGTCGTGGCGACATGATGTGCCGCGTGGGTTGTCACAGGCGATAGAGGCCGCCGGTGCCGGGGGGGTGGGGGGGGGCCGGGCCCCCCCCCCCGCCCCCCGCGCGGGGCGCCCCCAGCGAACA